>JAWKRF010000022.1:0-140292 GCA_041389745.1 Polyangiaceae bacterium
AAGGAGGTCAGCGATGGCGACCGCATCCTGATCGGCAAGCAGGAGCTGATGGTGCGGACCGCGCGCGCCGGGGGGATGAATAGCGTCACCCTGGCGGAGCACCGAGATCGCTCCGCAGCGGAAACGCTCACCGGGCTCGAGCCCGCGCCGTTCACCACGGTACCCGCGGCCGCCGGCGAACCCTCCGGGGATACCGAGGCGACGCGCAAAGGCGACGCGTTCGATCTGCTGGGCGGCGTCGCCGACAAGGTGTTGGCGATGGGGCGAGGAGCCGAAGCCGAACGGATCCTCTCGAACTACCTGCGCAACCTGCTGGCGTCCCAGCGCCGGGGAGGCGCCGAGATCCAGCCCGCGGTGCTCGACAAGGCGACCTCCTACTCGATCAAGTTGGCGCGGGCCACCGGCAAAGGAAGCTGGGTCGACTACGCCATCGAGCTCAATCAGCTGTGCAAGAAGCCGCTGCCTGGAGTGATCGTCGAAGAGCTGTACCAGTTCGTGCGGCAGGTCGATGTCGACCTGAAGCGGCTGCGTGAGTACGTCGCGGTGCTGAAGGCCACGGAGCAGAGCATGGGCCCGGCCGAGCGATTCATCGTTCAGCGCATCGAGGGCCTCGAGCGGCTCGTTGCCTCGCGGTAACACGCGGTCGGAGGCGAGCTAGCGACGACGCTTGTCGTGGCGAGCCAGCGTGAGTTCTGCTGCTTCACGAATGCGAGCACGCAGCTCCGGATCGTCGACTGCCGCCAGGTGCGCGACGAGCTCACCAGGGAGCGTCGCGCGGGGCATCTTGGGCTCTGGCTTGGTGCGCTTCTGCCTGCGGTTGGGCGCTGCGCCGCCCATCTCGACGACGCGAAACCGCAGCTGCCTGGCGGGCACGCCGGCCTGGTTGAGCCGCGCGAGGATCGTCTCGCTCAGCAGCGCCAGCTCCTGAGCCCAGACCGGAGACGCCACCTTCACCGTCAGCACGTCTGCCTTCAGCCAACCTGCCTCGCTGCGGGCGGCTACTCTTGGCCCGACGACCTCCCTCCAGAGGCGGCGCAAGCGACCCGCGGGGTGCGCTTCCTCCACGCCTTTCAGCAGGCTGGCGAGCTTGGACGGGGCGAGGCGTTCCATGGCTGCGTTCGAGGTCGGTTTCGGGGGGGAGCAGGGGGACAGGGCTGCGCGTCGGGCCGCGACCACCGAGCGCGGCTTGGTGGGACACGCCCCTGACTCTCGAAGACTAGCTCGCGGCGCTGTCGAAGACGACGCCAGGCGGTGTATGGATGTAGCATTGAATGCTCGTGCCTCGGGCTCAGCCCTTTCCATTCGAAGCCGTACGGGATCTGATCGGGATCCTGCGAGCGATGTACGCAGCGGAACGCGCCGGGCGGCATGACGTCCAGCGCTTGCGGCGCATCCGCTCCGTTGCGGAGCGTCTACACCTCGCCCAGGAGTTGGCGCTGGAGCACGACCCCGAGACGCTGGGTCACGCTGCGGCGTGGCGTCACGCGGAGCGAGCGACTCAGGAGCTTGGCGAGCTGGTCGACCTCACGACGCCCCTGGAGCCGACGCTGGAGGCCGCGTCACGTCGCGTGACCGACGTTGGACATCGCGACGCTCGTCGGGTGGGCTTGAAGGCGCGTCGTTCCCGGGGCTGAAGCATGCGATCTGCGCCACTTGGTCTAAAGTAGTCGATGTGACGGAGCCTGAGTCCGACGTGGTGACCCGACGAGGCGAGACGCTGTCGGAGGACGAGCCCACGGCTTCGTCGTCTCTCCACGTCTCGGTGGAATTGGAGGAACCGGTACCAGCGACGCCACGCAGCGTGGCCGTCCCGGTGGGCGAGGAGACCACGACGACCTTGCTGTCCGCGCCGACGCCTGCCTCGAGCTTCGAGGTCGAGACCGAAGACCGCCTCACGCGCTTGGAGCTAGAGCTGTCGCTGTTGCGCAGCCGGCTCGAGTCCCTCGAGGCACAGAAGCGCCTGGTCGAGGAGTCCGAAGGCAGCGCCGGATCCGGGGCGTCGGAGCCCGCCGGAGATCTCGCGCTCGGTGCGAAGCAGTGGCGCCTGGTCCTGCTGTGGCTCCTCGGCATGAGCTTGCTGGCCGCGTACGGCTTGCTCAAGTAGCCGCCAGGGCGTCGGATGGAGTTTCCATGCGGATTGCCGTGGCTGGAGGATCAGCCGCGGGCGGACGGCGCTCGCGTCGGAGTCGGCCGCGCCAGGCAGCCGCTCCACTCGCGCCCGCAGCGCGAGGTCGAGCTGATTGTGCCGGAGGTGAGACTCGAACTCACACGAGGGGTTACCTCGGCGGATTTTGAATCCGCTGCGTCTGCCAATTCCGCCACTCCGGCAGGAGTCCGGAATCACTGGGGTTTTCCTGCGTAGCCCAGGATCCGAGGGCGGAATACTTAGGTGATCCCGGGGACGAGTGCCAGAAGTTTCTCCCTTCTCGGTGGGTGGTGCAGGCGATTCGCGCATGGCGTCGCGGCTCGGCGCGCGCGAAGGGCCGCGCCGGTTCAGTGCCAGCTCTTGCCCAGGTCAGCGCTCTCTGCGAACTCGATGCGCAGTAGATCGCTGCGGGTCTTGCCTCCAGCGCGCCGCCAGAACAGCAGCAAGCGTGGGGGTTCGGCGTCCTGCGGTGGCAAGAGCAGCCACGTCGGATGCGTTGCGTTCCCCTGCTCGGAAGGCCGCGCGACCTCAGTCGGGGCTTCGCTCCCCCCCGGCATCACGCGCTGAACCAGCACCGCGCCGCCGACCACGTAGGCAAGCAGCGTCGTTCGATCGACGCAGGTCGCATCGGTCTGCAGCGCGGCGTTGGCGCCGAACAGGACCGGTGTGTCGATGGCCTGAGTGCGCTGCGGATCGTCGCTCGGGCGCCGCAGCGCCAGCGCGTCCCCGGTGGCCTCCAGCACGCGAGGAGGGCACAGGCCGCACACCAGCGACGGCCGTGTGCCGCGGTCCAGCTTCCAGCTGAAGCGGTCTCCCGCCCGTGCGGTATCGTCATAGGTCAGCAGCGAGGCCCCGCGATCGCTCCTGCCGAGCAGCGCCGTCACCGGCTCCGCGCCGCAGCCGTCCAGGCTCTGGAGCAGCGTGTGGTCCGGTGGAAAGGGCTGCTCAGCCAGCGGCTTCGAGTCCGGGGCATCGGAGTCGAGGCGCCGGACCTCCAGCCCGTCGCCACGCAGGAAGAGCCGGGGCGGCGCCGCGCCCGTCGCGAGCGGAGCGCCGTCGAGGCGCTGGCTCGAGAGGGGCTGACCTCTTGCGTCGTAGTAGTCTATCCTGGTCTCTCCGGCTGTTTCCATGTGGATCCAGGCCGAGGCGCCGTTGGGCAATGGGACGAGTCTGGCTGACGGCACTGCCGCCGTCCCCGAGTCCGCTGGTCGAGGCGCAGTGAGGCTCAGCCCGAGCGTCGCCTTGGAGAGCCCGGGATCCGCGCTGAAGGCGCGGCCAGCTCCAGCGAACGACTGGGTGACGCGCAGCTCGCTCTGGCTGCTCTGCAGCTCGAGGCGAGGCAGCGAGCGATCGGGAGGCGGCGGGGGTAGCGCCGGGAGGTTGAGGCTCAGGGTCCGCCAGGAGGCGGCAGCGCCAGGTTGAGCGAAGGCGCCAGCTAGCCAGGCGCCGAACTTGCCCCGTCGTCCCCGAGCCGCGACCGTGAGCCGAGGCGCTGGATTGGCGCTCGCGCGCAGTTCGAAGTCGGCGATCGGATCGCCCAAACCCACCTCCAGCGCCAGTCGCGGATCGGGTAGGCCGCGAGCGGTCTCGCCCGTCAGGGGACACGCGCCGACGTCGTATGCCTTCTCAGCCTGGGCGACCTGACAGGTGAGCTGCAACAGGCGCTGGGTGTCGGCGATCAGCTGGAGCGTGGGGCTCTCCGAGCCGTCTCCGGGCTTCCTGGACCACTGCCTGGCTTCCTGGGTGAAGTCCAGGGTCTGCAGGCGCTGCGCGATCGTCTGAATACTGGACACCTCGTTCGGAGCCCGTCGGTAGAAATTATCCGCGTGGATATTGGCGCGCTTCTTCACCTCGGCCAGGAGTGGCTCGCAGGCGGTCAGCGGCTTGGCCTTGGAGAGGCTCAGGGCGAGGCGCTTGAACAGCATCGCTTCCAGACCTCGTCTCGCCTCTGGCGACATCGGGTCCGGTGGGCGGGCGCCAGCGACGCAGGCGGCGAACTGGCTCGCAGCACCATGCAGGCGCGCCGCGGTCTCCGTCGCTGTGCGCCGAGAGACGTACCAGTGGGCCGCGACGCCAGCGCCCAGTGCCAGCAGGGCCCAACGCCCACGGCTCCAAGCCAGGCGGGGGCGCTTCGGAGGTTGTGGCGCGGCTGCTTGGTCCTCGGCCATGAGGGGCGCATCCTACGCCGAAAGTCGGGTAGGTCTCCGCCTCACCCCCAACAAAACCCGAACCTTCGTGGGATGGGCGGGCCAACCAGGCCGCACCACGCGGTGAAATGCCGGATGCGGGTCGATGTGGGATGGTGTAAGCCGTCGCTCCCATGAAGAGGCGTCTCCCACTCCTCGCGCTGCTTGGCGTGGTGTCGATCGTACCGGCGGCGAGCGCAGCTCCTCAGCGCCGCAACATCTACGGTGGGCTGCCGAGCGACAGCTGTGCGTGGCCCACCAGCGTCTACCTGGGCGGGTGCAGCGGAACGCTCATCCATCCGCGGCTCGTGATCTACGCCGCCCACTGCGGAGATCGTATCCGCGAGGTAGCCTTCGGGGAGAAGGGAGAGGCGCCGGTCCGCGTCGTTGCCACGGAGAAATGCGAGACCTTTGCTGGAGGGAGCCCCACGGGGGGCAACGCCCACGGCACGGACTTCGCGTACTGTACGCTCAAGGAGCCCCAGACCGACGTCCCCATCGTGCCAGTCCTGATGGGCTGCGAGACGGAGGTGTTGAAGCCGGGGCAGGAGGTGGTCGCGGTGGGCTTCGGCGAGACCGACGACGGCGACTACGGCGTCAAGCACGCCGTCCGGATGCCGTTCGGCTACTTCGATCAGTACGGGCAGGCGTTCATCGGTGGAGATGGGAGAGACACCTGCCAAGGTGACTCCGGGGGCCCGGTGTACGTACGGCTCGCGGATCAGAGCTGGCGCGTGTTCGGGATCACCAGCTATGGCGACGGTTGCGGGGGCGGCGGCTGGTACTCGGTGATGCACCGGCACATCGAGTGGGTGGAGAAGAAGAGCGGTATCGACGTGACCCCGTGTCACACCGCTCGAGGCGAGTGGGACCCGGGTCCCGGATGTCGTGATTTCCCTGTGGATACGAGTGGCGCTGGTGCGACGTGGGGTGACGGCTGCGCGGTCCCGGTCGACACTGGCTACGCTCAGACCTGTGGTGTGCCCTACGTGCCTCCGGCGCCCGTGGGCGGGGCGGGAGGTGTGGGCGGAGGCGCTGGAGCGGCGGGCAGCGCTGGAGCGGCGGGCAGCGCTGGAGCGGCGGGCAGCGCTGGAGCGGCGGGGGCAGCGGGCGTGGGCGGTGCAGGCGGGGCGAGTGGTGCAGGCGGGCTGAGTGGTGCAGGCGGGCTGAGTGGGAGTGGGGGCAACGGCGGGGAGACCGGCGGCGCGGCTGGGAACGGCGAGTGCGAGTACCCTTGTGAGCCTCCCCCCGTGGACATCGTGGATCGCGGCTGTGGTTGCCGTACGGTGACGCGGGGTTCCGGTGGTGCTGGCTGGTGGTTGCTCGGCCTGTTGATCGCGCTCGGCCGTCGGCGCCGCTGAGTGTGCCAGCTGTGCCAGTAGCTGCGCGGCGTGTCGCGGCCGGCCCGCAGGGCGCATGCGAGCTGGCTCCGATCCGCGGCCCAGCAGGCTGGCACCCGGCTTGCTCAGGGACCTTCGAGTGGCCCTTGCGTGCTTGGAGGATCAATGAAAACCGCGCTCCGACTGACAGCCTTGACGTGCTTGCTCGCCCCCTTGGCCAGCGCTTGCAGCGGTGGTGGGGAGTCCGTCGCTCGACGCTCCGCCGTGCTGACGCGGGCGACGAGCTGCGAGGACCTGGGCGAGCTGGTGAAGCGCGATCAAATCGCGCGGGTGCACCAGATCGCCGCAGAACTGTACCAGCCGAGCCTCGGGGTTCCTGGGAGCCGCGGAGGCGGGTTCGACGGCAACGAGTCGGGCGCGGTCGACAACGGGGGCGGGGGTACGACGGCCGATCCGGGCGCGCCCTCGGGGCACTCGGAGACCAACAACCAGGTGGCGGGTGTCGACGAAGCTGACCTGGTGAAGACCGACGGCGAGCGGCTCTGGCTGCTGCACGGTCAGGAGCTGATGGTCATCACCGCTTGGCCTCCCCAGAGCATTGGAGTCGAGCAGTCGCTGGCGATCGAGGGCTATCCCTTCGAGATGCACGTGGGGGAGGGGAAGGCGCTGGTCTACTCCAGCGCCTTCCTGGACGTCCCTTCTCGCGACGGACGCGTGACGGGCGGAGCGGGCGGAGGCCTGGTCGGTGACGATGGGGCCCCGGCCGAGGACCCGTATTACCCCACGGGAACACCGTTCACGAAGCTGACGCTCGTAGACCTCCAGGGCGCGGTACCCACGGTCGAGCGCGAGCTCTATTTCGAGGGCTCCTACACGTCGTCTCGACGCATCGGGGCGCAGGTGCGCAGCGTGATCAGTGGGGGCTTCGGCGTCGCGCCTCCCGAGCTCTACGACGTCCCCTACGGAGAGCCCGGTACGACGTCGTATCGGTTCCAGGTGAGGGCCTGGGAGCAAGCGGCAGTAGCGGCGATCCAGCGCACGTCGCTCGCAGACTGGTTGCCCCGGAGCTTCGAGGCGAACGGGGAGGCACTGGTCGACGTAACGCCCAGCTGCTCGGACTACTACGCCCCCAGCGATGGCTCCGCGAACGACGGTATCACCCGGGTGATCACACTGGACCTCGGGGGCGCGACCGCGCCGTCGGAGACCGCCGTGCTGGGGTATGCGAGCCAGGTTTACGCCAACCACGACAAGCTCATCCTCGCGCAGAACGAGTGGCGAAGCGGCTTCTGGGGCAGCTCGGAGGCGACGTCGCTCCATGTGTTCGGGCTCGACCAAGCGAGCGCCCGCTACGAGGCCTCCGGCCTGGTGCCTGGCCACCTCGACGATCAGTTCTCGATCGACGAACGAGATGGCGTGGTGCGGGTCGCCACCACTACCTGGGGCGACGAGTGGGGAGACACCGAGAACCGCGTGCTGGCGCTACGAGCGGGCGCGGAGCACGCCCTGGACGTGGTGGGCGACACGGGGCCCATGGCGCGAGGCGAGCAGATCTTCTCAGCGCGCTTCGTCGGCGATCGTGGCTACGTGGTCACCTTCCGCCAGACCGATCCGCTGTTCGTGGTGGACCTGTCGAACCCTGAAGCTCTGAAGGTGCTTGGCGAGCTCGAGATCCCCGGCTTCAGCGACTACATGCACCCGCTCGACGACACGCACCTGGTGACCATCGGACGAAATCGAGGGGAAGATGGCATCGAGCAGGACGCCCTGGCGTTGCAGATCTTCGACGTGACCGATGCCACGGCGCCAGCCCTGACCCACAAGCACGTGTTCGCGCAAGCGGGCTGGAGCACCGCCAACTACGATCACAAGGCCTTCAGCTTCTTCCCTGAGCGGCGGCTCATGGCTTTCCCCTTCAGCGGCTACAGCGAGCGAGGCTATGAGGCCAGCCTCGAGGTCTTCGAAGTCGACGCGACTTCCGGCTTCGAGCCGCTCGGGGCGGCGGATCACGGTGACTTCATGAACTGCACCTACGACACGACCGAGCCGTGTGACGGGTACGCGGGCGAGGTGCGCCGTGGCGTATTCATCGATGACTACGTCTACTCGATCTCTGACGCTGGCATCCTGGTTCACGCCGTGAGCGACATGCAGCACCCGGTGGCGAGCCTGCCGCTGCCCCATGCCTCCGTGGACCCGTACTACTGACGTTCTGATATCCGCGGGGCAATATGGCGGCGGCGCTGGCCGAATCAGGTCGTGTTGCTGAGTTCGTCTTCCATCAACAGCACGAAGGAGCCGATCCAGTGACTCAGCGCGAACGGCAGCTCGGCACCCAGGTCCCTGGGCTGCGCTCCGTCTCGCGCTACCAGGTCCTCGCAATGGCACTGGGCGAGGCCCACCCGGCGATGGGCATCGGCGGAGCTGGTGAGCGCAGCGCGCGTCGGTCCCGGCGGGAGGTGGCGGGCGATGCGCAGCAGCATCCAAGCGCGGCTCAGGTTGAGCCCCACCAGGTGTGCCAGCTTGCCGTCGCTCGGGTCGGGGCATCCGACCGGCTCGGGCAGATCCGTGTGGAAGTAATGGTCGGCGAAAGCGGAGAACTCGGCGGCGTCCAGCGCTCGAGTGAGGACGTCCGCCGCCGCCAGACTCGGCGACAGGAAGTCGTTTCCGGACGGTTCGAGGTGCAGGGGCGGGGCGCGATCGGCGCCGAAGTGACGTCTGGCGAGCCGGACGGCGCGCTCGTGGAAATCGCGACCGTAGCGATGGGTGGAGCCTTGCGCCCAGTCCAGGAGCAGCGCGAGCGCGAACGCGCTCTGGCCGTGTTCGCCGCTGCGAATCGGGTACGGCAGCCCCTCCAGCCAGCCGAGCAGTCGCGTCGCGCAGAGCTCCTCGAGGGCCGCGCAGGCTGACCTCGCCGCTCGCAGGCTCGGGGCGGCCTCCAGCGAGCGGCACAGGCGCAGCGCCCACGCCCAGCCGTATGGCCGCTCGAAGCGCGGGTGGTCCCGCAGGAAGACGTACTCTGCCTGGAGCTTCTCGGTCTCCAGTGCCTCGAGCAGCGCGGCTTCGGCCGTCTGCCGGGTGCCACGAGTCAGCTGCCAGCGGGGCTGGGACGCAGGCTGACGTCCCAGCAGCTCGCTGAGCAGCCAGTGGGAATGAACCGCGGAGTGCCAGTCGTAGCAGCCGTAGAACGCCGGGTGGATGGATCTGGGGGTGAGAGGTGCGCTGCGCGTCAGCGGACGGGGTGTCGGGCCGTGGGCGTCGTAGCAATGGGGTGATTCCGTGCGGATCACCGTCAAGGCAAGCGTGGCCAGGCGTTCAGCCAGGCTCTGCGACACCGCTCGCCTCCGCCACGACCACCGCCGTGTCCAGCACGTAGGCGGCACGCCGGCTGTCTCCGCCCGAGAGGTAGGGCGCCCGGCTCAGCCGGAGCGCACGAAGCCCGTGTGCCGGGAGCACACGCGCGCATAGATCAAGAGCGCAGCTCGACCACTCGCTGCCAGCGACGTCCAACGCCTCGAGGGGGTCCAGCGTCTTCGCGCCCGCATAGAACATGGGTTCATACGGCAGCGGGACGGAGAGGAGGAGCCGACCTCCGGGTGCCAGCAAGGCGCGCATCGCTCTCAGGAGCGAAGCAGGCTTCGGACTCCGGTCCAGCACGTTGAAGCAGCTGATCAGCTGAAACGGTGCACCGGGCAGCGCCTCCCGGGCTTCCGCGAGGTCGATACGTAGGCACTCGAAGCCGAGCTTGCGCAACCTGCGCGCCATCCCCCAAGAGCGCTCGGTCGTGACCAGCCTGTCGCACCAGGGCACCAGGGCGCGGGTGACGTCGCCGGAACCTGCGCCGACGTCGAGCGCCGAGGTCAACCTGCTGTCGGGTTGGAGATGGAGCAACGTGCCGATCTGAGCTCGGCTGAGCAGGAACATCGGGTACATGTCGAGGAGCGCGTTGGCATCGAAGTCGGAGACGTACTCTCGCAGCGTGCGCTGGAGCAACGTCCTGAACGAGCCGCGGCGCTTCGTCTTCAGGGCGCCGAGCCACGCCGCGGTCTCTTCGTCGAGCCGCAGCTCGCAGCCCTCGACTCCGTCCGCGAGCGCTTCCTCATGGATCGTGTAGTCGACGCTGAGGCCCGGCGGCAGCAGCACCTCGGTTCCGTCGATCACCAGCTGGGGAGCGGCCGTTCTCTGAGCTTCCATGCGATGCGGGTCGCCAGGGTCATGATGGCTTGCTGGGGATTCACTCCCAGGCTACTCGGGACGATCCCACCGTCGACCACGTAGAGCTCGTCGAGCTCCCAGGCGCGGCCATCGGGATCCACCACCGAGTGCTCGGGTGTCACGCCCATGCGCGTGGTGCCCAGGGGGTGTTGCGAGGAGCACTCGTAGCGCTTCGCAGGAATGCGCCGGAAGTCGATCTTGCGCAGGTCATCCATGCTGGATACTGGTGCCATTCCCAGGACTGGCAGGTAGACCTCGCGGGCGCCAGCCGCGAAGTAGGTCTCCGCCATCACACGCGTGATGGTGTACATCGCGTCGCGGTCGCGAGCGCTCATGCGGTAGGTGCTGAAGGCCTTGCCCAGCAGGTGATGTAGCCGACCCCCGGGATCGTCGTGGATCATCCCGCCGAAGATCGAGAGGTTGGGGATCCCCTCGGCCTTGGCGATGTGCTCTCGCCCGATCCCCTTCATGGTCGCGGCGAGCACGCCCGGGGGGACGTAGAGCGCCGTCAGCGTGATGCGCTGGTCTTCGTAGGCGTCCGCGAAGGCGCTCTGGAGGGCGCCCTTCCAGCCCTCCAGCTTGCGATCGAAGCGCGCCATCATGCGGAAGCCGGGGTGGACCGTCATGTTGCGCCCCACCTGACCGCTCTGCTTTCCGACGCCGAAGCGCTTCAGCAGGCCGGGCGTGTTGTAGGCGCCGGCTGCCATCACCACGCGCTTGGCGTGAATCCGGAACGCTCCGCCGGGCCGACGCAGGCCCGGAGCGTTGTAGATCCGGCCCTCGACGCCGGCCGCCCTCGCGCCCTTCGTGATCAGAGAATCTACGCGGAAATCTGAGAAGACGCGCGCGCCAGCGGCGAGCGCGCGGGGAATGTAGGCGATGTCCACGCTCATCTTTGCGCCGTGCGGGCAGCCGAAGTTGCAGCGCCCGCAGCCGTTGCAGTCCTTCGTGTTGCGGTGCATTGGCTTCAGCTCGTAGCCCATGCGCTCTGCGCCTCGCGCGAACACGTTCGTCGACTCCGAGCGCATCTCGAGGGGTACCCTCTCGATGTGCGTGGCTGCCTCGACGGCCTGATAGGCTGGCTCCAGCTCCTCCTCGCTGAACATGTGCAAGCCCTGCTGGTCGCGCCAGTTCTTGAGGATGAAGCCAGGGATGCGGAAACACACGCCGCCGGTGAGCACCGAGGAACCACCCACGCAACGACCCATCGTCATGTTCACCATGGGGGATTCGTCCAGGCCCACGACGAAGGTCAGACCACCATCACGGAACAGGTGACGAAGGGTCTCGCTGGGACGCATCGCGCCATATTGCTCGGGTCGGAAGTAGCCGCCCTCCTCGACGACGATCACGTCCTGCCCGGCCTCGGCCAGCTCGCAGGCTACTGCTGCTCCGCTGGCCCCAGAGCCCACGATCACGACGTCGCAGCCAAGCTCTACATCATCCTCGAGGAAACGGCCCTGGGTGATCGGGTTGCTACCTCCGTCGGATTTCTTCAGTCGTCGCTTGGCGCGTGAACCGACGCTCACCAGCTCGTTCATGGCTGCTCTCCCCCCCGAACCCCCTGCAACAACGACTCAGGCGTCGCCAGCATGCAGCGACCATCGAAGCCGATGCTCGCCGCTGCGTCGGGGTGTTCGTAGTAGATGATGCAGAGCATGGCCTTCACCGCCAGCAGCAGTCCCGACGCGAAGCTGGTCTCCACCTTGCTCAGGGCCTTCGCGCGGCGCTCCAAGTCCATGCTGCGCAGCGGGGTGAAGCTCAGGCTGAGCAACGGTCCGAGGACGCCAAGGGCGAACAGCCCGAGCAGGTAGGAACTCCGGGCGTCTGCGCCGATCCGCTCGAGGAAGTCGTCCAGTTCGCGTCCGAGCCAGGTCAAGCGCTGCCTGGGGGGCGGCCCGCTCTCCGCAGCGAACAGGCACTCCGCGACGGCCAGGGCGGCCGCAATGGCGCGAGGCCGGTGGAGATCGCTGGGAGGGGCCAGGTCTATCTCGGGGACGCCTTGGGCGCTCAGCGCCAGGGTATCCGCGTCCAGCAGGCTGGGGTCGGGCTCGGTCACGGTCCGGAGGTTGCCCCGGCTCCTGGCGCTTCACAAGGGCGGTCGAGACGGGCGGCCGGATTGCACGGGGGGAGCGGCGTACCCTGTGCGTGATCAGCGGGCCGAGTCCTCCCGGCCCGCCGCGTCAGTTCGGTGGTGGGATGCTGGTTCGTCGATCGCCTTCAGCACCGGACTCGCTCGGGGCGCCACGGTCGCTCTGCTGGGACAACACGTCCCGCAGCACGCTGCGCATCAGAGCGTCCATCGAGGCCTGACCGGTCTTGCGCAGCAGCCCACGCACCTGGCTCTTCAATGTGTTCTCGCTGATGCGGAAGCGCGCGAGGAGCTCGCTGCGCCGCACGCCCTCGAGACCCGCCGCCACGAGCGCGTGCTCCCGGGTCGTCAGTTCGTAGTCCTGCCCGAAGCGCGACAGGTAACCATCGAGCTCCTTGCGTTCCACGGGGCCGAAGCTCCGGGCGTGACGAATGAACCGCTCGACGTCGATCGCCTGCAGCGGGGCGACCAAGCAGCGCGCCCGCAGCGGATGGGCGAGGTTGATGAGGGTCGGACGATCCTCGGGCACGACCACCAGCAGGGGTAGCAAGGGCCAATCCGCGCGGATACGCACTAGAGCATCTTCGATCTCGGGCACGCTCAAGTCGACGATCAGACCCTGGACCGGCGTCGTGTCGAGGTGATGGAGCGTCAGTTCGAGGCTCGTCAGGCAGACGACCTTTTCTAGGATGCGGGAGCCAGCCACGAGGCGGTGCCCGGCGCCGTTGGGGGCAGGTTCGAGGGGGAGCCCTGCGGGCGTGGCAGCATGGAGGAACAGAATTCCCACGCACAAAACCTACGAAACCCGTGGGTGATGGCAAGGTCAGAGCGGAGCCGAGCTGGAAAAAACCGCGCTGAGCCGAGAAATGGTGGAAACTGCCGACTCCACGTCATCCAGTGTCGCGCAAGGGTGAGGTGACACCCTCATGCCCCCTCCAGGGCGGAAATCGACGTCGATGCCAGCCTGGCTGAGTTGGCCCACGAGCCGTTGCTGCGCGGAAACTTCGAGGCGCTGAAACGCGAGGGTCACCGTCCCACCCCGGCCGCTAGGGGAGCGCGGCGTGGCGACCGCCAAGCCGCAGTCGTCCGCTACCTCGAGCAGCGCCTGGGTGAGCCGTAGACTCGAGGCGTGCAGACGCTCCACCCCGTGACGGAGCACGAAGCGCAGTCCAGCGCGCGCCCCGAAGATGGGTTCGACCGCAGGCGTGCCTTGTTGAAAGCGACGGGCCCCGGCAGCCGGTCGATACACCTCGGAGAACTGCGGAAATCCTGCGTCGCCGAGCCAACCCGGTGCAGCTGGCGAGAGCGTGACAGCCAGTCGGGGATCCACGTACAGGAATGCCAAGCCCATGCTCGCAGCACACAGCCACTTGTGGTTTCCGGCGACCAGGACGTCGGGGCGGCGCGCGGGATCCGCCAGGCTCAGCGGCACGACGCCTACGCCCTGGTAGGCGTCCACGATGCACAGCGCACCGACTTCCCGGCAACGCTGGCAGAGCGCGTCGAGATCGATCAGGGCGCCGGTGTAGGGAGCGACCCAGGGCACGATCACCGCTGCCGTGCGCTCATCGATGGGCAACGTCTCCACGCTGCGTTCCCCCGTCGCCGGCAGTCGCTGCTCGACGAGCTCCGGCTCGAAGCCACGCGGCGCCTGGGCTTGCCAGAGGAAGCGTGTGGAGGGGAAGTTCTGTGCGCTGATCAGCAGGCGGCGTCGGTTGACGCTGGGCTGCAGCGCCAGCGCGATCTGAGCGAGGGCCGCGGTCGCGCTGGGACACAGCGCGATGTCATCCGGGAGCGCGTCCACGAGCTGCGCCAGATCGCCTCGCATCGCCTCGATCGCCCTGAGCTGCGCAGGGATCCCTGCGGTGCGCTGGAGGAGTAGCTCGCGGTACTCCTCCAGGTCCTCCAGAGCGGCGCGCGGCATCGGGCCGAGCGCGTGGGTCGCAAGGTAGTTGCGCTGCTCGAGAATGGGGAACTCGCCCCGCGCGCGCTGGAGGTCGACGTCTTCGGGCATGGCCGAGCGCTAGCCAAACGTCAGACGATACATCTCCGCAAAGAAACGCCGCGAGGCGTTTGCGATGTGCTCGGCGCCAGCGAGCGCGGCGTCCTCGGGCTCTCCCTCGGGGATCAGCGCGGCGATTTCCGCGGAGTCGTCGGCGTGGTCCACCTCGAGCACCGTGTGCAGATCCAGCCACTCCAGGGTGTTGCCTGCCACCTGCTTCTGTCGCGCGAACTGCTCGGCCACGAAGGTGTCCACCTGTTTGCCGAAGACCTCCACCAGCAGCGACGCGCCAATGCCGAACCAGGGGTCCGCCGAGACGTACTCCAGTTCCAGAGCGTCGGAGAGGGCACGGGCCGGCGCGAGGGGCTCGGAGACGTCGGGGCGGTGAGGCTCCAGCCCGTCGATCAAGCGCGCGAACAGGGCCTTGTGTGCCTGGGCGAAGTCGCCGCCACCGAGCTCGTCGTGCAGCTGCTTGGCCAGCAGCGCCCGGATCGCGTCTCCGGGCGCGCGCGCCACCAACGCAGCGAGTCGACGGGGGAACTCCTGCACGATGGCGACGTCGAAGTTCTTCATCAGCAGCCAGAGCCGCTCGAGGTTCACCGGCTCGCGCGCCATGCGGCGGAAATAGGGCAGGTGCGTCAGGGAGTGTCGCTCGAAGCGCTCGACCAGCTCGGACACGCGCTCTCGGTGCTTTGCCGCCTTGATACGCCTCTCGCTCGCGCGATCCACGCCGTAGGCGAGCGGGGAGAAGTAGACGGTCGAGCGTGCGGTGTTCTGTTCCTCGCGGAAGGAGACGTAGCTGACCAGTCCCTGGAGGTCCTCCAGCGGCTTGGGGGCCAGGCCGCGGACGGCAGCCTCGAGCGACGTGGTGGGCAAGTCGAAGTCGGCGTTGAAGGCCAGGAGCCTGGCGAGCGCCTGAGCGTCGCCGTCCACGTAGCTCTCCAGGGGGAAGTACAGGGTAGCGCTGGTCGGCTGGTTGCGAGCGCTCGGAGTGAAGGCGAAGCTGCTCACGACGGGCCGGGCGAGGTAGGGACCTGCGCCGACGCCAAGGGAGCGCAGGGCTTGCTTGACGCTCTCCGGACGGTAGTTGCGCGCGCTGCGGAACAGCACGTCCAGGTGTTCGGCCGTGACCTCGTGGTGGCGCAGGTAGAGCTTCACACGCGCGTTCGGCGAGCTGTCGAGATCGATGGAGAAGTAGGCGAGCTGGTCCTTCGGTGGGCAACGGCGGGTGGTAGCGTCGGCCATCACCGGCCAGGCATCAGCGAAGCCGATGCGCTGCAGAGCCTCTTCAGTCAGGGCGCTGGCGAGCTCCGGACCCCAGCTGGAGAGGTCGCAGTAGACCTTGACGCTGGGCTTCTCGCGCTCGGGGTGAAACTCGAGCGCGTGCCAGATGCCGAAGCGCCCAGCTGGAGCGCTCCCTTCCGGAGACCTGGCGTCCAGGAACAGCTCTTCCAGGAGCTCACAGCGTTGAGTGTCGAAGCCCCAGCGCCGACCGATGCGCTGAGTCATCGCGCGTCCTGCGGAGGCCTGAGCAGCGCGAGTCGGCTCGCTGCCCTGGGCCTCGACCAGAATGCGCAGAACGTTGCCGCGAGGAGAAAGTGCGATGGACGGTTCGAAGGGCGAGTGGTCGGAGCAGACGTCCGATTCCCAGCGCGGTACCGCGGGGATCGGCTGTTCTCCCCAACCCTCCGTCAACAACTCGAAGGCTTCGATGACCTCGCCCAAGCGAGCTTCGAGGCCCGCTGCGGCGCAGAGCGGGCTGAGCACGTCGCGGCCCAGCAGATTCCACGAACGATTGTCCAGGGCGCTGCGCTGCGCCTGGGAGAGGGGTGTCGACATGGCGAGTCCTTCAGGTGAGGGGTTAACTGAGCATCACTCGACGCAGCTCCGTGGCGAGGCGGCCGCTATCGAAGTTCTTCTGAATCCAGCCGTCGGCGCCGACGGCGCGAGCTCGCTCGCGCAAGGACTCCAGATCCGCCGCGGAGTGCAGCACGAGCCGGGTGGTCTTCTGCGTCACCTTGCGCAGCAGACCAAGCAGCCGATCCCCCGAGAGCGCGGGGATGTGCACGTCGAGCAGCACGACGTCGGGGCCGAAAGCGCGCACCAGGTTGGATGCCCCGATGGGCTCCGAGGTGGTAGCGACCTCGAAGCCCTCCGAGCGCAGCATCGACTCGATCAGCCTCAGCTGTCGCTCGTCGTCGTCTATCACGAACACGCGGGGCGCGTCGCTTTGGCGGCTAGGATTGGGCATGGCTGCGACCACTGATATATTTCCGTATGGTTTTGATTAGAAGCTCTCGGTCGACGGGCTTGGTCAGGTAGTCGAGGCAGCCGGCCTCCAACGCGTGCTGGCGGTCCTCCGGAGAAGCGTGAGCGGTGAGCGCAACGACGGGTATGTCCTTTGCGTCTGCGCTCTCCTTGATCTTGCGCGTGACCTCCCAGCCGTCCATGCCTGGGAGCGAGAGGTCCATCAGCACCAGGTCAGGCTTCTGGGCGAGCGTCATCTCGAGGCCCGTGCGTCCGTCTTCCGCTTCGAGCAGGTGCGCGACTCCGGTCAGGTAGCGCCGCACGATCTCGCGATTCTGCGCGATATCCTCGACATAGAGCACGCAAGGCAGCGCTTCGGCTCCTTCGTCTCGGCGCTGGATCACGGCGCGCTTGACCTGCTCCACGACCCGATCGACGGACACGCCATTCTTAGCGATGATGTGCGCGAAGCCGTCTCTGAGCGCGGCTTGTTCGGTGGGGGTGAGGACCTTTCCCGTGAGCACGATCACCGGCGTGGTCGAGCCGTCCTTGCGCATGCGTCGCAAGACCTCGAAGCCATCCAGTTCGGGCATCATCAGGTCCAGGATCACCAGCGTGGGGGGAGAGGCCGCGATGCGGTCCAGCGCCTCTCGCCCAGACGCGGCGGTGTGAACACGCATGCCTTCGCCCGACAGCCTGCGGCTGATCAGCTCTCGGGTATCCTGATCGTCGTCAACGACCAGGATCTCACCCGTCGGGCGCACCACCCGACGCACGGCCTGGCTGAGGCGCTCGGGCTCGACGGGCTTGACCAGGTAGTCGCACGCGCCGAGGGCGAAGCCGCGTTTGCGCTGCTCTTCGACGCTCACGATCACCACCGGGATGCTCGCCAGCGTCTCATCCTCGTTGAGCGCCGCCATCACCGTCCAGCCGTCCATCCGCGGCAGATGGATGTCCAAGACCAGCACCGACGGCTTGAGGTGGCGCACCAACTGGATACCCTCGACGCCGTCGTTCGCCGTATACACGCGGAAACCTTCGCCTTCGAGCTGTCCGCGGAGCAGCTGTCGCACGAGCGGATCGTCGTCGATGATCAGGACCGAGGTGGCGTTGGGGTCGAGCTCTTCGGCAGCTGGCTCGGAGGGCTTCAAGCCACCTTCGCTCACGATGTTCCCAGGCAGCTCTACCAAAAAGCAGCTGCCGCGCCCTTGGGTGCTCGTGACGCTGACCGAACCTCCCAGCAGCCGCGAGAGCTCGCGGACGATCGCCAAGCCGAGCCCGGTCCCTCCCGCGGTGCGCCGGCTCGAGCCGTCGACCTGACGGAACTTCTCGAAGATGTGCGGTAGGTCTTCCTCACGGATCCCGACGCCGGTGTCTTCCACCGAGAGCATCAGCCCTCCAGAGCGGACCTGCAGCTTGAGCAAGATCTCACCCACCTCGGTGAACTTCGCCGCGTTGCTCAGCAGGTTCAGCATGATCTGGCGCAGCTTCAAGCTGTCAGACTGCAACGTGGCAGCGCGCGGATCGATCTCGCATTTGAGGTCGACGTCTTTACCCTTCAAGAGCTCGGATACCGTGCGGCAACACTCCCCGACGAGCTCGTAGGTGTCCACCGCCTCCGTGATCACCTCGGCGTGTCCGGACTCGATCTTCGACAGGTCGAGGATGTCGTTGATGAGCGCCAGCAGCGTCCTCGCGTTGGACTTGATGGTGCTGAGATCGCGACGACCGTGGATGGTGAGACGGTCGCCCTCCTCGCGAGCGAGCAGGTCGCAATAGCCAATGATGCCGTTCAGCGGTGTGCGGATCTCATGAGAGAAGTTCGCCAGGAACTCGCTCTTCAGCCGAGCGGCGTTCTCCGCCTCCCGGGCGTGGGCCTCTGCCTTGAGCTTCGAGTGCGCAAGATCCGCGGTGAGGCGGTCGAGGTCCTCGTTCTGCTGGCGGATGATCTCCATGTGCAGCGCTCGCTGCTGGTAGCTGGCGAGGGCCTTCTGGGCGAGCTGGCTCTTGGCGGAGACCTCGGCCTTGAGGGTCTTGTTCTCGCTCTCGAGCTCGCTCACGCGCTGTAGCAGCGCCGTCTTGTCGATGTTGGAGTCAGCCATCGGAACCAAACGCCAGGGTGGTGAGCGTGGTGTTGATGTGGAAGCCGCAGTACAGCTCGAAGTGACAGTTCATCCCTGCGGAGGGCGGGGCGGCTGCGAATGACTTGGAAAGCGCGTCGACTTCGTCTCGCGCCTGCGCGATCAGGTAGCGACCCGAGCAGTGGAACAGCAGCGCCGCTCGAGGGTTCTTCACCCGCGCCGGCAGCTCTTCCTGGAAGAACCGGCTCGTCGCCTCGGGCATCGAGCCGAGCTGCATCAGCTCGAGTTCGGTGTCGTCCTCCAGGTAGTTTGCAAACAGGATCGAGCCGTCGGGCAAGGGCATCCAGGGGGAGCGGATGAAGTACTCGCGCCCCACCTTGAGCGCGACAGTGGTGTCCGCGAAGCCCTTGGGCTTGCCGAACTCCAGATCGTCCACACCGACGCCAAGTAGCTCTGCGTAGCGCTGTGCAGCAGGCTTGCCATCGATCTCCAGCGCTCGCTTCCCGGTCTCGTCGGTGCGCGTGATGATCAAGCGTTGTCCAGTGGGTGTGTACGCGTGGGAACGCAGCGCGCCCCAGGGCGCGTGCGTGTGAAACATGACGACGAGCGCGGAGTTGGTCGTCACCTTGTCATCGGCGTGGATGACGGCGCTCCCATCGATGGGGTGTTGATCGTTGGCGCCGCCTCCGACCAGGACGGTGCCCTGGTTCTTCGACAGGATGCCGAGCAGCAGCTCTTCCTTCTTCTGCTGGAAGCCGTCGTCCACCACCATGCCCACGTATCGCCGCAGGTCGAGATCGGCCTGCCGAACGCCGAGCTCCTGGCACGCCGTCTTCGCCGCGGTCTCGCCTGCGTGTAGCGCGTTCTCCTTCAGTGACTCACCAAGACCGATGCCGACCTCGAAGTCGCCAGAGAACGCAGCGAGCACCACGCTCCCCTGGTGAATCCCCTCGCGATCGATCTCGCCCCCGGTGGTCATTCCCACCAATCGCGTGCCCTGGGGCAGCTTGGCGCGCAGCGCCTTGTTGAACGCGAGCTGGTCGACGGAGCGTGTCGCGAAGAAGCAAACCAGCTTGGGGTCCTGCCCCTGGAGCTGTGAGAGCAGGTGCTCTGCCGCCTCGCTCGGTTCGAGCTGGGTGGTTCGAACCGACTCTAGTGATACCGATGCCATGGGGTCGGGTTTCCTCTTTGGGGCTCAATGGGCGTCACCACCAGGACCTAGCATCAGTCAGCAGATGCTAGAGGTGGCTACCCGGGTGGTTCTGGTGACAGGTGGACGTGCAGCTATCGAAGGACTCGGTGTCGCCGCCCACGTACATGCTCTGGATCGGGCCGAACGCCGCCACGTGGCTGTCCGGATAGGAGTCGTGACAGGAGAGACAGGCGGATTTGCTGACCCGCTGGATGCTGCTCTTTTCCTTGTGGCAAGTCGAGCAGTCGTTCTTGGGGCGGTCGAAGCGCTCGGAGCGCGAGTGGATGAAGTGAGTGCGCACGTAGACGGGGCCCTCGAGCTCGAAGCCCAGCGGCACGTGACAGCCATTGCACGCAGCGCGGTCGGCGTTGGCGTGAAGCACCCTGGAGAGCTTCCCTGCACCCTCATGGCAGCTGTTGCACGAGCCTGTTGGCAACGAAGCCTCCGTGTGCTCGGAGGAGCCCACCTGGATCTCTCGCGTGACCGAGCGGGGGATGTCTTGGCCCATGAACGTTCGTCGGGCCTTCATCGTGATGCGATAGGTGCCAGGCTTGGCGTCAGCCGGGACGTGGAACGTGATCTGATCACTGACGGGTGTCGCCCAGGCGCCGCTATCCGGGAAGAAGGCGCCGCCGAACAGCACGTGGGCCGGAGGGAAGAGCTGCGCCTCGGCGTACAGGCCGTCGCGATCCTCGGTCCCCAAGAGCAAGGTGTCCGAAGGAACCAGGAACTGTTCCAGCGGAGCAACGGTGCGAATGGGTTGGATGTCCTGAGCTGGCCCGATCATCTGAATCGCCATCATTCGCTCGCGATGCTTGCGGCGATAATACGTTGTCGTCGGATCGAAGAACGCGTTGTAGTACTGGATCCCGGTGGGGTTCGGACCGAATACGACATCGGCATAACTAGGCAATGACCCCTCGGGGTGAAGCCGGTTACCCGAGCCATCCACCAGCGTCAGGGTGACTGGAACGTCGTCGCCTGGCTGGAAGACGCCGCTCGTCGGTTCGTCAATATCCATGAGGATATCAAAGTTGTAGTCATATCCAGGATCCTCGACCTGCTCCACGTCGACGCGCCAGACGGAGGGCAACTCGGACCAGATCAGCTCGAGCTGTGTGGTCCGCGTGGCGAAGCGCCGGACCTGGTGATTCCACGCGCTGTGTCGCAGCTCGACCAGACCCTCTTCTTGGAACATGGACGCGCCGCTGCAGTCTTCCTTGCTCGCGCAGTCCTTGGTCCACTGGATGGCCCGAGTACGCCGAACGAAGAAGGTGTCGAGGGGGGAACGATGGGAGTCCGCGCCGAGGTTCAGGATCCAGGGCAGCGCGGTGGCATGTCCATGATCGTCGAGCTGTCGCACCACCATCACGCTCGGTCGCTGCATCCAGCGAGCGCCGGTGAAGAAGCGACGACGGGTGAAGGTGCCATCCGGGTTCCCCAGGCCCACGAAGTCCTGATCGTCGAGCTCCACGCCGCGCCAATCTAGCCCAGACAACGGGCCGCGATCTGCCAACCCGGAGACGCCCTCGTCCGTGGTGGCGTCGATCGCGCCTCTCAGGTCCAGCTGTTCGATGAAGAACTTCTGGCCGGCGCGTACACGAAGCGTCGGGCCGGCACCATTCTCGAACTCGAGCGCGAGTCCCAGTGGGGTGGAGGTGCTGGTGGATCCGGTGGTGTCGATGTCCGAGCCGATCTGCCACTCGCCCTGAGTCGACGCGGTGGTTTCTGGAGCCGGCTCGTCCACTGGGCTGGCGCAACCGGCCACCGCTCCTATAACCGATGCCAGGGCGGTGAGGCGCAGGCCTCTCACGGGATCTCCTACCTGGCGCACCCAGCGTCGAGTACGGCCAGTGCGAACAGTCACTCGCTGCGTTTCGGTCATGAAACAGCTCCCTGTCAATGTTGGAGATCCGGTGGGGGATGTGGAGCGCACGTTCGCCTCTCTCAGCGCACCGAACGGGTTGCTGCGAAGCAGAAAGTACGTCGAAACAGCGCACACATCGCCGCGCCTAGCGGTAGCGATGTGCGGCGCCCGGTGTGTGCGTGGTACCTCTCTCAGAGAGCCGTGGTCGCCCCCGAAGTCCGCGCTTCGTGTTGCTGCGAAGGAACGAACTCGACCACGACTTCACCCAGCATCACCATGCGCGACTCCAAGTGCCGTGTAAACTATCCTTGAGGGTGTACCCTGAAGGATGAATGGAAGCCTACGATGACCACCCACAGCGTCGCTCGGTTTCCTGGCTGTCGCTCCTCACCCCAATCCGAACCCCACGGCGCCGTGCTGGTGGCCGTGCTGCCGTCAACGATTGGTGCCCCGGGGAAGGCAGCGTCGTCGGGGAAGGCAGCGTCCTCTCGCGCGGTGCTCGACTCGATGTGTGCCCTCGGAGTGAACCGCCCGGAAACTCGGCGGCCGTCTGGCGCTCGGCAGCTCACCAAGGGAGAGGTTCGGCGCTGAGCCGTCGTGCTTGGCGCCCCGCGCGCTCGAAGGGTGTCGAGAGATGGTGGATGATAGACGTGCGGAAATCTTGTCGGGAGCGCGAGCGTCGGCTTGGTACGAGCCCGAGGCGCTCGAACGCTTGCGGTTGGGGAATTCGGCCGAGTCGGTAGCGTAGGTTGCGGTTGACTTTGGACCGAGGCGGATGGGAATGAACCGGGGGACGAGAATGCAGTCAGGATGAACAGCAAGAAGGGATTCGTGATCGTCGAGGACGACGAGGTTTGGGTGCGCTTGGCGTGTCACGCGCTGCGGCCGTTCGCTCCCGTCGAGAGCGCCGGGGACCTGGCGTCTGGTCGCTTGCTGTTGGACGGCGGCGCGGCGCCTGCGGGCGTCCTCCTGGATCTGGAGCTGCCCGATGGGTCGGGCTTCCAGCTCTTGCGAGAGCTGCGGGACCGTGGCTTCGGAGCACCCGCACTGATCCTGACGAGCCACACGCGGGCTGAGTTCTTGCGCGAGGCGGGGAGGCTGGGCGCCGAGTTCGTGGTCAAGCCGCCCGAGCACGAGTTCCTGGAGCAGTTCGCGAGACGCTGCATCTCGTTCCACTGGACGGGGGACGAGCGCATCGGCTGGCTCGTCGACGAGCTTGCGCGGTCGGAGCAGCTCTCGCCCCGAGAGGTCGAGATCATCGCTGCGAGCGTGGCCGGGATCCCACGGGAGCTGATGGCGCAGGAGCTGGGGATCTCCGTCAACACGCTCAAGTCGCAGATCCGCCGGCTGCTGCTCAAGTGCCGTGCCGGGACCCTGGATGAGCTGGCCCGGAATCTACTCACGCGCGCCCTGGCGGGCTCGGACCTGGGACCACATCGCGGCGAGTAGCGCACAAACCGCCAGCGGGCGACTCGCGTCGCCCGCTGGGGTGGTCCGCGTGGCGGACCGTTCCATGGACTGAATCCGTGTGGATACGTCTCTGACGGTGGCGATCAGCCCAGGTTCTTCGCCGCGAAGTCCCAGTTCGCCAAGCTGGAGAGGAAGGTCTCGATGTATTTGGGGCGCGCGTTTCGATAGTCGACGTAGTAGGCGTGCTCCCACACGTCGATGGTCAACAGCGGCGTCACGCCGGCTTTGGTGAGGGGCGTCTCCGCGTTTGGAGTCTTCATCACCGAGAGCTTGTTGCCCTCCTTGACCAGCCAAGCCCAACCCGAGCCGAACTGGGTCGCCGCGGCGGAGGAGAACTCCTCCTTGAACTTGTCGAAGCTGCCGAAGCTGCCGTTGATGGCGTCGGCCAGGGCGCCACTCGGCGCGCCGCCGCCACCTGGCTTCATCGAGTTCCAGTAGAAGGTGTGGTTCCACACCTGGGCCGCGTTGTTGAACATGCCACCTTCGGCCGCCTTCACGATTTCCTCCAGGCTCTTCGAGGCCATGTCGGTGCCTTCGATGAGCTTGTTGAGGTTCGTCACGTAGGCGTTGTGGTGCTTGCCGTAGTGGTAGTCGATCGTCTCTGCGCTGATGTGCGGCGCCAGGGCGTCCTTCGCCCACGGCAACGCCGGTAGTTCAATCGCCATCAGTCTCTCCTCTCGGTTCCCTGTCGTTTCGATCGGGGTGGCTGGCTTGGCCAGAGCTTCCCCGGGGGTCTGAAGTGTCTAGGCAGCGACGCGGCGGGATACAAGGCCATGGACGAAAACGTAGAGCTTTGACGCGGGATTGGCAGGGTGTACGTGCTCGCCACGCCTCGCGCTGGGCTTCCCCGTCGAACCGCAACTCCAGCCAAGCTTCAGGGTACGCTTGCCTCGGCGGCGCCAAAGCGCTACGGCCGGCGACTCGACATGACAGACAACGAGCTTTGCCCTTGTGGTTCCGGTCACGCCTTCTCCGCCTGCTGCGGCCCCCTGTTGGAGGGTAAGCAGGCCGCACCGACGGCCGAGGCGCTCATGCGCTCGCGCTACAGCGCATTCGCCAAGGGCAACGTCGACTACATCCTGAGCAGTCACGATCCCGAGACGGTGGAAGAGGTGGTGCGGGAAGAGGTCGAGGTTTGGAGCCGGGAAAGCGAGTGGATGGGGCTCGAGATCCTGCGCACGGAAGCCGGGGGGCCCGACGACGACGAGGGCGTCGTGGACTTCGTGGCGAAGTACAAGCTCAAGGGCCTCACCACCCAGCATCGCGAGCGCGCCGAGTTCCGCAAGCTCGAGGGCAAGTGGGTGTTCGTGGATGGAAATGATATCCCCGTGGAAGCGAAGGCGAAGCCCGCGGCGAAGTGGGTGGGCGGCAAGAAGAACAAGAAGAACAAGAAGAAGTGAAGGCGTCGGGCGCAGACAGTCCGGCTCCAGGCGCCGAGCTGGTGCGCAGGGACGCCGAGTTGCTCTGGCATCCCGCGACTCACTTCCGTGATCTCCAGCTCCTACCTCCTCTGCCGATCCAGTCGGCGCGGGGCGCCTATCTCCAGACCTGCTCCGGCGAGCGTATCCTCGACGCGATCAGCAGCTGGTGGACCTGCCTCCACGGGCACGGACACCCGCGCATCGTTGCGGCAATCGCCGATCAGGCGGCGCGCTTGGACCACGTGATGTTCGCCGGCTTCACCCACGCGCCTGCGCTCGAGCTGGCCGAGGCGCTGGTGGAGCGTGCGCCCGGGGGACCCGCGAGCTACGGGCGAGTGTTCTACGCGGACTGCGGCTCGGCGGCCATCGAGGTGGCGCTCAAGATGAGCTTCCAGTACCGGCAACAGAGCGGCGAGCGCCAGCGTCAGGGCCTCGCTACTCTCACCAATAGTTACCATGGGGAAACGTTGGGTGCGTTGGCCGTCAGCGGTAACCGGGCCTACCGCGAGCAGTTCGGACCACTGCTGTTTCCCGTGGTCGAGCTTCCAGTGCCGAGCTATCTCGGCCATGAGCACGGCGACCTGGTTCGCGATCTCGGCGCAGACGCCCCGGAGACGGCCCAGGCGATCGCGCTCCTCGAGCAGCATCGCGATCGGCTCACCGCGCTGCTGGTCGAGCCGGTGATTCAGTGCGCGGGGCGCATGGTGATGCCTGGAGTCGGCTTCTATCGCGCACTGACCGCTGCGGCTCAGCGCCTGGGGATCCACGTGATCGCTGACGAGATAGCCGTAGGCTTCGGGCGCACTGGGCGCCTGTTCGCCTCCGATTGGGCCGATCCTGCGGTGGCGCCGGACTTCCTGTGCTTGAGCAAGGGGTTGAGCGGGGGTGTATTGCCACTCAGTGCCGTGTTGGTCCGTCGTGGCGTGGATGAGGCGTTCAAGGGCGATCCAGCGCGCAGCTTCCTTCATAGCCACACCTTCACGGCGAACCCGATCACCTGTCGCGCGGGGCTCGCGAGCCTCAGCCTGTTCGACGACGAGCACCCGCCCGAACACCTGGCGAGCTTGGCGCGGCGACTGGACGAGTTGTCGCGCCAGGTGGCCGTCGCCGTCCCGCAAGTCGTTGCGCGCCGACAAGCCGGCTTGGTGGTGGCGCTCGAGGTCCGACCCGACGTGGGCTGGCAGTCCCGGATGGGCGAGGGGAGGCTCTCCCTCGAGCTTCGCAGCGCAGCCCTCGAACGCGGGGTGCTCCTGCGTCCGCTCCACGACACGGTGTACTGGATGCCGCCCTACTGCGTGACCTCCGACGATCTCGACCGCCTCGCCGAGGTCACGCGCCAGAGCATCGTCGCGGTGCTCGGGCGCTGAGCCGGTCGAGTCCGCGCGGAACTGTCGGCGGACGAAGACGGCATCTGCGGGGAGGTTTGCAGGCGCTGCGCGTATCACTGCGCGCAAGCGCTGGCCTGCCCTCGCGGAAACGAAGGCGAGCCAGGGACACGCGCTCCGGTCCATCGAAGGCGGCGGCGTTGGCCTGGCCAGGGTGATCTGGACGCCTCCAGGAGCGAAACCAACACCGGCATCGGCTCCCTCGACAGCACAGCGTGGACTCTCAGTTACACCCCGTCTCAGGTACCCGTGAAGTTCCAACTACAGTCCTGCCCTGCCGACCGGTCAGTGGGACGAACCGCGTCCGTTATCAGTTCCAACGCATTTTTTTGCGACGGGAGTGATCGGAAGGCGGGGGTCGAGGCGACTCACAAATCACGTTGGGGCGCGAGGTCATGCCAGTTCAGTGGCTCAGAAGTGCTGGCACATCCCTTGCTCCTTATCGCGGCGAACCCAAGAACCTGCCCCTTTTTCACTTGATTGGCACAACATGGCGCAACTTCCGACTCTTCGACGCACTCCCCAACAGGCGCGCTCACGCGAGACGGTGCTCACCATCCTGGTCGCGGCGGCTCGCGTGCTCAACCAGCACGGCTTCAAGCGGTTGTCGACGAACCGAGTCGCCAAGGTGGCGGGGGTGAGCGTTGGTTCGCTCTACCAGTACTTCAGCGGCAAGGAGGACTTGCTGGGTCAGCTCGCCGAGCGGCGCGTGGAAGTGCTCACGGTGGAGCATCAGAGCCGAACGCACCGGGCGGAGACGCTCGAGGAGTCCTTCGCGGTCGCGGCCGACGTCGCCGTGGAGGCCGCCGGGCTGGAGCAGGATCTCGGCCGCCTCGTGGAAGGCTTCGAGCCCAGCCCCCTTCACAGCTGCCAACGCTTGCTCGAGACCTGCCTGGACACGGGCCGTGGCGAGTTCCGGGCCGACAAGCTGGAGCTGGCCTCGACCCTCGGAGCGTCCGCGATCGTGCGCGCGATGGCCGCCGCGCCAGACGACTGGCGCGAGAGTGAGGCCCTTCGCAAGGAGCTTCGCGGGACCTTCGCACGCCACCTGCTCGCCCGTGCCCATGACAGCGGGATCCGTACCAGCATTCCGTTGGCTCACACTGCCTGAGCGCTGAGTTCGCGCTCGGCTGTCGACGACGTTCCTCGAGACCCGGCCCCGAGCGAGTCTCGAGGCCCAGGCCAGCTCGTGGCTCGACATCTGCTTGGAGTACCCAGGGTTGGGCAGCCGACGACTCAATAGCTCGAGTCATCGAGGCGGGTCTTGCCTCGGAAGATCCAGTACACCGTGGTCGTGTAGGTGAGGATCAGAGGCACCCCGATGAACGCCACCACCCGCATCAAGCGCAGCGTCTTCTCACTGCTGGATGCGTTGTGGATGCTCAAGCTGTGCTCCGGGACCGGTGTGGAGTGCAGCAGGTTGGGAAACATCGCCATCCCGAACAGGAACACCAGCGACGCGATGGTCGCCGAGGACGACACGAAGGCATAGCCCGCTCGGCCGAGGTGGATCGCTCGCGGAATGTTGGCGATCGCCAGGACGTTCAGCGCGACCAGCACCCAGGCAGCGGGCCAGCGCTCGAAGTTGTCCAGGGCTCGTGGGACGCTGACGAGAGTCAGCATCGTCACCCCGATGTAGCCGACCAGGAACAACCCGAAGCTGGTCCACATCCAGCCCGTGACGCGCCTGCGCAGGTCTCCCTCGGTCTTGAGCGCGAGGTAGACCGAGCCGTGCATGGCCGATGTGACGACGGCGAACGCGCCGACGGCGATGGCGTACGGGTTGATCAATGTCGTGAGCGTGCCGGCATACTCTCCTTCGGCGTCGATCGGGATCCCTCGAATCGCGTTCCCCACGGCAACTCCAGCGATGAAGGTCTCGAGGCTGCTGGCAGCGCTGAAGGAGAAGTCCCAGTAGGCGCGCCACCAGCGCTCGGGGCGCTTGGAGCGGAACTCGATGGCGACGGCGCGTCCGATCAGGGTCACCAAGAGCAGCATGAAGGGCAGGTAGAAGCCGGACAACGCCGTGGCGTAGGCGCGGGGGAAAGCCGCGAAGAGCGCGCCGCCGAAGGTCACCAGCCAGACCTCGTTGCCGTCCCACAGCGGACCGATCGAGTTCAGCAGCACCCGGCGCTCGCCGTGCTCGTCGGAGCCTCTGGCGAACTCGCTCTTGGCGAAGAGGTGCAGCGTCCCCACCCCTAGATCGAAGCCATCGAGGATCGCGTAGCCGGTCAGCAGCAGACCGAGCGCGACGAACCAGAACACCTGAAGATCGGTCACTTGGCTTCCTCCTCCATGGACGTCGCCGAGGGCATTCGCACGCTCGGGGCCGAGGTGAGGGAAGTGTCCGGTTCTCGAGCCACTCGCTCTCCCGCGACCTCCAGGAAGCCTGCATCACCGCCACCGTCGCCATCCGCGGCGGGTCCGTGCTGGATCTTGGAGTGCAGCACGAACACCCAGACCGCGAACAGCCCCACGTAGACGAAGCCGAAGAGCAAAATGCTCGCCAGGACCTGTTCGGCCTGCACCGTCTTGCTCAGCGCGTCGCTGGTCTTGAGCAGGCCCTGCACGATCCACGGCTGGCGCCCGACCTCGGTGGCGACCCACCCGGCTTGGTTCGCGATGATCGGCGCGACCACGCTCACCACGAGGAGCTTCAGCAGCCAGGTCGTCTGCTCGATGCGTTTCCGTAGGGCGAAAAATACGGACAGCAGCGACAGACCGATCAGGTACATGCCGATGCTGATCATCACGTGATAGGTCTGAAAGGGGATCCCGATGGGGGGCTGCTCGTCTGCAGGGATCTTGTCCAGTCCGGGCACGGGGCGGTCCGGATCCCCATACACCAACACGCTGAGCAGCTTCGGCACCTGGACGCCGTACTCGACCTGCTTGGTTTGGGGGTTAGGCAAGCCGAAGAGATAGAGTCCGGTGCCGCCGTCACCCGTCTCGAAGTGGCCCTCGAAGGCCGCGAGCTTCGCTGGCTGATTGTGCGCGAGGGCGCGTGCCTGTTCGTGCCCGGACACGAGCATCGCCAGGCTGCTCAAGGTGGCCACGGCGAGCGCCACGTTCAGCGACTTTCTCGCCACTTCCAGGTGGCGTCGCTTGAGCAGGTAGTAGGCGCTGATGCTCAGCACGAAGAACGCGCCCTGCAGGAAGCTCCCGAGGAGCACGTGTCCCAGGCGGTGCATGGACGAGGGATTGAACACCATCGCCCAGAAGTCCGTGATCTCCGCGCGAGCACGCAGCCCCTCACCGACGATGTGGTAGCCAGCGGGCGTGTGCATCCACGAGTTGGCGACCACGATCCACACCGCAGAGAAGGTGGAGCCGAGGAACACCATGACCGTGGACAGGAAGTGGGTGCGCGGCTTCACTCGGTCCCAACCAAAGACCAGTACCGCGAGGAAACCGGACTCGAGGAAGAACGCAAAGATCCCCTCGCTCGCCAGCGCCGAGCCGAAGACGTCACCCACATAGCGTGAGTAGGTCGCCCAGTTGGTGCCGAACTCGAATTCCATCACCAGCCCCGTGGCGACACCCACCGCGAAGTTGACTGCGAAGATCTTGGTCCAGAAGCGCGCGGCGCGTTCGTAGCTGGGATCCCTGGTGCGCAGATAGCGGCCTTCGAGGATCACCAGGATCAACCCGAGCCCGATGGACAGGGGAGGAAACAGGTAATGGAACATGACCGTCAGCGCGAACTGCAGTCTGGATAGAAACAGGACATCCATCGCGTGGGCCTTTCGAGGATAGCGATGTGCGAGCGCCGTTGGCGGACAACGTGGTGTAGAGGAGCGGCCTCGCCCAGTCTGCGAGAGGGTGGCAAATCGTCGCTAACCAGCGTGGGTGTTTCCGTGCGTTTCCGTTGGGCCACGGCCGATGCGTGGCACTCCTGGCACCAGAACCGCGGCGGCTGGGCTGAAGCGCGTGTCCAGCGCGCCTCACCCCCGAACCGGAAGACCGCTGATGCAGCCGGAGGCGTAACCGATCGCAGGGCGTGCGCGTGGATCGAGCAGCCGCGCTCAGCTGATCTACAGCTGCGGTCCATTGCCGCGGCCGAGCTCGGGTCCTATCTGTCCGAGGTCGGCGAGTCGGGACCCTCGCACGACCGGCCGGGGCCCACAGTCAGGCAGGGCGGTTGCAGGTTCCAATCGCAGGCGAAAACCGGCGGTTTCGCGCTCCAGCGGCCGCAGGACCGCGATCCACCCCGGATCTTGCGCCTTGGCGGCCCAGGCGGGGCGAATCGGCGGTCACGAGACTAGCCGAAGCCGCGGCGGTTGGAGTAATGAGCACCCACGACGCGCCCGAGGCGCGCCTTCGATGATTGTTCGGGCCTTCCCGGCACGAACAGGTTGAGACCTGACGGCTGGTGCTCCCAGCCGAAGACGCTCGCGAATGCGACCAGACACCGGAGAACCCGGACTCTAGCCCAGCGCGAGTGTGGAGAGGCGAGATGGAAAAAGCGCTCACGCTCAGCCACAGCACGATCGGCAAGAAGGCCTTGCTGGCAGTCAGTGGCGTGGTCCTGTTCGGGTTCGTGATCGGTCACATGCTGGGCAACCTGCAGGTGTTCCTCGGACCGGAGAAGCTCAACGCCTACGCGGCGACGCTGCACCACACGCCGGCGTTGCTGTGGGGTACTCGCATCGTGTTGGTGGTCGCCATCATCACGCACATCGCGATGGCGCTGCAGCTGATGGGGCGCTCGAGCGCAGCCCGTCCGGTGGCCTACGCGAAGAAGGACAACGCGGTGACCAGCTACGCCGCGATCACCATGAAGCTGTCCGGGCCGATCCTGTTCTTCTACATCCTGTTCCACCTGGCCCACTTCACGGTGCCCGGGCTGGCGCTAGGGAACTACGAGCACAGCTCCACCAACGTCTACGCGAACGTCGTCAACGGCTTCAGCATCCCGTGGGTGACCGCGGTCTACGTCATCGCGCAGGTCCTGCTGGGGCTTCACCTGTACCACGGCGCCTGGAGCATGTTTCAGACACTGGGTCTGTCTCACCCCCGCTACGAGGCCAAGAAGAAGCTCGCGGCGCAGACGCTGGCGCTGGTCGTCATGATCGGAAACATCTCGATGCCGGTCTGCGTGCTGGCGGGCGTCATTCCCCAGGCGACCTGAGAGTGTCGATTTCGCGCGGAAACGGATAGAGGAGACGAGTCATGGAGCTACGATCCAACGAGCCCACCGGACCCATCGAGAAGCGTTGGGACCAGCACCGCTTCGACATGAAGCTGGTGAACCCCGCCAACCGGCGCAAGCACACGGTGATCGTCGTGGGTACGGGCCTGGCGGGCGGCGCCGCGGCAGCGACCCTGGGCGAGCAGGGCTATCGTGCGAAGGCGTTCTGCTACCAGGATAGCCCGCGTCGGGCTCACAGCATCGCTGCTCAGGGCGGCATCAACGCCGCCAAGAACTACCAGAACGACGGCGACAGCGTCTACCGGCTGTTCTACGACACGGTGAAGGGCGGTGACTTCCGCTCCCGTGAGTCGAACGTCTATCGCCTGGCGCAGGTCAGCGTGAACATCATCGACCAGTGCGTTGCGCAGGGCGTGCCCTTCGCGCGCGAGTACGGCGGACTGCTCGCCAACCGCTCCTTCGGCGGCGCGCAGGTCAGCCGCACGTTCTATGCGCGGGGCCAGATGCACGGGGCAGCAGCTGCTGCTCGGGGCTTACCAGGCGCTGGAGCGACAGATCGACGCTGGCACGGTCGAGATGCATCCCCGCACGGAAATGCTCGATGTGATCGTCATCGACGGGGTCGCGCGCGGCATCGTCACCCGCGACATGATCACGGGGAAGATAGCGGCCCACACCGCGGACGTCGTGCTCTTGGCGACGGGCGGCTACGGCAACGTCTTCTACCTCTCGACCAACGCCAAGGGCTGCAACGTCACCGCCACCTGGCGCGCCCACCGCAAGGGGGCGTTCTTCGCCAACCCCTGCTACACGCAGATCCACCCGACGTGCATTCCGGTGAGCGGCTCCTATCAGTCGAAGCTGACCCTGATGAGCGAGAGCTTGCGAAACGACGGTCGCGTCTGGGTGCCGAAGAACAAGGAAGACTGCTCGAAGAAGCCGAGCGAGATCCCCGAGAGCGATCGCGACTACTACCTCGAGCGCATCTACCCGAGCTTCGGCAACCTGGTTCCGCGCGACATCGCTTCTCGCCGCGCGAAGTTCATGTGCGACCAGGGCTTCGGGGTGGGGCCGGAGGTCGACGGTGTGCGCCGCGGTGTCTACCTGGATTTCCGCGATGCCATCAAGCGGCTGGGCGAGAAGGCCGTCAGTGAGCGCTACGGCAACCTCTTCGACATGTACGAGCGCATCACCGGCGAGAGTCCGTACAAGTACCCGATGCGCATCTACCCGGCGACCCACTACACGATGGGTGGTTTGTGGGTGGACTACAACTTGATGAGCACGATCCCCGGCCTGTTCGTCGGGGGAGAGGCCAACTTCTCGGATCACGGGGCCAACCGGCTCGGCGCCTCTGCGCTGATGCAAGGCCTCGCCGACGGCTACTTCGTGCTCCCTTACACGCTGGGCAACTACCTCGCGCGGACCAAGTTCACGGCGGTCAGCGACGACCATCCAGAGGTGAAGGGAGCCCTGGAGGCGGTGAAAGAGCGCATCAGCAAGCTGCTGGGCGTGGGCGGGTCACGCTCGCCGGACAGCTTCCACCGCGAGCTCGGTCACATCATCTGGGACTACTGTGGTATGAGCCGCACCGCGGAGGGCTTGCAGACCGCGCTGCAGAAGATCCCGGCGCTGCGCGAGGAGTTCTGGCAGAACCTCAAGGTCGTCGGCACCGGCGAGGAGCTGAACCAGACCCTGGAGAAGGCCGGGCGCGTAGCCGATTTCCTCGAGATGGGGGAGCTGATGTGCCTCGACGCGCTGAAGCGCGACGAGTCCTGTGGCGGTCACTTCCGCGAGGAACACCAGACTGCCGAAGGCGAGGCGAAGCGTGACGACGACAACTACCAGTACGTTGCCGCGTGGGAATGGACCGGCGAAGCCGGCAAGCAGAAGCTGAACAAAGAGACGCTGGACTTCGAGTACGTGAAGCCCTCGCAGCGAAGCTACAAGTGAGACGGAGGAGACCAGAGAGATGGAAACGATCAACCTGAAGCTCCACGTCTGGCGCCAGAAGGGGCCGAACGATGCTGGTGGGTTCAAGGTCTACGAGGCCAAGGACATCAGCACCCACGCCTCCTTCCTGGAGATGCTCGACGTCGTCAACGAGCGGCTCCTGGAGCAGGGCGAGGAGCCCATTGCCTTCGATCACGACTGCCGAGAAGGGATCTGCGGCATGTGCGGCATGGTGATCAACGGCAGGCCGCATGGTCCGCAGCGCGAAACCACCGCCTGCCAGCTCCACATGCGGCAGTTCAAGAACGGTGACGAGATCTGGATCGAGCCGTGGCGCGCGAAGGCGTTCCCGGTGGTCAAGGATCTGGTGGTCAACCGCTCCGCATTCGATCGCATCATCCAGGCCGGCGGCTACATCTCGGTGCGTACCGGCTCGGCGCGCGACGCCAACGAGATCCCGATCCCGAAGGAGAACGCGGATCTGGCGTTCGAGGCGGCGGCTTGCATCGGCTGTGGCGCTTGCGTCGCCGCCTGCCCGAACGCTTCCGCCTCGCTCTTCACGGCCGCCAAGATCGCTCATCTGGCGCTGGTGCCCCAGGGTCAGGCCGAGCGTCAGGATCGAGTTCGAAAGATGGTTGCGCAGATGGACGCCGAGGGATTCGGTCATTGCACCAACCACTACGAGTGCATGGCGGCGTGCCCCAAGAACATCGACGTGGACTTCATCGCCAAGATGAACCGCGACTTCTTGAAGTCGATGGTTACCGCGCGGAAGGATGTGGCGAGCCGAGACAAGGACTAGGGCCTTCGTTTCGCTCCCCAGTCCGACGCGGGCGGCTCCAGCGAGCCGCCCGTCCGCTTTTTGGAGCTCCGCGTGGAGCCCGTCGGAGCCTGGCATGTGGCTTGCTCAGGACCTGGGCATGAACCAATTCCTCGATACTCTGCTCGCGCCTGCCCAGCCGCGAGGCACTCGCATCCTGAAGGCGCTCGACCTGCTGCTCGATCGCGGTCTGCGCTCGAACCTCCCGCTGCCCTTCGAGGCGGCGCGCAATCAGCGAGACCTCGTAGAGCTGGGGCAGGTCGTCACGTACGAAGACCTCAGCGGGGCGGGTTGTCCCATGCTGCTGATACACTCGGTGAACGCGGCTGCTTGTGCGAAGGAGATGCAACCTCTCTTCGAACGATTCCGTGGGGAACGACCGCTGATCGCCGTCGATCTACCCGGCTTCGGAGGGTCGACGCTGGCGACTGCCCCTGAACGGGGCACCTATCAACGCGTGCTCAGCCAGCTGCTAGTCGAACTCCATGAGCGCTTCGGCAAGCCCATCGACGTCGTTGCGTCGTCGCTGAGCGCTGAGTTCGCAGCGGTCGCGATCTGCCGTCAGCAGGCGTGCGTACGTTCCTTCTGGATGCTCTCTCCGACGGGCTTCGCCCGCGAGAACCAGGTTGAGAAGCTCGGAGCCGAGCGAGTGGCCGAGCGCCGAGAGCGACTCGACAACCCGCTGATCGGGCGCAGCCTCTTCCGGCTGCTGCGAACTCGCCCCGTGCTGCACTACTACTTGAGCAAGAGCACTGCGCGACGACCCGATCGGGAGCTGGAGCGCTACATGCACAGGAGTGCAGCGCAGCGCGGGGCGCACCGTGCGCCCCTGGCATTTCTGTCGGGTGCGCTGTTCGAGCCGAACGTCCGTGCCCGCTACTACGCCCGGCTCGGGGTCCCGACCTGGATCCTCTATGGCTCGGACCCTTACACCCGCTTCGACGAGGTCCTGGCGTTCGCTGGGGGTAATCCCCGCGTTCAAGCGGAGCGCATCGAGGGGGCCGGAGGATTGATTCAGTTCGACGCGACGGATCGCTGCGTGGAAAAGATGCGGAGTGAGCTCTCAGAGCTGGATCGCTTCGAGGTTCGCTGCGAGATCGCCAACGACGTGCAGAGCGGCTGGAACTGATGCGGGGGGTGGGCCATGGCGCGTCGCGCCTCGCCTGGAGAGCGCTTGCGCCGCGGGTGCTCCCGCGTGACCCTTGGCGCATGGGCTGGCGTAGGACCGCGTTGATACTCGGAGTTGCCCTGGGAGTGGCGTGCAGCGGAACCGACGGGCCTGGTCCGGAACGCGACGCCGGCGTCGACGCGAGCAGCGGTGGCGCCACCATCGGTGGCGCTGGTGGGACGCTGAGCGGCGGTGCGGGGGGAGTGGGCGGCACCTCGATGGGCGGCAGCGCCGGCGACGACGGCTGTCTGCCTGAGTGCTTCGCTCCCACCCAGTGCGTGAAGCAGTGCGGTGACGTGCCAGAGGACTACGGCTGCTGTCCGTGTCCCGAGGGCTACGTGGATGTGCTGACCTGCCCGGACGCCGGCTAGTCGCTGGTCAAGCGTAGCTGCGACGACGAGACCGGTCCTCGTCGCATCTCGGTCACAGCGCTGGGTCGACGCTCGAGCGGCTGCAGGAACCGCAATCGCTCGAGAACCGCAATCGCTCGAGAACCGGAATCGCTCCGAGGTCAGTGGGGGATCCCGTCGGCGCAGCCGAACAGGATCCCGACCTTGGCCGCGTCGTCGTTCTGCACGACGGCGCAGGTGTCGGGGCAGAGGAAGATGCGGTTGTTCTCGATGTAGAACGAGTCGGCCGCGCATGACGCTGCGTCGGGCACCTGCTTGTAGCGTTGCTCGGTTCCGCCAGTCCCCGGCGTGTAGCTGACGACCACGGTCTCGAGATCGATGGTTTCACCTTCAGGGGGCTCGGGGATGTCGAACTCGCACGCGACCTTCGAGCCTGCGATGACGCCATCCGCGATGGCGAGGAAGATGGCGTCGAAGGAGTCGTTCTCGCAGCTGGGATAGCGTAGCCCCTGAGTGAGGATGCTCAGCTCTTGATACCCAGTGCCCTCGCCCGCTGAGCCGTTCGCGCACCGCGCGTCCTGAATCGGATCCGTGGGTGGCCAAGGGTCCGTCGCAGGGCTGTTCTCCTTCATGCCGACGATGCTGTAGAAGCGATAGTTCGCCTCTCCGTTGGGATCTCCGAACATCGCGGGTGACATCGTTCGCAACGCTTGATCGAAGGCGTCCCCGGCGGTCACGCCGCCAGCGGTGTTGTCGCCGTCGTTGAAGTTGGCCCCCGCGACGGAAGAGTTACAGCTCACGCCGTCGTCACTGATCTCCACGAACATCTTGAATGAATCCGCGCGGAGCCACTGCTCCCAGCCGTTGGGCGCGAGGTTGAACTCGTCCGCGCGGCGAAAGGTGTCGAGGATCTTGCACAGCGAGTCGTGGCTGCCGATCTCCTGGCTGTAGTGGAAGAAATTCGCCGTGTTGACCGGCTGCGATGGGGGCGAGGTACAACCGCCGCTCGGGATGCCGCTGAGAGGCGCCTCGATGCACACCGACTGGGAGCTCAATTTGCCGTGCTTCGCGAGCATGATCACGCGGTAGTCGATGCCGGAGTTGCCGATGATGCTGGCGAAGTTGACGTTGATGTTGTTCTGCACGGCCTTGATCTCGCCGCCCATGCTGCCCGAGTTGTCGATCACGATGATGATGTCGACCGGCTTCTTGACCAGCGTGGCCTCCGCGGACTGGCTCTCGCAGGCGCTGTCCGCCGTCAGCGCCCCATCGTTCGTGGAAGCGTCGATATTGAACCCGGCGCCGTCGCCGCCGTTGCCGCTTCCCGAGCTCCCGCCGCTGCTCGCATCCTGATCGCCGGTGCCGGCGCTGCCACCGAAGCTGATGGTCCCACCAGCGGAGTTGTCTTCACCACCACCACAGGCGGCGAAGCCAATCGTGGTCGCAGCGGCTGCAACCGTTAGGGAAGTCAGTGATCGAATTCGGAGAGCGGTGTAGCGCTTCATGTCACCTCTGTTGGGCTCTTTCTCAGTGCGGGGCGAGGAGCACCGACCCGCACGGGAGACAACGATGCTTGAGAACCGACCGCAGCATAACACGAACGCGAGGGCTCGCTCGCTCGTATCCACGGTGAAATGCCGGAGGCCGATGCGCCCCACGCGTCGCTTCGCGAGTTCTGCAGGCGTGAGCGACCCGGCTCGGGAGAAGGGGAGGTAATTCCCACGGAGAAACCCGCGGCCTGGGGGCGCCAGCACCCGCGCGCGGGGGAAGCCCCCCAGCGCGCCCATCGAGTGGTTGGTACAAAACGAAGACGCCGACGGAGGTCCGTCGGCGTCTCTGGAACCGCGAGTCCCAGCGGTGCGGATCGAGCGCGCTCAGCTCGCTGGCACGGGCAGGATCGGCGCCCACTCGAGGCGTTCCAGCATCGAGTCGTCGACGATCAGGCCTCGGTCGCTGAAGTGCAGGGCGTTGGCTTGCTCGCTGTCGCGGCGCTCGCCCACGAAGATGATGCCTTGACCCTTGCTGTTGTAACCCAGCTGCACGATCGCGTTCTTGAGCCAGCGGCCACCGCCCTCGAGCTCGATCGCGTCCGGCAGGGTGTAGAAGCCTTCTGGTGGCAATGCCTTGAGCGTCTTTGCCCAGGTTGGTGAGCGTAGGGGTGTGGTGGGCTCTCCCCAGAACCAGCGGTTGTTCTCGTTGCGACCCGGTTTCACGATGAACTTCATGCCACCGTTCTCGGGCTGGCCCAGGTACACCAGCACCCCTGCGGGGAACTCCTCTTCGTGTCCCGGGTAGGCTTGGGTGGTGCGATAGAGTCCGGGATCCGGCAGATCAAGCATTCGTCAGCGTCTTTCTTGCTAGTCCGCCCCAGAGGCGGAGTTCGTGAGGCAAATCTGGGCGCGGAATGTAACCCAGATGCGTTCTCGCACAAGGTCCCCTCCGGTCGGTGGCGGATTCTCATCGAAGCAGGGCCGAGGGGTTGCTAGTGCTAGGCGTGACGCATGCGTTCCTGGATCCTCTGGTCGTTCGCCCTGGCCCTCGTGGCGTGCGGGCCTCGCAACTCGAACCCTGAGCCTCCGCCGCTGCAGCGGCCAGCCGGGCCGCTGGATACCGCCCAGGCCGAGCGGTACGTCGTCGACCTGGTCAATCGTCACCGTGCCGCCCACGGGCTGGAACCCGTAGAGTGGGACGAAACAGCCGCCAAGGCCGCCCGTCGCCACGCCGCGGACATGACCCGGGTTGGCTTCACGGCGCACTGGGGGAGCGACGGTTCTGTGCCAGAGCAGCGCTATTCGGAGGCGGGGGGCGCGCACCTGGTCCAGGAGAACGCCGCCTGCTTCTTCGACGGAACCGCGAGGGAGCTGGATCCGAACCCGATGTTCGACCCCGTCCAGCTCGAGCGCATCGAGAACGCGTTCTACGACGAGCAGCCCCCGAACGACGGGCATCGCACGAACATCCTCAAACCTTGGCACAACGGCCTGGGCGTGGGCCTGGCCAAACCCGTGGGCGTCGAGCAGCCCTGCATGGCGCAGGAGTTCACGGACAACTACGTCGAGCTGGCGACCCTGCCAGCCCAGGCCCAAAGAGGGCAGATGATCCGAGTCGCGGGGGAGGTGAAAGCTCCCGTCGAGTTCGGCGGAGTGGGCCTGGGGCGCATCGAGCCCGCGCGTCCCAAGACGGCGGCCGAGCTGAATCAGACCTCCACCTACGCCATGCCCGCTCCTGAAACGCTGTATGCGCCCGAGGGCTTCGTGACCCCCAAGCCGGTGAAGGTCGACGGATCGAAGTTCGAGATTGAAATTCCGCTTGGAAAAATTCCTGGACGTTACATGGTGAGCGTCTGGGGCCGCTACCCTGACCAGAAGGAGCTTGGCATGATCAGCCTGCGCTCCATCACCGTCCGCTGAGTCGCGAGCAGGAAGTACTGCTCTCCGTGCCGCCTTCCGCTCACCTTGTGCGTGAATCACGTAGACCCAGGCGGGGTGTGGGGCGCCCTCACCCCCTGACCCAGCATTCTCGGCCGTTGGTCTTTCGCTCTCGACGGTGCTTGGCTAGAAGCGAAGGTGGGGGATGAGCGAGCGCGTTGGCGAACTGATTGCGGACCGATACCAACTCACCGCGGAGCTTGGGCGAGGGGGGTCGAGCGTGGTTTACCGTGCGTTCGACGCTCAGGAGCACCGCGAGGTCGCGGTCAAGGTGCTGCACGAGAGCTTCGCCGGCAGGGAGGACTTCGGCGTGCGCATGGTGCGCGAGTTCCGGGCCATGCGCCTGCTCGCGGGAACTGCGGCCGTCCAGGCATACGGGCTGGTGGCGAGCCCTGCTGGCGCGCTGTGCCTGGTGATGGAGCTGCTCGAGGGGAAGGACCTCGACGATCACTTGTTGCGTCCCGAGGTGCGAGGACGAGGGGTTTCCGTGGGGGAACTGCTCACGCTCTTGCAGCCGATCGTGCGCACTCTCGAGCGGGGACACGAGCTCGGGATCGTGCACCGGGACCTGAAGCCGGGGAACATCTTCGTGCTGGCTCGCCGGTGGCAAGGCGAGGCGTCGGGGGAGTACGAGACCCGAGCGAGCGGCGCGGATGAACTCAGCCGGCGAGTGCGCCTGTTGGACTACGGCTTCTGCCACGCTGCCGATACGCGCTCCATCACGCCCCATGGAACCGTGCTGGGCTCACCGAGCTACATTGCGCCCGAGGTGTGGCGCGGGTGTGCCGGGGCACCCGACCCGGCGATAGACGTCTACTCGCTGGGCGCGATCGTCTTTCGCCTGCTCGCCGGCCGCGTGCCCTTCGAGGCGGAGAGCCTGAAGCAGAAGCTCGAGCTCGTCTGCACCGGCGAGCGACCGAGCCTCCACGCCCTGCGCCCCGACCTGCCGGCGGCCATCGACGACTGGGTGGCGCAGGTGCTGGCGATTCAGCCCAGGCATCGCTTCAGTCGCGTGCGTGCCCTGTGGGTGGCCTTGCAGGAGGCGCTCGGGCAGCGCTTCGAGCTCGCTGCTGCCCAGCATGGGCCCGAGTCGAGCGAAGCCTCCGGGGGCTGACGCTGCTCCGCCCCGGGCCGTTTGATCCCCCTCCCGCCGTGCTTTTGAGTAACGTCTCGGTGTGCCTCGAGCGGGCGCCAAGCATCGGAGAGCGACCATGGCGGCGAAGAAGAACGCGAGTTCCGTGAAGAAATCCCCCGGGAAAAAGCCCAGGCAAGCAGCGAAGTCCGCACCGGCGAAGGCGGGGAAGGCGGCTCCAGCCAAGGCGGCGAAGCTGGGGAAGGCGGCTCCAGCCAAGGCGGCGAAGCTGGGGAAGGCGGCTCCAGCCAAGGCGGCGAAGAAGAACGCGAGTTCCGTGAAGAAATCCCCCGGGAAAAAATCCAAGCAAGCAGCGAAGCCTGCGCCGATGAAGGCGGGGAAGCCAGCTCCGGCCAAGGCGGGCCCGACGGGCGTCGGCGTGGGGGACCAGGCTCCGAGTTTCGAGCTCCCCGATCAGGACGGCAATCTGCTGTCATCGGCTTCGCTGGCGGGCGCCCCGTACGTGATCTACTTCTACCCGAAGGACGACACCCCGGGTTGCACCAAGGAGGCCTGCGGTTTCCAGGAGGAACAACCCGCGTTCCAGTCGGCGGGGGTGCGAGTGATCGGAGTCAGCCCCGACAGCCCCGCTCGCCACATCAAGTTCCGCCAGAAGTACGGGCTCGAGTTCACCCTGCTGGCTGACGTCGACAAGCAGCTCGCTGAGGCCTACGGCGTCTGGGTCATGAAGCAGAACTACGGGCGGGAGTACATGGGGATCCAGCGCAGCACCTTCCTCGTCGACGCCAAGGGCCAGATCGCCCAGGCTTGGCGCAACGTGCGGGTGAACGGCCACGTCGACGCGGTGCTGGGCGCGATCTGAGCCGCTGCGCTCTTCCTGGCGCTCGTTGCGAGATCAGGGCTGGGGCGGCCAGGCGATTCGTGGCATCGGAAAACCTGGTCGCGCGAACAAGAAGCCCTGTCCATAGTGGGCGCCGGTGTCCCGGGAGGCCACGTACTCACTGAAGGTCTCGATGCCCTCAGCGACCACGACCGAGCCCAGGTCGACGCACAGGCGAACCACGCTCTTGACGAGCTGCTGCTGTCGACGGCTCTGATCGATGCCTTCGATCAAGCCGCGGTCGAGCTTCACGACGCGCGGTTCGAGATCACGATGCGCTTGAGGTTTGGGTGTAGCGCCAGGTCATCGACCAGGTGGATCCCACCGCGCGAGCGCACCTCGTTGAGCACGCTGCGGCACAGGTCGGAAATGCGTCATGGGCACGCTCTCGGTGATCTCCACGTAGATCTCGTGGTCGTGCATGAAGATCGGATCGTCCGGTCGGACGAGCCAGCTCTCGTTGAGCTCACTGGGATGAGCGTTCACGAACAGCGGGATCCACTGCCACCGGGGAACCGCGATCTCGCGAATCATGCGCCCGAGCCGGCCCGAACACCCGGTGTCTACCGCCCGCGTTGAGAAACAGCACGCCGGGGTTGCCGAACTCGGTGCCGAGCGACGGACGAGGGCTTCGTAGGCGAACAGCTCTCCGTCATCCAGGTTGATGATGGGTTGGAAGACCACGCTGAGAGGTCGTCCGCCTGGACCATGTTGTCCAGGGCCACCATCAGTCTCGTCGACGGAGAACACTCCAGGGGGCGTTGGGGGCATCGGACAAACGGTTGGTGTGGGGCTGGTACTTCACGACGCAGTTCCAAGGCGCACGACCAGGGCGCGGCCTGGGCAATCTCCAAGGATAGCATCCTTCTCCTCGAGCCGGGTGCTTCGCCGCGAGGCCAAGCTGGGTCTCTCGAAGCGGAGCTCGCTGCGCTCCAGTGTGCGTTGTGTACGCTGCGGTGATCTTGAGCTGCGGTGATCTTGAGCTGCGGTGATCTTGAGCTGCGGTGATCTTGAGCTGCGGTGATCTTGAGCTGCGGTGATCTTGAGCTGCGGTGATCTTGAGCTGCGGTGATTTGAGCTGCGGTGATCTTGAGCTGCGGCGGACTATATTCAGGAGATCGAGATGGAAGCGAGTGATTGGGTGAGCTGGGTCATGCGACCGAAACGGAGCTTCGCGAAGCCGAGCGCGGTGGCGAGGCGCGGCGTCACCTGGGGATCCGCGTTCACCGTAGGTAGCTTGCTGGTGGCCCCCCTGAGTGGCTGCGACAACACCGCCAAGACCAGCGTGACCAAGGCCACGCCCCATGTCAGCCGGCTGGTTCAGACCGCGACCTCGGACATCCACGAGCTCGAGCGAGGTCTACCCAGGGGCGCGCGAGCGCTGGGTCAGGAGCTGTTTCCGCAGGAAAAGCAGGCGGAGAGCGACGCTGGAGCAGACGCCGGGACGTCCGCCTCCAGAGCGAGCGCGCTCGAGGATCCGCAGGAGCTCAAGCGCCTCATCGAGCAGGTGCGCGCCAAGGACCCCGATCTTCGCGTCGCCAAGTCGACCTTCTTCGCGGTTGCGGATCCGTCGGGAAAGATACTGCGCAACGATCAGCAGCAAGACCTGATGGCGGGGAAATCGCTCTTCGGCGGCTATCCCGAGCTCAAGACCGCGCTCACCAGCAAGGAAGCGTTCGTGCGCACCAAGGGCAGCATGCCCGAGGCGAGTGGGATCCGTGGCCGGGACGATGCGCAGCTGGTGCTGGCGAGTCCGATCCGACAGGCGGGCAAGCCGGACGCCGAGGTCAAGGGACTGTTCGTCAGCGGCTGGTCCTGGACCAGCTACTGCTACCGCCTGGAGAACGCGCTCAAGGGCTGGCACCAGGACGAGCGCGGCGAGGAGAACGGCAAGCCGGGCAAGATGCCCGTGGCCTACGTGTTCGTCGTCGTTGGCGATCGGGTGTACGGCGCACCCGAGGCGCCCCAGGTCAACATCGACACCATCGCGGGGCTCTCACTACTGAGCCAGACTCAGGGAGACTCCGTCTTCAGCAAGGAACTGGAGATCACCGGGCGAGCCTTTGGTGTGGTCGGGCAACGCGTGCCCGCGCTCGGCGACGACGTCGCCCTCGCCATTCTGCGCAGTGAGACCTGAGCTGCAGCGAGACCTGAGCTACAGCGAGACCTGAGCTACAGTGAGACTTGAGCTGCAGCGAGACCTGAGCTGCAGCTCACTCTTCTCGGGGGTCGTCTTCGTACTCGTCGGCGATCGCCCGCAGGTCGCGTCGGCGCAGCGGTTCGTCTGGACCCAGCCGACCCAGGCGATGCAATCCGTAGAGCATCACCAGCAGCGCGCCAACCGTCAGCCAGGCTCCCAGCGCCTGGGAGGCGGTGACGCTCAGCGCGATGCCAAGCAGGGTGAGGGTGGCGCCCACCGCGAGCACTCGGCGCTGAGGCCCCGGCGTCGACTCCGCCGTCACGGCCACTTCTCGGCGCGCGCGCGGACGAGAAAGTCTCGCACGTCGCGCTTGAGCTTGTTCTCGGCGGTGATCGTCGTCTCCTCGTGCTCGGTGCCCACGTGATCGTCGTACATGTACGAGTCGTCACGCAGCACCAGGATGCGGGCGTCCGACTCGTCCCCCATGCCGTTGACGAGCACCAGCGCGTCGCTGCCAGGATCCACCTGAGGCAGGGCGCTCGCGATCCTGCTGCGCTCAGCGGCGTTGGTGTACGCGACGCCATACTTGTGACCCGCGGATCCAACGTCGACTTCGATCTCGATGCCCTCCTGGATCTGCATGCGACGCGCGTTGGTGGGGCGATCGCCCTCCGATCGCATCACGTCGGCGATCAGGCGCACGGCGCGGCGTTCGTCCAGCGGGCGCAGTTTGTTCGGCGCCCTGGGCGGTTCGCCGCCGCAGCCAAGCGCGAGAGTCGCTCCAGCGATGAGCGTGAGCAGGCCCCGGCGGCCCAAGGGGTGAGGCGCTCGCAAGCGGCGCTCGGAAGCACTAAGCGACATGACGATCACGCTAGCGGACACCGCGCAGGTTGGCCAGGTCACACGGTTCCGCCCCAATCACGTCGCGCCGGTGCCATTGGGAGGTACTCGGCAGCGGAAAAGCGCGCTATCACCCGTAGCCGTGAGGCGTGCGACCACTCCTGCCTACCATCGAACGAGGGATCCCCAGCGGGTTCAGGGGGTGAGGCGCGCCGTGGGTCGCCCCGCGCTGCTCCTGCTGTGCGGCGCAGCTCAGCTCCTCGGGTGCAGCGGGGAGTCGCTGCCAGACCCTCGAGGGGCCGCTGAAGCTTACGCGGAGGCTGCCCAGCGTGGGGACGACGCGGCGATCTACGCGATGCTCTCCAGAGAGGCTCGAGCGAGCTATGGCCGCGAGGGGACGAGGAAGCTGGTCAAGGACGCGAAGGCCGAGCTCGCGCGGAGCGGCAAGGCGTTGGGCTCACCGAGCACGCAGATCGAAGCCCGTGCGACGGTGCGCTTCACCGACGGCGAAGACGCCGTGCTGGCGGTCGAAGATGGCGACTTTCGGGTGACCGCCGCCTTGGCGCTGCCGAGCGGCGCTCGGACGCCAGCTCAGGCGCTCGGCGAGCTGCGCGCAGCGCTGGCGCGGCGCAGCTACTCGGCGTTGATGCAGGTGCTCAGCGCGGAGACCCGCGCGGCGATCGAGCGTGACCTGGCCGCGCTGGTCAAGGGGCTCGAGCACCCCGACAGCTTGGATATCCAGGTGGATGGCGACAAGGCCAACGTCACGCTTCCGGGAGGACACAGCATCTCCCTGGAGCGGGAAGAAGGCGTGTGGAGGGTGGAAGACTTTCGGTGAGCATGCGGCGCTTCTCTCGCAGGCATGCACTGGCCGGTTTGGCTGCTGCGCTTTGCGCGCCGCGGGCCACCGCTTTCGGTCAGGCAGGAGCGTTTCAGGCTCGGCTGCTCAAGACGGGTGGCGGCGAACCCGTCGGCCCGCGACTGAGCGGTCCCGAGCGCTGGGGCTGGGAACTGGTGCGCCGCACCAGCGCGCCGGCCAGGCTGGTGACGAAGCTAGTGGCAGCGGACGACCCTGCCTTGTTCGACGAACCGTTCGTCATGTGGTGTGGTGAGAAAGCGCCCCCTCCGCTCAGTGGGCCCGAGCGTCGCGGCTTGCTTCAGTTCGTCAGCCTGGGCGGCGTGCTGCTGATCGACGACTGGGATCCGCAAACCGGCGCGTTCACCAAGGCGGTTCGCGGGGAGCTGGAGACCCTGCTTCCAGAGTCGCCCATCGTGGCGTTGCCGCCCGAACACGTGCTGTTCAAGACTTACTACATCGTCGATCGTCCCTACGGGCGCCTGGAGGGGCCGAAGTCCGTCGAAGCCATCGTGCGCGGGGGCTACGCCCAGGTGCTGCTGCTGAAGCACGACATCCTCGGCGCCTTGGCACGCACACGGTCGGGGGGCTGGGCGCTTGGCGTCGAACCCGGAGGGTTCTTGCAGCGCGAGTACGCCATTCGCTTGGCCGTGAACGTGGCGATGTACGTCCTGTGCTCCGACTACAAGGATGATCAGGTGCACGTGGCCTGGTTGATCCGACGTGGCGCCGCCGTGAGACCATGAACGCTTCTTGGGCCTTCTCCGAGGACTTGCCTCAAGGCGTGATCTGGATCGCGCTCGTCTTGGGTCTTGGCGCTCTGGGGCTGCTGCTGTTCGAGCTTCGGCGCAGGGAGCGCTGGGGTGCGGGGATCTTCCTGACAGGCGTCCTTGCGGTGTTGCTGCTCCTGGCGGCGACGCTGCGGCCCGTGCGAGTCGTGAGCCGGGGCAGCGTGGTGGGTCCTCGCGTCGTGGTGCTCGTGGACGACTCCCGGCGGCTCGAGCTGAAGGACGGCGAGCGGTCGCGGCGTGAGGAGGCGCTCGCGGCGGTCGAGCAGATCAAGCAACGCTTCTCGGACGCCCGCATCAGCGTGCTGGGGTTTGGTGAAGGGCCACCCCGCAACCTCGACCCTCAGAGTAGCGAAGAGAAGCTCGGTCGAGGCAGCGCCAGCGATCTGGTGGAGGCCCTCTCGAGCCTCGGTGACGAGACGGGTGAGCGCCCGCGCGCCATCGTCCTGCTCAGCGACGGTAGGCTCACGCGCCCCGAGGCCGGGACCGAGCGCGAAGCGCTGGAGCTGGCGTGGCGCGGTCTGGGCGTGCCGGTGCACACGGTTCGGGTCGGAGAGAAGGCCCCTCGTGATGCAAGTATCCGTGCGGTAAAAACTGCGGGCGCCGCCGTGGCGCACCAGCCCCTAGCCCTGACGATCGAGATCGGGTGCGACGGCGGGTTGGTCTGCGGCGACGTGCCGATCACCGTGAAGGAGCTGCGTCAAGGCGTCGAGCCGGCGCTGCTCGCGAGTGGTGTCGCGCAGGTGAAGGACGGGAAGGCGACGGTCGAGCTCAAGGTCACCCTGGATCGCGCCGGCGACCGTATCCTCGAGATCGCCATCACTCCACCGAGCGCGGACAGCATCCCGGCGAACAACCGCCGCTTGCTGAGCCTCAACGTGGCGCGCGAGCGCATCCGACTCCTGCACGTCGCTGGACGACCGACCTACGACGTGCGCGCGCTGCGCATGTGGCTGAAGAGCGACGAGTCAGTCGACGTCGTGGCCTTCTTCATCCTGCGGACGGAGGAGGACGACACCCAGACCCAGAGCGACGACGAGCTGGCGCTGATCCCGTTCCCCGTCGACGAGCTGTTCATGTCCCTGCCGAGCTTCGACGCCATCGTGCTCCAGGACATCGACGCCGTGCGCTACGGCATCAACCCGCACCTCGGGCGACTCGCGTCGTACGTCGAGTCGGGGGGGGGGCTGATCATGGTGGGTGGAGTCGCGTCGTTTGCTGCCGGTGGCTATGCGTCGACGGCGATCGGTCGAGTGCTTCCCATCGAACTCAACGACTCCGGGCAGCCACTGGACACCGAGGACTTCGTTCCTCGATACACCCGCGCGGGCAAGGCGGCGCCCATCGTCGCGGGCGTGCGCGACCTGTTCGGTGACGATCTCCCGCTGATGCCAGGCACGAACGTCGTCGGTGCGGCGCGCAAGGGCTCCGTGGTGCTCTGGGAGCACCCGTCTCTTACCGCGGGGAAATCTCCTATGCCCGTGCTGGCGCTGGGGGAGTACGGCGACGGTCGCACCATCGCGCTCACCGTCGACGGCACCCATCGCCTTGGCTTCGGCCAGCTCGCTTCCCGCGCGGCGGGGCGCGGCTACGGCGCGCTCTGGGACGGATTGCTCGGCTGGCTGATGCGCGAACCGCGCTACGAGTCTGCACGCCTCGAGATGGTGGGGGGCGCTTGCGTGGCCGGGCGACCGACGAAGCTCAAGCTCTCCACCTTGCCAGGCAATCCCGGGCCGGTGACCCTCGAGCTCGCGCGGCTCGGCGCGTCCAAGGCGCCCGTCATCGAGCGCAAGGCTCAGCTCGGGGACGATGGAGTGGTCGAGATCGACGTGGGGACACTGGAAGGCGGTGGCTACGTCGCGCGTGCCCGGGTTGGTGATGCCCCGGCGACCCGTCAGGATTTCGCCTGTGAGGAAGGGGGCGAGGCGTGGGCGGATTCCCGACCCGATCCAGGGCGCATGCAGGCGATCGCCGAGGTGACCGGCGGCAGCTCCGTCGCCCTGGGGCGTATCCAGGACCTGCCGCGGGCCGACGCGACACGCCTGGCGACCGAGCGGCATGTCTCCGCCTGGCTGCCTGCGTGGCTGTGGTCGCTCCTGGCCGCGCTCGGCCTCGGGGTGCACTGGCTCGTGCGCCGGCGCAGCGGTCTGGTCTGAGTCCCCTCACGTTGGGCCGGTGGGTGAAGCGGAACGGCCCGCACTCGGAGTGCGGGCCGCCGGATCCCCAGCTCGATCGAGCGGGGGCAACCGGAGTTCGGCGCTCAGTCGTAGTACTCGTTGCCGAGGTGGGTGATGAGCTCTTCGCCCATCATCCAGCGCAGCGTGTTCTTCAGCTTCATCGATTGGATGAACAGATCGTGCTCCGGGTAGAGCCCATCGGGGGTGATCGGGCTCTTGAAGTAGAAGCTCAACCACTCTTGAATGCCCCGGAACTTGGCGCGCTTGGCCAGGTCCATGAACAGCGCGAGGTCGAGCACGATCGGTGCCGCGAGGATCGAGTCGCGGCAGAGGAAGTCGACCTTGATCTGCATCGGGTAGCCGAGCCAGCCGGTGATGTCCAGGTTGTCCCACCCCTCCTTGGCGTCTCCCCGGGGCGGATAGTAGTTGATGCGGACCTTGTGGTAGACGTTTCCGTACAGCTCCGGATAGAGGTCCGGCTGCAGGATGTGCTCCAGCACACCCAGCTTCGACACCTCCTTGGTCTTGAAGTTGTCTGGGTCGTCCAGCACCTCTCCATCGCGGTTGCCAAGGATATTCGTGGAGAACCAGCCTTGTAGCCCGATCATGCGGGCCTTCAGGCCAGGCGCCAGGATGGTCTTCATCAGGGTCTGCCCCGTCTTGAAATCCTTCCCGCTGATCGGCGTACCGGTCTCCTTCGCCAGCTCGTAGGCCGCGGTGAAGTCGTTGCTGAGGTTGGGGGCGCCGTTGGCGTAAGGCACGCCCTCCTTGAGGCACGCCCACGCGTAGATCATCGAAGCGGAGATCCCTGGGTCGTTGTTCTTCAGGCCAGCTTCGAAGGCCGCGACTGACTGGTGCACCTCGCCCGCCTCGATGTACGTCTCCGTCGAACCGCACCACACGGCGACGGCCCGATCACAGCCGTGGGCTTTCATTGCCTCGCGGATATCTTTGCGCAGCTCCTCCACCATGTCGGCCTTGGTCGGCGCGGCCTTGATGTGCGTGCCGTGGAGGCGCTTGACGTACTCGGGGTAGAACACGGCCTTCATGGGCTTGATCGCGTGGAGCTCGTCACGGATTGGCTCCAGGTGCTTGGCGCTGAGCACCTCCGCATTCACCGCGGATTCGTAGGCAGTATCCGGGAACAGGTCCCAGCCAGCGAACTCGAGCTGGTCCAGCGCCGCGAGCGGAGCGAACTCCTTGATCCGCGGGGTACGGTTGTCGGTCCGCTTGCCGAGGCGGATGGTGCCGAGCTGAGTCAGAGACCCCAGCGGCTCCGCCAGGCCCTTGCGCGCCAGCAGGCAGCCCGCGATGAAGGTGGTAGCGACGGCTCCCATGCCGGGCAGAAGGACCAGCAACTTGCCAGTGGGCTTGGTGATGTTCTCAGGCTGTTTCATTGAATGCTCTCTACTGATCAGGTGGCGGCGATGCCTCGAGGACTAGCCGTCGAAGGAACCCAGCTTCGGCTGGGGCGAAAGGCGGGGACCCCTGGCGTGGGGTCGGGACACGGAGCGGAGGCTTCATAGGCGCTCGAGCCGCTCAGCGGTAGTAGGGATGTGCCAAGCGCCGCTTGGGGGCTGCAGGCGGCCCCGACTACCACGAAGTCGCGGCTCCGTCCCGCGGTGCAGCGGTCTTGGGGCGGGTGCATGTCAGGCGCCGAAGCAACAAGCGTTCCTAACCCCCAAACCCCAGGTCTCCGGCCAGGATTCCAGCTTCGCGTTCCGTTGGGGCTATCCGTCCGGTTGTACCCTGGGCTACGCATCGAGCCATGGAAGAAGGCCAAACCGACGGCGATGCCACGCGCTGCGCCGTGTTGCTCGTGGCTGGGGTCGGATCTCGGTTGCGGCCGCTGACCGACGATCGTCCGAAGGCTCTCGTCGAGGTCGCGGGTGAGACGATTCTACATCGGGCTGTGCGTCTCTTGATACAGTACGGAATCACACGTCTGGTGCTGGCGACTGGCTATCGCGAGGACGCGGTGCGAGCCGCACTCGAAGGGCTCGGTATCGAACTGGTCTTCTGTCCCAACCCTCAGTTTGATTCCACGCAGAATTCTGTTTCCCTCGCCCTGTGTGCGGATGCAGTGGGAGAACGCAGCTTTTTCAAGCTGGATGGCGACGTCATCTTTCAGCCTGAGCTGCTGCCGCGCCTGGACGCCAGTCAGGCAGAGCTCGCGGTGGGGGTCGATGCGGGGCGCAAGCTCGACGAGGAGGCGATGAAGGTCGTGGTGGGCAGTGGCCGCCGCATCGAGACCTTCGGGAAAGCGGTGTCCATCGCCCACTCGGCTGGCGAGAGCATCGGAGTCGAGCGGATTTCCGGGCGGCTATCCAAGCGCCTATTCGAAGCGCTGTCCGGTTGCGGTCGGGATCTCTACTACGAAGACGTCTACGCGCAGTTGATCGCGCAGGGGGCCCTCGAGGCCGAGGCGGTCGACGTCTCGGATCTGCCGTGGACGGAGATCGACACGTTCGAGGATCTCCAGCACGCGCGACAGCTGCTCGGCGCTCCGAGCTGAGCCTCCTAGGCAATTGTTTCAGCTCGAAACCTGCGCTCTTGCGTGAGTGAGCGGCACGACGAGCGAGTCACGGGTGTGAGTCTGGGGCACGCTTCTGCCGAGCGCTGCGAACTGCATCGCTCGGTTCGTCGCCGTGTGCGAAGGCTCGAGGAGCCAGCGCTTCTCGGCGCGGAGGCGCGGAGTTGGCGGCTCGAGTGGGAGCAGCAAGGAGCACAGAGTGCGTAGCGTACGACGCAGTTGGCCGCTGGCATCCGGCTTGCTCATGTAGGTTTCAGCCGACCTCCAAACTTCCAGCGGCTGCTGCTCCGCTCTCGCAACTGTACGAGAAGTGGGGCTTTTTGGAGCACATCCTGAGTTCACGTGGGTGACGCAATGCACCCAATCAGGTGTGCCTCTGGTGCAACACTGTGCCTGCGAACCACACGTCTCACTCTGCTAACTGCGCGAAGTCGAAAAGGATTTGGCCAACTGACGCAGCGCGTGTTACCTCCGCGCCGCTGTTACCTCCATGCCGTCGTCACCTGGGTGCCGCAGGACTGTGTCCGACGGGGCCCGAGGCGTCTCGAGACGCACGCCCCCGCGAACGCGTGAAGCACGCGCCCTTCCTTTCCTTCTCCCTCCGATTGCTTGAGCCGAAAGCGAGCCTCTCATGACCGACCAGCGTCCCACTCGTGCCATCATCCTTGCGGCTGGTACCGGCTCCCGACTGGGAGAAGATGGTGACTCCACGCCCAAGCCCATCCGCAAGGTAGCGGGAGTGCCGCTGCTCGTTCGTGTGCTGCGCACGCTGCAGGGCGAGGGGATCCGCGAGGCAGTGATCGTGCTGGGGCACGAGGGCGATGCGATTCGCAAGGTGCTCAACGCGGAGCCAAGCCTGGCGTTGACGCTGCGGTTCGTGGAGAACCGAGACTTCTTGAAGAAGAACGGTGTTTCGCTGCTCGCCGCGCGCCAGTGGGTCGATCAGCCGTGCGTGCTGTCGATGTCGGACCACCTGTACTCGCCGGAGCTGGTGCGTCGCTTGCTGTCCGCGGAGCTGCCCGAGGGCGCTTGTGGGCTCGGCGTGGACTACGACATCGAGCGTTGCTTCGATCTCGATGACGCCACCAAGGTGCGCCGCTCGAATGGCCGCATCGTGAACATCGGCAAGGAGCTCGAGAGCTACGACTGCCTCGACACCGGTGTCTTCCGCATCGGGCCGGCGCTGATCGCCGAGCTCGAGCGCGTGCACGAGGCCTGGGGCGATGCCTCACTGAGCGACGGGGTCCTGGCCTTGGCCCAGCGCGGCGACTTCTTCGCCTGTGACGTGGGCGACGCGCGCTGGATCGACGTCGACACTCCCGAGATGCTGGCGAAGGCGGAGACCATGATCCATGTCTTCGGTGACCATCTTGGCGACGAGCCGGGCACCGGTCGCTTGCCAATGGTGGATCCCGAGGCGATGGAGCTGTTCGCGCCCAGCTGGGTGCGCGCGGCGAAGCCGTACAACGAGGACCACTTCGCCATCGCCGATCGCGGCGACGTCCAGCGCATGATGAGCAACGAGAGCCCGTTTGCTCCCAGCCCTCGTGTGCTGCAGGCGATCATCGAGGCCGCCACTCGCGGCAACCTCTACCCGGCCGGCGCGCCGCAGCTGCGGGCTCGCCTGGGTGAGCGTGAAGGCTTCTCTGGGGAGAACGTCATCTTGGGCGCCGGCTCGACCGAGCTCATCGACGTCGTCATCCGCACCTTCGTTGCCCCTGGCGAGGAGGTGCTGTTGAGCGTGCCCACCTTCAGCATGTACGAGGCGCGCTGTCGCGCCGTCGGTGGGATTCCGATCCTCGTGAGCATGACCACGGATCGTGAGCACGACGTGTCCTCGCTCATCCGCGCGGTAACGGAGCGCACGAAGGTGATCTTCCTGTGCACCCCCAACAACCCCACCGGCAACCGCATCCCGGAGGCGGAGCTGCGACGTATCCTGCGCCTGGGCCTGCCAACGGTGATCGACGAGGCGTACGTGGAATGCGGTGACGGCACGAGCTACGCACCTTTGCTCCACGAGTTCCCCAACGCCATCGTCCTGCGCACCTTCTCGAAGGCCTATGGCCTGGCTGGAATGCGACTTGGCTACGCGATTGGCCATCAAGCGCTGGTCCGCCTGCTGAGCCGAGTGAAGGTGCCTTGGAACATCCCCACGCTCACCCTGGCGGCGGCCCACGCTGCGCTGGAGGATGAGGCCGAGCACAATGCACGAGTCTCGGAGCTGAAGGCCGGACGGGACGTGCTGGTGCGCGAGATTTCCCGCATCCCCGGCCTCACCGGCATCCCGAGCGAGGGCAATTTCGTGCTCGTGGACATCTCCAGCACCGCCTGGGGAGCCGACGAGCTGGTCGCCGCCCTGTTGGACCACGGCATCCTGATCCGTTCCCTTGGCTCGCACCACGAGACGCGCCGCTATGTGCGCATCAGCGTGGGCACCGCCGAGCAGAATGCTCGCTGCATCGCCGCCTTCGAGCGGGTGATGCTTGGCCACCTGGCGGCGACGCCCCGGGCACCGGCCTATCAGCCCAGCGTCGTCGTCGGCGACGCCGAGTGAGCAGCGTGTGAACCCGACCTGGGCCCACGACTCGTTGGAAGGCGTCTAGGCAGTATCCGTAAGGAAAGGGAGCGGTCCGACAGGGCCGCCCTTGATGCGTCATGGGATTCTGGGCCGGCTACTGGAGCAGCCTCAAGTCGCGGGACATCGAGGAGCCCATCGACGTTTGGGTGCATCGGCCGCTGGCCTACTTGATCGCGCGCGCAGCGTTCCCCACACCCGTCTCGCCAAACTTCATCACGCTGGTTTCGATCGTCTTCGGCATCGCGACCGGGGTGTGCTTCCTGTGGCCGTTCCCGTACCACGTCCAGCTAGGCGGCTTCTTTCTGTTCTGGTCTGCCGTGTGGGATTGCGCCGACGGTCAGCTGGCGCGCATGCGAGGCACCGCCTCGCCCTTTGGTCGCATGCTGGATGGGGTCGCGGACCTGGTCGTCAGCATCTGCGGTATGGGCGGCGCCGTGGTGGTGCTGTTCCAGGAACACCACGACCCCTGGTGGGTCGGCGTGATCGTGGTCTTGCTCGGAGTCGCCACCATCTACACCGGGTCGAGTCACACGGCGACGTACGACATGTACAAGAACGTGTACTTGCGCATGACCAAGCCGGGCTATCAGGAGGCTGAAGACTGGTCGGCCGCGAAGGCGCGTCACGACGCGGAGCCCCCCCAGGGCGTCGTTGGGCGGGTGGCCTGGTACCTCTACCTGTTCTATCTCAAGGAGCAGCGCGCGCGCCTGGTGCGCTTCGACCCAGAGCTGGCAAACTACAGTCAGTTCCCCCCGTACTCCGATGAGCTTGCCGCGCGGTACCGCGAGATGGCGTTGCCGATGATGAAGCTCTGGCGGGGCTGGTTTGGCTTCGGCTCGTTGGTCTTCTCGGTGAGCTTGTTCTGCTGGTTCGATCTGGTGGGCGTGTACCTGGTTCTGCGCCTCCTGGGGTTGAACGCGTTCTACTTCTTCTACATGCGCCCTCGACAGCGGCGCCTGACCCGGGCGCTGATCGACGCCGAGATCCTGCCAGCGCGCGCGGACTGAGAGCCTGGCTTCCGGCCGACGTCGTGTCTTTCCGTGGGTTCTCCGGCGTCCGGTGGGTGCTTTCGCGGGCGCGGTCCTGCTGCTCTGGTAGGCTCGGCAGCATGAGGAGCCGGATCTCGCACCTCGCCTGCGCCTGGGGGCTGGGACTTGCACTCCTGGGCACAGCGCGGCCTGCGCAGGCGTTCGTGTGGCCGAACACCGCCGAACGTGTCGAGCAAGACCTGGAGAAACCGCAGCTCGCGCTGCGTCGGCGCGCTGCGATGCGCTTGCTCGAGCTGCCCGACGCCGTAGCCCGCCGCCTGACCCTCAAGGCTCTGAAGGACGAGGACAACGAGGTGCGCCTGCTGGCAGCTCAGGCGGCGCTCGAGCTCGAGCCGAAGGGCGCGGGAGAGCTGGTCACCGGCTGGCTGAACGACTCGGAGAAGCGTGTGCGCCTGGTGGCCTGTGAGGTCCTCGCCAGCTCACCGGCCAAGAACGCCATCCAGCCGTTGGGACGAGTCCTCGGGGATCCGGATCCGGGGGTGAGGGTGGCCGCTGCGAGAGCTTTGGGTGCCTCCGCGGAGAAGGATGCTGTGATGCCTCTGCTGGGGCACCTCGACGACAAGCATCCAGACGTACGCGAGGCGGTGATCGACGCCTTGACTCAGCTCGGCGACGCCCGCGCGGTGGCGCCGATCATTGGCAAGATCCAGGACAGCCGAGGTCCCGTGCGCGTCGCCGCGGCGGCGGCGCTCGGCCGGTTTGGAGACAAGCGCGCAGTGAGCGCGCTGATTCTCGCGCTGCGCGACAACGAGCGGGACGTGCGCATCAAGGCTCTCGAGTCTCTCGGGGCTCTGCGAGCTCGCGACGCAACGCTCGCCATCGTCGAAGCGCTCTCGGACCAGCAGGAGGTGCGCGCCGCGGCGGTGAGCGCGCTGTCTCACCTGGGAGGCGATCGCGCACTGGACGCCTTGATGGATCAGCTGGACAGCAGCTCCGACCAGCGTAGCGTCGTCCAGGCGCTGGGCCGGCTCGGGGAGCAGGCTGCACCCAGGCTCAAGCAGTGCTTGGCTGGGCAGGTGAGTCGGAGGCTCGCCAACGGTTGCGCGGCGGCGCTGGTGGAGGCGAAGACGGTGGGCGCCGATCAGGCGTTGATCGATGCGCTGCGCCGCGGCTCGCTGGATCCCCGCGTCGGCATGGGCGGCCTCGCCCAGCTCGGGAGCCCCCTGGGGCTGCCCATCGTGCTCACCTATCTCTCCGACGATCAGCTCGTGGTGCGCCGCGCGGCGGTCGAGGCGGCGAGCGCTCTGCTCGATCCAGGCAAGCCTGATGGGCGCGCGGTTGGGCCCATCAGGGAGGCTCTGGAGGCGGCGCGGGATCGCAAGAACGAGCGCCGAGCGCTGGTCGAGCTGATAGGACGCACGGGGTCTCCTCGCGCCGCCAGTGTCCTCCTCCCACTGGCGCGGGAGTCCGATGACCTGGGCCTTCGAGTCGCGGCCATCGAGAGCCTCGGCATGCTCGGGCACGCGAAGGCGGACCAGGTGCTGCTGGACGCCCTCGGCGACGAGCACGGCTCGGTACGCCTGGCCGCTGCGGTCGCCCTCAGCCGAGTTGCCACAGGGAAAATTTCCGGGAAGCTGCTGAACCTCTTCGAGCAGGGCGCCGAGCAGGACCGTAGCGCGCTGGCGCTGGCCCTCGGCGGCGCTCTGGAGCGCACCAAAGACACCGCGCTGATCGACCGAGCCTTCGCGGCCCTGAGCCGAACGCGAGGCGCGGAGCGCGACGCTTTGCTGGAGGCGCTGGCGCGCAACACCGCTCCGGGGACGACCGAGCGCCTGTCGAAGCTGGCCAAGAACGCTGCGGGCGTGGACCGCGCGAAGCTTGCCGAGGTGCTGAGCCGTCACCCGGCCGCGCGCGCCAGCCTGCTCGGGCTGAGCGCGGATCCCGACCCTGCCGTGCGCGCCAGCGCGGTTTGGTCGCTGGGAAGCGTGGCCGAAGCGGGTGACGCAGACGCCCTTTGGAAGGCGCTCGGAGATCCCGACCCTGCGGTCGCCGCGAACGCGGTTGGTGCGTTTGCCCGCCTCGCGAGCCGCACCAAGGTCGTCGCGCAGTCCAAGCTCTGCTCCGCTCTGAAGGACGGACGTGGCTACGTGCGCGCGAACGCCCTGGCCGGGCTACGCCTGCTTGGTGAGCGCTGTCCAGGAAGCCCTGAGGGCGCGTTGCTGCTGAGTGATCCGTCGGACGTGGTGCGAGCGAAGGCCGCCAGTTTGCTCCAGGCGGTCAAGACCACCCCCGAGGATCGTCGTGCTCTGGGCAGCTGCGAGAGTGGAGATCCCAGCAGTCAAGTGGCCGTAGCGTGCGAGTCCGAGCCAGACGCGATCCCATCGACGTCCGAGCCGGTGACCGTCTTCGTGGTGCCTCTCGGGCAGAGCAAACCGGCGGCCCGTGCGCCGTTCACGCTGATTCGTGCCGACGGGCTGATGCGCATGGGGATCAGCGATCGCCGGGGTGCAGTGTACGAGTACGCAGCGCCTCGGGGCTACGTCGAGCTGGGCGTTCCCGTCGCGCTGGCGAAGTAGCGGGCGCTGGCGAAGCTAGCGGGCGCTGGCGAAGAGCGTCCGCGCTGTGCGGTCCATCTGGCAGTCGAGCACCTTCGGAGGTCGACTGGCCGAAAGCAAGCGAGCCCCACACGTGGAACGTGTGGGGCTCGAGGGGGCGTGCCAGAATCCAGCGTTGCCGTGAGGAAACTCAGCCAGCGCGACAGCGCATGGCGCACATCAGGTCACCAGGCGGGCAGTTACAGGTCTTCTTCTTCGGCTTGGTCGTGGCCGCCGGCTTGGGTGGGGTGGGCTTGCTGGTGGTCGCCGGCTTGCTCGCGGGGGTCGAGGGTGCAGCCGGCTTGCTCGCCGGTTTGCTCGCGACACCGCCCGAGGCTGGCTTGGCCGCCGCCGCTGCTGCAGTGGCTGCCGGCTCTTCCTTGGGAGCCTCCTTCTCCGGCTCTGCCGTTCCGGTGGCGGGAGCCTCTGCGGTGACCGTCGGGGTGGGCGCGGGGGCCGCCGTCTCTTCCGGCTTGGCCGTTGCGGTGTCCGCGGCGGCCGTGGGCTGAGCGGCAGGGGTGGGCGTCTCCTTGCTTCCCCCAGAGGCGAACACGATGGCTCCAGCGATCACGATGGCGGCCATGGCGATACCAGCACCGATGTAGAGCCCGCTGCGGCTCTTGGCCTGCGGCTCGGGAGCGGCGCTGGGAGCGACGGTGGGTTCCATGCCGCCGCCCAGGGGCGCGCCCAGACCGAGCGGGGCGCCGAAGCCCAAGGGTGACGACCCCATCAGGGGGTTGTCAGCCGGCTTGTCGGTCGAGGTCTGGGAGGTGAGGGCTTTGAGGTCGATCAGACCGGAGTCTTCCTTGACCGACGACTTCCCACCGCCGCCGCCGCCGCCGCCAGGAGCCTGGTCAGCTGCGGAGGTCAGGGCGCTCAGCGAGAACAGCACGCTGGACTCGTTGCGGGCGCCGGTGGCCGAGCCCGCTGCGGGCGCGGGCGCTCGGGCTTCGTCCGGCGGCGCGCTCGTGGTGACGTCTTCCTCGCTGCCCGCGGAGTCGAACCCCCCGAAGAGGTCGGCCGTCCCCGCGGAAGCGGCAGCCTTGGGCGCGCTATCGTTCGCCCAGGGGCTCGCGCTCGCGCCAGTGTCGAACGGACTGCTTGGTGCACTCACCGCAGGCGCCGACGCCGAAGGCGCGGGGGCTTCACTCGCGGCGTGGAGCGCGGACACCACGGCGTCCACCTCGCCGAGCGGGCGCCAGTCGTCCATGCCGTCCGCCCAGACGTAGGTGTCTGCGGTGACCTCGCCAGCGTTGTATGACGCGACCAGCTGGTCGAGGGTCATGCTGCGTTGGTCGTTGTCGCCGAAGTCCACCGAGTACTCGCCGGGCGCCGGTCCAGCCTCGGCGTCGGACGGCGCGTCGCCTCCAGCGTCGGGTGCGGCGTCGGCTGCGTAGACGTTGGCGGGGTCGACCTTGCCGTCGATCACGATCGTCGTCCCGCACTTACGGCAGCGGATCTTGGCGAGGCGGTCAGCGACCTTCTCGTCGGCGATTGAGTACTTCGCGCTACAGGAGGGACAGGTGATCTTCACGTTGATCCTTCTCGTGTTTTGGGACCTGGGGGGCTTCCCGGGATCCTAGGGCCAGCGAGCTCCGAAGACCGGAGCGGGTGAGACTGAGCGCGCGAGGCGCGAACCAAAGAAACGACCGTTGGGTCTCTCGAACGCGAGGTTCGAGTTGGCTCTGGGAGCCGTCCTATACCAGCTCTGGATATTACCAGCGGCTAGTGGGTCTTTGCAGGTTACGTACGAGGATTTCTGAGGGTCTGGAGATATCTGCAGCGACTTCTTGAAGTGACGCATCTCGGCGCCGGCGACCGGGTACAGCGGCAGGCCGTCCACGGAGCGCCCGAGGCAGAGCTGGAGCCTCGAGGGAGAGGCGGGAGGCTGCAGGGGGAGGCAACATCGCAGGGGGAAGCAACATCGGGTGGTTTTCGCTCCGAACACGGGAACGAACACCTTTGGCGGCGTGCTCGGGAGCACTCACCAAACGCTGGTCTTGTATCACCAATGGCCGGGCATTCCATCCTGCCTGCAACGTGCGGGGGGCGCGATCCGTGGAATTTTTCCGCGGAATGTGCGGAGGAGTGGTACACCGCTCGGCGTCGAGCGGATTTTTCCTGCGGGAGCGGCAGCGAGAGACAGGCTGAGCCCGGAACACTCATGCTCTGACCAGTGTGAGCGCGTCAGCTTGGGCGCTGGCTGCATTTTTTTGGCGCAGGGCCCACTTGCCCAGCACCGGCGCTCGGCGACAGGCTCCCGCCGGCGTAGTCTGGCGTTCCAGCTCGAGCCCGACGGCTCGAGGCATCGGACTCCAGCGTCCACCGTGGTGGACCTCACCCCCAAACCAAGAAAACGAACATGCAAGTCACCAAGCAGGAGCACGAGGGGCGAGGGCGCTTGCCCCTGCCGCTGCCGTCGCCCGCCGTCGATCGAGTCGCGGTCGAGGCGCGAGCCGCGGCGCTCGCGAAGCGCTCCATCAAGAAGCAGGCGAAACGCCAGGGCCTCGAGCTCAGCATTTCGATGATGGATCTCACGACCCTCGAGGGGTCGGACACTCCTGGCAAGGTGCAGGCGCTTTGCCGCAAGGCACTGCTGCCCGACGCGAGCCGCCCCAGCTTGGGCCCGGTCGCTGCAGTGTGCGTGTATCCCCAGCTGGTCGGCGTCGCCAAGAAGGCGCTTGGAGACTCCGGGGTCAACGTCGCCAGTGTGGCGACGGCTTTTCCGAGTGGATTGAGTGCGCTGGACGTGCGCCTCGACGACACGCGTCGCGCGATCGGCGACGGCGCGGACGAGATCGATATGGTGATCGATCGTGGCGCCTTCCTGCGTGGCGAGTTCAATCAGGTGTCGGACGAGATCGCTGCCGTCAAGCAGGTGTGCGGCGACGTGCACCTGAAGGTGATCCTGGAGACGGGCGAGCTAGGCTCCTACGACAACGTGCGGCACGCCAGCGACCTGGCGCTCGCCGCAGGTACTGACTTCATCAAGACGTCCACCGGGAAGATCGAGCCAGCGGCCACGCCGCCGGTCACCCTGGTGATGCTCGAGGCGATCCGGGACTTCTTCTATCGCACCGGGCGGCGCGCTGGCATGAAGCCGGCTGGCGGTATCCGCACGGCAAAACAGGCGCTGCACTACCTGGTGCTGGTCAAGGAGACGCTCGGCGACGACTGGCTCACGCCGGATCTGTTCCGGCTCGGCGCCAGCTCGCTCCTGAACGATGTCTTGATGCAGATTTCCAAGCTGGAATCCGGCGCCTACGAGGCCGCTGAATACTTCTCCAAGGACTGAGTCAGATGACGATCAAACTAGTCGAGCCCGAAGCGGCCGCTTCGCAGAATCGCCGCCAGGGTGAGCGGCGTCTCAATTTTGGAGATGCCTGGACCTACGCTCCCGCGCCGGAGTCGCCGGACCACGTGCGCCTGCAGGATCGCTATGAGCTGTTCATCGACGGCAAGTGGCAGGCGCCCAGCTCTGGCAAGTACTACACGAGCACGAACCCGGCGACCGAAGCCAGCATCGCCGAGGTTGGACATGCTGGCGAGGCCGACGTCGAGAAGGCGGTCGCTGCAGCGCGCAAGGCGTTCGAGGGTGAGTGGGGGAGCCTGCGTCCAATCGAGCGCGGGAAGTACTTGTTCCGTATCGCCCGGGTGCTGCAGGAGCGCGCTCGGGAGTTCGCCATCGTGGAGTCCATGGATGGCGGAAAGCCGATCAAGGAGAGCCGCGACTTCGACCTGCCCCAGGCGAGCAACTTCTTCTTCTACTGCGCCGGCTGGGCAGACAAGCTCCAGTATGCCTTCAATGGCCGCAGCGTGTCGGCGCTCGGGGTGGCGGGGCAGGTCATCCCGTGGAACTTCCCGCTCTTGATGGCCGCCTGGAAGATCGCGCCAGCGCTTGCGTGCGGAAACACCGTCGTGCTCAAGCCGGCGGAGACGACTCCGCTGACCGCGCTGCTGCTCGCGAAGGTCGTGGAGGAGGCGGAGTTGCCCCCCGGCGTCGTGAACATCCTGACGGGCTTTGGCGACACTGGCGCCGCGCTGGTCAAGCACCCCGGGATCGACAAGGTGGCTTTCACGGGCTCCACCGCCGTCGGCAAGCAGATCCAGAAGGTGCTGGCCGGTACGGGCAAGCGCATGACGATGGAACTCGGCGGCAAGGCCGCGAACATCGTCTTCGCCGACGCCGCGCTGGATCAGGCCGTGGAGGGCATCATCAACGGCATCTACTTCAACCAGGGTCACGTGTGCTGCGCGGGCTCGCGGCTCCTGGTCGAGGAGTCGATTCACGATCAGCTGCTCGACAAGCTGAAGGACCGCATGCAGTCGCTGCGCCTCGGCGACCCGCTGGACAAGAACACCGACGTCGGGGCGATCAACTCCAAGGCCCAGCTCGAGCGTATCAAGCATCTGGTCGAGGCGGGCGAGGCCGAGGGCGCCGAGCGCTTCAGCATCCGCTGCGATCTGCCCGAGAAGGGCTACTTCTTCCCGCCCACGCTGTTCACGCGTGTGGCGCAGTCGAGCCGTATCGCTCAGGAAGAGATCTTTGGGCCAGTGCTCAGCGTGCTTACATTCCGCACGGAAGCCGAGGCCCTGGACAAGGCGAACAATACCTTCTACGGGCTCTCCGCGGGGATCTGGTCGAACAAGGGTTCTCGCTTGTTCGACATCGCGACCAAGCTCGAGGCAGGCGTGATCTGGGGCAACACCTACAACCAGTTCGATGCCACGAGCCCCTTCGGTGGCTACAAGGAGAGCGGCTTCGGTCGCGAAGGCGGTCGCCACGGGCTGGCCGCTTACCTGAACATCGACTGAGGCCTGAAGAGGGAGCCAATGACAGACCGCAGAGATCCCACGGCGGAGCGCCGTCGCCCCGGTTCGGTGCGAATCGGTGTGAAGAAGACCTGGAAGATGTACATCGGCGGCGCCTTCGTGCGCAGCGAATCGGGACGGTATCTGGTGACACGAGACGGTTCGGAGAATTACTGCCGAGCGTCGCGCAAGGACGTGCGCGATGCCGTGAAGGCGGCGGTCGGCGCGCAGTCGGGCTGGCGCAAGCGCACCGCGATGAACCGCGGGCAGATCCTGTATCGCCTCGCAGAGGTGATGGAGGCGCGACGCTCGGAGCTCGAGGCGAGCCTGGGGCGGGCTGCAGCCGGACAGAACGGGAACGCGCCCGGCGGTTCGGATGCTGCGCAGGAGGTCGACGCAGCGATCGATCGCGTCGTCTGCTACGCCGGCTGGGCCGACAAGTTTCAGTCGCTGCTCAGCTCGAGCAACCCCGTTGCCGGACCCCACTTCGGTTTCTCGGTGCCAGAGCCCGTCGGCGTCGTCGGGATCCTCGCGCCAGAGCGACCGAGCTTGCTCGGTTTGATCGGCGCGGTCTGCCCGGTGATCGTCAGCGGCAACACCTGCGTGGTCGCAGCCAGTGATCGCGATCCGCGCACCGCCATCGCCGTGGCCGAGTGCCTGGCGACCAGCGACTTCCCCGGGGGCGTCATCAACATTCTGACTGGTTCGCGTGATGAACTGGCCGAGCCGCTGGTGCGCCACAAGGGCGTGCGCGCCGTCGACCTGTGGAACGTCGATGGGGAGCAGGCCAAAGCGCTCGAAGGCTTCGCCGCCGACAACGTCAAGCGCGTGCAGCGGCGCGTCTTCGAGGAGCTCGACTGGTACGACGCGCGCACCGAGGGCCTCGGCTTCATCGAGCACTTCGTCGAGATCAAGACGGTGTGGCACCCGATGGGCGCCTGACCGCATCCGTTTTCGCCGTCCAGAGACGGGGCGCTCGACTCGGCGCCCCGTCGACGCGTCGGCTGCTCGATCTCCCGGGGGTGAGGGACACCGTGCCGCGCTAGTCGCCCATGGCAAACATCGCCAGGTCGATGGCGTCGATGCGCTCCTCCAGCTCTGCGTTGTCGTTTCCGTCGTGATACAGGGCGAGCTTCAGCTCGCGCTTGGCCGAGTCCAGATCGCCTGCCGTCAGGTAGTCGTCGGCGCGGCTCGCGCAGAGCCTGGCCGATGGAGTCTTGCAGATGTCCTCCAGGGTCTTCACGCCGGCCTCTCCGATGGGCGCCGTGCGGGGGATTTCTCCCGCCTCGAGGCGCAGGTGGCCCTGTGCGAGGGCGAGATCGTACTTGGAGCGCAGGCCCGGATCCATCAGCACACGGTAGGCCTCGGCTCCGCGCTTGAAGACCCGGCGGACGAGCTCGAGGCGTTCCCCGTCTGCCTCCAGATGACTATCCGGGTGGAAACTCAAGGCAAACTCGTGGAAGGCCTGCTTGATGGACCGTTCGTCGGCGATGTCGAGGACCCCGAGCAGCTCGTAGTAGGTCGAGTCGTCGAGCACGTCTGCCCACGCCTCGAGACGTGCGATGAGCTCGTCCTGATCGGGGTCATTCATGGGACAACGATCTCCCCCACGCGCATCACATCGGGTGCGCTTGCTGGCGCGCCTGAAGCGCCTGGATGTCTTGCTCCGGGAGGCCCACGAGACGGATCACAGCGCTCGTGGCCTGCCCCGTCTGGGTGTCCCGCGCCGAGACGTTCAACATGCCGTTGGTGTCCAGGGCGAAGGTCACCGCGATGGACACCTGACCGCGGGGGGCGGAGCGCAGTCCGAGCAGCTCCAGCTCGCCGAGCAGGGTGTTGTCTTCGAAGCGTGAAGATTCTCCCTGGCTGACCCGCAGGCGCACGGCGGTCTGGTTGTCTCGCGCGGTGACGAACTGGCGTGTTTCCTCGCAGGGCACCGGGGTGTTGCGCTGGATGACGCGGTCGCAGTATCCGCTCACGGTCTCCACCGTGAGGCTCAGGGGCGTGACGTCCACGAGCAATGGGCTGCTGGGGGATGCCGCGCGCGGCTGGGCGATGGCGCTCGGATGCGGCGGCGCGGGCATCTCTCGGATCACCGGATCGGCGGCCCCGCCGAGACCCATCGTGGTGGCGAACGGCGGCCGGGCCGGAGGAGGTGCTTCCGGTTGATGAAACGGACTCTGCGCTGCGCGGGTTGTTTCCGCGAGGTTTATTGGTTGGTCGAGCTGGGCGGTGCGGTTCAGGGGCGGGGGCGCGCGGCGCGGCGACTCCAGCGCCTGTGTCTGGCCGAGCCCTGGCGGCACCTCGCGCCGCACCGTCTCGCCGAGCGGGTCCTTGGCGACTCGGGGCTGGTCTCCGGGGCCTGGGACGTCGGGCACCGGCAGCTCATCCTCGAACTCGAAGCCCTCGAGCTTGGGTGGCGTGGGCGCCTGGCGCACCAGGGTCACCTCGTCGGTGGAGGTCGGCGCGGCGTACTGCCGCAGCTCCATCGCCGTGCGGCTCTCGGCGCTCTCAAAGGGCGGTCGCGCGGCCTCGGCGGCTTCTGGCGAGAGCATCAGGGTGCCGCCGAGTGCAGGCTTCGGCACTTCGGGTTCCGCAGGGATCTCCAGGGCGTCTTCCAGCGCGGCGTCGGCGAGATCGCCGAGGTCGGGCATCTGGGAAGACTCGAGGGTCGGCTTGTCGACGGGCTTCGGTGCGCCCGAGCCCGGCATGATCAGCGGCAGGTTGCCGTACTTGGCTCGTAGCTCGTCGTCGGAGGGTGGCGCCGGTCCGGGGGCGGCTTCCGGCTGCCCCAGGGGAGCCGGCGCGGTGTCGGGAGCGGAGCCTACCTTGGGCGAGGAGGCGAGGGCCTTCTCTGCGAGCTTCTGAGCTTCCTCGGCGCTGATGGCCTCCGTCGCGGGAACGGTGAGGTCTTCGTGTTCGTGGTCGCTGATGCCGACCAGGGGCAGCGGCGGGGGGTTCTCCTGCCAGTTCGAGTCCACGACGGAGATGCGGTCGCCCTTCTCGGACGCCCGCTGGGCAGACTGTGCCGCGTCGGAGGCGGACAACAGCGTGGCGCCTGCAGGCGCTTCGCCGCCGAGGCCGCGGCCAGTCGGAATGCGTTGCCGCACGGCATCTGCGCTGGGGCCCAGGCCCTGGCCGGTGGGGATCCGCGCGCGGTTTGCCGGTCCGGGCGTCCCGTAGTCGCCGGTGGGCATGCGCTTGCGCGGGGGCGGCTCCGGGGCGCCGAGTCCGGAGCCGGTGGGCACACGCCGAACCTGCTGGGCAGCGGGTCCAAGACCGGAGCCGGTGGGGACGCGTCGCGCTTGTTCCGCAGCAGGCCCGAGACCAGAGCCCGTGGGTACCCGGCCGCGAGCGCCCAGGCCTCCCACGGTGCGCGGCGGAGGCGGCGGACCGCCTAGCCCCATGCCGGTGGTCTGCCGGCGGCGGGTCGCTCCCGGACCATCGGCGGTGTTGGGCACGGGATCCTGCGGCATACCCTCGGGAGGCTGGATGACCATCGGGGGCTGCGTCTGATCGCGGCGGCGGCCCGGTGGCTGGGTCTTCGGTCGCCCGGGCGTGCTGTCGTGATACACGCCAGGGGAGGTCTGCGCGCCTGGCCGTACGCCAGGGCTGGTGCGGCGCTTGGGGAGCGGTGGCGGCTCGCTCTTGCGGCTCGACGAGGGGATCTGCATCGTCTGAGCCAGCGCCTGGCTCTTGCGAGCAGCGGGCAGTGGAGGTCGCGGTATTTCCGCGCGGCGACGTTCGGCGCCGGTCAGCGCGCTGGCCTGGATCGCCGCACCGATCGCCACGACCTCGTCCGGGCTGATGTGCTCCAGCGGTTGACGTCCGAAGAAGCTCTCCACCTGCTGCTTGACCAGCGGGATGCGCGTGGAGCCACCGACCAGCAGCACCTGGTCGAAATCGTTGGGGTTCAGGCGGGCGATCCCCAGCGCTTCCTGGCAGGTGTCGAAGGTCTGCTGGACCAGTGGTCCCGCGAGCTCGTCGAACTCCCGTCGGGTCATGGCGAAGTCCAGGTCGAGCGCGCGCCCGCCGGGCCCGTGGGCGACCTCCTCCACGCTGACAGCGGCTCGGGGTTGCCCCGACAGATCGATCTTCAGCTGCTCGGCAGCGGCGCGCAGGCGCTCGAAGCCCTGGGGGTTGTCTCGGGGATCGAGGCGGTGCTTGGCCAGGAACGCATCCGCCATGCGCTCGGCCAGCGCGAGGTCCAAGTCGTCACCGCCCAGGAAGGTGTTGCCCGCGGTCGCGAGCACCTCGAAGACGTTCCCCGACAGGTCGAGCAAGGTGACGTCGAAGGTGCCGCCGCCGAAGTCGTAGATGGCGATGCGCTCGGTGCTGCCTTTGCCGTATCCGTACGCTAACGCCGCCGCGGTCGGCTCGTTGAGGATACGCAACACCTCCAGTCCGGCGACCCGCCCCGCGACCTTCGTGGCCGCACGCTGCAGGTCGTTGAAGTTCGCCGGAACGGTGATCACCGCGCGCTCCACCGGCTCCCCGAGCGCCTCCTCGGCGATGGCCTTGGCCTTGCGCAGGACGAAGGCGCTGATCTCTGGCAGCGTGTAGGTCTCGCCGCGTGCCACGACCAGCGCCGCTTGTCCTGGACCCTCGCGCATCTCGAAGGGGAAGCGCGCGCGCGCCTTCTTGACCTCTTCGCTCTCCCACGACCGCCCGATCAGTCGCTTCACGGAGTAGATGGTGTTCGCCGCGTCCATCAAGCGGCGCTCTTTGGCCTGCTTGCCGACGAGCACGTTTCCGCCGGGATGAAATGAGACCACCGACGGGATCAGCCGGTCGCCGGACGCGTCCGCGATGGCTTTCGCCTGGCCATCTTGGACCACACCCACGACGGTGTTCGTGGTCCCAAGATCGATGCCTACGACAGGTCCGCTCACCGGTGATACTCCTTCAGGAGCCGAGATCGGCTGTTCCCCTCAGCGTTCGCCACTCTCATCGGCCTCTTCCAACTCATCCAGAACTTGGTCGTACCACTGTCCAACGCGGCGCGGAAATGGCCACATCCACCCGTATGCTGGACCCGTGAAGCGGCCAACTATTTTGCGCCTCAGCTCGGGGTCTCGAGCGCTGCTCGGGCCATAGACCTCGTAGGTCGCTCGCAGGGTCTCCGCGTAGGCCTCCCACTCGATTCGAGCGCGGCCGTAGGCGAGGCCCAGGGGGAGAAACGGCAGCAGATACAGCAAGGTCATGCCGGGTGACGTGTAGCGACGCCGTTGCCGCAAGTGGACGCGCTCGTGTCTGAGCAGCACCACCTTGGCCTCGCTGCTCATCTGCTCCCAGCCGGGAGGGGTGTACAGCGTGTCCCCGAGGACGGTGAAGTACTCGGTCATGTAAGTGCGCTGTCCGCCGAAGGTCAGCAGCCTGAGCGCTCGGTCGATCGCGTGATTGAGCCTGCTGCCTCGCTTCGGCACGATGCGAAACGCAGGGAACTCCTGCTGAATCTCTTGGATCAGTTGCTCTGCCGCGTCGGCCCGCTCAGTCACTCGACTCCCCGCGCGAAGTCTAGCGCACCGCGACGCGGGGCCAGCAATCAACTGCGCAAGGTCGCGTTCAGGTGCCGAGGCGCGCCCCGAGCGTGAGCAGCCTACCGTTCACGAGATCGACCGCTGCCAGGGCCTTCCGGCCTTCGAGCTGCGCCCGCTGGAGCTCCACGAAGCCCTCGCCGCAGGCGACCACGAGTCCAGACTTGTCGGCGATCACCACCTCGCCGGCTGACCCCGTCGGGCAGGTCCCCGGACACACGCGAGCTTGCTGCAGCTTGAGCGTCTTGCCCTCGAGGGTGGTCCGAGCACAGGGCAGGGGCGAGAGCCCGCGCACCCAGTCGACGATCCGCGTGGCCTCCCAGCTCCAGTCGACCACGAGGTCCGCCTTCTCGAGGGGCGGGGCGTGACTCGCTCGGGCGGCGTCTTGAGGCGTGGCCTCGAGCTCTCCGGCGAGCACTCGCGGCAGGTCGTCGCGCACCATCGCGGCCGCGAGGTCGGCCATCCGCGCAGCCAGCTCACCCGCCGTCTCGGTGGGGGCGATCGCGAGCTCCCGCGCGCAGTAGACGGGACCCGTGTCGAGTCCAGCATCCATCTGCATGAGCGAGATCCCCGAGCGGGTTTCTCCCCGCATGATCGCCCAGTTGATCGGCGCGGCTCCTCGGTACTCCGGCAGCAGGGACGCGTGCAGGTTGATGCAGCCACGGCGCGGCGCTGCGAGCACCGCTTCAGGCAAGATGCGACCATACGCGAGGACCACGGCGACCTCGACGGCGCGCGCCTCGAGCCACTCGTCGAGGTTGCCGGTCTTGACCTTGACGGGCTGGTGAACCTCGAGGCCGAGCTCGAGCGCCGCCTGCTTCACCGCGGGCGCTGTCAGCTTCATCCCGCGCCCGGCGGGACGGTCCGGTTGACACACCACACCGACCACCTCGGTCGTTTCCGCCAGGGCCCGTAGCGCGGGTACGGCGATGGCAGGAGTCCCGAAAAACACACTTCGCGTCACGCCTGCATGTTTACCCCCTATGTTCGCGTTCGTGCGCGACTTTTCATGTTTTCGTGGGTCTGGGTTTGGGGGTGAGGGGAGGGCGAACGTCGCCGCGCCACCTCGAAGCAACGCTTGAAGAGCGCGGCTCCATACGGCGCGGATCCCTGGCAGATCGCCGCGCTGCGTCTGCGTCGAACGCGGCGGCGCAGCGCGCCTCACCCCCGAAAGAAATCGCGGCGACCTGCGACGATTCCGCGGCTTCTGCGGACTTTCTCCGATCGCTGGCTGGCGTGACGCTCGTGCAGCCTTAGCTTGATTTGCTCCCGCGAACGCGTGAAAACGCGGTCGGGGTGGCCGTCTGACTGTTCGAGCGAAGAGAGCCTGCGTCCGCGAGTGGCGCCTACCAGCCAGTGAACACGTGGCGCTCCATTTGAAAAACCAACGCCCGCGCATCGCGCGGCATCGAGTCGGACGGGATATCCAGGAGTAAGGACTCACCACTTATGAGCGACGAGAAAACGCCTGCACCTCCCTCGGAGGAGGAAATCCAATTCGGGGACGAACTGGCTGTGTTGCCCATCCGCAACGCGGTGCTCTTCCCCGGCGCCGTGGCGCCCTTCGACGTGGGCCGCGAGAAGTCGGTGGCGCTGGTCGAAGACGTCCACAACCTGCCGTCTCCGGTGATCGCGATCTTCGCCCAGCGCGATCCCTCGACCGACGACCCGTCGGTCGAAGACCTGTATCCGGTCGGCTGTGCCGCGCGGGTGCTCAAGGCGCTCAAGCACAGCTCGGGCAACTACTCGCTGATCCTGCAAGGGCTGACGCGCATTCGCCTCGACAGCATGCTGCAGTCGGATCCCTACCTGCGGGCCAAGGTGACGCGCATCGAGGGGCCGGCGACGGAGACGTCGAGGCCGAGGCGCTGGCGATGAGCCTGCGCGACGTGGAACGCAGGTGATCCAGCTGATGCCCGAGCTTCCCGCGAGGCTGGCTCACTGATCGACTCGATCCAGGCGCCTGGCGCCCTCGCCGACCTGGTCGCTGCCAACCTGGACGCGCCGGTCGAGGAGAAGGCCCAGCTGATCGAGACCGTCGAGGTCAAGGAGCGTATCCGCAAGGTGCTGCGCCTGCTGACCCGTCAGCTCGAGATCCTCAAGATGCGCGAGCGCATCAACTCCCAGATCAAGGAGGAGATGGGGAAGAACCAGCGCGAGTACGTGCTGCGCCAGCAGCTCAAGGCGATCAAGGAGGAGCTCGGCGAGGACGAAGGCGATCAGGGCGATCTGGACGGTCTGGAAGATCGCATCGCCAAGGCGGACCTGCCGAGCGAGGCCGACAGCGTCGCCAAGAAGCAGCTGAAGCGCCTGCGCACGATGCAGGTCGGCAGCGCGAGTACACCGTCGTGCGCACCTACCTCGACTGGATCCTGGATCTGCCGTGGAAGAACCAGACCCAGACAACATGGACATCAGGCAAGGTCCGTGGTGCTGGACGAGGATCACTAGGCCTCGAGAGCAAGAAGCGCATCGTCGAGTACCTCGCCGTGCGCAAGCTGAAGACCGACAAGAAGGGCCCGATCCTGTGTCTGCTCGGTCCGCCAGGCGTGGGTAAGACGAGCCTTCGGGCGCAGCATCGCGCGGGCGCTGGGCCGCAAGTTCAGCATCAGCCTCGGCGGTGTGCACGACGAGGCGGCCATCCGTGGCCACCGCCGCACCTACGTCGGCGCGCTCCCGGGGCAGATCATCCAGGGCATGAAGAAGTCCGGGACCATCAACCCCGTCTTCATGATGGATGAGGTGGACAAGATCGGTCACGATTTCCGTGGGGATCCGTCCGCGGCGCTGCTCGAGGTGCTCGACCGGAGCAGAACAACGCATTCGCGGATCACTACCTGGAGATCCCTTACGACCTCTCCAGCGTGATGTTTCATTGCGACTGCAAACGTCGCGGACCCCATCCCACCTCCGCTCCGCAATCGCATGGAGATCCTCGAGATCCCCGGCTACACGCGGCGCGAGAAGCTGGCCATCGCCCGTCGCACCTGATCCCAAGCAGCTCGAGGAGCACGGCCTCAAGAAGGAGCAGCTGGAGATCACCGACGAGGCGGTGGAGGAGATCATCGAGCACTACACGCGTGAAGCTGGCGTGCGTAGCCTCGAGCGCCAGGTGGCGAGCGTCATCCGTGGCGTCGCCGTCAAGGTGGCCGAGGGCGACGACACGCCGCGCAAGGTGGCGACGGAGGACGACCTCCGCGAGTACCTGGGGCCCATCAAGTACACGAGCGAGGTCGCCGAGCGCACCGAGGAGACCGGTGTCGTCACCGGGCTTGCCTGGACCAGCGTCGGTGGTGAGATCCTGTTCGTGGAAGCCACGCGCATGTACGGAACCGGAAAGCTTCAGCTCACCGGCCAGCTCGGCGACGTGATGAAGGAGAGCGCCCACGCCGCGCTGTCGTTCGTGCGCACCAACGCCGAAAAGTACGGTATCGCGCGGGACTTCATGGACAAGTCGGACATCCACATCCACATCCCTGCGGGTGCGATGCCGAAGGATGGCCCCAGCGCTGGCGTGACCATGTTCACGGCGCTGGTGAGCCTGCTCACGGGGATCCGCGTGCGCCACGACGTCGCCATGACCGGCGAGATCAGCTTGCGCGGTCGCGTGCTGCCCATCGGCGGCCTCAAGGAGAAGACCCTCGCGGCCCACCGCGCCGGCATCAAGCGCGTGATCCTCCCGGAAAGGAACAAGGCCGACCTCGAGGAGGTGCCCCGCGAGATCCGCGACGACCTGGAGTTCGTCACGGTCCACAAGCTCGACGAGGTGCTGGAAGCTGCGCTCGAGCGCATGCCCGAGCCGAGCCAGGCGTACCTCGACGACATCGCGAAGAAGGAAGCGGAGACTCAGGCTCCGACGAACTGAACTCGCCTCCCAACAGCAAGAGACCCCCTCCCGCGCAAGCCGGAGGGGGTTTTGCTGTTCTTGGACTCGGGGAGCGAGATCCTCGATGGCGCGACCTAGCGCTATCTACACCGCTCAACGTAGCGGGCAGGGACGTAGCCGCTGGTACCATCAGGCGCTTCGACTGCACAGAAGGAACTGGAGTCCTCGTCGCCCGGGTGGCACTCTCGCTCGTCGTCAACGGATAACTTGGTTCCCTCCGGATAAGCGGATCCCTTCTTGTAGGAAGCAAACGGAAGGCTCCTCAGGTAGACGCCCTCACCCTCGGTGTTGGCCACGCAGACCTCGTATGGGTTGAACCATACCTTCTTTGGAGGCGGCCGTTCTGGAGCGGTTTCTACCGGCCTCGCTGTCTTGCTGTCTTCCGCGAGGTAGAGACACGTGCGCACCACTGCGGCCCCGGCCACCAGTGTGGCCACGCCCAGCACCTTCAGACATCCGGATAGAACACCTTTCGATGATGTCCCAGGTCCTGGGATCTGTTGTGGGTACTGATATTGGTGGTGTTGGTATGGACGCCAACTGCCGGGTGGGGCTTGTTGCGGGCGCCTGTATTCTTCGTCGACTTGGTCTTCGTCGACTTGGTCTTCGTCGACTTGGTCTTCGTCGTCTTGGTCTTCGTCGTCCTCGTTCAGCCGAGTGCGGTCGTATGCGGCGCGTAGTGCAGGGTTGCCGAGGATCTGGTAGGCGAGGTTGAGTCGCTTCAGTCGCTCCTCCGCGTCAGCGAGAGGACTCGTGTCCGGGTGATACTTGCGGGCGAGGCGCTTGTACGCTGCCTCAATCACCTCCGGTTCGGCGGACCGGCTGACTTGCAGGATCTCGTACAGGTCCTCGTCGTGCACAGCACCTTTCAGAATACCAGCATCGGTGGGGAAGAGCGGGCGTATCCGCAGGGTTGCGAAATTTCGGGCGAATCCCCCCTCCGCCCGCGCGCGCGAGCGAAGCGAGTCGCGACCGGCGCCGGGAGGGGGCGGCGCAGCGAGGTGGTCTGGGGAGTCACGTCGCGACTGAGCGAGCCGGGGGGAGGCAACCCGAGAGACGGTGAAGAATGCGGCGGCTCCTGCGAGCTCTCTTGCCGTTTCCGCCAGTACGTCGAGTTTGCCCAGGTCGGCCTTCCGGTATCGGCCTAGGCTATGGGACTGCGAAAGGGGGAGGGAATGGCGAAGGGCAAGGGCGGGAAGGAGGCTGCGCCAAAGCAGCCCAAGAGGCAGGTCTCGGGCAAGAAGGACGCCGCCGGGAAAGCGTCACCGAAGAAGGGCTCTGCGACGAAGGCAGAGAAGGACGCCAGGACGAAACAAGCGAAGTCAGCGCCGAAGCAGGCTGCCGGCGAGCGAGTGCATACGTCGCGCACCCGCTCGCCCGAGGACCTGTTCGTGGCGCTGACCTCGGGCTACAAGGAGATGCTTTCCGCGGAGAAAGAGATCGACCGTCGCCGCGTGAAGGAAGGTGCCGCCGTCATCGAGGAAGTCCTGGAGCTAGCCGTGGAGAGGTTCGAGCGCTCCGTTGGGCGCTGGCTGTTGCCGAGGCTGGTCGAGTACCTCGAGAAGGACGAGGTCCTCGACCCGAAGTACGACGTGTTGGTCCATCCGTGGGACAAGGAGACGCTTCACCCTGTGCTCGAGCACATCCCGAACGTTCGACGCACGGCGCTCTTCCAGCGTCACTTCGAGCGCTGCATCGCGGAGGGACGCGAGACGTCGATGTACACGTTCGAGTCGGACCACCTGCGTCTGGTGCCGGACCTGGCGCCGTGGATCCTTCAGCATTATCACATCGAGCATCGTCAGAAGCCGCACGCGCCCCTCGAGGATGAGAACTGGAAGAAGCTCCGCAAGAAGTTTCCCAGCATCGATGCGGCGCTCCGCGCCCACGCAGGAAAGGTCGGGCCCAAGCCCAAGCTCAGTAAGGCAACGCGACCGAGGGTGGTGAGCGGCTCGGCGTCTCGCTTCTCCTTCAAATCAACGGCAAGCGCCTATGGGACTGAACAGCTCGACGCGCTCTCGAAGGCCGACCGGGCTCAGTTCCTGATCGCCGCAGAGGCTGAGACGGGCAAGACGTTCAAGAAGCCAAGTCAGTACGCGAAAGCCATGGCGAAGGAGCTGGAAGAGGATCCCGAGATGCAGGGCGTGGAACGCTTCGAGGTCGACGGCGGGAGCGAACCGTGGGTGCTCTGGCATTTTCCGGCGACCGACGACGGCAGTCTGTTCGTGGGCGACACCAAGAAGCGCGTGCCGATCGTCCTCGTTTCAGGAGAATTCCTGCCGCTCGATGCGCGCTGGAGCGGCGGAAAGAAACTCGCCCCGAAAGTACGGGCGACACTCGAGGCGGAGTGCGAGGCGCTGAGTGCAGGATTCAGCGTGAGGAGTCGCTAGAGTTCGCCGGGCATCGGTCAGCAGTCGAAGTGCAGAAGGCTGCTGATCTCGGAGTCCTACCGCGGTCGAATGAATTGCCACGCGGGATGCCCAGGACTCACTTTCATTGGGTCGGGTTGCGTCGCGAAGGCTCGGTGCGCTATCGCGCTCTCCATGTTCTCGAAGCTGATGGGGCCGACGCTGGCCACGGCGGTGGCCGTGACCGGCGTGGCCCTCTTGGGGTGCGGCGCTGGGGGAGAGCCTTGCAAGCATCGCGCGGGACAGCGCTCCGACTTCAAGTACACGCTCCCGATCGACACGAGCAAAGGCAGCCTGTGCTTCGCCAAGGAAGACATCCTCGAGGTGGGGTACTGGGGCGCGAAGGAGATGCGGCTGAAACAGGAACTCGCGCTGCGGAAGTCCTTCGCGGAGGCCGGTTATACCGAGGGCGACACGGAACAGAAAAAGGACAGCACGTCGATCATGTTCTGGAAGGATGGGCGGGGCGTGAGCATCCTCCTCATGCCGACCCACTCCACTCGCCCGAGCCCTTTCCGCAAGGCGACGAAGATTGTCATCAAGGTGTACCCCAAGCTGGGCAAGTAGAGCGCAGCAGCTGGCAAAGCGCAGAGCACGTTTCGGCTTCGCGGAAGAGCACCCGCCCTCTGTCTCCGCGATCGAAGACCGACAGCTCGCGCCCGCTGCTGGAGCTTTCGGGGCGAGGATTGGCTGGTCGCGCGCCTGGGAACACGCCTGAGCAAGGGTCGGCTCGAGTTGTTGCGTCGCGGAATGCCCCTGGCTACTCTGAGCGTCTTTTCGAGGACGACCTCAGGAAGACTTTCAGTCACAACCGTAGGTCGGGGTGCTTTGACCGTGACCAGCGCGGACTTCGGCAAGACGACGGAGCGACGAATCCGCACACTCGGCGAGTGCGGACGGCGGCTCTCGGTTGCGCTCCTGTTGCTCAGCGTGGCCGCGCCTGGCTGTCGTGCTCGGGCGGACCAGGACCTGGCGCCGTCTCCCCGTGGTCACGCTGCAGCCGGCGGCGGTCAGAGTCACCGTCCCGGGGAGTGCGCCGCGCGCATCCAGCGCGCCGAGCTCGAGCCGGAGCTGGAGGGGGCGACGGCGTTCGAAGCCAAGCGGGCGCAGATCCTGGCTCGCGCCAAGGCAGAGCCCATCCTGTTCTGGCGCGCGCCCAGGATCACCGAAGAAGTCAGCCCAGAGGTCGAGACGCTGCGCAAGCGCATCCAGCTCGGCCCGAACCAGGGCTACGCGCTGCATTCACTTTACCGTGTGGTAAAAAATAGGCCGGAGATAGCGCGCGCGCTGATGCTTCGCGAGGGCTACTTCTACGCCGAGGACCCGGATCTCGCAGTGGCGATGGTCAACGTGGTGGAGCTGCATCACCTGTTCAAGGCACCGGAGCTGTTCATCCAGCGTGGCAGTGACGTGATCCACGTGGTGAAGGCCGACCGTGGCTACTGGTACGAGTACGCCGACGGTGTCGAGAAGGGCAAGCGGGCTCGACTGTTCCTGCTGGACCGCGTGGTGGAGTCGAAAGCAGAGCTTGCCAAGCCGCTCCACGTCGACGTGCGCGATCTCGCCTACCAGCTCGGCTTCGAGCAGCTCAAGGTGCGCCACATCAGCGAGCAGTCGATGGTGGCCGACCTGCGCTACGGCGAGCACTGGGTGCCAAGCTTGCTCAGTCGCGAGGGCAGCAAGCTCAAGCTGGAGTGTGAGCAGGTCGAGTCGAAGGACGAGCCTGCCCTGGCGCGGACTCAGCAGGTGCTCGAGCGGCGCGCGGCGCTGGTGCGTGTCCAGCAGCGCGCCATCGCCCAGATGGTCGAGGAGTCGCTGCCCTTCGACGAGCCACGCACCGAGGAGGGCCAGCAAGACGGCAACCTCAGGCCGGCCTGGATCTGGGCCTACAATCACGGCTGGGATAGCTACACCTTCAACGACGACGGGTATCGTGTGTTCGACACCAGCGGGCGGCCCCTGGTGCCTCAGGTGTGCATCGACTTCATCACCGACACCTTCGAGCGCGCCAGCGGGACCTGGTGGACCGCCAGGCAGCACGACCGACAGCGGGTGGAGGGTCTGCTCGACTTCAACGAGCTCGGCATCGACAACCGACGTAGCGTCGAGGTGATCGTGAAGTTTGCCTGGCAGCACCCGGAGATGTTCGACGTCTACGATCTCGAGCCCGAAGAGCGTGTGCCGTTCATCGTCAGGGACCGCTTCTTCGGTCACCTGTACGAGAACCGCGAGCGCTATCGTCCGGGGGACGTGGTGGCGATCCACGGGCTGCGCAGCGATGGCGAGATGCACTACCACTCGTTCTTCGTCTACGAGTCGGATCCGGTGACCGGCATGCCGATCCTGTTGGCAGGCAACGCGGGCAAGCCTCGAATTCGCACATGGGAAAATGTGATGCGCTCGGCGCCACGCCGCAGCATCAAGCATCGGCTGCGACCGCGTCTGGAGTGGCTGGAGAGCTTCATCACGCCGGACCCGAGCCTCGCCGGTCGCGCCCCGACGCTCTCCTCGTCGCCCAGCTGAGAGCCGATGGAGCGCTGCTGGTCGGGTCGAGCGCCCGGCGCTGCCTGCCCGATGAGCATTGGAGGTACGCCAATTGGCGCCCCCGGCGCACATCCTCGCGGCGGATAGCTCGCCTAATGGGGTCGAAGGACTTGCGCATTGCCCCGGGGCCGGCAAGGCTCCCGCCAGCAGAAAGCGAAGGACACCGTGGCTGAGCGCATCAAGTTTCCCGTTCGAGTTGGCCTGTTGGGTTGTGGCACCGTGGGCGGCGGTGTGATCCAGCTGATTCAGGAGAACGCGGAGTACCTCGCGAGCCGTGTGGGGGCGCCGCTGGAGATCCGCCACGTCCTGGTGCGGGATGCCGAGAAGGATCGCGTGCCCGGCTGCAAGAAGGAGTGGCTCACGACGGAGCCCGACGTGGTACTCGCGGAGGACGCCGTCGATATCGTGATCGAGGTCATGGGGGGAGAGGAACCCGCCAAGACCTACGTCGAACGCGCGATGGCTTCAGGGAAAGGCGTCGTGACCGCCAACAAGTACCTGCTGGCGAAGCACGGCCCACGTCTGGTGGAGCTGGCGAACGAGCAAGGGGTCGATCTGGCCTTCGAGGCGTCCGTGGGGGGCGGTATCCCGATCATCCGCACGCTGCGCGAGGCGCTCACCAGCGACTGGGTGCTGAGCGTGCACGCCATCTTGAACGGTACCTGCAACTACATCCTCACTCGGATGCGAGACGAGGGCATCGGCTTCGACGAGGTGCTCGCTGAGGCGCAACGCCTTGGCTACGCCGAGGCGGATCCGAGCCTCGACGTCGACGGCCACGACGCGGCTCAGAAGCTGGTGGTCATGAGCATGCTGGCGTTCGGCGCGAAGGTGCCGGTCGAGCAGGTGAAGGTCGAGGGGATCCGCAACATCGATCAGCTGGACTTCCGCTTCGCGGATCGCTTTGGCTACACCATCAAGCACCTGGCCATCGGCTACGACCATGGCTCGCGCATCGAGCTCAGGGTGCATCCTGCCATGGTGCCGCGCGGAAGCGTTCTGGCCAACATCGACGGCGTGCTGAACGGGGCCTTCTTGCAGGGGCGGGCGCTCGGCCCTTGCCTGCTGGTCGGGCGAGGCGCTGGGGACATGCCGACGGCGGTCAGCGTGGTGGCCGACCTGGTGGACGTCGCGCGCTCGAAGATCGAGGGGGAACCGGGGTTGCAGACCCGCGGCATTCAGATGAAGGAGCGACCGCTGATGCCCCTCGACGAGGTGCGTGCGCGCTACTATCTGCGCTTCGACGTGGGGGACGAACCCGGCGTCCTCGGTCTGATCAGCACGGCCCTCGGCCGGCACGACGTGAGCATCGAACAGATGATGCAGGAGGGGCGCGCCTCCGAGTCCGGTGATGCGGTGCCGGTGCTGATCATCACCCACGGCTGCACCGAGGGTCAGGTCCAGGCAGCGATGGGGGAGATCGCCGGGCATAGCTTCTTGAAGGGCGCCCCGCGGTTCATCCGCATCGAGGACGTGTGACGGCGTCGCAGCCTCGGCCCCGCAGCTCGGCGCTCGGGGTCTTCGACTCGGGCCTCGGCGGGCTCACGGTGGTGCGGGCGCTGCGAGGCCTGCTGCCCCGGGAGCACATCGTCTACCTCGGGGATACAGCGCGGGTGCCCTATGGCACGCGTTCACCAGAGACCGTACTGCGCTACGCCCGAGGCTGCGCGAAGCTGCTGATCCAGCGCGACATCAAGGCGCTGGTGATCGCCTGCAACACGGTGAGCGCGGTCGCCGTGGAGATGCTGCGTGCCGAGCTCGACCTGCCGGTGATCGGCGTCGTGGAGCCGGGCGCGTCCGCCGCAGTCAGCCAGGCCGAGCGCGTCGGCGGCGCCGTGCGGATCGGAGTGCTGGGTACTGCGGGGACGGTGGCTTCAGGCGCGTATCCTCGCGCCGTCGGCCGCATCTCGACGCGCTTCGAGGTCGTCGCGCAGCCGGCGCCGCTGCTCGTGCCTCTCGTGGAAGAGGGCTGGCTCGAGGGGGATGTGCCGCGCCTCGCGATCCAGCGTTACGTCGAGCCGCTGATCGAGGCGGAGGTCGGCGTGATCGTTCTCGGGTGCACGCACTATCCACTGCTCAAGCCCCTGATCGAGCGCGTCGCCGCAGAGCTCGCGGGGCGCCCCGTGCCGGTCGTGGACTCCGCGGAGGCTACGGCGCGAGTGGTTCAAGAGCTGCTCGAAGAGCGAGAACTCGGCACGCTCCCTTCGGGGCAAGGAGACACGGCGAACGGTCAGCTCGAGGTGCTGGTGAGCGACCTACCGAAGAGCTTCGCCGGCGTCGCCGAGGGCTTCCTGGGCCACGCCATCGAGCACGTCGCGCAGGTCGACGTGGTCGTCGGCTAGCAGGCGCACCTCACCCCCGAGCCCGGAGCAAGAGCTGGGTCAGGCCATCGGAGCTTGCTTCGTTCACCGGCGTCCAGACGAACATCGACAGGCCTTCGCTGCCGTCGATGAGGAACACGGACGATTCGAGCACGAGTTCACCGATGCCAGTCCGCATGAGGCGCTTGCGGAGCGCACCGTGAGGGCGCACCTCACCAGCCTCCCACAGCTCACGAAACGCCGCGCTCGATCCGAGCATCTCATCGATCAGCGCTCGGGCCTCGCTGGTCTCCCCGGCTCGAGCAAGATCCACGCGGAAAGCGGCAACGCAGAAGCGGCGCACTCGGTCCACGTCGTCGACCTTGTTCTCGGAGCCGGGGCTGAAGATGCGGCGCAGGAGGTTCCGCTCCGACTCTGGCAGTTTCGAGTAGTCGCCGAACACGGCCGTCGCGGCGGGATTCCACGCCACGACCTGAAAGGTCGGTGTCTTGATCAGCGCCGGCACGGGCAGGTAGTCGAGCACACGTTGCACTGCCGGAGTGACCTGGCCAGGAGCGGCGATTCTGCGCGGCGGAGGGCGGTCGTGCGCCAGCAGGAACATCACCTCGCGGTTCGCCTCGTCGAGCTCGAGGGCGCGAGCCAAGCGCTCGAGGACGTCGTCAGAGGGTGTGCCTCCGCGACCCTGCTCGAGCCAGGTGTACCAAGTGACGCTCACTCCTGCCCGCAACGCCACCTCCTCGCGGCGCAGCCCGGGGGTGCGCCGGCGTTCGTTGCTGGGTGGACGCAGCCGCTCCCGCCGTTGGCGCAGGAAAGCGGCGAGGGTGTTAGTCACCATACCGGGATCGGTCCTCGTCTTTTTGTCCAAGGCGCGGGGCTCCAGGCTTGCCTCATGAGCAAGAAGCTTCGTGTGTTCGTCACAGGCGCGACTGGCTGGATCGGGACGGCTCTGGTGAGAGAGCTGCGAGCCGCGGGTCACCAGGTACTCGGTATGGCGCGCAACGACGCCGGCGTCGACCGCTTGAAGGCACAAGGCGTGGAGGTGTACCGCGCAGATCTGCGTGAGCCAGAGCGCCTGGTCGAAGCCGTGCGTTCCACCGACGCGACCATTCATCTCGCGTTTCACATGGATTTCGCAGACTGGGAGGGGATCAACCGCATCGATCGGGAGGCGATCGCCTGCATGCTGGGCGCGCTCGAGGGCACAGGGAAGACCTTCATTGGGACGAGCGGAACGCTGCTGCTCGCATCGCCAGGAACGATCGCCCTGGAGACGGACGCTGCGATGGCGACCGGTCCCATCGTGCTGCGTGCGAGGGCCGAGCGGCTGGTCCTCGACGCGGTCAAGCGCGGCGTGCATGGCGGAGTGGTGCGCCTCGCCCCGACGGTCCACGGCGCTGGGGACAAGGGCTTCATCGCGATGCTGATCGAGATCGCGCGGAGCAGGCGTGTGGCGGGCTACCTGGGGGACGGAGCAACTCACTGGCCCGCCGTGCATCGCGACGACGCTGCGCGGCTGTACCGACTCGCGCTCGAATCAATGTCATGTGGAAATTGCTTGCATGGAGTGGCGGAGCAGGGGATCAGTCAGCGCGCGATCGCCGAGGTGATCGGAGAACAGCTCGGTGTGCCAGTCGAATCGATCCCGGCGGATCAGGCAGCGGAGCATTTCGGCTTCATGGCGATGGTCGTGGGACTCGACAACCGGGTTTCGAGCCGGAGCACGAGGGAGCTCTGCGCCTGGACTCCCGAGGGGCCTGGGCTGCTCGACGACATGCGCGCGCACTATTTCTGAGGCACGCGTCTTGCCCCCGCGGGCGACGCTTCAGCTCGGCTCGATGCCGGGCTCGCTGGCGCACAGGTAGAGCACGGCCATGCGCACGGCGACCCCCGCTTCCACCTGGTCGAGGATCACCGCTTGCTCGGACTCGGCGACGTCGTCGTTGATCTCCACGCCGCGGTTCATGGGTCCAGGATGCATGACGAGCGCGCCCTTCTTGGCCAGCGCGAGACGCGCGAGGTTCAGCCCCCAGAGCCGCGAGTATTCGCGGGTGGTGGGGAACAACGCCGTGCCCAGGCGCTCTTGCTGGATGCGCAGCATCATCACCACGTCGGCGCCTTCGAGTGCAGGCTCCAGGCGATCGAAGATGGGCACCCCGAGCGCTTCGGGAACGGCGGGCCACATGGTGCGCGGCGCTGCAAACCGCACCCTCGCACCGAGCATCGTCAGCAGCTGAGCGTTGGAGCGCGCGACGCGGCTGTGCTGGATGTCCCCGCAGATCGCGACTTGCTTTCCGTCGAGGCCGCCCAGATGTCGTCGCATCGTGAAAGCGTCGAGCAGCGCCTGAGTGGGGTGCTGATGCATGCCGTCGCCCGCGTTGACGATGGAGGACTTGCTCTTCTTCGAGAGGTACTCCGCCGCGCCGGAGGCCGAGTGGCGGATCACGACCACGTCGGGATGCATCGCGTCCAGCGTCTGCAAGGTGTCCCGAAGGGTCTCGCCCTTCTTGGTGCTGGACGTCGATGCGGAGATGTTCACGACGTCCGCGCTGAGGCGCTTGCCGGCGAGCTCGAAGGAAGTGCGTGTCCGGGTCGAGTTCTCGAAGAACAGGTTCAGCACGGTCTTCCCGCGCAGCGTTGGGGCCTTCTTCAGGGGGCGCCGGCTGACCTGGAAGAACGCCTCCGCGCTGTCCAGGATGGCCACCGCGCTGGCCCGATCGAGTTCCGTTATCGAAAGCAGGTGTCGCAGGCGGAGGTCAGTCACGGGAGAGCTCGCTCATTGATTGGAGGGTTCGATCAGCCAGGCCTCGAGGCCCTGCTCGGACTCGCGTACGTCGACCCGGGCTTCGCGCGACAGCTCGATGCGCCGCACGCAGTAGTCGGGTTGGATCGGTAGCTCGCGCCCGAAACGGTCCACGAGCGTCGCGAGCTCGATGCGAGTCGGTCTGCCGTAGTCCATCAGAGCATCGATGGCGGCCCGCACGGTCCGACCGGTGAAGCAGACGTCGTCGACCAGAATCACGCGGCGCCCCTCCAGGCTCACTGGGATCTGGCTGGGCCCGATGCGGGGGTTGGGGAGCGCCGTCGCAGCATCGTCGCGATACAGCGTGATGTCGACGCTACCGAGGGGAGGGGGATCGCCGCTCTCGAGCTTGCCCATCCACTCGGCCAGGCGTCTGGCGATGGGCTCGCCGCCACGCCGAATCCCCACCAGGAGTAGGGGCTCCTCGTGGTTGATGGAGCGCTCGAGGATCTCCCCCGCCATGCGCCTCAGGCCTCGCTCCGAAGCGCTCGAGTCGAGCAGCCGCCGGGGCCCGCCAGACGGCGGCACGGAGGGCGGAACGGACTCTCTGGCAGACATCGAGTCGTCTGGTAGATCAGGCCGCCTCGCGCTTCAAGCGTCGGCCGCCGAACCGTCGTCCACTGACCTCCTGCGGCGATTCAAGGACACTAGTCCCGAATCAAGCGCTTGCATGACACGAAATTGGGCCGGCGCGGTCCGGCGTGGGATCGATGGGTGGAGGTTCATGTGTTGGTTGGGATGATCGAGTTCTCGTCTTGGACCCAGGACATCCCACAAAAAGAGCGCCGACCAAGATCTGGCGGGGATGAGGATCAAGCGATTGACGAAGGATCGGAACGCCATCGTGAGGTCGGGCTTGCGCCTTCTTGATGATCGTGAGGGCTGGAGAATTGAGCGAGTGCCCAGTTTGCGAGGGTGTGGAGGAGCGTCTTGGATGTTTCCTGCAAAGTCAGAGGAAAGCGGAGCTGCCCGCCTCGGTGATCATCTTGCCACGACGACGCGGAACGCGCCTTCGAACCGCGGTGTCTTGGGGGACGATTGCTTCACGGCTGTTAATGTTGGTCGGGAGGGCAAGGTTTTCGGAGAACGGGCTGGCATCGCCAAAGACGGAAGCGGACGTTGCCAATCGAGCGGTTTGAGGAGCACGTCGCTGGCTGATCGGGCGGATCCAGGAGGGCTGCGGTCGGGGATGATGAACACACTTTGCATCCCTGCACACCGTCGCGGATGTCAATCGTGTTTTCGCGACGGGTGCGCTCGCTTCCACACCCACGCGGAGATTCACGATGTCCATGAGCTGCTGGATGTCGAAGGGCGGAGTCGCCAGGTGGATGGCCCGCGCCAGGAGCAGTCGATTCATCCGGCCAGCAGGTTGTACGCGAAGGTCGGAGGGCGGTGGCGACGATCGAGCAGGGAACAGCGTGGAGCTGATGCAGACGCCGATGGCCGCGGGGGCCGGGACTGGCAAGCGGGGGAGCAACCGTGACGTCCTCGCGAAACCCGGTTTTCTTCCGTGGGGCAAACAACACGGGGACGAAGAGGGGAGTTCAGCCAGCGTCGTCGTCGTCTTTGCTGCGGCCGCCCTCGATCACCCTGAAGTTCGACTTGGCCACCCGCTTCTTGCGATCGGCGGTCTCTCGCCCGACCCGGGCGTCGAGCTGGCGCAGTCGAAAGCAGCCACGCGCGCCGGAGCGGCGAGGGGTACCCCGCCCAGCAGCCAACCCGCGAACATGCCGCCGAACGGTGACAGCAGACCCTCGGGGGCGTTGCTCAGCCAGAGCACACGGAGCACGCTCATCGCGATCACGAAGCCGAGCAGCATGCCAGAGGTCACTACGGCAGGACGAAGAACAGGCGCACCGTTTGCCCACGGAAACTCAGCGCCCAGGCGACGGCGACGGCCTCGATGACGGGTGCGGCGCCGTACCAGTAAGCGGGTACGAGCTGTGCCGAGAACCTGGGGCGGGCAGCAGCAGCTCGAAGCAGCGCTTGCATGGTGTAGGCGATCAAGCCCGAGAAGAACAGGAAGCGCAGGGTGCGCTTGGAGCCCCACTGCGACTCGAGCTGCGGGGTGAGGAAGAACAGACCGATCAGTGCGAACAGCAGGTGGCTGACGGTTCCTCGCGGCTCGTGCATCCAGGGCGCAGTGACCAGGCGCCAGACCTGGCCCTGGAGGATCTTCTCCGTGTTCCCGCACAAGGCGTAGAACAGCTCCGCGCTGGCGCCGCCGAAGTTGATTGCCACGGCGAAGGCGACATTGACCGCAAGCAACGCGAGCAGCACGCCCTTGAGCGCCTTGCCCGGCATTTGCAGGCCACCGCTGACTTGCATCCCATCGCCACCTGGGCGGCTCATATGCTTCTCGTAGCTTCCTTGGCGTGAAACCGCAAACCGCGCGCTGCGGATACCGCTACGCCGTGCGCTTCTGGGGTGTGTATGAGGTGCAGGGAGTCAGTTGCCCGCGCCACCAGCGCCTGCCGCGCCGCCGGTGCCTCGCGCCGCCGGTGCCCGCCGTGCCGCCTGCCTGCCGCGCCGCCGGTGCCCGCCGCGCCGCCGGTGCCTGCCGCGCCGCCGGTGCCCGCCGCGCCGCCGGTGCCCGCCGCGCCGCCGGTGCCCGCCGCGCCGCCGGTGCCCGCCGTGCCGCCGGTGCCCGCCGTGCCGCCAGTGCCGCCGTGCCGCCGGTGCCCGCCGCGCCGCCGAAACCGCTTCCTCCGGGAGACAGGGGTCCGCAGGCCGCCTTCAAGATCACGTTGGCGACTGCCGTCGCCGAGCAGGTCGTGGAGTAGGCGATGTCTCCATTGCTGGCCAGCGCTACGACCCCAAGGTCGTAGCGTGAGCCGGGTGAGATCGAGGTAGGGGGCGATGTCGCCATCACAGCTCGCGCTCTTCACTTCTCCCTGCGGTAACAGCTTCACCTGGTAGCCGTTGATCGGCGGATCCCCTGCGTCTGGCTGCTCACCGCTGCTGCATGTCTTCTCGCCTCTCAGGGCGACGAGGTCGACATCGATGCCGGTGCTGGGCTTCGTCGTGCGCAGGTCCGTCAGCGCGTCGCAGGGCTTCACGTAGACCGTGCGATACGAGACGCTGATGGCGGGGCGAGCGCCGTTGCCGTCGTGCTCCACGCCGCACTGGGTGCTCCAGCTCTTGGAGACACGATTCCCGTTCGCGTCCAGCATCACCCGCGAGCCCGAGGCGAGGGAGTCAGCTGGTCCGTCTCGAGACATCATCCGGCGGTGTAGCGGTTGCCGGGATCACGTAGCCGAACGTCACGATGCGGCTACAGCTGGCGGGAGGAGAGCTCGGGTGATCGAACGCTGGGGTCGACGTCCGCCTCTGGATCCTCGCCGTGCAAGGTGACGACGTACGTCCGCGGAGCCCCTTCGGCGTCGACGCAGGGCAGGTCACCGAGAAGTCTGCTGGATCGACGCCTACCAGCGTGGGTGCGGACTTACCGGCGACGGAGCTCCCGGTGTCGAAGCACCCAGCGGCGGTCAACCCACCGACGAGCGCGCAAGCGAGCGCCGAGAGCCTGGCCGGCGCGGACGACGTGACGATTCTCTGCACCGGATGCCCTCTTACAGCGCTTCGGCGCGCCACGCATCCTCGAACTGCGCCTCGGCGCGATCCCGAGCAGCTCCGGGATCTGGTCGATTGCGGCGTTTCTCGCCTTCGGGGCGGTCACTCAGGGGATGGGCAGGTAGACGCGTTTCTCGAGCGGGGGCTCCACTGCGACGAGCTGATCGTCCCTCAGCACGAAGCGCGCGACGTTGCGCGGCAAGCTGAGCGATGCATCGGGCGGTACTCCACCGCTGCAGCGACGGGGGATGCGGACTCGTGGCCGCTCGAGCTGGATCGCTGCCTCGCCCTGACGCCGGCCGTAGACCACGCGGCTGTGGACCTCCAGCTTGCCTTCGCAGTGCACGCGGCTCCCGTCCCGAAGCTCGAAGTCCTCGCTGGCGCTCAGCCCTTCCACGACGGTCTTCTCGCCCCGGCTGAACACCACGACGCTCTGCACTCGGGTATCGAAGACGCTGATCGGGCTCGGGGGTGACTGAAAGCCGCGCGCCTCCTCGGTCGCCTGCCAGCGCTTTCCAACCCGCAGGATCTCGTCCTCCGGCGTCTCGGCGCGCACCGTCTCCGTCTCCGGACCCTGCTTCTTCTTGCATCCGCAGGGCAACAGCACGAGCCCACACACGATCACAGCGACCAGGCGACTGGCCGTGTACACCGTCAGCCTCCGCTCCCCGCCGCGCCGGCGCTGCTCCCCCCGGTGCCGGCGCTGCTCCCCCCGGTGCCGGCGCTGCTCGAGCCCGCGCTACCTCCCGCGCCCCCGGCCCCGCCGCTCGAGCCCCCGGCGCCAGCGCTTCCGCCGTCAGGCAGGTCCTCCTCGTCGGGCACGAGAAAGCGGCAGGCGGTCGTGTCCTCGGGCTGGAGGACGACGTCACACACGGTCTGAATGGTGGACGCCAGCTGCTGACCTTGGAGCGCGGCGCACTGAGCCGGATCCGTCACGCCTTGCTTGGCGCACTCCCCCGCACCGCTGATGACCGCCTTGCACCGGCGCACGTCGCTGCCACGCGGCTCGCCTTCCAGGCCCAGGCCGTGCAGACAGTGGTCGCGATAGAAGCGCTTGCAGGCGTCCACGTCCTCGGCGCCTTCGATGCCGCACTGAGCTGCCGCCTCGCAGCGGGTGTCCTCGATCTCGCGGCAGGTGGTGATGCCCACGGCGTCGGTGCTGCAACCTCCAGTCGCGAACGCGGTGAAGCTCGCGGCGCTCGAGAGCAGGAAGGCGACCGCGGTTCGCCAGTGCCGGGTGCGAGAGCGCGGGCTGCGCGAGGCTGACATGGGGGAGCCGGTAGCATGCACTCGCGTCGCGGGCCGAGTTTGTTGCAGGCGCGAAGGGGCATCAGCGACGCAAAACTGTGGTCACTCCCAGGGCTCTGCTAAGCAATCCGCCATGAGGAGCGAGGGATGCCGCGCGTGATGGTTCTGTGCGCCGGCCTTGGCACCCGACTGCGGCCGCTGACCCATGAACTGCCGAAGCCCCTAGTGCCCGTGGGTGACCGCTCGCTGCTGGGACGGATCCAGCAACACCTGCAGCGCTTCGGTGTCTCCGAGGTGGTCATCAACACTCACCACCTGAGCCAGGAATTTGAAAAAATTTCAGATCTTTATGGTGCAGTAGTTCGAGTAGTGCATGAGCCGGAGATCCGCGGCACCGCAGGAGGCGTTGCGGGGGCTCGAGCGCACCTCGAAGCCCCCTGCCTGATCTGGAATGGCGACATCTGGTGCGAGCCTCCCGTCGACCGACTGCTGGCCGCCGAAGCGCCGTTCACCCTGCTCGTGGCGCCTCGAGCGAAGGGCCAGGGCAGCGTGGGTTTGGGGGTGAGGCGCGACGTCGTGCGCCTGCGTGGCGAGTGCTTCGGCGACGAAGTGCAGGGCGCGGATTACGTAGGCATCGCGGCACTTTCCGCGCAGATACTCGAGCGACTTCCCGAGCGAGGCTGCCTGATCGGCGACGTCGCGCTGCCGTGGCTCCGTCAGGGCCACGCCATCGAGACCCTCGAGCTCAGCGGATCCTGGAGCGATCTCGGGAACCTGGAGCGTTACCTTGCGGCAAATCTCGAGTGGCTCGGAGAGCGCGACAGCTGGCTGGGCGAAGGCGCTCGGGTAGCGCCCGGAGTGACCCTGGTGCGGTCGCTGGTCGGAGCTGGCGCGCGGGTCGAAGGCGCAGGGACGCTCGAGGGCTGCGTGGTGTGGCCGGGCGCGCTCGCGGAGGCACCTGCCAGGCAGACCGTGTTCGGCCGCGGTTTCCGTGTGGCGTCGAGCTAGAGCTACTCTCCCCCCCAAGCGAGCCGTCCAGGGCGCGCTGGTCCAGTCTACTTGCTGACGCCGGGGGCGATGGGGTCGCCGCTGTCGCGCTCCTTCACGGCCTGCTTGAAGCCGACCTCTTCGGCCCGTTGCTTGAACCACAGGCCCTCCGGGGAGTGTCGGGCCACGCCATCGAACAGCGTCGCGAACATCTGAGTCGTGCGCAGGCCCATGTTCTCGAAGGCCTGGTTGACCATCAGCTTGTTCATCATCAGCTGGTTCCGTGGGACACCAGCCATGCGCTCTGCAAGCGCTTGCACGTGGGCATCCAGCGCCGATTCCGCTACGGCTTCCGCCGCGAGGCCGACGCGCGCCGCTTCCTTGCCGTCCATCAGATCCCCGGTGAGCAGCATGCGCTTCGCGAGCTGAGCGCCCAGGCGATACACCCACATCGCCGTCGTGGGGCAGCCCCAGACACGCGCAGGCGGGTAGCCGATCTTCGCGTCGTCGGCCATCACCAAGAGATCGCAGCACAGCGCGATGTCACTGCCACCGGCCACGGCGTAGCCGCGCACCTTGGCGATGGTCGGCTTGTAGCTGTGCCACAAGCTGCTGAAGTCCTGGGTGTTCTGGTGCATCATCTTGAAGTCGACCGTCGGGTCCCAGGGCATCGCCTGCACGCCCGCGTTCTCGCCCTTGGTCTGGGCGTAAGCCATCAGGTCGTAGCCGGCGCAGAAGGCTCGGCCTTCGCCGGTGAGCACGACCACATGGACGTCGGCGTCGGCGTTCGCCGCCTCCACTGCCGCGCGGATTTCTCCCGGCATGTGGCGATCGATGGCGTTCAGCTGGTCCGGGCGGTTCAGCGTGATCGTGGCCACACGTCCGGAGGTCTCGTAGCGGATGCTCTGGAAGCTCATGGCCCTGTCTGACGCGGCTGGCGGCGGGCGTCAAAGCGCACGCTGTCGAGGCTGGGCCAGGCGCGCTCAGCGCAAGAAGTAGACTTCGAGGAGCGTGCTGGGCTGCCCGTTGGCGTCGCCGCCCACCAGCGCGACCTGGCCGGTGGGCAGGGAGCCGAGCAAGCCAGCGCTGCGCTGGGAGCTCGTCAGGGGTTCGAGCTGGACGGGGAGCTTCGAGGCATCGACGCGCTGCAGCGCGGCGCTGCCGTCGGCTTCGCTCAGCAGGAGCACGTCGCCGTTCTCTGCCGTGCGTAGCTGGACCGGGCGCGTGCTGGCGAGCGGGGGGCCCGCCACCTCCAGGGTGCAAGGCGCCGCGCAGCCGAGATCGAGTCGCACGGCGGGTGCAGGCGCGCCTCCCTCACCCCCACCCACGCGAAAGATCCCGGAGTCGGCTTCGAACAGCGCGGCCCCCGAGGTGGCGTCCACGGGGAGATCGAGGCTGTCGAAGGCGTCGGCGCCGGGCTTCAGCTGCTCGGCGCCCGTCGCGGTCGCGCTGCCTCCGACGACCAGCAGGCCGCGCCCGGCGAGGTACGCTGCGGCGGCTCCCTGGCGGGGCGATGTCAGGCGGATCAAGGTCAGGCCGTCGTCGCTGTCGAGGCGCAGCACGCGATCGCTCGGGGCCGAGGTGCGGGTGGCGCCCACCACGTACAGCTCGTCAGCGGGACCGCGGAGCACCTGCCCACCGCTCACGTCCGCATAGCTGCCACCGTCCAGATCCTTGAGGAAACCCGTCTCGCCAGTGGAGAAGTCGAGGTAGCTCGCGCCGCTCGGGCCGATGAACACGGCGGTCCACTCCTGGTGGACCAGCACGGTCTCGACCGTGCAGTCGCTGGCGCTCGGGCACGGCACGTCGAAGGGATCCGACGCGCGCCAGAGCCCGAGATCGTAGAGTCGCCCTTCGCGCCCGCTGACGGTGAAGAGGTAGCGGCGAGCGATGACTCCGCTGAACTCCACCGGCTCGGGGAAGCTGTCGGCCAGCTGATCCACGCGACCCATGCGTCCGGCCGGTCCGGCGACGAGAGGCACGACTCGCTCGGCGACGCCTCGGGGATCGATGAAGATGCTATCTGCGCTGACCAGCGTCTCCCCTTGGCCGTCGGAGGCCCGGAGATGGAAGCGCGAGACGTCGCCAAGCCCGAGGGAGAAGCCGTCGATCGGGGCGTCGAACTCCTTGTGGATGTGCTCCTCGCCGGCTTCGTCGCTGGTGGTGATGCGCACGCGGTTCGGTGCAGGATCCGGCCACAGCGTCGACTCCAGCCCCGCCTCGAGCTTCACCTCGCCGGGGGCGAGGATCTCTTCGGAGCAGCTGACCAGGCAGACGCCGAGCAGCGCTGCGTAGACGAACGACCGCATGGGCGCTTCCTACCGCCTCCCGTCGCAGGTCGCCAAGGGCGCGAGGGAGTTCGCGAGCCGATCGGCGCGGCCGTCGTCGAAACACCGCTAACATCGCAGTCCAGCTGCGCTACATGCGAACGATGCCCCTCGTGGTCCGGCATACCGATCTGATCCCTGACGTCGCGACCCTGGCTCGAAGCCTCGGGACGGCGCGTGGCGCCCAGGTGCTCTGGAGCGCGGATGGTGTCGGCCCGAGCTACCTCTGCTGTGAGCCCGTCGAGCAGGTCACGGCCCTGGATCCGGAGCCGGCGCTCCCGCTGGACCCGCGCCTGGGTGCGCCGGGCCAGGTGCCTCGATGGGTCGGCGTGCTGCCTTACGAGTGTCGGCGCGATCTGGAGCGCGCTCGCCACGTGCCTGCGGAGCGGCGACCAGCGCCCGCCATCAGCCTGCCGATCTGGCAGCGCTACGCCGCGGTGGCCCAGGTCAGCGACGCCGGGGTGATCGTGGTAGGGGACGACGCGGCGGCGGTCGAGCACCTGGAGCGTCGCCTACGGATCCGTGGGGCAATGAGGAGGGCGAGCCTCAGGCGCCTCGGAGACGAGGCCGACGATGCTCGGGCGCACATGCACCGCATCGAGCGGGCGCTGGAGTTCATCGCCCAGGGCGATCTGTATCAGGTGAACCTGGCGCGTCGCTTCACCTACCACGCGAGCGGCGGAGCCGTGGAGCTCTTGCTGGCAGTCGCGGGCCACGGCACGGCACCGTACGCCTGCGCGCTGGACGTGGGACACGCCCAGGTGGTCGGACTGAGTCCCGAGCTCTTCCTGCGCCTCGAGCCCGGCGGGCGCGTGACGACCATCCCCATCAAGGGCACACGTCCTCGAGGAGCCACCCCCGAGCGGGATCGCGCGCTGGCGTCGGAGCTGGATGCCGATCCCAAGGAGCGCGCCGAGCTGGCGATGATCCTGGACGTCGAGCGCAACGACCTGGGTCGCATCGCCAGGACCGGCAGCGTTCGGCTCACCCACGGCCCCGAGGTGGTCTCTCACCCCACGATCCACCATCGTCAGGCGACCCTGGTCGCCGAGCTGCGTCCCGAGATCACCCGCCGCATGCTGCTGAGCGCCATGCTTCCGAGCGGTAGCGTCACGGGCGCTCCCAAGGTGCGCGCCATGGAGCTCATCGCGAACCTGGAGCGCGTGCGTCGGGGTCTTTATACAGGCGCTTATGGATACGTCACCCAGGCCGGTGGGCTGGAGCTCGCGATGGCCATACGCAGCCTGAGCTTGCGCGGCGAGGTGGGCCACTACCACACCGGCGGAGGCATCGTGGCGGACTCCGACCCCCGGCGTGAGCTCGAGGAGACGGAGTGGAAAGCCGAACAATTCCAGGCGCTCGCCTCGAGACCCGCGGAGCGCTCCGGGCTCTCCCTGTGAGGCGCCGCCTTGCCTCGCCCGAGCCGCCCGAGAACGATCGATTCCAACGGGCCGAAACTTGGCCTCGAGGGGGGGAGGGCAGTACCCATATGAAAGCGGCCGCTGCCCTCACAGCGCTGAGAGCTCCTCCGAGGCCCGCACCGACCGATGGAAAGCGTGAACGTTCGGAATCTCGAAAACATCCAGGAGGACGAACCGGGCCGGCGCTCGCCGCGTCTCGGGACGCTCCTGCTGTTTGCGCTCGGTGGCGGGGCGCTGGTCGCCGTGGCCGCCTTCAGCATGAAGAGCGCTGAACCGGCGCAGCAGCAGCAGAACGACCCCCTCGCGGCGTTGATGCAAGAGTCCCGGGAGGAGTCGAAGCCCGCCGAAGAGGTCGACGAGAGCGACGTCACCTTCCCGGGGATCCTCAGTGACACCGAGGCGCCGACCACCGCGCTGGCCGCGGTCAAGGACGAACGCGGTCGACTCGTGAAGCAAGACTTCACTCTGCCGCCGGGTGCGCCCACGTTGCCTCCGCCCCCGACCGATAGCCTGCCGGTGGTGCCGCTGCCCGCCGGAAGCCTGCTGGCGGCGACCCCCGTCACCGAAGAGCCCAAGGACCGACTGACGGATCTCGCCGCCAATCAGGCCAAGGTCGCCGAAGACACCGAGATGGCGCCGATGGGTACCGAGGGCGGCTATCAGATCCAGGTCGCCAGCTTCCAGAAGCAGGAGGACGCCGACAAGTTCGTGACCGACCTGCGCAAGCGCGGGCACAGCGCCTATCGCCAGGCGGCCCACGTCCCCGGGCGCGGTCTCTGGCATCGGGTGCGCATCGGCCCGTTCAAGACCAAGTACCAAGCGCTGCAGTACAAGAACAAGTTCGAGAAGACCGAGCGCGTCTCGCCCTTCCTCGTGGACCCTCACAAGGTCAAGCTGGCCGAGGACATCCGCAAGGCGAAGATCGCCGCACGGAAGCGGCGCATGCTGGGCACCGACTGAGTCGCGCTCTCCGGCGCGCTCAGAAGTACAGGTTGGCGAAGCCACGCAGCGACGCAGCTGCGGGTTGCGCTCGCGCGGCGACACCGAAGCCCACGTCCCGAGTCATCAGCCAGCGCGTGGAGAACTCGGCGTTCCAGGTCAGCTTCGGATCCTGCGCGGGGAGCCACGTGAGCTCGCCGGTCAGCAGGCTCACCAGCTCGTGCGTCCAGCGGACCCGGAAGCCGCCGAAGGGCCCGAGCCCGGCGCGCAGCGGCCAGTGGTTGATGCCATCGATGGGGCCGAGCCCCAGGATATGGTTGTTGACCATCAGGAACCCGATCAGGCCGTTATCGAAGAACTCCAGCGCTCCGCCACCGCCGAGGGTCAGGACACCGGCGAGGCACTCGTCGCACCCGTCATCCCGTATCCGCGTGGCAGCAGCCCGGACGTGCCAGGAGGTGTTGCCGGTGAACTGGCCCAAGGGGGTGAGGGAGATGATGCGAACCAGCGAGAGATCCTCCAGGTACGCCTTCGGCTCCTAGACTTCCCGCGGCGAGCAACGACAGGCCAGGACCCATCGCCACGCCCCCACCGACCAGCAGCACCCAGCCCAGCGTGTTGTTGCTGCGAGTTCCCGCATCGACGTTCAAGCGGACCCGGCGGCCAGCCGGGATCTCGAATGGGTCTGACTTCATGATCCCGCGTCCGGCGATGCGGTAGCGGGCGCTGGGATCCACCGCCTGGCCGCATGGCGCCAAGCACACCGCCCGCCATGGTGGATCCCGACCCTCGCTGAACTGGCTCAGGGAAACGTTGGGCTCCTGCGTCTGGATTTCGACGTAAGAGCCCGCCTCTGCCGGAGCGTTCGGGGGGGAGGGGAGCGCCGGTGCCTCTTCGGCGCGCAGGCTCGCGGAGCAGGTCAGTACCAGCAGCGCCGCAGCGAGATGACTAGTGCGCATGCTTCGAGTCATCTCGTTCTGGTAGCCTTGCGGCAACGATATCACCCGACAGAACACCTTTTGCTCCAATCAGCTGATCCGCTAGCGCCTTCAGCTGGCTCGCCGGTCCACGAGTGGCGATGACTTCCATGCAGTGGTCGTGATCCAGGTGGACGTGCAGCGCGCTGATGATGAGCTCGCCCGAGTCATGCTGGATCGCGGTCAGACGTTCGCTGAGTTCGGGCTTGTGGTGATCATAGACGAGCGTGATGGTGGCGCAGGTCGGAGCGCCGGTCTGCCACGCGGCATCGTCGAGTTCCCGTCGCACGAGGTCTCGTAGGGCCTCCGAGCGATTGGCGTAGCCACGCTGGGTGAGCAGCTCATCGAAGCCTTCCAGCAGCTCCTTTTCCATCGCGACTCCGAAGCGAACGAGTTTACTCATGCTCTCACCTCTGCTGGATTCTCGCGGCTCAGCGATGTCCTTGCTTGCGCATCATCTGCTGCTTTGCTGCACGGGAAATCGCGCCCGTCACGTTCTTGCTGCGAGCGATGTGTCGCAGGTCGCCCTCGCGCAGGTGAGGGATCAGACCCGCGGCGAACGTTAGCGGCGTCCTCGGATTCGTGACCAGGTTCATCTTGATCTGGTAGCTGCGGGTGAACTCGCGGTTGCGCGCGATGATGCGCAAGACCTCGTCACTGACGGAGCGGCTGGCGCTGATCTGGATCGCTTCGTTCTCTCGCATCTTCGGTGACTGGACGGCGGCGGCGGCCACCAATCGATTGGGGTCTCGAGCGAGCAGCAGGCGCTCCGTCGCGGTGCCGAGCATTGCCCTCCGGATCTTCTGCGACGGGGTCATCTGGCCGATCAGAGCGTAGAGCGGCACCACCTGCTCGCGGACCTTTTCGTTGCCCTCGTCGTCCACCTCGTGGGTGTCTTCGTCTTCGGCCAGCTCCACGGTCTCCGCGACTTCATGGGTCTCCGTGAACAACTGATCGTCGAAGGTGGGCTCCTCACTGGCCTCGGGGATGAGCTCGTTCTGAATGGCCTCCGACGCTTCCTTGAAGGCGGGAATGTCCAGCTCCACACCGTTGCGCACCGCCAGCTCCAGCAGGCGATCCGCCGTGGACATGCGCACGTGCTTGTTCATGTACAGGCGCTCGATGACCCCCGGCGCCTGGAGCAGGCGTTGCTCGTTGGTGGCGATGATTTCTCCTGCCTTCTCGTCGGCGCGCTCCGCCAAGAACTCGAGGGTTTCGGTGGAGATGCGCGGCATGCGCAGCAGCGACCCGAGGGAGTCGTGATCCCGGGTGCGGGTCTCACACAGCGCCTGAATCACCGGTGCCTGCAAGTCGGCGCTCAGGGCGCCATTGAGCACGGGAGGGGGTAGATCCTTGAGGGTCGCCCGCGCCGCCTCGGCGACCTTGGAGTCGTCGTCCGCCGCCAAGCCGCAGAGCACCGTCACGATGTGCTCCGGCTTGGCGCCGGGGATCACCCCCTTCGCTGCCATCAGCTTCAACGGAGGTGGCGCGCCTGCCGACAACGCCTTCTTGGCTGGTGGCGGAAGCCCTTCCAGGTCGAGCTCGACACTCATGCGGCTCACCCTACAGCAACTCGCCAGGACGCTCACGGGTCGTGCACGAAATCGACGAAGCGCTGGAATGCGGGAGGCCGCCGAGGGTTGCATCGAGTGCGGGCAACGCCGGAGGTGTACCCGGCGGCGACGGTCACTCCGATGCTCGGAGTCACGCCTTCCAATGCTCAGGCGTCGGTCAGTCAAGCGAACCAATGCGAAAGCCGGAAAGACGAAGGGCGGAGATCGAGCACGGCGCTGCCAGCCAACGCGCAGCGCGGCGGGCACATTCAGGGAAACAAACACCGACTCGCCGCGCTGGGTATCCGAGGCCTTCGGCAAATCATCGGCGCCGCCCGACGCGGTTGCCCTCACTTGGTCAGGGCACTATTCTGCCCGGCAGTCAGCTTTGCTCGAGGTAGGTTCAGCGTCGGTCCGCGGCTACGCGGTGACTGCTCAAACCTGGCGGTGCCAGGAACTCTGCGGAGGAGATAAACACATGGGGATCATGGATTTCGTCAAGGGCGGCGTGCAGCAGATGATGATTGCTCGCCCGGACGATTACAAAGAGAAGGTCTTCTACAAGCATCCGGATCAGCAGTTCCCTTTCTGGAGCCAGCTGACGGTGGATTCGGATGAGGTCGCGCTGTTCTTCAAGGACGGCACGGCTCAGGGGATCCTCCCCCCAGGGCGTCACACGCTGAGCACGCAGAACATCCCCTTCCTGGGCAAGTTCGTAAGCGAATTTACGGGCGGAAATGTTTTCATCAGCGAGATCTTCTTCGTCACCACGCGACCGATCTTCCGCGATCAGAACAGCCAGCCGCTGGGTTTCGGTGGCCCCCTCGGGTCGATGCGCGATCCAGAGCTGGAAATCCGGGTGAACCCGCGGGCGTTCGGCACCTACTCGTTCAAGGTGATCGACCCTGCAGTCTTCATCGGCAAGTTCATCGGCCAGAGCGGCGCGGTGGATCCCGACGTGGCGCTGCAGTGGGTGCGCGACCAGATCTTGATGGGCCTGAAGTCCGTCCTGACTCGGATGATGAAGTCCGGGGACATCACGTTGATGGACCTGGGGGAGTGCGGTCCGGACGTCGCGCGCGAGATCGTTCAGAACTGCCCAGACCTCACGGAAAAGGGTCTCCAGGTGATGGAGATCGCCAAGCTCAACATCAACCTGAGCAAGGAAGACGAGGCGCGAATCGACGAGTTCCAGGACCAGATCGTCCAGGCGAAGCTCGATCGACGGAAGGCGAAGATCGGCGTGGGGACTGCCGAAGCCGAAGCCCAGCAGCGGCAGTTCGGCCTCGATCAGGACTTCTCGAACGCCCAGCGCTACGTGAACCAGGTCGACATGAACCGCTATGCACAGTTCGCAGGTGCTCAAGCGACCATGGGGCTTGGCGAGGGGCTCGCCCAGGGCGGTGAAGGCGTCGCCGGCGGCGTCGCAGGTGCAGGCATGATGGCAGGAATGGGCCTCGGCGCGGGCTTGAACGCGGGAGCCCACGCGGGGGGTGGCTATCCGCCTCAAGGCTACCCGCCTCCTGGCTACGGCTATCCGCCTCCCGGCTACCCACCCCAGGGCTATCCCGGCTATCCACCTCCCGGCTATCCGCCTCCCGGCTATCCCCCGCAGCAGGGAGCGCCTCAGGCGCCGCAGGGTCAGGGCCAGCCTGGGCAGTATCCGGGCTACCCACCTCAGCAAGGCTATCCCCCGCAGCCCGGCTACCCGCCCCAGCAGTATCCAGGTTACCCACCGCAGCAGGGCTATCCGCCTCAGCAGGCCGGTGGCTACGGCGCTCCGCCCCAGCAAGCGGGGGGCTATGGTCCTCCGCCCGCTGGTGCTCCGCCTCAGGGCGCGCCGCCCCAGGGCGCGGCCCCGCAGGCTGCGCCACCGCAGGGTGCGCCCGCTGGAAGTGAGTTCCCGGGAGGACCTTGCCCGAAGTGCAACACCCCGAACGGAGCTGGCGCGAAGTTCTGCGCGGCGTGCGCCACACCGCTAGGCTGAACGCAGCGCCCCGTTCCCAGAAGCGCCCGGGTTCCCAGAGGAGCCCGGGCGTTCTCGTATGGGTCGACCGCCCTGCCGTGCGCGTGGGCGCTTGGCGTTGTGAGCCTCGGCCCCACGTTTCGCCCCGAGCGAGTGCCCCGGTCGCGCACAATGGGCTAGGCTGAGCCGAGGGTGAGCGAGACACTGCTGTTGTTCGGAGGGCAGAAGACGCCCAACGACGCCGAGGCTGCGCCGGAGCCGATTGCCAAGCTGTGTCCCGACTGCGGCCATCAGTTCTCCGGCGAGGCGCGGTTCTGTCCCTTCGATGGCGCGCTGCTCGAGCAACGCGGTCGCTGGGATCCAAGCGGTGACCCGCTGCTTGGGAGCGTGGTCGACGGGCGCTACGAGGTGCTCGAGGTGCTGGGTGAGGGCGGCATGGGCACCGTCTATCGCGTCCGCCACACGACCCTGGGTCGCTTCTTCGCTTTGAAGGTGCTGCGAAAGGACCTGGCTGGTGATCGTGAACTCGCCGCGCGCTTCATTCAGGAAGCCAGGGCGGCAGCCTCCGTGTCCCATCCGAGCGTGGTCCAGATCACGGACTTCGGCGCCCTGGACGGCGAACAACCTTATTTTGTCATGGAAATGCTCGAGGGTCAGTCCCTCGGCTGGTTGATTCAGCACGGAGGAGCCATCCCCGCTGCCCGCGCAGTGCGCATCCTGCGCCAGGTCGCCGAAGCCCTCGGCGCGGCCCACGCCGCGGGGATCGTCCACCGTGATCTGAAGCCCGACAATATCCACGTGGGTTCGGCGGCGGGGAGCGGGAGCGACGTCGTGAAGGTGCTCGACTTCGGCCTCGCGAAGGTGGCTGGGGCCAGTCGTCTGACGCGCCAGGGGATGGTGTTTGGCACTCCTCATTACATGAGCCCAGAGCAGGCCTCGGGCGGCAGCGTCGACCACCGTGCCGACATCTACGCCCTGGGCGTCGTGATGTACGAGATGTTCACCGGGAGAGTGCCGTTCGAGGCGGACAGCTACATGGGGGTGCTCACCAAGCACATGTACGTGGCACCCACCCCACCCAGCGAGATCGTCGCGGCCGCGCGTGAGCTGGGAGCGCTCGAAGACATGACGCTGCGCTGCCTGCAGAAGAAGCCAGTCCAGCGCTTCGAGAGCATGGCCGACTTCATCGAAGAGCTAGATCGGGTGGCCAAGGTGGGAGACGACGGCAGCGTCTCGCTGCGGCCTTCCGAGGCCGACTCTCGCCCCCCGCGAAACCTGCTCGCCGACGAGCTGGAGCCACCGAGCCCCGAGGAAGTGCGCATCGCCCTCGGTCGTTCCTCGGAGGGAAACGGCGTGCTCTCGATCGCCGTTGCGGTGCTGGGTGCGCTCGCTCTGGTCGCAGCGGTGGTGTGGCTGTTCAGCCGTGGCGGCGCGGAGGGCTCGCCGAACGACCAGGTCGAGCCGGCAAAGGCCGAGGCGACGGCAACGGAGACAGCCGCGGAGCCGTCCGTGGTCCGAGCCGCGCCAACCAGCTCGCCATCGGCGAAGGAGAGGCCCGTCGAGGTCGAAGAGAGGGCAGCGCCCGCGCAGCACAAGGTCGCGGCTCCTCGTGTCCCGAGGCCCATGGCCCGTCCCACTGCAGCTCCGGCGCCAAGTCTGCCGCCCAAGCCAAAGCCCGCGATCGGTGGTTCCGAGATCGTCGACCCCTGGAAGTAGAGCGCGCGCTGGCGAACGAGCCACGGATCATTCCCAAGCCAGGGACGTATCGCATCCAGTGACTCAGCTTGACAGTACCCCTGGGGCCCGCAAGGCTAAGCCTGCGCAGGAAGAAACGACGTGGCGAAGAAGCAACTACTGCTAGTCGATGCAGATCCTCGCAGTGTCCGAGTCCTCGAAGTCAGCTTGAAGAAGGCGGGCTACAGCGTGACGACGGCAGGCGACGGGGCCGACGCATTTGCCAAGATCAACTTCTCCACGCCAGATCTGATCCTCACGGACACCCGGCTGCCCGGCCTCGATGGCTACGAGCTGGTGAGGCGACTCAAGGAGCAGCCGGATCTATCCGGGATCCCCGTGCTGTTCCTCACCAGTCAGAAATCGGTGGAGGACAAGATCCGCGGCCTCGAGCTGGGGGTCGAGGACTACCTCACGAAGCCCATCTTCGTCCGCGAGCTCATCACGCGGGTGAACATGCTGCTGGCCCGACGCACGCAGGAGCGTATCGCGACGAGTCAGCCGTTCAGCGCTCGCACGCGGCTCTCGGGGTCGCTGGAGGACATGGGGGTCGTCGACCTGCTTCAGACCTTCGAGGTCAGTCGCAAGAGCGGCGTGGCGGTGATTCACGACGGCGCACGTGACGCGTTCATCTATTTCCGTGAGGGAAAAGTGGTGGACGCCGAGCTGGGGAAGTTGCGCGGAGAGGAGGCGGTCTACCGCGCCTTGATCTGGACCGAGGGTAGCTTCGAGGTCGAGTTCCGACCGGTCCAGAACGAGGATATCGTCCCGACCTCCACCCAGGGCCTGCTGATGGAAGGCATGCGTCGGGTCGACGAGTGGGGGCGTCTCTGCGAGCAGCTGCCCTCGCTCTCCACCGTCTTCGAGGTCGACCACGACGAGCTCGTCGAGCGGCTGAACGAGATCCCGGACGAGCTGAACGGCATCCTCAAGCTGTTCGATGGGCGGCGCAGCCTGCTCCATGTGGTGGACGAGAGCCCGTTCGAGGACCTGTCGACGCTGGGCACGATCACGAAGCTCTACTTCGAGGGTCTGCTGATCGCGTCGGAGTCTCAGGCGCTCGGCGAGGACGCCGTTCACAGCGATGAGGTGGTGCCAAGCATCGAGGGTGACAGCCAGCCGAGGATGGAAGTCGCTGTCGTCGAGGCCGTCGTCCCGGAGCGACACTCGCCGCCAAAGACGAAGACTGCGGCGCCGGTCCCCGACCTGGGGATCTTCGATGACTCCGCCGATCAGGTGCACCCAGAGCGCGCCGCGGCCTCCGCTTCTCAGCGAGCGACGGCTTCCCAGCGGGCGACGCTGGCAACTGCGGCCGACGCGGCGATGGAAGCGTTGAACCGTCTCGAGGCGGAGGCCGCGCCTCCAGCGCCGGCGCCGAAAGGAACCCCCCTCCCGGCGACGGCGAAGGAAGGCCGCATCGGCGTGTCCACGCAGCTCGGCCTTGGGGAGCCCGTCGTGCCCAGCGCCGCAGCGAAGTCGGTCAGGTGGGCCGCCAAGCCCACGCTCGCCGACTCCCCTGACGCGCGCGCGGCCGTGGCGATCGCCCGTGGGGCGATCGACTCTCAGCTGCCCTCGACCAAGGGGGAGTCGCCACAAGCAAAGGCAGAAGCCAAGGTCATTCCGTTTCCACGAGGAAGCCAAGAAGAACCCTCTGGCAAGGCGACCCGCATCATGGGCAGCATCGAGCTGCCGGACGAGAGCCCGGAGACCCGCGCCGAGGCGCCCAGTGCGCTGCGCGAGAGCCCACTGCCCGAACCCCCTGCGCCATCCGAGCGCACCGAGCCGACCGCTGTGGCGGCCGCCGCGGAGCGAGGCGACCAGCAGTCCAGCGCGGCATCGCAGCCCGAGAAGACCACGACCTTGGCCTCGGAAGACGAGGCGCCCGTCACCCGTGCCTCGCGCCCGCGCACGAAGACGGCGCCCTTGCCGGCCGTCGTCGATCAGACCGTCGTCGATGAACCCGAGGCACGCACCGCCCACGATCACGAGCATGAAGCGGCGTTCTTCGCGGACGGCGAGACGGGAGAGTACGAGGGCGGTCCGCGCAGCTTTCCCCCAGGGGACCTGGAGGACATGGAAGACGCCCTGGTGCTGCCTCAGCGCAGCCCAGAGCAGGAGGCGCGTCGCAGCCGCTTCATGCGCGTCGTCGCCCTGGCCGTCGGGTTCGCCGTTGGAGTCTTCGTGTTCGCGATGATCTTCAAGAGCAACAAGAAGGACGACCCCACCCCAGCCGCGAGCACGACGCGCGGTGAATCGAACACCTCGCCGGCGCGCGACGAGAAGCCAGCGTCCACGGGGATGGAGCCAGGGGAGACTCCACTGGACACCGTGCAAGAGCCGCAGACTGCAGCTCCCGAGGGTGAGCCCGGGGCCGGCGAGCCCGCTGAGTCCCCTGACGCGGTGGAGCCCAGCGCTGACGCGCCGCGCCCTGCAGCCCAGCCTCGCCCTGCTGCCGAGCCTCGCCCTGCTGCCCAGCCTCGCCCTGCAGCCCAGCCTCGCCCTGCAGCCCGGCCAGCCGCGAGACCGCCCGCTCCGGAGCCCCCGGCGCCAACCCCTCCACCCACACCACCCGTTTCCACGGGGAGACCGCCGACGGCTTCCTTCCCAACCAACTGACGCGCCTCACTCGGGCGGCGCTGGCTTGGGCAGGAGGTGATGGGGGATGGTGCGAAGGAAGCCGCGGAAGAAGTAGCTGAACCGCGCCATCGAGTCCGAGTAGAAGACGCTGGTGCGCGGCACCTCGCCCAGGTGGGACGTGCCGAGCGCTATCGGGGCACCGGTGGCGGTGAACGCCGCGTCATAGCCTGCTTCGCCGACCAGCTCCCTCGCTCGCCGGTCCATCGAGCCGAGAGGATAGAAGTAGACGTTCGGGCTGACGCCGACGCGCTGCTCCAGCAGCGATCGTGAGGTCCTCAGCTCCTCGTCGACCAAGCGTCTGGGAAGGTTCGCGAGGCCGCGATGTCGGTGGCCGTGGCTCGCGATCTCCACCAGTCCCGAGTCGTACAGCTCTCGCACCTGGTCCCACGACATGGTGAAGCGCTTCTGGTCTTCGACCAGCCCGGTGGTGATGCCCAGGGAAAACGGTAGCTCGAGCTGCTTCAGGATGGGCCATGCGCGGTGATACACGCTGCTCATCCCGTCATCCATGCTGACCACGGCCACGCGTTCCGGCAACAGCAGCTCCCCACGCAGGAAGGACACCAGCTGGCTCAGGTGAACGACCTCCACTCGGTTGTCCTTGAGCCACTGCATCTGCTGCTTGAAATTGGAGCTGGATACGCTCAGCGGATCGCTCCCGCGATCGAAGCCGTGGTAGAGCAGCACCACCGCGCGCGTGCGATGGGCGTCCACGACGGGGTGTGTGAACGTTGCCGCGGGGATCTTCCCGGTGACCGTCGCCAGCTTCGGCTCCGCCTCCGGCCCCGGAGGCTCGGGCGGGCTCGACGGCTTCAGGGTGGACGCACTCGACGAGCGCTCGGGGCTGACCTCCCGAGCCAGCTCGCTAGGCGGCTCCTCCGGGGGGGAGACGCGCTGGCTGCCGGCACAACCCAGCGCCAAGACGCTGGCCAAGATCACGCTTCGCTTCAGCCAGGGGCCGCACAGTGAGGCGAGGAAGACGCTCATCGAATCCCGGAGTCTATGCGACGAGCGCAGGCTGTGAAGCCGCGTCGCGATCTGGTTACCACTCCGGAGCACACGAACGGACAGCGTCTCACCCACTCAGCGTCCGAGGATCAACGTGAACGGGACCGCACCCGTGGATCCAGCGCGGCGTAGGAGACGTCCACCAGCAAATTAGAGAGCACCACAGCGACCGCGAACAGGAGCACGACTCCGATCACCACGGGTCCGTCGCGGTCGAAGATCGCGTTGACCGTCAGCGTGCCCACGCCAGGCCAGCGAAAGATGCGCTCGGTCACGATGGCCCCCCCCACCAAGGTCCCGATGTTCATGCCAATCACCGTGACGAGCGGGACCAGTGCGTTGCGCAGCGCGTGCTTGAACACCACGACCGCCTCCGACAGTCCCTTGGCCCTGGCGGTGCGCACGTAGCCACTACCGAGCAGCGTGATCATCTCGTCGCGCACCAGGCGCGTGTAGTACGCGGCGCCGTAGAGTCCGAGGGTGAGCGACGGCAGGAACGCCGCCTTCAGGATCTCGGAGTCGCTCTCACCATAGCCGTCCAAGGGAAACCAGCCGAGCCAGCGCGCGAACACGTGCTGCAGCAGCAGCCCGCTCAGGAAGGTCGGCGCGCTGATGCCGATCAGGGTCAGCCCCACCGCGCCCCAGTCGAAGACCGTGTGCCGCCGATACGCGGCCATGACCCCGAACAGTATCCCGACGGAAACCTGAATCGCGAGCGCCAGGATCCCGACCAGCAGCGTTGGGCCGATCGCCCTGCCGAGCAGCACCGTCACCGGTTTGCGCTGCAAGTAGCTCTCTCCGAGGTCCAGACTGATCGGGCCGAGCCGGGTTGCGTTGGGATGCGCCTCGCCATCGCCACCGAAATGCACCAGCTGCGCGACGAATCGCCCGTATCTCACGGGCAGCGGCTGATCGAGTCCCAGCTGCTTGCGGATGACCTCTACATCCGCAGGGCGCGCCTGCGGGCCAGCCATCACGCGAGCCGGATCTCCGGGCAGCCAGTTGAAGATGAAGAACGTGAGGGTCAACACCGCCCACACGGTAAACAGCGACCAGGCGAGGCGCGCTGCGAGGCGGGGTAGCATCAGCGCGCCCTCCCGAAGGGCACCTGGAAGCTGGCCGGGAGAGCAGCCGCAGCGCAGCGTTCGCCGGGCAGCAGGCACGCGACGCGTCGTGAGAGCTGCGAGCTGTCGATCCAGGACCAGCGCACGTACTGGGTCAGCACGGGGTGAGGGTGGTAGCCGTGCACGTATGGCTGCGTGACCTCGTAGTAGCGCTGAGAGTGGGTGAAGACCCAGGGGGCCTCTCGTGTGACGATTGCTTCCGCGCGGCGATACAGCCGCTGACGCTCGGCGGCATCGGAGTTGCCTCGAGCCTTCTTCATCAGTTCGTCTAGCTCCGCGTTGCTGAAGAACGCGTTGTTCTGGCAGTTCTCTTCGGAGATGGCCTGGGAGGAGAGGGTCGACTCGAAGAAGTTGCTCGGCTCGGGGAAGTCCGGGTGCCAGCCCGTGGTGCCCATGGTCGCGGTCTTGCGCCGACCAGTGATCGCCTGCATGGTCGGCCAGCCCACGAGGCGGAGCTTGATGCGGATCCCGATGCGGCTCAGCTCCTGCTGGGTGATCTCGGCGGTCTGCTGCCCGAAGGAGTCCACCAGCGCGTAGTAGTCGATCTCTTTCGGATACCCTCCTTCGCCACTCTTCGGGTCGTACGGGTAGCCCGCGAGGCGCATCTCCTCCAGCGCCGCGTCCAGGTCGTAGCGCTGGACGGGGTAGCCCGGAGTCGCTGGGATGATCACGTTGGGCACCAGCTTGTACTGCGGCACGATCTGGCCCGGACGAATTCCCGCGATGTGCTCGCGGTCGATCGCGAAGGCCACGGCGCGGCGCATGTGCCGATCGTCGAAGGGCGGCAACTCGGTGTTCATGAACGCGCCGAACACGGTGTGGGGTTCCTCCCATTCACCGAACGGCAGCCAGCGCTGATCACCGCGTAGCTTCGCCAGGTCGGCGCGACTGAACTCGCGCACGTAGTCGAGCTCGCCGCGCTCCAGCTTGTAGCGCTGGGCGAAGGGTTGCACGTTCAGCAACCACTCGACACCGTCGAGATACGGCTTGCCCGGCTGCCAGTAGGCCTCGTGACGCGCGAAGCGCACGTACTGGTTTGGCTCGTAGCGCACCAGCTTGAAGGGGCCGGTGCCGCACGGTGCGTTGCCGAAGTCCTTGCTCCACACGTCGCCAGCGCTCTTGCACAGCGGAGCGACCAGCTGGAGCGCCATCACGTGGAGGAAGGTCGAGTCGGGCTCGGAGAGCTCGAAGCTGACACTGTATTCGCTCTCGGCGTGAACGCCGAGCTTCTTGCTCTTGCCCTTGCGGTACGCTTCGAAGCCCGCGATGCGGTCGTAGAAGCTCGCGGGGCTCGGCGTGTCGGGGTGGAGGGTACGGCGCACGGATCGCACGACGTCGTCCGCGGTCAGCTCGGAGCCATCGTGGAATCGCACCCCGCGCCGAAGCTGGAACAAGTAGCGTTTGCCGTCGGGGGATACGCTGTAGCGCTCGGCGAGCCCTGGCATGAGCTTACCCTGGGCGTCGTAGGTCACCAGGGTGTCGAACATCAGGCTACCGAGCGCGGCGTTGGTGGTGGAGAAGCCGACCGCCGGATCCAGCGTGCGTACGCCGGTGAAGAAGGCCGTGTGCAGGGTTCCGCCTCGCTGCGGCGTCTCCCCGATGCGCTCTCCGATGGGGGGAGAGAGCTTCTCATCGCACGCCGAGGTCGCGCAGAGCAGACTCACCCCCAAGAACAAGCGCCAGAAGGCCTGCCGGTGACGGTCGTATCCGGGCGGATGCGTATCCGGAGATGCCTGGCGTGGCTGCTGCTCAGCGCTCATTGGGGTCCAGGGCGTCTCGAAGTCCCTCGCCAAGGAGGTTGAAGCCGAGCACGCTCAGCAAGATCATGCCGCCGGGGGCGATCACCAGCAACGGCCGTTCAGCGATCGCGGTCTGCCCCTCCTGAAGCATCCGTCCCCAGGTCGCGGTCGGAGGTTGCAGGCCCACCTGGAGATAGGAGAGCACGCTCTCGGCGATGATCATGGCGGCGACGTGCGCCGTCGCGATCACGATCAGGGGGCCCAGCACATTCGGCAGCAGGTGCTTCAAGGCGATGCCGAGATCGCTCTGCCCCAGCGCCCGGGCCGCCTCGATGAAGTCGAGGCCGCGCAGCTGCAGCACCTTGCTGCGGATGATCCGCGCGGTACCAAACCAACTGGTGAGTCCCAGCACCAGCAGCAGCGTCGTGAGCGAGACGTCGCCCAGCGCGACCCCCAGCGCCATCACCAGCACCAGGTAGGGGAGGCTCAGGCCGATATCCACGAGGCGCATCAACGCTTGATCGATGAAGCTCCAGCGGGTGCCAGAGGTCCAGCCGGAGAGCAAGCCGACGGCGGTCCCCACCAGCGCGCTCAGCAACGTCGCGATGAAGCCCACGGCGAGGGAGATGCGGGCGCCGTGCGCCAGGCGACTCAGCTGATCCCGAAACAGCTGATCCACACCCAGCCAGTGCGTCGCCGTCGGGCCGACGGGCTCACCCAGCGCGTTGCGCCCTCGATCGAAGTCGCTCAGGTTCGGGTCGAAGCCAGTGAGCAGCGGCGCGAGCAGCGCGAACAGCACGAGGAACACCACCACGGCCGCCCCCAGCGCAGCGCCGCGATTCCGCTTGAAGCGCGCCAGGGCTCGGTTCTGCCGCATCCCGCAGGAGTAACGCGGGCTGGCGGTGGGTTGCAATCTCGAGCAGCGCCTTCGCACTGCGATCCGGCGGCACGCGGCCTCTAGAACATGCTTGCGCGTTCCGCCTTCAGAAAACCCCGCAGCACCCGTCCGACCTCCGTGGGCCTTTCTTCTTGGGGGGAGTGACCGCTGTTCATCAGCTCGAAACCGGCGTTGTTCAGGTTGCGCGACAGCTTCTGCCCGAAGCCGCTGGGGCACAGCTTGTCGTGACGACCCCAGACGACCAGGCTCGGAACCGCGACTCGCGCGGTGTCGGCGATGATGGGTCGCGTGTCTTCCGTGGCGCGCAACGTGGCCAGCGCGCTGCCGCGACCGGCTGGAGTGTTGAAGCAGTCGTAGTAGTGATCCAGGCGCGCGCTCTCGATGGGCGCACCGTTGGTCAGGCGCTCACGGAAGTAGGAGCGGAAGCTCGTGCGGCCGAGGAACTGCTTGAACATCAGGCCGCCGAGCAGTGGCCAAGCTGCCAGGCGTCGACTGTAGTCCGCCTTGGTCACGAAGCAGGTCGGGTTGATCACGACCAGGCGGGACACCAGCTCGGGGTGCCGCGCGGCAATGGCAATGGCGATCGAGCCGCCGAGGTCATGGCCCACCAGCGCAGCTCGGCCGACGCCGAGCCCGGCGTACAGCCCCGCGACGCAGTCGGCGAAGGCGTCGAAGCCGTAGCCGAAGCGACTGGGCGGGGGCTTCTCGCTCTCACCGAAGCCAGGCAGGTCAGGGGTGATGATGCGGAAGTCCTCTTCGAACTCCGGCGTGACGCGGGACCAGGTGTGGTGATCCATGAACATCCCGTGGAGCAAGACCACGGGAGATCCGCTGCCGGTGTCCGCGACGCGAAGCCTGGCGCCTCCCGCGGTGACGTCCCGATAGCGCGCCAACGCCATGGCGCAGCAATCTAGTACAGCTCGTGGGCTCTGGGGGTAAAACCCTCGGCCTGACCGACGCGCGGGGCGTGTTTCCGGCGCCTGCCCCCACAGCCTCGAGAGCGTTTCCGCTCCAATCCGCGCAACTCGGCCCGCGCGTGTCCGACGAACCACGCATGCGCAAGCGCTATCGTCGTCGTGTCGTGGGCTACGAACTCAGGGAGCGACTGGGGCAAGGAGGCTTCGCGGAGGTCTGGCGTGCCCTCCAGTTCACTCGGGGTTTCTCCCGCGACGTCTGCATCAAGCGGGCCCGCGGCTTCGATGGAGGCGTGAGGCGGGCGCTGGCAGAGGAAGCCCGGCTGCTCGCGCTGATATCGCACGGAAATGTCGTCCGACTCTACGACTTGCTGGAGGATGAGCACGGGCAGCTGGAGCTCTGCCTGGAGTTCGTCGACGGCTGCGACATGGCGAGGCTGCAGCGCTGTGGTTCGACGACGGTGAACGCAGAGCTCCTGGTCGCGATCGGCGCGGAGCTCGGCGGTGCGCTGGATGTACTGGCTGGAATCGACGGCGGAGTCGTCCACCGCGACGTCTCGCCCCACAACGTGATGCTGGGGCGAGACGGTGCGGTCAAGTTGATCGACCTCGGCATCGCTCGCGCTGCCGCCCGGGAGGCCTGGACAGCGAGCGGCGTGGTCAAGGGCAAGCCGATGTACCTCTCGCCAGAGCAGGCGCGGGGTGGGGCGCTGAGCCCCGCGAGCGACGTGTTTGCGCTGGGCCTCGTGCTCTACGAGCTGGCGTCCGGAATAAATCCATGGGGAAGCGACACCTGGGTGCACCCGCGACGGCTGAGCTGGCGGGCGCCCGAACCGCTAGACGCCCTACGCCCCGACCTGCCCCCAGCGCTGGCGCGGGTGATCCATCAGCTCCTCGCCGAGCAGCCTGCCGACCGACCCTCGGGGGGCGTCGCCGCGCGGGCCTTGCTGCAGTGTCTGCCGAGTGCGGCCGTCCTGCCAGCTGCCGTCGCCCTGCCAGCTGCCGTCGCCAGCGCCGTTCGGCGCATCTGCGACGGTCCAGCTGCGTCAGCGCATGCGACGACCGATCGCACGCTGGAGATCACGGCCTACGACTATCCGGCCTCCTGAGCCGTCCGCCTTCTCAGCACACACCGCCAAGAACACGGGCGAACGCCCCTGTGTCGTGCAGTCGACGTAGAATCTTCCCGTATGCCTGGATGAGCTGGCCGGGTGATGCGACGGAGACAGGAGACTGGCCGTCGTGGACGGTGTGAGCATGCCGACTGGCGTTACAGCGCGGAAAAGCGTTCGCCATTCTGTGGGCCCGAGCTCACCGGCTGTGGTGTGATCTCCTGCGTCGCCCCGAGCGGTCGCGACCCCGTGCTCGAAGAGCGCCTCCGCGCGACCTCGCGTGAGTCCATTCCGGGCGCTCGATGGACATCGGATAAGCTCCATGGACATTCCATTGGTGTGACAACAAATGTCATAGGGTTGATCCCAAATAGCGTCCATGGAGCGGGATGAGGATCTGCGCAAATTTTCTCGTCTAAAGCGTTTGGGGGGGATCTACTCAGTAGAATATATTGACTTGCGTCGACGGCGAGGTCGTCGCGGGTGGGGCGGAAGATCGAAGTCTGGACCGAGTCGCCTTCAAGGCGGAGCGATGAGTTCCCGGCGGAGCGCACCAGACATCGAGACGGACGCACAGCGGGCGGTTGAAGCAAAGTGGCTGAGTTGGGAGTGCAGTTGATGGGGGGCAAGCTCGGTGGAGCCTTGGACGATGACGCTCTCCTCTTGGTCGAAGAGCGCTTCGCCAAGGGGATGACGTCCGGCGAAATCCTCGACCTGTTTGCCAGCTACGGCATCGCTCTGAGCGAAGCCACCCTGCGCAAGTACGTCCAGCTCGGGTTGCTCCCGCGCAGCGTGCGGGTGGGGCGAAAGGGCAAGCACCGTGGTTCCCAGGGGATCTACCCGGTCAGCGTGGTGCGCCAGATCCAGCGCATCAAGGAGATGATGGCGGAGAGCTACACCATCGAGCAAATCCAGCGCGAGTTCCTGTTCATGCGCGGGGACCTCGAGCAGCTGGAGCGCACGCTGGGCAGCCTCTTCGAGACCCTTGATCGAGTCATGGACGAACGCCGCGCCGATCCGATCGCGCAGTCGGCGGTGGCAGAGATGAATGAAGCCAAGGGGCTGGGCGCGAGCCTGGTCAATCGGCTGTCCAGCTTGGAGAAGCGGCTTACCTCACGCACCCAGATCCGGAGCGTTGCGGCGTCCTGAGGGACGTCATCTTTGAGAGCTTGAGCACGAATCAGCGACTGGGGATTGGCTTTCACGCGCGGCGTGGGCACGGGACACGACGGGATCGTGGTCCGAAGACGAACTGAACGGTTCCCCAGGGCAAAGCAGAATGGGAGTTCGCGCCAGCGGGCGCGAGAGCGGGATCCCGGGGGCGTAGTCAGAGCGGGACTCTGGGTGCGAACGGGATCGTGCGTCCTTCGCGCAGAGGCAGCGCGGGGACCGAAAACAGCGGAGCACGGCGGAAAATGGAAATCAAAGAGAGCAATCTGACGACCGAGGGCGCCACGGCGCTCAATCAGGAACAGGACGAGGAGATCACTCGAGAGCAACGACGCTCGCGGCGCAAGCGAGACGTGCGCGCGCGCACGATCAGCGTGAAGCGGATGACGAAGCGCGAGCTCGAGATCGGTCGCTTGCTCTACCCGGAGACGGACTACTGGAAGCCCAGGAGCCGCACCGATTGCATCGACGGTCCACGGCCCTGTCCGTTCGTGTCCTGCAAGCACCACCTGTACATCGACGTGTCCCCACGCACCGGGGCCATCAAGCTGAACTTCCCGGACCTCGAGGTATGGGAGATGAACGAGTCGTGTGCCCTGGACGTGGCCGACCGTGGAGGCACGACGCTGGAGGACGTAGGAGCCATCATGAACCTCACCCGTGAGCGCATTCGGCAGGTCGAAGTGAAAGCGCTGGCCAAGATGGAAGCACTGAACGACATGGAAGCGCTGCGCGACTACGTCGACGAGGGTCCCGTCGGGCGCCGTCGCCTGCCCAAGCTCACCGACGACGAGCTACGCGGGATGAAGGTCAAGCCGGGACGCGGCGGCAAGGTGACCGCGGAGAACGACGGTGACTACTCCGACGTCGACGGCGACGACGACGACAGCGACGCCGAGATCGAGGACAACGATCGCGCCGTCGACCTGTCCGAGTTCGACTCGATGTGAGTAGTCTGCGCGAGTCCCGCTCGCGCTCTTCCGATGGGCCCCACGCATCCGCCGAGTGGGGCCTTTCGCTTTTTGTGCTCTGTGGTACTCAGCCCCACGCGCGAGCCCTGCTCGTCGTTCCCACGTGGTTTCTCTTCGCGTGCGCTTCCTCGCGCGATCTTCGTCGCCGGCCGCAGCCTACTCTCCGCGCAGCGCGGCGACGGTGCGCAGGAAGTTCCCGCCGAGGATCTTGCGAATGCGGGTGTCGCTCCAGCCTCGATCGAGCATCAGCTGCACCAGCTTGGGCAGTTCGAGGCAGCTCTTCATGTCGCTGGGCGGCGTGATCGCGCCATCCCAGTCGCTGCCCAGCGAAGCGTGGTCCTCACCGACGGTTTCCACGATGTGCGCCAGGTGATCGACGATGGCGCTCGCCTTGCAGCCGAACGTGGAGCCATCGAGGAACGACGACTGATACATCACGCCGATCGTGCCTCCGGTGTCGGCGATCGCCTTGAGCTGCTCGTCAGTCAGGTTGCGCCAGTGCTGGTGGACGGCGTCGATGCCGGTGTGAGTCACGATCAGCGGCTGCGACCTGTCGTGGACCTCGACGGCGTCGAAGAAGCCCTTGCGGCTGATGTGCGCCAGGTCGACGAAGATGCGCTTCTCGTTCAGACGACGAACGTACTCGGCGCCAGCGTGGGTCAGCCCGGTGTCTCCGCCGGCCTTCATCGGCGACGACGTGACCCCCAGGGTCGACGACGAGAGGTGTACCAGCGTGATCCGCAGGACGAGATCCTTGGGGATCAGATCGAGGCTGTCGGGCTTGTAGTCGAGGGCGTTGCCGCCCTGGATGCCGACGAAGGCGGCATGTTTCCCTGCGGCACGAGCTTCTCGATACTCGCGGATGTTCCTCACGAGCTGGAACTGCTCGGGCACCTTGGCGAACCAGGCCTGGAGGCGCTGGATGTTCTTCACGAAGGCGCGCTCACGGCCCCTGGCGCTGCGCGTCGGGTTGGTGGTGATCACCCAGATGGCGCCACTGAGCTGGGCCTCGAGCATGCGCGGGAAGTCGACCTGGCTGTAGAAGGCGCCCTTGAACAGGCCGAGGCCGTGGCGCTTCGTCAGGTCGTAGCCGAAGACGCGATCCCAGATGAAGCTGTCGACGTGCAGATCAAGCACGTCGGAGTCGAGATAGAGCTCGATGGCTTCGTTGCTGATGTGGAGCTGGTTCGCCCAGCCGCCCGGGTCACGGCGGTGGTCGGTGAAGGCGAGTCGCATCATCGGCGGGCATCCTGAAGAAACCACACGCCGGCTGCAAGTCACCTGCGCTCTGGCCGACAGCGCGCGTCGAGCGCGCGCTGGATGTCGCTGTTCGGGGATCGGCCAGCGCGAGCCCCGGACGGCGGTCTCGGCGGGTGGTGAGGCTCCCGCTGAGCCTCACCCCCAAACCCGAACCTCGAGCCAACGGCGGACTCGAGGCTCAGGCATGGGTCAGATCCCCTTGGGGACGCTCTCGAGATCCACTTCGCTCAGGGCGTAGCGGATCAGCGCGCTGCGGTTGGCCTTCGTGAAGCCGCGGGCCTTGAGCGTGTCGACCATGTCGTCGAGGCGCTTCAGGTCGTCGGTGTACATGGAGATGCAGATCACCTTGTAGTGGGTCGGCTTCTCGGCCTTGGGTACGGCGCGCACGGGCTTTGCGCGCTCCGCGTTGCCGGCGGAGTAGAACGTGGACGAAAGCACGCCCTCTACTTCGTCGCGGTCTAGCAGCTTCGCAGCTGCCTGTCGGTAGTCGTCTCGATCACTCACCCGGGCCTCCTCATTCATGCTGGCAACGCGATGTCCGCGCTGGAAGTGGTTCGATGAGAGCCCTGGGCAGAGGTCTGCTCACTGCTCTCGGGCGCCACCTCGTCGGAGGTCGCACCAAGGTTTGTTTCCGCGAGCAAACGCTCGACGATCTTCAGGTAGTCGCTGGCCGCGCTGGACCCTGGCGCGTACTCGAACAGCGTCTTGCCCTGCGCGGGCGCTTCCTTGACCTTGATCGCGGAGCGCACCGGGGGCAGGCAGCGCTCCCGGAAGTGCTCCCGCAGCGTGTCCAGCGCCTCGTGGCAGATGCGTGCCCGGCTATCGAAGAAAGTTGGAAGAATTCCCCATAGTTGCACGGGATGGTTCAAGAGCTTGTTGACGTGCTTGATGGTGCGCAGCACCTGCCGCACACCAACCAGCGAGAGGTAGTCGCAGGCCACGGGGCAGAGCACGGCGTCGCTCAGGACCAGCGCGTTCTGGTTCATCAACGACAGACTGGGAGAGCAGTCGACGACCACGAAGTCGTAGGTGTCGAGCACGCCTTCGAAGCGTGACGCGAGCACGCGATCACGCTGCTTGCGCCCCGCGAGGTAGAGCTCCGCAGCGGCGAGAGTCTCGTTGGAGGGCAGGACATCGAGGCCCGGGCGCACCGTCTTCACGGCGTCCTTCACCGGCAAGCCCATCACCAGCACGTGATACAGCGAGCGCTCCACTGGCAGACCGAGGGAGACCCCGACGTTGCCCTGGGCGTCGGTGTCGACGAGCAGCACCTTGGCGCCGCGCTCGGCGAGTCCAGCGGCGATGGTCACGCTGGTCGTGGTCTTGCCTGTGCCGCCCTTGTGGTTGAACACCGCGAGGATGCGCGGAGCGGCGCTCTTCTCCGGCGCGCGGGCAGGCTTCTGGGCCGCGGGAGTCATCTCGATCACCTCGCCGCGTGGCGGGGGAGGCGCCGTCGGGCGCAGCACTGGAGGCAGCTCGTCATCGCCCTCCGCAGCCTGAACCTCGGCGCGGTCCGCCGTTTGCTCGGCGTGGATGTCGCCGAGGCGCACGCCGCGTGCTTCCTCGAGGATTTGTTGACGACACTCGCTGGTGCAGGCGTAGCGCCGCTGCTTGTCGACGAACAGCACCTGGCTCGCGAGCTCCAGCTTGAACGAGGTGGCGCAGGCATCGCAGCTCGTGAGACCCGCGTCGCCCTGTGCGTGGCTGTGCTCCAGGCACTGCTGCGAGCAGTAGAAGGCGAAGCTCGCGCGCGGGCGTCCGGAAGCATCTTCGAGGGTCCGCTCCTCCATCTGGTAGCTGAAGCGAGGTTCGAACTCCGATCCGCACACTCCGCAGATCTTCTGAATACCAGCCATGCCTGAGATCCTCCTCGCGCCTCCCGGAACGTTCCCGGGGTTATCGAAGCGCAGGACCTCGGATGTCATGGAGCCGCGAAACGGGCCAAGTTTGTGCAGGCTTCGGGAGGCCCGGAATCGGCTCGGGCCGGGCCCCGTTCAAAGCCGGGCGGATTGGCCCCCAGCGGCTCGAGACTCAGTGGCGGAAGTGGCGTACGCCGGTGAAGACCATGGCGATGCCCGCCTTGTCCGCGGCGGCGATCACGTCTTCGTCCTTCTTGCTGCCGCCAGGCTGAACGACCGCCGTGACGCCAGCGGCGATGGCGGCCTCGACACCGTCGGGGAAGGGGAAGAACGCGTCCGACGCCATCACGGAGCCCTTGGCGGCCTCGCCGGCCTTCTCGCAGGCGATCTGCACCGCGGTGACCCGGGCGGTCTGGCCGCCCCCGATGCCGACCGTGGCGAAAGCAGAGCCGTTGACGTCCGCCTTGCCGAGGACGATGGCGTTGCTCTTCACGTGCTTGCAGGTGCTCCAGGCGAACTCGAGCGCGGCGAGCTCCGAGTCCGTCGGCGCGCGCTTGGTCACGACCTTGCCAGCGCGCACCTCGCCGGCGCCGCTCGCGTCGCGGTCCATCACCACGATGCCGCCCCCGATGCGCTTGTAGGTCATGGCGCGGTGGGTGTGATCGAGCCACTCGCCGGTGGCCAGCAGGCGCAGCGCGCTCTTCTTGCGCAGGCGCTCGAGCGCCTCGGGCGCGAACCCCGGTGCGATGATGCACTCGATGAACGTTTCCGCAAGGACTTCTGCGGTGGCCATGTCGACCTCCCGGTTCAGCGCCACGATGCCGCCGAAGGCGCTCATCGCGTCGGCTTCACGGGCCGCGTGGTACGCGCTCCTGAGGTCGCCCGCGGTTGCCGCACCGCACGGGCTGGCGTGCTTGATCACCACGGCCCCCGGGCCCTCCAGCTCGCGCACCGCCTCGAGCGCCGCGTCGACATCCACCAGGTTGTTGAAGGACAGCTCCTTCGCACCGGTGCCTAGCGATTCCGCACGGGAAAGGCTGCCGGGCGCTGCGCCACGTTCACGGTAGAAGGCGCCCTTCTGGTGCGGGTTCTCCCCGTAGCGCAAGCCGTAGGCCTTCTCGAAGGGCAGGGTCATGAAGCTCGGGTAGCCGTCGCTTTGATCCTGCTTGCTGAGCCAGCCGGAGATCGCGGCGTCATAGGCGGCGGTGTGCGCGAACGCCTTGGCCGCCAGGCGCTGGCGGGTGGACTGGCTGAGGCCCCCCTCGGCCTTCAACTCGTCGATGATCTGAGCGTAGTCGCTGGGGTCGCAGACCACCGAGACTCGCGCGTGGTTCTTCGCCGCCGAGCGCAGCATGCTCGGACCGCCGATGTCGATGTTCTCGATCAGATCGGCGAAGGCCGCGTCCGGCTTCTGGAGGGTGGCCTCGAAGGGGTACAGGTTGACCACCACCATGTCGATGAACTCCGCGGAAATGCGCTGGAGATCGGCCTCGTCCGTGCCCTCCCTGGCGAGGATGCCGCCGTGCACCTTCGGGTGCAGCGTCTTGACCCGGCCGTCCATGACCTCCGGGGAGCCGGTGTAGCTCTCCACCGTGGACACGGGGATGCCAGCTGATTCCAGCTGCTTGAAGGTTCCACCGGTGCTGAGCAAGCGGGCGCCTTGCTCGACCAGTGCGCGGGCGAGATCGAGGATCCCGGTTTTGTCGGAGACGGAGAGGAGGACGTTGCGGACAGGCATGACGCCGGTCCCGGTATCTGCGCGGGAGGCTGCCGTCAATCGTCGGCTCCCGCGCCGGGATCCGGCGACGGATTCGATGCTTGCGGAGGCGGCCGGGATTGAGGTTAGCTTGAGGTGATGAGTTCCAGAGCAACGCGCGCAATCGGGATCGGTGCGGTCGGCCTGCTGCTGATTGGCTGGGTCACGGCTTGCTCGGAGTCCAAGGACACCAACCCCGTGATCACGCCGAGGTCGGGTGCTTACCAACCCGCGCCGAGTGGCACGACGATCGACGAGGCCACTGCGTGCGATTCGCTCACGGCTGCGGTGGATGCACAACGCAGCGCCCTGGGCTGCGGCTCGGTGCAGCGCGCGCCGTGTCCAGACTACATCCGTCCAGCGGGCGGCAGCGACTGTTACGTGTACGACGAGGGGACCGTCAACGAGTGCGTGAGCTACTACGGCAAGCTCTCGAGCTGTACGGCCTTCGAGCAAGCGCCCTGCGTGATCACCGCGGTGCCGACGGATGCCTGTGCGAGCGCGAGCGGCGGAGCAGGCGGCAGCGGGGGCTCAGGAGGCAGCGGGGGCACGGCGGGCGGCGCCGGTGGGACGACGGGCGGCACGGGTGGGACGACGGGCGGCACGGGTGGGACGACGGGCGGCACGGGCGGGACGACGGGTGGCACGGGCGGGACGACGGGCGGCACGGGCGGGACGACCGGCGGCAGCGCCGGCAGCGCCTGAGCTCGATCAGTCCTCGAGCTGCTCGTCCCAGAACTCCTGCAAGTCGGCCGGCAGGGGTGAGACCAGCTCCAGCTGCTCGCCGCTGACGGCGTGCTCGAGGGCGTACGTGTGAGCGTGGAGCGCCTGGCGTGGGAGCTCCAGTTTGCGTAGGTCCTCGTCCGTCAGTTCCCCGTCAGCGGCGCGGGCGAGCAGTCGCTCGTCCGGGCCGTACAGCTTGTCACCGACGACCGGAAAGCCCTGGCTCGCCAGGTGGATGCGGATCTGGTGCTGGCGTCCGGTGAGCAGGCGACAGCGGATCAGCGCGTAGTTCTTCCGCGTCTCCAGCAGCTCCACCAAGGTGCGCGCCTCCATCCCCGGGCTGCCGTCGCCCACGCCGCCGGTCGCCACCCGCATCTTCACGCGCAGGGGGTTGTCCGTGTCGGGTTCCAGGGGCACGTCGATCAGACCGGGCTCGGGGATCCCCCAGGTGATCGCCAAGTAGGTCTTGCCGATGCTGGGGCCGAGGTCCGGTGTCATGCCATACTGGTTTGTTTCCGCGCGGGAACGGTCTTCGAGTCGGCGCTTGAACGCGCGGTCCGCGTGTGGGCTCTTGGCCAGCATCAGGATCCCGGACGTCTCGCGGTCCAGGCGGTGGATCAAGCTCAGGAACTGTCCTGGACGCTCCGCCTCGAGCAGGCTGAGCACGGTGATGCGGTGATGTCGTGCGGTCGGGTGAACGGTGAGCAGCGGTGGCTTGTCCACCACCAGCAGATGTTCGTCTTCGTGCAGCACCGGGATGGGTACGGGCTCGTCGGATTCGTCGGGGGGGCGGCGCCACAGCACCACGAAGCTCTCCGCCTTCAGCCGTTCGCTGGGCTTCATGCGCTGTCCAAGCGGGTCGTAGGCGCTCTGCTCGACGATCGCGCGCGCCCGGGTTCGACTGGTGTTGCGGAGCTGCGCCGACAGGAAAGTGTCCAGGCGCTTGCCCGCCCACTCCGGCGGCACGCGAAAGATGCGGACCAGCGCGCCCGGCGGAGCGGCAGTCGGTCGGACACACTCCGACTTCTTCAACATGCGCACGCGCTGCATCGAGACTCTGGTTCGAACGCCGAGCGCGCTCAGTCGGGATCGTGGATGCGCTGGATTTCCGTGCCGACCCCCGAGTCGGTGAAGATCTCGAGCAGCAAGGCGTGACGACGCCGTCCGTCGATGATGTGTACCTTTTCCACACCGGAATCGACCGCTTGCAGGGCGAAGCGCACCTTGGGGATCATCCCGCCAGCGATCACGCCGCTCTCGATCAGGGCCTCGGCCTCCCGCGCGCGCAGCGAACTGATGTGTTCGCCCTGGGCGTCCTTGACGCCCTCCACGTCGGTCATCAGGACCAGCTTGGCCGACTGCAAGGCGCCAGCGATGGCGGCTGCGGCTTCGTCGGCGTTGACGTTCAGCGACTGTCCCTTGGCATCGATGGCGATGGGCGCGATCACGGGAATGAAGCCCTGAGCGATGAGCGTGCGGATCAGGCTCGGGTCGACCTTCTCCACCTGGCCGACGCGCCCTGGGTCGACCTTCACGGGGTTGCCGTCTGCACCACGTGCCTCGACCGCCGTGCGACGGGCAGCCTTCAGGAAGCCGTCGTCCTTTCCGCCGAGGCCAACCGCGCGCCCGCCTTGCTCGCTGATCAGCCCGACGATGTCCGAGTTGACGGCGCCGCCGAGCACCATCTCCACCACGTTCATCGTCTCGTCGTCCGTGACGCGCATGCCACCAGAGAACGTGGACTCGATCCCCATCCGTCCGAGGGTCTGGTTGATCTGAGGTCCGCCCCCGTGGACCACCACGACCTGGATCCCGACGTAGCGCAGCAAGCACACGTCCCGCGCGAAGCTCTGCTTGAGTTCCTCGTCGACCATGGCGTGGCCGCCGTACTTCACGACGAAGATGCGCTGGTGGAAGCGCCGGATGTACGGCAGCGCCTCGTGGAGGATGGCGGCTTTCTCGACGAGCTGGTCCATGGGGTGCGGAGCGTACTGACTCACGCCTCCAGGGCAACTGCTGGAGCACGCCGGTTTTTTGGGGGTGAGGAGCGCCGGGCCGCCCCTTGAGGTTCCCGGGCGCGTCGTAGCCGTGCTACGCCGTGCGCCGATGGATATCCTGATGGTTTCCGCCGAGCTCTCGCCGTTTGCGGACAGCGGTTGCGGCGTCGTCGTGGCTGCCCTGGCCAAGGGTCTGCGGCAGCTCGGTCACGAGGTCACTGTTGCGCTGCCCCGGCTCGATGGCTTCGAGGCTGCGGGGCTGATGCTGGCGCGGCGGCTCTCGCCGCTCGAGTGGGACGGAGGTCAGGCGGTGGTGTTCGACTGCCAGCTGCCGAGCGGCGTCAAGCTCGCGCTGTTCGACGGCGCTCCCAGCAAGGCAGAGAAGGCGCCAGCGCGCTTCGCTGGTGAAGCGCCCTTTGCGAGTGACGTCGAGCCCGAGGTGCTGGCAGAGCGCTGCGGCCTTCTGGTCCGCGCCGTACAGGCGCTGTGCGCCGAGCGAGCCAAGGCCGGGCAGGCATTCGACGTCGTGCACCTCTTCGACTGGCCCGCCGCACCAGCGGCGCTCAACGAGCTCGGCGCCCGCGTCGTTTTGACCATCACCGACGCGACCCACCAGGGGTCCTTTCCGGCTCGCGCTGCCGATTCCCTGGGGATCCCCAAGGAGCGCGCGGGTGAGGCACGCGCCGGCAACCGTGTGAATGCGCTGAAGGCGGGGATCTCCGGTGCCGACGTGATCACCACGATCAGCGACGCCTACGCCCGGGATCTGGCGAGCGATGGTCACGCAGGGGGCCTGACGCGGGTGCTGGTCGATCGCAGCGACGTCTTCTTTGGCGTCCAGCTCGGCGTCGACTACGCGGTCTACAATCCAGCAACGGATCCGTCGCTGGCTCAGCGCTACGACGCAGAAGACGCCAGCGGAAAGCAGGTCTGCAAGACGGCGCTCCTGCGTCAGCTCGAGATCCCGCTCTCCCCCGAGCGTCCCCTGATGGCGTTTGCCGGCGATCTGACCCGCGCCGCCGGAGGTGACTGGCTCGTCTCGGCGTTGCCCAAGCTCCTCGCCAACGACGTGGTGCTGCTGGTCGCCGACGGCGGGGATGACACGTTGGTGAGCAAGCTGAGGAGCGTCGCCGACCGCTATCAGGACAACCTGCGCATCCTGCCCAGCTGGGAGTCCGGGGACGGTTCTCAGCTGGAGAAGCGCAGGCTGCTCGCCGCGTGCGATCTCTGGCTGATCGCGCCTCGCTCCGATCGCTCGGCGACGGAGCTGATGCTCGCCGAACGCTATGGCGCCGTGCCGGTGGTGCATGCGGTTGGAGCCCTCGCCGACAGCGTCGTGGACGCGGACGCCGAGCTGTCGACTGGTACCGGCTTCGCGTTCGAGGAGGGCAGTCCGAAGACGCTGACGGCGGCGGTCGCGCGGGCCGTGAGCGGGTACCGGAAGCAGCGCTGGTCGGCGCTGCGGAGGCGGGTGATGCGGCAGGACGTGAGCTGGGACCGGCCGGCGAGGCGGTTTCAGCAGCTGTATCGGGCGTAGCGGGTTCGGGTTCGGGTTCGGGTTCGGGTTCGGGTTCGGGTTCGGGTTCAGGTTTCCGGGTTCGGGTTCGGGTTCGGGTTCGGGTTCGGGTTCGGGTTCGGGTTCGGGTTCGGGTTCGGGTTCGGGTTCGGGTTCGGGTTCGGGTGGGCGTTTCCGCGGGGTTATGCTGCGACGTCGCATGCAGCGAGGCCGGCATCGGCTTCGCCTGGCCGGCAGTCTCGTGAAGGCTGGCCGGGCATCGGCTTCGCCTGGCCCGGCAGTCCCTGTACGCCGGCATCGGCTTCGCCTGGCCGGCAGTCTTGTGAAGGCTAGCCGGCATCGGCTTCGCCTGGCCGGCAGTCTTGTGAAGGCTGGCCGGGCATCGGCTTCGCCTGGCCCGGCAGTCTTGAGGCTGGCCGGCATCGGCTTCGCCTGGCCGGCGTCTTGTGAAGCTGGCCGGGCATCGGCTTCGCCTGGCCCGGCAGTCGTGTGAGCTAGCCGGCATCGGCTTCGCCTGGCCGGCAGTCTTGTGAAGGCTGGCCGGCATCGGCTTCGCCTGGCGGCGGTCCTTGTGGCCCGAGCTGGCCGGGCATCGGCTTCGCCTGGCCCGGCAGTCTTGTGAAGGCTAGCCGGGCATCGGCTTCGCCTGGCCCGGCAGTCGTGTGAAGGCTGGCCGGGCATCGGCTTCGCCTGGCCCGGCAGTCGTGTGAAGGCTAGCCGGGCATCGGCTTCGCCTGGCCCGGCAGTTGCCTTGCGGATTTTTCTCTAACTCTAACTCGAACCCGTTCTCGTTCTCGCTCTCGAACCCGAACCCGAACCCGTTCGCTCACTCCCCATCTTGCCGGCGTGCTCGGCGGTGTCCAGGCCGGGGCCGGCTTCGCCGGTGCTCGCTCCGCTCGCAGCCTGGACATCGCCTGCGACTCGCCGGCGGCGGGGATCGGGTGATCGAAAAAAAAGGAGGTCACCCGATGCTCGAAATCTATCCGTTCATTCTCGAAACCATCACGTTGATCCAGCCGTTGTCGCAGCGCATCTGCCGCGAGGATTCGGACCTGGGTCGCCAGCTGAAGCGTGCGCAGTCCTCGATCGCGCTGAACGTGGCCGAGGCTTCGTACAGCCGTGGGCGCAACCAGGCCGCGCGCTTTCACAGCGCAATGGGCTCCGCGCGGGAAACCCTGGCGTGCCTGGAAGTCGCGGCGGCGCTGGGCCAGGTCAGGCCTCTGGATGAGTCGTTGCGCAGGCGATTCGACCGCATCATCGGGACCCTGCACCGGCTTTCAATCAGGTAGCCCGCGCGGGCGACGTGAGGCGGCTCAGGTCGCCTTGCGTCGCTTCAATCGTCCAGCGCATGACGAGCTCAGTCTGCCGGTTGGGCACCGACGCCGCGGAGCGCCTTGGTGTACCAGGTGGAGCGCAGCAACAGCAGCCCAACGATCACCAGCTGGTGGACCAGCCAGGCCAGGAGCACTCGCCAGCCCCCGGTTTGCTCCACCGCGAGCCGCTCTACGATGAGCGCGCCGCCAGCGATCAGCGCGACGCCCCACAGCCACGGGCTGAGCCAGGAGCTGAGCATCACTAGCTTCTGAGCCCTGAACGCGCGCCAGCCCAGGCGCAGGGCCTGCTTCAATCTCGCGTCGTGCTGCACGACTGCCGCTCGCCACAGATCGGTCAGCATCGACAGCCAGATCCACAGCGCTGCGAACGGGATCAGACTCCCGAGCCGCCAGAGGTCTACGGCGCGCTCGTTCGTGCGTGCAACCAGCGGGTCGTAGAGCGCGCTCCAGCTGAGGGCGGCGAGCACGGCGAGGATGCCGCTCAGTACCAGGCTCGCGGCGCTGAGAATGAGCAAGCGGGGCAGGCGTTCCAGAGCGCGCCCCGCGGCCTGACCGAGCCCCAGGCGGCCAGAGTCGCCCAGCGCGCAGAGCCAGAACGCGTAGGGTACGAGGCCCAGGACAGCGGAGAAGGCGAACAGCCAGCTGGACTCACGCAGCGCGCCGCCAAGGTAGCTGTGGCTGGTCTGGAGCAGGGCCAGGAGTGAGTCGCCCCCAGCGGCGAAGAGTGTCGCGTCACCCTGGGGAAACGCGAGAACGCCGGAACCGTTCACCGCGCCCACCAAGGGAGCTGCGATGGCCCAGCCTGCCAGCAGTCGCGCGGCGTATACCAGGCCGAGCGCGCCGGGGCGCCGGTAGCCGTCCACGGCGCCGATCATGGTGCGGTCACTCCCAGCAGTAGCTGAGCGGCATAGGTCAGACGTTCACGGCTGCGGCTCGCGGGGGTCGATGCGTTCCGCGCGGCATTGTTCAGCGGGTTCGTGTCCAGGCCAATACGGCTCTCGGGGTCGACGACCGCATAGGCCAGGGGACTCGAGCCGTGGTACTGGATCTCGACCCAGGCGCTGCGTCCGTCCCAGTCCTGGACGCTGCGCGAACCGTCCTGCGCCACCAGCAGGACCTGAACGGGGAACTTCAGGTCGCCGTGGCGATACACCAGGGCGCGTCCCGTGTAGTCGTGTTCTGGCGGGTCCCCCGAGGAAACGGTGTGCCGCCCACCGTCGTCGAAGATTCCAGCCGACTTCCTGGTCTTCTGCGACTCGACGCTACGGATCGTGTAGTCGACGCGGCCGCGCTCGAACAGGGCGCGCTCCAGGTTCTGCGAGGCTTCGTCGCCCAGCACCTCGCGCATGGCTGCCACGAAGTGGCGCGGTCCCGGGTGCTTGAAGCGGTAGTAGCGCATGTAGCGGCCAAGCGCGCGCTCGACGTTCGCCCGCCCGTAGACTCCGGCGAGGGTGTCCATGATGGTGGCGGTACGGGCATAGACCAGCGCGCCCATGGCGCGGAAATTGGGGAATGCCGCGGCGGGTCGGCCGACGACGTCGTCCTCCCCGTAGCTGGCGGCCGCCGCGCGCATCACCGAGCGACGGTTGATGCTGAGGCTGGGCAGGGCGACCAGCGAGGACTCGCCGTAGTGCTCTCGCATGGCCACCAGCTCGGCGTAGCTGTTCAACCCCTCATCGAGGAACGGCCAGTTGTGCTCATCGGTGCCGACCAGTCCGTAGAACCACTGGTGCCCGAGCTCGTGGATGGTGACGCCGCCAACCCCGCGGTTCCAGTAGCTGTCGTGCCACGCGCCTCCCGTGGTGATCAGCGTCGGGTACTCCATGCCGCCCGAGTTGGCTGCGTAGCGCGGGGGATGAACGACGGTGAGTGTCTTGTAGGGATAGCGCCCGTAGTGCTTGCCGAAATGCGGTAGGGCGAATCGCAGCGCGTCCAACGTATCCGCGAGGTTTCTTTCGTGGGCCGGAGGGTAGAGCACCTTCACGGCCACGCCGTCGATGTCCTCGTCGTGCTGCTGAAAGCCTGGCCACGCCGTCCAGGCAAAATCATGGACGTCTTGCACGCGCTGGCGCTGGATCAGACGACCACCCTCGACCCGGCGCTCGATGGTCTCTCCGCTGGCCCCCACGACGTAGCGCTCGGGGACATCCAGCGTCACGTCGTAGTTGCCGTAGTCGGCGTAGAACTCGCTCTGGGCGTGAAAGGTGAAGTGGCGCCAGGTGCCGTCGCGCTCCAGTCGTGCGAGCTTCGGGAACCACTGCGCGACGAAGTGATAATCCGAGAGGTAGCCCGTGCGCTCGACGATGCGCGGCAGCTGGGACTCCCACTCGACCTCCAGGGTCAGGGTGGCCCCGGCGGCGACCTCCTGCGGAAGGTCGACGCGGATGTCGGTCTCGTCCTTGGGGTCGTCCGGTGAGTGCTTCGCGGTGTTCTTCAGCAGATCGACGCCGCCGAAGTCGACGGCCCTCAGCTTCACCAGATCGATGTAGCCCCACTCTTCTGCCTTGTCCCCGCTGCGCCCTGCTCCGAACGGAGAGCGCAAGAAGACGGTGTCTGCGTTCTTGAAAGCGTTGAGATACAGATGCAGCCAGAGTTGCCTCACGGCAACGTCGGACGTGTTGGTCCACTTGATCCGGCCGCTGCCGGTGACGCGATGCGTGTCGGCGTCGAGCTTCGCCTTGAGCCAGTAGCTCGCGACCTCCTTCGCGTGCTCGGGGAGGGCCGCGTCGCCATCGTAGGTCGGTCCGATCTCTCGAGGGGGCGCGTCGGGGTGAGGAGTCCGATTGGCCTCGAGCGGCACGGGGGGGGACTGGCCCGGCAGCGCCGCGACGAACTCCGGCGCTGGCAGGAACCGCTCGCCTGCGTAGCGAAATAGCCCGCCTGCGGCGATCAGGCAGAGGGCGCCGACGCCGAGCTGGAGCCACCAGGCTTTCCGCGAGGTTCCGGCGGTTTGCTCAGGCGCTGTTTCGGTTCGCATTGCATGCCCTTCGCTCGAGGTCGCGATCTATTTCGAAGCGCTGCGCGCGGACTGGAGACAGCGCCGCGGAGGCGCGAACGGAGAGCCATTCGAGCGCCGACCCCTGCACTGCGCGACATAGCGCGAAGCTCGCCCGCGCGAAAGTCTATCGCTGGGGCTCGAGGGCGATCACACGCTGCTGTACCAGCGTGAACATGATTCGCAGGGCATCGAGCCGGGTCATCCCGCTAACGTCCAGGATGTCCTCGATGCTGGTCATCCCGTCGACGAGCGACAGCAAGAAGCCCGCGCGGTGGTCGAGGGACAACCAGCGGATCTGGTCGGGCGGCACCGCCACGCTCACCACCTGGTCGAGCTGTCCGAGGCGAGCGGCGTACATCTGCGTCAACACCTCACGGCAGCTGTCCGCGTAGCGGCGCGCGTCTCCGTGGTTCGGGTCGCTCTCGAGGATGCTCTCCGCGATCACCAGCGCGCCGGTGAAGTCACCCACGGCGTAGCGGTCCTTCATGTCCACGACTGGGGACTCGGAGCGCTCGGAGGGTGCGTGGCTCGGGCTCGACGGCTCGGCGCCCAGCGACTGGTTTCCGGCGTACGGCTTTGGGTCGGAGTTCGGCTCTCGAGGGCGGCTCACCAGATCCAGTGCCGACCCGCTCGGGGGCGTGCCGGAGTCGAGGCGGAAGTCGTCCAGCTCCAGACCGCTCGGCTGCACGGCGGCCCGCGGAATGCTTGGAGCCACTTCACCGCTGTTATCGTCAGGTGTCTCAATCGCAGGATCGAAGTCGTGGGCCAGGGGGGGGAGGGAGCCAAAGCTGTCAGGCGCTTCGGCGAAGTCGGGATCCAGGCCCTTGGCGCGGGGACGCAGCGGCTCCGGGTTCGTTCGAGTATTCCGCGAGGAAAATCCATCGGAGGGCCGATGGGCGGGCACCGGCGTCGCTGGGCTCAAGCGCTCCGGTGCGGGGTCGCTGAAACGACCCGCACTGGGCTCGAGCGGGAGGGGCGGCAGGCTGTCGGGCTCGAAGTCAGTGCTGGGAAGCGGGAACTCGGAGACCGGCCGCGGGGACTCGCTCTTGTTGGCCGCCATCTGGCGCGCAGCGAAGTCCTCCACCGGTTCGTCGGGCACCACCGTCTCGCGATCGAACGGATCTCCTCCGTCCAGCTCGAGCCCGAACGGCTCGTCGTCCCACGACGCGTCGATGTCCTCGGTTTCGGGAGGCAGCGAGCTCACGTGCGGACGTTTGGGAGGGTCGGACACCATTCTCTTGTCGTCTGAAATGTGATCTCCACGCGGCCACAGCCTCACTGCGTGCGCGACACCACGCCCTTGAACATGCGATGGGTCCGGGAGAGGGCCTCTACCTGCTGCTTCAGCTCGTCGGTGTCCCGGGCCTTCATCGCCTGCTCCGTCTTGCTGAGCACGGCCTTGGCCTTGTCGATCGCGTCACGCCCGAAGTCGCTCGATGCCACGATCTTCTCCACTTGGGGGAACAGGCGCTCGATGTCCGCGATCAGCGTCTCCGCCTCTTGCTTGGCTTGCTCGAACTGCTCATCGACACGCCTTTCGACCATGTAGTCCTTGGCGTTCTCGATCATGTCGTGCAGCTCGTCCTGGGTCAGACCGCTGGTCGCGGTGACCTGAATCGACTGCTCTTGTCCGGTGTCCAGGTCCTTGGCGTGGACGCTCACGATGCCGTCCGTGTTGATCTCGAAGGTGACCTCGATCTCCACGTGGCCCTTGGGGGCCCGCCTCAGGCCGGTGAGGATGAACTCACCGAGGAGCTCGTTCTCGTCGGCCTTCTTGCTCTCGCCTTGCATGACGAGGATCTTCACGGCGGTCTGGTCGTCACGCGACGTGGTGAAGATCTTGGTGCGGCTGGTCGGAACCGTGGTGTTCTGAGGGATCAGCTCTTCGAAGTAGCTGCCGAACGTCATGATGCCCAGCGCATGGGGCGTGACGTCGAGCAGGATCATCTCGTGCTTGTCCTCGATCAGCGCTGCGCCCTGGATAGCAGCGCCGAGGGCCACCACCTCGTCGGGGTGCACACCCTTGTTGGGCTCCCGCTCGAAGTAGTCGGAGACCGAGTTCACGATGGCTGGCATGCGGGTCATGCCGCCGACGAGCACCACGTCCTCGACCTCGTCGATGTCGAGCCGGGCGTCAGCCAACGCCTGCTTGCAGATGTCGATGGTGCGCTCGACCAGGTCCTCGGTGAGGCGTTCGAGCGTCTCGCGGGTGAGAGTGCGCTGCAGGTGGAGCGCCTCATTCCTCCCTGTGGAAATGATGAACGGGAGGTTTACCTCAGCCTCGCGCACCTGGGAGAGCTCGCACTTCGCCTTCTCGGCGGCGTCCCGCAGGCGCTGGAGCGCCATCCGGTCCTGACGCAGGTCGATGTCGTGCTCATCCTTGAAGCCCTGGACCAGCCAGTCGATGATCCGCGCATCGAAATCCTCACCCCCAAGGAACGTATCGCCCGTGGTTGCGATGACCTTGAACACGCCGTGGGCCCCGATTTCCAGGATGCTGATGTCGAACGTGCCTCCTCCGAGATCGTAGACCGCGACGGTCTTGTCGACGCTCTTGCCGAAGCCATAGGCGAGCGAAGCAGCGGTCGGCTCGTTGATGATGCGGATGACCTCGAGGCCCGCGATGGCCCCGGCGTCCTTGGTGGCCTGACGCTGGTTGTCGTTGAAGTACGCGGGGACCGTGACCACCGCCTTGTTCACCTCTTCGCCGAGGTAGTCCTCGGCGATGATCTTCATCTCCTGCAAGACCATCGAGCTGATCTCGGGAACCGAGTAGGTCTTGTCTCGGAGCTTGATGCGGACGTCTCCGTGCGGGCCCTCCACGATGGTGTACGCCGAAGTCATGACGGAGTTCTTCACCTGGGGTGAGCTCCATTTGCGACCGATCAGGCGCTTGGCGGCATACACCGTGTTCTCCGCGTTGGTGATGGCCTGTCGCTTGGCGATATGACCGACCAGCCGCTTTCCAGCCTCGGTGACCGCCACCATGCTGGGCGTGGTCTTGTATCCACCCCGGTTCGGGATCACCACCGGCGCCTCCCCCTCCATCACGGCGACGCAGGAGTTGGTGGTGCCGAGGTCGATACCGATGACGCGCTCCATAAGTCCCTTTCTGTCGGCTCGTGGCCGCACTCCTAAGCAGAATATCTTAAGGCAGGATGGCGCAAGGGGGGGAATTGTTGATCGCCTCCGGTGCGTGCAAGTGGCACCTGCGCGCCTTGTCGGCGCCCCGCTGCCCGATCCGTCGGCTGCCGTGGTTTTGGCACGCGTTTCACGTGCGTTGCCGCATCTGCGTCATCGAAACCTCGCGCCATCGTGATTCGATAGGCACTTCTGCAAGCGTGGCGCGACGACTCAGCCGCGCGCATTCCCCTTCAGGCGGCTCTCGCTTCAGCGGCTCTCGCTTCAGGCGGCTCTCGCTTCAGCGGCTCTCGCTTCAGGCGGCTCTCGCTTCAGGCGGCTCTCGTTTCAGCCGCCTTCTCGCTTCAGGCGCTTGAGCCAGCTCTGCGCCGTTTCGTCATTGGAATCGATGCTCAGCGCGCGTTCGATCTCGGCCACTGCGCTCTGACGCATGTCGGCGGCGAGAAGGGCCCGCGCGAGAGTGACACGAAGATCCGTCCGCTGGTCGTTCAGCTCCACCGCCTTGCGCGCCAGCTCGACGGCCTTGCGAGCATTCACGTTGGCTTCGATCAGGCAATGGGCAGCCCGCTCCAGCAGACGAGAGCTCCCCGGACGACCCCGAGCAGCCTTCTCGTAGCTCAGGGCGGCCTCGGCGAAGTGTCCGTTTCGCTCCTCGTACTGAGCTTGCTCGATGTAGCTCTCCGCCAGCGCAGCGTTGGCTTCTGCCTGAACCTTCGCGAAATGCGCGGCCAGCTCCGTGTCTTCCGGCGCGAGGCCCACGGCGATGCGCAACGCGTTGGCGGCGGAGACCGGGTCCTTGGCTTCGAGAGCGGTCTCTGCGGCTCTTCGATAGTGGTCGATTTGGCTGTCTCTTGCCTGGGCGAGGCGATCGTCGTAGCGGCGCCGAAGGTCATCGGCGACAATTTCCTGCACGCCGCCGCTGCGCGGCGGGGGCTTGCTGGAGATGGATCCCGGAGGAACCGAGTTGCGCAGCTTGCGCGAGAGCTGCTTGCGTCGCGCGGCGTCGTCCGGCGGTTCGCTGCGCTTCGGGGGCGTCGAGCTGGTGCTGGCGCCCTGGGAGGGTGGACGCGCGGAGGCGCGCTCCAGCACGCGAGCCTGCTGTTCGATCAGGCGCTTGACCTCGTCGACCTCGCGCGCGCGATGGCGATCGTCTGCCATCATCTTGTCCAGCGCACGCGTCCGGGCCTGACTCGTGAGGTAGGCGTCGTATTCCTGGCGCGTCGCTTTGCGCGTGAGGGTGTCGTGCGCCTCGGTCAGCGTCTGGAAGATGCGCTCGAGCTTGGGCTTGAAGCTGCCGAGCCGCTTGCCAAAGTACTTGTCCGGGTGGAAGAGGCTCACCACGCTGTAGTAGGCGCCCTTTATCTCTTTCTTTTCCGCGTGGCGTTCCACGCCGAGCAGCTGGTAGTAGTCGGAGCTGTCGAGGCGATAGAACGTGTCGAGGATCTGCCGCTTGCGTTGCAGCTCGAGCTCGACCTCTTCGTCGAGTTCGCTCGGGTCGTACAGCGCAGCAGCCGGGTGAGCGCTCGCGGAGCTGCTCTCCTCCACGGTCTCGATCACCGGATGATTGAGTCGCGGGTTGCCCGGTACCTGGGACGCCTCTGCGACGGGCTTGGGTTCTGGCTCGACGTCACCGTAGACGACCGCGCCGAGCTGAGCCAGGCGCGTGAGGATCTCCGAGACGTGCTCCTGGGTCATGCCCGTGGAAGCTGCGATCTCCGACAGCGGGATCCGCCCATCCACACGCGAGAGCACGAACGCCTCCTCCGGCCCGATGGGCAGGCTGCGCATATCCACGCCAGCAACCAGCTGGGGGGTGGAGTTGCTTGGGTTCTGAACAGCGTCCGCCAAGAGTCTTCAAGCCTAACGCCGAGAGGGAGCTTTGCGTTCGCGTTTGTCCGCACAGCTCGCTGAATCGCTGCGATTCGTTCGTCCGGGGCTCGACGGGGGTGAGGAACGGCCCTTCAGCCCTTGCCGCAGCGCGGCCAGGTAGGAATCTAAACCGGGCTAACGGTCAGAAGCAATCACCCAGGTGGGAGATCCGTTCAGCTGGATCGGCCCATCCAGAGCCAGTGCTCTGGATGCTTCAGGATCACTCGTTCCAGATCCTGGGCGAGGGCCTGCGCTGGCGACGCGGCGCTGAGGGCTTCCGACCGCGTGATCCGCAGCGTGAAGCCGCCGCCAGATCGCGGTTCCAGGTAGCCGAGGAGCAGCGGCGCGCCAGTGCGTTGCGCGATCCGCAAGGGACCAATCGGTAGCTCCCTGGGGCCACCCAGCCAATCGACGAGCTCCGTCCGCACCCGACCCCCGAGATCCGGGAGGAAACCTACGGGCCGACCCTGCTTGAGGCTGCGCAGGATGCGAGCGGACGCTCCGGGCTTCCCACGGTGGATCACGTCCAGCCCGTGGCGCAGACGGTGAGCGTCGACGAGGGGATCGAGCGCGGGATCGTAGCTCTCGCGTACCAGAATCGCGGGCCCAGGCGCGCCACGTCCGCTCCCCCGCCAGAGCTCGGCGATGCGCACCGCGAGCCACTCGAAGGGGCCGAGGTGCAGGCTGATGAACACGACGCCCCGCCCCGCCTGGATCGCGTCTTCCAAGCAGCGCGCGCTCTCCGCGTCCACATCGACCCATTTCGAGACACCCTGCGCGCGGCGCAAGGCCAGGCAACGGCCAAGGTTCCGCCCCGCGTTGCGCCAGACCTCGACCGAGAGCCGCGGGTCGAGTCCGGCGCGCTCGAGCGCGCGCCGCGTGCTGCCTCGCGACTTGCCTGACGCCCAGTGCGCGAGCCAGCCAAGCCATCCCAGGACGCCGATCAGCCAGCTCCGAGGTAGCTGGTCCGCGAACCTCAATCCGCATCGCACCGCCCCACGCAGCACCGCGTTCTTGAGTCGCTGGCTACGCGTCCAGCGTCCGCCCTCGCGCACATCGTGGAGCGCGAGCGCGCGCGGCGGCTCCAGATCGGCCGCAGTCACGGACTCGCCGGGCAGTCGCACTGGGATTCCACGCGGCTTTTTGCGGCGGCGACTCGCTCCTTCGCGCGCTCGCAGCGCGCCCCGGGGTCGTCTCCCCCTGCGAGGATCTCACAGATGCGCTTCTGGGCGCGCTCCAGGCTCTGCAGCGCTCGGCAGGCATCGAAGCACTGCAGGTCAGTGGTGAGCGCGCTCGCGGTCCGGTCGAAGTAGGCTTGCCAATCCGTGAGGCTGCTCGCGTCGTTGGGCTCTGGAAGCTCGAACGGGCTGGCGGTCGCGGGGGGCGCGGCGGGGGGCTGCAGGCCACGCGAGCCGGGAGGCTGCGCGTACTCCTGGCTGCCTGGTTGCCCCGACGAGGGGTACTGTTGCTGCTGATAGCCGGGAGGCGGCGGCGACGGCGCGTCCTTCGGCGCTGCCTGTCCGGCGCCACAACCATACAGCCCGAGCGCCCCGCAAAGGCTCAGCGCGCAGAGCAACGCGCTGCGCCCCGGCCCGCGCCAGAAAGGAACGCTGTGACTCATGGAGCCTGCTCCGGCAGGTTCTGCTCGATGACCTTCTCCTGGATGTCCATCGACGTCTCGAAGGCCTGCAAGGCGTTCTGCTTGGCGACCGAGGCGTCGGCGCCGTCGGCCTCCAGCTGCTTGGCGCGGCGCTCGTACGCCAGGCCACGGACCTCGAAGAGGTGGCCACGGAAGTAGCTGATCTCCTTGGCGTGGCCGAGCCCAGTCTCGACGTCCTTCAGCGCGTCCTCGAACTGTCCTTGCTGGCTCTTCAGATCCGCGAGCCGCGCGTAGGTGTCTGCGAGGACCTCGCTGGCTTCTGCCAGCGGGGCGTTACCTCCCGGAATCGGTCCATCGACCAGGCTCTGGAGCTTCTCGACCGCCAGCTTGGGCGACTGCTCTTCCAGGGTATCCGCGGAGTGGTGGGCGCTGCGCGCTCGCGAGAGGAACGCGAGCAGCGCCGGGCTCACGGGCTGCCCGTCGGGTGCCGAGGCGCACACCGCGGGAGTCTCGTCATACGACTCCGACTTGCAGGCGGCGAAGCCGGAGGCGAAGCCGACGAGGGCGATGGCCGCGAGCCAGCGCTTGAAGCGGGGAGTCAGCAGCGTGTTCATCGCGCCCCCCAGCTGGCGTAGCGGTTCCTGCGCAGCTCCCTGGCGCGGACGGCCGCGATGCGATCGACGCGCTCCGAGGTATGCTTGGTGTCGAACTTCTCGTGGAAGAGCGAAGCCGTCGAGCGGGAGACGGCGAGCTCCTGAGCGGCCATCGTGGGCTCCGCCGCTTGCTGATGCGCGGCGTCGCCCTGGGTCTGCAGCCAGAGCAGCATGCCGGCGGCGGCTGCGAGCACCGCGGTCACGGCGCCGAACGTTACCCGGATCACCTTGCCACTGGCCGAGCCTCCGCGAGCCTTGCCACCGGCTTGGCTCTCCAGCGCTGCGTCGAGCAGCGCCTGGTTCCGTGCGGCATCGATGCGTCCGGGGTCTGCGGCGGCATGGACGCTGCGCGCGAGATCCGCCAGGGGGTGGCTCACCCCCGAATCCAGGGCTTCCCTGAGACGCTCGCTCTCTGCCTGCTCCTCCTCGTCGGCCTCCGCGAGAGGATCCTCGAGGGCCAGCTCGATCAGCGCCTGGTTCAGTCGAGGGGAGAGTTCGGCCGGCTCGAACGCGGCGCGCAGCTGCTCTGCGAAGTCGCTTTCTGCTTCGGGGCTGAGCCATTCCGCGTCGTCGGGCGTCTCCTCTTCGAGGGCCAGCCACTCGAGATCGCGTTCGCTCGGATCGGCGTCGCTGGACGGATCCATCCTGAGCCCGTGCTCTTCGCGAGGCGAGTCCGCGCTCGTCGACTTCTCACTGGAAGTGACGACGGACAGCTTCGGCTTGGAGTCGCGGGGGCTCATGAGTCTACTCCGTCGGCGAGGGTCGCCTTCTTCAGGGCCGCCATGGCGCGGTGTAGCACCACGTCCAGGGTGCCCACGCTGACGCCGAGCTCCGCCGCGGCTTCCTCGCGAGATTTTTCCTCGAGGATACGCAGCTGGATGACCTGGGCGTAGCGGGGGTTGATGCGGCTCATCGCGCGCTTGACGCGATCCTGGGCCACCGCGAGGTCGTGGCGCTCCAGTGCGTCCGGGGTCTTGTGGGGATTGGAGTCGGCGGCCTCGATTTCGCGCTCCAGATCCTGGGGCTCGAACAGACGCTCGCGCTTCTTCTTGCGTAGCATGTCCAGTGCCACCCGCATCGCGACCACGCGCAGCCAGGGATAGACACCGACGTCTTGCCAGGTGAAGCGATCGAAGCGTTCCACCACCTTGATATAGGTCGCGGAGAGGGCTTCTTCAGCCTGAGCGTGGTTCCCGAGCTTGGGCAGCAGCACCGAGCGGAAGAGCTTGGGACCGTAGGTCTTCAACAGCTCGCCCATGGCGGCGCGATCGCCCGAGTGAGCGCGAGCGCACAGCTCCCGCTCCAGCTCCAGCGCCTCCGCGTCCCACTCCACGGGGCGAACTGTACACGGCTCGCTCGACTTGGGAATGTTTCGACGCCCGAGGGCGCTGCACCGCTCGCTCTGCTCGGCGGGTTGCCCAGCCGGTTCCGGGCGCTGCGCGTAGCGGTCCCAGGTGAAGGGCAGGGGAGCCGGCTTCGAGGCGGAGGTGTCCCACAGCGCGGGCAGCACGGACTGCCAAGACTCGAGTGTAGCGCTGGGGTTCATGCCCATCTAACGCGAGGCCCCCGATGGGCTTACGGCCGTTCAGCACCGAAGTGAGAAAAAGGGCTGATTGCCTTGCGTTGGCCCAGCAAGCCTGCGACACCGCGAAGCCAGTGGCCGCCCCCAAATGCCCGTATTGCGGGACCTTGAACTCAGCCAGCGAGAAACGCTGCTTCCAGTGCAAGCAGCCGTTGCCGGGCCCTCTGGGGCGCGCTTCACGGGACCTGGTCAAGAGCCTGCTGGGCGATGAGCTATGGGTCACCAAGCTGTTCATCGGCATCAACGTCCTGAGCTTCGTCTTGATGCTGCTGGACAACGGCCGCGCCGAGGGCGCGAGCTTGCCCATGGGCTTCGGCGGCGGAGGCGGCCTGACCCGCTCCGCGTTGCTGCGCGCCGGTGTGCTCAATCAGCTCGTGGTGGGTGAGTGGTGGCGCTTCTTGAGTGCCGTGTTCTTCCACTTCAGCGTGCTGCACATCCTGTTCAACATGATGTGGCTCGGGATCCTGGGGCGCTCCTTGGAGCCGGAGCTCGGCTCGGCGCGCTTCACGATCACCTATCTGCTCGCTGGGATCGGCGGCTTCCTGGGAAACCTCCTGCTCGGACCGATGCCGTGGACTGGCGGGGCGAGCGGTTCGGTGTTCGGGCTGTTCGGCGCCCTCGTCGGCTATTCCCTCGGGCGCAAGAACTCGATGTGGCGCGACCACATGACGCGTCTGATCATCTTCGTCGTGCTCTCCTGGGTGATCGGCGGCGGCATGGGCGGCGGAGGCGTGAACAACGTGGCGCACGTGGGCGGTGCGCTGGTCGGGATCGCGATGGGCTACTTGTTCGGCGTCGAGCGACGCTACCCGCTGACCCATCGTGTGCTCGGGTACGTCGCGGTGCTCGGCGTCGGTGCCGTGATCGCGTCCCTCGTGTTGTGCCAGATCTCGCCCACCTGGGAGTACGTGCGGCAGCTCGAGTCTCAGCAAGACATGTGGTGAATCCGCCTTGAAACAGCGGCGCGCGCCGGGGGTTTTCGCGCGGACCTCCAGCAATGCTTTCCCCTCGAGGATCGCTCTGGGGTAACCTGCCCATCCGATGCCCGTGGTTAACCCGCTCGCGCGGGAGCTCGTCTTCAAGGTCGTGTACTACGGCCCGGGTCTAGGTGGGAAAACCACCACCTTGCAGCACATCCACACCGCGACGAAGCCCGAATACCGCGGGAAGATGGTGAGTCTGGCGACGCCGGTCGATCGCACCCTCTACTTCGACTTCCTGCCGATTCGCGTGCCGAGCATGCGGGGGATGGGGGTGAGGTTGCAGCTGTTCACGGTGCCGGGACAGGTCTACTACAATGCCACTCGCAAGCTGGTCCTCACCGGCGCAGACGGCGTCGTGCTCGTAGCCGACTCCCAGCGGGGCCGTCGTGACGCCAACCTGGAGAGCCTGGAGAACCTGCAGGAAAACCTGAAGGAGCATGGCCGCGTGCTGACCGAGCTGCCGCTCGTGCTGCAGTACAACAAGCGCGATCTCCGGGACGTGCGCCCCGTCGAAGAGCTGGAGGCCGAGCTGAATCCGCGCGGAGTCCCCAGCTTCGAGACGGTCGCGACCTCCGGGCAAGGCGTCTTCGAGGCGCTGGATCGCATCACCCGTCTGGTGCTCGAAGACTTCGAGCGGCGCATGCCCGAGAGCAGCGAGGTGCCAGCCTCCGCGCTCCAGGTGCCGGAAGGCGGCCTCACGGAGGCGCTGCGCCTGGCGGAGTCCAGCCCCACCGTGCATGCCCAGCGCTTCGACAGCGAGCAACCCACGGCGCCGTCTCAGCGCCTGCCCGAGCTGAGTGGCGCCGACAGCGACGAGCTGCCGCGTCTCACGGACGCCCCCGACAGCATGCTCGGGGAGGATATGGCGCGCAGCGTGGCCGACTTCGGTGCCCGCGAAGCAGACACGGATCGCACGAGCACGGGCACACCCCCGAGCGACGATCCGCCAAGGCTCAGGCGCCGCCGCGAGTTCGGCACGGTGCCCTCCCTCGACGCCGAGCTGGTGAAGAGCGGGATTCAAAACCGCGGGGAAACGTCCGGGGAAGCCGCGCCGGGCTCCGGCTCAGTCGCGCCGATCTCCTCGCGACCGAGTCGCCCCCCGAGCAGCCGGGTGAGCCGCAGCGAGCGACCCCTGGTGCCCGTGGTCGAGGAGCTGGATCTCCCACCTCCATCGCTGCGTAATCCGCTGCCGGCCTTCAGCTACGCGGCGCTCTTCCCGAAGTCTCAGCACGCCGTCGTGCGCCAGCTGGAGGAAGCCCTCGCCGCCGGGCGCACGACCCACGCCGTGGAACACGCGGAGCACCTGGTGACGCGCACCTTCGCCGCGGCCGCGAACCTCGTGAGCCAGAAGGAGGCGCCACGGGATCCTGCGCTGGTCGCGCTGATGCTCGGTCTGCAAGGGCAGCGCTACCTCGAGTTTCGCGCCATCGCTCGAGACGCGCGCTCCGGTGGTGCGCTGCCAGTCGAGGACGCCCTCGTCGCCTATGCGTTCGCGATCGAGGCGCGGCTCGCCTGGCGGCGCGTCGGCGGCTGAACCTTCACGGCGATGGTGGAGCCTACTGCGGCGGCAAGGACTGGGCGCCCTTGGCGGAGCCGGAGAGGCTGAGCGGCGTATCGCTCTGGTCGTCGAGCTCGCCGACCCAGGTGCCCTCGAAGGCCGTGGGGCGAGCTTCCGAGTCGATCTCCGCCGCCGCTGCGGCGCTGAAGGTGAGCGTGGCCGGGGTGTCGATGGAGGCGTCGCGCGCGCGGCTGAACAGCTGCTGGAGTCCAGCCTTGCAGGCGAGTGCTCCGCACTCGCCATCGCAGCCATCGAATAGCTCGCCCTGCCCAGCGAGGCTCGCGCCGAGACCTTCGCAGTCGATGAGCTCCGCGAGGGCTTCGCCGCCGGTCGAGGCGTTCGTGCTCGAGCTGATCGCTTGTTGCTCCGCGGCGCCAACGACCAACCTGGAAGGGAAGAAGTAGAAGCTGCCGCCCAGGAGCAGCGAGTCATCGGGATCGGAGCTCAGGCTCAGCTTGCCGATATCCGGGGGGAAACCCGCCTTGGTGGGGGAGAGACCTGCGACCTCCTCCAGTTTCCAGGTCGCCCAACCCGGCGTGGTGCCGGACGCCTCGAGCTTGCCGAACAGCACTCGATCCCCACTCAGTCGCGGGGCGCTGGCGTCGAACCACTGGTCGAGCGCCGTGCGGAGCACATCCGTCGAGCCTGCACCGATCCAGGTGGCGACCTGGGCGTCCCAGGCTCCGCTGTCGCGGCTCGTCTGGAAGAGCGAGGCTGCGCTGCCGGGCAGGCTCGCCGCCATGGCGTCGAGCAGGGCGCCGACGTCCGACTGAGCCTCGCCGAGCAGCGCGGCCTTGGCGTCGGCCCGGGCGCCATCCAGGCCCAGCTCCCAGTCGTAGTTCAGATCGTCGAGCCCGAGGGTCATGTCGAGATCGGTCTCGGACAGCTGCAACGGGCGGTTGATTACCTGGACGTCGACCGACTTGGTCTCCCCTGACATCACACCCGAGAGATCGCTGCATCCGCCGGCGAACTGATTGGCTCGCAATGTGACCGCAGCGTACGTGCCCGCCGGCACCGACTCGATCTCGATGGTTTGCCCCGGGGAAACGGTGGTCCACAGCGCGCCGTCGGGAGGCGGGTTCCCCGATAGATCGCTGCAGCGACGCCCAGGATGCACGCTGGCGGTCCAGCTGGTGACATCGCGGCCGCCGGAGTACTCCGGCGTGACCCGCAAGGTGCCGAAGCCTTGTTCGGATACCGAGACGGTCTTGGAAGCGCTGACCTCGGTGCCCACGGCGGCGCGCACGTTGAAGCTGGTGACGTGGCTCGGCGCAAACAGCGTCGTGGTGGCGACGCCGGCGCTGTCGGTGGAGACCTCGGTCGCGGCGAGAGACGCGTCGAGGGAGTCGCCGGTCAGGCTGAAGCGCACGGTGTGCCTGCCGACCGGGCGCACCTGGACCACGAGCTCCGTGGCGACGAGCGGCTCCACCAGGAGCGTGCCGTCGCTGGCGAACTCGATGCTGGCGGCGCTGGTCTGGCCCGCGCTCCCCCCGGTCCCGCCCGACCCGGGAAGGACACCGCCTTCGCCGTCACTCGCGGTACACGCGCTGGCGAAGCCCGCGACCACCACGGCAAACACACCGAGCGCGCGGGCTCCGTTCCTGATCGGTCGCAGCGGACGCCCTGGGTCGAGAAGCCGAGCGGCAGCCGGGACTGAGGCATGCTGGTTCGGATATTTCATCGTTCAGACTAAGGTAAGTAGAGGGCAGCTTAGCGCGGATCTCAGACACAGGCACAACGTGATATGTCTGAGCCTGATGGATTCCCTTCCGCCGCCTCCCACGCGCATCCTGGTGGTCGACGACGAACCGGGGCTGCGTCAGATGCTGTCGATCCTGTTTCGGCGGGAGGGCTACGAGGTCGTGACCGCACCCGGAGTGCAGGGTGCCAGGGAGGCCATCTCCCAGAGTCCGCGCCCGTTTCCTGTGGTGCTCACCGATCTCGCCATGCCCGACGGCTCGGGACTCGAGGTGCTAGCGGCCGCCAAGCAGCGCAGCGAGGCCACGGAAGTCGTGCTGATCACTGCTCATTCCACGCTCGAGAACGCCATCGAGGCGATGCGGGGCGGGGCCTACGACTTCATCACGAAGCCCTTCGAGCCGAAGGAGCTCGCGGCGCTGGTCGCGAAGGCCCTCGAAAAGAACGCCCTGATCACCGAGAACCGCCGCCTGCGCGCCCAGGTCGGTAGTCGCAGCGACAAGACGCTGATTGGCAAGAGCCGCGCCATGCAGACGGTGCTCGACCTGGTCGAGCGCATCGCGAAGGCCCGGACCACGGTGCTGATCACCGGCGAGAGCGGAACCGGGAAGGAGCGCGTCGCGCGAGCGATCCACGATCGCTCGGACCGCGCAGACAAGCCGTTCCTGGTGGTGAACTGCGGCGCGCTGCCGGAAAACCTCATGGAAAGCGAGCTGTTCGGCCACGAGAAGGGCGCGTTCACGGGTGCCAGCGCGCGTCATCGCGGACTGTTTCAGGAGGCCGCGGGGGGCACGCTGCTGCTCGATGAGGTGGGCGAGCTGCCGCTCAGCCTGCAGGTGAAGCTCTTGCGGGTGCTCCAGGAGCGCCGGGTGCGCCCGGTCGGGTCGACCCAGGAGGTCGACGTCGACGTGCGGCTGCTCGCGGCGACCAACCGCGACGTGGAGGCGGACGTCTCCGGTGGGCGTTTCCGTCAGGATCTGTACTACCGGCTCAACGTGATCCGCATCGAGCTGCCGCCGCTGCGGGAACGCAGAGAAGATCTTGCGCTGTTTTCCGAGCGCTTCGTGCGGCGCTTCGCCGAGGAGATGGGCAAGGACGTGGTTGGCCTCACGCCGGACGCCCTGCGCGCGCTCGAGCGCTACGAATTCCCGGGCAACGTGCGGGAGCTCGAGAACGTGATGGAGCGCGCGGTGGCCCTGGCTCCGGGACGCAGCATCGGGCTCGGGGATCTCCCGCCGGAGATCAGCGGCGCCGCCGGAGGCTCCGCGACCAGTCTGGTGGAGCTGCCCGAGGGCGGCTGCAACCTCGATGACGTGGTGGGGGAGGTGGAGCGGCGGCTGCTGCTGGCCGCCCTGGATCGCACCGGGGGCGTGCGCAAGCAGGCCGCGAAGCTGCTCGGCGTGAGTTTTCGCTCCTTGCGCTACCGCTTACAGAAGCACGGCATCGGCAGCGACTCGGGAGACGACGACGATCCCGACAGCGGGCCGCCAAGCGAAGCCAGCGCTGACCCTGGGAGTGGCGCCGGGCGGTGACCAATCGCGTCCGAGCCTGACCTTTTTGCGGAGGCGATGTCGGACGCCACCCGACCGATTGCTGCGCTCGAGTGGCCAAAGTCGCGAGGAGACGGCTAAACTGCCAGTTCATGCGCGAAGTGCTCGGGCTTGGAATGGCTCGTGCACTCAGCTCAGCAACCCGACGTCTATTCGAAGCCATGATCGTTCACAGCCCCTTGCAGCGCCTCCGACGCGCCCAGCGTGCCCAGGGCTTCACCCTGATCGAGGTGATGGTCGTGGTGGTCCTGGTGGGGATCCTGGCGACCCTGGCGCTCGTCGCCATGCGGCGCTGGCTGATCACGAGCAAGTCCGTCGAGGCCATGCACGTGATCGAGGGGATCAGGGGGGGAGAGGAACGCTTCCGTGCGGAGAACATGGTGTATCTCGACGTGAGCACGTCGGGCACGCTGTATCCGACGAACTCTCCCAACCGGACCAAGTACAACTGGACCCAGTCGGGCCACGCCGACTACGCGCGGTGGAAGCTGCTGAATCCGACGGTGAGCACCTCGGTGCAGCATGGATACATGGTGCGCGCGGGGAGGGCGCTCACGGCGCCGACGGCGGGGATGACGCCGGGGATCACGGTTACGTGGCCTGCTGCGAGTAAGATCAATGATGTCTGGTATGTGATCTACGCGCAGGGGGATCTTGATGCGGATGGGACGTTTGGGCGGTATGCGACGTCTTCGTTTACTGGGGAAATTGTAAGGGTAAACGAAGGGGAGTAGGGCGGGACTGGGACTGGGACTGGGACTGGGACTGGGACTGGACTGGGACTGGGACTGGGACTGGGACTGGGACTGGACTGGGACTGGGACTGGACTGGGACTGGCACACCCGTTGCCGGGGATATCACTAGCTCGCGGGGTCTTGGGCGATCTGCTGGCCGCGAGCGCCGCGCGGCCGCTTCGGTTGGGTTTGGTCGAGCCTAGTGGTTATCGCGGACAGCGCTTCCGCGCGGCCGCTTCGGCTGGGTTTGGTCGGGCGGCGGGTGTTTAGTTTCGAGCAAGCGCGCGCCAGGCTTCGCCCGTCACCGGCGCTTGCCGCTTCGTGAGTGGTGTTGGGCGTAGTGCTGGTCGCGGCGCGCTTTGCGCGGCCGCTTCGGTTGGGTTTGGTCGGGAGGCGGGGGGGGTGTTTGCTTCGAGCAAGCGCGCGCCAGGCTTCGCCTGTCACTGGCGCTTGCCGCTTCGTGAGTGGTGTTGGGCGTAGTGCTGGTCGCGGCGCGCTTTGCGCGGCCGCTTCGGTTGGGTTTGGTCGGTTTGTTTGCGGTTGGTCGCGGCGCGCTTCGCGCGGCCGCTTCTGTTGGTCTTCTCGGTTTGTTTGCGGTTGGTTTGGGGGAGGGTCGCTTCGGTTGGTCTTCTTGATTTGTTTTCGGTGGGTCGGGGATTGGTCTGGGGAGCGCTTGCCTTTCTTCCCCGTCGTCGGGGGGGCTCGGGGGAGCCCCGCCGACGGGGCAGAAAGGAAAGTCCCATGTCCCTACGAATTCACTCCACCGCGCTCGAGTTGATTGAGCTCCTTCGGCCCTTGATGCCGCGCATTCGGCGTCACGACCTCTCCCTCGCCAAGCAGCTTTCTCGCAGCGCTTCCAGTATCGCGTTGAACATCGCCGAAGGAGAGCTGTCGAGCGGAGGGAACCGCCGGCAGCGTTATCAGACCGCTGCTGGGTCGGCGAGCGAGACGAGGAGCGCGCTGCAGGTTGCTCAGGCCTGGGGCTACGTGAATGCTCGGGATTGTGCTCAGGCGCTGGCTCGCCTCGAGCATGTGTTGGCCGTTCTGTACAAGCTCACCCTCCCCAGCTGAGCATTGCCGTGTGGATGGCGCTGGATGTGGGCGGAAGCCACACATCCAGTGCTCAGCCGTGATTTGTCACTGGTCCCGCCGCTGGGGTGCCGCAAATTGTCGCCGCGCGGTCTGCAAGTTGCGGCACGCTCCTGGGGTTCCTCTCTCTCGCTCAGGAGTCGCCCCATGAAACCCTATCAAAACCGCGGAAACGGTGATTGCGCGCTGTCGAACGGCGTGGCGTCCGGCATCTGGCACGACAGCTGCTTTAGGGCAGGTGAGTCAACGAGGGACCGCCCCTCGGCTCCGCCGAACCTCATGAGCCTCCCCCTTCACCGTCAGTCACGAAGCCGCGGCTTCACGCTGATCGAGATGATGGTGGTGGTGGTCATCGTGGGGATCCTCGCCACCCTGGCCGTCATCGGTGTCCGCAAATACATTCTGGCTTCCAAGTCCAACGAGGCGATCCACATGATCGGCTCCATCAAGGCGGCTCAGGAAGCCTACAAGGCGGAGACGTTTCAGTACCTCAAGGTCTCCGACAAGATCGACGACTTCTACCCCCGCGATCCGGGCGAGTACAAATCCGCGTGGAATAATCCATCGCACGCCGATTTTGACAAGTGGAATACGCTGGGTGTGGAAGCCGGTGGCCCGGTGCAGTTCGGCTACGCCTGCGTGGCGGGGGTTGGCGGCACTGACGCACCTCCCACCGATCTCGGAACCACGGCCACAGTGCCCATCCCCACCGCCAGCGGCGAGCCCTGGTACGTGGTGCGGGCCAGTTCAGACTTCGATGGCGACGGCACCGACTCCGTCTACATCAGCTCCAACTCCACCTCGGAGATCTACTTCGAGGGGGAGGGGGAGTAGCACCTCCCCCCAGATCCCAGCCGGCCAATCGGCGAATCATTACCAAGGCGAGTAGCAGCACGCGGGGCTGTTGCGAGCGACAAGAGCCCCGCGAGGAGAGATAGGAACAATGATGATGCGAGCCCTTCGACGTACCAAGCGCGGCTTTACCCTTATCGAGTTGATGATCGTCGTGGTCATCGTCGGTATCCTCGCGGCACTGGCCATCTACGGCGTCACCCGCTACATGAAGAACTCCAAGACGGCTGAGGCTCGCAACTCGCTGGGGCAGCTGGGCAAGGACGCGACCACCGCCTTCCAGCGCGAGACGATGAACCCCTCGGTCATGGCGCTCGAGGCTTCGACCGGCGTCGTGAACCGCCTCTGCGCTAGCGCGGCCAAGAAGGTCCCGGACAACAAGTCCAAGATCAAGGGCCAGAAATACCAGTCGAGCCCTGCCGAGTGGAACGACGGTGACGCGCAGACGGGCTGGCAGTGCCTGAAGTTCTCGATGGATGCGCCGCAGTACTACATGTACGGCTACACCGCCTCGGGTACGACGGGCGCGTCGGGCGAGACGTTCTCCGCCACGGCCGAAGGCGACCTCGATGGCGATGACACGCTGTCCACCTTCACGCTCAACGGCGCCATCCAGGCCGTCGGCAACGAGCGCGTCGTGACCATCGCGCCGAACATCGAAGAGGTGAATCCCGAGGAGTGAGCCTAGCTCTTTCCCGAGCGCTTACCAGCGCCTGAAAGAAGCCCCCGACCGCAAGTCGGGGGCTTTCTTCGTTGGTGTACAGTCGTTCCCTTGCGGGCTCTTCCACCCGGTGTGGTGCCGCGAGTGTCCGGAGACATTCCCGAGACGGGCTCGGTCGGGTGACGCGAAAGACGGAGGTCACGTCTGGCGGCACCTTCGTAAGCGCTTCATGATGGGCGTCTGTTTTTGGCCCCGCCGGTGCCTGCAGAGTGCCGCTCAT
>JAWKRF010000023.1:0-139864 GCA_041389745.1 Polyangiaceae bacterium
GTTTTCGCACGAAGCCGTGCAGGCGCCCGAACGCGCCAGCGAAGCGCTGTAGCCATCGGTACAGCTGGTCACGGAGTAGTTCAGGTCGCAGTCTTGCTGCAGGTACACGGGGTTCGCGGGGTCCTGGGTCGAGAAGACGAAGGTGACCGGATAGGGCCCTTGTCGGTTCGTTTCCACGCGGCATTCGCTGGGGACACCGCCGGTACCGCCGCTCCCGCTCACGGCGCCGCTGCCTCCGGTGCCGCCAGTCGCGCCGCTGCCGCCGGACGCGCCGCTGCCGCCGGACGCGCCGCTGCCGCCAGTCGCGCCGCTGCCGCCGGACGCGCCGCTGCCCGCGTTGCCCCCGGTACCGCCGCCTCCATCGAAGGAGCTGCCGCCACAGGCGATGGCGAGGGACGAGGAGGTGAGAAGGATGATCAGGCGCTGCATGACGACTCCGGGCGATCGAGACGCTGGGTGGCAGAGCAAAGGGTGTGCCGCGGGTGCTGGAGCGGCCCAGCGTCCGCGCTGATGCTCCTCACCCCCAACCCAGAAGCCTCGAGAAGGTGGGAGACGGCTCGGCGATGGTCCGTCGGGTTGTGCCATAGCTGTGCCAGTCGCGTCAGTCGGGTCGCAGCTCTTCCCGGCTCTCGAGCAACGTGCTGGCGCGGCGCATCAGCGGAGGGGACAGCAAGGCCGCTCCGAGGTTGAGCATCACGAACCAGCTGAGGGTGGTGGCGGCGATGGCAGACACACCGTGCTCGCCTGTGGCGAACGCCGCGAGTAGCTCGACCGCGACGGCGTCTCGTGTGCCGATGGCTCCTGGTGTCAAGGGCAACGCGGCCACCACCATCAGCACCGGGACGTACGCCAGCGCAGCGCCCGGGGGGATCCACACGCCGAAGAACGAGAACACCAGCCAGGTGCTTAGATAGAGCGTCGCCACATGCGGTATCCGTACGGCAATAGCTTTGAGATGCCCGCTGACACCGATCTCGACCAGAGGCGCGGTCGCCTGCCAGCGACTAAGCAGGCGTGCGCCCCATTTCAGCAGGGCGAAGTAGCCGAGGCCTCCGAGGCAGGCGAGGCCGACGACCGGCGCCAGCCAGGGCACGCGTGCGCCGTTGAAGGGCAGCGCCAGGGCGCACAGCAGCAGCAGGCCCGCGAGGTTCGTCCCGTAGACCAGCAGCGTGGCGCCGGCGACTCGCCACAGCGGCGCGGTGTAGCGCCTGGCGATGAAGTACGTGAGCCACGCCTGTCCCAGGTTGTGGTTCAGCATCGAGGGCAGGTAGCTGGCCCCACGGATCACGACCATCTCGCGGAAACGGATCGGGCACACCGTCTTGCGATAGACGTAGGTCGTTGCGTAGCTGTCCGCGAGCAGACTCAGCACCTGCATCGCCCAGGAGAAGGCGAAGAAGACGACCAGGTTCGTCTGACTCAGCGCTCCTCTGAGCTGCTGCCAGCCCGTGCGGTGCAGCACCCAGCCGAGTAACCCGATGGCGAGCAAGAAGGGTAACGCTCTGCGCCACAAGGGCTTGCGCGCACCCCGGAACCGCGGCTCTCGAGGCGCGTGATGGCCTTCCCTGTCGGAGGCGCGCGTGGGTTCGGGGGACGTCATCGCTGGCGTGAACGGGAGGGGAGTCCTTGTAGCCTACTCGTCGAGTCGCCACCCACACCTCTCCCTCCACCGCGCTCGGGAGATGCGCGCTGCGCGTCGCGTCGAGCCCTCCCGGTGCATCGTGAGCCAGCCCGGCGCGGAGCGTTTTCTGACACCTGGTGACAAAAAGTTCGAACCGGCGGCCGTTGCAGCTTCAACGAAACCTTCAGTTCAAGTACCGTCGCTCACGATGCGCAGGCTTTACGCGGGGTTGGTAGTCGCGGCATTGACGTGGACCGGGAGCGCGCGCGCGACCGAGCCTTGGTCCGATCCAGATCCACGCGCGGATCAGGAGCGCACCGAGTTTGGTGACTACGGGCTCAAGCTCGGCGCCGAGTACCGGGCGATCGGTCTCTACATCAATCCGGTGGACCTCTCCGGGACCAAGAGCCGCCGCGCGAGCTGGGCCGAGCATCGCGCGCGTCTGGACACCAGCGTCGACTACAAGGAGAAGGTCCGCTTCGTGCTGTCGATCGATGCGCTCGACGGCACCTTGTGGGGCGATAACGGGACCTTCGGTGGCGATCCTTCGACGGTGACTGGGTCCACGGTGGCGGCCTCGAACCCCAACAACGCCAAGGTCGGAGTTGGTTTCCGCGGGGGAGACGACCAGCTCGATCCAGACAACTATGGGTACGTCCTCCAGCCCAACGACGCCATCTTCGTGCGACACGCGTACGGGGAGTTGAACCTACCCATTGGACTCCTGCGCATCGGTCGGCAACCGACGAGCGATGGCGCGAACGTGCTGGTCAACAGCGGACGCTCCTTCGCCAACCGCTTCGGCTACGCCAACCGGGGCGACTACACCGATCGTGTGCTGTTCGCGACCAAGCCCCTCGAAGGCTTCAAGCCCGAGGAGCAGCGGGACCGTAGCCGCGATCGCGGGCTCTTCTTCATCACCTTCTACGATCGCGTGGTGGGGCACGATCCTCAGCTGTTCGGGGACGACTACCACAGCCTCGGCTTCGTGGTGCGCATGCTGCGACCAGAGCCGACCGAGCGCCAGTCGCTGGAGGTCCAGGCGAACTACGCCCACCGCTGGAGCAGTGAGTACGACACGAACATCAACGTGATCGGGCTGCGCACCATCTTCAACGTCGACAAGTTCACCGTGGGCTTCGAGGGCAATGGCATCCTGGGCCGTACTCGGGAGGTGAGCGAGGCGCTGGCGCTGATCAACAGCGACCCGATCATTCGTCAGCGTGTGAGCCAGTGGGGTGGTCGCGCGGTGGCTCGCTGGGACGAGCCGAAGTGGGCTGCCTACCTGGAGCTGGACTACGCCTCCGGGGATCGCGACCCCAACCCGGGCACGGACCTGACGCAGATGCTGTTCTCGGAAGACACGAACGTTGGCTTGCTGATGTTCGAGCGCATCCTGGCTTTCGAGAGCGCGCGCACGGCGGCCGCCGGAGTCGAGTTGCTGCAGCGCCTCGGCGCGAAGACCTTCCCCAGTGAGCGCACCGACACCGAGGGCTCGTTCACCAACGCGCTGGCGGTGTTTCCGCAGTTCGACCTGAAGCCAAGGGACAACCTGTTGTTTCGCGGTGGCGTGCTGATGGCCTGGGCGCCGGATGGGCTGGTGGACCCGATCCAGTCCCTGCGTTTCCGTGACGGCGTCGCGATCGAAGACGACCTGGTCAACTACCACGGCGGAAAGCCAGGGAACTTCTACGGGGTCGAGCTCGATGGCCGCTTCCAGTGGAAGTTCGAGGAGCACTTCTACTTCGACCTCGAGAGCGCAATTCTTTTCCCTGGGGATGCGTTCGAGGACGAGAATGGTCAGGCGGCGCGCAGCGTGCTGGTGCAGGGCAGGAGCACCTTCCTGTTCTGAGACGCCGCGCTCGACCCATTACCCCGGGGAATCCGTGCCGCTGAAGAGCACGCTGCCAACGATCAGCCCTTGAGAAAGCTCGAGGGTGACCCGCTCACGGGTGCCTTCGATCTCGCCGTCCCGCACCACCACGATGCGATAGGTGTGAGCTTCGGTGGGCTCCTCGAGCAACCAAGCCTCGAGCCACTCGAGCAGGCGCTCCCGGCTGGTGATCGGCTGGTCGTCGATGCTGAGGAGCACGTCGCCGTCGCGGAAGCGCAGACGTTCGAGCAGGCTCTCGGCTTCGATTCGAGACAGACGCACACCCTTGTGGCCATCCGTGTCTTCCGCGTCGGCCAGCTCCACGCCCTCGAGCAGCTTCTTTCCGCGGCTCTTCAGCGCCTTGATCGCGAAGCCCTCCAGCGTCGCACTGAGGGGTGAATCCACGCGGATTCCTTCCGCGATCTCCAGCGGGACCCCACCGCCCGTTACCCCCTGTGGAGGCGCCACCGGGTCCGGCGCAGGACGGCTGTTCTCGCCCCCTGGGGCCAGCTCGAGGGCGCCCCCTTTGGATCCGGCCTGTGCTTCTCGCACGCCTGGGTTGATCTTGACGGTGCAGACGCCGCCGCCGCTGGAGAAGGTGACGCGATCCCACTCGATGCGGCTCACCCGGTAGCCTCCGACCGCCTCGCCCACGTGTTTGATTTCCGCGGGGCTATCGAAGTCCGTGGCGACGGAGGTGGTCGGGTCCTCTGCGTCGTGAGTGATGGCACGCACCACGAGACCACCACAGGGCCCTCGGGGACGATGCCTGGTCGCGGTGTGCTGTCGCTGCGGCGCGGGCGGGGTCGCCGTCGGCAGGTCCACGGCGGCGTGTTCCGGTCCCGGCTTGGTCGGGTGCGCTTCCTTCGGTGGCCACGACTCGTCGAGCGGCGAGCTCGGGGCGTCCTCTTCCGCCGCGCTGATCTGCGAGACGACGCTCGGGCTGGCGGAGGGTTCGGGGGGGAGGTGCTCCGATCCGGATCCGCGACTCCTTGCGAGATAGCCAAGCAGCAGCAGGGGCGGAATGGCACCCAGGCTGACCCACTTGATCACGCGATCGAAACGGCCGGGCGAGAGCGTCATCGTGGGGATCCTCCGAGCGCGGGAGCCACATCACTGCAGAGCAGCAGGACGAGTCACCCCGCAGCGTCGCTGCGAAGCGTGTGCCATCATCGTGCGCGTCCGGCAAGTGGTCCGCCCAGCCACGCGAAGTGCTTGGCTCTACGACGCTTTCTGGTTTCGAGTCGATGTCGGTCTCGAGACCTGCGGCGGCGCGAGGAGACGATTGGTTTGTCAGCTTGGCGGAAAGCTCCAGGCGAAGCACCGTCGAGTGACAGATTGACCCGCAATTCCCGGGTGACGTGAGGCACCAGCGATGTAGGCTCCCGCCACCGTGACCGCCGAGGCCATCAAGCCAGGAGTGGTGCTGGTTGCGCGTTACCGAATCGACGGGGTCGATGAAGCGGAGAACGCGTTTCAGGCCACTGATCTGAGAACCAACTCGCCCGTGGTGTTGTACCGCGTCGACGACCGTGAGGCGGACGCGCTGGACAGCGTGGTTGGCTTTCACGGTCCCGACCTGCTCGAGCTCGTCGAGGTCGTACGACTCGACGGCGAGTACCTCGTGGCGTGCGAGCCAGCCAACGGCGCAAGCCTCAGCGATGCGGTGAGTGAGCGCGGTTCGCGCCCCGGGGTCGAGGGCGTGCGCCTGATGTTGCCCATCGCCGCCACGCTGGCACACCTCCATCGCAGCAACGCGATACACGGCTCCGTGACTCCGCAGACCGTCCTGCTCGGCAAGCGCGCGCGCCTCGCGTTTCGCCCCGGCCGCCGCGGTCCATCGGCGTTTCGGTGTCCCGAGCGTAATGCTGGAGGCGGACCTTCGGCGCGGGACGATGCGTGGGCGCTGGCGGCTTGCCTCTACTACGCGCTGGTCGGGGAGCCTCCCGCGCGCTCGGGTATCGGAGCGCCAGACGAGCTGTATCTGGCGGGGATCGAAGACCAGCCCCTGCGCGCGATCCTGTTTCAGGGCTTGGCCACGGCGCGCGTCCAGCGCGTCGCCAGCGCGGAACCGCTGCGGGCCGCGCTGGAGCAGTGGCTGGCGGCTCAAGAGGGCGGCGAAGCCGATGCGTCCGCGAACCCGCTCGGAGGCAAGCTCACCGAGCAGCTCGCGCCTCGCGCCCCTTATCGCCGTCCGACCCCGTCGACCGCGGACAGCTTCACCGGGGCCTCGACCGAGCGAGCCGGGGCCGGCATCCCGGCGCCATCCGTTCCCCCAGGGAAACCGCCATCCCTGCCCGCGCCGCCTCCGCCGCGTCCGCGCATGCCCTCCGACGCGGCCACGCAGGAGAGCCCGGTCTACGATCCTGCTGGCCCGCAGCGCCGTCCCGACTCGGTGCGACCGCCGATGATGACCTCTCCGGGCATCGCGCCCAGCGCGCGGCCCGGTCCGGCGCGACCATCGGCTCGCCCGCGTCCGCCCGCCATCGCGCGTGGTCGTGGGAGCGGCGTCACCCAGATAGGACTCGGCTCCCTCAAGGCTCCGCCGCCTCGCGGTGGCACTCTCGAGTCTCCGGCGACGCCAGGTGCCGATCTCTCGCGCAAGGACCCGCCGGCGCCAAGGCCATCTGCGCGTCCCCCGCAGCGCAAGTTCGGGGGGACGATGGTGATCCCGGACGCACCGAAGCCTCCGACGCGCGAGCTGCCCGACTTCAGCGAGGGCGCCGATGATCAGACTATCCGCGCGGATTTGAGTTCGCTGCTGGCGCAGATGCCCAGCGAAGACGCCGCGGATTGGATGCCCAGAGACGACGCCGAGGTGGAGGAGGACGACACCCAGGTGATGGCGGACGCGAGCCGTCTCCGCGCCCTGCGGCCAGATCCGGACGCCACCAACCGGCTTCCGACCACTCCTCCAGCCGCAGCTGCGCCGCCGCCCCCGGTGCCTCCCGCAGCGCCGCCACCACCACCGTCGGCGACTGCGGCGCCGGTTCCTCCTCCACCGCCGCCACCCTCTGCCGCAGCTCCGCCGGTGCCGCCTCCGGCGCCCAAGCCGGCCGCTGGCCTCGGCGCGACCCAGCCGCTCGCGCAGTCTCCCTTCGCCGCGGCAGATGTTTCCGTGGAGAATCACGTTGGTCGGCCGCCGGTTCCCCCGCCGCCCCCCGCTCTGCCTCAGCCGTCCGCAGTGGCCACGCCTTCGCCCCTCGAGTTGGCTGCGACCGCCCCCGCTCGGCAGAGTCTCGTCGCTTCACCCAGCCTCGGCGCGATGGCCACTCAGGCGCCAGCCCAGACCGGCGGCGGTGCGGGGCGCTGGATCGTGATGGGAGGTGGTCTGGCCGCCCTCGCCGCGGCGCTGGTTGCGGCTTGGGTCGTCTTCATGAAGCCCGAGCCCACGCCCGTCGCCGCGAACGCGTCCTCGAAGGCGCTCGCCCAGAGCGCCACGCCGGTGCAGACGGAGGCGCCTGCCCCTGCTGCAGAGCCGAGCGGCGAGTCGACCTCCGAGGCCAAGGGTGAGGCGCCGCCGAGCGCAGAAGACGGAGCGAAGGCGCCGGCCGCCGAGGTCAAGGCTGCAGAGCCGAAGGCTGCAGAGCCGAAGGCTGCAGAGCCGAAGGCTGCAGAACCACAGGCCACAGAGCCGAAGGCTGCAGAACCACAGGCCACAGAGCCGAAGCCTGAACCCGGGGCCCAGGTGTCAGCCGCTGACGTCAGCGCTTGTGTGCAGCGCTGGCTCCCCGAGGATACGTTTCGCAAGGAACCCAGCCTCGGCGGCATGTGCGAGGAGAGCGACCCGCGCAAGGGCGCGCTGGAGCTCAAGAAGCAGATCATCCTCGGGGCCGGCGGTAAGACCACCCAGGTCATGCGGTTCGTGAGCCGCATGGGCTGGTACGAGATGGCGACCTACGCGACTCTGCGCGACGCCTGCTGCAGCTCACCCGCGCCGATCTACCTGCCGCAGCCCGCGCCGCGCTGCAAGCCGATGGCGGAGGTGGTCGCCGGTGTCTCGAAGGCCGTCCGCGATCGGAGCGGCCTCGAGGCTGCCCTGGACGCGTTCGCAAAGAACGCGATGTGCGAAGCGGGGGCGGGCAAGGCCGGGGCTTACTGGATGCGCCGCTCGCCAGGAGGTCAAGAGCGCGGCAGCTTCGAGGCCTGGGTGAAGGCGCTGCGCCGCTGAGCGCTCTCGCGCTTGCCCTGGCCAGCTCTGCGTCACTCAGTCTCAGTTCCCCGAGGAACTGGTCGTTTCCTTCCACTCCACGTCGCCGCAGCAGCGAAAGCCCGTCGAGTAGTCGTGGTACTCGAAGCCGTGTCCCGTCGTGCGGTAGTCACAGCCTTGGCCGTTCTGGAAGGTGTCCATGAAGAAGCCCCCGCGGAACGTGCCTTCGGCGTCGGACACCCACTCGTGCAGATTTCCGACCATGTCGTACACACCGTACTCGTTCGTGCAGCCTTCCATGCTCCCGGTCTCCACCGTGGTGTGATCGAAGAGCAAGAGGCGCTTGTCGTTCATGAACGTCGGGTGCCACATCTTGATCGGGTCGTCGCTCGACGGTGCCTTCTTCCACAGGCGGGGCACCGGGTGATTGTCGAGGACCTTGAAGCGATCGTTGCACACATGTGGCTTCCGGACGTTACCGTACGGATATCGAGTCAGCTTGGGCCCACGACAGGCGGTGACCCACTCGTCGGCTGAACACAGGCGCTTCCCAGCGGCCTCGCAGACTTGCGCCGCCTGCTCACCGCTGATGTAGCCCTGGGGGCGCCTGCCCTTCACGCTCACCGCCACGAAGTCGCGCTCACGCCCGTCTATCTCGAGGTTGGGGGGCCAGGGAGCGCGTCCGTCCTTCAGCTTGCGCTCGAGGGTGCCCTCCCAGCGGTCCACGCAGTACGCGGCCTTGACTCGCGTGACCAGCGCCATCTCTGCGGGGCAGATCGCCTGCCAGGTGGTCGTGACGACTCGCGGCGTCTCCGGTTCCTCGTCAGCGATCGGTCGCCCCGGGGCGCTCTCCGCTGCCTCCAGAGCGCCGGGTTGGGTCTGGGGGGGAGACGCTCCAGGTGCCTGTTGCGGTTCGCCCGCGCCCACCGCAGCCCTTCCCCCTGCGCCCGTCGCGGCACAGCCGATCAACGCGAGGCTTCCCAGGCTCAGCGCGAGGCCGCGGATCGTCGAGTGCGCGGTGGCCCGTTGCCTCATGGAAACATTCTCCGCAGAACCGGTCTGCTGGGCTACGCTCACTCCCAGCGCTCCTTGACCTCGATGCCGCGCGCCCGCACGGCGCTCAGGAACGGGCTCAGGGGTACACAGAGCTCTCCCGGCAGCACGCCGCGCTTCTCGATGGCGCCCGCCGCGAGCATGTAGGCGATCGCAGCGGCCGGGTAGGCGGTGGTCCGCGCCATCGCGCTGTGGCCGGTCGCCGGGCTGTGGTGGTCGATCACCTCGTAGACCAGACGGCTTCGTTTGCCCTCCTTCAGCCCATCGATACTCACCCGCACCAAGACCACGTCGGTGTCGTCGTCGTTCAGGTGGCGCTCCAGCAGGTCCTCGACGAACTTGCGTGGCTCGACGCCGTTGATCATTTCCTCGGAGAACAGGCCAATGGCCTGCATCCCAGCGAACGCCGCACAGTGGCCCGGGTAGCGGATGGTCTTGTAGTCGAGGTTGCGCACCCTGTCGCGCAGCGTCTTGGGCAGCGTCGAGCAGCCCCCCGAGGTGTTGAACGCCTCGAGCTCACCGAAGGGCTCGGGGAAGGCGAGGCTCTCGACGTCGATCAATGACGGGACCCGCTCGAGCTTGCCATCGCGGAGCACCTCCGCCGGCTCCAGGTACTCGTTCGTCAGGCCCCGCACGGAGAATACCAGCTTGTAGTTCAGCGGAGGCTTGGGATGCGCTGGGAGTCCTCCAACTCTGAGTCTGAGGCTCTCGACGGAGTCGAAGTGCTCGACGCCGAGCGCGCCCAGCAAGCACGCCATGCCGGGAGCGAGGCCCGTATCGGGGACGACACAGATCCCTGCGCGCTCTGCCTCCTGGCTCATCGCCATCTGACGCTCCACCACGAACAGGTTCCCGCCCAGGTCGCACATGTGGGCGCCCGCCTGGATGCAAGCACGGGTGACGGCTTCGTTGAAGCGATAGTCCGCCGATGAGAGGACCACCGCGGCGCCCTCGATCACGGGCAATAGCTCGTTTCCATGCGGTCCAACTCGATCGAGGTCGAAGGTCTGGCCCTCGATGCGCGCAGCGCGCCCCGACTTCTGGCCCTCGCTGAGCAGGAACTCGAGCTCCTTGCCTGCGCGGGTGAGCAGATCGGCGTCACGATCTACCAGCTTGACGCAGGTCATTCCTGGCTGACGTGCCAGGTCCCACGCAGCGGCTCTACCCATGCGTCCAGCGCCCAAGACGACGGCTTTCATGCGACCGGTGCTAGCAGCTCACATCAGGGATGGCGAGCCCGCCGAGCGGGGGGCCACGAACACCGGCGATCGCGCGGATCGTTCGCGACCTCCGCCGCATCTCGGCTATCTTGTGGCAATGAGCGAACGTCCGATGCACTCGGTTCCTGGGCTCTTCGACAAGCTGGTGGCGCTCTACGCGGAAGGTGAGGCGCTGCTCGGGCGAGGCGATCTCCAGGCCGCCGTGGACCGCTTCAGCGAGGTCATCTCGCTGGATGACCACTTTCGGCAGCGCTACGTCACAGCCTACGCTCAGCGTGCGTTCGCCTACCACCGCATGAATTGCCTCGCGGAAGCGATCGCCGACTACGGCAAGGCGATCGAGCTGGAGCCGCCGATCAACCAGGCTCAGTATCACTTCCAGCGCGGGATGGCCGAGGCGGCGCTGGGTCAGAGCGAGGCAGCGCTGAGAGACTACGACCGAGCGATCGAGTTGCACCAAGGTCAGCCCGGGCCGTATCACTTGAGAGGCAAGCTGCTGGCCGATCAGTTCGGTCGTTTCGCGGACGCGCTCCCCGATTTCGACCGACTCCTCGAGCTCAGTCCGAACGCCGATGGATACCAGTATCGCGGCCTGTGCAAGGTTCAGGTTGGGCGCCACGCTGAGGCCATCCAGGACCTCGAGCAGTCCCTCGCCATGCACCCTGGCAACCACTACGTGGAGTACCTGCTGGCCTGCTGTGCAGCCGTCCTCGGCAACCCGGACGAGATGTACCGGCGCATGTCGAACGCGCTCGAGGGGGACGACTGCTACCGACAGTACTTCCGCGAAGACGAGGAGTTCGTAGCGTATCGCGGCGAGGCTCGCTTTCAGCGGCTCGTGGGCTGAGCGAAGGTCCCGCACATCGTCGGTGAAGCGCGAGAAGTGACCGGTTGAGGGGAACCGCAAGAGTGCCCACTGCGAAAATATTGCTGCTTGCCGAGCTAGGTCGATTTATTCCGCGCGGCGAGTCGTGTAGGCTTTTCTAGTGCGCCGACCTTACGTATTATTGGGGGTTTTGCTGGCCGCTTGTGGGTCGGACGACGAGCCGGGGCAGAGCCAGTCTCCCGGCACCGTGATCGAGCTGCAAACGGGCGGCGCGCACGTGTGTGTACGTCTGGAGAGCGGCGCCGTTCGGTGCTTCGGCAGCGGGGTTCGCGGTCAGCTCGGCTACGGCAACGGCGACGATGCTGCCCCCAGCACGAAGGACGTGCAACTCGGTGGAGAGGCGATCAGTATTTCCGTGGGGGATCTCTTCTCCTGTGCAGTGCTGAGTGGGGGTGGCGTGCGTTGCTGGGGCGACGCCGGAGCCGGCGTGCTCGGTCAGGGAAACCTGGAGACCGTGGGTGACGACGAAGTGCCCGCTGACGTCCCTCTCTTGGAGCTGCCTGCCGCGAAGAGCGTGGCGGCGGGCAAGGAGCACGCCTGCGCGTTGCTCGAAGATGGGTCCGTGCGGTGTTGGGGCACCTCGCGCTTCCTCGGCACGAAAGCCATGGACGACGTCGGGGACGACGAAACCCTGTCGGCGACCCAGCCCGTGGAGCTGGATGGCCCCGCGACTCAGCTCTGCGCAGGCTTCTTTCACTCCTGCGCTCTCACGGAATCGGGCTCCGTTTTCTGCTGGGGAGGCGACTCCGCTGGCCCACTGGGCAAGGATGGCGCCCTGGTGGGGGTCACGAATACACCGCTCGAGGCCGGACCGGTCGATCTGCCCGGCAAGGCCAGCGCGGTGTACTGTGGCTTCCTCACCACCTGCGCCGAGCTCGCGGACGGGCTGTACTGCTGGGGTGAGCAATCGGGAAGCTCCGACCCCAACGCGACCAGCCCAGAGGGACCCTGGTTCTCCGACGGAGTCGTGGCGAGCGCCGGGGGGAGAGACTTCCAGTGCGCGGCGAGCGCCGGGGGCGACGTCGGCTGCTGGAGCGTTCGCGGCTCGCAGCTGGTCGCGAAGACCTTGCCAGATGCTCCCGTGATGCTGCCGTTCGAGGCTCCGATGATGAGCCTCTCGGCCGGTCGAGACTCAATCTGCGGGGTTACCGCGGACCGACACGCACGTTGCGTCGGGCCGGCACCGGGAGGCGTCGGTGAGGGGGAGAATATCCATGTGGAATAAAAGGGTCCCGGTCGGGTTTGGGCTGGCGTTCGCCGCGTTCCTCGCTGGCGCGCTGCCCCTCGGTTGCTCGTCGGCGGATCAGCTCCCCGAGGAACCAGTCGAGTCCCAGAGCGCGGCCGTTGGGCTGAACGCCAGCAAGGACGGCAGCTTTCATCGCAGCGGCCCCTACACCGGCTACAACAACGGTAAGTCGCCCCAGTTCTGCGTCGGCTACGTCGACGACGGGCCTACCGCGAATCACGACGGTCATGAAATCCGCGCGGCGATCTACTTCGACGTCTCCGGGATCCCCTCCACGGCTCAGATCGACACCGCGACGCTCGAGCTGTACCAGCTGAACTCGCCCAAGACGAGCATCAGCGTTTCGGCCGCGAACAAGACCTGGGACGAGGGCGCAGGCGAGGTCAAGTGCAACGGCGAGGACGTGGACGGACTCGACAACGACTTGAACGTCGGCGAGGCCTCGTGGGCCACCGCTGCCAGCAAGACGACGGACGCTGGCTGGGTGAGCTGGACCGTCACCAGCATCGTGCAGCCTTGGGTCAGCGGGTCTCGCACCAACCATGGCTTCTTGCTCTATGCAAACGTCGACTCGGCGCACAACGCGGTGAAGTTCGCGTCCCGGAACTACACCACCGACACCGCGCACCGGCCCAAGCTGCAGATAACCCTGAAGGACGGCTCGACCTGCTCCGCGAGCAACCAGTGCGCGAACGGGGTTTGCTCGTCACAGGATTCGCGCTGCTGTGCGTCTCACTGCACGACGCCTTGCTACGACTGCAACGGCAGCGGCTCGTGCGTGAAGGTGGCGCAGGGCAGCACCGACAATGGCTGCAGTGGGACCATGCGCTGCAACGACAACGGGCAGTGCAAGAAGGCGAACGGTCAGTCGTGCTCGGTCGATTCGGACTGCGCCTACGGCCACTGTGCGCCAGAAGGCGTGTGTTGCGACGCTGCTTGCGATGGCCAGTGCGAAGCCTGCACCAACAGCCGGACCGGACAGGCCAACGGTGAGTGCCACAACGTCTCGAACCTGTCCGACCCCGATACCGAGTGTCAGCCTCCAGGCAGCTTCACCTGTTACAACGGTTCGTGTAGCGACCGCTGCAACTCGAACTCGGACTGCACGCAGGGCGGCAACAGCAACTACTTCTGCGACACCGACAACCGCTGCAAGCCCAAGGCTGGCGCGGGCGGCGCCTGCACCGACGACGACGGGTGCTCGGCGGGCACCGTGTGCAGCGCGGACAATACCTGCTGCGACAGCCGTTGTGATGGCACGTGCGAGACCTGTGAGGGGACTGCAGGCACCTGTACGCCCTACACCCTGCACACGGATCCAGAGAACGAGTGTGCTCCGGGTAGCTGCTCTGGAAACCTGGACAGCTGCACGACCGCCTGCTCTCAGGACACCCACTGCGACGCCAGCGCTTGGTGTGACGGCTCGAATTGCATCACCAAGTATCCCAACGGAACCGCGTGCAGCGAGACCCGTCAGTGTCAGTCCGGGCGGTGCGTCGATGGCGTGTGCTGCAACGCCGCGTGTGGAGGTCAGTGCGAGGCCTGTGACAATCCAGGCAACGTCGGCTCCTGCACACCAACCAGCGGCGCCCCTCACGGCGCTCGACCCGCGTGCGCGGGAGACGGTACCGCGTGCAATGGCTTGTGCGACGGAAGCAACCGCACTCAGTGCGCCTTGCCTGGTGGCGGCGTGGAGTGTCGAGCGGCGAGCTGCAGCGCTGGGCAGGCGTCACTGCAGACGTTCTGTGTCGGCAACGGCAGTTGTCCCGCGGAAACGCTTCAGCCCTGTGCGCCTTTCCAGTGCGCCGGCACCGGCTGCCTCACGACCTGCACCATCGATACGCAGTGCCAGCTGGGCTACCGCTGCGACGCTGGCTCGTGCGTCCCGGCCAAGACCAACGGAGAGTCGTGCACGGCGAACCCGGAGTGCGCCAGCGGGTACTGCGTGGACGGCTTCTGCTGCAACACCGCGTGCAACGGACAGTGTGAAGCCTGCAGCGTGAGCGGCAGTGAGGGTGCTTGCAGCGCCGTGACCGGAGCTCCGGTCGGGGCGCGGCCTTCCTGCGCCGACGACGGCTCGGCCTGTGGCGGTAGCTGCAACGGGGTCGCTCGCACCGCCTGCGCCTACCCGGGGTCGAGCACGGAATGCCGCGCCTCGAGCTGCGACACGGGCTCCGGCGTGGCGACGCTGGGAGCTGGCTGCAATGGCGCTGGCGCCTGTCCGCCACTACAGACGCTCTCCTGTCCAAGCGGGTCGTGCACGGGCGACGGCTGTGGGAATGATTGTACGGCCGACGCCGACTGCGGGGTGGACGAGTACTGCGTCGCGGGCGTTTGCCAGACCACTCAGAACCTCGGAAGTCCCTGCTCCCGCAACGCGGAGTGTGGGAGCGGTCGCTGCGTCGATGGCTACTGCTGCAACAGCGCTTGCAGCGGCCAGTGCGAGGCATGTGACCTGGGCGGAAACGAAGGCGTTTGCTCCGCTGTGACGGGCGCTCCTCACGGCGCGCGCACGGCGTGCGCCAATGACGGCAGCGGATGCGGCGGCACCTGTGACGGCACGAGTCAGACCAGCTGCACCTATCCTGGAAACAGCGTCGTGTGTCGCGCGGCCGCGTGTAGCACGGGCATCGCGACCGTCGAGGCGCGCTGCACCGGCACCGGGAGCTGTCCGTCCCTCCAACAGCAGACCTGCAGCCCGTACACCTGCCATCCGTCGTTGCCGCTATGTGACGGCGGTTGCACCGTGGACGGCGACTGCCTCGCCCCGCAGTACTGCCTCGCCGGCATCTGCGCGAATCCGCAAGGTAACGGAGCGAGCTGCTCCACGGCCGGACAGTGCGCGTCGGGGAACTGCGTGGACGGAGTTTGCTGTGACGACGCTTGCGGTGGTCAGTGCCAGAGCTGCAGCGAGCCCGGATCGATCGGTACCTGCACCCTGGTCAGCGGCGCGCCGCGTGGCGGTCGCGCAGCGTGCACGGGGACCGGCGTGTGCGCTGGTGCTTGCGATGGCTCCAACCCAGGCTGCGCGTTCCCGGGTGGAGAGACGGTCTGTGGGCTCGGCAGCTGCAGCGATGACGTCTCGGTGCCGGATGCGTCCTGCAACGGCGCGGGTGAATGCAGTGCGCAGACGCCTCAAAGCTGTGCACCGTATCACTGCGGAACCGGGAGCGCCTGCTCGAGCACCTGTGCTACCGCGGACGACTGCCAGATGGGTTACGAGTGCAACAACGGCGCGTGCGAGGCCACGATCTCCGCTGGCGGCGCTGGAGGTACTGGGGGCGCGGCCGGAGCGGCGGGCACCGCCGGCGCCGGCGGGGCGTCGGCGGGCGCGGGAGGCGTCGCGACAGGCGGTCTCGGTGGGGTAGGCGGTGGTAGCGCCGGAGGCTCTCCTGACGCGGGTGTGAACACACCGGACGCCAGCGATGGTCTGATCCCTGCGACGGACTCTGGCTCCACCTGCAGTCTGGCTCAAGGAGCCCAAGGCACGAATCCGTGGGGAATCTACGGAGTGAGCTTGCTCGGTCTGCTCTGGCTGCGCCGCCGTCGATTGCCGCGGCGCGCCGTGGGCCGATGACGTCGCCCAGGTCGTCCGTTCGCACGCGCTCCCGATAGGCTTCGTTCTTCGAGCCCGCCCGGTCTTCTTCGCCTCGAGGTCGTCGGGTACGCCCAGAGGGCGCGCGTTTCCCCCGGATTTGGGGGGGAGGTGCACCGGATCTGCGTTGCAGTCAGGCTGGGCTGTCGGCGCAACATACTGCCGATCCGAGCAGCCTTGCAGTGACCCCTCGCGGCGGCCAATCTCCCGCCATGAAGACGACTCCTCAGGACAATGGGCACGCCTCGACGCTGATCGTGCCCAACGTGATTGACGGGCGGGAACGCGAGTCCAGCCACACCTACGCCAGCCGTAGTCCGTCGCAGCGGGACGACGTGGTGACCCTCGCCCCCCTCTCCAGCAAGGAAGAGGTACGCGAAGCGTGCCAGAGATCGCGGGCGGCTCAGCGCGCCTGGGCCCGCACCCCAGCGCCCGCCCGCGCGCTGATCATCGGGCGTCTGGGGCAGCTCCTGCGTGAGGAAAAGGAGCACCTCTCGCGCTTCGTCAGTCGCGAGATGGGCAAGCCGATCCGTGAGGCGCGCGGCAGCGTGCAGGAAGCCATAGACACCTGCGACTTCTTCCTCAGCGAGGGTCGACGGCTTTACGGACAGACGGTCCCCAGCGAGCTGCCCAACAAGGAGCTGTTCACCTACCGCCGTCCGGTGGGAGTGGTCGGAGTGATCACCGCGGGCAACTTCCCGGTGGCCGTACCCAGCTGGAAGATCGTGCCAGCGTTGCTATGCGGAAACAGCGTCGTGTGGAAGCCCAGCGATGACGCGCCGGGTGTCGGTGCGCTGTTCGCTGATCTATGGTTCCGCGCGGGATTGCCGCGTGGGGTGCTCAGCGTCGTTCACGGCGGAGGCAAGGACAGCGCGGGTCAGTTCCTGATCGAGATGATGGACGAGAAGCTACTCGACAAGATCTCCTTCACCGGCTCGACCGAGGTGGGGCGTCTCGTGGGTGAGGCGTGCGGCCGTAATCTCAAGCGGCCATCCCTCGAGCTCGGCGGCAAGAACCCGCTGGTCATCCTGGCAGACGCCGACCTCGAGCTGGCGGTTGACGGCGCCCTGTGGTCGAGTTTTGGTACCGCGGGGCAACGTTGTACGAGCTGCGGCAACATCATCGTCGATCGCAAGGTGATGCCCCAGGTCCGTGACCTGCTGGTCAAGAAGGCATCGGCGCTGAAGATCGGCGACCCGCTGGACGAGAGCATCGCCTATGGTCCGTTCATCAACGAGCGCTTCCTCGAGCGCTGGGTGGCGCAGCGCTCCGTCGGCATCGAGGACGGCGCGAACCTGCTGCTGGATGGCAAGCGCATCACGCCGGGCAATGAGCCCGCGAATTTCGCTGGAGACGCCGAGAAGGGCCTCTACGCCACGCCTCGCATCTTCGACCATGTGAAGATGAACATGCGCATCGCCCAAGAGGAGTGCTTCGGTCCGACCGTGAACCTGGTCGAGGTGGACGGCATCGACGAGGCCATCGAAGCCGCCAACGGCACCCAGTACGGGCTCTCCAGCGCGATCTACACACGGGACGCGAAGGCCATGTTGCGCTTCAAGGAGGAGATCAGCGCGGGCATGACCAGCATCAACAACTCGACCACCGGCGCCGAAGCGCATCTGCCCTTCGGCGGAAACGGCGCGAGCGGCAACGGCACCCGCGAGAGCGGGATCTGGGTCATCGAGGCCTACACCCGCTGGCAGTCCGTGAACGTCGATCTGGCTGGCAAGCTCCAGCTGGCACAGATCGATCTGGAAGACGCGGCGCCTCCGGAGAAACCCGACTGGTCGTCCCTGGTGAACTGAACAGCGCTGCGTCGGGTCAGTGATCGGCCGTCGTTTTCGTGAGGAAGCGGCGGCCGTTCGCCGTTGAGTTTCCGCGTCTTCACCGAACCAGGCGCTTGATGTGCTCGATACCGTGCTCCACCTCGTGAACCACCATCCCGAGCGCGCGATCCGTCGCAAGCTCCTGCAAACCGTGCTTCGCGAGATGTACGGCTTTCTCGGCGGTGGTTGCGGCCCTACGCGCGGCGATCTCAGCCTCCGACGCTTCAGCCGCGAGTCCGAGACCGAGCCCCATCGCCGCAGCCGAGATCAGGACCTCCTTCACGACATGAGGCACCTGGTGGTCGAACTCCTTGTTCGCTGCGTCGAGGCGACCCGCGAGCGCGTAGAACCTCCCCACTTGGGCGTCGAGAACCTTGCTCGCAGCGTTCGCTCGAGCGGCGGCTTTCTGGGCGGAAAGCACGTCCGGGGGGCTCTTTGACATCGCCGTCTCGTACTCCTTCGCCGCGCTTCCCAGGTTCTCGAGCGTTTGATTGAGGGTGAAGTAGGCGGAGCGCGTCTGGGCTTGAAGCTGCGTGACCGCGCCACCAAGGTACTGCTTGGTGACGCTCGCTTCGTGGCCGAGCTTCTCGAGAGGTGCGAAGCTCAGATCCTCCGCTGCATCCGCCACGGCGTTGAACGTCTCGATGGGCGCTGTGGTGCTCTTCACGAGTCCGAGCTGGAGCTCCGCGTCGCGCGTGATCACGGGCAACGCGCTCCAGGTCTTGCCCGCGTGGGAACGAATGCCCGCTACCGCGTTCGCCAGAGCCTTCGCGCGGGCGATGGGGCCTCGGGATTGCGCCGCGAGTGACTTCGGCGCCTCGTAGTGCACGGGTCTAGCCTTCTCGGCCCGCTCCTGTCGGATCGCTTCGTTCAGCGAAGTGCCCGCCCTCACCATGCCCGCGATGTCGCCCAGCTCCTCCTTGGAGAAAGCTCGGAGCGCGCTGATCAGGCGGCAGCCGCGGTCATAGAGCTCCTTTCCAGCGTGTCCCGCGATGCCTCGCTTCACGAGCTGTTGCACCGCCGGGCTCTGGTGCTTCAGGTGGTACTGCTGCAGCAGCTGCTCCGCTCGGTCGGGGTTCTGGGCGAGGGTCTTTCGCACGTAGGCCTGGGCCGCCGCGACGCTGGCATCCTTCCCACCTGCTCGGCTAGCGAGCGGGCTGGTCGCGCCGCCTTCGGACATCGCCCGCTGGCGTGACTCCGCCAGTCGCTGGCGATCGTCGGCGCTGGGCTCGGACTTGTGGGTTTGCTCTGGACTCGCCTCGTCGCTCGAGGCGTGGCGTCGGGAGCGGACTGCATCTACGGTCATGGCGAACGCTTCGGGCGTCCTCGCCCGCAGTTGCGCGCGGCGTGCACGCAGGTCCGGGTTTCTGCGTTGGCGTCGCGAGTCGATCTGCTGGGCTGACGAAATCGCGCAACTGGTGCCTGGCGTGGCCGATCTGGACCCATGCGTAACGTTCGCCTGGACCTGCACCTCGACCCGCGCCGCGCTGGCGCCCCGCCCGTCTGCCGAGCGGCTCGAGGAGCAAGCGTATCCCCTCGGGGTCGCCGCCGACCTGGTGCAGGTCGACTGGGCCCAGGTTCCATCGCTGGCTGATACCTCCAGGAAACAATTCGGAGCTGCGTTTCGAGCGCGGCTCCAGCTGCCTCGAGAGGCGCTCCCGACGCACCCGTTGATCAGCTGGAGACTGGGTCTTCGGGCGCGACCGCAGGTCGAACCCGGAGCGCGTGTAGTCGAAACGGAGCGGGTGTGGGAATCCTCCCGGGGGGTGTGGGTGAGACCCTGGTGGGACGCGGAGACAGCGTCTCGGTCTCCGTCCGGAACTCGCTCCACGTCCACCTGCGACGGGTCAGTCGAGGTCAGCGGGCCACCTCTTTCTCGCCTCGCGGAAACGATCGAGCTTCTCGAAACGAGACGTTTCAGATCTGAAGTACCCGTCGCCCTCCAGATCTGAAGGACGAAAATTGTCACTCCTGAGACGCCACTCACATTTCGAGGGTTTGCCCGTTGGATGAGTTGGCACGATAGCTGCTTTCCTGCCGTCGACGGCTTCAGGCCCCCTCCCCCCCAGAACCCTCCTGGACCGTCTTTCCGACCTACCCGCTACGTGCCCCCACCCCGTATGAGCTACAAGCCGTCCGTTCCCCAAAGTGGACCCAGGCCCGCCCGTCGTCCGCGAGTGCTGATTGCCGATGCCGATCCAGTGGCCAGGGGCTGGCTCAAGCCGGTCATTGCCCACCTGGACGCGGAGATCGTGGAGGTCGCCACGGGACTCGAGCTCCAGCTCATGCTCACCCGCAAGGGACCGTTCGACCTGGTCATCACCAACGCGCGTCTCCCCGCCCCGAGTGGCCTCCAGGTGCTGGCGACGGTGAGAGCCAGCGGTTCGTCGACGCCGTTCATCGTGGTGACCTCGTTCCAGCAGAACGTGCTCAGGGTCTTCGTGAGTGACGCCGAAGGCACGGTGCTCTCGAGTCGAGTGGTCGATGCGGACAACCTGGGTGTCCTCGCCCAGAACCTGATCGGCAGCTCCACCGGCGATCACGCTCGCCAGATCGGCTGACGCAGGCGGCTCGAACCCAGCTCTGGTAAGCTGGGGAGTGATGGAGCCGAAGACGCAGGTCGAGATCCAGCTCGGCCACATGTGCAACAATCGTTGCGTCTTCTGCGTCTCGGGTCAGCAGACGGCGCTCGGAAGGGCGCGTCCCCTGCCCACCGAGCCGCTGCTCGAGAGCGTGCGTCAGGCCTTCGCGAAGGGTCACCGAAAGCTCACGTTGCTTGGCGGAGAGCCGACGCTGCAGCCTGGCTTCAAGGAGGTCGTCCAGGAAGCCGTTCGGCTCGGGTTCGAGGAGGTGGTGATCTTCACCAACGGCGTGAAGACCGCCCGGGAGGCCTTCCTGCAGGAGGTGCTCGACCTGGCGCCCCACCCCGGGTTCTTCACCTGGCGCATCAGCGTTCAGGGAGCCACCGAGGTCAGTCACGAAGGCACGACCAGGAAGCCCGGGTCCTTCGGCCGCATCCTGCGCACGATGGATAGCCTCGAGAAGCGTGGCGAGCGAATCACGGTCAACATGTGTGTGGTCGGCTCGAACTTCGCGTCCGTGGATCAGTTCCCAGAGCTGATTTCGCGCTACGGGGTGAAGCAACTGCACCTCGACATGGTGCGTCCGATGGATGCCGGTGAGCGCACCGACGAGGAGTTCGCTCAGATGATGCCGAGCTACGCCGAGATGGTGCCCGCGTTGACCCGGCTGTGTCGTGGCGTACCCAGAGGCTTCGATCTGAACATCGGCAACCTGCCGTTCTGCTTCGCGCCCGAGCTGGCTCCCTGGATTCATCACGACGGCGAGGCCACGGAGACGATCGCGGTGGACGGCGACCGCGAGCTGAGCCGCCCCTGGGACAAGTACTTCGTCAAGCGACGCGACAAGTTCAAGCCTCCTCGCTGCGCCAGCTGTGCCTTCGAGCCGCGCTGCAGCGGGATCTTTCAGAAGTACGCGGAGCTCCACGGCACGGATCAGATCGCGCCGGTTCCTGCGCGGCGCTTGCGGGAGCTCGATCCCGAGCGTCGAGTCTTCTGGGCGCATCTGACGGACGTATCCGCGCGGCTCGCGGAACTGCGCGAAGGTGAACAGCACGCTCAGGTCTGGCTCTGGGGAGATGGCGAGCTACGGGTTCGTGTCGAGTTTCCTCAAGGTAATGATGAGTTGTTGCTCGCGCTGCGTCCGCCCGGGTTCGGGGTAGGGAGCACGGACGTGTTCAGCCTTCACGTGCTGGCGCTGCCAACCGACCTCGACTCGGCTCGTCGCTGGCTGACCCGGATCTGGCGTGCTGCCTCCGAAGGGCAGCGCGTGCTCCATCCCTGTGGTGACGACGCGCTGACTCCCCTCTCGAAGCTCCTCGCAGCCCGGCTTGGTCGTCTTCGGGCTGCTGCTCCGTTCAGTAGGCTGACCTGGGTCGAGACGCGTCTCGCGAGCAGGACGCGTGCCGAGCTGTGCCTGGTGGCGGACGACGGTGGTCGCGCCGAGCTCTGGCTCGACGAGTCGGGAGGGAAGGGTACGGGAGGCTACCGCCTGCTCAGTTCGGCCACTGCGGACCTGAAGTCAGGACTGCGGGAGGTCCTGACCTGTTTGAGCGCTAGACAGCCTCGCGAACCAGCGGCGCTTAAAGTGACACCGTAGATTGCCGTTCATGGGTTTGGCCGTTCAGCCACGCTGGACGAGGTAGCCCATGGAGCAACAGGACGAACAAGACGAGATCGTTCAGGAGTTTCTCAGCGAGAGCTTCGAAGGACTGGACCAACTGGATCGCGAGCTCGTCGAGCTCGAGGAGGGAGGCGACCCGACGTCACGTCTGGCATCCATCTTCCGCACGATCCACAGCATGAAGGGCACTGCAGGGTTCCTCGGCTACGAGCGACTGGAGAAGGTAGCTCACGCTGGAGAGACCCTGCTCGCCAAGCTGAGGGACGGTAAGCTCAGCCTGACGAAGCCGATCGCCGATGCGCTGCTGAACATGGTGGACGCGGTGCGCGAGCTGCTCACCCAGGTGCAGGACTCTGGCGCAGAGACGGGCGGCGAGTACGAGCCGCTGGTCGAGCGCTTGCTGGCGCTGGCGGAAGGCGAGGCCGTCCCAGCGTCCAAGGCGGCTGTGGTGCCCCTCGATCCAGCGCTCGTGGAGGAGGTGATGCCCGAGGGCCTCGTCCCACCAGCGGCGCTGAAGTCCAGACTGCCGACGTCACCCGAACCCGCCTCTCCCCGAACCGCGGCCGAGCCAGAGGCCAGAGCAGCAGAATCCGTAGCCCCACTGCCTCCGCCTCCGTCGCCTTCGGAGCCGGAGAAGGCAGCCGTCCCCGCTCAGCCCACGGCCTCTCGCGGGGGGGCCCCCGTCGAAGCGAGCGTGCGCGTCGACGTCGCGCTCCTGGATCGGTTGATGAACCTGGTGGGCGAGCTCGTGCTCGCTCGCAACCAGCTGCTGACATTCGCGGCCGGAGCCGAGGACCCGACATTCCTCGCGGCAACGCAGACTCTGAACCACATCACGAGCGAGCTGCAGGAGGGAATCATGAAGACCCGCATGCAGCCCATTGGCAGTGTCTGGGGTCGACTGCCGCGGGTCGTTCGGGATCTGGCCAGCGAGCTGGGAAAGCAGATCAAGCTCGAGACCGCCGGGGCGGAGACGGAGCTCGACCGGACGATCATCGAGGCGATCCGCGACCCGCTGACTCATATCCTGCGCAACGCTGCGGACCACGGCGTGGAGTCCCCCGCGGAGCGCACCGCGAAGGGCAAGCGCCCGCAGGGTACGATTCGCCTTCGCGCGTATCATGAGAGCGGCAAGGTCAACGTCGAGGTCTCCGACGACGGGGCGGGCATCAACACGGAGCGCATTCGTCAGCGCGCCATCGAGCGTGGGGTGATCACCCACGAGGCGGCCAAGCTGATGAACGAGAGCAAGCTCGCGAGTCTGATCTTCGAGCCCGGCTTCTCCACCGCGCAACAGGTCACGAACGTCTCGGGGCGTGGCGTCGGCATGGACGTCGTGAAGACGAACATCGAGCGCATCGGTGGTCGTGCCGAGGTGCTGCCGGGTGACGGGGGAGGCACCACCGTTCGCCTGAAGATCCCGCTGACGCTGGCCATCGTTTCCGCGCTGATTGTCAACGTCTCCGAGCAGCGCTTCGCCATTCCCCAGGTGAACCTGGTGGAGCTGGTGTGGCTCGATCAGAACCAGCTGGCGAACCAGGTCGAGGAGGTGCGAGGTGAGTACCTCTATCGCTTGCGAGGCAACCTGATCCCGCTGGTCTACCTCGATCGTGTGCTGAAGCTGCCCGGCAGCCAGCGCGATCCGGCCCTGGGAATGCACATCCTGGTGCTGCAGGCGGATGGACGCCGCTTTGGTCTGGTTGTTGACGACGTGCTCGACAACGAGGAGATCGTGGTCAAGCCGCTGGGACCAGAGCTGAAGGCGCTGCGGGTGTACGCCGGGGCGACGATCCGCGGTGACGGGCGCGTGGCGCTGATCCTCGATGTGCTCGGCCTGGCCCACGAAGCTCACGTGCTCCTGGAGTCCCAGATCCGAGGTCGTGAGGCGGTCAAGCGGACCACCGGTCCCACGAGCGCGGCGCGTGAGTCCGTCTTGCTCTGTCGCTCTGCGGAGGAACGCATCGCGATCCCGCTGAACCTGGTGACTCGCCTAGAGGAGATCGACGCGCGCGCCGTGGAGCGGGCAGCCGGAAACGAGGTGGTGCAGTACCACGGTGAGATCATGCCGCTGGTGCGCCTCTCCAGGCTCCTCGGGCAGGAAAGCGTGGCGAACGACGCGCCAATCCAGGTGGTCGTCTACGCAGATCACGATCACAGCGTGGGGCTGGTCGTCGACGAGGTCGAGGACATCATCGATCAAGAGAGCATGTCCGTGCGGAAAGGAACGCAGGGATCTCTCTTCGATAGTGCGGTGGTGCGCGGCAAGGTTACCGACCTGCTCGACTTGCGAGCGCTGGCGGAGAGTGGCTCCGGGACGCCCTTCGCCGCGGTGGGAGGCTTCTGATGGGACAGCTTTGCACCTTCTACCTCGACGGCTCGCGCTTCTGCATCGACGTCTCCCTGGTGCAGGAGGTGTTGCGCCCTCAGCCCATGACCGAGGTGCCGCTGGCTCCGGGGCGGATACAGGGATTGATCAACCTTCGCGGTCGCATCGTTTCCGCGATCAACCTGCGAAGGTGCTTCGGAATGAATCCTGGAGGCACCGAATCGAGGGACATGAACGTGGTCGTTCGAGTCGGTGACTCGGTCGTGAGTCTGATCGTCGATCAGATTGGGGACGTAGTGGAAGTGGACGAGCAGCAACTGGAGCGGGTTCCGGACACCATCAAAGCGAAGTTCTGCGACCTGGTGCACCAGATCTGCAAGCTCCCTGATGACCTGCTGCTGGTGCTGGATCCCGCCAGCGTTCTTGCGGGAATGGAATAGACGAACATGGGTACTACGACTCAACGCAAGCCAAGGGTGAAGAGCGTCGCCAAGGCCGGAGCAAGCGAGCTGGAGCCGACCAGCGAGGCCAAGATCAGCGTGTTTCCGCGGCAGCGCAAGGGACACCCTGCCTCCGAGCTGGATCGGCTGCCGGTCAGCGTGATGCGGCTGACCCCCGGGCTGGCGACCTGCTACCTCAACGCCCACGGAAGGCGCGTGTTGCGTTCGCTGGACGGTTTGCTGGACGTACCCGAGGAACGCCTGTTCGAGACGTTGATCTCGAGGTTTCACGCGGAACCAGCCGAGTGCTTCCGTCAGCTACAGGATCCGGACGAGAGCGAGTTTCAGCTCGAGCTGCTGATCGACGGGGTCGAGTGGGCGTTCGAGATCACGCGGGGTGATCAGGAGTTCCAGCTGGTCTGGCATGTCCGTTCGCCGATCGTCGAGCTGCAGTCCCGCCTTGAGCGGCTGGAGTCGGTCGTCGAGCGTGCGCCCCAGCCGATGCTCGTCTGTTCGCCGGGGCTGGTGATTCAGTCACTCAACGCTGCCGCGCGCTCGGCCTGGTCGAGCTTGACGCAGCGCTGGAGCGTCGGTCGCGAAGACGCGCTCGGCGCAGAGCTCAGCGAGCTGCTGGTCGAGGCAGGGCTGGATGTCGAGTCCCTCACGACCCTGAGCGGGCTTCCTGCGACGCTCGATCTGCCACTCGGCGAGATCGTGTATCGGCTGCGCTTCGTGCCAGTCCACGCTCAGAGGGCCTGGGTCGGGACCTGCGTGACGTGGGATGTCGTCGCGGAGACGCGGTCCACCGAGCAGCGCATCTCGGAGGCGGTGGCGCGCGAGCGCGCCGAGACGGGTGCCCTGCGCCGGGACATCGACGTGCTGGTGACCTGCCTGAGTCGCGTTGCGAACGGCGAACTGGCGCTGGAGCTGCCGCGCTTCGAGGAGGCGTCGATCCAGCGCGTGGTCGACGCCCTGGAGCGGCTGCTCGGCGGCATGCGGCGCAGCGTGGCGAGCCTCGAGTCGACCGCCGATACCCTCGCGGCTTCTGCCGACCAGCTGACCAACGTTGGCGAACGCATGCTGAGCGGCGCACACAACACCCGCGAGCGGAGTGAATCGGCGTCCAAGGGCTCTCAGGACGTGCACGAGCACGTCCTCTCCGTGGCTACCAGTGCGGAGGAGATGGCGGCAAGCGCTCGCGAGATCGCCATCAGCGCTTCCAAGGCGGCTTCGGTCGCGACCCACGCCGTGGGCGTCGCCAAGTCGACCAGCACTACCGTTTCGGATCTCGCCGTCAGCAGCGAGGCCATCGGCAAGGTCGTCAAGGTCATCAACTCCATCGCCGAGCAAACCAACCTCCTGGCGCTCAACGCGACCATCGAGGCTGCGCGTGCTGGGGAAGCGGGCAAGGGCTTCGCAGTGGTCGCGAACGAGGTGAAGGAACTCGCGAAGGAGACCGCAAAGGCAACGCTGGAGATCGGCGATCGCATCGAGGCGATTCAGTCCGATACGCAACGCGTGGCTCGAGCCATCGACGAGATCGGGAGCGTGGTGAACCAGATCCATAACTTCCAGGCCACCATCGCCACGGCTGTCGAGCAGCAGCACTCCGTCACCAAGGAAATCAGCCAGCGCGCACTGGGTGCTGCCGAGTCGAGCGCCGAGATCGCCGAACACACGCGCTCGGTTCAGCACTCGGCGTCGTCCACCGCGGCGAGCGCGCAGGAGACCCAGGTCGCCGCTCGCGCCGTGGCGACCACCGCATTCGATCTGAAGCGCATCGTCTCCGACTTCCGCTCGTGATTCCGCTCCGAGAGCCACATGATCCCCCTTCGACAGCCCCTGCGAGTCCTGATCGCCGACACCTCCGTCGCGCTGCGACGCTTGATCGCTGGTGTGCTCACGGAGCTTCAGGGGGTGAGCGTGGTCGACATCGCGGCCACGTCCGAGCTCGCGATTGAGCAGGTGGTCAACACACGCCCAGACGTCCTGGTGCTCGATGTCAACATGGACGCCGTCGGCGTGCTGGAGTCCTTGCAGGCAGCGCCCAGGTTCCCTGCGGTCGTGCTGCTGGCAAGCGGTACTCCTCGGGACGTCGCCGCGTCGCTCGAGGCGATCGAGGCGGGCGCGGCAGACGTGGTTACCAAGCTCCCTCGAGGGAGCCTGGAATCAGTCCTGCGGCAGTGGATACGCGACGAGCTCGCCCCTCGCATCCTGGCGGCGAATCCCCGCCGACCGGAACGCGGAGCCGTGGACTCGCTGTTTACCGAGCGCGCCAGACCCGGCGGCGGGCCTCGAACGCCGGTCATCGTACCGCCCCAGGAAGAGCTGGCTCGGGTACCGCCAAGACACGTGATTCGTATCGTCGCGATCGGCGCGTCGACGGGAGGCCCCAAGGCGCTCGCCCAGATCCTGCCAGCGTTGCCGGCGGACTTTCCGGTGCCGATCGTCGTCGTCCAGCACATGCCTGCGGCGTTCACCGGCCTCCTGGCGGCGCGCTTGTCCTCGGTTTCACGCCTGGAGGTCGTGGAGGCGACGACGGGGGAGGCGCTGTCTGCCGGACGAGTGTATATTGCCCCGGGGAATCAGCATTTGCTCGTCTCGGGCAAGCCGGATTCAGCACGATCGGAGCTCTCCTCTGCGCCCCCCGAGAACTCTTGCCGTCCCGCGGTCGATGTTCTGTTTCGATCCGTCGGTGTGGTCTTCGGGGCGGCGTCCCTGGGGGTGGTGCTGACCGGTATGGGGCAGGATGGGCTACTCGGTGCGACCGCTCTGCGCGAGCGGGGGGCACGCGTTCTGGCTCAGGACGAAGCGACCAGCATCGTGTGGGGTATGCCAGGGCTCGTAGCCAAGCGTGGCCTGGCTCACAAGCAGGTGCCCCTGTTTCGCATGGCTGGAGAGATCTGTGACGAGGTGCTCGGCCCCCCCCGCGATCAGAACGCGAGGTTCTCATGCCTCTGACCGCGCCGGACTACGAGTACGTCCGAGATCTGGTGCGCCGCTCGAGCGCGATAGTCCTTGGCGCCGACAAGGACTACCTGGTCAAGGCGAGGCTGACCTCGCTTGCCCGACTCGAGGGCTTCGGGTGCCTCGAACGCTTCATGTACGAGGTCCGGAACTCCACTTCCTCGGATTTGCGTTTCCGTGTGGTAGAGGCGCTGACGACGAACGAGACCAGCTTCTTCAGGGATCAGACGCCCTTCGAGATGCTGCGAGAACTCGTGTTGCCCGAGCTGATCCGGGCGCGGAGCGCTGACCGTACCCTTCGCATCTGGTCCGCCGGCTGCTCCTCGGGACAGGAGCTCTACTCCGTCGCGATGCTGCTCGAGCGGCACTTTCCCTGTCTCGAGAGCTGGGACGTCGAGTTGCTCGGAACGGACCTCAACAAGGAGATGGTGCGTCGGGCACGCAGTGGCTGCTACAACGCGCTCGAGGTCAGCCGCGGTCTGGCCGAGGAGTATCGTGGCTACGTCCACGCCAGCGGGCGAGACTTCCAGGTCGATGAGCGAGTGCGTCGCCGTACGCGCTTCACGCAGTTGAACCTGATTGATCAGTGGCCAGACCTCGGGCTGTTCGACGTCGTGTTGCTCAGGAACGTGTTGATCTACTTCGACATGAGCAGCAAGGCGGAGGTGCTCACGCGGGTGCAAGATCACCTGCGTTTGCCTGGCTTCTTGTTTCTCGGCGGAACCGAGACGACGCTCAACGTGCACTGTGGCTTCCAGCGCGTTCAGCCAGAGCGCGCCAACTGCTACCGACTACAAGGGACACCATGATCGACGCGAATCAAATCAACGAGGCGACGGGCGAGGTTTGGAGCACGATGCTTGGCGCTGAGCCCAGCCCCGCGAACGCTACCGAGACCGAGGGGTTCGTCTCTGCCAGCGTCAGTATCAGCGGCGCCTGGAACGGCACGGTGCTCATCAACTGCGCGGCGGAGCTCGCCTCCCAGGTCGCTTGCACCATGTTCGAACTCGAACAGGAGGACCTCGACGACGAGCTGATCGCGGACGCGCTGGGGGAGGTGGCGAACATGATCGGTGGCAAGCTGAAGGGCATGCTTCCGGCGCCCTCGACGCTCTCGATGCCGACGGTGATTCGCCACCAGTACCTCGCTGACATCCGCTACCCGAACCAGACACTCGGACCCGTTCAGAACTTCGAGGTCGGTGGTCACGCGCTGCGCGTCGCCGTCCTGAAGGGTGAGGGTCAAGCGGTCTCGGCGGTGGCGTAAAGTATCTCGGGGATCGGTCGTTCTCTATCTCGGAGTATGGCTAGACCGGAACCCACAGGTGTCGAGCGGCGCTTCGACGAATCCCAACTGATCGTCTCCAAGACGGATCTGAACGGGCGCATCACCTACGCGAATCGCACGTTCATCGAGGTCTGCGGGTACTCGGAGGCGGAGCTGCTGGGCAAACCGCACAGCATCGTGCGTCACCCGGCCATGCCGCGGTCGGCCTTCGCGCTGATGTGGGAGACCATCAGCTCCGGTCGTGAGTTCTTTGGCTACGTGATCAACCTCTGCAAGAACGGTGACCACTACTGGGTGCTGGCGCACGTCACCCCGAGCCTCGGCGTCGGCGGGGAGATCATCGGCTACCACTCCACACGTCGCGTACCGGAATCGCGAGCCATCGCGGTGGTGGAGCCGCTGTACGCTGAGCTAGTCGAGGTCGAGCAGCGTGCGCCGAGCAAGGCGTCGGCGGTAGAGGCTGGAGTCCAGTCACTCACAGAGGTGTTGAAGCAGAAAGGCGTCGAGTACGACGAGCTCGTGCTGACGATCTAGGTGTCATGGCCATCGCACTCGATCAGGACCTGAACCCGCCGCCCGAGCCGGTGAAGCGGGCCAAGTCAGCCAAGAAGCCTTCGGACACCGAGCGAGAGCTCGCGCTGTACAAGCACTGGTTCGCGGTCATCGCAGAGACCTGCCAGGAAGCTGCGCGCGGAAACCTGGAGGCGCGCGTGCTGCGTTCCCCGGAGCAGGGTGAGATCGGAGACGCCGCCGTCGCCGTGAACCACCTGCTGGACGTCACGGAGTCCTTCATCCGGGACACCAAGGCGACCCTCGAGCATGCTGGTCGAGGGAGATTTTTCCGCAAGGTATTGTTGCGAGGCATGCCTGGGGCGTTCCGGCTGGCCGGAGAATCGATCAACGACGCGACCGTGGCCATGTGCGAGCAGGCGGACGCCCTGAAGCGATCCGATCTACGTCGCTTGGAGCTCGCGGACGAGTTCGAGAGCCAGATCCAGAGCGTGATCGCCAACGTGGCCACGTCTTCGACGCAGATGCAGTCCACCGCGGAGTCGCTGGCAGCGCTGGCGGCGACGACCAACGAGGAATCGCGCTCCGTCGCGAGCGCTGCGGACGAGACGGCGCTGAGCGTTCAGACGATCGCCTCGGCGATCGAGCAGCTCAGCGCCTGCGCGAGCGAGATTGGCAGGCAGGTCCAGGACGCCGAGGGGGTCGTTCGCGACGCCGTGCAAGGAGCGGACGAGGGATCGGCGGTGGTCGGCGGACTCGCCAAGGCGAGCGCCGAGGTGGGAGACGCAATCGCGCTGATTGCCCATGTCGCCAAGCAGACCAACATGCTCGCGCTGAACGCCACCATCGAGGCCGCGCGCGCCGGGGAGGTCGGCAAGGGCTTCGCGGTCGTCGCTAGCGAGGTCAAGAGCCTGGCTCGTCAGACCTCTTCCGCTACCGAGAGCATCTCCGGTCTGATCCAGTCGATTCAGAGCGCGACGGGTGAAGGCGTGGCCGCCGTTGGGCAGATCGACGCGACGATCCGTGGACTCGACGCGATCACCAACGTGATCGCCAACAGCGTGCGCGAGCAGCGCGCCGCGACCCAGGAGATCAGCGTCAACCTGCAGCAAGCAGCAATCGGCACGCAGGAGGTCTCGCGCAGCGTGATCGTCGTGAGTCAGACCGCCGACGAGACGAGCACCGCGGCCACGGCGCTGCTCCAGGCTGCGGGCGCCTTGTCGGCACAGTCCGAGGCCCTGCTCGAGGCGACCCAGAGCTTCCTCGCTGCCGTGCGCGCCTGAGCAGACGACGAGGCGTCCTCGAGATCGTCGTCAGGCCGCGGGCTAGTGCCCGATGCCGAGCAGGGCGAGGCCCACGCAGGCGACGAGGGTGGCGTACTCGAGGCGATTTCCTTTGATCCGGGAGGAAAGAGTACGAAGTCGTCTCCCGATGAAGTTCCCGCCCAGGATCGCGGCCGCAGTCACCAGGCTCAGCTGAGCGAGGTGGGATGTGAAGAGACCGCCGGCTCCGTAGCCGATGATGCGCCCGAGGTGCATCGCGACGGCGCATGCCGAGACGCTCGCGACGTAGGCCTCGCCGGATAGACCGACGGTCAAGAGCAGCGGAGCGACGAGGAGACCCGCTCCGCCGACGGCTCCGTTCAGCGCTCCGATCAAGCCGCCGGCGGGAACCATCGCCCACGCGCGGGGCCTCAGCTGAATCCAGCCGAGGGCTCGCGCGATCGCGAGCAGCGTCATGGATACCAGAAGCCAGCGCGTGAGCGCCGGTGGGGCCGCGCTCACGAGCAGACCACCCACCACACTGCCAGGGACCGCGGCCGCTGCGAAGCCAGCAATCGTGCTCCAGGCCACACTGCGCCGAAACAAGAACAGCCGGTGGAGGTTGCCGAGTAGCAGCGCGGGAGCCGTGCAGGCCAGCGCTTCTGCAGGGCTCCAGACCAGTGACAGGACCAACAGGAGCAGCATGCCGCCGCCTATGCCGCTCAGCGTGGTCAAGGCGCCGGCAAAGATCCCCATGCCCAGCAACAGCAGCAGCGTTTCCATGCCCTGGATCTGGGGTGGATGGTTACTTTCGTCCAATCGATAGTTCATGCGGTTTCTATCGATAGAACCTATGATAACCCATGCTCGACGATCTCCGACACTTGCTCCTCGTGGTGGAGCACGGGACGTTCACCGCCGCGGCGCAGCACGCTCACCTGAGCCAGCCGGCGTTCAGCGCCTCGATCCAGCGCCTCGAGGAGCACTTCGGGGCGCGGCTCCTGTTCAGGGGCCGGCGCGGCGCGTCGCTGACCGCGGCAGGCAACGCGCTGCTGCCTCGGGCGCAGCAGGCGCTCAACGCCCTCAGCGATGGCAAGCGCGCGATCGAGGAGCTGGAGTCGCTGGCCCGAGGCGAAGTCCGCATCGGGGCCGGCGCGACGGCGGCGACCTACCTGCTGCCGCCGCTGCTCGCGAAGTATCGCAAGACGTACCCCGCGGTGCGCATCGTGATGCGAGAGCTGAGCACGCCCACCCTGGAGGCTCAGCTGGCCCGTGGCCAGCTGGATCTGTGCGTGGTGAGCGGTCCGGACGGTGAGACCTGGCAGTGGGACGAGTTCATCCTGATCAGCGCACCAGGCTCAGAGTGGCGAGTGGAGGAGCCAGGCGTCCCGTTCATCACCTTCGGTCAAGGCACGACCACTCGCAGCGTCCTCGATGAGTATTTTCCGCACGCAGAAATCGTGATGGAGCTCGGGAGCATCGCAGCCGCCAAGGGGCACGTCCGGGAGGGCATGGGAGTTGCTCTGATCAGTCGGGCTGCGGTGCTTCGGGACTTGAGCCAGGGGCACCTGGTGGAGCTCCCTCACCCCCAAACCCCGATCCCCAGGGAACTGACGTTGCTCCACCGCGGTGTGGAGAGCTTGCCTCCAGCGGCTCGCGCGCTGCGAGAGCTGATGCTGGCGTGGTCTTCGACGGAGCAGTGCGCTCGTCGCCCGAAGCGCCCTCGTACGCGGAAGGGGCGCCTAAAGTAGCTCGGCCAGCTCGCGGATGGCCTCTGGCGTCTGTGCGTCCTTGAGCAGCAGCGGCAATCGCACACGATCGGCCTCGAGCTGCTCGAGGCGTTCGAGGCTGTCCGCCTGCACCCGCTCCCGGATCGCGCGCCGCACGCCACCGCTGATGGCTTCGTCGCCGGGCTTGCTTCGATCCAGGTCGTGATCGCCGAGCAAGATCTCGCGCTCGCGCTCGCTGAACAGTTCGTCGATCACACCATTGATGATCAGCCGCGCGACGGGCAGCTTGAGCTCCGTTTCCAGCGCCTCGAAGAGCTCGATCGTCTCGTTCGTCGGCATGTCCTCGGGCAGCGTCACCACCACGACGCCGCTCTGCTCGGGATCCTGGAACATCTTCCAGGCGCGATCGGCGTCCCGTCTGAGAATTCCGGGCGGAACCACTTCGGTGATCACCTTGGGTACCCGCAGCATGTCCAGGCCATGGCCGGTGGCCGGCGCGTCGAAGAGCACGATGTCGAAGCGCTGCTCGCCGTTCGGGAGCTCCTCGATGGAGTGGTACCAGGCCTTGCCGAGCATCGACCACTCCTGCAGTCCGGGGACGCCCTTAAAGAAGCCACGCGTGTACTTGTTGTCGAACACGGCCTTGTAGGCGGTGCGGCTCTTCAGGATCATCAGGCCGTACTCGGCCATCGCCTTCTCGGCGGTGATCTTCACCGCCCAGACGTTGTCCTGGATGGAGACGATGTCCTCGCCGATTGGCGGAACGCCGAGCAGCGAGGAGATGCGCTCCTTCGCGTCGCAGATCCCGATCAGCACGCGTTTGCCCTGCGCGGCCAGCTTGAGAGCCAGCGCTGCGGTGACGGTGGTCTTGCCCACGCCACCCTTGCCGGTGATGAACAGGAAGCGTTGCTGGGCGCGATCGAACGAGGTCATGGTGGGGAGCGAGGCAGCCGAAACCGTCCAGCGTCGACCCGGGGAGCTACGGTCGGGCTGGCGGCGCTGATTAGCGCGAGTTTGTAGGGAATCGCGGCGCTCGCTGCAAGCTTGGGAGGCTCTTTGCAACGCTTTGAGTTAGGACTCTGCTCATGAAGCTTGGGCTGATCCAGATGAACCCGACGGTGGGCGCCGTCGAGGCCAACGTGACCGAGCTCCTGGAGCACGCTCGCCGGGCCGTGGATCGAGGGGTCAGTCTCGCCCTGGCCTCCGAGCTGGTCGTGCCTGGCTACCCACCACGAGACCTGCTGGATCGCCCAGCCTTTCGCCGAGCGGTGGCCCAGGCGACGCGGCGCCTGATCGCGGAGGCGCCGGCGGAGCTTACGTTGGTGTTCGGCAGCCTGGGCGCAGGCGACGAGCTGCGTGGCCTCGAGGAGAGCGATGCGGTCGGGTTGCTGGGCAACGACGCCATCGTGTGTCGAGGTGGCGAGGAGGTGCTGCGCACGCGCAAGTGCCTGCTGCCCACCTACGACGTATTCGACGAGGCGCGCTACTTTGCCCCGGGGGATCACATCCGGGTGCTGCAGCACGCCGGGCGGCGCTTCGCGATCACGATCTGCGAGGACGCCTGGGCGGAGTCCGAGTTTCCCATGCAGCGCTATCGGCAGAATCCGTTGCTTGGTCTGGACTCGCGTCAGGCCGACTACATCCTGAACCTCTCGGCGAGCCCGTTCACGGTACCGAAGGTCGCTGAACGCGTGCAGGTGTTCTCCCACCTCGCCAAGAACCACGGCCTTCCGGTGATCATCGCCAACCAGGTTGGCGGCAACGACGAGCTGCTCTTCGACGGACGCAGCGCGGTCTACAACGCCCACGGACAGGTCTCCCACCGGGCTCCGGCCTTCGAGACCTGCCTGGAGGTGCTGGATCTGGACGCGTGTCTGGCTGGCGAGGTGGAGCACGAGTCGAGCTCCGTGGAGGAGCTGGCCTACGGAGGCCTGGTGCTCGGCGTGCGCGACTACGCGCGGAAATGCGGCTTCGAGCGCGCGGTCCTGGGGTTGAGCGGTGGCATAGACTCCGCGCTGACCGCTACCATCGCGGTCGATGCCCTGGGGAAGCAGAACGTGATCGGTGTCGCGATGCCCACACGCTACAGCTCGGAGGGGTCCGTCAGCGACGCGCGACAGCTGGCGGAAAACCTGGGCATCGACTTCCATCTGGTCGACATCGATCCGATATTCGAGAGCTATATCCAGCAGTTACAGGCGCAGCTGGATGCGCTGGTGGCTCCCTCGCCCAGGGACGTGACCCTCGAGAACATCCAGGCACGAATCCGTGGGGCAACGGTGATGGCGTTCTCCAATCGCACCGGTGCGCTGGTCCTGACCACGGGCAACAAGAGCGAGGTGGCCGTCGGCTACTGCACGCTCTACGGGGACATGGTCGGCGGCCTCGCGGTGATCAACGACGTGCCGAAGACGCTGGTGTATCGGCTGTCCCGTTACGTGAACCGAGCCGAGGAGCGCATTCCGCTCTCCAGCATCACCAAGCCGCCCTCCGCCGAGCTGAGACCGAACCAGCTCGATCAGGACTCCCTGCCCGAGTACGACGTGCTCGACCGCATCCTCGAGCTCAGCGTGGAGCAGGGCAAGAGCCGGGAGCAGATCCTGGCCCTGGGGCTCGACGCGGAGAGCGTCGATCGCGTGCTCTGGCTGCTGAGAAGCAATGAGTACAAGCGTCGCCAGGCGGCGCCCGGACTCATCATCACTCGCAAGGCGTTCGGCATGGGTCGACGCATGCCCATCGCGCAGGCCTTCAAGGAGTAGTGTCGAGGCGCTCCGCGACTGGGAGCGAGCCCGATCGCAGCCAAGCGGCTGGCGCTGCTGGGCGTGCTGAGATAAGCAATCCAGGTGTTCCGGCCCTCTCGTCTTCCTGATCTCGGCTGGCTCTGCCTCGGCCTGAGCCTGAGCATCGCCTGCGACGATGGTGAGAAGCCATCGGGAGCGAGCGCGAGCGCGAGCGCCAGCGTGGCGGCAGCCAGCGCTTCCGCAGCATCCAGCCAGCACCCGAACTATCAACTGAGCGGCTTCGAAGTTGCCCCAGGGAAATTCGCGATTCCCGTGGGACCCAGGCTCCTGCTCGAGCCTGGTAAGGGCGCAGGGCCCGTGCGCTTCGGCGCGACGGTGGAGACCATCGAGCGCCAGATGGGCATGAAGTGTCAGGACCTCTCCCCCACCTTCTGCGGCATCACCACGGCTGCGATCGACTTCGTCCTGACCGATGGCAAGGTCAGCGAGATCCGCGTGCACCGCATCCAGCGCCCGTCGACGCCCGATCGCTCGGGCACGCCTCGCCTGTACGGCGTGTTCAACGGGAAGCTGATCAAGAACGTCTCGTTGGGTATGTACCGTGGGCTCGTGAAGGAGGCGCTCGGTGAGCCCCTGAGGTCGGACACCATCAGCGAACCCAACGCCTTTGGTACGTACGAGATCGACCACTACCAGGGCATGAGTCTCGAGTTCGATCGTCTCAAGAACAACAACAACGTGCTCGGCGGCGTGATCCTGCGACCCATGGACGCGCCGTTGCCACCCGTGGCGACCAAGCCGCTGTCGACTCCGCCGGCCCGCCCTGCCACACCGGCCCCCTCCGCTTCCAAGTAGGCCCGCGCGGATCCGAACTCGCCCTGGAGCGCTTCGCCCGCCTCCGGCTTGAGGCCGCGCGGATCCAAACAGCCAGATCAGACCTGTCGTCGACCCCTCACGGCCGCTCGTGCGCGGACTTTTTCGGGTTTTTCGGGGGGGAGAGGGAAGATGCTGGAGCCATCCGGCGTGTTTGCAAAAACTCCGCGCAACTCTTGGAGCGTGCGTCCGACAAGCGCGACGTGTCGAAGCCTCCGCCTCGCTCCCGTGTACCGAACTCGCGCGACGCCACGTTGTCAGGGTCGGACAGCGTATTCGAGCAGCGAACGGAGCCCGTGGTGTCGCTGCGCTGGCTCCCGTCTCGCCGCGGCGCGCTGGTCGATTGCGATGCCCCCACGCCTCAGCAATCACCCGCCATCCGTCCGCTCGCACACCGGGGCCCTCGACTCCTCCCGCCCTATGACGGCGACACCCAAGAGCAGCCAGCGCTCAGTCTGCCACCCAGCACGGAGCGCATGGATCCGCCGCTGCCCGCGTCTCAGCCCGCGGTCCCGACGACCGTGCGGCCGCCTCCGCTGCCTGGACCCCGCAAGCAACCCAAGAATGGCGTGACGACGCTGGCCCTGGGGAGCCCACCCGAAGGAGCGGCCACACCCAGAGGCGAGCGGGCGCCAGTATCCGCTCCAGCGCCTCCGACTCGCCCCACGACCCCGGACCCGGTCGATCTCCGTCGCAAGACTTCGGCGCCCGAGGCGCAGAGCGAGGGGCCGCCCCCTGCACAGCGTCGTCCTCGTCCCGAGTTGAGTCAGCGCATCATGCTCTTCGCGGAGGGATCCTCCGCCAAAAAAGCCGCAAGGAAAATCAAGCCGCGCCGTGCCAGGGCCCCGCTTGGTTGGATCGTGTTCGGGATCGCGGGTTTCACCTTCGGTTGCCTGAGCCTCGCGGCGCTCGCTGGCACCATCGCCGGTGGCCGCCTGGCGCAGGATCGGGCGGCGCTGGCGCCCGCACCCAGCGCCTCCCCGATCTCCCTCGAGGCGCGTATCGAGAGCTGCGCAGGCTGCATGCAACCTGCGACTCTGCCGGCTCTGGCGCCGTCTGCCCCGATCGTGCCTTCACGCCCCAGGCAGCCGCGCCACGTGTCGTCCAGCCCTGCGCCAGCCGCCTCGTCCAGCGCGCTTCCTGGCGGCTTGCCTGGCGCGGGGCTCTGATCTGCGTCGAACGGCGCGTCGGTGAACGCGTCTCGGCCGCGCGAAGTGAACCTCGCGCGGCCGAGTCGGGTCGAGCTGGCTCAGTGCCGCCGCCGTCGCAGTCCGAGCCCGAGCAGGCCGAGCAGCATCAGGCCGCCCACGGCGCCCGAGCCGTGGCCTGAGTTGGCAACGGAGAGCGTGCACGTCGCGCTCGAGGACGAGCCACCGTCGTTGCGACTTCCGCCCGTCGCGCTATTGCCTGCGCTGGCTCCGCTGCCTCCGGCTCCACTCCCCGCATCGCCGCCGACACCGCTTCCAGCGGCCCCGCCCTCCGCGCCTGAGCCGCCAGAGCCGCCGTTGCCGCCGCTGCTCGAGCCAGCGCTGCCAGCGCTTCCAGCGCTGCCGCTGCTACCGCCGCTACCGCCGCTACCGCCGTTGCTGACGTTGCACTCGCTGGCGCAGCTCTGCGAGAGGCAGCTGTTCCAGGCGTTCAGCGCCGCGTTGTTGGCGCAGCTCGCGGGTGGGTTGGACGTCGTCACACAGGTCGTGCACTCCGCGTCGTCCGCGCAGTCGATGCCTTCCTGGCAGCAGCTCGCCTCGTGACACGAGGTGCACGTGGCGTCCTGGAACTGGAAGCCGCAGGACGGGCCCGCGCACTCCGCCTCGCACTCGGTCGTGCAGGCGTTGCAGGTGCAATCGATGATCGCGTTGTACAGGCTGACGCCGCCCGAGTTGTTGTTGGCGCAGGTCTGAATGCAGGCCGAGTCACCGCTCGCGCATGCGTTGAAGCACTGAACCAGGGCCGAGCAGGAGCTGTTGTTGAGGCAGCTGTCAATCGCGCTCGAGCAGGTTCCAGACTGGGCCACCTGCCGACAGACGTCGCAGCTCTGCTCGACCTGCTCGTTGATGAAGTCGGTGATGAAGCTCTGGTGGTAGCTGACGCGGACGCTGTAGCCAGTGCCCGAGCAGGTGACACCGTTGCTGTTGCTGACCGAGGAGTGCACGGCGATCACCTGTTGGCTGCCGCTGGTTGGCGAGAGCACCGGCCCGCCGCTGTCCCCCGAGCAGATCCCGCCGCCGCTCAGGCTGTACTGGACGATGGCGGAGCTCACGCCGTTCAGGTTCTTGGTGATGTTGTAGCGGCGACTGTTCTGACTGCCGTCACCCGTGAGTCCGTAGCCGACGCTCATCACGCTCATGCCGTTCGAGACCGACGCTCCGAAGCCGATGTCCACCGTGGGTGTCGCCGCGTCCACGCCCGCGATGCGGATCATCCCGACGTCATTCTGCGTGTTCACGCCGCCGTAGGCTGGGTGCTGCTGGTAGCTGAGGACGCTGTAGACCTTGTCGGGCTGCGCGTAGTCGTTGCCCTGGTGGACCTCGACGGGCGGGTGCTGCGAGTCCACGCAGTGCGCTGCGGTGAGCACGTAGCCGATGCCGCGAGTGACGTCCTTGGCAACGATCGTCCCGCTGCACGCCGAGTCCTGAGACAGGATGGTCACGACCGCCTGGTGGGTGGTATCCAGGTTGCCGTTGATGATCTCGGAGTCTTGAGTTCCCGTGTGAGAACTACCGCCATCCGCAGAGGAGCAAGCAACGCTTCCTAGCAAGAGCAGAGCGCAGGAACTGAGAGCCAACAATCGCACGGGGTACCTCCGAGGGGGGCTTGGGTGTCGTTTCAAGAGTAGGGCTTGGTTGCGCGGCGCCAGGGGAACGTTTGCGGTAGCGCCAGGAGAAGCCATCACTGGCGGCTGTGATACGTGATGCGGACCGCTGGCGTTCCCTCGACACACCGCGTCGAGAACGACGCCGGGTTTGGGGGTGAGGGCCCGATCCTACGCGCCCCGCGGGCGCCGCGCACCCTTCCCCCGCCGTTACGCTCCACAAGTCGACGGCTGAGACGCGAAGTTTCTCGTCCCGCCAGAACCCTGGTCAACGCTCGTGTATCAAGCTGTCTCGGCGCGGGACACGCGGTGGCTCTGGAACTCTGTTACCGTGTGGTAACGCGCGCTACTCACGACGGCGGCGATCGCGCAGCATCAGCTTCTGGATCGAGCGCTGTCCCTCGGCGCTCTCCACGAGCGTCCAGCTGTCGTGCTCGAGGCGCGCTTCGGTGAGGTCGAGCAACAGTGAAGCGGCTCGCTCGGCGCTGATCAACTCGGCGCTGCGGCCGGGTAGCTCCACCACCGCGCGCCTTGCGCGCAGCCCCTCGAGGGTCTTCAGGACCTTGTCCAGGACCAGGCGATACACACGCTCGTCGAACTCGTTCGCGGTCCCAACACCGAAGAACACCAGCTTGTCGAACGGCAGCTTCGGTCTCCCCGGGATCAACAGCACGTCGCCCAGTTCTCCGTCGGCGAAGCCTGACAGCATCAGCTGTGATATCCGTCCGGAAAGACGCCAGTCGACCAGGCCAGCCACACCTTGAGGCGGCCGCTCGCCCTTGATCAGCCCGGCGACCAACACCTCGGTCCCCGACAGGTCCAGCCGACGCAGGTTCGGGGCGACGAAACGTAGATCCACTCGAAACCTCTGCTCAGGCCTTCTGGTGGGGCTCGTCCCGCCGCCCGAGGTCGCTGGCGATGCGATCGAGCACCCCGTTGACGAAGGCGCCGCTGTCGCTGGTGCCATAGCGCTTGGCCAGCTCCACGGCCTCGTCGATGATGACCGCCCGTGGTGTGCTGGGCAGGTGGATCAGCTCCCACGCGCTCAAGCGAAGCACGTTGCGATCGACTCGCGCCATGCGTTCGAGGCGCCAGTTCGTGCTGGCCTGACGAATGGCTTCGTCGGTTGCTTCCAGATCCTTGGCCACCCCGCGCAGGAGCTCGTCCGCGTACTCGCGCCCCTCCGCGTCCCCGGGCAGCTCACGCCAGAAACGGTGGCTCACGGTGTCCGCGGGTTCGCCGCTCATCTCGAGGGCGAAGAGCATCTGGAGTGCGGCCTCGCGACCGCTGGTCCTCGCGCCCATTTCACAGTCCCGCGTCGCGCAGAGCGCTGCTCAGGCTCACCATCTCGATGGCGGCCAGCGCGGCCTCGGAGCCCTTGTTGCCTGCCTTGGTTCCGGCGCGCTCGATCGCCTGCTCGATGCTGTCCGTGGTCAGGACCCCGAACGCGATCGGTACGTCGCTGCTCATCGCGGCTTGAGCCACCCCCTTGCTGACCTCCCCGGCGACGTAGTCGAAGTGAGGTGTTCCCCCGCGGATCACCGCGCCGACGGCGATCACGGCGTCTACCTTCTTGCCGCGGGCGACTCGCGCGCAGGCCAGCGGGATCTCCCAGGCGCCAGGCACCTTGATCACGCTGATGTTCCCGGCGTCGGCGCCATGGCGCACCAGGGTGTCGATGGCGCCTGCGACGAGCTGCTCGGTGATGAAGCTGTTGAAGCGCCCCGCCACGATCGCGAAGCGCGCGCTCGAGGAGACCTGCAGCTTGCCTTCGACGTGAGTGGGCGTGTTGGTTGGGGTGCTGGGCGCGGTCTTGGAACGGGAGGCCATGGGGGTCACCTTGGGGGTTGGTCTTCGTGAGTCAGGGCTCGCTGTGCATGGATAGCAGCGGAACGCGCTCGGTGATATCCAAGCCGTAGCCGCTGATGCCGGCGATCTTGCGCGGGCTGTTGGTCAAGAGGCGGATCTGCCGCAGGCCGAGCTCACGCAGCACCTGGGCGCCCAGACCATACTCACGCAGGATGCCGCGGGCGCTGGTCTCTTCTTTCAGCGCTTCGCTGGCGAAGGGTGAACTCTGACGCTCCAGGGTCTTGCGCAGACCTCTGAGCTCGTCTCGTAGCTTCGTCCGTGGTGGAAGGTAGACGACGACGCCGACTCCCGCCGCTTCGATGGCGGCGATGGCTTCTTCGAGGTTCTTGCCGCCGTCGCTCTGGGTGGAGACGAAGGTGTCTGCGAGCACCGCGCCAGAGTGCATCCTGCACAACACGGGGCCCTTCGCCTCCGACACGTCCCCCTTCACCAGCGCCAGCAGCTCCCGCCCTTCGACGCTCGCTTCATAGACGATTGCCCGCCACTCGCTCGAGGTCTGGTCCAGGGTGATGGCGAGCTCGTCGATGCGACGGATCAGCCGCTCCGTCTGCAGGCGGTAGCTGATCAGATCGGCGATCGACAGCAGCGTCAGCCCGTGGGTCTTCGCGTAGGTCTCCAGCTCGCTCAGGGACGCCAGGTTGCCGTCCTCGCCGAGGACGTCGCACAGCACCCCTGCGGGGACGCGACCAGCCAGGCGCGCGAGGTCGACTGCGGCCTCCGTCTTGCCGCTGCGCACGAGAACGCCGCCGGGGCGAGCGCGCAGGGGAAAGACGTGGCCAGGCGTGACGACGTCGCCCGCTTCGGCGTCCGGATTGATGGCCGCCAGCACGGTTCGGGCGCGATCCGCGGCGCTGATACCGGTGGTCACGCCGTGCGCGGCTTCGATGCTCACCGTGAAGGCCCCAGGGGAGTCATCGATCTTCGGGCGCTGCATCATCGGCAGCTCGAGGCGCGCGATCTGATCCTGGGTCATGGCCAGGCAGACCAGGCCGCGACCATGGGTGGCCATGAAGTTGATATCGTCTGCCGTGGTCTGATCCGCTGCCTGGAGCAGCGCGCCCGCGGTGCCGTGGGCCTGCTCGTCTACCAGGACGATCTGTCTACCCGAGCGCAGAGCCTCGATGGCTCTTCCTGTGCGCTCGAGGGTCGCGCGCTCCTTGCGGAGGCTGTCGGGGGAGGGTGAGTCGGGAGCCACTGATTATCCTTGGGGAAAATAACGCGAAGACGGGCGATCAGAGCTCGAGCCCGGCTCGCGCGAGCGTAGCGAGCAAGCTGGATTCGTCCTGGGGCTGTTGCGTGGGTGCGTGCCCGGCCTGCAGGTATCGGACGACGTAGCGCGCCAGCAGGTCGACCTCGAGGTTCACGGTGTCTCCGGGCGAGAGCGCGCCGAGAGTGGTCACGGATAGAGTGTGCGGGATAAGCATCACCTCGAATCCGTGAGGATTCACCTCCGGCACCAGGCGATTGACCGTCAACGACACGCCGTCGAGGGTCACCGAGCCCCGGTCGCGATCAGCATCAGCTCGCTCGGGGCGGAGAAGACGTGAGCGATGGACTCGCCGACGGGGTCTTGCTCCTCGAGAGCCCGCCAGGCCCATCGACGTGGCCACTCACCAGGTGACCACCGAGGCGCCCGCCCAGCTGAAGGCTGCGCTCGAGGTTGACGGATCCGCCCAGCGCGACGCTGCCCAGGCGGGTCTTGTCCACGGTCTCCTGACTGACGTGGGCGGCGAAATTTCCGGGTGCCCCGCCCCGGGGTAGCCGAATCCTCGGTCACCGTCAGGCACGCCCCGGACACGGCGATGGATTCGCCCGCTTCGTACGCGGCGAATGGCGCCTCGATCCCACAACTCAGCCGGGCTCCGGCGGCCGCGACGCTTCAATGTGCCAACGGCTTCGACGAGGCCCGTGAACAGCTGGGCCGCGGGCATAGCACTTCAGGCCTGTACGGGCAGATAAACCGCGCCCGCTCGAGATTCCCGCCGTGGGGATTTTTCGGGAGAGAGGCACGACCTCCCCCCCAACCCCGGAAGAGCTGGGTGAGCGGAGAACAAATCATTGAAATGCGAAGGAAACCAGCTCAATGCTCACGCTTGCGAGCGGTTTTCGGTGCCGTCACGATGGGCCGGTGAAACGCACCCCGCAGCGATGGTCTGGCGTCATGATGCTGGTCGGCGGCGCGCTGACGACTGGCGCCGTGACGGGGTGTGGGCTTCGTTCGAATCGCTCTACGAGAGCGAGGTGCGCTTCGAGCACGCGCACGCCTCGACCTCGAGCGCTCCGAACCGCGCCCACGCACCGCCTGTTCTGCTGGCAAGAGTGGCTGGGAGACCTACTCCGCGATCAATCGCGAGATCGCATCGGTACGCGGAGCGGCGCGTGTCGGCGCCAGGAAACGGTGATCAGCCGGCCTACGCTGCACGTTGGCGAAGGCCACCGAAGCGCGGCGGTTCGAGCGAGCTGCCTCGCGGACACGACGGTCGCTCCGCCTTCGACCATCCCTGCAAGCGGCACCCAGCCCAGCGATGCTCTCCTCATCAGTGCCCGAACGCCTGCTCCGAAGCGCTGAACGCTTGTCGCAGCCTGTGCGAAGGCGGTGTGATCACTGCGTCGAGGAGTATCGCGACTGCAGCGAGCGTTGTAGAAGCAGCCCTCCGGGCAGGATCCAGGTAGCCGCCAGCGTCCGACCCTGGCGAGCCGCCCAGCCAAGAATGACCCCCCGAACGCCTACATTGCCTGACTCATCTGATGCATTTGCGCGTCGGTTGCCGCTTTCGTGGCGTGGCTGTACCCGAATAGAGACCCTGATGAACGTAGAACATCCTCCTTGGTTCGATGGAGTTTCGGCCTACACCTGCCATGTGTTGTGACCTGGGCGCGCTGCCTCGCCGACAGCGTGCGCCCACCTGGGCCGAGGTGGAACCCGCCAATTCCGCCGCCACAACCTGCGAGCCGTGCAGCGACACGCCGGGAGCGCCCAGGTCTGGGCGGTGCTGAAGGCGGATGGGTACGGACACGGCGCCAAGGCCATCGCACGAACGCTGGAGCGTGCCGGCGCGAAGGGGATCTGCGTGGCGCTGCTCGAGGAGGGTGTGGAGCTGCGTGAGGCAGGCATCAAGCTGCCGATCCTGGTGATGGGCGGCTACTACGGGCGCGCCCACGGCGAACTGCTGCGGCACGACTTGATCCCGGTGGTCAGCGATCTCGATCAGGTGGAGGCGCTCGCCGAGGAAGTGCGGTTCACCGGCAGCGAGGCGGCCCGAGTGCACCTCAAGGTCGATACCGGCATGGCGCGCCTCGGTGCGCTACCAAAAGACGTGCGGAAATTGGCAGAGGTCCTCCGATCACGGGCGGAGCTGAAGCTGCACGGGTTGATGACACACTTCGCGTGTGCCGACTCCGGTGATCCGGCGACCGTGGCCGAGCAGCTGGGAGTCTTCCAGGCGGCCAGCGACGAGCTGGCGGCGCTGGGTCTGGTCCCGGAGGTGCGCCACGCAGCGAACAGCGCCGCGCTGCTATCCCACGCCCCGAGTTGCCTCGACATCGTGCGGCCGGGCATCGCGCTCTTCGGGGTAGCCCCCGGACAGGTCGAGTGCACTGAGCTGCGCCCGGTGATGTCCGTCAAGAGCGAGCTCATCAGCGTTCGAGAAATTTCCGCGGGGCAAGGAGTCGGCTACGGCTGGACCTGGAAGGCTTCGCGCCCGAGCCGCATCGCAACGGTTCCGATGGGTTACGCCGATGGCCTCAGCCGCGGTCTCTCCAATCGAGGGCACGTGCTCGTACGCGGCCGGCGCGCGCCCGTCGTGGGCGTCGTGAGCATGGACATGACGATGATCGACGTGACCGACGTCGAGGGCGCCGACCTGGGGGATGAGGCCGTGCTGCTGGGGCGGCAGAAGGGTGTCCTCGGAGAGGAATGCATTTCCGCTGGGGAAATTGCACAGCACCTGGGTACGATACCCTGGGAGGTGCTGACCGCGGTCTCGCGCCGGGTGCCGCGCTTCTACCGAGAGCCCTGAGCCCGAGAGCTTTGAGCCGCTCGACGCACCCAGCGCAGCCTCCGCCGCTCAGCCGTCGCCGCTCAGCCTTCGCCACCGCGCAGCAGCCGCTGCCGCTCAGCCGCTGCCGCTCAGCGGTCGCCGTCGATCAGCAGAGCTTCGCGCGAGGACAGGGTCGCCGGGGCTAGGTCCTTCGGTCCAGTGGGCACCGCTCGAGCGGACCGGTGTCGGCGCCGGACCCGCGACCCACGGGCGACCGAGCAGAATGCTCTGTGAGCGAGGCTCACAGGCGGGTACCCTTTTGGGTCATGCTAGGGGAACGCGAAGAACCAAGGGACCCGAGGACTGCAAAGCCAGCGGCTCCGAGCGCGCGCTGGGCGGGCCGCGGGACCCCCGCTGCGCTGCTGCTGCTCCTGCTCGTTCCGCTCCTTGCCTGCAAGCAGAAGAAGGACGGCTCCTGCTCCACCGCAACTGATTGCCCGGTGGGCCAGGCTTGCGTCAGCGGTGTGTGCGCCGCGCCGGCCGCGCCGGAACCGGCACCGGCTCCGGCGCCCACGCCGACCGAGACGGCGCCCGCCGTGCCGAGCAAGACCTGCGCACTGATCGCGCTGAGCGGCGTCTCCAGCCGCGGCTTTCTCAGTGCCGCGCGGGAATGCGACGTCGAGGTCGAAGACGATGGCGACACCCTGAAGTCGAGCTGCGCGCTGGCGATGTTCGTCACGCCTCGCGGCGGAAAGCCCATCTCTCAGGGCAGCGGGCGCATGACGTTCAAGCTGGAGAAGAAGTCGACCGACGGCGACGTCACGGTCTACAAGGGCACAGGCACCGATCGCTCGGCGTTCCCCGTCATGCTCAAGTTCAGCAAGCTCTACGACACCGCGAACGGTCAGATCACGATCAGCGGCAAGCCCATCACGCTGACCTTCCGTCCCTGCAAGAACAAGTAGGCGCGCCTTCACTCCTCGCAGCCGTGCGCCTGCGAGTAGGAGTCCAGCTCCTGCCAGAGCACGTGGGCGATGCGGCTGCCCATGAACGCCGCGCCGGTCTTGGTGAAGTGATAGAGATCGCCGCCCGCCAGGCCATGACGGTAGAACGTCGCCATGGACGCGTCTCCGCCCATTGCCCCGCGGAAGTCCCAGAAGGCGACCTGCTGCTCCTCGGCTGCAGCCTCGAGCTGTTCGCTGACCTTGACGATGGACGGCTTCGAGTGCTTCGCGCCCTTGTTCGCCACTTGATCTGGCGGGCTCATCACCAAGACGGAGACCTCGGGGTTGGCCTTGCGGTGCAGCGCGATGATCTCTCCCAGGGCGCGCGCGTTGTCGCCGGCGCGGAACAGGTTGGTCCCCAGGAGGAACATCACGAGATCGTAGTTGCGGTGTCGCAGCATCTGCTCGGTCGTCTTCGGCTCCAGCTCCGCCAGGGCGTAGTAGCCGACGCCGCCGATGCCCAGGGAGTCGACCACGACGCCTCGATCGCGCTCCAGCACCACCCCGAAGAGCCGGATCTCTCGCCGCGTCTTCGCCACCACCTGCAGCTCGTGGGGCGCATCGGGGAGCTCGATCTCTGCATAGCCCGTGCTGGGGCCTTCGCCCTGAGTGCTGACGACGCGCTTCTCCTCCCCGTCGGCGACGAGGGCGAAGTCACCGCCCTTGCTCGCCTCGAGGTAGTACGCGCCGAAGCGCGTGATGGTCTTACCCACGGGGGAGTCACCGGTAGCGGTCGCGAACTTGCCCATCGCCCCTGGCGAGCGCGTCGCTGCAGCTATCCCTGCGGAACCGTATAGCCGTCGGCGGTCGCGGAGCGTCGTGGGACAGTAGAAGCGCCACTCACCGACCCAGTCGTGGTGGACGTCGATGTGCTGATACCAGCGCCAGGGCTTGCCCACCGCGACGTAGCCGTGACCACCATCACCGTGCTGGAGCTGCAGGATGCGCCTCAGCTCCCCGCTCAGGAAGTCCAGGGTGAGGTTGCTGTCTCCATAGAACGCGATGCGCAGCGGGCGACCAAGCTGTCCGCGATCCATCAATATTGCCTTGCGGAAAAATTCCCGCAGGCGGTCGGGGTGCTCGATCCGGGGTAGCGGCGGGTCGACGGCCGCACTTCGCGGCTCTGGTACCTTGAAGCGGGGCGCAACGCAGCTCGTGTGCTTCGGCTCGTCAAACGGCTCGCGCGGCCTCCCGTTTCCTCCATCGGTGGCGCTCGCCGCGCCGGGGCGCGGCGAGTCTGCGGTGCGCTCGGTCGAGCCGCCACAGCTCGTGCAGAGCAGGATCAGGGCCAGGCTGAGGCGGGACTGAGCTTCGGTCAACACCGCAGCATGGTAGTGCAGCCAGCGGCTGAGCGAGCAAGTCTCAGGCGCGCTTGCGTGCGGGCAGCGCCTTCGTGGCGACGCGTGAGGCGCTGGCGCGAGGCGCCTCGCTGAAGCTGACGTCGATGACCTGCTGCCCGCTGGCTCGCCCGGACGGCCGAGCGCTGGGGCTCCCCTCGGGACGCTGGCTCACCCGTCGCGCGGAGCCCTGACTGGTCCCCTGGGGTCGCAGGCTCCCGCGGCGCTCTTCGCCGAGCGGCGCCACCACTTCCCGAGGAGATATTTCCGCGCGGTTTCTGCCCGAGTGCTTGGCGCGGTAGAGCGCGGCGTCGGCGCGGTCGATCCAGGTCGCGGGCGTGTCACCTCGCTGCAGCCAGGCCAGGCCCACTGAGACGGTGGGCCGAATCGGGCTCGCCCCGGCTGGGATCGAGATCTGACGAATGGCCTCGAGCACGCGCTGGGTGAGGCGCTCGGCGCCCGCCTCATCGCAGTCCAGCACCAGGATCGAGAACTCCTCCCCCCCGTAGCGAGCTACGAAGTCTTCCTTGCGCAAGAACGAGCGCTGGAGGCAGTTGGCGACTTCGCGTAGCGCGTTGTCTCCCATCACGTGACCGTGGGTGTCGTTCAGCGCCTTGAAGTGATCGATGTCCACCATCATCACGCATGGTGGCTTGCCGAGCAGCTGTCCGAGGTCGACCAGGCGCTCCAGCTGGGCATCCAGCGCCGCTCGGTTGTACAGCTTGGTCAGCGGATCCCGCGCTGCGGACTCCCGCGCCGTCGAGAGTTCGCTCTGCAGCTTGCGCAGCTGTTCGCTGAGGATCTGGACATGCTGTTCGTGGCGAGCCTCACGGCGCTCCAGCGCTCGGCTGGTCAGATCGACCATGCGCGCTGCCTGCTCTCGCAACAGCTCGATGTCGTTGGTCTCCGCCGCTTGGGAGAGCCGAGCGCACTGAACGCGCAGTCCGCTGTCGTCGTCTTGGTCTGCCGTCATGCCGCGGGTGACACAGCGCGCGAAGCTCTGTACCGCCTCTCGCAGATCGCCAACTGCGCGGCGCACGTACTCCGACTCTTCGCGGCGATGCTCCGTCACGAAGCGGCGGAGGCCACCCCAGTCGCGGCCCTTCTCCTCCCCACGGCCCCCGATCAGCACGCGGCTCGACCAGTCCTCGAACAGCTCGCGCACGTCTCGTGCCTCGAGTCGGTCGGTGTCGAACGCGTGTTCTCCGAGCACCCGCAGCACGAGCCCCAGGCTGTCCAACGCCTCGTCGCCAGAATCGCGCTTGGTGCGCGCACTTCCCCCCTGGGCCGGCGGATCCTTCTTCCAAAACATGGCTAGCCTCCGCTGGAGAGAACGGCAGTCCCGCGGATTCCTGGAGCGGAACCGCCGGATCGGAGATATTGGCGAGCATGACCAGCTGTACGCGCGCCGTCTCGGGGCTCGGCGAGACCGGCATCGCCTCTCGGGGCGAGATCGATCGCCGGTCGAGCGTAGACGCTGCGGGCGTGAGGAGCGCGACGGGGTCGTGACGGCCGACATCGACCGCATCGGTCCAACCAGGCGTCCGCCGGGGAAACCGCGCGGATATCAACGTTGGCGCCACCTGCTGTTCGTCCACTGGCGCGTTCCGCTGGAAGAGCTGCGCCGCCTGGTGCCCCCGAGTCTGGAAATTGACACCTTCGAAGGGGACGCTCTGATCGGCCTCGTGCCGTTCGAGATGCAGGGAGTGCGCCCCGCGTGGTCTCCCGAGGTGTTTGCCTTCAACTTCCTCGAGACCAACCTGCGCACCTACGTGCACGTCGGGGGCAGGGACCCTGGCGTCTACTTCTTCTCCCTGGAGGCAGCGTCGCGCATGGCCGTCACCGCGGCGCGGATTGGCTGGAGCCTGCCCTATCACTACGCCACGATGGCCATGGATGTGCGGGACTCCGAAGTGGACTACGAGACGACGCGCGCGTCGGACCCCGGCGCGCGCTTGAAGACTCACTACCGAATCGGCCAGGAGCTGGCTGCTTCACAGCCAGGGAGCCTCGAGTTCTTCCTGTTCGAGCGCTACCTGCTTCACACGGAGCGCGGCGGTCGGGTGTGGACGGGGCAGGTCCATCACACGCCCTATCCCGTCCAGCTCGCCCAGCTCGAGCGGTTCGAAGAAGGACTGGTTCGCGCCGCTGGCTTGCCGGAGCCTGGGCGCCTCCCGGAGCTGTGTCACTACTCCCTTGGAGTCGACGTGGAGATCTTCGATCTGGCTCCGAGACGCACCTAACCCCCAAACCCAGCACGATAATTTCCAAGGGGATTTCACACCGCAGAGGCGTGAAGGACACCAGGCTCGTCTGGATCGGGGGGTGAGGAACGCCGCCGCTCGCCCGTGCTAGGCCTTAGCCAAGCAGGTTCATCGCCATGTTCGGGAGCTGGTTGGCCTGACTCAACACCGAGACACCAGCCTGAGTGAGGACCTGGTTACGCGCCATCATCGAGGTCTCTTCGGCGACGTCGACGTCACGGATGCGCGAGTTGGCGGCGCTCATGTTGAGTCGCATGGTGGAGATGGCGCTGGTCGCGACCTCGAGTCGGTTCATCGTCGCGCCGTAGTTGCTGCGCGCCGTCGACAGGCTCGTCAGGGTGGCATCGATGCGTCCGAGCATGTTCTGAGCGTTGCCGGCGGTGGCACCCGTGAGCGTGCTCGTAGCTGCCAGCATCGCCGTCAGGGCAAGACCGCCGAACGTCACCTGGAGCTGATCCGACGCAGTGTTGTTGAGTCCAACCTGGAACGTGACGGTGCTCGCGGTGGTGCCGACCAGCTGCTTGCCGTTGAACTTGGAGGACTCCTGGATGCGTCCAAGCTCCGATTTCAGCGCCTGGAACTCGGTGTCGAGGTATCCGCGATCCTGGGCGGTCAGCGTGCCGTTGGAGCCCTGCACCGCCAGCTCCCTCATGCGATGCATGATGTTGCTCATCTCACCGACGGAGGCTTCTGCGGTCTGCACCATGCTGATCGCGTCGTTGGCGTTGCGCTCCGCCACCGTGAAGGATCTGACCTGGCCCGTCAGGCTCTCGCTGATCGCGAGGCCGGACGCGTCGTCAGCGGCAGAGTTGATGCGGTAGCCGCTCGAGAGACGATTGAAGCTCTTCGAGAGCGCTTCGTGAGAGCGGGTGAGGTTGCGTTGCGCCTCCATCGAGGCGACGTTGGTTCGAGTGACGAGCATGGGGATCTCCGTGGCGAGGGCCGAGCGAGTGGCTGGCGCACGCCACGTCTTTCCATGGTCCATGCCAACTCTCTCTGAACCTGAAAGACCATGGATATCCGATGGTTGAGCGATCGGGCTCAGGCGTGACCTGCGAGTCAGCGCGGCCAACGCGTTGACGTTCGTCAGCGGTCTGACGCACGGCGCCGCGAGGTGCGCGCGCGTTTCTCATTTCCGGACGGCAAGTAGGCCTAAAGTGCATCCCTCGCCGATCCGCTCTGGGAGTCCGTGGAGCAGACCCCGTCGACCCCGTGCGATGCAGCGCCGCCCAATCGGGGCAGGCGCGTCCTGAAGCGCGCGCTGGTCTATGGCGTCTTCGTGCTCTGGATCCCCGTGCTCCTGGTCGTCGTTGCGTCGCTGATGGTGGGTCACTGGGTGATCCTGCCGCGTCCGCCCACGGGCGACCCCGAGGTGCGCGCCGCCGTCGCCAAGTTGCGCAAGGCGGACGAGCGCGGCTGGATGGCCGTCCACGTGCTGTACGGCGAGTGTCCGTGCTCGCGGCGGGTCCTGAAGCACGTGCTGGCGAGCGAGCGGCCGTCGGACGTCACCGAGAAGCTGGTGCTCGTCGGTCGGGACGCGGAGTGGGAGCGCAAGGCCCGCGCCAAGGGTCTGGACGTGGATGTCGTCGAGATGGATCAGCTGCTGAGCAAGTACCACCTGATGGCCGCTCCGATGCTCCTGGTCGTCAACCCGCGCGGCGACGTCGTCTACATGGGCGGTTATACCGCGAGGAAACAGGGTCCGGACATCGCCGATCTACAGATCATGCGACACCTGATGCAGGGCGAGCGAGAGAATGAACGCCCCATCTTCGGCTGCGCCGTAGGAGCGTCGCTACAAGACGCGCTGGATCCACTGCACATCAAGTATTCGAGATAGAGAAGGTGAATGCATGTCCACTGAAGCTGGCGAGCCCAAGCGCTCGAAGGTCCTCGAAACGCTGCTCCTGCCAAAGGAGATCACCGAGTTCGAGCGGCGCTACCTCTCGCGGGTCAACAAGGTTGGTCTCGCGTTCTTCGTGTTGCACCTGCCGGTCTTCGTGGTCATCGCCTACTTCAACGACACGGGGCCGGTGACCGCGCTGGTGTTGACGCTGGCGGCGCTGGTGGGGCCAACCGTTTCCTACTTCGCATTCGACAATCCCCGTAACGTCTCGCTCGTCTACGGCTTCACCTCCATGATCATGGGGGGACTCCTGGTGCACTTTGGCCAGGGGCCGGTGCAGATCGAGATGCACTTCTACTTCTTCGCGTTGCTGGCGATGCTGGCGGTGTACGCCAACCCGATGGTGATCGTGGTCGCCGCCGTCACGGTAGCGCTGCACCACCTGTTGCTCTGGATGTACCTGCCGCGCAGCGTCTTCAACTACGACGCGCCGATCTGGGTCGTCGGGGTGCACGCCCTGTTCGTGGTGCTCGAATCCGTGGCAACCGTCTCCATCGCACGAAGCTTCTTCGACAACGTGATCGGGCTGGAGAAGATCGTGCAAGCGCGCACGGTTCAGCTGGACGACCGCAACCGCGCGATGCGCCTGGTGCTGGACAACGTCGAGCAGGGCTTTCTGACCATCAACCGCGCTGGCGTGCTGTCCCCCGAGCATTCATCGATCGTCGAGCGCTGGCTCGGGGAACCCTACGCCGGTGGGAGTCTGAGCGAGTTCCTGGCCAAGACCGACGTCGGCTTCGCGGCGCGCTTCGAGCTCGGGTGGGAGGAGGTCGTGGACGGCATCATGCCCCTCGAGCTGACGCTCGATCAGCTGCCTCGGCGTCTCGACCTCGAGTGCTGCAAGCTCTCCTTCGACTACTCGCCCATCCTCGACGCCCAGGGAGAGCTACGTGAGGTGCTGGTGGTGATCACCGACGTCACGGCCCAGCTCGAGCGGGAGCGCCTGGAGCGGGAGCACCGGGAGACGATGCATATCTTCGACCGTATCCTCAAGGACAAGGCCGGTTTCCTGGAGTTCTTCCGCGAGGCGGACGGCCTGGTGGAGTGCATCAGCGAGCAACAACAACCCGAGGACCTGGAGGTTCTGAAGCGCCAGATCCACACCCTGAAGGGTAACGCGATGTTGTTCGGCATCCACACCATCGGCGACTTGTGCCACGAGCTCGAGAATCGCATGGAAGAAGATGGTGATCTGCCGCCCACGGAGCAGTTCTCGCAGCTCGAGTCACGCTGGGAGCAGGTGAAGAACAGCATGGAGACGCTGCTCGGAGAGCGGAGCTCGGGCCGCATCGAGGTCGACGACCAGGAGTTCGAAGACGTCCTACGCAGCCTGGTTCGCGGTGCTCCCCGTGACCAGGTAGCGAAGAAGATTGCAACTTGGAAACTCGAGCGCACGGAGAAGCGCCTGGGTCGTATCGCCGAGCAGGCACGCGGTATCGCGCGCCGCCTGGGCAAGGGTGAGATCCAGGTGGAGATCGCTCACTCGGACCTGCAGCTCGACCCCGCGAAGTGGTCCAGCTTCTGGAGCTGCTTCGTCCACGTCGTGCGAAACGCCGTCGACCACGGCTTCGAGGCAGGCTCCGACGAGGCGAGGACGCCCACCATCACCCTGACGACGGCGCTCAGCGAGGGCGAATTCCAGATCGAGATCGCCGACAACGGGCGTGGCATCGACTGGCGAGCGGTGGCAGAGAAGGCCAGATCCCAGGGCCTGCCCGCGGAGACCGAGCAGGACCTGCTCGAGGCGCTGTTCCGCGACGGGGTGTCCACCCGCAGCGAAGCCAGCGTGTTCTCTGGTCGCGGCGTGGGGATGGGCGCCGTGCGCGCGGAGTGCCTCAGCCGGGGCGGCCGCATCGACGTCCAGGCGGCTGCCGGCCAGGGGACGCGCGTTCGCTTCACCTTCCCACGAAGCTCGATGGCCGAGGATCCGATGCACCTGTATCGCCGCGCGGCCTAGTGTCCTGTCTCCGAAGCTGGCTGCAGAACTCGCCCACTCTCTGAGGGCGTGGGCGAGCGAGTCTTGCGCCTTCGACCTGCCCGGCGCCCTCTCGCGTGGGGCCCGGGCTACTTGCCGGTCCGGGTCAGCAGCTTGTTGATCAGGTTCTGAGAGTAGGCCGAGAGTTCCTTGAACACCACGCCCATCCCCGGCGGATCCGTTTCCACACGGACAACGACTCCCACCCCCTCGATGGTCTCGATGTCGTCCATGATCACGGTGAAGCGCAGATCGACCTCGGTGCCCACGGGGACGGGAGTCTTCGTCTTGATGAACACGCCGGTTCGCGAGATGTTCGTCACGTACTCCTGGATGAACTGATCGAAGGAGTCGAACTCCTTGTTGATGGTCAGGCGCTGGTCTTGTCGTCCGCTGGTCACGCTACTTCCCCGTGAGGTCGAACTGCTCGATGTGGTACTCGCGCCGCGGCGTGAACTCGATGCGACGCATGTAGCGGCGCTCGGCTTCGATCACGGCGTCCTTCTCCTCGGTCTTCAGCAGGTCGACGATGGCCGGGTGGGCGTTGACGTGCACCGAGTAGCCCGGGAGTGACCGCAGCTCGCGGCGCACCTGACGCAAGATCTCGTAGGCGATGGTCGTGCGGCTCATGATCTGACCGGTGCCGTCGCAATAGAAGCACGGCTCGTGCATCGTGCGCCCGAGGCTCTCGCGAGTCCGCTTGCGCGTCATCTCGATCAAGCCCAGTTCGCTGATGCGGTTCAGGGTCGTCTTGGCCTTGTCCTTCTCCAGTCGCTGTTCCAGCGCCCGCCACACCTTGTCGCGGTTCTTCGGGTTCTCCATGTCGATCAGGTCGAGGATCACCAGACCGCCGATGTTTCGGAAACGGAGCTGGTAGGCGATCTCGTCCACCGCTTCCAGGTTCGTCTTGAGCGCTGTCTCCTCGAGGTCCTTGCTGCCCTTGCCGACGTAGCGGCCGGTGTTGACGTCGATCGCGGTGAGCGCCTCGGCCTGGTCCAGGATCAGGTAGCCGCCGCTCGGAAGAGGCACCTTGCGGCTCAGCGCACGCGCGATCTCGTCCTCGATTCCGTAGGCGTCGAAGATGGGATCCGTGCCGCTATAGAGCTCCACGTCCTTGACGCGATTGGGCATGAACATCTCGACGAAGCGAACGAGGCGCGTGTACTCCTCCTTGTCGTCGATCACGATCTTCTCGATCTCGTCGGTGAACAGATCGCGAGCGACCTTCAGTACCAGGTCGAGCTCTTCGTAGAGCACCGCTGGTGCCTTCGCGTTCTCGCGATTCTTCGCGACCTCGGCCCACAGCTTGAGCAGGTAGCCGATGTCCTCTTTCAGGTGCTTCTTGGTCAGACCCTCGGCCACCGTGCGCACGATCAGGCCGCCGGTCGGTGGCTTGACGGACTCGATGGCCTTGCGAAGTCGCTGGCGCTCGCGGAAGGAGCCAATGCGCTTGGAGATGCCGATGTGATCGACGGTTGGCAGGTAAACCACGTGACGCCCCGGCAGAGAGACGTGACTGGTCACGCGTGCGCCCTTCGTGCCGATGGGCTCCTTCGAGATCTGAACGATGACCTCGTTGCCCTCCTTCACCACCTCGGTGATGGGCACCGAGCGCGACACCCGGAGCGAGGTGGCCTTGCGATTCTTCGAGTCCTTCGCGTCGTTGCGCTTGGAGTCGCGCTTGGAGTCACGTTCGGAGTCCCGCCCCCGTCGCCGCTTGTCGCGTCCTCGGCGTGAGCGCTCCTGCTTTGATTCCGTACGGTTTGCGCGCTGCTCCTGAGGCGTGGACTGCTTCTCACCGTTCGAGTCGCCGCCGTTCTTGCGTCGCCGCCCCCGTCGCCGCCTGCGTCGCCGTCCGTCGCGATTCCCGTCGCTCTGCGCTTCGTCGCGAGAACTCTCGTCGTCGCCGGAGTCGCGCAGGGCCTCTCCCGCCAGCAGTGTATCGGCCTCCGCATCAGGCCAACCGTCTTCCGAGTCGGCGCTCGCGGGCGGGGCAGCGCGGCGGCGCACACGGATCACGTCGCCGTCTTCGTCGACCACGCTGGTCGACGACTGCAGATCCTCGTCGTCGGCCCGGTCGTCCTCGTCGTCTTGATCGGTCTCGTCGTCGGCGTCGACCGCGGCGTGGTGATCACCCTCGTCGTCTTCGTCCTCTTCAGACTCGTCGTCTTCGTCCTCATCGGACTCGTCGTCTTCGTCCTCATCGGACTCGTCGTCGTCTTCGGATTCTTCGTCCTCTTCAGACTCGTCGTCGTCTTCGGATTCTTCGTCCTCATCGGACTCGTCGTCGTCTTCGGATTCTTCGTCCTCATCGGACTCGTCGTCGTCTTCGGATTCTTCGTCCTCTTCAGACTCGTCGTCTTCGTCCTCTTCATCGGAGCCCGCTTCGTCGCTGGGCTCGTCCTCGTAGGATTCGTCCTCGTCCTCATCGGACTCGTCGTCGTCTTCGGATTCCTCGTCCTCTTCAGACTCGTCGTCGTCTTCGGATTCCTCGTCCTCTTCAGACTCGTCGTCGGATTCGTCGTCCTCGTCAGACTCAGCGGTCGCTTCGTAATCGTCCGCGCGGTCGTCCTCGTCGTCCTCGTCTCGGTCATCCGAATCGTAGTCGTCTGCGCGGTCGTCCTCGTCGTCTTGATCGACCTCGTCTCCTCGATCGGCTTCCTCGACTCGCTTGGCTGCCCTTGCCCGCTGCTTGCCCCGTCCTCGGCGCCGCCGCCTCTGGCCCGAGTCGCCGTCGTCGCCGGAGTCGTCATCGCTGGAGTCGTCGTCGGACGAGGCGATCACCTCGTCGTCCCCGCTCTTCGCTTCGAGATCGCTCTTTCGCTCCAGAGCGTGGGCGGCTCCCGCGAGGTACTCCTCGAAGTCGTCGGGGCGGATCAGATCCTCGACGTGGAGGAACGCCGCACGTTCCATTCCCACGTCGATGAACGCCGCTTGCATACCGGGGAGCACGCGCGTGACCTTGCCCAGCACGATGTTCCCGACCGTGTTGCGCGCGCGAGCACGCTCGATTTGTAGTTCGGCGATGACGCCGTCTTCGATTAGGGCGACGCGCGTCTCACGAAGCGCGACGTTGATGACGAGTAGGTTTCGAGCCATTGACGATCAAAAGACGCTGGAGCCCACGTCCCGCGCGCGAGGCTGAACTGGAGCAGTCGGCGCTGGGTTCGGAGCATCGGTACACTTCGGGGAGCTTGGAGTGGCAACATGCCAGCTCGACTCCTCCTAGATGCCTGCTTCTCACCCCCCGCGAGGCAAGTCAAGCGAACGAAATGCATCGTAATATCAAAGGATTAGCTGTGAGGGGTGAAGCGCCTGCGAGGTTTTCAGGGCTGCTCGTGCGGGCCGGGACCTACAAAAGCTAGCCCTGGACTGCCCAAGAAGTGCTCGCTTGACGCTCGGTGCCACCGGATCTGGGGGTGAGGGGGTGAGTCGGACGAACCCCGGGTGACCTGCTAAGCACAGGCGGTCCCATGAAGCAGGAGCTCCTCCGCCGAGTCCTGAACGCCCGGGTGACCGACGTTCTGCCATCGCCCACGCCGCTCGATCCGGCGCCAAACCTCAGTACCCGGCTGCACTATCCGGTGTTGCTGAAGCGTGAGGATCTGACCCCGGTCTTCTCCTTCAAGCTCCGAGGCGCGTACAACCGCATGGCGCTGCTGAGCGACGCGGAGCTCGCCGCAGGCGTGATCGCAGCTTCCGCGGGGAATCACGCTCAGGGTGTTGCCTTCGGCGCCGCGCGGCTGGGGGCGAGATGCCGCATCGTGATGCCCCGGACCACGCCGTCGATCAAGGTCAACGCCGTGCGTCGCTTTGGCGCTCAGGTCGACTTGATCGGGGACAGCTACTCCGACGCGGCGGAGCACTGCAAGCTGCTGGTCGCCGAGACCGGCATGACCTTCATCCACCCCTACGACGACCTGGACGTGATCGCGGGACAAGGCACGGTCGGGCTCGAGATCTTGAACCAGGCACCGCGAGACCTGCGCTCGATCTTCGTGCCGATTGGAGGCGGCGGCCTGGCGGCGGGGGTGGCGGCCATCTGCAAGGCGGTGAGGCCGGAGGTTCGGGTCATCGGCGTCGAGCCCGATGACTCCGACGCGATGCACCGGTCGCTGAGAGTCGGTCAGCGCGTGGTGCTGGACAAGGTCGGCATCTTCGCGGACGGCGTTGCCGTGCGGCAAGTTGGAGAGCACACCTTCGAGCTCTGCAAGGAGTACCTGGACGACACGCTCACCGTGAGTAGCGACGAGATCTGCGCCGCCATCAAGGACGCCTTCGAGGACACCCGTTCCGTGCTCGAGCCAGCAGGCGCCCTGGCGATCGCCGGGCTCAAGCGCCAGATTCGCGGCGGGGAGCTCGTTCCGGGGAGCGCGGTGGCGATCACGTCGGGCGCGAACGTGAACTTCAACCGCCTGCGCTATGTGACGGAGCGCACGGAGTTTGGCGCTGGCAGAGAGGCCGTCTTCGCCGTGACCATCCCCGAGCGGCCGGGCGCCTTCCTCGAACTCTGCCAGGTGCTGGGGGATCGGCAAGTCACCGAGTTCAACTATCGACTGGCCACGCGGAAAGAGGCGCAGATCTTCGTCGGCGTGGAGGTGGGCACGCGCAGCGAAGCGCGGCAGCTGCATGATGCCCTCCTCGCTGCGGGCTACGGGTGCATCGACCTGTCCGACGACGACCTGGCGAAGACTCACCTCCGGCACATGGTGGGCGGTCATGGCGAAGCAGAGAACGAGCTACTCTTTCGCTTCGAGTTTCCGGAGCGACCGGGCGCGCTGCTGGAGTTCTTGACCAGCCTGCGGGGGCGCTGGAACATCTCGCTCTTCCACTACCGCAACCACGGCGCCGCCTACGGACGCGTGCTGTGCGGTATGGAAGTGCCGCCCACGCAGATCTACGAGCTGAAGAAGACGCTGGATCGGCTGGGCTTTCCCTACTTCGACGAGAGCGAGAACCCCGCCGCCAGGCATTTCCTGGGTCTGCGGGGGCGCTAGACCGCTCCCGGTGCAGCGGGGGTCACTCCAGGATTATTACCCTGGGGAAACAAAGCGGTGCTCGGCAGGATCGCGGTCACCTGCTCACTGGCGCGGCGGGGCGGCGCTCTCGGTGCGCCCGACGGCTTTGTCCACGGCAGCGACCAGGTTCTCGATCTTGAACGGCTTGACGATCCAGGCCGTGGCGCCCACTTCCCGGCCGCGTGAGACGACCTGTCGATTCGACTCGGTGGTCAGCACGAAGATCGGCGTCTGCACGTGTCCGGGCACCCGGCGCACGCGTTCGATCATGCCCAGACCGTCCAAGGCGCCCATGTTGACGTCGGTGATGATGAGGTCGAAGGGTGAACGCTCCGCGACCTGGAGGCCCTCTTCACCGCTCACTGCCTCGTCCACCTGATACCCAGCTCCACGCAAGCAAACGCGGAGCTGTTGCCGGATGCTGGGAGAGTCGTCCACGATCAGTACTCGTTTCCCGTTGGTCATAGCGCGTCCTTCCCTCCTTCCATCTACGGTTGGTCCGTGGCGATCCTAGAAGAGGATCGCCTCGCTCACGTCCATCGAATCCTCGACGTACTGCGTCGGTGAGAGACCTGCGCCAGGCTTGAACTCGTACTGGAACATCACCCGCACCGGGCCCTCGTCGCTGTCGTAGTCGTGTAGCACGCTCTCGATTCCTTCTTCCTCGTTCGCGCAGACTTCGAGTCGGTAGCCCTTCAGCACCAGCGGCGTGGTGATGTAGACCTCCGCGCCACGCTTGGCGAAATCGGTCTTCAGGCGCCCCAGGAGCTGATTCGCGAGCTCGCCCAGCCAGTCCGCAGGCGCCTCGCCGCCGTAGGTCTTCTGCGTGACCTCGGGGACCGTGGTGATGCACAGACTCCCGGAGAGCTCTCTGCCCGAGTAGCCGATGATCGCAGCGATCGTGGTCGTGCGGTCCTTGCTCGTCGCCGCTCCGATGGGGGCGTTGTAGTTCTCGAAGAGCGCGGAGGAGTTCGCGTCAACCAGGTTGGATATCGTTTCTGAGTCTTTATGCGGCATGTGTTCGTCTTTCGAGTGCGCCCCCGCACGGAAATGGTTGCAGGTGATCAGTCGCCTGCACGGCGACCGCTTGTTCGAGGTTTGGGTGGGTGAGGATCAGGCGACCAGCTTGTTCAAGGCAGCCACCAGCAGGTCCGGCTTGAACGGCTTCACGATCCACCCCTTCGCGCCAGCTGCCTTTGCGCGCTGGATCATCGCCGGCTGACCTTCCGTCGTGAGCATCACGATCGGCACGCCCTTGCGGGGAGAACCAGCAACCTTCTCGACCATCTCGATGCCGTTCATGCGCGGCATGTTGACGTCACACACGACCGCCGCGATGCCGTCGTTCGCGGTGATCTGGTCCAGACCGGCCTGCCCGTCGCCGGCTTCGAGGACGTCGAAGCCTGCCTGGCTGAGGGCCAGTCGAACTTGCTGCCGCACGGAAGCTGAATCGTCCACTACGAGGATTGTCTTTGCCATTGCTTTCTCCGGTTCCTTGTTGGTTCATCGAGGTGATCGATGCCGTCGTTCGTGTCCCGTTGGATCATCCAGCGGGCCTGAGTCTGGTTGATCGAGCTTCAGAAGAGCATCACGTCGCCGGCGTTCGGCACGTCCGAGTCACGGTCCAGTACCGCGACGTGACCTGCGTAGCGTTCAGCGTGGGAAGTGGCGACGTCGAGGGAGTCGACGTCCACCGTTCCGCCTTCCAGCAGCACCTCTGCGGACTCGTCCAGCGAGAGCAAGTCGCGATCCACGATCATCAGCGCTTGAGCCGCGGGATCCTGGAACGCGAGGTGCGACAGCGCCTCGTGCGAACTCTTGATGATCTCGCGGATCGCGTGCTCGCCGGACTGGACGATGGCGTGGAGCGTTTGCGTGAGGAAGCTCGAGGCGCCCCGCACCCGATGCAGGTCCTGGTCGATGCGCTCGCCGAAGCTCGAGGTGTCCGCCTTGACGTGATCGGCGTGAGTCGCCAGCGCCTCCATGTTGTTGCTCAGCTCGCTGGCCAGAGCGCTGACCAGGCGGTTCGACTCCTCGACGACGTCACTCAGGCGCTTCATCTCCGACGCGATGACGTCGAAGCCCGCGCCCGCAGCGCCGAGACGGCTCGCCTCGATGGAGGCGTTCAACGAAAGCACGCGCGTCTGAAAGGCGATACCGGTGATGGACTCCGTGAGGCGTCGCATCTTCTGAGTGGACTCGTGAGCACGACGCGCGATCTGAGCTTGCTTGTCCACGTGGCTGCGCACTGCGCTCAGGAAGTCAGACACGGTCTTGGTCTGCGACTCGAGCACGTCTCCGATGTTGCCCTCCGAGGCGTTTCCCGAGATCGAGGCGACGGAGGTCTGTGTCTGTTCGACGTGTCGCTGGGCTTCGGTGACGATGCGCTCCAGGAGTCCGCCCGCAGTGACGACCTCACGCTCAGTCAAATCGTTGACATCGCGGATGCGGTCCAAGACGGTCTCCCGGATCTTGGTGAATACGGACTTCCAGCCGACGTTGCTCACTCTTCTGCTTTCTTCCTGCGTCCCAGGATGGGAACGTTGGAAAGAACGGCTCGCTGACTGATCACTTAAGCCAATCCGCCGCGCCCCGAGCTGACTCGGTGAGAGAGGCTCTGTGTCCGCGTGCACCTGCGACGCGCCCCCTGCGTTGGTTGCGAAACGCAAGAACGCCCAAACCCATGGCCTGGGTTTGGGCGTTTCAGTCGCGCGGTTGTGTCGACGCGATCAGTCCGCGGACTCGAACTCCAGGCTGACGTCTACCCAGCCTTCTTCCGTCTCGAAGCGTCGCCAGCTGAGGTTGGCATCGGGGGCTTCGACACGAGGCAACCCGAGTTCCACGGGCGCGCCTGCCTCTCGTACGCGCGAGGCGAACGCGCCAGCGATCACGTTGGCGACCTCCAGGAGCAGGTCACGCTTTGCGATCTCGAGGTCGTCACCCGCGCATTCACCGCCCGTCGCGGAGGTGGCAATCTCGTCGAGCAGCGCCGGTGGGACGGCGATGGCGACCCGACAAGCGACCGGCTCGAACACGTCGATGGCGACGCAAGAGGCGTCGCGCTTGCCGATGCTCGCGTCACCCGGCATCAGGTCCAAGAAGGCGAGGTTCGCGAACGTCTCGCAGACGGCGTCGCTCAGGATGGTTTGCTCGTGGCTCACGCTGCAGCCTCCGTCGCGCTGGCGATCACCTCTCCCAGCTCGGCCGGGGAGAACGGCTTGGAGATCACGCGGAACGCACCCAGCTGCAAGAGCTCGGCTCGCACGTGCTCGTTCACCGCGCTGCTGATCACGACGACCCGAGACCTGATCCCTCGGGCCACCAGGTTCGCCAGCACCTCGCGGCCGTGTACCTTCGGCATGTTCAGGTCCATGAAGAAGATGTCGAACGGCTTGCTGGTTGCCTTCTCGAAGGCATCTGCCCCGTCCTTGGCTTCACTGAACTCGGCGTCATGAAGCCCAGCAACCTCGGCACAGCGCTTCACGAACATCCTCGCGATGGCCGAGTCGTCAGCGATCAGTACTTGTGTTTTCATTGATACCTCTTGAATCCGCGCGAAAAGACTAGAGCTGAACCACTTGGCCCGTGCCCAGGTGAATGGAGACGTCCAGGCTGCCCACGGTGGCGAGCACCGTGCGGCTGTGAGAGCCCCCGACGTGCTCGCCCAGCGCCGCCATGCCCTGCGTCCAGAGTGCCTTCTTCACCGCGAGCAGGTTGCGCTTGCCGATATCGAAGTGATCACTGTTCTTCAAGACGCTGGCGCCACCAGCGAGCTTCACGCGCCACAGCGCCTTCTTGGGCGCCGCCCCTGCGCTGAGCATGCGCTGCACGACCAGACGCACCGCGGTGTCGGCGAAGTGGTAGGGCTTCTCCTCTGCCATCTTCTGATTGAGGCGCGAGTCGGGCAGCGCCACGTGCACTAGGGAAGTCACTCCGGAAGTCGGGTCGACCAGCACGATCCCGATGCAGGAGCCAAGACCGTAGGTCTTGAGCCGAGTCCCGGGAACGCCGTTGACTGCTCCGTCTCCGATGCCGACGACGATCGGAGCAACTGCCGTGGTGGCTTGGGCGGCGTAGGTCATTGACCCAGTGCACGGGCTCGAGCGGCGGAACTTGAGCACCGACCCCCAGAAACTTTTGCGTCGAACGTCTGCTTAAGGTGGCGAGCGCGGATGCCGTTCGAGGGGACAGGCAATGGACGAAGAGCAGTTGGAGATACTTCGTGATTTCATCACGGAGTCGAGAGAGGCGCTGGAGTCGATCGAGCCGCTGCTGGTCGAGCTCGAGCAGCACCCAGGAGACAGCGTCGACGAACCGACCCTGGCCGCGATCTTCCGCTTCTTTCACTCGATGAAGGGCACGGCCTCCTTCCTGGAGCTGCACCGGGTGGTGCGTATCACCCACGTCGCTGAGTCGTTGCTCGACCTCGTGCGAAAGGGCACCTCCCCCCTCACCCCCGGACACGTCGACCTGCTCTGCGAGACCGTGGACGTCGTTCGCGGTCTGCTCGATTGCATTCAGTCCTCCAACACCGACGAGACCTGCGATGGCGCGCTGGTCGAGCAGCTTGCGAAGCAGCTCGACGCTGCGGTCCGGGACGCGGTCAACCGGATCCCGAGACCCGATCAGGCGAAGCCAGCCTCCAGCTTTCTGGTGCTCGACGCCTGGGAGGCCAGCGAGAACGACAAGGCGGGCAGCATGTTTGCGAATCTCATCAGTCCCGAGATGGTCGAGAAGTTCCGGGTCGAGTCCGAGGAGCACCTCGAGTCCGTGGAAGAGGCTCTGATGGGGCTCGACGCCGAGACGCCCGACATGGAGCTGATCGAGGTCGCCTTCCGGGCGATGCACAGTATCAAGGGCAACGCTGGGCTGTTCGGTTTCGGTGACCTCTCGAAGCTAGCCCATGCGGTGGAGACGACACTCGACGAGCTCCGCGCGAGGACTCAGAAGGTCGGGACCGAGGTCATCGACAACCTGCTGAAGGCCAATGACCAAATCCGCGCGGAACTGAGAAAGGCCACCGGGCAGGAACCCGAACCCAGTGCTCAGGAGCACGTCGCGGATCCGGCCAAGGCGGTGGCGGTCGCCAAGCAAGAGCACGGCGAGGCCCAACGCTCGGGCAGCATCCGGGTCGACACCGAGAAGCTCGATGAGCTGATGGACCTGGTCGGCGAGCTGATCATCGCGGAGACGACAGTCACCCGGAACCCAGACCTCGACGGCCTCCACTTCGAGAACTTCCAGAAGGCGGCGCTGCAGCTCAATCGACTCACCCGCCGACTGCAGCACATCGCGATGGCTGTGCGAATGGTGCCGATCGCTTCGACCTTCCGCAAGATGCTGCGTCTGGTCAGGGATGTCTCCAGCAAGCAGCACAAAAAAGTCGATCTGATCATCGACGGCGAGCAGACCGAGGTCGACAAGACCGTCGTCGAGCTGATCAGCGACCCTCTGGTCCACATGATCCGCAACGCAGTCGATCATGGCCTGGAGGCGCCCGCCGACCGTCGCTCCGCTGGGAAATCGGAGAACGGAACCATCTGGCTGTCCGCCACCCACGAGGGCCAGGAGGTGTGGATCACGATTCGCGACAACGGTCGTGGCTTGAACACCGAGCGTATCCGCGCGAAAGCAATCGAGAAGGGTCTCATCGATCCCGAGGCTGAGTACAAGCCCGAGGAGATCCATCGCATGATCTTCGCTCCGGGCTTCTCCACGGCGGAGCAGGTCACTGACCTCTCCGGACGCGGTGTGGGAATGGACGTTGCGCTGCGGAACATCGAGTCCATGAACGGCCGGGTCGAGATCGAGTCGACTGCCGGGGTCGGGACCACCTTCACGCTGCGCATTCCGCTCACCCTCGCGATCATCGAAGGCATGCTGGTGAAGGTTGGCGAGTCGCATTACACGATCCCGCTGCTCTCGATCCGCGAGCACGTGCGTGCGCGCCTGAAGGACCTGATTACGTTACCGGACGGAACCGAGATGTTCAAGATCCGGGAGAAGCTCTTCCCGATCGTTCGATTGCACGAGATCCACGGCGTCACGCCCAGGGCGCACAGCATCGACGAGGGGATCCTGATTCTGGTCCAGGACGGTCCCCAGACGCTGTGCGTGCTGGTGGACGAGGTCGTGGGTCAGCGTCAAACAGTCATCAAACCAGTCCCCGACTACCTCAAGGGGGTTCGAGGGGTCGCTGGTTGTTCGATTCTCCACAACGGCGAGATCAGTCTGATTCTGGACGTCGAGGGACTCGCCAAGCACTGCGCGGCTGCCGCCTGAGGAACACCGAGATGCAAGAAGCGATTGCCAGTTTAGACACGGATATGGACGACGACGGTCAGAAGTACCTGACCTTCACCATTGGCGACGTCACCTACGGCTTTCACATCAGCCGCGTCACCGAGATCATTGGGCTCCAGCGGATCACCGTGGTGCCTGACGTGCCGCACTACGTGAAGGGCGTGATCAACTTGCGCGGCAAGGTGATCCCCTTGGTAGACGTCCGCGCACGCGTGAACCTTCCGGAGATCGAGTATCACGATCGCACCTGCATCATCGTGGTCGAGGTCGGCGGGAAGAGCGTGGGCCTGGTCGTGGACGCGGTCTCCGAGGTGCTCGCGATTGACGAGGCTCAGATCGAGCCGCCGCCAGATTTCCGCGCAGGAAAGACAGCGCAGTACATCTCGGGCATGGCCAAGGTGGAGGACTCCGTGAAGGTCCTGCTCGACGCAGACAAGTTGTTGGAGATGGACGACCTCGACACCACGGGGCGTAGGGCGTCAGCGTGAGTGCAAGAAGAATCAAAGGGAGAGGCAAGATGAGCAAGCAAACGGATACTGGGACGGACTGTCAGGAACTGCAGGCGCGCTACGACGCCCTGCTCGCGGAGAGCGCCGAACAGAACGCGAAACTCGAGGCAATCTCGAAGGTTCAGGCGACTATCGAGTTCGACCTGGATGGCAATGTACTCACCGCAAATTCAAACTTTCTGAAGGTCCTGGGGTACTCGATGGAGGAGATCCAAGGCAGGCATCATCGGATGTTCGTGCACCCCGACGAGGTAAACAGGCTCTTATGCCGAATCCGGGCAGACTCATCGAGTTTCCGCGCGGCGCCTCAACAAGGCGGGAGAAGAGTAACCGTTCACGGACCGAGCACCGTTTGAGCAGCTGACCCGCTAAGTGATCTACTTTGCTCCATTATCTCGCTGCGCTTTCCATCGTGGCGAGGATCTGGCAGCCATGAGGTCGTGGAGCGCGACTGGCAAAGCGAGCTGGATGCACGGGATCGCGAGATCGCTGAGCTCAAGGCCCAGCTCGCCGCGGCGCTAGCGCGCATCGCGGAGCTGGAGCGACTGCTAGCTGCCAACTCGATCAACTCCGGCAAGCCGCCATCGACGGACGACGCGGCGACGCGAGAGGAGCGACGGAAGAAGCGCAACCGACTCAAGAGCGAGCGCAAGCGCGGAGCCAGGCCGGGCCACAAGGCGAAGTTCCGCGCGTTAGTACCCCCAGAGCGAGTGACGCGTCGTCACGAGCATTCTCTAAGGAGTGTGGGAGGTGCAACCATCACTTGCCGAAGCAGCCGAGCGGGGATCCGTCGAGACACCAGGTTGCAGAGATCCCGGAGATCCATCCGGACGTCGACGAGCACCTGCTGCACCAGGTGCAGTGCCCATGCTGCGGTGAAGTGACTCGTGCGAAGCTCCCGAAGCGGGTTCCGCGAGGTGTATTCGGTCCACGTTTGATGGCGTTCGTGGCGCTGTTGACGGGCGTCTACCATCTGAGTCGTCGCGACACCGCATCCTTTCTGAAGCAAGCGCTCGACCTCGATGTCTCGCTCGGAGGTATCAGCGGAATCGAGCGACGCGTCTCCGACGCCCTCGCCCCGGCGACCAAAGAGGCGACCGAGCACGCACTCGATGCATGTGCCAAGCATGTCGACGCAACGGGCTGGCGCAACGCAGGTCGTTATCGCAACCTCTGGACGATCGCCACGGAGGCGGTGACCGTGTTCGGGATCACGCTGGATGGCAGTCGCAAGGCGCTACGCAAGCTCTTGTCGCGTGCCCATGGCGTGCTCGTCTCCGATCGAGCCGGGCAGTTCAACTTCTGGGCGATGCAGGATCGTCAGATCTGTTGGGCCCACCTGCTCCGCAAGTTCGTGGAGTACTCGGAGCGCGGCGGCGAAGCTGGTGAGCTTGGCAGGGGGCTCGTGTTACTCACCCAGACGTTGTTCCACGCGATCCACAAGGTGCGAGACGGAACGATCTCCGAGACGGAGTTCCGTCATCTCATGGCGAATCTCGGGCCGCACATCGAGGAAGCTCGAACGCACTGCTGCGCTCAAAACTGAGGTGTAAGCCGCTCGTGCACGAACATCCTCGAACACCGCGAGGCGCTGTGGACCTTCGTCGACAATCCCGACGTGGAGCCCACCAACAACCACGCAGAGCGAGAGGCTCCGACGCTTCGTGCTGTGGCGCAAGAGGAGCTTCGGCTCCAGAGCGAACGCGGCGAGCGCTACGCCGAGCGGATCATGACCGTCGCACACACCCTGCGGAAGCAGAAGCGTAGTCTGCTCGCGTTCCTGACTGACACGCTCAAGGCTCAACTACGCCGCAAGCCGCATCCGTCGCTCTTGCCCGCCCGAGCATGATCGCGACTTGGTCCGTGAACGGTTACGGAGAAGACGTCTTCATCGAGGCTTCGTACAATCCAATCTTCGACCTTCAGGGAAAGCCGTACAAGGTTGTGAAGTTCGCTGTTGATGTCACGGCTGCCGCTCAACGGACCGCTGAAGCCGACGCAAAGCTACGCGCCATCGATCGTGTGCAGGCAACGATCGAGTTCGATCTCTCGGGGAAGATCCTGTCCGCGAACCAGAACTTCTTGGACACACTCGGGTACACCTTGGACGAGGTCGTCGCGCGGCATCATCGGATGTTCGTCGATTCGACGTACGCGAGTGGGCCTGAGTATGCTCGGTTCTGGGACGCGCTGCGCGCAGGCGAGTTCCAGAGCGGAGAGTTCTGCCGTATCGCGAAGTCCGGCGCTGACGTTTGGATCCAGGCTTCCTACAACCCGATTCTTGATGCCTCGGGGAAACCATACAAGGTAGTCAAGTATGCCGTGGACGTCACGAAGCAGGTGCAAGAGCGTCGCGAGTCGGCGAAGGTCAAGTCGATCGTCGACAACATGCCGCGTCCAGTGATGATGATCGACCCCAAGACGGCGGAGGTCACTTACGCCAACCAGGCCTCGAAGGACCTGCTCAAGGGCGTCGCCCAGTACCTGCCGATCGATCCCAACCAGATCGTCGGAACGTGCATCGACGTCTTCCACAAGGTGCCGGGTCGCATTCGGGCGATCGTCGAGGACCCGAGCAAGCTGCCCCACAGCGCGCGCATCCCGATCGGTCCAGAATGGTCGGATCTCAATGTGTTCGGTACGTTCGACAACAACGGCAAGTTTGCTGGGGCGGCCCTTGCCTGGGAACTCGTCACCGACAAGGTGCGCCTCGAGGAGCACGAGAAGGCGGCCAAGCTGGCGGTGGCTCAGGTGCAGGCGGCACTCGGCGAGCTCGCCCAGGGCAACTGGAACGTCGCCATCACCGACACCTTCGAGGGTGACCTCGAAGAGATGAAGCAGAACGTCAACAACATCGCGAGCGTCCTGCAGAGCTTCCTGCACGAGATCGGGACGCTGCTCTCCGCCGCCAAGGATGGTCAGCTGTCGGTGCGGGCGTCGGCCGAAGGCTTCTCGGGCTCGTACCACGAGATGATCGTGGGAGTGAACCAGATGGCGGAGGCGCTACTCTCCCCCATGAACGCTCTGCAGCGTTCCCTCGGGGCAATGGCGGACGGTGATCTGACGAGCTATGTCCACGAGGCGTACCGTGGCGATCACGCCGCGCTCAAGGAGGCGCTCAACAACAGCCTGGACGGATTGAACAACCTGCTGTCCCAGGTGTCGGACTCGTCCAACATGATCTCGCGCAGCAGCACCGAGGTCGCGGCTTCGGCGCAGGGCCTGTCTCAAGGCGCCAGCGAGCAGGCGGCGACGGTGGAGGAGATCTCTTCGCAGATCACCCAGATCACCGAGCAGACCCGACAGAACGCCGAGAACGCGACTCAGGCCAACGCCCTGGCGCGTGCCGCCCGCGACGGTGCCCAGGAAGGTGACAAGCAGATGACCCAGATGGTGGAAGCCATGGGGGGCATCGAGGAAGCCAGCAACAACATCTCGAAGATCATCAAGGTGATCGACGAGATCGCCTTCCAGACCAACCTGCTCGCCCTGAACGCGGCTGTCGAAGCGGCGCGCGCGGGAGTCCACGGGCGCGGCTTCGCGGTGGTCGCCGAAGAGGTGCGCAACCTGGCAGCTCGTAGCGCCAGCGCCGCCAAGGAGACCACGGAGCTCATCGAAGGCTCGATCAAGAAGGTGAGCTCGGGCACCGTGATCGCCAACCAGACGGCCACCGCCCTCGCCTCCATCGTGCGAGACGTCGGCAAGGTGAGCGATCTGGTCGCTGAGATCGCCGCGGCGAGCAATGAGCAGGCGGACGCCATCACTCAGGCGAACGTTGGTCTCGACCAGATCAACGCCGTCACCCAGCGCAACAGCGCGACGGCCGAGGAGAGCGCCGCCGCGTCTCAAGAGATGCTCGGTCAGGTCGAGAAGATGCAGCAGATGCTCGGCGAGTTCACGCTGGCCAAGGCCAACGCCTCCAAGGGCGGAGAGCTACCCGCGGAGATCACCCCCGAGCTGCTCGAGGCGCTCAAGGCCTTCATGGCCTCGGGAGGTGGCGGGTTCCAGGCTCAGAAGACCAACGGGTCCAACGGGCATGGCTACGGCCACTCCAGCGGGAGCAACGGCCACTCGAACGGGAGCAATGGTCACGGCCGCGCGAACGGGAACGGGGCACCCTCCATCGTCCTCGACGCGAGCGAGTTCGGAAAGTACTGACCGAACTTAGCCGTGTGGATATTGAGCAAGCCGCCGCGAGTCTCCCTCCGGCGGCTTGCCCTGTTTCGCGGAGTTGGGTTTCGCGGAGTTGGGTTTCGCGGAGTTGGGTTGCGAGGAGCTAGGTTTCAAGGAGCTGGCGATGGAAGCTGAGCTGAGTGTAGGCGGCCCTGAGTTGGGGCTCGAGGAGTTCCGGTACCTCCAGACGTTCATTCACAAGAACTTCGGTATTTCCCTGGCGGACCACAAGCGGGGCATGCTCGCGAGCCGCCTGCGCAAGGTGCTCGATCGGCATCGGCTCGGGTCGTTCCGTGAGTACGTCGACACACGGCTCAAGCAGCCGACGCCAGACGTGCTCGAGGAACTGATGAACGTCGTCTCGACGAATCACACGTACTTCAACCGCGAGCCCGCGCACTACGACTTCTTCTCACGGGTGCTGCCTGAGTTGAGCCAGCGAGCTGAGAAGCGAGCGGGTCGCAAGGAGCTCCGGGGCTGGTGCGCGGCCGCGTCCTATGGCCACGAGCCCTACACCCTCGCGATGCTGTTGAGAGAACACTTCGGTTCGCGCTATGCGGAGTGGGACGCAGGTCTGCTCGGTACCGATATCTCTGCCCAGGCGCTGGCGGTCGCCCAGAAGGGTGAATACGCAGACGAGCAAGTCGATGCAATGCCGGCGCACCTGCGAGAACGCTACCTCGAGCGCGTCGGTCGCGACGTCTGGCGGGTGAAGGAGGCTGTGCGCGGGGACGTACTGTTCAGGCGCTTCAATCTCATGAACGCGATCCCGTTCAAGAAGCCCTTCGACTACGTCTTCATTCGCAACGTGATGATCTACTTCGATACCGAGACTCGCATCGAGCTCGTGAAGCGCATCGCGCAGTTCATCCACCCTGGGGGGTACCTCGTGGTCGGACTCTCCGAGTCGCTACCGCGCGGAATTCCAGGGATCCAGAGCGTCTCTTCGGGCGTGTACCAGCGGAGGTAGTGTGAGCAAGATTCGAGTACTCGTCGTGGACGACTCGGCGTTGATCCGTCAGCTCTTGAGCAGGGGACTGGCGATGGATCCGGAGATCGAGGTCGTCGGGACCGCCAACGATCCTTACGTGGCTCGAGACCTGATCGTGAAGCTGAACCCCGATGTCTTGACGCTGGACGTCGAGATGCCGCGCATGACGGGAGTCGAGTTTCTCAAGCGCCTGATGCCTCAGCACCCGATGCCGGTGGTGATGGTGAGTTCGCTCACGAGTCGCTCCGCGGAGACGACCATGGAGGCGCTCTCGGCAGGAGCCGTGGACTTCGTGTTGAAGCCTGCTGCGAACGTCCACAACGGGGTCGAGCTGCTGCTGACGGAGCTGATCGCGAAGGTGAAAGCAGCCTCACGAGTGTCGGTGAGTCACCTCAGGCGAGACGCCACCGCCGTGCGCCAGGTCGTCGTCACGAAAGCGGCTACGCCGATGGCTGCGTCCACCGACAAGATCCTCGCCATTGGCGCGTCCACGGGAGGCATCGAGGCGGTGCGTGACGTCCTGGTGGGTCTGCCCGTCGATGGTCCTGGCGTCGTCGTGGTCCAGCACATGCCGCCGGTGTTCACGCGTATGTACGCCGAGCGCCTCGACCGCGAGTGCCCGCTCAGCGTCAAGGAGGCCAAGGACGGTGACCGCGTGATCGCAGGACGGGTGCTCCTCGCTCCGGGTGGGATCCAGTGTCGGGTAGTGCGCAGCGGTGGCCACTACGTGGTCCGGTGTGAGGGCACGGAGCCTGTCTCCCGCCACTGCCCCTCGGTGGACGTGATGTTCGAGTCCGTGGCCAAGCACGCGGGCAAGCACGCAGTCGGTGTGATCCTCACAGGGATGGGGAGTGACGGTGCCGCGGGCATGCTTTCCATGCACAAAACCGGCGCTCACACCATTGCGCAAGATCAAGACACATGTGTTGTTTATGGAATGCCAAAAGTTGCCGTTGAAATGGGTGGAGTGACGGAAGTCCTGCCACTCCCCAGGATCGCGCAAGCAGCCGTAGCCGCACTCACCGCGGGGGATAGGCATGTTCGGAAAGTTTCTAATGGATGAAGGCGTGGCGACGGCAGAGCAGATAGTCGCCGCTCTGGACGAGCAACTCGCTCGCACGCCGCAGTTCGGAAAACTGGCGCTCTCTCAGAAGCTGCTGAGCGTCCCGCAGATCTGGAGGATCTTGAATCGTCAGGCCGATCACGGCGGGCGGTTCGGGGAGATCGCCGTCCAGCTGGGCTACCTCGAGGAGGAGCAGGTTCAGCGCCTTCTCGTCATCCAGCTCCAGTCGCGTCCCAAGCTGGGCGAGCTACTGGTGGAGGCAGGCGTGGTTTCCCCCACCCAGCTCGAGGGTCTGCTGGAGAAGTACCACATCCATCGTTTGACCGACGAACTCGGCCCCGTTCCGGAGGCCGAGTCAGACGAGTGGCCCGACGATGCCCACAGCCACGCACGCATCGTCTCTGCTCCCCCCGCCAAGCGCGGCGTTGGTGGCTGAGGTCTCCGAAATTACCTTGAGGAAAACCTGTGAGCGCAGCACAACAGATGAAGGCCCACCAACTCGTCGTGCGGGTGGGGGAGCTCCGCGTGGGTCAGGCTGACGATGTGATCGTGACCTACGGGCTGGGGAGTGGAGTCGCCCTCGTGCTCTACGATCCAGCCCTGCGTATCGGCGGCGTGCTCCACGCCATGTTGTCCGGTCCCGGCTCCAGCGACAGTCCAGGGAAGTTCGTCGACGCTGGAGCAGACGCCCTGCTCAAGGAGTTCTACTCCGCGGGCACGGTGCGCTCCCGCCTCGTCGCAGTGGTGGCGGGCGGCGCGTCGCCTGGCGGCGCGTTCATTCAGACGGGCAGCCGAAACCTGACGGTGCTGAAGAAGGTGCTGTGGAAGCACGGCATCTCCCCCAGGGCGAACGACGTCGGGGGCAAGTCCGTGCGCACCGTGACGCTCGAGTGCGACAGTGGTCGTTGCGTGACCTCATCTCGCGACTCACGCCTGGTGCTGATGCCCTGAGCGTCGCTGCGCCCAGCGACGGGTGCAGCAGCGGTCCTTGCCCCGGGGATAAGCCTCGGACGGAAAGCCCTGCACGCGTGCGGCGAACGTCTGGAGCAGGCCCGGTTGGCCTGCACTGCTCAGCGGTTCGAGTCGACGCGATTGCGACGGCCGCGATTCTTCGCCTTGTTCTTGGCGTTCTTGCGGTTGCAGCGCTTGCGGTCGGTCTTGCGGGGCTTCTTCGTGAACAAGTACATGGGGTCGGGAGGGCTACGCTCGAACCGCACCGCGTTCAAGCAATTTCGCGCTCCGTGGGACGAGATGGGTCAGCGCTTCCCTCTCCCCCAAAAATCCTCGAACGGCGGCACGCTGGTAAATCTGCGAGATCGCGCGGTTTTCGTCGAGTGGGCAAGCGAAACCCCCAATCCCGCTGGTGGGTTGGGGGTGAGGAGCGCTGGCTGCTGACCAGCTACGCCGGGAAGGTGGCGTCCGCGCTGCGGTTCAGCCGCCGCGCTTGAGCTCGGTGAGGACGAGCTTCGACACCGCCTTCAGCGTGTCGAAGACACCGACGCCCGTACGCGCCACGGCTTCGTAGTCCGGGACGTTCATCGGGTTGATCAGCGAGCGGAGTTCTTCCACTTCGACGGCGTTGGGAAGGTCTCGCTTGTTGTACTGGATGACGTACGGGATCTTCTCCAGGGAGTACCCCTGCTCTGCGAGGTTCGTACGCAGGTTGTCGACGCTCTCCTGGTTTGCCTCCAGGCGCTCGATCTGGGAGTCGGCCACGAAGATCACGCCGTCGACCCCCTTCAGAATCAGCTTGCGGCTCGCGTCGTAGAAGACCTGGCCAGGGACCGTGTACAGATGGAAGCGAGTCTTGAAGCCACGGATCTCACCGAGGGACAGCGGCAAGAAGTCGAAGAAGAGCGTTCGCTCGGTCTCCGTCGCGAGGCTGATCATCTTGCCCTTCGCGTCGGGATTGGTGCGCTCGTAGATGTACTGGAGATTGGTCGTCTTTCCGCAGAGACCAGGCCCGTAGTAGACGATCTTGCAGTTGATCTCCCGAGCCATGTAGTTGATGAAGCTCATCGCAGTTTCCTCACCCTGTGAGTTCCCGAGCTGGCTTTGGGTGGTGCAGCGGCCTGGCCCGAGAGCTCAGGTTCAGTCGATTGGGGCTCCAGCCGGGCAAGCCCAGCACCAATACTTCTGATCGATTCGTTGCACGCGTGGATGCTGCCATCGACTCGGTTCATCGACCCTCGCACTCAGTTGCTTAGTCGTTGAACAGGTTGTCGATGTCTTCGTCGGTGATCTCCGCGAAGGGCGAGTCGCCCCCGGGCTCCTGAACCTTGCTCAGGAGCGCCTCGAAGATCCGATTGAGCTCGTCGCTGGCCTTGCGGACGCGTAGACGCACCAACCCCAAGCTGGACTTGGAGTCGAAGATCACCACCAGGATGACTCGATTGCCAACCAGCTGGATGTGGATGTTCGCGTTCTCACCTTCGTGGAACTGGGTCGCGAACTCGTTTTCCCGTAGCAGCTTGGCGATGCCGCCGGTTGCGGCGATGTTGCCGGCAGTGAGTGACGCCAGCGACGTCGTGTCGATGTTGTCGACCTCACCGCTTGCCGCGATGAGCTGACCATTCTTGTCGACGATGAAGACGACCTTGGCGTTCGCTTCCCGAACCAGACGATCGACGACCGCCTGGATCTGATTGAACTCCTCCTCGTACATCACCATCTGAGGGTTGACCATCAGAGCCTCCAGATTGCCCGCGAGCTGTGCTCGTTGACCAAGTCGCGCATTCCGTTGCGCAGTAGAACCTCACGCGGCGCTGCACTGACCGAAAGCGGTGCCGCGCCAAACCCGAACCGTTGATGACTCGCAGCCGCGAGCACCGAGCCTCGTCCACTCTTCGTCGCGCGCTCGCGCATCGTCCCGCTCCCGCGCAGGCTCCGCCCGGCACCGCCGCCCACGCTGTGCACACGTGGTCCCCGGTGCCGCTGTGCTTGCCGTGCTAGCAAGCTGCGGCGACGCGCTGGGGAATGTTCGGGGTGGCTGGTGTGCGATCCCATGTGGGGGGCAAGCCTGCCGAGGGGCAGGTGACTCAGAGAAGTGTAGTTCGTTCGCGCGTCCTTGGGCGCGGATTGTGGTTCACGGCAAAGCGAGTGAACGGTCACGGTCCGCGCCGACGCGTCCGAAGACCCTATCTGACCCCTTCACCGCCAGCAAGCGGCTTGATTGTGAGAAGCGCATGTCCCCGACGGCCTGCTTGCTGGCCGAGGACCACTCGAGGGACCGGGTCGTGCCGGAAGCCCTGCGAGGCCGGTTCTCCCAGGGCTCGGCCAGTCAGGCTCGGTGGCGGCTGCGGTCTCTGTCCGGAGCGACGCGTCCTACCCCCACGGTTGCCCGAGAGCCCCACGAGGTCCGATCGCGGTGAATTTCGCCGGTGAGCGTTCCCAGGCAGTGACGCGTTCGCGCTCGAGCCGTCGTGGATCGACATCACCCAGGGACGGGAGTAGGACGCTGGACGTGAAGCATCGCCACCCTCTCACCGGTGTGTGCCAGAGCACCGCGCACGCCGGAAATCATCCTCATGGCCTGCCCCGTATCGCGCTGCTCGTCGGCACCTTGGCGCTGACGCTCTTCAGCGGCGGTTCCGCCAGCGCAGAGTGGTTCCACCCCGACCTAGAGCGAGGCGCGAGCGAGGTGGAACGCGCCAGGGGGCCGGAGGGTTACGCAGCCTTGCGTCGCGTTTGGTCCACCTGGGATCGCGCCAACCCAGATCAAGTCGAGCAGGTGCTGCGTCTGGCCTCCGAGAACCCGAAGCTCTCTCCGTCGGTGCGGGCATATGCCGGGATGCTGGTGGCCTACGCGCGGGGACGTCGTGGCGACCTGACCGCCAATCGCAGGCAGCTGCGTCACCTGGGGTTCATCGACCGCTGGCTCGTGGTCGGGCCCTTCGACAACGAGGGCAAATCTGGCCTCGCGCAGGCTTTCCAGCCGGAAACGGAGTTCGCGTCCGAGATCGTTCTCGGTCGCGCGTACAGCGGGAAGGAGCGACCGGTGCGCTGGCGGGAGGCGCCCAACGTGTTCTCCTACGGATTCGTCGACCTGGGTTCCTTGGTGCGGCCCGAGCAGAAGGTCTGCGGATACCTGACGACGTTCGTGAAGAGCAAGGCCGGAAAGCCCAAGAACGTCTCGGCGTGGGTGGGCGCGAGCGGCGCGTTCAAGCTCTTCTGGAACGGTCGCCAGGTGCTGGAAGACACGGCATATCGTGGCCATGACGCCGAGCGCTTTGCCACGCGAGTCAAGCTCGAGAGTGGCTACAACAACCTGACCATCAAGGTCTGCGGCGAGGCAAGCGCACCAGCCGCGACGGTTCGCCTCGCCGATGCCGCAGGGAAGCCAGACGAAGACCTGGAGTTCTCCAATTCGGTCGAACACAGCAAGCTGGCCATCAAGAACGCAGCCAAGAAGGTGGAGGTCGTCGCGCCGACGGGTGTGCAGGGCGCCGTGCAAGCGTTCGAGAAGAGCGTCGAGGGCAAGAAGCCATCCGCCGCAGCTCTCTACGCCTACGCGGACTACCTGGTCGAGACTGGCGGCGACGACCCCAAGGAGCACTGGGCGAGGGACTACGCGAAGCGCGCGGCCGATCAGGAGCCCACGGTGAAGCGCTTGCTCCTGGCGGGCGATCTTTCCGAAGACCGCAACAAGTACGCGGCGTGGGTCAAGAAGGCCGAGGCCCTGGCCAAGCCAGACGACGTTCAGGTGCTCCTGGCGCGGGCGCGCCTGGCGCGGAGCAGCCCGGCGTGGCGCGACGCGATCCCGTTCTATGACAAGGTGCTGGCTCTGGATCCGGACAACCTCGAAGGTATCGAGGGGCGGGTCGAGCTCTACAACGAAGCCGGACTGCGTCGAACGGCGCTGGAAGCGCTCGAGCGCGCGGTGCTGAAGAACCCCGAGTCGGTGACGCTCCTGAACATGTACGCCTCGCAGCTGCGCGCGCTGGGCCGATCCACGGAGGCCGAGGAAGTGGAGAGCCGCTACGCGGCGCGGCGCTTCGACGACCGCAGCTACCTGAGTCAGAAGATCGATCTGGCGGTCGCGCGCCGGAACTCGAAGGCCGCGCAACACTGGACGTCGCGGCTCCTCGAGGCCGACGGCGACAGCCTCTGGGCCTACGCCGTGAGTGCACAGACTCAGCGCATGCTGGGTCAGCCCCAGCGCGCCATCGCGGAGTACAAGCGCGGCCTGGAGCTCACGCCGGAGGATGTGGGCATGCTCCGTTCAATCGCAGACCTCCACGCCGAGACTGGCGATCGTGAGGAGCAGCTCGCGCTGCTCAGGCAGATCCTGCAGATCCGTCCCCAAGAGCAAGACGTACGCCAGTACGTCGAGCACATCGAGCCACCCAAGCCCCGCTCCGACGAGGCCTATGCCTGGGCGTCTGAACGTTTCCTCAAGGATCGACTGGCCAAGGCCAATGGTCAGAACAAGCGCACCTTGGTGGACCTGACGGTCACCACCGTCTACGAGAACGGACTCAGCAGTCAGTTCCGGCAAGTCGTCTTCCAACCCCTGACTGACTCCGCGGCCGCTACCTCACGGCAGTATGGCTTCGCCTACCAGGCGGACAGCCAGCGGGTTCAGCTGCGCGGCGCGCGGGTCTACCGGGCGGACGGAAGTATCGACGAAGCGATCGAGAGCGGGGAGGCGGCCGCGGACAACCCTGGCATCGCCATGTACACCTCGAGCCGCACCTACTACGTTCAGTTCCCGCGGCTGGAGCCTGGCGACGTGGTCGAGCTTCGCTACCGCATCGATGACGTCACTCCGATCAACGAGTTTGCGGACTACTTCGGCGCGGTCGAGTACCTGCAGTCGAGCGAGCCAGTGGGCCACGCCGAGTACGTGCTGATCGCGCCCAAGAAGCGCAAGCTGTACATCGACACGGTGCGCTTGCCCGGCCTGAAGAAGAGTCAGGAGACCAAGGGAGACAACACGGTCTACCGCTTCGCGATGGACAAGGTTCCGCCGATCGTGCCCGAGCCAGCGATGCCGCCCTGGCCAGAGGTGCTCGGCTTCGTCCACGTCTCGACGTTCAAGGACTACAAGGCGATGGGCACCTGGTACTGGGGCCTCGCGAAGGACCAGTTCGATCTGGATGACGAGACGCGAAAGCTCGTGCGGGACATCACCAAGGGCAAGCAGACGACCCTGGAGAAGGTCAAGGCGGTCTACGGCTGGGTGATCGAGAACACCCGCTACGTGGCGCTCGAGTTCGGCATCTACGGCTTCAAGCCGAGGCGCTGCGTGCAGACGGTGGCCCGTGGCTGGGGAGACTGCAAGGACAAGGCGACGGTGATCGTGTCGATGCTCAAGGAGCTCGGGATCGACTCCACCATCGTCATCTTGCGGACGGGGTTGCGTGGGGATTTCGACTCGAAGGTCGCCAGCCTGGCGCCCTTCGACCACGCCATCGCGTACGTTCCGGAGCTCGACCTCTACCTGGATGGTACGGCAGAGTACACCGGCAGCACCGAGCTACCGGCGATGGACCTGGGCGCCCTCGGTTTGTTGGTGAACCAGGGTGACAGCAGGCTCGTCCACCTGCCGGAGATCGACCCAAAGACCGCGGTGGACACCCGTGACGTCACCGCGGCGGTGGCGCCGGACGGGTCCGCGAAGCTCGAGCTCTCCTACGAGACGCGCGGGACCGGAGCCTCCTCCTGGCGCCGGCGCTACCATGCGGAAGCGACCCGCCGCGCGCGCGTGCAGCGCGATCTGGGACAGGAGTTCCCCGGGATCGAGATCGACGATGGCAAGGACGGCATCGTGACGAACGATCTCGAGGACGTAGAGCAGCCCGTGAGCATGAAGATCAAGGGCAAGGCGCCGAGCTTCGCGCGCCTCGAGGGCAAGCGTCTGAGCATGGCGGTTACCAGCAACTACCGGCTCACTCCGAGCTTTGCCTCGCTGTCGTCGCGCAAGCTCGACGTGCAGTTGCCCGCTCTCGGCACGACCAAGAACACCTTCAAGGTCAAGCTGCCTGCGGGGATGAAGGTGGCGGCGCTGCCCGCGGCTGGCGGAGGCAAGTCGAAGTTCGGTAGCTGGGAGATTCAGGTGCAGCAAACCAAGGGCGAGGTGACGGTGACCAGTACGCTCGTCGTCACTGCCTCCCGCGTGAAGAGCAGCGAGTACTCAGAGTGGAAGAAGTTCTGTACGCAAGTCGACAGCGCGTTCGCGCAGCGATTGGTGGTGGAGAAATGAGCGCGCGACTGGCTCTCGTCGCTTGCCTGTGCGGGCTCGCAGCGGTCGGCTGTGGTCACTCGCAGCGTGGCGCGAACTCGAGCCTGGACGAGCTGCGGAAGCTCGGACCCTCGACCAGCGACCCGGGGGTTGCCGAGCGGTGGTTCTCCGCGGAACTCGTATCTCCAGGCGGAGATCCCGCCAGAGCGCAGAAGGCGCGGGAGGTACTGGACAAGCTGAAGGTCGGATCCGCGCGCGCGCACCTGCTCCGGGGGCTCGACGACGTCCACCACGGCCACATGCGCAGTGCGTCCGAGCACTACCTCGCGAGTCTGCAGGCTGCTCGCAAGGAGAACGCGCCCGAGTCCCCGCTGATCGCCTGGTACGCGGCGAACGAAGGCCTTGGTTTTCGGCACCTGGCGGGGCGCGATCTGTGGGCAGACCACCGGCAAGCGGTGACCACCACCATCGACACACCCGGCTTCATCGGCTGGCGCGCGCGCGCCGAGCTGGTCGACTGGCTCACGGACGAGGCTTGGGCAAGCGCGGACTCCAACGTCGAGGAGCTCACCCGCAAGCAGTTCGGCTGCATCGGCAACGTGCGGATGGCGGGTCCGTTTGGTCGCCGCGCCGCTTCGGACACCATCCGGCACTACCCCGCGGAGAAGCCGGGGCCGTGGCCGCTGTCCTGGGATTCGGTCCCGGGGACCTCGGTGAAGCCCAGGCAACTCAAGGTCGAGACCCGGGGATGCAATGTCGCCGTGGATGAACCGGTGTACTCCGGTATTTTCTACGGGGAAACGTTCCTGGACCTGCCTGCCGCCAAGAACCTGATCCTGGTGGTCCAGGGGGCGGTGGCGATGTGGGTCGATGACGTGCAGGTGTTGGAGCGTGACCCCCGAGAGTGGGGGGCATGGCCTCGCTTCGGCGCGGCGCTCCGCCTGGAGGCTGGAAGGCACCGGGTGCTGGCGCGGCTCACCGACGGCTACACGTCGGTGCGTGTCCTGGAGCTCGACGGTCGCCCCGCACAGGTGAAGACCTCGAGTGACGCCAGCGCGCCCTACGCCATCGTGCCGCCGCAACAGCTGGCGGACCCCAACGCGTTGATGCCCTTCGTGCAGGCTGCGCGCACGGGCAAGGGTGCGGAGGGACACGATGATTTGCTGCGCCTGATCGCCGCCGAGCTCGCCCACGTCGAGGGCCAGGACGACGTGGCGAGCGTGCTGATCCAACCGCTGGTCAAGCAACCCACCAAGGCCACCGGCGTGGCGCTGGCGACCGCGGCGGTCTTCGCCGCGGACGACCCGGTGTACGACGAATCCAAGGGGGACGACCTCGTGCGCAGCCTGCAGGAAGCTGCCACCAGGCGAGACCAGAGGCTCTGGGCTCCGCGCATGGCGCTCATCCTGCGGGACGCGAGCACCAAGGGCCTGACGGAAGCGGTCAAGCCGCTCAAGGCCTTGGCCGCGGAGTTTCCCGAGGTGCCGGGCATCCTGAGCACGCTGGCGTCCCTGTACGGACAGCTGGGCTGGGGCCCTGAGCGCTTGCAGACGGTCCTGGAGCTCGGAAAGCGTTTCCCGAGGGATCCGGAGACGCTCGAAGTGGTCGCGGCGACGTACGACGATCGCGGAGACTTCGCCAAGTCGGACGAGCTGGTGAAGCGCATCCTGGAGCTCTCGCCCGACAGCGAGGTCCGCCTGGACCGCGCCCTGGCGCGGCAGGACTACGACGCTGCGCTCGCCGAGCTGAAGCGCCTCGGCAAGCGTCGTCCCGATCGCAAGGACATCGCGGCTCGTATCGAGGACGTCCTGGTGCGCGCTGGCAACACCGCCGAGACCTGGAAGAAGCTCGAAGCGGCAATCAAGAAGGAGCCGAAGAGCGGTCGCGCGCGCCTGGAGCTCGCCGACGCCCAGTTTGCGAGTGGAAAGCACGGCGCGCTGCGCAAGGCGCTGATCGAGGCGATCGAAGCGGGCGCGGACTACAGCGACATCGCCGACGCCATCGACCTGATCGAGGGCGTCACCGAGCTCGAGCCCTACCGCATCGACGGGCTGAAGGTGATCAAGGACTACGAGGCGAGCGGTGAGGAGATGGACGGCACCGCGGCGCGCATCCTCGACTACTCGGCGGTGGCTGTGCGAGGCGATGCCTCGAGCCGCATGTTGAGCCACGAGGTGGTACGCATCCAGAGTCCTGAAGCGATCGGGCAGTTCGCCGAGCAGCGCCCCCCCGAGGGCATGGTGCTGCACATGCGGGTGATCAAGCAGGATGGCAGCATCCTCGAGCCCGAGTTCGTGGCAGGCAAACCGACCGTCACCATGCCGCACCTCGAGGTGGGCGACTACATCGAGACCGAGAACATCGTCTCTCGCTACGGCGACGGCCAGAGTGGGCGCGCCTACTACGGGCCTCGCTGGTTTTTCCGAGAGGAAAATATCGCCTACTGGCGGAGCCAGTTCGTGCTCATCTCGCCCAGCGACAAGGACCTGGTGATCGAGACACGGGGCAACGTGCCGCCGCCGGCGATCGAGAAGGACACGGGGCGTGAGGTACGCACCTGGCTGGTCAACAAGAGCCCAGCGGCTCCGGTCGAGCCACTGAGCGCGCCGGTCTCCGAGTTCCTGCCTTCGGTTCACGTCGGCTGGGGGGTCAGCCTTCAGGATCGGTTGCGCAACCTCAACGACTCCGCAATCGACTTGACCCCGATGGACCCGCGCATCAAGGCCATCGCCGCGAACGTCGTTGGCTCGACCCGGGCGTCCAGTGAGCAGGTTAAGAAGCTCTACCACTGGGTGATCGCCAACATCGAGGAGGGCGACGAGAGCGACGGACGGCGCGTCATCGTGGGCAAGCAGGGAAACCGCTGGAAGGCGTTCATCCTGCTCTGTCAGGCACGAGGCATCCCCGCGAAGTACGTGGTCGCCAAGAGCCGCATCACCACCCCAAGCATTGGCCCGCTCTCCGAGGCGAGTGACTTCACGACCGCGGTGCTGCGAGTGCAGCCTGCCAAGCAGCAAGACGTGTGGCTCACGCTCGACAGCAAATACACGCCCTTCGGCTACATCCCCGACTCCGTGCGCGGCATGCCCGGCTACGAGCTGGGTGGAGACTCTCCCGCCAAGGTCGAGCTCCCGAAGGAAGGCGTCCTCGACCTGATCGAGCACCTCGGGACCGTGAAGCTCGAGAAGAACGGGTCGGCGACCTTGCAGCTCACCCAGCGCTACCACGGCAAGTATGCCGTCGGCTTGCGCGCCGGGCTGGCCCAGGTACCGGAGGCCCAGCTCAAGGACATCATCGAGTCCAAGTTGCTCGGGAAGGAGCTTCGCGGGGCGCGCTTGATCAAGTTCGAGCTCAAGCACCTCGATGAAGTAGATTTCCCCTTGGAAATGGTGTTGACGGCGGAGATGAGCGTCTTCGCTCAGCTCTCTGCTGGTGCGTTGGTCATCGATCCTCCGTTCTCTCCGCGCGTGGCCCAGCTCGCCGCCCTGCCGACGCGGCAGACGCCGCTCTTCTTTGGTGACGCGACTCACATCAAGAGCGAGCTAGCGATTCAGCTGCCCGAGGGCATGCACGTCGATGGCCAGTTGCCGAAGTTCGATGGCAGCTTCCAGCAGCACCACGGTCGCGTGAGCGACTCGATGGAAGGTTCGACCTTGAAGCTCTCGCGCGAACTCTACCTGGCCTCTGGTCGGGTTCAGCCGCCGGAGTACTCCAAGTTTCAGGGCTTCGTGCGCCAGCTGGACAACGCCCTGAACAGCTCGATTCGGGTGCGCTGAGCCCGCGAGCTTCCGTCATCGCGCCCCGTCGGCCTCGGCGTTCTGCGCCGAGGCACAAACGCCAAGAGGCGACGTCGCCGTCGCCTCCTGGTGTCGGATCTGGTGTCGGATCTGGTGTCGGATCCTGGTTGCCGACTACTTCTTGTCGTCCTCGGCCAGGCGCTTCGCGATGCGCGCCTTCACGGCGCCATAGTCCTTCACTAGCTGCTTCCACGTCTCGATGCGCTTCTTCCGCTCCGGGGCGGTCTCTGCGTAGGCCTTGGACTCGGGCTTCGCCGCCGCGCCCTCGTAGTCCGTCCACTTGGCGATCGCGTCGTCGTACGCCTTCTCCCGCTCCTTCAGATCTGCCATCAGGAACTGGATCTTGGCGCGTAGCGGTGGGTTGTTGCCTGCGTAGCGCAGCGCGTCCGTCAAAGATGCCTCGGCCGCTGGAAGATCTCCCTTGGCGCGCTGAGCCTCCGCCATGCGGTAGTGCCCAAGCGCATTCTGCGGTTCCTTGGTGATCGCCTCGCGGAACTCGGTGATCGCCTTGTCGTAGTCGCGGGCGATGTAGGCGCTGTTGCCGCGGTTCACCGCCTCCCAGAACGGGCTGATGCCCTTCAAACCATCGGGATCCTTCTTGACCGCGCCCGAGTCTGCCTTGGCAGGTTTGTCCTGCTTGGCGGTGCCTTGTGCCTGACTCGTCGTGGCCAGGCTGACGCCGATCAGCAGGCAGGCACAGGTCGCAGCTCGAATGCCCAGTCGACTCGTCGTACGCATTGGAGCCGCAAGTTACCACGAGCCACGAGGCTTTGACTCGTGGCGTGCTCCCGGTGCCTTCCCAGGTTCGGCCTGGCGGCAAATTTCTCTGTAATAGCCGTGAGTTGGCCATCTGTCGCGAGGCCTGGCTCGGCGCCCGCTCCGCAGGCGTCGGCGAGCGCTCCCGTGCTCTTGGCCCGGTTCGCCTGGGAGTCTCGGGCTGTCGCCGATGGCGTGCCAGTGATAGTGACGCCGGGTGAGCCGCGTGGTCCGCGACTATCCGTGGGAAGCCCTGGAGCACCTGGGCCGAGAGGAGATTCGCGCCTGCCGGGGGATGCGGAGGAACCTCGAGCGGGTCTTTCGCTTCGGCAAGTGGGCGCGCGCGCTGGGGGACCTGCTGGGCGCCGACGTGGACGGTGTGTTTCACGGCGTCGAGCTCCGCAGCGTGCCCGATTCCCGGCAGCTCGGATTGCGGGATATCGCGCTCTATTTCCGAACGGAACCAGATGTCGCGCGTCTGGGTTTCACCTCCAGCGCCGAGCTGGGCAGCGTTCTGCTCACGCGTCTCCTCGGGCAGCCCTGGCGCCTGTCCCGATCGGACGCGCCCCTCGATGCCATCGCCCACGGGGCACTGAGCTCGTTGCTGATCGAGGCCGCGCGCCGAGTGGGTCACGACTCGGTGCTGCTCGCCAGCGGCGCCTGGCACGCGGAGAAGGTCCTGTGGGCGGAGCTGACGCTGTTGATCGACGGCAGCCCCTACTCCGTCTTCGCCTGGTGTGAGCCGCTGGCGCTGCCCGCGCCGGGACAAGGACGAAGGCTCGCGGAGCTCGGGTGGCTGCCGCTCACGCTTCCGCTGGTTGTCGGTACCAGCCTGTGTGACCGAGAGCTCCTCACGATGCTCGAGGTCGGCGATGCCTGGATCCCTGGGGATCCGCTATGGGTTGACGTGCAGGGGACGTCGATCGGGGGTCATGGGGCCGTGACCGGTCCGAGCAGTGATATCGGGGCGCGCGTCGAGTTCGAGTCGGGGGGTGGATTGCGGGTCGACGGCCGCCAGGTCGCCGTGCCGTTCGACGTCGAGCAGTTCGCTGCTCCCGACGCCGACTTGACTCCGGCGCCCGCCTTCGAGCGCACCGGGTCCTTCACGGCGCCCTCGTCCAACAAGCAAGAATCGGAGTACGCGATGACGGAAGACAACTCAGGTCACTCCCCCGTGAGCGAATCGGCGCTGGACGCTCCGCTGGTGATACGTGTCGAGCTGGGTAGCGTGACGATGAGCGCTCGTGAGTGGGCGGATCTCCAGGCAGGCGACGTCATCGAAACCAGCCAGCGCGTGTCGGGGCCCGTGGTCTTGCGCTGTGCTGGTCGTGAGGTGGCGCGAGGCGAGCTCGTCGAGGTCGAAGGGCAGGTGGGGGTGAGGATCACCGAAATGGTAACCGGGAACAGCCAGCGAGGAGGCTCTCAGGCATGAGCTCGAAGAAGCAAGCGAACCGGCGTCTCGTCGCCAACGCAGCGGTGCTGTTGTTGCTCGGCATCGCCGTCAGTGGGTGCAAGGAGGATCCGGCGCCGACCGCGACGCCCAGCGCGAACCCATCGACCCAGGCCAGCGCTGGTCCTCCCCCCAAACCCAAGCCCTGGTACGAAGGCACCTGGACCGCGGAGTACGACGCATCCCACTACTTGATCGAGATGGAGGCGAAGGAAGGCGCCGTCCGCAACTGGAAGGATGACGACGGCAAGACGCAGAGCGGCAAGGGCAAGATCGCCCTCGAGATCGATGAACAGGGGGAGGTCACCGGGAAGCTCAGCGGTGCCCTCGGCGAGATGAGCGCGACGGGCAACGTCGAGGGCGAGGTGGTCAGCGTGCGGCTCACCCCGGAGGACGAAGAAGCGAAGATCACCACTGCGTTTTTCCTTGCGGACAAGAAAGGAGAGTCGCTCGAAGGCGCTCTTCAGGCATCGTCGGGGGACAGCCTCGTGGTCCGAGACGCGAAGCTGAAGTTCACCAAGGGCGGAGCTGCCTCTGGCGCAAGTGGGTCCACGCCAACGCCGAGCGCCGCCCCTGCGGCATCGGCGGAGTAGCGGAGCAGGGGTTGCGGCAGGTCCTCTTCGATCTTTCGGTGCTGCGCACGGGAGCCCGTACCCGCGGCATTGGCCGCTACGTGGCGAGCCTGGGGGAAGCCCTGGCCAGCGAGGCCCAGGCTTACCCGAGCCTCGAGCTCACGGGCCTCGAGGCGCTCAGCTACTCCGGAGCCTCCAGCACGAGCGGCGACATGGTGGCGGCGATCGCGCGCCTCGCTTCCGCGCCCCGTGAGTCTCACGCTGCCTGGGCCTACCGCCTGCGGCTGACCCTGGCGCGAACGACTCGAAAGCTGCGCCCGGACCTGCTGCATCAGGGACACCCCAACGCCACACCGCTCGGGAAGCTGCGCTGTCCACGGGTCGTGACCGCGCACGACCTGATCCCGCTGCGCTACCCTGACCGCTACCTCGACTATCGGGACGGCTGGTACCCCGGGCGGTTGCGCCTCGACCATCGCCGCTATGCATCGGCGGACCACGTGATCGCCATCAGCGAGACCACGGCGAACGATCTCGTGACCTTGCTGGGTATTTCCCCAAAGAAAATTAGCGTCGTTTACAACGGGGTCGATCTACGGCTATGGACGCCTGAACCCGAGGGCCAGGATCGCAGCGTCCGAGACAGGTTCGCGCTCTCCGACAAGGTCTATGCGCTGTACGTGGGCGCTGGCGACTGGCGCAAGAACTTCGACGGAATGCTGTCCGCGGTCATCCAGGCGCGGCGCCTGGCGCCGGAGCTCGACCTGGTGCTCGCCTGGGCCGCCGAGCTGGACGAGGGAACCCGGGGGCGAATCGCTGCTCGTCTCGCGGAGGCGGGCGCGCCCGGCGCGGTGCAGCTCCTGGGCTACGTCAGCGACGCGGAGCTCGGGTCGTTGATGCGTGGCGCCGCGGCGCAGCTCTTCGTGTCGCGGGCCGAGGGCTTTGGCTATCCGGTGGTCGAGGCCATGGCTACGGGCTGTCCGGTGATCACCAGCGATCTCTCGAGCATGGCCGAGGTCGCCGCAGACGCTGCGATCACCGTGGACCCCGAGGATCACGCGGCGATCGCTCGAGCCATCGTCACGCTCGCCGATAGCGCGACGGAGCGTCGCCGCTACAGCGCCGCCGGGGTGGCGCGAGCGCGTCATTTCAGCATCCAGCGCATGGCGCGGGGCACCCTCGACGTCTACGAGAGCCTCACGCGCTGATCGGACGCGGGCGTTGCGGATTGCCTGACGCGCCGGATGGATAACACTGCGAGCCCCATGGGAGACACGTCGGTTGCATCGAGGCTGTTGGCGGTTCGCGCCCGCATCCAGGAGGCCGCGCAGCGCGCTGGGCGTGATCCCGCTGGCGTGAAGCTCCTGGCGGTCTCCAAGAAGCAGCCGAGCGCTGCCATTCGCGAAGCCTACGGCGCGGGTCAACGCGACTTTGGTGAGAGCTACGCCCAGGAGCTCGCGAGCAAGGCCGACGAACTCGGCGACCTGGGTGACATCCGCTGGCACATGATCGGGCACCTCCAGCGCAACAAGGCGAAGCTCGTCGTCCCGCGCGTCGTCAGGGTATGCAGCGTCGACTCTCCACGCCTGCTGCGGGAGCTCCACAAGCAGGTCGAGGCGATGCGTGATACCGTGTGGAAAAATAGGGTGCTGGAGATCCTGCTGGAGGTGAACCTCGCCGCCGAGGTGAGCAAATCGGGTGTCGCCCCCGAGCTCGTTCCCGAGCTGCTCTCCGTGGCTGAGACCCTGTCGGGCCTTCGCGTACGTGGCCTGATGGCGATCCCTCCCCGCAGCGAGAACTCCGACGAGGCGCGGGCGTCCTTCGAGCGCCTGCGGGCGCTGCGAGACGAGCTCGGAGGGGTGGACCGCTTGCCGGAGCTCTCCATGGGCATGAGTGGGGATCTGGAGCCGGCCGTCGCCGCGGGCTCCACCGAGGTCCGCGTGGGCACGGCGATCTTCGGTGAGAGGCACTGAATGAAGGGGCAGCCGAGCTTGCTCGCGGCGAGGCAATCGAGGCAGAGCGGGGAAGCGCCCCTCGCCGATCGCATGCGGCCCCGCACGATCGCAGAGGTGGTCGGGCAACAGCAGCTGATCGGCGAAGGCAAGCTCCTTGCCCGCGCGATCAAGGACGACCGGCTGCCATCCATGATCCTCTGGGGGCCGCCCGGCTCGGGCAAGACGACCCTCGCGCACGTGATCAGCGAGGTGACGAGCTCGGAGTTCGTGCCTTTCAGCGCGGTGCTCGGTGGGGTGGCAGAGCTACGCACGATCATCAAGCAGGCGCGAGAGCGCCGCGACTACCAGGGCAAGAGCACGATCCTCTTCGTCGACGAGATCCACCGCTTCAACAAGAGCCAGCAAGACGCCTTCTTGCCCCACGTGGAGAACGGGACCATCCGTCTCATCGGCGCCACCACCGAGAACCCTTCTTTCGCGGTGAACGCCGCCGTGCTCAGTCGTTGTCGCGTGTTCCGCCTCGAGCAACTCTCGGCAGCGGACATCCTGAACCTGCTGGAGCGCGCGCTGAGTGACGAGCAGCGCGGGCTTGCCGTCAGCGGCTCGCCCCCGAGCGCCTCGCATGAGGTGCTCGAGGCGATCGCCGGGGCCGCTCAAGGAGATGCGCGACGCGCCCTGGGTCTCCTGGAGACCGCTGCTTCCCTGAGGAATCCAGAGCAGTCGGAGATCGACCTCGACCTGGTCGAACAGGCCATCGGGGGTCCGACGCTGCTCTATGACAAGAGCGGTGAAGAACACTACAACGTGGTCAGCGCGCTCATCAAGTCGATGCGAGGCTCCGACCCCGACGCGGCGATCTACTGGCTCATGCGCATGATCGAGGCGGGCGATGACCCGCTCTTCGTGCTGCGACGGTTACTGATATTCGCCAGTGAAGACGTCGGCAACGCGGACCCCCGCGCGCTGATGGTCGCGGTCAACGCGGATCAGGCTTTCCGACGCATGGGCATGCCCGAGGGGCTGTACCCGATTGCCCACGCCTGCCTGTACCTGGCCAGCTGCCCCAAGTCGAACTCGGTGGGCCGCGCGTTCACGGCCGCGCGGGAAGCGATCAAGCGTCACGGTGCGCTGCCAGTGCCCCTGAGCCTACGCAATGCGTCCACCAAGCTGATGAAGCAGGAAGGCTATGGCGCGGGATATCGGTATCCGCACGACCATGCAGGCAACTGGGTGGACGCCGATTACCTCCCGGAAGCACTCGAGGGAGCGAGCTTCTACGAGCCCAGTGACCAGGGCCTCGAGAAGGCCATCGGTGAGCGCCTGCAGCGGCTTCGAGAACACCAGAAGCGACGCAGCTGACGCCTCCGAGGCGAGGTTCCTGTCTCCCGAGCTGCGTGTTTGTCGAGCTCGAGCTGCTTGCTCTGCCCAGGAGTCCCTTCCCGGAGACCAACCACCGGGCACGCTGCAGCGGGCTCAGGCGCCGGCGTAGCGCAGCTGGAAGTCTGCCAGCGTGTCCTTCAGGCCGGTCTCGAAATCGACGCAGGGCGCGTAGCCCAGCGCTCCCCGAGCCCGGCTGATGTCGGCGCACGAGTGGGCGACGTCTCCTGCACGCAGCGGCCCGAAGGCGGGTGCGACGTCCTTGCCGAGGGTTCGGCACATCGCGCCGAGCAGCTCGAGCAGGCTGGTCCGTCGACCGAGCCCCACATTGAAGACCTCCCCCATGAAGGTCGTCTCATGAGTTGCCGCGAGGAAATTGGCCAGGACCACGTTGTCCACGTGGGTGAAGTCCCGGGTCTGCGAACCATCTCCGAAGATGGCTGGCTGAACGCCGGAGATGAGCGCCTTGGCGAAGGCGCTGATCACCGCTGCGTAGGCTGAGTTCGGGTTCTGGCGTGGGCCGTAGACGTTGAAGTAGCGAAGGTTCACGCTGGAGAGCCCGCTCACCCGGCCCCACGCCTGGCTCATCAGCTCCGCGGCAACCTTGCTCGCGGCGTAGGGAGACCAGCAGTCTGCCAGGTCGCCCTCTTTGCTCGGCAGGCTCGGGGTCTGCCCGTAGGCGGCGGCGCTCGAGGCGAGCACCACACGCTTGGCCCTGGCGCGGCCGGCGCTCTCCAGCACGTTCTGGCAACCCAGGTTGTTGATGCTGTAGCAGCGCGAGGGCCGCTCGACGCTCTCGGGCACCGAGACCATCGCGGCCTCGTGGAACACGTAGTCGACGTCCTGGCTTGCCCGCTCTACCAGTCCAGCGTCCTCCACCGAGCCCTCGAAGAACTCGTAGTCGATGCCCGCCAGGTTCTCGAGGAAGCCTCCGGAGAGGTCATCGAGGATGCGCACCTCTGCGCCCAGCGCCGTCGCGCGCCGCGCCAGGTGGGAGCCGATGAAGCCGGCTCCCCCCGTGATGAGGACCTGGGCTCCCCGCAGCTTCGCGAAGGCGGGGACGTGAGGCAGATCGTGGGACTTCATCTAGATATACCGCAAGGAAACGTCAGGGGTTCGTCACCTCGCCGATGAACGGCAGGTTCCGGTACTTCTGCGCCCAGTCCAGGCCGTAGCCGATGACGAAGCGATCCTCGATGGTGAAGCCGAGGTAGTCGATGGCGACCTTCTTCACTTCGCGCGCGGGCTTGTGCAGGAGCGAGCAGATACGAACGCTCGCTGGACCGCGGGTCTGGATCTGTTGCAGCAGGTAGTGGAGCGTGAGCCCGGTATCGACGATGTCTTCCACGATCAGCACGTCCTCACCCGCGAGGGGTGTGCTCACGTCCTGCGTGATCTGCACGACGCCGGAGCTCTTGGTGTCCTCGCCGTAGCTCGACAGCCCCATGAACTCGATGCGCAGCGGTAGCTCGATCGCGCGCGCCAGATCGGCGGCGAAGACGAAGCTCCCCTTGAGGATGCACAGGAGCACCAGGCTGCGCTTCTGGTAGTCGCGGCTGATCTCCGCCCCCAGCTCCTGGACCCGCGCCTGGATCTGCTCGGCGGTGAAGATGATCTCGATACCTTCGGTCATGTGCCTCAGCTACCGAGCGCGCGAGCTGCCGTCAAACCCGGCCTGCGACGCTGGGGGGGTGGACCCTGGTTTGGCCGTCTCGGTGGGCGCGCGGGGGAACTCGCGCCGCGCCCCGCCCAGCGCGAAGCCGGTGTATTCCAGCCGACCCTGGATCAGGTCGAGCTCGAGACTGCCCTGGTCGTCGATGCGCCAGAGCTCCGCGCCGCTCTCGCGGATGCGCTGCAGTACCTCGAGGTGGGGATGACCGAAGCCGTTGCGCACTCCGCAGGACACACTGACGAGTCGCGGTCGCACCTTTCTCATGAGCTCGTCGCTGCTGGACGTGCGGCTGCCGTGATGTCCCGCCTTCAGCCAGTCGGCTTGCAGCTCTGCCGGGTGTTGCTCCAGGAGCTGCGCCTCCTGCGCAGCCTCGGCGTCGCCGGTGAACAGGAAGCGACGCCCGGCGACAGACAGCCGCAAGACGATCGAGTTGTCATTGGCGCCCAGCTCGGTGGAGCCGGGACAGGGACCGAGCACCTCCAGCGTGTAGCCGTTCTTCGCTTCGCCGCCGGCTGGATGCGCTCGACACAGCTCCGGCGCATGGCGAACCCTGGGTCCGCTCTCGAGCAGGCGCTCGTAGGCCTTGCCGCCGGGATACGAGCTATCCCAGATCTCGCCGACCTCGGCTGCCTGGAGCACGCTGAACAGGCCACCATAGTGATCGGGGTGAGGGTGCGTGATGAGCACCACGTCGATGCGCCGCACCCGTCGCGCGCGCAGCACCGGGAGGATCACACGGCGCCCCGGGTCGAACCCGGAGTCGAGCTGGGCGGAGCCCCCACCGTCGATCAGCATCAAGCGTCCATCCGGCAGATCGACCAGGGCGCTGTCGCCTTGACCCACGTCGAACTGGGCTACGCGGAGCTCACCCACGGGCCGCGCGCTGCGGCGAGCGTGCACTTCTGCGGCGACGCTCCCCAGAATCAGGGCAGCGACCCACAGCCAGGTCGCGCGCCAGCGCTTGCGCCAGGCCTCGAGCAGCGCACCGACGCCGCAGCACCCGAGCACCCACAGATGGAGCGCTGTGGGCGGCGGGACTGCGAACGCCATGCTGCGCGCGGCAGCGCTCCAGTGAGCGACCTGACGCACCACCAGCAACGCGCCTCCGGCGGCCTTCGCCATTCCCTGCTCGAGCATCGGAACCGGTGCCGCGAGGATATGGGCAAGGCAGAGCGGGAGCGCGACCACCTCACCCAGGGGCGCCGCCACGACGTTGGCCAGGATGCCCGCCAACGTCAGGTCGGGGCTCAGCACGGCGAGCAACGGGGCGCAGGGCAGCATCGACCCCACCGTCGCCAGGATCGAGGCGCTCAGGTAGCCGACGACCTTGCTGCGCTTGGTGATGCTCCAGGTCTCCGCCCAGGCCAGGGCGGGGGAGCCGATGCAAACCAGACCCACGGTGGCGGCCGCGGACAGGAGGAAGGAGACATCGTAGCACACCAGCGGATCGAACAGCGCACCAGCGAGCATTGACCACCCGAGGCTTCGTGCAGGACCCGCGCGGCGCCCCAGCGCCCGTGCGGCGAACACGGCACACAGCATGAACGCCGCCCGCCACGCCGAACCGCTGCCTCCGGCGTAGTCCGCGTAGGCCAGCGCCAACGGGCAGCCGACCCATGCAGCGATCCGAGCGCTATGATACCGGGAGGAAATGAAAGTGAGACGTGCCAGGAGCGCTTGAAGCGCAGTGATCACGCTCACCACCGCAAACACCAGGTGGGTGCCGCTCACAGCCAGGAGATGAGACAGCCCGCTCTTGCGGAAGGCGCTGTCATCCTCTGCGTCCAGATCGTTCTCCCCCAGGACCAGCGCGCGCGCCATGGGCGCGGCCAGCGGATCGAAGGTCTGGATGATGCGGCGTCGCGCTCGCGCCCGCAGGCGATCGATCCCGTGGGCGACGCCCGTTCCAGCGCGCTCGACGGAGAGCGACAGCACGGACCCGCTCAGGCTGACGCCTCCGCGCGCGGCTCCAGGGCGAGGATCTGGCAGCTCGAGGTTGCGCAAGATCTGAACGGGAGAGAGCTGGCTCACGACGCGCACCTGGTCACCTCGCCCCAGGCTCTCCGGGCCGCCGTAGAGGCGCACCAGGGCCTGCTCGGGCAACGGAGTGCCGTCGCACTCGAGCTCGAGCCGTGCCGTCACGGTCAAGCGGTCGCCGCGCAGCACGGGTGACGACCGCACTTCGCCACGACCGGTGCAGCGCGCTCCAGGGATCACCCACTGCCTCGCCAGGCGCCAGGCTCGTTGGTGTTCGCTCACCTGATGCCGTGCCTGAACGGCGCCGAACAGCGCGCAGGCCAGGATCAGCGCTCGCACGCCCCAGCCAGTGTAGCGCCAGGTCAGCACCAGCAGAGTGCTCACGCTGACCGCCAGCCAGCCGGGATGAGTCACCGCGGTGCCACCCAGCGCGAGCGACGCGCCGAGCAGCAGGATCGGGTCGAGTCGGTTGTTTCCCGGAGGAGTTGTTGCGGATCGGGCACCGCCCTGGAGATCGAGCTCGCTGCGGGTCCCCGGGGTCACACGGCGTTGCTTGCAACAATGGGACCGGGCGCCTGCGGGGTGATCCCGTGCCAGTGCTGCTGCTTCGCGCGCCTGCGCCGGCTGGCCATGGGTGGCGGCTGGCGGCGGCCTTGGCAACTCACGCGCTCCGCACGGGCTGCCTCGTGCCCGAGTCCATGCGGGCAGCCGTGACGGACTACTGGCCCTGCTCGACGAAGTAGCAGTTGGAGAAGTCGGAGCCCTCGATCACCGGGTTGCTCCCGATGCAGCCCAGAGCCCGGTACCCGACGTCGCGATCCCCCGAGATGAACACCGTGGTGTGATAGAGCGGAAGCAGATCCCAGCCGATCCAGCTGAGCTCCACGTTGCTCGACTGTCCGTCGCTCACGCTCACGTACTCGATGTGGCTGTGCTCCGCGGCGATGAAGGGGTCCTTCGGGTTACCGAAGACGTAGGAGCCCAGCGCCTGAGGTGGGCCGTCCGCGACGTTGGCGGTGACGTCGATCGTTTCCGCGCGAAAAGTAGCGTTCTGGATGCGGATCTGTGTGCCGCCGAAGCCAGGGTCGAGGGGCGTAGGAGCCGCCTCGGGTATCACCCACATCTGGTCCGCTTCGTGGGAGTACGGGACGCTGAGAAATGTGAAGTAGTGTTCGTCGCCCTGCGTGTTGATGGCGGGGCCTCCCTCCCCGCAGCTGCTCGACGCCTTGGTGAAGTACAGCGGTTTCTGCTTCAGGGGTAGGTAGCGGGAGAGCTTGTCGAGGCCTTCGAACTGCTGCGCTTGGTAGCCGTTGGCTGCCATCAAGCCCACCGGCTCCCACGCGGGCTGCTCGCCACCGTCGTCGCGATAGGCGACGCAGAAGTCCGAAGTCGCCGACTGGCCCTGCACGTAGCCGACGCGGACGTAGTACTCCGCCTGCACGCAGCTGGGCACCATGGTGTACTCGCCGCAGTTTCGCCCTGCGCAGTTCCATTCTCCGTCTTCGCAGATGCATTCCGTGGGGAAGCACTCGCCGGCGGGGGTGTCGCAAGCCTGATCGCTGCCGCAGCCGTTCTGCAAGCAGCCCGCAGGGTTGGGGGTGAGGCACGACGTGGCTCCGCCGGAACCCGCCGTGCCGGCGTCGCCCCCGTTGCTCGATCCGCCGGTGCCCGCATTGGCCGAGCCAGCGCTGGCGCCAGAGCCTGCCGTTCCCGCGCTCCCGCCGTTGTCGCCGTCACCGACGGGCTCGAGGGAGGCCTTGCCACACGCGAACAGCAGCACGCTGGTGCTCAGCGCGAGCAGCGAACCATGAAGGATCCTGAGGCTATCGAAGTAAGTCGTGGTCATCACCTCTGAATGACCCTGCTCCCGGGAAACGGCTCACTCAAGCTCGCCTACCAAGCGTAGCCCAGACTCAGCTGCGTCAGTACCCAGGGCCTTCCCCACTCGGCCACGCGCTCTCCAGCGAACTCGATGGGCGTGTCGGGTAGTCCCACGCCGACGAGTCCCGCGGCGCGCAGCTGCCAGGCTGGGGACAAACCGTAGACCACCCCGGCTTCCAGAAACGGTACCCAGCGCAGGCCGCTCACCGTCCGACCGAAGCGCGGTGACTGCGCATCGCCGCGCGCTTGCACGTAGGCCCCGAGCACTCCGCCACCCAGCTGCAGCTCCACCGCCCGCAGGGGCGCGATCCGCGCGTAGCCGTGGACTCCACCCATCCAGGCGTCGATCTCCGCTCGGTCCGCGCCGCTCTCCACGACCGCCTTGCGCAGGGGCAGCACGGCCAGCGCTCCGACAGCCAGGCTCTCCGTCGGGGCGTAGTCGAATGCGAAGCTTGCCTGCGGGATCACGTCCCTCGTGTGCTGACCGAGACCGAGACCCATTGCTGCAGCGAAACGTCGAGCGAAGAGGTCACCTCGTGCTCGCTCGATGTGGTCCCGCGGAGGGGGCGTCGACGAGACGAGCGGCTCCGGCTCGCTTGACGGAGCGGATGTGCTTGGAGGAGCTGGCGTGGGCGCTGGAGCCTCGGTGGCTGCGGCTGCCTCCGCGGCGCGCGCCTGGACGTAGACTGGTTGCAGCAAAGCTCGCAGGCGCTCGGCGATCCGCAGCGTCGCGGTCTCGGCATCCTCTCCGGCGCTGGCGGCGTCGTCGCGCACGACGCTGGAGAGCTCGAAGTCGCCAGCTTGGCCCAGCAGCCAGAGCTCTACCTGGGGAGGGTCGTTTCGAACGTAGACGACGGCAGCCGTGGTATCGGGAAGCGGCGACTTGGCGCTCTCGGGGCGTTCGACCTCGAACCCGACGCTTGCGATCTCGGCGGCCAGCCGCCTCTCGAATGGCGTGTCTGACTCCGTGACGAAGCGAATGCTGGCGGCGCGCGCCGCGGCGGGGAACGCGATCATCCAGAGCAGGATGAAGAGCGCCAGTCGACTCCCGATCCGCGCGACTCGCCAGATGGTCTGACTCATTCCCCGCCGATACCATGGGCCAACGCGGCGTGCGGTCCATGCGGAAAACGCTTCAGGTACTCCGCGGCGTGCAAGCTCGCCGAGCTGGCGTCGCCGAGGTGATGCTCGCTCTCCATCAGCCGTCCGAGGGCCTCCTGAGCCAGGCCGCCTCCAGGGCGCTCGCTCAGGTAGGCCGCGAACCAGCGCTGCGCGCCTGCGTAGTCGCGAGATCCATCGAACGCCAGGCGGCCGAGCTGGAAGGCAGCGGTGGCCGCGGCGCTGGAACCGCCAAACCGTTGCCGTGCGGATGTATATGCTTCGCTGGCCCGGGCCGGGTTCCCTGCCAGACGGGCCACGTTCCCCAGCTCGAGCACCTGGTCCGCTGGCAAGCTGGTGCAGAGGCTGGAGAAGCCGTGAGCTTCGGCGGCGGCCAGCGCGGCCTTGAAGCGGCCCGCGCGGGCGAGCGCTTGCCAGTCTTCCCCTGGCGCTCGCGCCGCGCTGGGCGCGCTGCTCGGGGCCGCAGGAGGGGGCGCCGGATCGCCCGAGGCGACGCTCTCCGGCCGTCTGGGATGGCTGGTCTCGGCGCCGGGCTCAGCGGGGATCTCCGCGTTCTCGTGCGCGGCAAGAGCCTCCAAGTGCGGCTTCGGCGCGGGCACGGCGCTCGGCGCAGGAAGAGCGCAGCTGAACTGTCCGCGCTGGTCGCCGCTCAGGGTGCGAGGTCCGTCGAGACACGCCCCGCTGATCTGAACCGACCCGTGCTGCATCTGCACCGTGAGTGCCTCCGTCTCGGGATCCCAGCTGGCGTCGAACTCCGTGCCCGTGACCAGGACCTCGAACGGCCCCGCGGCGACCACCCAGTGGTTGTTTTCGTGCGGTACTACCTGGGCGTGAATGGTGCCGCGCTCCAGCGCGAAGCTCGCGCCGTGCTCCGCGAGTCTCAACACGCGCCCGCGCGCGCTCCTCTTCAGCGTGAGCCGACTGCCGTCGGAGAACGTCACCGGCCGCTCGGAGTCCGTCGTGGCGACCCAGGAACCGCCGGTCAGGCGCTGGTCGCCGAGGCTCGCGTCCAGCGGGCGCTCGAGAGTCATCCACCACGAGATCAGGACCGCAGCTGCGGCGCCGAGCGCTCCAGCGAGGACGTTCTTGGCGTACTCTCGCCGCAGAGCGGCCTGGCGCTCTTGGCTGCGCCGGCCGAGCTTCTCGTGGATGCTTGCCATGCGCTGCTCCACGCTCGGCGCTTCCAGCGTCTCGGCCGCGCTGTCTTGCAGATCGCGGATCTGGCGAGACAGCTCCTGCAGGTCGATGCTCATGACTCCCTCTCCCCCAACCAGTCCTGAAGGAAGGGATTCCTGGCGGCCGCGGCCTCAAAGCGTTCCCGCGCGGATTTGAGTCGGCGCTTGGTCGTGGCCAAGGAAACGTCGGTGAGCGCAGCGACCTCGCTGAGCTCCATGCCCTCCACCCAGCGCAAGGCGAAGGCGATGCGCAGGTCGACGTCCATCCGACCGAGCACTTGGTAGAACGCGTGGTAGGCGTTCAGCAGCTCGGGCGTCGCCGTGGGCGCGGTAGGCTCCGGGAGCTCCTCGGGAGCGCTGAAGGACAACCAGCGGCGGCGGCGCTGCTTGCGCAGCGTCTCGCGCGCGACGAACACGGCGAACGCCGCGAGCCAGCTGCGGAGCCCGCTGGGTTCGTCGATCTGGTCCACCCGGCTGAGCGCGCGAATGAACACCTCTTGCACCAGGTCTTCGAGCTCCGAGTGCCGTCCCAGGATGCGCGTGAGCACCCGCTCCACATAGGCCGCGTGATCCTCGAGCAGCGCTCGCTGCGCCCAGGCGCGCCCGGCTTGCAGGCCCCGCACCAGCTGCTCCAGCTCGGCGCCCTCGTCCAGGATGGCGAGGGCGCTGGGCGCGGGCTGGGGTTTGCGGAGCGGAGTCGGCATGGAGGGACGCTGGGTAATGGCAGCAAAGCGCCGGCGCGGCTCAAGTTTCTCCTACCAGTGACCGGGGACTTCCCAGGAGGTTCGAGCGAGCGGTGCGGCAACAGCGTTCAGACTCTGAAGCATTTGGTACGCTCGCGCCGTGGCTTCTGTCTGGCACACGTTCGTGATGGCAGGGTGGACCGCGTACGTCTGCCTGCTGCTGGGGATCATTGGGATCCCCTTCAGTCTACTGGCCATCACGCTGACGATCGCGCGGGTCCGCGCCGCGCGCCTGGTCGCGATCCTCGTGCTGTGCCTTGGCGGGCTCGCGCCGGCCTTCGGAGCGTTCGGGATGTATCGGGGGCGAGCGATCGTGGACGACGTGCTGCTTAGCCCTGCCATCGAGCCAAGCAACAAGGCCAAGATCCGCCAGCAGGGCTACTACGAAGCTCAGCAGGCGCTCAACGTGGGTCTCGTGTGCGGAGCGCTGCCCCTCCTCCTGGGTGCGGTGTCACTGGCCCTCACCTTCGCTATTCCCCCGAGGAAACGTGAAGGGTGAGTGAGAGCGAAGGCGTCGGACGCTGAAAAGACCAGAGCCCGCGACCAGCGCGGGCTCCTTGCGCTCGGAACGGGTTCCGAGACTCCTTTCGGTTCGACCCTGCTTTCGGTTCGACCCTGCTTTCGGTTCGACCCTGCTTTCGGTTCGACTCAGCCAGGACCTCCGCCCCCGGTGCCGTTATCGATCGGTGGCGGATCGTAGCTGGTGTCGAAGATCCCCTCGCACGCCGCGGGAATCGCAAGATCCTGAAGCGACGCCGCATCCAGGTCACACGGCAGGGCCTGAATGATGGCCTTGAGGCAAGGGATGTAGTCCGTCACGCAGACGAGCCCAGTGTCTGTTTCGATCTGGGTGTCTTCGAGGCTCGCCCCGTCCTCGAGCTGACAAGCCGAAGGGTTCTCCTGACACAGGGTGATCGCCTGACAGATGCCGCCAAACGTGTTGCCCACGTCCGACGACACGTCGAGCGTGCGTTGCATCGGAAACGCCCGCGCGATCGCCTGGAATCGTGACCGTTCAGGTGAGATCACGAGGTTCGCCGTGCCTTCGTCTATGGGCGGATCTTCTCCGTTCCAGCCGCACTCGACGGCCTTCTCACAAACGAAGTCCAGGCTCTTCAACGCGCCTGCGAGTGAGACGTTGCAGGGCGTCTCCGAGCCTCCGCTGCGCGGAGTCTCCGTCGCGCCGTTGGTTGGACTCTCGGTTCCGTTTCCGAAGGGATTTTCCGTTCCACTTCCCACGGGCGGCTCATTTCCCGACGGAACCCCTGGATCGCCCTGGCCATCGGTTGCGCACGCCCACACCAGCGCACCCAAGGCCATGATCCCCCACTTCGTCTTGCGCACCATGCTTCCTCCCAAGGCAAATCAGTGTGTCATGGCGCGAGGACGCCCGCTAGCAGCGGGCGTCTCAGCGCCTCCGAGTCACTCAGAAGTAGTACATGGCGGCGACATTGCTCGTGAAGATGTTCCACGGGTTGTCGCCGACGGTGGTCGAGATGGTGGTGGTGGAGTGCTTCACCGAGCCCTCCGGAGTGGTATCCACTGCGGCCTTGCGGCTCTCCATGGCGAACAGCAGACCCACGCTGCCCTGCAGGCTGAGCTGCGGGATACCGATGAAGCCGAAGTGGATCTCCGCGCCCGCTCGCGCGCCGATGTCGAGACCAAAGCCGCTCAGCTTGATGTCGGGCTGCCCGGCGCCTTGAGATTGCGTGGCATTGGCGAAGCCCACGTTCAGCTCCGGCACCACCTGGAAGCTGAAGTGACCGTCATCGGCCAGGTTGAGCGGCACGCCCGCGTGGAGCAAGAACCCGGTCACACCCGTGTCGTCCGTGTCCCTGCTCTGGTTGCCGTTGTCCACGGTCGTCGTGCCACCCTGGCTCACGAAGCCAAGGCCCGCGTCGATGCCCAGGCTCGGGTCGAGCCAGTAGCGCACACCAATGACCGGCGCCTGCGCGGAACCCTCCTGGAGGGCTCCGGTGGCGACGTCCACTCCAGTGGCAAAGGGGATGCTGCGCTTCCCCAGGTAGCCGACACCGATGTGCTCCGACATCGTCGCGTGGTCCGAGCCACCCGTGGTGGCCGAGGCGCCAGGAGTGCCAGGAAGGGTCATGCCCGCCTGCCCACTCGCGCTCGCATCCTGAGCGAAGGCGCTCCCCGCGAACATCAACGTCGCCGCAGCAACTACCCCCGCCATCCTCAAACGTGCAGTCTTCTGCATTTTCATCCTCCGTGAGTGGGCCCCCGACAACCGCTCGACTCGCCCGGAACCAGCGCCAACTCAGCCAGAACCAGACAGCCGTCCTGGGGGGACCCGAGTCTGCTACGTCGCATCGTTGCTAACCTTCCAGGATACAGGCAAGAAACAAGGCGAGGTCGGCGCCGGCTTGGCTGGTCAAACCACGCAAAACTCTTGGCATATTCAGCACTCAGCGGCTCAAGATGGTGTGTTACACGAGCTGCCTCCTTTGCGCCTTGGAACGCCTGACGTGTTGAAGAAGCGGGCAGATTTGCTCCTCGTGGAGCGAGGCTTGTGTGAAAGCCGTTCCAAGGCACAGGCCTTGGTGATGGCGGGTCAGGTGTTCTGCGGGGACACGCGGGTAGACAAACCGGGGACTCAGCTCGCCGAGGACGCACCGCTCGAGGTGCGAGGCGTGGATCGCTTCGTCTCCCGTGGGGGCCACAAGCTGGAGGGCGCGCTCGACGCGTTCGCCGACCGGCTCCAGGTCGTTGGCAAGGTATGCGTCGACGTAGGAGCTTCCACGGGCGGCTTCACGGACTGTCTCCTGCAGCGCGGCGTGGCGAGGGTCTACGCGGTGGACGTCGGACAGGGACAGCTGGCAGCGAAGCTCGTGCAGGACCAGCGGGTCGAGGCGCGAGACAAGACCAACGCTCGTTTCCTCAAGGCAGCCGATTTCGCCGAGCCGATCGAGCTGGTCGTCGTCGATGCCAGCTTCATCGGCATCGGCAAGCTGGTCGCTGCGATCGCAGCGACGCTACGCCCAGGTGGCCACCTAGTGGCGATGATCAAGCCGCAGTTCGAGGTCGGGCGCGAGGTCGCGCGGCGCTTCAAAGGGGTGATCCGCGACCCGCAGCTGCGCCAACGAGCCATCGACGGCGTCAAGGCAGAGCTCGAGCAGGCGGGCTTCGAGCTACTCGCTGAAGCCGACTCCCAGCTCCCGGGCCCAAAGGGCAACCTGGAGTGCTTCGTCCTCGCCCGGCTCACCTCTCCCCCGAGCGAAACGCACGAGGTTCAGAAGACCAAGACCCAGATGTCGTAGAGCGCGTGAGTCCACACCGCCGGCGCGAAGCCGCGCACCTGATAGATGGCGGTGAACACCAAGCCGCATACCGTGCGGAACACGAAGCTCTTGGGGTCGAAGGGGTCGCCCAGGGCACCGACATAGTGCCAGCCACTGAAGATCATCGAGGCGACGAGCGCCCAGCCCAGGGTCAGCCACAGCTTCCTCAGCGGGAGCGGCGCGGGCACGAAGGCCAGGATCAGCTTCAGGCCCAGCCCGTAGATGATCACCCGAAAGGCAATCTCTTCGTAGAAACCCGCGCCCAGGCTCATCACGAAGCCCGCGAACGGACCTCCGGTGACTCCCCCCAGGAAGATCTCGCCCACGACCCACCCCGCGATCAGCCGCATGGCTACCGCGTAGAGCACGCCTTCCGCGGCGACCCAGGCGAAGCGCTGCCAGTGCAGCGCGCCCCGCTGGCGAAAGACCAGCAGCACCCCGACGTAGACCGCCCCGATGGCCAGGGTGAGCCCGCTGTAGGCGAGCAGGCTGTTGTCGGCGAGACTCATCAGCTCTCGCGTCACCAGATCCGCCGCGTTGCGCACGGGCAAGAACACGACGCCCAGGTGGTACAGCAAGAAGATCGGCAGCGTCAGCACCAGGTCCGTGATGGGGCCGCTCCTGGTCGGCGCTGGCGCTGGGGCCGCGGGCAGCGGCGCTTGCTCGACTTCGGTCATCCCCCGGGCCGCAAGTTGTAGACGATCCAGAGCACCAGGCCGATCCACAAGAGCACGATGCCGACGAACGGCCCATCGCGCAGCATCTCCTGGGTCGGACTCTCGGCCTTCGGGCGGCTACGCACCAGGTGCAAGAAGCGCAGGACACCGGCGACGACGAACGCGGTGGTGGGCCACAAATAATCCGTGCGGAAAAATTCTCGAGTGGCCGGATCCAGCGTGTAGGCCAGGTAGACACCGATCGTGGCCACGGCGGTCACGACCAGCGCGGTGTCCAGACCGCCCGCGCTGTAGCGCTCCAGGGAGGCCCGGGTCTTCCCCAGGTCTTCTGCGGCCGCGGCCAGCTCGTGGCGTCGCTTGCCGAAGCCCAGGAACAGCGCGAGGAGCGCGGTGCAGGCGATCAAGTAGCGCGACACGGAGATGTGCGCCGCGTAGCCTCCCGCCTCGACTCGCAGCACGAACCCCAGCGCGATCAGGCTCACGTCGAGGTAGGGCACCTTCTTCAATTTGAAGGAGTAGGCCAGGTTCTGGAGGAAGTAGAGCGCTGCCACCGCGAAGAAGGCGACGTTGATCAGCAGCGCGGAGCCCAGCGCAGCGAGCACCAGGGCGACGGCCAGGCCCTTGGCCAGCGACAAGGGGACGCGACCAGCCGGGATGGGGCGGAAGCGCTTGACCGGGTGCACGCGATCCGCCTTCACGTCCACCACGTCGTTCATGGTGTAGACCGCTCCGGCCAGCAGACAGAACACTCCGAACGCGCTGGCCGCGCGGGTCAGCAGCGCCGGATCGAAGATCTCCCGGGCGAAGACGACCGGAGCCAGGACGAAGGCGTTCTTGACCCACTGGTGCGGGCGGAGCGTCTTGACGATCCCTCCCAGGCGCCACACCAACCCATGTTGCGTCTCGTCGTCTTGCATCGCTTCGGCGGACTGCTCTTCCAGCAGATCTGGGCCAAGCACGGGCGCATCGACGCCAGCACCGTCTCGAGCGGCCTCGGCGTTCACCTCGATGTGCTCCAAGCTCGCTTCGCCCATGAGCCCCGGGCCTATAGCGCAAATCCAGTCCTGGCACGCCTTTTCGTCACTCGGATTGCCTTCGGCGGAGCTCCCCACGCAGAGCGATCTTGCGAAAAATACAGGAAATTCTCGCTCCGCGGGGTCGACGCTCACTCGGCGTGAGTGCCCAGGCTCTCCCGGCAGCGTGCGGCGTCGAGCTCAGCTCGGGCTGGCCCCGCTGCGATGAGCTTCGGGGCTTGCTCGATCTTGCGTTCGATGACCACCTGGAACTCCTCGCATGGCTGCGCCCCGAGCAGCCGAGTCTCGTCGATGAAGAAGGCTCGGGTCGCGGAGATCTCCAGCGCCTTTCTCGCCTGCCTGGCGGCATCCGCCGTCGCGGCCACGCCAGGTTCTTTTCCTTGCGGAACCTTTGGTGTGCGCTCCGAGCCCGCGCGAGGGGGCCAAGGGGTCGTGCTCGATCGCGACTATTGATCGACGACCTTGAGCCCTGGGCGCATGATCACGAACGGCTCATCCACTGGCGCGCCGTTGATGTAGACGAACTTGAGACTCTTGAGTTCCTTCAGCGGCTTCAGATCCTTCACCCGCGTGCGCTGAATGGATAGCTTCTCCAGCTTGGTGAGCTTGGAGAGCGGCGTCAGGTCGGAAACCGGGGTGTCGTCCAGCTGCAGATCGGTCAGCTCCGTGAGCTTCTCGAGCGGCTTCAGGTCGCGCACCTGCGTGTGGCCCAGGTCGAGGCGGTCGAGCTTGGTGAGCTTCTCCAGCTTCGAGACGTCGGTGATCGGGTTGTGAGCGAGCTTGAGATCGAGCAGCGTCGTCAGCTCCGAGATCGGCTCGAGGTCGCGGATCTTTCCACGGCCGAAGAACAGCCCCTGCACGTGGCTGAGGTGGGGAAACACGCAGTTGTCGAGGGAGTCCAGGCTCACCGAAGACAGCTTCAGGCTCTTCACCTTGGCCAGCTCGGGCTTGGTGATGGTGCCCTTCTCCTTCTGGAGCTTGCGCCGGACCTCCGCTTCCACGTCGGCGTTGCCAAAGTCCACCGCAGCACCTTCCTTGCACTCGCGCTTCACCACCGGCGGTGGCTCCTCCTGCTTTGGCTCGGGAAGCGGCAGGGCGCTCGGGAGCTTCGTCGCCGCTTGCACCGACGCGGACGGCGCGGGCTTGTCCGCTGGGGTCTCGTCGCACGCGATGGCCAACATCAACAAGGGCAGAATTCGCACTCGCATGCGCGCACCATATCAACTGGGGCAGCGCGGGCGAGCGCCCGGCGCTCCTCACCCCCAACCAACCCCGCTGGGCTGTACAATCACGCTCGCACTGCAGCGAGCGTGAACTTCGCGAGGGCCCCCGTCGGCGACCCCGGGTTCACAGCCTGCACTCGATGTGCGGAAGCTTCGTGTCCGAGTCGACACAGCTGCAGACCGTGGGGTCTTCGATGTTCGGCTCGACGCAGTCGCAGGAGTTGCACTGTCCGACGTGGACACAGGCATAGCCCGACGGCCCAGGGCGATCGGTGTAGCTCACCTGGCACACCGTCTGGCTCCCGCAGCGCAACCAACCACACTCCGTTTGCCCTTCGCCTGGCGTGCAAGCCCACTCGTCCCGGTGGATGTCGACTCCTGCTCGCTGCGCCTCACACTCGCTGCGATACGCGTTGCCGTCACAGCCGCACACGAACGACTCGGACTCGTCGCAGGACTCGGGGCGCTGCGGTTGACAGAAGCAGTCCACGCTCTTGCCGCACGTGTTGTCCGTGAAGGCGCACCAGCCACCACTGTCGAGGCACTCCCGCGTCGCCGCACCAGCGACACCGCCACTGCCATCGCCGCCGCTGCCACCGCTGCCACCGCTGCCTGAGCTTCCCCCGGCGTCGCGGGAGTCGCTCTGGGTCGAGCCGCCGCAGGCGGTGATTGCGAGCAAGGCGACCAGCTGGATCCACACTCTCATCGCGCTGGAGTCTACCCGAGGGCTGGGTTCGGCGACTGCTCGCTTTCAAACCCAGAGTGGCTATGCTCGCCCCGTGCTGCACGGCATCGACTACCTCGACTACGCAATACGCCACTTCGGAAAGACGGCCTATGATCTGGCCAGTAGTGGCGCGCTCCCGGTGCAAGCGAGCGAGCTGGGCTACGAAGCACCTGACGACGCAGAGGCTCGTCAGCGCTTCTTGTGGGCGATCTCCGGGCGCTATCAGCTGCCCATCGAGGCGCTGGTCCCGACGCTCGGGGCCTCTGGCGCGCTGTTCACCGTGTGTCAGAGCCTGCTCGCTCCCGGCTCCTGCGTTGCCGTCGAAGAGCCGGGGTACGAGCCCTTGTGGCGTATCCCCGAGGCGCTCGGGGCTCGTGTCGTTCGGTTTCCACGGGGAGATGACGTTGGCAGGATGCTCGACCACATCGGTAACGAGCCGCGCCTGGTGATCCTGTCCAATCCTCACAATCCGACGGCCAGCTTCTCAGGAGATGAGCACATCGCGCAGCTGGCCGATGGCCTGGGTGAGGGGCGCTGGCTGCTGGTGGACGAGGTCTACCGGGAGCTGGCAGCGCCAGCGAGCACGGTGTTCGGCACGGCGCCCAACGTGATCGCGATCAGCAGCACCACCAAGTGCCTCGGGGTGCCCTGGGCCCGGGCCGGATGGATCGCAGCGCCTGCCGAGCTCAGCCGCAGCCTGCGGCGCAGCGAGCTCTACAGCATGGGGGAGGCGCCGCCGGGCTGCTTCGCCTGGGGCGCCGCGGCGGTGGAGCAGGCGACGTGGCTGCTCGAGCGGGTCGCCCGGCTGCAGCGCGGAAAGCGCGCGCGGGTGGACGCCTGGCTGGCCGCCCACGCGGATCGACTGCGCTCGAGCGCAGGCTTCGAGGGGTCGCTCTTCGTCTGGCTGGAGCGTCGAGATGGTGAGGGGCTGATGCCCTGGCTCGAGGCCGTGCGCGACGACCTCGGGATCACCATCTCCCCGGGGAAATTCTTCGGTGCGCCTCAGGGCATGCGCTTGAGCTTCACCCTCGGCGAGGACAGCCTCGAGGAGGCCCTGGAGAAGCTCACGCCGAGGCTCCTTGCGCTCTGAGTCAGTCGAAGCAAGGTCGGTACAGGTCGTAGTAGTCCTCGAACACGCCCTGGAAGTGGGTGCCGTCTGTCTTCTGTAGCCGCCGGCCATTGACCTCGAAGTAGAACTCGAAGTGCGTTCGGACGTACGTCGGGCTGCCTGCGACCTCGACCACCTCGAGCGGCACCTCGGGGCACTCGTCGACGCTGGTGCGAGTGTAGCCTCCAAGCACGTCGAACTGACGCAGCGGCAGCTCGTAGCGGGCGTCGTTGCCCACGCGCTTCTGGAAGTTCACGTAGTCCCACTGCCACCCGGCGGCGGTCACGTCGCCGTCGCTGAATCGCCAGTAGACCCTCGCGTCCAGGCGCTGCCACAGGTCGGGGTCGTCCCAGTCGGTGACGCCCGGCTGCCAGGCGTCGAAGAACGTCGAGCGTACGGCGGCGCGCTGCCGCGCGTAGGTGTCGTAGACAAACGGTCGCTCGAGAGACCGTCGATCGGTGTCACACGCGCCAGCGCCACAGGTCTGTCGGTCGATCACGTAGGCGGCATTGCCCAGCCAGGTGGGCTGAACCATGGTGGACGCCGTTGCCACGGGGAAATGATAGTTGGCGCCGTAGTCCGAGTCCCAGGCGTGGCACCCCCAGACGTCGCTGCTCTCGAACCACAGCTCCAGGTCGCCCGCCGTGGGCACCACGAAGCTTGGATCGATGGCGCCTGGATGGCTCTCGAACCCCGCCACTTGCACGGTGTGGACCTCGCCTGCGTCGATGCGCCAGTGCGCCAGCACGGAGTAGGCTGGCTGGCCATACTTGAAGCCGGTGCAGGGGGTGCGGTCCGGGTCGTACGAGATGGAGACCCTGTCGCCCGCTTCGAGCGAGCCGTTCAGCGTCTCCGAGAAGTCCGCGGCGAAGCTCAGCTCCAGCGCTCCCTCCACCTCCGAAGCGCGCCGGTCGATCACCTCCTCGGGCGCAGCGCAGGCTCCGCTCAAGCTCCCTGCCAGGAGGATAAAAACCAATGAAAACTTGCGTTTACACGACATGCTGGGTCTCCGGGTAGCCGTCGCTACGCTAGTGACTCGAATCTGAGTTACTAGTGTAGTATCCCATCCCACCACTCCAGGTCAAGCTGGCCAAAGTGGGAGCATGTCCCGAGTTCGGGGGTTACCCTCCGCCGCGCATGAGCCCAGAGCTCAAACTACCTCTCAGCGTTGGCACCGTCCTGATCAGTATCGGGATCGGCGGGCTCGTGGTGTGGGCAGCCATCCGCGAACGCGAGGCATCGCTGCGCTGCACCCCAGGGCTCATCGCCATGGGGCCTCGCTGCTGTGGAGAGGGTCAACGTATCCTCGGGGATACGTGCATGGACGCGCCGACGAACTGCCCACCCAACATGCAGCGGGTGTCGCGAGTCGCGCACGTCGGCTGCGCGGCTCCCGCGAAGCGCATCCAGATCCCCGGGGGTCGCTTGGAGCTGGGCCCCAGCGACTGGGAGGCCGAGGGCGTTGTCGACGCACGGGTCATCGAGGTCCCCACGTTCTCGATCGACGCGTTCGAGGTCACGGCGCAGCGCTGGAACCTGTGCGTCGCCCGCGGCAAGTGCAAAGGGAAGCTCGACGAGGAGCCCGGCCGACCGGTGACCGATGTCACCCCCACCCAGGCGGGCGATCTGTGTCGCGCGGATGGCGGGCGCCTGCCGAGCAGCGACGAGTGGTTGTTCACGGCGGCGGGCGTCCAGGGACGCAGATTTCCTTGGGGCAACACAGGGCTGGTGTGTCGTCGCGCGGTGTTTGGGAGGGTGCTCGGGCCCTGCGGTTCCAACGCGCGGGGACCCGAGCTGACGGGGACGATGCCAGACGGCGCCACCCCGGAGGGTGTCTTCGACCTGGCGGGGAACGTCGCGGAGTGGACCCGGGAGGCGGACGGCAGCTACGTGGCTCGCGGTGGTTCCTTCCGCTCACGGGGGGCCGCGGAGCTGAAGAGCTGGTCACTGGAGCGACTGGAGGAGAGCGGGTCTCCGGAGGGCTTCCGAGCGCCTCACATCGGGTTCCGCTGTGTGTACCCCTAGCAGGAGGCTGGGCGGCTTGGTCTGCTCGGGAACACGAGTCGGCTCCGTCCGCGCCGGGAGCCAGAGGCAGAGCCCTGCAACTTCGATAGTTTAGGCTCAAAGTATCCGGCATCCGGCGTGCGAGCCAGGAGCTCGTCGCGGCTTGCTGGATCTCGGACGACGCTTTTGTGCGAAGCTCCGGTCGGGCTTCCGGAAAGGTGGAGCCCACGGTGAACGTAGGAGGGCTCGTGCGAACTCTGGGCTTGAAGACGGTGGTCGCGCTGGCAGCGTTGGCTGCGGCGCAAGGTTGTGGCGGTTCTGACTCCAAGAGCCCGGCTTCGGCGGCAGCGCTGGCGCTGCCGGTGGTGCTGGCTGCGCGGGCAAGGGGGGCACGGGGGGCAAGGGGGGGAACGGCGGGACTGCCGGGAACGCTGGCAGCGCCGGCACCGGGGGCAGTCAGAGCTGCACCGACAACGAGGACTGCAGTGCCGGCGTCTGTGACCCCGAGACCTCGAGCTGTGTCGAGTGCCTGGAAGCCACCGACTGCGATCAGGGCGCGCTGTGCGTCGACAAGCACTGCGTCGCGCCCACGAGCTGTGAGAACAGCCTCGATTGCGTCGACGCGACGGGCGACCGCAACATCTGTGATCCGGTCACCCAGCTGTGCGTCCAGTGTGTGGCTCCCGAGGACTGCGGTGAGAACAACGACTGTCTGCTCAATCAGTGCGTGCCGTTCACGCCCTGCGTGAACTCCCTCGACTGCCCCACGGGCAAGGTCTGCGATCCGATCAGTAGCCGCTGCGTCCAGTGTGTCGAGACGGCCGACTGTGGCGACGGGGAGATCTGCGCCGGAGGCAAGTGCCGCCCCGGCTGCGACTCGGACAACGACTGCACCCCGCTCGGCCTGCTCTGCGATCGCACCGCGGGCTACTGCGTCGAGTGCACCAAGAACGCGGACTGCGCAGAGGACCACTACTGCTCGCTTGGAGAGTGTCTCGCGGACGTCTGCTCCGCTGGCTACCAGCGCTGTCAGGCGGGCGGCATCACGACTTGCTCCGACACGGGTGACCGCTGGTTGCCGGTGGTCGACTGCCCTTCGAGCAGCACCTGCGTGCAAGCCGGGGCGATGGCGACCTGCGACGCCTGGGTGTGTGACCCGGGCACGACGAAATGTGACTCTGCGGGAGAGAAGCTCGTGGAGTGTGCGGCCGACGGCCTGTCCGTCACCAAGACGACCGACTGCACCGCGACCAGCCAGGTGTGCTCCGACGACCAGTGCAAGTCACTCGTCTGCTCGCCAAGCGACGTGTACTGCGTCGGCAAGGAACTTCGCAGGTGCGCTGCCGATGGGCTCTCCTTCAGCGTCGACCAGACCTGCAGCACGACGCAGTACTGCGACGATCCGAGCGGCTCCTGCAAGAACCAGGTGTGCACGCCGAACCAGCCGGCTTGCGAGGGGACCCGGGCGACCACCTGCAACGCGAGCGGCTCCGGAACGAATCCGGGCGGAACCGACTGCGCCGCCAGCGGCAAGGTCTGCTCCCTCGGCGCTTGCGTGACCTGTGCACCGATCACGGCGGACGCGCAGCCGCTGCCGATCGACCTCTATCTGATGATCGACTCCAGCGCCAGCACCGGCACGGACTGCAGCATAGGCTCAACGACCGCAAGCCGCTGGTGCGCCGAGATCAACGGCGTCAACGCGTTCATCACGGATTCTGCGAACGACGGAACTCGCGTGGGGATCGGTTTGTGGGGACCCACGGACGCATGCGGAGGAGCGGCGGTCAAGGTGGGGTTGGCTGCGCTGCCCGGAAACGTGACCGCGATCCAGAACGCGTTGAACCTTGGAACACCGTCTGGCAACTCACCCACCGAGTCGGCCATTCGTGGCGCGATCAGCGCCACGGCAGCGGGCCAGCAGAGCGGACGCAACATGGTCGGCGTGGTGTTCAGCGACGCGTTCATCCCGAACGCGTGTGAGCTCGACACCACGGTTCTCGCCGGGCTGCTCACCACTCACTTCACCAATACGCAGATCCCGATCTACTGGGCGGGAATCGATCCTCTCAGCACGGCGGACGTGAACGACGTCGAGACGCTCGTCGCCGGAACCGGAGTGACGCCGCACACCGCGCTGTGTTCCAGCTATGGATCGAGTCCATGTCTGACCTACGACGCATCTGGGCAATCGGCAGTCCGGGTCCACTCGATCCTGGACGACATCGTTCGCGTCGAGAGCCTGTGCGAGTACACGTATCCGAGCGGAACCAGCCCGGCGCAGCTCTCCGTCACCTATCAGGCCTCGGGTGTCTCTTCGAGCAGCGTCTTGCGCTTGCCGTCCAAGGCTCAGTGTGGCAGCGCGCCAGCGTACTACCTGGACGACGCCACGAACCCGACGTCGATCACCCTGTGCCCGGAGTTCTGCGCCGACGTCCGCGGCGCAACCAGCCCGAAGGTGCAGACGGTCACCGCCTGCAACTAGCGCCGACCTTCGGCGGCGGACTCAGTCGCCCGCATGAGGCGGATCCCCCGGTGAGCGATAGCGATCGAGCGGGCTCCGCTTCGCGTCGCTGCCGAAGTACCAGCCGCTTCCGCCGGGATCGCCGAAGAGCAGGTGGATCGACGCGCGGGAGCCCTCCCTCGGTGTCTTCATGCCCATGGCAGCGGGATCCATTCCGCGCGCCTTGGCGTGGGGTAACGTCAGGTCCGTCGCGATGTAGCCCGGCGTGCAGGCGTTGATGGTTCGCTGTGGATACTCCTTCGCCAGGCCGAGGGTGTAGAGGTTGAGCAGGGCTTTCGAGAGCCCGTAGGCGTTCCCCTCACCCAAACCTGCCGCGGAGAAGTCGCCCCCTTCGGCCTGAATCCTCAGCGCCTCTTCGATCAGTGCCTCGACGCCCGGCCAGCCAGCGTTCGGGTCGGTGAGCTGGGCCTTGCGCACGGCGCTGCAGCCCGAAACGAACATGGGGCCAGACGCCGAGGAGACGTTCACGATGCGCCCGTCCGCCCGGAGGAGCGGCATGAACGCGTCGAGCACCCGCTTCGGGCCCCGCGTGTTCACGTCGAGGATCGTCTCCAGATCTGCGCTGCCGAGCCCGATGCCAGCGTTGTTCACGATGCCATACAGGGGCGCTGGATCTCGGCCGTAGCGCTCCGCCACACGCTTGGCTGCAGCGTTCACCGAGTCGTCGTCGGCGACGTCGAGCTCCACGACCTCGATGCGCTCGCCCCAGCCCTGGCGCTCGCTTGCCAGCTCCGCCTTCGCTGCCTCCCCGCGCTCTACTGAACGCGATCCCAGCAATACCGCACACCCTGCGTCCTGCTCCAGCGCCGCGGCGACGGTCGCCTTGCCGATGCCCTTGTTGGCGCCCGTGATCAACACTCGACGAGTCATGATCCTGGAGCCTAGCGCGATTGGCGCCGAGCGGAACCCCCCAGTTCTTCGCTCGGGGGTGAGAGCGCGCCGGGTCGCCATGTCAAAGCATCGAACATTACCGCGCGGATATTACTTGAAGGGTAGCTCGGCCAGGTCGACGTTGCCACCGGAGAGCACGACTCCAACTCGCCGCAGGCCCAGGGCGCGGAACTCCTCGCTCAGCACCACGGCTACCGGCACCGCAGCGCTCGGTTCGATCACCAGCTTCATGCGCTCCCAGACCAAGCGCATCGCGGCGACGATCTGTTCGTCGGTGACGGTGAACACCGCTTCGACGAGGTCGTCGATGATCGGCCAGGTGAGCTCCCCCACGTTGGTCAACAGTCCGTCCGCGATGGTGTCGACCCGCACGTTCGCGACGCGCTTGCCTGCGGCCTTGGAGCGCGCCGTGTCGTCGGCGCCGCTCGGCTCCGCACCGAACATGCGAATCCCGGGGGAAATGTGCCTGGCGGCGACACTGCAGCCGCTCAGCAGGCCTCCTCCGCCGACTGGCGTGATGATCGCCTCGAGCTCTGGAGCTTGCTCCAGGAGCTCCCAGGCGCAGGTGCCTTGACCGGCCATCACCAGGGGAGCGTCGAAAGGCGCCACGAAATGCGCGCCGGTCTGCGAACACACGCGCAAGGCGCCGGCGGCACGCGCCGTGACGGTCGGTTCGCACTCGTAGACCCGCGCGCCGTAGCCCGCGACGGCGGCCCTCTTGCTCGTCGGGGCGGTCGTGGGCATGACGACGTGACAGGGGATGCCGCGCCCGCGCGCGGCCAGCGCCAGCGCCTGCGCGTGATTCCCGCTCGAATGCGTGACGACCCCGTTCCGGGCCTCGTCCTCGCTCAGGGCGAGCACTGCGTTCATTGCCCCGCGGATCTTGAATGCGCCGACGCGCTGCAGGTTCTCGCACTTGAAGAACAGCTCGGTTGCAGCCGATCGTTCGCCGCGGGCGAAGCCATCGAGTGTGCTCGACCGCATGACGGGCGTGCGGTGCACACGGCCCTCGATGCGCTCTCGCGCCGCTTCGATGTCCGAGAAATCGATGGCGTGGGCCATGTTCACTCTCGAGGTTCGACCAGGAAGTGCGCGTTGGCTGATGCCACCGGCTTGTCGCGGTTTGCCTGATAGGCGATCGCGCGAACGTTGACCACTCGGCGGCCCTGCTTCGTGATCACGCCATGGCAGAACGTGTCCTCTGGCTTCGCGGAGCGCAGGTAGTCGATGGTCAGGTTGATGGTCTTCGGCAGCACGAGCGTGTCTGCCGCCCAGAGGACCTGGAAGATCGACGTGGACTCCAGGAGCGCGCCGATGGTTCCGCCGTGAAGCGCTGGCACGGTGGGGTTGCCCACCAAGTGATCCGAATAGCCGAGCACGCCGATCAACTCGCCTGCCCGGAGCTCCATCCTCACCCCCAAGAAATTCGCGTAGGGGATGGCCGCGACCAGCGCGGAGAAGTCCGAGTCCTCTCTCGCGCGCTTGACCAGATCCGCGAGGCAAGGCTTGTCCGTTGCCTGTGACGTCGGGCCGCTCATGGTCGCTGCTCCTTCTTGGGGCCGAAGTGCTCGTCGAACAACATGAAGGCGCCGGCCGCGTGAGCTATCGGGTCGTCTTCGTTGCCGTGGTGCGCGATGCAACGCACGAAGGCGACGCTGCGCGTGACCTTGTAGCACTCCGCGCGGGCGGTGACGTCGAGCTCGGGCGTTGCTGGCTTCAGGTAGTCGATGCGCAGGTCGAGAGTCGCGATGCGCCCAGGCTTCCGGCGCTTGATGAACACGGACGCACCGCAGGTGGCGTCCATCAAGCTCGTGATGGCTCCGCCGTGCAGGACGCCGGTCTCAGGGTTCCCCACCAGGTGCGGGGCGTACGGGAGGCGGATCATCGCGACGCCGGGGGCGTGGCCGACGAACTCGAGTTGCAGCGCCTTGTTATGGGGGATCCACTGATCGAAGACCTGGCGAAAGCGCGCGAGGGCTTCGTCGTCGGGGGGGCGTTCAGCCATTCTGCGGTGCTAGCGCGTTTGGCGGTCGGCTGGCATGGCACAGCGCCAAGCGCCGGCAATCCTTGGGGAGTTTGGCGCGGGGGGAGGCGATGGCCGGTGCTCGAACGTCGTTCCTCGTTCTCGCTGAGAACGCCGAGCCGGCGCTTTAACGCGCTCGCGAGCAAGGGCATGCGCCGCCTGACTTCGGGCTGAGGGCTCAGCCAACCGCTGTCAGGAGAACATCATGCGTCATCTCAAGACTCTCGCCACTGTCCTTGCCTTGTCCTTCGCCGCCGCGCCCGCCGTCGCGGCGCCCGCCCCGGGTGTGCCCCTGGCTCAAGCGGCGAAGCCGGCTGCCAAGAAGGGCAAGGCCGGGAAGCGCAAGGGTCGCGGCAAGCGCTTCGAGCGTGCAGGTATTTCCAAGGAGAAAATGCAGAAGATCAAGCAGGCCGTGCAGAAGAACAAGGCCAAGCACAAGGCGATCCGCCAAGAGATGCAGAAGCATCGCCAGGCCTTGAAGAAGCTGCTCGACGCCGACAGCAACGACCAGGCGGCATACAAGAAGGCGCTGGATGGGCTGGATGCCGCGCGCAAGAAGCAGCAAGCCTTGCGTGAGAGCGAGAAGAAGGAGATCGCGAAGATCCTTACCCCCAAGGAAATGGCGAAGCTGATGGGCGCGGGACGCGGCATGCGACCTGGACGTCGAGGCGGCGGCGCTCGAGGCAACGGCGATTTCGACGCCAGGTAGTCCTATCGCGCATCCTGGCCCGGATTCTGCACTCGCCCCGTGCGTTCGCGTCGTTGCGCGGACTGCCTCGCGCGATGAGAATCTTTGAGCGTTCGCTCCACCTGGGAGCGGCGTATTCTGCGGGTTCGCTCTCGCAGCGAACGAGGAGGAATCATGAAGCTTGCACGTCATCACGCGGCATGGGGTGTCGCGATTGCAGTGGGATTGACGCTGAGCGTCCCTGCCATGTCAGAGCCGAAGACGCCCAAGGAGAAGCTCCAGGCCATGAAGGAGAAGGCCAAGGAGCGGCGTGAGGAACGCAAAGAACGTCGGGAAGAGAAGAAGGAAGAGCTGAAGGAGAAGCTCGACAACATGACCGACGAGGAGAAGGAGGAGTGGAAGAAGAAGCACGCCGAGCGAAAGGAAGAGCGCGCCGAGGTGCGTGAAGCCTGGAAGGCCTGGAAGGACAAGCGCAAGGAGCGCCGTCAGGCGCGCCGCGAGGAAATCAAGGAGAAGCTCGGCGACGACATCAAGCGCCCGGTAGTGAAGGCGGAGTTGAAGGTCCACGCGAGGCGCATGGCGCGACTCAACCGCATCCGGGTGCTGGCCAAGGCAGATGGCAAGGACGAGCTGGTCAAGCGCGTCGACACGCTGATCGCCAAGGAGAAGGCTCGTCACGACAAACACATCGAGACGTTGAAGGCGAAGAGGGACGAGGCGTCGAAGGAGGAAGCGAAGTGAGGCGAGCACTCGTACTGATCGGCGCTGGCTTGTTGCTCCTGGCGTGCAACGAAGAGAAGCCAGCCCAGCCGGAGGAGAAGCCGGCAGCGGCGACCACGACCACCGCAGCCGCGGAAGGTGCCAGCGACGTCGCCAAGGCCGACGACGCCGAAGATATCCCCACGGAAGCAGACTTCGAGGACGAGGCCGAGCAGCAGATCACGAGCGCGAACCTCGAGAGCGAGCTCGACGCGCTGGAGAAGGAAATCGGCGAGTAGGTCCTGGTTCTCGCTCGTCCCTGCCCGCGGGCACCTTCCAGACGGAGGGTGCCCGCGCTGCGTTCGCGCTCGTCGGCGCCGTGCTGAGCAGGAAGCGAGGCCCAAACGCAACGAGGGCGCCGAGATCCACTCGACGCCCTGCTAGGAAGGCCTGCGCTCGAGCAGGCCAGGTTGCAGTTGCCGGTTCGCGCCCTGGCGGAGCGCGAACCTCTGGCTCACTTCTTGGAAGTCTTCTTCTTCTTGGCCTTCTTGGCCGCCCGCGGCTTGCCACCGCCAGCTGAGCTCAGGGCCTTCTCGACCTTCTCCAGCTCGCCACGCAGCGTGCTGGCGCGCGCGAGCAAGACCGCACGCTTGTCGTCGGAGAGCGACGAAGCCTGGTCCAGATCTCCCAAGAGGTTGAAGTGTCCGTCCGTGAACGGCTCCAGGCGACCCAGCGCGCGCTCGAAGCGCAGCATCGGCTGCTTGCCCGCGGTGCGTGGATGCTTCTGGCGCAGCTCGGCAATGGCGAACTCCAGCTCCTGAGTGGAGAGCTGCTCATCCACCGCGCGCTTGGCGAGGCCTGCCTGGTACTTCTCCTCGACGAGGTCGAGGCGCGCCGCGATACCGAACCCGAAGGGGCAGTTCTCGGGCGTGTAGTTCAGGTTGCACAGCACGCGATACGCGGCGCAGCAGCGATGCAGCGTGAGCTTGGTGATGCTCAGCTTCTCCTGCTCCACGATCTCGCGGTTGGACATGTCCTCGAAGTGCTCGAACACGATGCGTCCGCACTCGTAGGCATCCTTGAGGGTGAGCGGCTCGACTGGGCGCTTTCGCGCGGCAGCGGGCCATTTGTATCCGCCTTTTTTCTTGGTTCCCTTCGGCATCGCTGAAAGGTAACTGATGGATCGCGGAAAGACTAGCAGAAGGTTGCATACGGAATCGTCTGCGGAATCGAAACTCGGGCTGGAGTCTTTTCCGGGCGGTCTCAGCACGAAAGACGAGCCGCGGTCCCCCGTGACTCAGGGGTTGGTTCCGCGTGTGAAAGGCGATGTGTTTCCGTTGCCCAGTCCGTACGGCAAATTTGCGGCAATTCCCAGGAAAGCGGCACGCTTGGTGCTTGGTAGAGCCTCGCCCAGCGCGTTTCCGGGGCGAAATACGATGGTCGTGTGGAACAGAAGCGGCTCCGTCGCCGCCAAGCCTCCTCGCGCTACCCCAGTTCGGCTTCCGCGCGGCGGAAGCGCTTCCGTGAAGCGGCTCTGTATTTCCCCCTCGAGCCGACGCTCCAGCGCGGGGGCGGTGGGGCCTCGAACGGCGCTCGAGTCGCTGCCTGGAGTCTGCCGGTTCCGCGCAAATCCCCACCTTCCGGCGCTTCACGAAGCGTGGGCGACGTTTCCGTCGGCTGAGCGGGAATATGCTGGCCGGGGTGGCCGTTTTGGCCGTTTCCCCGCTGTATTCTCGAGAGCCGCAGCGAGTGATGGGACTAGCGGCGAGGTCGGGTGACCTCGGTCGATTGTCCTACAGCGTCGCCGAGGTCGTTCCGTGGGGTTACTCGGGACGCGTGGCGGCGAGGGTCGCCGCGGGGATTCGAGGGCTGGCGCCGGGGCATCCAACGACCGCTGCCGCGAACTGAGCGGCGGCGCGGCCAGCGCGCTCGAGCGAGCTGCCTGCGACGAGGTGTGCCGTGAGCACGGCGGTGTAGGCGTCCCCGGCTCCGACAGGGTCCCGCAGGGACCCCGGGACGGGAAAGGCCGGGACGTGCAGGCAGCCCTCTGCGGTGTGGAGCTCCGAGCCTCGCGCGTCGAGAGTGAGCGCCACGAGGTCCACGCTCCGAGTGAGTAGCCAGGCGGCGACATCTTGGACGCCGTACAGCTGGCGCAGCGTCTCCGCCTCCCTGGCGTTCAGCTTGACCACGTTCGCCAGCTCGATGGACTGCTCGATGGCCTCCCGGCTGGCCCACGGTTGGCGGATGTTCAGGTCACACACGCGGAAGCGGGCTCGAGCCGTCTTCGCGGCCTGCTGCAGGGACGTGAAGCCGAGCGGCGTGCGTTGGGCCAGCGTGCCAAACACCAGCGCGTTCGCCGGCTCCAGCACCGCGCGCAACGCGTCGTTCAGCTCGATCGAGTCCCAGGCCGCTTGTTTGGCGATGCTGAAGCGCGGCTCACCTCCCTCGAGGCGCACCTCCACACAGCCGGTCGGTGCGTTGGCGTCGATCTGGATCGTCCGCGGACTCAAGCCCCGCGCGGCGAGCTCCTCGATCGCCGCGTGACCCAGCTCGTCGTCGCCGACTCGGGTCACCAGGTGCGCATCACACCCTAGCTGGATCAGGTGCAGGGCCACGTTGGCAGCGCAGCCACCGAGGAGCCGCTCGTGCTCGTACAGGTCCCAGAGCGTTTCACCCCACGACACGATGGACCGAGACATCTGTAGTGGCTGCTTAGCAGGTGACCGGGATCACCTGGTAGGTCACCGGGCCTCCGCTGAATCCAGCTACGGCCACCGTGTAGGTTTCACCCACGCTGGCCGTCCAGCTCTTGGTGATGCTGATGGTCTTGAGGCTGCCGTATCCGCCGGTAAGCGGGGTGACGGTGACGGGCATGTCCATGCCATCCGAGTCGCGAGTGACGCTGACACTGGCTCCGGAGAGGCTGTTCTTGTGGTGAAAGCTCCAGGTCCAGGCGAACACGGACAGCGGCGCGTAGCCGGGAGGCGGCCAGGAGACCCAGTCCGGGCTGGGACCAGCCCCGCTGCTGGCGAACACGCCCAGGCACTGTGCGTCCCCGTACTGGCCTCCACCCGCATAGTAGCCAATGCCGACCGGGCCCAGCGGAGGATTGAAGATCCAGCGCCGGTGTCCGAGTGACGGCGTGCCGCTGTCTCGAATGAACTGATCGATGGCGTTGGCCGGGTGGTTCGGCCCCCAGGCCAGGTTAGATGTGCTCGTACCCGCCAAGCCTTCCGCCGTGTAGCAGGTCGCGTTCGTGGGCGGGTGGTGGGGATCGGGGACGGTTCCGGGAGGATTCCAGGATGCGACCACCGCGCACCAGCGTCCGGTCTCGTTCGCCGAGTCCGAGTCGGCGCTGGGGCCGAGTCCGATCAACCAGCGGAAGGCATTGAGCCGTCGCACGGTGTCGTTCAGACCTGCTCGCGAGGTGGTACCCGGATCGCACTGGCTCCCGCCTGACGTCCACGGGTTCGCGTCGTCGATCTGGTGTCCCCAGTTCCACATGTCGCATACCGCTTGCTGCGAGTGGCCCGCTGGATCTCCAGGGAGATTGGGCGCGCAGCTCGATCCGCTCGCGGTCCAGCCAGGCAGGCACTTGCACTGGCTGTCCGAGGGATCGCAGTACTCGCTGCTCCCGCAGCTGACGCTCTGACAGGGACCGACCGACGATGTCCCGCCTTGGCCCTGGCCGCTCGAGCCGCCGCTGGTGCTGCTGCCACCGCTCGCCGATCCGCCGTTGCTGCTGCCGCCGCTGGCGGTGCCGCCATTCGCAGAGCCTCCGTTGGTGCTTCCGCCCGCTCCGCTCCCCCCGTTGCCTCCAGTCGAGCTCCCTCCGTTGGCGCTGCCACCCACCGCGTCCGTGCCGCCGATGCTGGAGCCGCCATTCGCGGAGCCACCATTGACGCTGCCACCGTTGCCCGCGCCACCGCTGCCCGCGCCACCGCTGCCGCCCTGAGCCCCTGCGCCTCCCTGGTTCGCTCCGCCGGTCGCCTCCTCGAACTCCAGCGAGTCGTAGTCCAGGACGTTGCTGCAGCCGAGTGCCAAGAACGCAGCGAGCGCGGTGCAGTTCCCCAGTCGTCGAGCCATCAGAACCTCCCCGTGACCCAGACGGAGTCTGGTCCAATGCCGGCCTGCACCGGTCCCTGTTCGGTTTCACTCGGCGCCAGCAAGAGCAACACGACGCCGGTCACCAAGCCCGCGCCGCCCACCGCGAAACCGATGGTCGAGAACAGCGCCTGCTGCTTGCCGTCGTCGTACTTGGTCTTCAGTTCCGTGGGGCAGCGATCCTGAACACAGGCGTCACCGAGCTCGTCACGCGTGCTCTTCGCTTGCAGGCCGAAGTAGCTGCCCAAAGCCACTCCGACTACGCCGACTCCGAGGCTCACGTACCCGAGGGGCCTCGCGAGGGATGTCGAGTCGGGTTCGGCTGATGGAATCGGGGGTGAGGCGCTCGGTTCTGGCAACGGCTCGAGTTCGACGTGCGCCTGCTTGCTCTCCCCCTCCTGCAGCTCGAGCTCCAGCTCGAAGTCGCGATAGCCCTCCGCGGTGGCTCGGAGCGAGTGCCTTCCAGGGTTCACGCTCTGGGGCTCGCCGCTCGGCGTGAACGCTTCCCCGTCGAGCTCGAGTTGCCCCGAGAAGCCCGGAGGGAGCTGGACGTCGATCCTCGGGATACGCGCGACCAGCTCGTCCAGCTCCTTCCGAGCCTTCTTCTGCTGGCCTTTGCTCGCCGTCTGGTCGTTCAGGACGTGCTCGAGCTCCGCTCTTGCCTCGAGGAGACGACCAAGGCCGGCCTTGGCGCGCGCCAGGCGTCGTCGATTGGCCGAGCTGTCGACGTGACTCCCCGACTCCTCGTAGGCTTCGAGGGCCGCTGCGTAGTCTCCGCGCTTCTCCGCGGCGCGCCCCTTCGCGGCTGCTTGGTTCGCAGCAGCGACCTCCTTCCAGCTGGGCTTGGCCTGCAGCTGGGGAGCGGCGGCTGCGGCACCCAGCACGATGGCGACGGTCAGGGCGAGCTTGGGAACTCCACCGCGACGTCCCCCTCTAGATCTGCGTTCCACCCCACCAAGCTTCAGGAAGTCTGGAACCTCACGCAAGCACAACCAGGGTCGGCGTGGTGGACCGTCGTCGAGCCCAACGGATCCGCGCACTTGCTTCCGTGACGAAAGGTGCGTGACCCGGCTCCGAGGTGGGTCTCCGGTGCCGCCGGGGCGTACGATTCCACGCAGGCGGCAACCCTCCGCCCCCCGCGCCTGGTCAGCGCCAGCGGGAGGCGGAGCCCAGGTCGCTGACGGCAGTGAACCCTGCGCTCTGTAGCACCCGCCGCGCGCCGCGACTGCGCATCCCACTCGCGCAGTACAGCACGATGGGCTGCTCCTTCGGCTCCAGCTCGGAGACCCGCTTGCCTAGCTCGTTCAGCGGCAGGTTGATCGCTCCTGGCAGGTGTCCCGAGTTGAACTCGGCGGGCGTCCGCACGTCGACCAGCAACGCGCCTTCCGAGACCAAGCGCTGGGCTTCCTCTGGCTTGATCTGATCGCGGCGCATCATCAACCGCATGGCGATCCAGGCGAGCAGCGCACCGAGCACGATGTAGAGCAGCGGAGAGTTCATTTCCCGTAGGTTGGACCGAGGGCGCCCTTCAAGCGCGCGTCGATGGCCTTCACCTGGGCGATAAACTCATCCAGACGCTCACGCAAGGCCTGGCTGTCGTCGAGACGTTGTGTCGCAACCCGAACGAAGGGGACCAGCGTCTGTTCCATGATCTGAACCTGCATCGCCAGGAGCTCGTCGATGCCAGGGGGCGGGTCGTTGCGCACGGTCAACGCGACCTTCGGCTCCGCGAGCCGTTCCAGGGACTGATTCAGCGCCTGAATGTGGCCCTCGACCCACTGGAGTTTCTCCGGGGCATCCCGAACCGCCGTCGCCTCGCGGATACTCTCACGGATGGCCACCAGCTGTTCGCCGAGGCTGCTCAGCTGGGACGTGACTCGCACCACCGGATCGGTGTCCGAGCCTCCCAGGGCCAGGTGCTTCTGGAAGCTCTGCTTGATCTCCGTCCAGCGCTGCGCGGAGGCTGGTGTCAGCGTTCCACGCAGCTCCGCGAGCTTGAGCACGTTCTGCTCCGCTCCCGTGGTGAGCGTCTGGGCCTCGCCGGCGTAGTGGTCCTCGATCAACGCCTGGAGCTCGCTCTCGTTCATCGCGCTCACCACCTTCTCGGCGAGCTTGTTCATGTTGCGGTAGCTCCCCTGGAGCTTGAACGGCGGTTCTGTGCGGAATTTGTCGTCCATCGACGCCGAGGCGATGTAGGTCTGGTTCACCTTCAGCAGCACCGCCTGCACCTTGAACAGGCGCTCGAGCACCGCCCGGACCTCGGCGATCTCGACCGCCGAGTAACCGTGCTCGAACTCCGATGTCGGGACGTCCTCGCCCTGCGCCATGCGGATGAAGGCGTGGAGGTCCTTCGCGGAACGGCTGGCGAGGGGCGCGAGCACCGGGTTCGAGGTGATGGAGTTCTCGATGTAGCTCAGTGCGAAGACGTCGTCCTTGCCCTCGAGGATGTCACCCAGGTTGTACGTATCCGCGCGGTTGGAGAGCATGTCCGGGATCTGGAACTTCTCACCGGACTCGGTGTACGGGTTGCCAGCCATCACGACGCAGAAGCGCTTGCCGCGCAGGTCGTAGGTGCGTGTTCGACCTTGCCAGACACCTTCGATACGACGCTGCGCATCGCACAGGGAGATGAACTTCTGGAGCAGCTCGGGGTGAGTGTGCTGGATGTCGTCGAGATACAGCATGACGTTGTTGCCCATCTCCAGGGCAAGGTTGATCTTGTCGACCTCCTGTCGGGCGGTAGCGTTGGGCGCTTCACTGGGATCGAGGCTGTGCACGGAGTGTCCCAGCGCCGGGCCGTTCACCTTCATGAAGACCAGGCCGAGGCGACTCGCGACGTACTCCATCAACGTCGTCTTGCCGTATCCCGGGGGAGAGATGAGGAGCAGCAAGCCCATCAGATCCGTGCGCTTGTTGTCACCCGCTGCGCCCAGCTGCTTCGCGAAATTGTCGCCGATCAGCGGCAAGTAGACCTCGTTGATCAGCCGGTTTCGCACGAAGGAGCTCAACACCTTGGGCTTGAACTCGTCGAGCCTGAGGCGCCTCCGCTCGCGGTCGAGCAAGGCCTGGCGAGCGACTCTGTAGGCACGGAAACGCGGGACACGAGCGCTGCGGAAGTGGCTCATGCGGCGCTCGAACTCGGAGATCTCGAGCTGTAGCTTGCCGTCGCGGATGCGCGGGTGGTCGCCGAGCAAGCCCTCGATCGTCGTCTGGGTCAGCGCCGTGCTCGAGCGGTAGTCGATGTTGCGCTCTGCCAGCACCAGCACCGCCGCCTCCAGGATGTGTCTCCGCGCGTCTCCACGTAGCTGGTCGGGTAGATGGTTGGCGAACGCGCTGAGCCAGCTGCGCACCACGCCGAGCCGCGCCTCCGGATCGTCCTCCAGAGCCCGGACGTCCGCGTCGAAGTCGCTGCGCGTCCCGCCGCTCCCCAGCGCATCCAGGAAGCGCTGGCGCAGCTCGTTTGCGCTGGGGCTCGAGACGAAGCTCGGCCTCTCCTCAGCAAGCTCCTCCGCGAGGTACCTGCCGGCGAGCTGACTGAGCTCGGCCACGTTGGCGAGCTTCGAGTGCTGGTAGAAGTCCTCGATCGCTCGCGCGAGCTCCGTGCCGAGCTCTCGGAGGCCGCTGTCGTCGCCGAGCTGTCGCCGCAGGCGACCGAGGCTCGCCGCTCGGCGTCCGAAGGAGTCTCTCTGGCGGTGGGTCTCGGCGACCTGGTGCTCGCCCCGCTTCAGGTTGGCCCAGTACCAGGTGGCCAGAGCCCGGGCGTCCGCGTCGTAGCGAAGCAGGCCCGCCGACTCGCTCAGGTTGAGCGCCGCGCGCAGGATCGAGCAAGCGTCAGAGTCGTGCAGCCCGCGCTCGTAGCCCTCGTCATAGCGAGCCGCTGCCTGCTTGCGCACCAGGTCTTCCAGGCCGCCTTCGCTGCGATCCGCCTCGCGCAGCAGCGCAAGGTCGAGCTCACCTTCAGCGTCGCGTGCCTGCTGGAGCAAGCTCGAGGCCAGGTACTCGCCGCGATACACCGAGGCTGTCTCGCTGACCAGCTGCTGGTGCCAGCAGTCTCTGTACTCGTTGAACGCAGGGTCGTCGATCGGCTCCCGGAAGTCGGTTCCGGAGAGCGTCAAGGCCATTCCATCCTGGCTGTCGTTGCCGAGCGGTAACAGCGTGAGCTCGATCGCTTGGGTGTTGACCGCGAAGCGGTGCTTGCCCAGCTTGATCAGCTGCGCGCCTTCCTCGAAGAGCTCCTGACGGTCCCTGAGGCCGCGCAGCGCGTCCTGGCGCGCTTGCTTCAGGCGCGAGGTGAGCTCCTCTGCCTTGGGGGCCTCACCCAGCTCCGTCAGGCGCTGAGCGAGGTCGCGCACCTTCATCACCATCGGATCGCTGGCGAAGTAGGCGTTCAGGGAGTCGTCGTCGCCGAAGCTCTGGCCCCGTCGGGCGATGCTGCCGAGGATGCGCTCCGCGGCGGAGACCAAGTTCTGGGCTCGCCGCTGGCGCTCGTCGAGGAGCTGTTGCTTCTTCTGGTTGAAGGCCTCGTAGATCTCATCGCGCTTCTGCGCCAGCTCGGCGACGAAGTCGTCGAACTCGCTGAAGCGGGCCTCCAGCTCCTCCAGCTGGATCATCAGCCGCGAGAGCTGCTCGTCGCACCCGTCGGGCGTTTCCGCGAGGCTCAGGCTGCTCTGGACGTTCTGTCCGAGCAGCTTGAACTGGGCAGCGAACTCGGCGCGCCCTTCATCGCTCTGCAGCGCCTTCTTCTTGTTGTGCAACGTCGCGCGGACGCGGTTCAACGTCGCGAAGACCTCGCTGATGCGCTCGAGGATCTGGGTGCGCTCGGTCGGGTCGTCGACGTTCAGGCTCCCGACGACCTCACTCATCAGGGTGAGGCCTTCACCCGTGCTCTCCAGACGCTCGCTCAGCGGTCGCAGTTCGGGCGTCTTCTCGACGCCTCCGATCGCCTCCAGCAGCTCCGTCAGCTGCGTCTGCAGCGGGGCGAGAGCCGCAGCGTCCAGCAAGAACTTTACCGTCGCCTGGCTCACCAGCTCGAAGTGCGCGACGCACTCCTGCTCGAGCCCGTCGACGCGTTCGGCGTCGATGTAGCGAAGCTCCCGCAGGCTTATCAGATGCCCGCGCTGGTTGCGCAGATCGGTCAGCGCCTGCATGAACTGCTCGATCTCGCCGAACGAATCCGGTCGGATACGATTCTCGAGAGTCGCTTGCTGCTCGACCGCCGCCGCCAGGGCAGCTCGCGCGCGCTCCTTGATCGCGACCACCTTGTCGAACTCGTCGACGATCAGCTCTGCGGTGGCCTTGAGCTCGTCCAGCACCTCGCCGAGTCCGCCCAGCTCCTGCTGTCCCAGCCAGTAGTACGCGTCGTTCGTGCGCGTGATGTTGCGGATCAGGTCGTCATAGATCTGTCGAGTCGGAGTCGTCTCGGCTGCCATGCGTGCAAGGCTCAGGCAGTCGCTGATTCCGCGCACCAGCTCCGCGTTGCCGACCTTGCCCAGAGGGCCACCCTTCACCGGCTGCCTGGCTGCGTGCTCCGCGGAGACGAACGGCGTCTGCCAGAACTGCATTGGATGCACCCGCGTGGGTTCCTCGGAGCTCGCGCGAAACACCACCATGCGCCCGTCGTCGAACAGCGAGTATCCACTGCACAGGATGGGGTTCTGTACTTCCTTGCGGATCAAGTTGTAGGAGAAGAGGGCGTACAGCCCCTGCTCCCGTTCGTGAAACACGTACAGCACGTCCTCCCCATTGGGCGAGCGAACGCTGCGCTCGAACAGGAAGCTCTCGTAGTCGCCGTCGAAGACCTTGTGCTGACCATCCATCAGCACGTATCCGCCGGGGAAGATCACCCCGTGGTCCTCGGGCAGCTGCACACAGGCGGCGCCGATCGCGTCGACGCGCACTACCTTGTGGGTGCGCGTGGCGAACACGAGATAGCGCTGGCTGTCTTCGCCATACGGGAGGATCTTGAGCAGAACCAGGTGACCCAGCCGCGCATAGGCAATGCTGGCGTCGTCGAGGCTCTGCCGGGGGTCTGCGACGGGTTCGGCGTAGATGCCTTGACCCGTCTCGGTGTTGTTCTCGACCTTGATCGTCAGGTCACCGTCGACGCACTCCACGAAGACGACGTCCTCGATGTTCACGTGGGGGAAGCGGCCCTTGACGTGCTGGTCCCGGCTGGTCTCCCGCCACTCGAAGTCATGGCTCCTCGGAAAGACGTGGTCTCGCTCGCCGCGGTTGTCGATGTACGTCGCGCGTCCTTCGGAGTCGAGGCCCCAGCGGAAGACGCGCTTGTCCTCCACGCTCGCTCCGGTCTGGAACACCGCGAGCAGCTTGCTCTCGGAGCGCGTCAGCTGAATCAGCCGCGCCTCCTTGTAGTACTTGTACAGCTCTTCGAACTGCTCGATGAACCTCGAATCCTCGAGGAAAGCATGCGCGTGCTCGCCCCGTGCGATGGCCGAGACGTCGAAGCCTTCGCCCGTGCGCATGAAGCGGTGCAGGCTGAACACGTCAGCGACTCGCGTCTCGAGGCGCAGGCCGAGGAACACGTTGTAGCCGAACAGCAGCTGGCCTTCGACCATCACGATATCGCGCGGGACGCAGTTGTTCTCGGTGCGAACCCGCTCGTTCCCGATGACCGTGAGCTCCTGGCTGCTGAAGGCCGCGCGGCGTTCGGTGTTCAGCCTCTCAGCACCCTGGGCCAGGCGCTTGGCTTGCTCTACGAGGCGCGCCCGGATGATCTCGTAGCTTCCGCCCTCGAGGTCGCGCTGGTCTTGTGGCGTGTCTTCGGCCATGGGTTGGTCACTCGCTCACGCCATCATCGACGTGAGCTCCGGCATCTCGTCGCTCGCGCGCGTTCGCACGATCCGTTGCAGAGTTCGGGTTTGGGGGGGAGGCGCGTCGTCCGTCCACCAGCTTCAGCCGAGGCCCAGATCCTTGGCGTGTTGCACCAGTTGCTCGACCTTCGGGCGCTGAGCTTGATCTAGCTCCCCCATCAGCTTGTGAAGCGCACCTACGATCGAGAGGTTCTTCAACGCTTCGCTATTGAAGCCCGGGCTGGCCAGCACGTCCTTGACGTCGCGGCGCAGGCTGGCGTCACCGTCCAGGTACTCGCGCACCGAGTGTTTGAGCAAGTCGCTCTGATCGACCGCGCCATCGACCGCAGCTCCCAGGCTGACCGCCTTGAAGAAGCGATCGAGGAACTGTCCGTCGCCGCCCACGATGTTGATCTTCGCGTGCTCCATTGCCGAGCCCATGACGTCGGCTTGCTTCTCCGCGACGGCGATGCGGCTCTGGATTGCCGCCAAGGCGAGCTCCTTCTGCTGCTCCAGGCGGATGCGGTACTCCTCGTGGGCGCGGCTCTCCGGGTCCAGCGCCTTCATCGCGCCGGCCTTCTCCTGGAGGCCGACGGCTTCCGCAGACATCTTCTCTCGGATCGCGACCGCCTGAGCGGTCCCGAGCTTCTCCGTGGCGGCGGCGTCCGCTTCCTTGACCTTGGCATCGGCGAGGCCCTTGCTCTCGGCACCTTGCGCTTCCGCGAGGAACATCTCGCGGGAAGCGTCGGCGTTCGCCTTGCCCTGGCGTTCGATGGCCTCGGCCTCGGCATTCTTGAGCTTGATCTCGACCATGCCCTTCTCCTCGAGGCCACGGGCTTCCGCCTGCAAGGTCTCGAGAGTGACACGGGCGTTGGCGCTGCCGAGCTTCTCGACGGCGACGGCGTCCGCCTCCTTCACCTTCACGTCGGCCAGCCCTTGCGCAGCGGCCTCCGCCTGAATGCCCTCGGCCAGCCTGATCTTCGCGCGGGCTTGCTTGTCCGACGCCTCGAGGTCGGCCTCTGCGAGCGTGAGGGTGCGCTTCGCAGCGTGCTTCGCGACCTGCTCGTCTGCCTCCGCCTCCTTGACCTTGTGCGTCACCTTCTCCTGTGCAGCTGCTTCTGCTGCGATCACCGTGGACTCCTTGAGGCGCTTGGCTTCTGCGACCACGCGCAGATCCTTGATGCGCTCCTCCTCCTCCGCGACGCTCTTCTCGACAGCGATCCTCGCGGCGATGACGTCGGCGATGGCCTTCCGCTCGACCTCTAGCGCCTTCTCCTTGTCGATGCGCTGCAGCTCGACTTCTCGCTCGCGCCCGATGGCCTCCAGCGAGCGCTCCTTCTCGACGCGCTCGTTCTCCACCGCGATCACGCGCTCGCGGTTCTTCTGGGCCACCTCGACCTGACGCTGCTTGTTCTCGGCCTGGACGGAGACCTCCTCTTCCTGCTTCAGCCGGGCGAGCTCGCTCTTCTTGCGCTCCTCGGCCTGGACCTTCAGCGTCTCCGCTTCTTCACGGGCGCGTAGCGTCGCGATCTCACGCTGTTGCTTGGCCTCGGCGTCCGCCTGCTGCCGCTCGAGCTCGAGGATGGCCTCCTGCGCCTCGACGTTCTGCTTCTTGATCGCCTTCCGTTCTTCTTGCTTGAGCTCGTTGGTCTTGACGTTCATCGCCGCCGTGATCTCGGTGATCTTGCGGATGCCCTGCGCGTCCAGGATGTTCGAAGGATCCAGGGACTCGAGGGTGGTTTGCTCCAGGTAGTCGATGGCGGCGTCCTCCAGGACGTAGCCGTTCAGGTCCTTGCCGATCACCTCGATGATGCGATCGCGGAACTCCTCGCGCTTGGTGTACAGCTCCTCGAACTCGAGCCACTTTCCGACGGTCTTCAGCGCCTCGCCGAACTTCGCGTTGAAGAGTTGCTCCAGCGTGTTCTGTGAACTCGCGCGTTCACAACCGATCGACTGCGCGACTTTCAGGACGTCTTCGGCTGTCTTGTTCACCCGAACGAAGAACGTCACCTTTATGTCCGCGCGGATATTATCCTTGCAGATCAATCCCTCCTGACCCCTGCGGTCGAGGTCGATCGTCTTGACCGAGATGTCCATCACTTCCGCGCGGTGGAACACCGGGATCACGACCTTGCCGGTGAAGGTGACGGTCGGCTCCGCGCGCATCGTGTTGACGATCAGAGCCTTGCCCTGGTCCACCTTGCGATAGAAGCGGGTGATGATCAGCAGGGCGCCGACCACGAAGACGACCAGGGCGCCCGCCCCAGCCAACAGCGTCGAAAGTTCGAAATTCATCGCGTTTCCTCACTCTCATCCCGGGCCAAGGCAGTGAGCCTCGCGCGGGTCATGTCCAGCACCGGGGGCCTCAGCGTTCCAGCTGTTTCCTCGGTGATTCCCCCAGCAAGTCCTCGACGGGTTCGACATCGAAGGCGCCGGTCTCGTCGTCTACGGAAATGATCATCACCCGTTGCCCGCGCTGAAGCGACGACGCAGGGTCGCATCGCACCTCGAGGAGAAGCGCGTGCTCGTCGTCATCGAGCACGGCCTGGCCGTACTTTCTGTCCACTCGCCCGGTGCGTACCGTCACGATCTCGCCCACGAGCTCCTTGCGCCGCGTGGCCTGGTGGGTGTGGAAGAGCGGAGCCAACGGAACCACGCTGAGCTTCGTGAGCACGAAGCCGGCGATCAGACTCAAGAACAGCAGGACGGTTCCCGCGATTCCCGAGTTCAGGAAGTTGACGTGCGGAATCAGGTAGTGACTGCCCAGGTGGCAGAACAGCCAGTTGTAGAAGGTCAGCAGAGAGATCACGACGGTGACGGGGACCTGGCGCAGTCGAAACGCGCTCGGTGCCTCTGCGGCATCGACGGCGTCCAGGTGGTGACCGTCGAGCTCCAGGGCGTGGTCGTGTCCTCCCAGCAGATCCAGACCCACGGCGCCCACGATCACCAGCGTCCAGTAGAGCAGCATCGCGATCATCAGCGCGCTGAAGATGACCGTGGGATAGCTGAGACTGGCTGCGAGGAACTCCTGCATCTGGATCGGAAACGTACGAAGGCCTCGAGTGATCTCGGATCGTGCTGCGATTTCCTCGCCCCGGTACCGATTTCCCTCGTCGCGGAGTGATACCCAAGCGTGTCCGGCTCGGGCGCCGACACGCTCCCCCAAAGAAGGGCCAGAGAGGCTGCCACAAGGCGTCCCGCGGGGACACCAAACTCGGCGGTGCCCGAGATTGTCCTGGTTCCAGGCGCTCCCCAGCGCTTCCGCGGTGGTACGGGGAGTCCTGCGGCGGCGCAGCCACGACCGTCAGGTGGTCGGGTCCGGTGTCTCCCAGGCCGAGAGATGCCGGCGGGCGCCCCTTGACACTTGGGGGGCGGACAAGACGTGCTCCGGCGCTCCTCTCCCCCCCCGAACCTCGGCATCCTCCCACGGCCCCATCGTGGCATCGAGAATTGCCAGAAGGAAACCGTTTTGTGGGTCACCTCACGCTCGGTCGGGGCGCTTCCGTCGAGCACCGCCTCCTGAGTATCCGTGAGGATATGTCGAGCTCGCTCGGCACGCTCGGGGGCCGAGCGAGAGCAACTCGGGCAGAGGGCTGCGCGGGCGCTTCGACTGGGAACTCGCGCCGCTTCTGGGCAGAGAGTAACGTTCCGCGCCGGGCGGTCCGGCGTGCGCAGAACTAGCGTGTTCGCCTGACCGGATCGCAGCTTTGCTTGTTTCCGCTTCGAGCCCCCGAATGCTATAAACCTAAAATGGTTTGCCGGGCTCTGAAGTTTGGTTCCAGGATCGCGTGCAGCTTGCCGCTGCTGGTACTGGTCGCTTGTGGTTCGAGTGATGGCTCGGGGCTGCTGGGCGGGCCAAGCGGCGACGGGGGCGCGGGCGCCAGCGGTGGCTCTGGGGGGACGAGCGTGGCCGGGACCGGTGGCGCAGGGGCTGGCGGCGGCAGCGGTGGTCTGACGACCGGGGGCGCCAGCGGCGCAGCCAGCGGCGGCAACGGGGGCACGAACAGCGGACAGCCCTGTGACCTGAACGGCACCTGGGCGAGCTACCTCGAGATCGACGTGGCCTGGCAAGGGACCATGGTGCTTCAACCTGGCACCGACAAGATCCGGGTCTGGCTTCTGGGCAAGCGCGTGCAGGATGGGGCAACCGCGCAGGAGGGCGTCAGCACCTGCGGCATCACTCTGCCCGACTTCCAGAGCAACTTCCTGGGAGGCAACGAGCGCTTCGGTGTTTGGTTCCCTGGGGAAGTATTCGACCTCGGTGGGATCCCCAGCTTCCGCCTGAACTTCTCCGGCGCGTTCGAGGTCGGCGGGCAGGTCGAGAGCGAACCCGTGGCGATGCTCATCGGTCACACCATGGATGACCCGCTGAAGGGTGCCTGGCCAAGCGTTGCTCAGGTGCACGCCAGCGACCCCGACGCGGACACCAAGCCGGGGCTCACCGGCTTCGCATCCAAGGGCAACGGCTACTTTCATCCGCCCACGGACGCGCTCAAGCTGGAGCGCGCCCAGGCGCTCTGGCTGGTCAGTCGAACCGTGGCCAAGCTGAGCGCCAACGTCGACTCGTGCGACGCGCTGAGCGGCAGCGCCGAGGTGCCGATGGTGGACGGCAAGCCTGGACTCCAGTCACACATCATCGGCTGCATCAAGGACAACAAGGAGGGCTGTACGCCACAGCAGACGGACTTCCTGGACACCAACCGGCCGGACTTCCAGCCCGCCAACACGAGCCGCTTCGTATCCCAGCGGGTCTCGCCCTCGACGACCTGCGCCGAGGTCCGCGGCTTGTTTCAGTAGCATCGAGCCTGCTGCAGGAATGGCAGCACAACGCCGCTAGGGAGAGCTATTCTCCAGGCGGATGTCGTTGGTGCCTGGGCCGCGCCGCGCGAGGGCGGCGATCGTCGATCGACGGTACGTCGTGCACGACGAGGTCGGCGTGGGTGGCATGAGCGTCGTCTACCGTGCGACGGATCTGCTGATGGACCGTGCGGTCGCGTTGAAGCTGCTGGAGCCGCCAGTCCCCAAGAGCTCCAAACCGCCTCCGGAGCTGATCCTCATGCCGACTCTGGTGGGTACTCCCGAGGTGAAGCTGGCGCCGACGGCGCCAGGGCTCTCTGAAACGCTGGGCAGCGGCGACTCGGGGGATGCGCGCGCCGGCCAGCCCTCGGCAAGCCAGCAGCACCTGATCGCGATCGCCAACGAGTTCAAGGTGCTCGCATCTCTCAGGCACCCACACGTCATCAAGGTGTACGACTACGGCTTCGACGCCGGGCAACCGTATCTCGCGATGGAGCTCATCGAGGACGCGAAGAATTTCCGTGAGGCAGCGATGGGCTTGCCACCCTCGGGACGTATCGATCTTGGGCTGCAGCTCCTCGAGGCGCTCGCATACCTTCATCGCCACGGGGTGCTTCACCGGGACGTCAAGCCCAGCAACGTGCTGGTCACCGACGACGGGCAGTTGAAGCTCTTGGACTTCGGCGTGGCCGCCATGCGCGACGAGATCCCGAACTTCGCGGGCACGCTGAGCTACATGGCGCCCGAGGTCTACGAGCATCAACTCCCCACGGAAGCGAGTGATCTCTTCGCGGTGGGGGTGATGCTCTTCGAGGCCTTGACGGGGCGCTATCCCTTCGATGCTTCGAGCGCGGATCGGCTGCGCGAGCAGATCCTCTCACATCATCCTGAGTTCAGCGTCCTGGTGGACCTGCCGACCTGGGTGAGCGCGGACTCGGACACTCCAAAGGTGGACGAGTCGACCCGGCTCGCCACTCCGGATCAGCTGAAGCGCTCCAGAGGTCGCCGCTCGGATGCGGGGAGCGACGCGACGGAAGCGACCCTCGACGGGGTGTTGCGGCGCTTGATGGCCAAGCGTCCCCAGAGCCGCTACGCCACAGCGGCGGCGGTGATCACGGACCTGGGCGCGATCATCGGCCGCAGCCGCCCGCAGCGTGCATCGGACGTCCGCGAGAGCTATCTCCAGTCGGCCCGCTTCGTCGGTCGTCGGGCGGAGCTCGAGCAGCTGGAGGACGCGGCGCGTGCGCTCCAGGCGGGGGTGGGGGGCTTCGTTCTGCTATCCGGCGAGAGCGGTGTAGGCAAGTCGCGCTTGCTCGCAGAGCTCCGGACACGTGCGCGTGTCCGCGGTCTGGCGGTGGAAATCGGGCAGGCGATCGACGGGGCTCAGGCGCCCTACCAGCTCTGGCGCGAGCCGTTGCGCTCGTTGCTGCTTGGTGTGCGGGGGCTGACGGACACCGAACTCTCCGCGCTCTCGGGGTTGGTGCCCGATGCCGCGCAGCTGCTCGGTCGCCAGATCCCGCCGTTCATCGCTCCGGATCCCACGATCGCCCGGGACGCGATGTTCGGCGCGGTGATGAGCCTGCTGGCGAAGCAGAACGCCCCGCTGCTGCTGATCCTCGAGGATCTGCACTGGATGGGCCCCGAGAGCAAGTCCTTGCTCGAACGCATCCTCCCGATGACCCTCAAGCTGCCGCTGCTGATCGTCGGCAGCTACCGTGATGACGAGCGCTCGGCGCTCGCGCACGAGCTCGGCGATCCAGAGCGCCTCCAGCTGGGGCGCCTCGACGAGCGGGAGCTCTCTCATCTGACGTCCTCGGTGCTCGGAGAGCGGGGCAGCGATCCCGCGCTGGTGGGTTTTCTGAGTCAGCAGACCGAAGGCAACGCCTTCTTCGCGGTGGAGGTCTTGCGAGCGCTGGCCGAGGAGGCCGGGAGTCTGGAAGCCGTCGAACCTGGCGGACAGGTGATGACCAGCGGCATGGATGGCGTACTTCGCAGGCGTCTGAATCGCGTGCCGGCCCGGGCGTTGCCCGTCCTCGAGCTTGCGGCGATCGTTGGCCGGCGCTTCGACCTGGCGCTGCTAGGGGAGCTGTCGGGCCGGGATGACGTCGAGGAGCTACTGTTGCGGTCGAGGCCCGTGGTCGAGCTCTCGGAGGATCGCTGGCGCTTCAGCCACGACAAGCTCCGCGAAGCGCTGCTGAGCGGGATGCGCGGTGACCAACGCCGCGCCTATCACGGCGACGTCGCGCGTTACTACGCGGCGCGCATGCGAGAGGATCCGCGCCTCGCGCCCCTGGCGGCGCACCACTTCCGAGAAGCAGATCTGGCCGCCGACGAGCTCGTCGCAGCGAGCCTGGCAGGAGAGCAGCTGCTGCTCGATGGCGCGTATGCGCGGGCTCTGGAGTCCTTGGAGCGCGCGATGGAACTCCAGGGTTCGATGCCAGAACTCGAGCAGCGAGACCAGCTCGCGCTCTCTCTGCAGTTGAACCTGGGAACGGTCTACCTGGTGACCCGGGGCTTCGCGTCCAAGGAGATGCGATGGGCCTTCGATCGGGCCGGTTCGCTGGCGCGAAGAGTGGGCGCACACGAGCAGCTGTTTCGCGTGCTGTTCGGGCAGTCGACCTCGCATTTGTTCCGCGGGGAATTGAATGGGGCCAGCGAGCTCGCGGAGCAGTGCCTGGCGATCGCCAATGAGACCCAGGATGCCGACCTGCTGCTCGAGGGTGAGTTTGCCGTGGGCAACAAGGCCTTCTGGCTCGCGCGCTTCGAGGAAGCGGAGAGCCGGGTGCAGCGCGTGTTCGAGCTCTTCCAGCCCGATCGCGTGATGCATCACGTGCAGCGGTTCGCGCAGAACCCACGCTTGACGTGCTTGACCTATGGCGCCTGGACCGCGGCCGCGACGGGTCATTTCGGGCTAGCCCGCGCTCGAGGCGACGAGGCCTGGGGCATGGCCGACGCGATGAACCACGACTTCAGCCGCGCGATCGCGCGACAGATCCAGGGCATCACGAGCCAGATCCTCGGAGAACGCGAGAACGCTGGAGTTCGCGGTGAGGAGTTGCTGCGGCTCGCCGGCGAGTTCCCCATCTACCGCACGACCGGTCAGATGCTGTCTGGCTGGGCCGCGTTGGAGGCCGCGCCGGAGCAAGCTCTCGCGGAGATGATGGCGGCTTGGGGTGGCTGGCAGAGCATGGGGGCCGGCCTGGCGGGGTCGTTCTACGGCACGATGATAGCCGAAGGTCACCTCCGCGTGCGTGCCTTCCGAGATGGCCTGAACTTCATCGAGATGGTGCTCGACTCCGCACGCTCCCGCCAGGAGCTGGCCTTCGAGAGCGAGCTCCTGCGTTGGCGTGGGGAGTTGCTCCAAGGCGCGGGCAGCGACGAAGCTGTCGGCCAGCTGGCAGAGGCGGTCGACCTCGCGCGGCAGCGCGGCGCGCCCGCCTTCACGCTAACGGCGGCGACCGCGCTGGCCAGGCTGCAGGCTGCATCTGGAGATCTCGATGCTGCTCGGGGCACTCTCGAGGCAGCGCTGAGAGAACTCCCTGACTCCGCGCCCGATACGGCCGACTCCCCGCGCCAAGGAGATTCCAACGCGAGAACACGCGCTCAGGCGACGACCAAGGCAGAGCCGCTCGTGGCGCGCGCTCAGGCGCTGCTCCGAGATCTCGTGGCGCGCTAGCCGGCGCTCGTTTCCGTGGAGCCCGCTCGGGTGAAGCGCTCGCAAGTGCCGCCCGTCCGGAGTAGCCTGGCTTCATGAACGACCCGCAGCAGTGGCTCGAGGCCTACCTGGCCCGGAACGGTGGTGTCGCCGGTAGTGTGCACGAGGTGGAAGCAGATCTGCTGCAGATGCGCGCCGCGGTGGCGCTGCCGCCTCCGGTGGTCGCGGCGACTCGGGTGATTCCCTGCGGTAAGGGTATGGCCGGGCTGGCCTGGGAGCGTAAGGCGCCGGTGACCACCTGCAACCTGCAGGCGCCCTCGGCCGATGTGCGCCCCGGTGCTGCCGCGGTAGGGGCAAAGGCCGCGGCGGCATTGCCCGTGTTCGCCGCGGACGGCGCGGTGCGCGCGGTCGTGGGCATCGCCTACGACGATGAGCGGGAGCTTTCTCGAGAGTCACTGGAGCGGCTCGCGGCAGACGCCGATTCTCTCGGGTCTTGATCGTTGCTAGTGCCTCGGCACAGCCCTGGGGCGGCGCGCGTGCGCCAGCAACCACAGAACGGCCGGCAGCAGTGTCGAGCCGAGGAACACCCAGACCCAGCTCGCCCCGTTCAGAGCCATCGCGCCAGCCCAGGCGTACACCGCCGCGACTCCCAGGTTGGAGCTGAGGCACGCCGCCCAGTAGCGTGAGGCGGGCAGTCGCAGGCTGCCCGCGACGATCAGGCTAGCTTCGGCGAGCACAGGGACTCCGCGCAAGATCGGGATGCTCCACGATCCGTAGCGCTCGAAGCTCGCTGAGACTCGTGCCAGATTGGATTCCCCGAGGATACGAATTGCGCCGACTCGTCCCACGCGGCGGCCCAGCGAGTAGCCGAGCGCCGAGCCCAGGTTCAGCCCCAGCCAGTTGACGGTCAAGCCTGCCCAGAAGCCGAAAGAAGCGCCGCTCAGCGTCGCTACCCAGCTCGACGGCACTGGCAGGACGACGTCCAGGGCCAGCAAGCTCACCAGCGCGACCACCAGCGCGGCCCCCGCCGACTCAACCAGCTGTCGGGTCCACTGCAGCGTGCGTTGCTCGCCCAGCAGGACGAAGGGCAGGCTGATCAGCGCGATCAAGAGCACCGCGGCGACCGCCGGGCGCGCGCTGCGGCGCAGCAGGCCGGTCTCTGCTCCGCTCGTCATGACTCCTCGCGCTCCGGACTCCGCATCAGAGCCTATAGAGGTACCAATCCAAGCTGCTCGAGCTTTGCGCAGCGCCCGGCGCTGGGATCCTCGACCATGCGGACACCTTGCTCTTCGAGCACGAGCGTGCCCCGACGGATCGGCTCCCAGCCTGAGCTGGTGTCGGGCGCCGAGTTGGTCGCGAAGTGGGTCCAGAGTTCGATCATCGTGTCGGAGAGCGCGCGGTCCTGCTCGTCGTAGGTGAGCAGGCTGCTTGCGTCCAGCGTGCCAAAGACGAATGGCACGTCCAGGCCGTGCGCTGGACCAACTGCGCCGGCCAGACCACCGACGGAGGCGCGCATCTCGTAGTTGAACGCGGGCGCCCCGCGGCTGGCGGTGAACGCCGCCAGGGCGCGCGCTGGGCAGGCGTAGACGGCCTCGCTCCCCAGGGTCACCACCGCTTCCCGCACGGAATCGAAATCGGAGAGCGGGAACACCGACTCGAGGTCGGCTGCCCTGTTGGCGTCACCGGTCAGCCCGAGCGTCAGCTGGTGGTAGTCCGCCTCGGTTTCGGCCTTGACGACGCCACCGACCACGAACAGCGCGAACTCCCGGGACATGCTCCCGGTGAGCAGCGGTCTCGCCTCGGGCGCGTCTTCGAGTACTTCGATGGGCTGCGCGGGCAGCAGCACCCCGTCGACGCTGGGCCCCAGGGAGCGGTTGCCGAACAGGTTGGCGGGTACCTGCTGCTGTGCCTCGAGCAAATCGCCGAGCGGCAAGCGACGCATGCACTCGACGGGGCTCTGGGCGTCGGCGCAAGGGGTTGCTCGGACGAAGGACTCCCCGAGCCCCAGTGTGCCACCAGGGGTCACTGGATCGTCCTCGAGCAGTCGAACGTCGGCGCAGCCGCCGCCGCTCTGGAGGATTGCCCTGGCGACCAAGTCCCGACTTCCCGCCATCGCCAGCTGTGCGCAGATGGCGACGCTTCCCGAGGACTGGCCGAATAGCGTCACGTTCGTCGGATCGCCGCCGAAGATCGCGATGTTGTCGTGGATCCAGCCGAGCGCCGCCCGCTGGTCGAGCAGCCCATAGTTCCCCACGGATCCGTCCGGGCTCTCCGCGCGGAGCTCCGCGGTGGCGAGGAAGCCCAGCGCGCCCAGGCGATAGTTCAGGGTCACGACGACGACGTCTCCGCGTCGGGCAATGCGGCTGGCTTCGTAGAGCGGCGAGCTGCCCGCGCCGGAGACGAAGCCGCCACCGTGCAGGTAGACCATGACCGGGCGCAGCGCGTCGTCCTTGCGGTTCTCGTGAGCCCAGACGTTGAGGGTGAGGCAGTCTTCTGCCGTCTCTGCCACGGGGTTCAGCGTGCTGTTGCCGTTCTGGGGGCAGCCGGGACCAAAGGCAGTGGTGTCGAGTCGCCCCTCCCAACCCGGGTGAGGCGTCGTCTTGCGGAAACGCAGGTCGCCGAGGGGAGGTGCCGCGTAGGGGATGCCTCGGAAGACGCGCAAGCTGCCCTCGGCTTCGCCGTGGATGGATCCGCCCTGGACGTCGACGTCCACGCCCGGCTGAATCAGCGAGCGCGCTTCGGGGTCCGCGTCTTCGCCGCACCCGAAGAGCACCAGCGCGCTCAGCAACAGCCAAGCGCGTCGTCTCGCCGCCGATTCGCCCATCGACGTCAGCATAGTGTGTGCGCGGCGAGGTCGTGAGGAACGCCAGACACGGGTTCCGGGGGTGAGGCGCGTTGGTTGTCGGCTGCGCCGCCGGCATCGTGGCGGGCCAGCAGCGTTTCTGCACTTCAGTTCAGCCTACCAATGCCCACATCGCGCCGGCGACGCCTGGGTGGACCGCGTTCACCACGGCGCATCACTGGTGAATTCACGGCGTTTCTCGTGGTCTGGCGGAGCGCTCCTCACCCCCTGCCCATGACGCAGCGCAGAAGGCGACTGGGTGGTCGCAGTCCCTCCAATCTGCAGCGTTTTGCGCTATCAAGAGACCGCAGCGCCGCCGGCCTTTTTCAAGGCACAGCGAGCTGCCGTTTGCTGACGCTTCCCCAAGCGTGAGTGGCGTCGGCGCTCGTGTTTCGTGCGAGCGCCGCCAGGAGCCCGCGCGCCTCGTCGCGCTCCGCGTGGCTCGGCTCAGGAGACACACATGAAGGTTGGGATCCCCCGTGAAATCGGCCCCGGCGAGCGCCGGGTCGCTGCGACCCCGGAAACGATCAAGCGCCTCGCCAAGCTCGGGTTCGAGGCGCAGGTCGAGTCGGGAGCGGGCGAGGGCGCGTCGTTCCTCGACTCCGCATACGAGAAGGTCGGAGCGCACATCGTCAAGGACCCGAAGGAGCTGTGGGCGACCTCGGACATCGTGCTCAAGGTTCGCCCGCCCGAGCTGGACGCGCAGCGAGGGCATCACGAGGCCGACCTGCTGCGGGAGGGGGCGACGCTCATCAGCTTCGTCTGGCCCGCCAAGAACGAGGCGTTGCTGGAGCGCCTGGCCAAGCGCAACGTGACGTTGCTGGCGATGGATCAGATCCCGCGGATCAGTCGCGCCCAGAAGATGGACGCCCTGAGCTCGATGGCCAACATCGCAGGTTACCGTGCGGTAATTGAAGCGGCGTCGTTCTTCGGTCGCTTCTTCACCGGGCAGATCACCGCGGCGGGGAAGGTGCCACCGGCGAAGGTGATGGTGATCGGCGCTGGCGTGGCCGGGCTCGCGGCGATCGGAGCCGCTCGAGGGCTGGGCGCGATCGTGCGCGCGTTCGACACCCGTCCAGCGGTGAAGGAACAGGTGGAGAGCATGGGCGCCGAGTTCCTCGAGCTGGAGTTCGAGGAGGACGGGACGGGTGAGGGTGGATACGCCAAGGTGATGAGCAAGGAGTTCATCGACGCGGAGATGAAGCTGTTCGAGCAGCAAGCCCGCGAGGTGGACATCATCATCACGACCGCCCTGATTCCGGGGCGACCTGCGCCGGTCCTGATCACCAAGAAGTGTGTCGAGCTGATGCACCCCGGCAGCGTCGTCGTGGACTTGGCCGCAGAGGCCGGCGGCAACTGCGAAGTGACCCAGCCAGAGCAGGTGACCGAGCACCAAGGCGTCACGATCATCGGCTATGTCGATCTGCCGAGCCGTCTCGCGCCGACCGCGAGTCAGCTCTATGGCACCAACCTGACGCACTTGCTGGCGGACATGGGAGGCGCCAAGAGCTGGCACGTCGATCTCGAGGACGACGTCGTTCGTGGCGCCCTGGTGCTGCACGAAGGCGCGATGATGTGGCCGCCACCGAAGCCGAAGGTGGTACCCGAGCCGCCCAAGAAGACGCCCACCGCGCCGCCGCTGCCCGCGAAGCCTGATCCGGTTATTGCCGCGCGGAAGAGGGCTCGGGCGACCGCGCTCACGATGCTGGTCGGTGCTCTGGTGCTGGCCGGGCTCGGCGCCGTTGCGCCGAGGGAGTTCCTGAGCCACTTCACCGTCTTCGTGCTCGCTTGCTTCGTCGGTTGGCAAGTCGTGTGGAACGTCTCCCCCTCGCTCCACACACCGCTGATGAGCGTCACCAACGCCATCAGCGGCATCATCATCGTTGGCGGCATGCTGCAGCTCTCCGGGCCGCTGGGCAGCGCCGTGACGATCCTGGGCGCGGCAGCCATCTTGCTCGCCACCATCAACATTGCGGGCGGCTTCCTGGTCACTCAGCGCATGCTCAAGATGTTCCAGAAGTGAGGCTCCAAGATGCTCGATAGCTTGACCACCGTTGCCTATATCGGCGCCGGAGTGCTCTTCATCCTGAGCCTCGGCGGCCTCTCGACCCAGGAGACCGCGCGCCGCGGGAATCTGTACGGAATCATCGGCATGTTGCTGGCCGTCGCCGCCACGGCAGCGCGCATGAGCGGTGGCTACCCGGCGCTCGCCGGTGTGGTCGTGGTGGGCGCGTTGATCGGGGCCGTCCTAGCCGCGCGCGTCGCCATGACCAGCATGCCGGAGCTGGTGGCGATCCTGCATAGCTTCGTCGGCGCAGCGGCGGTGCTCGTGGGCTACGCGACCTATCTCGATCCCAATCAGCACCTGTCCGGGGTCGAGGCGAAGATCCACGACGTCGAGATCTTTCTCGGCGTCTTCGTGGGCGCGGTGACCTTCACGGGCTCCGTGATCGCCTTCGGAAAGCTTCGGGGCAGCATCGGGAGCAAGCCCCTGATGTTGCCCGGGCGCCACCTGATCAACCTGGCGATGGTGGGGGGGAGCGTGTTCCTGATGACTCGCTTCATGGCCGCGGAGGGACACTCGGGGCTGATTCCGTTGGGAATCATGACCGGCATTGCCTGCGTGTTGGGCGTTCACCTGGTCATGGCCATCGGCGGCGCCGACATGCCGGTCGTCGTCTCGATGTTGAACAGCTACTCGGGCTGGGCAGCCGCTGCTGCCGGGTTCATGCTGTCCAACGACTTGCTGATCATCACGGGTGCACTGGTCGGCTCCAGCGGCGCGATCCTCAGCTACATCATGTGCCGGGCGATGAACCGCTCCATCGCCAACGTCATCTTCGGCGGCTTCGGCGCGGCCGAAGGCGCGGCTCCCGCTGGAGGCAAGGCGCCCGAGGGCGAGCCCACACCGATGGAGGCACCGGAGGTCGCGGCGCTGATGGCCGAGGCCAAGACCGTGGTGATCGTTCCCGGATATGGCATGGCGGTGGCTCAAGCCCAACACCCTCTGTTCGAGGTCGCGAAGCTCCTGAGGGCCAAGGGCACCCAGGTGCGCTTCGCGATTCATCCCGTCGCGGGCCGGTTGCCTGGCCACATGAACGTGCTCCTGGCTGAGGCCAAGGTGCCCTACGACATCGTGCTCGAGATGGAAGAGATCAACGAGGATTTCCCCGAGACGGACCTGGTGCTGGTGATTGGCGCCAACGACATCGTGAACCCCGGCGCCCTCGACGATCCCGCGAGCCCGATCTACGGCATGCCGGTTCTGGAGGTCTGGAAGGCGGAGACGACCGTGGTCATGAAGCGATCCATGGCCACGGGGTACTCCGGCGTCGACAATCCGCTTTTCTACAAGGAAAATTCTCGGATGCTGTTTGGCGACGCCAAGAAGAACGTGGACGCCATCCTCGCGACCCTTCGCGAGGGCGAATCACACGCGGCAGCCGCAGAGTAGCCCAGGCGGTTCCGGTCGACGCTCAGTTGCAGCGCGTGGCGGTGAAGATGCCGTCCACGTCCGGATCGTCCCAGTCAGTGCCCGAGACTCGAAAGCGAATCGTCGACTCCGTCAGTTCGAGGATCTCGAGTTCGCCAAACGCCGGACCTCCCCCCCACCAGCAATCATCGGGCCCATTACCGTCGAGGTTCACGCCGCTGGAGATCTCGAGCGCGCCGGCCTGCTCGAGGTCGATCACGTTCCCGACTTGGAGGTCGCTCTCGGTGAGCGTTACCTCGGCCTTTGCCTGATTGCAGACCACGTCCATCGAGTCACCGCAGCTCCGCGTGACGTTGCCCCACCGCAAGTGGACGCTGTCGTCCAGCGCGTCGAACACCGCTGCAGGGCCAGGCACCTCTGGCTGCGCTTCGGGGGCCTCGCACTCCAGCGCGACGAAGTCGCCATCGAGTGTGGGATCGAAGAAGCTGGTGTCCTCTGCCGTGAAGCTGAACCAGCCCGAGCCGAGGTCGACCCCCCGAATGACCAGGCGTCCGTCGAGCGAGCCCCCGCCACCCCAGCAGTCATCAGGCCCGCTCCCGCCCTCGTTGACGCCGCTGGCGCTCATGTAGCCGTCGGTCGCGGCGAGATCGATC
>JAWKRF010000024.1:0-130640 GCA_041389745.1 Polyangiaceae bacterium
CGCAGGCCGTCCCGTATCAAGCGTTCCAGACGAAGGCCGCGACTCGCACGGTGCCGCCAGGCACCTGAACTAGCGACCCCCATTCAAGCCCGAACCAGGAGGGCCGTGGGAGCCGCCGTCCTTAACGACTGAGGGCAGCTCCGCAGCGCTCGTTGCCCGGCGTACTCACGATGACCTCGTACTCACCCACGCTGAGGTGGAACGGCACCATCACCGAGTCGTCGAAGCGACCCTCGGCGTCCGTCGCGATCGACTGCAGGAGGTAGATCTCGCCGCTCCCGCTCTTGAGCCCCACGTCGACGCGTACGCCTCCGCAGCTCTGACTGTCGGAGCTGACTTGACCCATGACCCGCAGCGCGTGACCGCGTTGCACGTCGGGTTGCCCCAGCTTGAGGCTCATCTCCGGCGTGGGCCGCTCGTCCTCCTCGTCGCGAGGCACGCCCCCGTCCTGGGTCAGCATCGCGAGGGGGGAGGCGGCCGGACTGCTCGAGCTGCTTCCTCCGGGATCCGACGATTGACCGGCGCCCGCGTCTCCCGGCTCGCCTCCGGGAGCGCCGTTCCCATTCCCGCCGGGCTGTTGCCCGGAGCTGCGCGCCTCCTCGGCCATCTCGCTCCCGGACTCGCTGCCCTCGGGCCAGGAGTAGGGGTCATTCGGAGGGATGTGCGCCGGACGCGACTGATCCTGCTCGAGTTCCATGCGCCCGGCGGCGCCTCCGAGATCGATACGATGCCAGATTTGGCCATCCCAGACCTCGACCCAGGCGTGCGCCTCGTTGCGGATCATGCGCGCCGGGACGCCCACGGCCAGCGCGGTGATCACGAACGCATACGCCCGGTGACGGCACACGCCCTTCTTGGAGAATGCCAGCTCCTTGTATAGCCCCGCTCCCCCAGCCTGAGGTCGGTCACCGCTCGGCGCGAAGCCGCGAAAATACGCGACCAGCGACTGCACGACGCTCCGTGGTGTTTGCCCCGCGGTAATGCCGATATGGCGAGCCACCTCGAGCGCGTCATCCCTCACCCCCCGAGGCAAGCTGGGCAAGCGCGGCTTCAGAGACGCGAAGCTGACGTCAGCGTACCGGCCGCCGAACGCGTCCCTCGGCACCGCGATCTGCATCACCAAGCGCACTCGCGCCCGCTGCTCCGCGCGAATGAACCAGTTATCCGCGCTGTCGCGCAGCATCTCGAACTTCACCTCGGGCTGAGATCGCGCCTTCAGCAGCTTCGCCATGGGGCCAGGCGACGGCACGCGCACCGGAACGTCCGCCTCGAGGTCCACGGTCATGTCGGCGAAGAACTGGTCATCGGTGACCTGAACTACGCCGCCCATCGCGAGCTTGCTCAGGGACTTGTCAGCGACCACCAGCTCCAGGGAGTCGCTCACGCCGTCGTAGGCATAGAGGCGCTTGAAAGGAGTCACGGCTGGCGTGAACGGATCGTCGTAGCTGACCACGTCGGGTCGTGTGGTGTCCGAGTCGATGCGATAGCTAGCGTCGACGCTCTCCGGGGTGGAGCTGCCGCCGTAGGCTTTTTCCACCTGGGAAGGCATGCGAGAGATGTCCGGGGCTCGCACGACACCGCTCGGCGTATCGATGGCCGCGGGCAGATCGCTGCCCATGGCCGTCGCCTGGAGCATCACGTCCTCCTTGGGGTCGGGCTCGAAGTACTCGTGGAGCACGGGTCCGTCTGCTGCCGCTCTCCCCCCAACCAGGAGAGCCATCGAGACGCTGAACAAGGCGCCGCCGCGCTTGATGGCGCGAGACGGACGGCGCCTGGAACCTCGACTCACGACCCAAGGCTAGTCGCCCGATGATGCGCGCGCAAACTGCCAGGCCGACCCCGAGCCCGGATCGACTCAGATATCCAAGGCGTAGCCGAGGGTGAGGTTGGCTCCACCCCACGGTCCCACGTCGCTCGGCTGGCTCTCACTGGGCAAGCTGGTGCCTCCGCTGAGCGCGAGGCCGACCAGGAGGTGATTGGGACTACTCGCCGCGAACTCGTAGCTGATGGCGCCACGGAGCCCGAGCAGGCCGCGCCCCACGCCGCTCCAGCTGTCCGCATCGCGAATGGTCGAGAGCGCCCAGCCCCCCAGCGCGGCGGCCTCCAGACGCAGTCCGTAGCTCGACTGCCAGGCCAGGCCGGCGTGCGCCGTGTAGATGTCGCTCACGGAACCCGAGTCGGCGACGCGGTGGTAATCGAGGCCGAGCTGGACGAGCCGGTAGCGACCACTCAAGCTCAAGCCGGTCATGGCTCCAAACACCAGGCGATCCCCGCCGGTGCCCGCCTCACCCGAGAGGCGCAGGTCGCCACTGCAAGCAATGCCATTTGCGCAGCGGGGATCCCTGCTGGTTCCCTGCCCCTCGTCGGCCTCCGGATGGCTGGCCAGATTTTTTATCCTCGCGGAAAATGGCTGCTCCAGCTCCTCCCAGGTGGGCACGGCGGCCCGAGCCGAAGCAGCAGGGAGCAGGACGACGAGCAGCATCGACCCCAGGCCCCAGAAACGACGAGCAAGCATGAGACCCCTCGAGCAAGGTCCGTACCAGCGTAGCGCCATGCGGCGCCCTTGAATTTGGGGGTGAGGCGCGGCGATCGGTCCCTGTCGAACCAGCGGAGTGACCCAGGCGCTCAGTCCCTGTGCCGCTGACTCATTCACCCAGAGGAGCAAACGCGCGCCCCCGTACACACCACGATCTCAGGGTCCTAGAGTGCCCGGGAGGAACGCCGACTCAAGCCTTGAGGAACGGAAGGACCTCGCCGCGCACGTTCTTCACGCTCGCAGGGTACTTCTGATAGCCAGGGTACCAGGTCGCTGTCTCCTCCCAGTAGTACCCGTAGCCTCCGCCGGGCTCGACCTCGTAGTCGTCGGGGCTCAGGCCCATCGCCTGCATCACGGTTCCAAGGAACTGATTGTACAGCAGTCCGACGTGAGTCACCTCACCGCTGTCGTTCTCGCCCTTCCCATCGTGCGCGATCACGTTGCGGTTTCGATAGTCGATGTACTGTCCCGTCTTCAGCCAACCCGCGGCGCCACCTGCCATGACGATGGGGAAGTCGATTGGATCATGGGTGTGGACCCCCGACTCCTGCGTCCAGAACGCCAGGCAGCTGTCGAGCAAGGTGCTTCCGTCCGCCTCCTGGACGGCGTCGAGCTTGCTCATCAGGTCGACGAAGAGGTACTCGAAGAAGCGCTGGTTTGATTCCGCAAGGATCTGCTGACGGTCACCCTGGAACCACTTGTGCGCCACCTCCTGATGCCATTCCAGCGGCGTCTCGTGGAACCAGCCGGTCGCGCCTCCCTCGCCCCACATGTCGCCCGTGCGCAGCGTGACGATGCGCGTGGTGTCGCAGCTGAGCGCCGCGACGATGACGTCGTTCATCAGGCTCCAGAAATGGATATGGCTCTGCACGTTGTGCAGGAAGTTGTTGCGCTGCAGATCCGCAGAGTCCTCGGTCGGGCGCGTCACCCCATCGCAGGACAGGGTCACCCCGAGCCGGCGCTGGATCTCGTCGAGCTTGGCGATGTGCGAGTCGAGGCGCTGGCGGTCCATGCTCGAGAGCCGACGGTTTCCGTCGCGCAGCCGCTTGTAGTCCTCCAGCACCAAGTCGACGATCGGCTTGCGCTGCTCCATCTGGTTGCCTGGATCGCGGTACAGCTGATCGAAGAGGCTGAGGGAGCTGTTCTCCGAGTGCAGCGGCTCGATTGGCGAGTTGGGATCGCCGGGGACGGTGTGCCCCCACGACATGCTGCCGCTACCTATCACGGCGCTACGCTGAAGAATCGTGCCTAGATCGCCATAGAACTTGTCCGACCACGCCAGCACCTGATCACAGGTCGGAACGTACTCCCGCTGCTGACCGTCGCTGTCGCCGTAGTTCCCCAGGGTACCGCCGCGGTGGTGAGCGATGTAGAAGGGCAGGTCGAGGCCCCGCACGACGTTCATCTTGGCGGCCAGCGCCGCGGTGAGCTTGTCGCCTGCGGCGCTGAGCACGTTGGAGATCCGCGCCGTGCCGCTCATGTCTCCGAGCGCGAGGTTGCCGCGGCGGATGGTGTGCCCAGCGTAGTCCATCTGCTCGGTGAGCATGCTGTCGTCCGGATACATGTTCGCGCTGCCAAGGCCGCCATGATCCATGCGCATGGCGATGAAGCGGCGGATCGCCCCTGGAGGCGCCGCCTTCGCCTCGCTGCTGGTGAGCAACGAGGGCAAGAACGGCAGGGCCAGCGTGAAGCCTCCGATGCCGCGCAGCACGTGTCGCCTGGTAACCTTCATATCACCTGTCTCCAAAGTTGCGCTGCACGAAGGCGTCCGAGAGGGCAACGACGCGCAAGGTCTCTTGGATGGGTTGCCCAGCCTCGAGCGGCTGATGCATCACGTCGAGCGCGCAGGCGTCCTTCCCGACGTGCTCCTTGCGCCCGAACGTGAAGCGGAAGTAGGCGCGCGCGAAGCAAGCCTGCACCTTCCCGCTCTCGATCATCTTCTCCTGGAGCTCGATGCCGTCCTTCACGACGTCCTCGTCTTCAGGGTTCACCCGCGCGACGACCTCGGTGTCGACCGGCGCCTCCCCGTGGACCTCGCCGGTGACCAGGTCGATCAGCTTCTCCACGTCCCTGGGCCGGCCAAGCGCATCGAAATTCTCCGTGGCAAATCCCAGGGGGTTTATCGCCTTGGCGTGGCAGTCGGGACAGATGCCGGTCCCGGTGAGGTTCTCGACCACTTGCCGAGAGGTCGCGTCCACGGCGGGCTCGGGTGCGGTCGCCATGACGTTCGCCGGCGGGTTCGGTAGGGTATCGCAGAGCAGGGCGCGGCGAATGAAGACGCCCTTCATGATGGGGCGAGTGTTCGCCGAGCCCGTCGCAACCATCGCCGCGCGGGTCAGCAGGCCCTGGCGCTCGGGTTCGCTGAAGTCGGGCGGCTCGCCCGAACCGTCCCACACCGGCACGTGATAGAAGTCTGCGAGCTCCTGGGACCGCGCGAAGGACTTGCGGCTGCGGTAGAAGTCCTCGACGTGACCTGGCGTATCCAGGGTGTAGTAGAGCGCCATGTCGGTGACCTCGTCGTACATGTCCTGACGCAGGTTCGGCGACGGATCGAAGTCCTGGCGCAGCTCGTCGTAGGCTGCAGTTCCCACGAGGGTATTCAGCTGCGCCAGGTCTGCGCGCCGGAACCACTCGGAGTAGAACTGACGGATCGTCAGGCGAGTCCGCGGATCTTCGAACAGGCGATCGACTTCGGCTCGATAGACATCTGGATCGAACAAGCTGCCGTCACGCGCCTTCGCCAGGAGGGTGTCGTCGGGCATGCTTTGCCAGAAGTGGTAGGAGAGCCGCGAAGCGAGTTCATAGGCAGACACGGGATACAGATCGGTCTTGCCGGATACTGCTTCGTCAGCGCCGTGCTCGACCATGTAGAAGAAGTTCGGCGCGGCGACCATCAGCGCGATCACATCCGCCCAGTCGGCACGGTCGAACGGCGCGCTGCCGGCCGGACGCTGGTAGAACGTCACGTCTTCGTCGGAGAGCTGCTTGCGCAGCACTCGCTCTCCGAAGCTCCTGACGAAGGCGTCCAGGCACGCCGCGTCGTTGGAGCCATCGGAGTCCGTCGCGCAGTCACCGGCGACCTGTGACAGCCGACCGTCGTCCGCGGTGAGCGCGGCACCGAGAGCCACCGCCAAGTCGTAGTCACGGTCGACGTGCTCCTGGGTCACGCTCTGATCGACGCGAGTGAAGCCACCCCAGTGCTGCTCGGGTCCCTTGCGGGTGTCCGCGGGAAAGCCGTTCAGCGTGGTCTCCACGCCAGTGTAGATGGCCTCGGCGTCCCCGGGCAGGGTGCGCTCCAGCAAATCGCGGACGGTGTTGCGGAGCTGCACGTTCGAGAGTCGCCGCAGCGGCACGGCGTCTGGCACCTTGGCCTCATCACACTCGAACGACACCGGAGCGTTCGCGGGCAGGCCATCGGAGCCCCCGACGCCGCCAACCTCCCCGGTTCCGCCCGGATTCCCGATTTGTCCCTGACAACTCCAGCCCGCGCACGAGGCGCCCAGCAGCAGGGGAATTGCCAGCCAACGTAGTGGTCGCATGCTCATCCCTTCGCAGTGAACAGCAGGATACCACGTGCAAATCTGAGCCCGGCTCGCACGGCGGAGGGCGCGGCAGGTGCGAGCCCTCGCCCGCCACGATTCGCCGCATGAGTCGTGGGTGCGACGGGCGCGGGTGATCGGAATCCCTCGCTCGGGTCGACGTTTTTTCTACGTGGGTAGTGCGCGTGTAGTCAGCAGTGCGACACGTTCAGCGCGTACACTCGCCATGCACCACCGCCACTGCATCGAGATCGAAGACGCTGCTCGTCAGATCGGCTCGATCCGTGAGACGCACGAAGCGCGCCCTCTCGACCCCTACATCTGCGAGGTCGTAGCCGTCACCTCCAGCGCTCTCCGGGTCGGTCGGATCGAGGTCGTTCTCGTCGACGTTGGCATACACCGGGTGGGTTCCTGCGCACTGCCCCCAGGGAGCGTCCTGAGCATCGCAAGGGAACTCGTACCAGGTCTCGCCGTCGGCGCTGACCGCCACGGTCGCCGGTTCTGCGTAGAGGCTCCCCGAGCCATACTCGAAGGCATTCTCGAACACCAACAGGTCCACCCCAGGCCCGTCGACCACGGTGTCGCCCAGCTCCAGGACGACCCAACCTCCAATCCCCAAGGAAACGACATCGAGCGAGCCCCCGCAGCAACCGCCTCCGCGGGGTCCCCCCAGGACATTCGCCGGGAAGTCTTGCTGACCGAAGGTCTGCCCCGAGCCGAACTGGTGGTCGACCGCACGGACAGCGAACGGCGTGGCCGAGGCGCACGCGCCGCCGGCCCCCGCGCCTGCGCCGGCGACTCCTCCGCTGCCGGCAGCGCCCCCACTGCTGACGCCGGCACTGCCTCCAACGGAGGCGCCGCCGGCAGAATTTCCCCCAGGATTTGTTCCGCCAGAGCCGCCTGGAGCCGCAGCGCCAGCGCCCCCTGCGCTGGCCCCCGCGGCGCCTGAGCCGCCACCGCTCTCGGAGCTGCAGCCCATCGCGGGCAACCCCATGGCGAGCAGCACTGTGAGGAAGAGACCCCGAGCGGGTCGAGCCGTCGCTGGCAGCAGTTGTTGGAGTCGAAGGACCGTGTCGGCGCAGCGCTGGCGCCGACGATGGGCAACTTGGATCATCTACCTGGCTCCCGCGGGTGAGCTCGCACCCAGCACGCCGCATCAAGCAGCAGGATTCGCCCCGATCGAGGCACCGAGAGCAGGTTTTCCGGCTTCCTCGCTCACCCCGATCCCCTTCCCAGGTTTCCCCAGTGGCTTCGATCGGAGTGAATCGTGTCGCGAGGCTACGGCGGCGGCTCCGCGCTGGCTTTCCAACGTTCCCTCGTTGGTGACCAGACTTCCCTGAGGCGCCTCGACCATCGAGAGCGCCTCCCCACGTCACGTGGGACCATCGGCTGGCGGAGCCAAGCACAGGGCGCAGTGGGGGACAAGCGCGGTGGGAGGACGAGCGCAGTGGGAGGACGGGCGCGGAGGGGCGCAACGCCTCGCAGTGACTGGTGTGGCGGCTGGCGACTCACCCTCACCCCCAAATCCAGGGGCCAGATTGCAGCGAGCCGCGCCTCCTGCCTTGGAGCTCCCGCCTCGACTACTGCTCTATTAGTGCAGGGTTCGGGCCAACGCTGGGGCCCTCGAGGATGGTTCCGCGACCCTCGCCTCCGCGGCTATGGTGGACGTGCCCACGTCGGGCGAGGAGGAGACATGCAACGACGAATCGTGAGCGGGCTCGTGACTTTGGCGGTGACGAGCGCTGTGGGAATCGCGAGCGCCGAGGAAGGCGGCTTCGGCGCGGACGGCAACTTCGTGTTCAGCGCAGAGCGCCTGTTCGGCTTCAGCAACGACAAGTTCAGCCTCGACGACCCGGGCAACGACGTCACCTACAAGGGGTTCGGGTTTGGCTGGAGCGGCGCGGGGACGACGCCCTACAACTCACCACGGCTCGGCCTCGACTACTTCATCAGCAGCAACCTCAGCGTTGGAGGCGCGCTCGGCTATTCCACCTTCGAGGTCGAGGACGGGAATGACTCGAGCGGATTCATCCTCGCCCCCCGGGTCGGGTACATGCTCGGCATCAGCGACGTGTTCGGCTTCTGGCCGCGCGGCGGCTTCACCTACTACACCTTCGACGACCCAGACTTCGACCAACTGGGCTTGACCCTCGAGGCGCTGTTCAGCATCGCACCTCGCCCAGGCTTTGGCTTCATCACCGGCGTGGTGTTCGACCTGGGGTTCTCTGGCGAGCGGGACATCGGTCAGAGAAACGTCGACTTCACGGATCGCAACATCGCGCTCGTCTTCGGCATCGCCGGCGCGCTCTAGCGTGCTGCCGGATGGTGAGACTCGCTCGCCCATGCCCTCAGGGGGCGGGCGAGTCTTGCAGCGAACTACGGAGACAGGACGCTAGTTGCAGCCGACCTCTTCGTTGGGGCCGTCGCAGTTGCAGATGCCATCGCACGTCGCTCGGATCGTTCCCGTGCGGAAGAACTCGTCTTGCATCTGGTAGGCCGGCTCCAGGACGCGGACGCGATCGTGCGGATCTTCACCGTCGGTCGCCGGGATGTTGTGCAGGGGCTCTGGCTTGAGCGCGAACTCGAACTCGACCAGCGCCGAGCCCTCGGTGAGGGGCCCCGCGGCGGTCTCTACGCCCCACACCGGTCGCGGCACCTTGCCATCATCGCTCAAGAGCTCCTTGGCACCGACGGTGCGCGCCAGCAGCTGCGCCCCGTAGCTCGTGACCTGGTGGTCGCCAATCGCTGAGTGAATCAGCACGCGGTGGTCCGGCGTATTCGGCAGGGTGTCGCCGGTGAGGTAGTGGGCGTAGCCCGAGGGCTCGGTGTGATCCCAGAGCATCTGGATCAGGCCAAGGGTGAGCTGGACGTCGAGCGCCGTCTCCGTTGCGGCGTTGAGCACGAAGCCGTACCCCGGCCAGTCCTGGCTGCGGTTCAACAGCAGGTTGTAGGGGAACCCTGGCTCACCGAGCAGACCACGCGTCACGTCGGTGGAGATGGTCATGTAGACGGTTCCCATGATGCCGCCCTGACTATCCCCACGGTAAGCGCGCACGCTGGGGTCGATCTGGCTCGGAGCGATGAGGGTCTCGCCGTTGTAGGTGATGCCTTCCTTGGCGATGCGCCCCATCATCATGCGCATCGTGAGCAGCTGGTTCACATGGCCCTGCGTCTGCCGTGCGATGAAAGACTCGAAGAGGTCCGGATCACCGCCGAGGGCGTTGATCGCCAGGGGCACGTCATCTCCAGCGAAGCCGAAGAGGTCGACCGCGAACGCCAGCCACTTGTAGTCGTCAGCCATCGTCGCGAGGTAGCCGTTCTGCCCTTCGTGCTTGCTGCCGAACAGGCCATGCCCGTTCTGAAGCAGGCCCAGAGGCTCGGTGCCGTCCACGGAGTTCGGGATGTGCACCAGCACGTCGAAGTCCATGGTCCCGTTCTGCACCAGCTTGCCGTCGGCGTCGGTGTTGAGCACCGCCTGCTCGCTGTCGTCGGCGTTGTAGGGGCGCGCGTGGGTCAAGTAGAGGGGAAGCTGCATCGTCAGCGTCACGCGGTACTTGATGTGGGGGTTCGGATCCGGCTCCACCGACTTCACGGTGTAGGTCGGGCCGTCATCACCCACCGCAGCGAGCGCGAGATCTCTCATCTCGATCAGCTTGCCCGTGGTGTTCTCTCGAGTCGCGGTGGTGTAGTCCCAGGCAATCTGCAGGTCGTCCTTGGCGACGCCTGCCGAGTCGAGCTTGGCGAAGATGTCAGCGTACAGGTCGCGTCGCTGATTGACCGAGTACTCACTGGAGTCGGTGCCGTCGCGCAGCGCCTTGAACGCCTCGCTCGGCTCGATCACCTGGCCGTCGTAGTTCTTGAGCCCGCGCATCGCGACGATGTAGCGCGTGCCGTGCTTCAGGTGCTCTGCGGGTCGAATCATGAACGCGCGCTCGTCATCCAACCCGTCCTTGCCGTCGAGCGGTGTCGAGTAGTCGATGTCGACCCAGTGGGCGATGCGGCGCCCGGTGTCCGCCTCGATCAAGATGGTCCGCGCGTCGTCCTTCAGGGAGTCGGCGATGGACTCGGGTGTCGGGAAGCCATCGTCGGCCACCTGAGGGAAGTAGGTCATCGGGGCTTGCCCCGGGGAAAAGCCATCCAGATGAGAGAAGAGCTGGGGATGGATCGAAGGACCAAACGCGAAGCGTGGAAGGGTCGTCTTGCCGAACGCAACCACCTTGCCCGACGGCGTCTTTCCGTCGGGATCATCGACGAGGTAGACGTTGCTGGGGAAGGGGAACCCGCAGTGCGTGGAGATCGGATCGCAGTCTTGGCCGAGCAGGGGCGGCGCTTCAGGGTCCACGCTGCCGCCGGTGCCACCCGTGCCGCCGGTCCCGGCGGTCCCACCGCTGCCACCCGTGCCTCCGTTGGCGCTGGTGCCCGGGTCGTCATCGCTACCGCAGGCGACGAACGCGGTCGATGCACAGAGGCCGAGGATCAGGGGCGTAAGTACACGTCGAAGGCGAGAGGTCATAGCGAGGGTAAGCCTAACGGATGTTTGGCTGACTTTGCAGCGGCTTTTCGAACTGCCGACCGGGGTGGATGGAGTTGACGACGCGCGTCATTCCCGCTGACAAGGGGAATCAGGCCGTGAACCTGATTCTGCTGACTCCGGACGAACTGGATCCCGTCACGCTACGAGCGGAGCTGCGCGGGCGGCGCGCTGCTCACGTGCGCCAGATCCACCGCGCGCAGGTCGGTGACCAGCTGCGTGTTGGCGTGCTCGATGGCGCCGTGGGCCACGCTCGCGTGCTGGAGGTCGCGCCCCGACTGCTGCTCCAGCTCACGCTCCACGCGACACCTCCGGCCGACGCCGGCGTGCACCTGGTGCTGGCGCTACCGCGCCCCAAGGTGCTGGGCCGCTTGCTGAGGGACGCCACCACGCTGGGTATCAAGCGCCTGACGCTGGTCAACGCGGCCCGTGTGGAAAAGAGCTACTGGCAAAACCATCGGCTCGCTCCCGGGTGGATGCGCGAGCAAGCCCTTCTTGGTCTGGAGCAAGCCCGGGACACCTTGATGCCTCGCTTCGAGGTCCGCCGTCGGTTCCGTCCGTTCGTCGAGGATGAGCTGAGTCGGGCGTCAGGTCGGAAGCTGGTCCTGCATCCCACCGCGGATCGAGCGAGCTCGGAGCTCGGCGCGGAGTTTCTGACTCTGGCCGTGGGCCCCGAGGGTGGGTTCGTCCCCTTCGAGCTGGAACTCCTGGCAAGTTCGGGGTTTTCCGCGCTGAGCCTGGGCCCACGCGTACTCCGCGTGGAAACGGTAATCGGAGTGGCGATGGGGCGGCTCCGCGGGTAGGGCCTCGCGCTCCGAGCAGCTAGCCCCCGAGAGATCGAGGCGACCGGCCAAGGGAGAGCTTGGTGCGAGCGGGGAATGCGCGGATACTGCTGACTGAGGATGGCTACTCAGGCACCTCAGCCAAGCAAGGCGAGTTCGTCCGGTTCCGCACAGCGCAAGCCGCGGGGCCAGACGAGCCAGGCCCAGCGCTCCGGTCGGCTGCGTCTGGTCGGGCTGCTGCTCGCCGTGACCCTGCTCTTCCAGGCCGGTGTCGTGCTGCTCCGCGACCGCTCCAGCGCGGTCCACTGGTGGGCGGACATCGGCTGGACGCTGATCAGCCTGATCGCCGCGGCGAAGTGCGTGGACACCGCCCTGCGCCAGCAACGACCCCACCAGAGGCGCGCGTGGTGGTGCTTCGCCGTGGGCTGCGCCTCGTGGTTTCTGGGCATGCTGGTCTGGGACTACTACGAGCTCGTCGAGACCGTGATCACGCCTTTCCCTGCGGTTTCGGACGTCTTCTTCGTCTGCCTGGTTCCAGCATTCATCGCGGGCTTCTGGTTCCAGAAGCAGAGCGCGCCCAGCGTGCCGCTGACGTTGAAGCACGTGGGTGATCTCGGGATGACGTTCAGCGTGGGGGCGATGGTGGGCGGGATGATGCTCTACCGCCCGGCTACACAGCTCACCGAGTCGGGCTTCTACGTCGTCAGCGCCCTCGCCTACCCGGTCATGCACCTGTCGATGCTGCTGTTTGGTCTGAGCACCCTGTGGCAGCACAACTGGGGCAGGCGCCGGCGCGTGCTGTCCGTGCAGGTGCTGGCGGCCGCGCTGCTGGCCTTCGTGGCGACGCTCTACGGGCACTCCTTGCTGATGAGGAGCTACGAGGTGGGGCACGGCATCGACGTGTTCTGGGTGGGGGCCTTCTGCTTGATGATCTGGGCCGCCTACGAGGCAGACTGGCTCTACACCGATCGCTCTCGGACCTCGCTGGACGTGTCGCCCACGCTGGACGCGCTGGTCCCCGCGCTGGGAGTGCTAGCGATCACCGTCGTCGCATTCGCATTTCATCGGCAATGGACCCAGGATCTCGTGCCCTATCTGGTCGGGCTCGGGGTGATGCTCGCGATGTTCATGGGCATGCGCGCGTGGGGCAACTCTCAGCTCGTGCGGCGCCTGCTGGACGACGTGCGGCGAGAGGAACGTCGGTTTCGTGTCCTGCTGGACGACGCGCCCATCGGCATCGCATACATCCGTGATGACGGTCAGGTCGCCATCCACAACCGTCGACTCAAGCAGCTGACGAAGAGCGGGTCAGTCGACCTGCTCAATGACGAGGAATGGGTCGAGTCCGGCGTCTCCGATCGTATCCGCGCGGTATTAAGCCGCAAGGAGCGCTCCCAGTCGGAGCACACGCTCGCGGCGCCCGAGAAAGGTCAGGTGGGCGAGAAGGAGCACCTCTCCTCGGAGCTGGAGCGCCACATTCATCTGAGCGTGGCCCCGCTCGGCGGTGGCGGCGCGCTCGCGCTGATCAGTGACGGGACCGAACAGCACATGCTGCTCAAGCAGCTGGTGCAGGCACAGAAGATGGAAGCGGTGGGCAGCCTGGCCGGTGGCCTCGCCCACGACTTCAACAACCTGCTCACGGCGATGCTCGCCGGGGTCTCTCTGGTGCGCCTGAAGCAAGACGACCCGGACCTCGACGAGCACCTGGAACAGATGGAGCAGTCGATGTGGCAAGCCGCCGAGCTCACCCAGCGTCTGCTCACCCTGTCCCGCAAGCGCGAGGCGAGGATGGGACCGATGCACCCCGCGAGGGTCGTGCGGCGAGTGGGTAAGCTGCTGGAGCGCAGCATCGCCGAGACCATCTCCTTGAGGCTGGACCTCGAGGAAGAAGACCTGTGCATCCTCGGCGACGCTGGACAGCTCGAGCAAGCTTTGCTGAACCTGGCGCTGAACGCCCGCGACGCGATGCCGGACGGTGGGAAGCTCGAGTTCAAGATGCGAGTCGCAGAGCTCACCGCCGCTTCTGCCAGGAGTCTCCCTGGATCCTACGTCGTGCTCTCGGTCGCGGACACCGGACACGGCATCCCCGAGGAAGTGCGGTCACGCGTCTTCGAGCCATTCTTCACCACCAAGGCGGCGGGTGAGGGCACCGGGCTCGGACTCGCCATGGTCTACGCCAGCATGAAGGAACAGGGCGGCTGGGCGTCGGTGTCCAGCCTGATCGGTCGCGGCACCACGTTCTCCCTCTACCTGCCGGCGCGTGAGGCGGACGCCAGCGAGGCGGAGAGCGACCGCTTCGCGTCGGCGTTGCCACAGGGAACAGAGTCCGTGCTCGTCGTGGACGATCGAGACGCGCCACTGCTCGCCGCCAAGGGCGTCCTGGACGCGTGTGGCTATCGCGTGACCCTCGCGTGGTCCGGAGCGGAAGCGCTGGAGCGCATGGCCAAGGCCGAGCAGCCCTTCGACCTGGTGATCACCGACGCGGTGATGCCCAACATGGGTGGGCGCCGGCTGCTCGCCGAGCTCAGGGCGCGAAACCAGGCGATCCCCGTGATTCTGGCCACCGGCTATGAGATCGACCCCCACACCAAGAGCGACGGATTCGCTGCCGTCATCGCCAAGCCGTATCACTCCAAGGAGCTGGCCCGAGTCGTGCGACGTGTCCTCGACCAGAGCGACGCAGGAGAAAAGCGCGCGCGCGAAGGCAGCTCGGCCGCTGGCTAGACGACGGCAGCGCCTGGGTCGGGGTTTGGGGGTGAGGCGGATCTCGGGGCCGTCTGGGCATATCGTCGCGCGCTGTACGCCTGTTCAGAGCCACTGCGGAGGCTTCGTGCTATCTCTCCGGCATGCTGCGTTTCGCCTCCATCGCGATCCTCACACTCACCGCTGGCCTCACCCTTGGATGCGAGGACAAGTCGGCGACGACCCCGAGCCCCGAGAAGGCGGCGGCGACGACGGCGGAAGCCAAGACCGCCGAGCCGGAAGCCAAGCCCGAAGCCGAGAAGGCGAAGCCCGCAGTTGATGAGCCGAGCGACGAGGCTGAAGCAAAGGGCACTGAGGAGCCTGCCAAGACCGCGGACAAGGCGCCGACGAAGGTCGACGACAAGGCTGGCAGTCCGAAGGCGGAAGCCAAGCCCGCGGACAAACCAGTGGAGGAGAAGAAGGGCGCCGAGGCAACGGGCGATTCCTTCGGCGCCTACCTCGCAGGCGGCAAGTACACCGCTGGCAAGGCGGGCAGCGTCACTGCAGTGCTGACCGCCAAGGGCGAGTACCACTGCAACGACAAGTACCCCTACAAGTTCACGCTCGATCCGGCACCTGCGGGCGTCACCTACCCGGAGACCGTGGTCAAGGGCATGAGCGTGACGGAGAAGCGCTCGACGATGGCGATCCCATTTACTCCCACGGAGAAGGGCGCCAAGACGATCAGCGGAACGCTGGCATTCTCCGTCTGCAACGCCGACCGTTGCCTGATCGAGAAGCAGAAGCTCAGCATCACCGTCAACGTGAACTAGCTGACTATGAGTTCCGCGCGGAACCGATAGTCCCGTCCCCGAGCGGGTAGGTGGGCACCTGGCGGGCGATCGCGCCTTCGGCGTTCAGCGAAGGTCGACGCCAGCTTCGATTACACGGCCTATGCGTCTCGCGTCGCCGTACCCCGCCTCCAGCAACTCGCTGAGCAACGCCTCGGCGGCGTCGGCAGGAGCGGCGATCAGCAGACCGCCGCTGGTCTGTGGATCGAAGAGCAGCTCACTGCGCGCGTGGACGGCTCCGGGCAGCCCCGGCGCGAGGCGACAGCGCGAGCGCGCCAGGGCGTTCTGGGCGTGGAACGTCGAGCGGTAGCCGCGAGCCAGCAGCTCGAGCGCGCCGGGCAACGCCGGGAGCCTAGACAGCTCGAGCGCCGCCCCTCGCTGCTCTCTCTCCCCCTCGAGCATCTCCAGGAGGTGCCCGAGGAGACCGAAGCCGGTCACGTCGGTCACGGCGCGCGCCCCGTGACGTCTCGCGATGTTCCCCGCCACCTCGTTTGGCTCGAGCAGGGCGGCGTACAGAGACGCTCGCCAGGCGCTCCGACAGTCACCCAGCGAATCCGCGTGGATCAACACGCCGCTGCCCAGGGCCTTGGTGAGCAGCAGCTCGTCGCCCACTTCGGCGCCCCGCTTGGCCAGCAGGGGGCCGGTAGCGCGTCCCCAGACGGCGAAGCCGAGGTTCAGCTCGTCGCCCCGCTGGGTGTGGCCGCCGAGCAGCTTGACGCCGTGGGCTGCAAAGACCCGCTGAGCTCCCTGGAGGAGCAGCGCCACGACCTGCGCCTGGCGCTCCTTCGGAGCATCGGGAATGACTAGGCTCGAGAGTGCCACTTCGGGCCGCGCCGCCTTCGCCCACACATCGCTCAGCGCGTTGGTGGCCGCCACGCGGCCCAGCGTGAAGTAGTCGCGAGAGAAGGCCCTGAAGGCATCGTAGTTGGCGACGACGACGTCATCACCCAGCCTCCACGCGGCGACATCATCCGCTTCAGCGATGCCGAGCACCACGTCGGCTCCGGCCCGGGGAACCGCGAGCGTCCCGAGCGCATCCTGGAGCACCTCGCGCTGTAGCTTGGCGGCGCAGCCTCCGCACTCCATCGCCAGGCTGTCCGGGTCTGATCCAGGCTCGGGGCGTCCCTCCGGCAGCTTGAAGCGCGACATGAACCGGCGATCGATGCGGTCCTTGAGCTGCCACACCCAGCGACCCTCGAGCGTTCGCTGCCACTTGCTGCCGATGGCGACACCGCCACCGAGGTTGAGCAGGCTGAGGTAGTCGCGCTGGGGCTGGTAGGCTTCGAGCTTTGCGCGTTCGAGGACAGCCCGCAGGTTGCGCTCCAGGACGGGTCCCTGGCGCACGGCGTACACACCGGCGCGCGGCACCCAGGGATGGGCCTCCTGCACGGCGCAGTCACCGACGGCGAAGAGGTCCGTGTGACCCTTCACGCGTAGCTGCTCGTCGCAGAGCACGAATCCGCGAGGATCTTTTGGGAGCGAGCTGCGCTCGACGACCGCCGGTGGTGCCGCGCCGCCAACCCACAGCACGAGGTCTGCGATGACTCGTTCGCCGCTCTCGAGCATGACCGCGCCCGGCTCGAGCGCGACCACATTCACCCTCAGCAAGAACTCGATGCCCCGGGTCACCGCGTGATCGACGACCCGCTCGCGCAAGGCGCACGGATACCCCTGCAGCACCTCGGACGCCGCGTCGATCAGGCGGATCGCGACGCGCGTGCCGCGTTGCTCCAGCAGAGCTCGACAGCAGAACGCCAGCTCGACCCCACCCGCGCCGCCGCCCACGATGACCAGCGTCTGTCCGTCCTCGAGGCGCTGGAGTCGCTGGTGCAGCTCCTGGGTGAGGCGCGCGATGGGACGCGTCGCCAGGGCGTGCTCGCTGACTCCGGGGAGGTCCCAGCCCAGCGCGCTCGAGCCTACGTCAAGGCTCGCGAGGTCGTAGGTGATCGCTGGGCGGTCATCGAGCAAGATGCGACGCTCGGCCGGAAGCACCTCGAGGGCAGCGGCCTCCACCAGCTGCGCCCCGGCGCGACCAGCCAAGCGCGCGAGGTCGATACTGATTTCCTCAAGGGAATATTCACCGGCGACGTGACCTGGCACCATCCCCGAGTAGATCGCTTCGCTGCGGTCGACGACCAGCGTCAGCTGCACGCCAGGGACCGGCTTCATCGCCCAGCGGTGCAACACCTGGATGTGCGCGTGCCCTCCGCCGATCAGCACGACCTCGCGAGGTTCGAGCCCTGGTCGCACGTACTGCACGCCTCAGCAAACCCCAGACGCACGCACGCTGGCAAGCTCGAGGGTAGATTCCAGCCCGTGCGGGGTAGAACAATCCAGTGCGTTGCCCCGTCCAAGCCGTGGTGGCAGCTTCGAGCCTCTCCATGCCAGCAATCGGCCAGCCTCGATGGATCCTTCGCGTCGCCGCGGCCTCCAGGCTCACGCTCTTCGTCGCCGGCCTCGCGGTGTTCTCTGGCTGTTCGATCCACGCGGGTTCGAGGCCAGATGCGCCTCCGCCGCCGCCGCCTCCTCCCCCGACGAGCCGCCCAGCGAGTGCCGCGCCCCCCCGCGTCCCCGCGTCACCTACCCGCAGCGCGCCGTCACGACCGAAGCACCGCCCCGCAGAGCCAACTCGAGGCGACTCGGACGAGCGGCGAGGCTCTGGGCCCAGCGCTCGGGCCAGGCACGCCCAGGAGGTCGGTCCGAGGGGATACGCCCGGCATCAGAAGGCCCGGCTGAAGCGCAGAGCGAACGTCGGGACCCAACGCGCGATGCCGTCGATCTCGTCATCGAGCAATTGAGGATCGACGTCGCTCCCCCGCAGAGGTGAGTCGTCGCGCACCTGCACGCTCAGGATACGCCGCACGCCGACTCCAGCGGTCAGGTGGTACGTGCGATGGAGGACCCAGCTGTAGCCGACCTCGCCAAACACATTGTGAGTATACGTCCCCAGCGCGTAGGCGTCCTTGAAAAGATACCCCAGGGAAACATATGGGCGGTAGCCATCGATGTTGAAGAGGTAGCGTACGGCGCCGGTGTACTGCCTCGCGGGGTTCGACTCGAGGCCGAAGCCGAGGTAGTACTCGAGCCCGCGTACCGGCCAGTTGATGTAGCCGAGCAGCATCCCGACGTTGCCCTCCGGACCAGCCCCGACCGCCGCCTCGACCACGAAGCGTCGGGATCGCTGGTCGACGGCGTCTGCGAAGGTCTCCTGCTCGTCGTAGATGGCATGGCCGCCGGGAGTGGAGATCCGGTAGTCCTTGGCGTCAGCCAGCGCACAGACGCTGCACAGCACGAGCCCGACGCCCCCGGCCAGTCGACGGCGCATCAGTCCACCCTCCGTCCGAACACCAGGCGCACGAACGCACGCCATGGGGTGCCGTGGAGTGCTTCGTCCAGGTTGCCTTCCGCGTCCTGGTTGTCGAAGCCGTTGGGATCGATCAGGAAGTAGTTGATCAGACTCCCCACCACGGCTCGCCGCATACCAATGAAGGCTTCGATGTTCCACGAGCCTCGTCGCCAGACCACGGCTCCGACCTCGAGCGGGGTGAGGTAGCCAAGCCAGAAGTGATCCGTGAGCCGCAGCTCCGCGTGCCCTCCGATGCCGTAGGACAGCTCCGTGAAGCCAGGGATCTCGTAGAAGCCCCGCAACCCCAGCCCCGCCAGGGCACGCGTGTCCTGCACGCGATCGACACCGGGCTTGGCCATGATCAACGCGTGCGGTCCGAATGCTCCAAGGCGCCACATCGCGGTCAACCCCAGGAGCTCCTCTCCTCCGCTACCCACGTCCTCGGCTGCGGACGTGAAGTACTCGGCGCCAATCCCCAGCACCCAGTAGCGATCGCGGAAACCGTCGGCGACCTGCAGGTCGAAGTCCCCGTAGCGGCTCGAGTCCCGCGTCAGGTCGGGCAGCTCTTCCTCGCGATCGCGCTCGAGCGCCAGGCTCGGGGCAGCGGCGGTCCCCGCAGCCAGGCTGAGCCACACCCCGAGCAACGCGCTCGCGACGCCGCAGCGCCTCATCGCTTCTCGGCGCCCTTCGACTCACTTCCTTGCACGGGATCGCAGATCGCGGTGATGCGGCTGATCGGGAACGCGATCAGCAGCCAGTGATCCGTGAAGAAGTCGAGCTGCGCGTGGTGAATGCGTGAGCACCTGTAGCGCCGGCGAGCTCGCTCCAACAGGACGGCGTAGTGATCCGGCTCGGCGATCTGGAAGACGCCGAAGAGCGAGAGCCCGCTGTCCTCCTCCTGAACGAAGGTCGCGTCCGGCTCGGGAGTCGGTTCATTGGCAGCATACAGGGCTTGCTTGCTGTGATGAATCGTGCAGCCCGAGCAGGCCAGGGCAATCAGCAGCGCCGAGCGCGTCAGGGCTGCACCGGGCAGCCCAGCACCACGCGCTCCGGAGCTGGCTCTGCCCTGATTCGATTTCTGCATGACAGTCATTCCTCCGGTGCCCTCGTGGGCGCTAGATCGTTCACTGGCGCTTCGACCCTCGCCAGCGGTTGTAGTTCCGCAGGGAGCCAGGCCATCAGCTCGCGCTCGAGCGCTGGCCGGCTACGTGGGGGGAGCGCCAGGACGAGCGCCCGAACGACTCGAGCGCCAGGTCTGCCGCGAGGCTCGATGCGGGCCAGTGCCTGAAGGAGATCCGAAGCGAGCTGCGCGTCCGCGCCGAAGCGACGCCAGAGACGGGCAGCGAGCGCCCAGCCAAAGCGATGGGGATCGGCCGCACCAAAGGCCAGCGCGGCCCACTCGCTCGCCCGAGGTTCCACGCTCTGGCTCAAGTCCCGTTGGGCGCGCCCCTCCACGACCCCCAACGTCGTCGAGCCGCTCAGGCTCGCAGCGTAGTAGTCTGCCGCACCCTCCTCGACGGCGCGCAGCACCCGGCGTGCGATCGGCTCCTGAGGGCGCTTCCCTGAAGACTGCAGGTGCGCGAGTTCGTGCAGCCACACGCCAGGGTCCCGCAACGTGACGTCTTCGGGTGGGGCGAGGACCACGGCGGCAGCCAGATCGACCTGCGCGCTGCTGCCGATCAGCGACGGTTCGACCCGCACGCTCACTCGGGGCAAGCCGGGGTGCTGTTCCAGCACACCCAGCAGGGTCAGCGCCTGCGTTCGGCTCTCGGCGCTGCACATGGCGGCACCGCTCGGGTTCCGCCACACTGGCGCTCGCTCTCCCAGCGCTTCGACGCGCGCCTCACAGAGACCCCGCTGATTCCTCTCGGCAACGTACATCACGCAGCCAACTGCGCCGAACAGCATCAGCAAGGCGCCAAGACGGCGCACCAGCCCACGTTTCGCGCTCAGTCCTTGCACAGCGAGAGGTGCTCCGAAGTGTAGCGCGGCAAGCCGTAGCTCACGATCACCTCGGGCGAGACGTTGTCGAGGGTCACGGCAGCGGCCATGTTCTGCACCAGCGCGAGGTAGTCGGCCGTAGCCAGGATTGCGCGTCTCGCCGGTTCCGAGAGGCAAGCCTCGACCTGATCCGCACCGGCGGGCTCGAGACAGTCGCGGCCCTCGCGGTAAATCGAGTCTTGAGTCGTGGTGTGGCCGACCGTGTCCTTGCCGGTGCCGCCGTGATACTCGATGTCGGGAGTGTCGTAGCCGTCGGCACGCTCGATGAATGCCTTGACCTTGATGATGCACCACGGTTGGTCCGGGTCGAGCGTATCCCGGTGGGTGTGCGCCGGCGAGTACGAGTCCTGGATCAGGTGGTTGGCGCGCCCGACCTGGGTCAGTGCCTTGACCTTGTCGCTCTCCCAGTTCTCGAGCGCCAGCAGCGTGAGGCGTTCCAGCTCAGCGTGAGCATCCGCCGCTGCCTGTGCGGAGTCATTGCGATCGTCGAGCAGGAAGTGGAAACGCTGGACCTCTGGTCGATCGGTGTACTCCGTCACCGCGCTGGCGTACTGCACGATGCCGGCGTTCATGTTCACCAGTAGCTCCTTTGGCCAGTCGACCCGACGATTCCCCTCGGCAATGGTCTGGAGATCTGCTTGGGAGAAGCGTCTGCCCACGGGGAGCTGCTGGTTTCCGAAATAGGTCAACCACTCGTGCCCCTGGAAGAAGCTCGCCCGGGTCAGCATGCAGTCGCCCTTGGAGAAGAACTCGAGGTTGGCGGTCTTCGGGCCGCAAAGATCCAGGGGATCCGCGCACGTCAGGAGCGAGGACGCGGCGGCTACCAGGGCCAGCATCACGCCGCCGCGACTCAGGGAAACGGCGCGATCACCAAGCCAACTCACAGACCCCGGGGCTAGCAGTGCTCGAAGACCGAAACAAGGGCGGCACTGTACATGGTGAACCCGGTGCTCCATGAAGCTGGGCTCGGGGGAGGGCGAGACCGCGTGAACCCGCTTGCGAGGGGAGATCGACATGACGGGAAAGATGCGGGCCTATGTGATCGAAGAGCCCGGCGGCGCAGATCGTCTGCAGCCCCGCGAGGTGCCAGTGCCAGAGCCCGAGCCCGGCTGGGTGCTGATCCGCATCACGGCCTTCGGCTTGAATCGGTCCGAGTGGTTCACCCGCCGAGGAGACTCGCCGAGTGTGCGCTTCCCGCGCATCCTGGGCATCGAGTGTTGCGGCGTCGTCGAGCGCGCACCCGACAGCGACCTCGCGGCCGGTACGCGAGTGGCCGCGCTCATGGGTGGCATGGGTCGAGCCTTCGATGGCTCCTACGCGGAGTACACGTGTGTCCCTCGCGAACACGTGTTCGAGCTGAGGACGTCGCTCCCCAGCTCCCGCCTGGCGGCTTTGCCCGAGATGCTGCAGACGACCCATGGCTCGCTGCACGTCGGCCTCGAACTGGAGCGCGCAGACAGCCTCTTGATCCGCGGGGGAACGTCCTCCATCGGCTTGGCTGCGCTCGCGCTGGCCAAGGCGCTGGGCAAGCGAGTGGCCACCACGACACGCAATCCCGCGCGCCAGGACGCGCTCCTCGCCGCCGGCGCAGATCATGTGTTCGTGGACGGCGGAGAGCTCGCCCAGGAGGTACGGGCCCACTTCGGTGGTCAGGGCGCCGAACGCGTGCTGGAGCTGGTGGGAACCACCACGCTGAGGGACTCGCTGGCTGCGACTCGGCCCCGCGGGATCGTGTGCATGACGGGCATCCTGGGGGGAAGCTGGTCGCTGGAGCGCTTCACGCCGATGGACGACATCCCAACCGGCGTGAAGCTCACCAGCTACTCAGGAGGGTCGACGGATATCACCCAGGCGGAGTTGCAGCGCTACGTCGATCTGGTGGAGCGCGGGGAGCTCGAGCTGCAGGTGGGCCCGGTGCTGCCGTTCGAGCGTCTACGCGATGCTCACCGCTTGATGGATCAGAGCAACGCGGGCGGCAAGATCGTGATCCTGGTGAGGGATGATGAAACCTGAGTGATCGCATGGCCACCTCTCGGATCACATCCCAGTAGCGTCCCAACCATCCAGCGGCCGAGCTCTGACTCAGTTTGGCTCAACTACTCCGAAGGCCCGCGTCGCAGCTCAATCGGGCTGCAACGCACTCGCCGGCCGCTGGCATGGTGTTCGCTAGGAATGGCCTATGCCCCTACGTCTTTGGTCCGTTGGTTCAGTGTGTCTACTTTGCGTGGCATGTGGATCCGACAGGAATCAAGTCGAGGACGACAGCAGCTGGCTGGAAGAACCCCAACGCGAGTTCCCCCAGCGTCTATCGGAGGTCGGTTTGTGGGATCTCAGCCAGCCGCGAGATCTCTGGTCGGCGCAGACCAGTGGCGCGGCGCTCAGCTTCGCGCCGCGTTTCCCGCTGTGGACCAACGGCGCGCGAAAGCAGCGCCAGCTGGTGCTGCCCGAGGGAGCGACGATCGACGCCACGGATCCGGAGCACTGGCGAGTGCCCGCGGGAAGTATCGCCTTCAAGACGCTCTACTTCGCCGACGAGGCCGGCGCTCCAGTCCCTGCGGAAACACGAATCATCCGCATCGATGAGACCGGGGAGCGCCGGTTCGCGGTCTATGTCTGGGACGAGGCTCGCGACGAGGCCGTGAGAACCGCAGTCGGCGCGACGCTCTCGGCAGTCGACTTCTCCGGCGCGCGGCTCGAGCACCGAGTGCCCAGTGAGAACGAGTGCGCCGCTTGCCACGACTCCAGTCCCCAGACGTTCCTGGGCTTGAATGGCGTGCAACAGCAGCCCGGGGACAGCGGCGTGTTGCCGTCGCGCGCCTTCGCGGCGCCTCTCGCTGCCCCCTCCCCCAACCTGCGTGGCGACGATCTCGACACGCGCGTGCTCGGCTACTTCTTCGCCAACTGCTCGCACTGCCACAACGGCTGGAGTGGCCCCAACAGCGAGTTCTCGCTGCTCCCCGACGCGGCGTTCGCCAACTTGATCGACGTCGAGTCCCAGGGCAGCGCGTCCACCGCCGGTGTTCGGGTTATCCCCGGGGATCCAGAAGACAGCCTGCTGGTGCACGCGATGGACTCCGTACAGGGAGAACGCAGCGCGAAACCGATGCCGCCTCTCGGGGTCCAGCAGGAAGACGCGGAGGGGGTTGCGTTGATTGAACACTGGATCGAACAGCTCGAACATGACGACTAACCTCTCCCCCAAATCCCTGTGCTCGATGCTCGCGTTCGCTCTCGCCGCGTGCGGCAGCGATGATCCCGAGGCGACGACACAACCCAAGGCACGGGATCCGCTCGTGCTCTCGGCTCAGGCGCTGGAAGCAGAGGAGTGGCCCAGCTACCCCACCGACTTTCAGTTCCTGCCGGGAACGCAGGAGCTCCTCGTGCTCGACAAGGCGGGCAGCGTCTTGCACTACGAACTCGGAGGTGATGCGCCCGGAACCCTGACGCTGCGTGGCCGCTTCGAGATCCCCGAGGTGCACGATCCCCTCGACTGCGGGTTGATCTCCATCGTCCTGGACCCAGACTTCGCGGAGAACCAGTATTTCTATCTGGGCTACTGCACGAGCGACACGGCGAGCGGAGTCTACCGCTACGAGTTCACCGACCAGGACTACGAGTCGATCGCCAGCACGCGACGCGAGGTGCTCAGCGTGGAGGACCAGAAGGCAACTCGCCCATGGCACAACGTCGGCTGGATGGGCTTCGCACCACGGCCGGAGGACGGCGAGCGTCCCATGTATGTCCTGTTCGGCGACAAGGTGCGGGACGGGAACGCTCAGGACGAGAGCAGCTTGCTCGGGGCAGTGGCGCGCATCCTCCCGGATCGTGGAGACAGCGGAGGCTACCGCGCCGCCCCTGGAAACCCTGGGGAAATGGACTCGAAGATCCACCCTGCGAGCTTCGCCTGGGGGCTGCGCTCACCCTGGAGAGGGGGCTTCGACCGGTTCGGGCATGTCGTGGTCGGCGATGTCGGACTGTACGACTTCGAAGAGGTGAACGTGGTCAGCAAGCCCGGCATGAACTTCGGCTGGGCAGACGTGGAGGGCCCCTGCGTCCCCCAGAGCGAGGCAGACGGCGCAGGCGGCAGCGGCAGCGCGCGCTGTGATGAGTTCCAAGACCCGACGACCTACTTCACTCACGACAGCGACGACGCCTTCGTGCTGGCAGACCCCGAGGCCACGGCCGCGCTCCATCGCGTCGTCTGGGTGAGCTCTACGTACCAGGGTGGGGGTGAGGTAGATCCCTACGTCGGTGCGCTCGACGACAAGCTGCTGTTCGGCGACAGCTGCACCGGCTTCGCCAGGATGCTGGAGGTGGATCAGGACGGCGCCGCCGTGACCGACTCGCCGATCGGACATCTGGGCCCAATCAGTTCCGTAAGGCAACACGGCGACGGCTACCTGTACGCCTTGCGCATGGCGGGTTGCACCTCCGAGGAAACCGGGACCGGAGCCTTCGTACGCTTGACTCCGAAAGCGCCGGAGTAGGTCGCCAGTGACCTCGACCTGAGCCACCATCAGGTTCTCCGACGACCCATCGTATAGCCACATGGGAATCGTCTCGTGAGCGCACCCTGGCGTCTTCTCCGCGGGAAACCCGGCCCATGGTGGCTGCTCTGGTGCGAGCCCGCGTCAGGTTTGGAGGTGATACCCTTGGCCTGCGCGCCGCGAACCTTGGCACCCGGACGAGGGGACGAGGAACCGGTGAGCGCGAAGGGAGAGCCATGAGACGCACACATTGGTTAGCCATCCCAGTGCTCGCCAGCGCCGCGTTTGCCGGTTGGAGCTGCCAGGGCAACATCGGTGATCCTGGGGCCAGCGGCGGCGGCCTGCCTGGCGGAAACGGCGGGAACGGCGGTGGGGAGAGTGACCCTCGGAGCGCCTGCCTGGATACGGTGTTCCAGTCGTCAGCGGCTCCGATCCGCCGTCTGAGCCCACAGGAGTACCGCAACAGCGTCACGGATCTCTTTCCCGGCGTGACCCTGCCCTCTCTGGACACCGCACCTGACACCCGGGTGGACGGTTTCACCAACAACGCCTCTGGCCAGTCGGCGTCGCCCCTCGGCGTCGAGCTCTACGTGAAGCTCTCCGGGGACGTCGCCAACGCCGCAGCACAGAACCTCGATGGCTGGGCTCCGTGCAGCGACGACAGCGACGCCTGCGTCACGCAGATCGCGACGGAGCTGGGCAGCAAGGCCTACCGCCGACCTCTGGAGCCCGACGAGGCAGCGCGACTCAGCAGCTTCGCGACCAGCGCCCGGGCGGATCACGGCTTCGACGAGGCCGTGCGCATGGTGGTCAGCGCAGTGGTCGAGTCGCCGCTCTTCCTGTTCCGCCCAGAGTTCGGGTCGAGCGCCCCGGTCGGAGAGAAGGCCGTGCGACTGAGCGGCTACGAGATGGCGTCTCGGTTGTCGTACTTCTTCCTCGCTACCTTGCCCGACGACGAGCTGACCACGGCGGCGCGCGACGGACTGCTCGATACCGATGACGGCGTGCGCCTCCAGGCCGAGCGCTTGATGACGGATCCCCGGGCGCGCCCGGTGCTCACCAACTTCCTCGGCGAGTGGCTGCGACTCTACAAGATCGACGGGCTGAGCCTCGACCCCAACACCTTCCCTGAGTTCGACACCCAGCTGAAGGCCGACCTGAAGGAGTCCGCGCGGCGCTACCTGGACAAGGCGCTTTGGGAAGACGACTCCTGGTCTTCACTGATGACCGGGAGCTACGGCTTCGTGAACGATCGCCTCGCGCCGCTCTTCGGTGTGCCTGCGCCGGGCAGCGACGACCTGGTCTACGTCGAGCTGCCGAAGGATCAGCGCAGCGGCATCCTGACGCAACCAGGGGTGCTATCGTCGACTTCTCACGGCTTGCGCCACTCCCCAATTTTCCGCGGGGTAACTCTCCTCAGCAGCTTCCTGTGCACCCCCACCGGCCCCGCAGATCCGAAGAACCTGAACAAGGAGCCCGAGAAGGTGCCCCCAGGCGAGGTCTGCACGACTCGCGACGACATCGCCAAGACCCACACCGTTCGTGACGAGTGCCAGGATTGCCATCGGGCCATCGACGGTGCGGGTTTCACCTTCGAGAACTATGACGCACTGGGCCGCTACCGAGACGCCGAGAACGGCTGCTCGGTGGACGCGACCGGCTCGCTCCCCACCAGCGATATCGAGGGGGAGATCCAAGATGGCGTCGACCTCTCGCAGAAGCTCGCCAAGAGCCCACAGGTCGCGGCGTGCATGTCGGAGCATCTGTTTCGCTACGCGCTGGGCCGCTCCGTCGCCAACGCGGACGCCTGCGAGGTGCGGGCGCTCGCCGCTCCCCTGCTGGAGACCGATGGGGACAGCATGCAACGGCTGATCCTCGACCTGGTCACCACTCCCTCGTTCCTGAGCCGGCCCAAGCCGTGAGCCGAGCGTTCCCAAGCTCTCTTGAAGAAAGCGCGTGAGATGACCCGATTCGACCGCCGCACCATCCTCAAACTCCTCGGCGCCACCAGCGTGGGCACGGCGTTGCCCTGGCTCTCGAGCAACAGCGCGAAGGCTGGACCAAACGACGTCCCGCTACGCATGCTGTTCATCGAGGTGAGCCCAGGCTGTCGCCGCACGACGTTCGAGCCAAGCGTCCAGGGACCGAGCTACGTGAGTCAGACCACGGCGCTCCCCAATGACGCATGGAACTTCCGCCCGGTGATGGCCTCCCTGGACGGGTACCGCTCGCGGGTCACCATGTTCGAGAACCTCGACATGGTGAGCAACGAAGTGGATCCGACGTCGCCGGCCAACGCGCACTTCGCTGGGCTCACCCACATGCTGACCGCCGACGATCGCTACGGTTCCACCGGCGATCTCGGAAACGGCCCATCCATCGACCAGGCGATTTCTCAGTTCCTCAACAAGGACGGTCCGATCACCAGACTGCCGAGCCTGGAGGTGATGGCCGACGAGAACGCGGGCTTCTACAGCCGTTCCACCAACCATCACTCCTACTCCGCTCCAGGACAGCAGGTGCCCTACCTGATGTACATCCCGGACATCTGGGATCGCCTGTTCCCGGACCCGCTGAACACCGACGCGGCGGCTCAGGCCGCCCTGCAGGCGCGGCGCACCAGCGTGTACAACCACGTCAAGGGCGACTACGACGCGCTGCTCGCCAAGCTCGGAGGCAAGGACAGAGACAAGGTCGGCGCCATGCTGCAGTACCGCAAGGATCTATTCGACAGCCTGGGCGTGGTGAACAACCGCGAGGCCAATCGCCCCGGCAAGGCCAGCATCATGGACCCCTGGGGTCAGCTGGACGAGGGCTACCAGAAGGGCAACCCGAGCAACCGCCTGTGGCACACCCACACGGAGCTGATCGGGCGCCTCGCCGCAGCCGCTCTCCACACGGATACGACTCGTGTCGTGACGCTATCGATTCAGGAGCCGCCGAGCTACGAGTTCGGCTACACCGATGGTGACTATGGCAGCAGCGACTGGCACGACCTGATCCACAAGGTCAGCGGCGACCAGCCAGAGCTCAGCGACGACGCGGCGCGTGGCACGATCGATGAGCTGCACCGCATCATGTACGCCAAGGTCGCGTTCATCCTCGATCAGCTCGCGTCGCTCCCCGAGTCCGACGGGCAGACCCTGCTCGATCACACCCTGGTCTTCGTCTACTCGCACATCGGGGAGGGCAGCCACGACCTGAGCCGCCTGCCCTGGATGGTGATCGGCGACGCCCACGGCTACCTGAAGATGGGCCAGTACATCCGCTGCCCCATCTTCGACCCCGGCTCCGGACAGATCACGACCGACGACAAGGGATCGCGCAAGTGGAACGTGCGAGGCCGAGCCCACAACGACCTCTTCGTCACCTTGGCCAACGCCATGGGCTTGCAGATCGACACCTTCGGTCGCCAGGGCATGGCGGAGTCGCTGGGCATCATCCAGGAGATGCTGGCGTAGCGGCGCCAGGAAGTCGCCCGCCCGATGCGGCGTTCATAGCATTGCCAGGCGCTTGCTGCGATCAGCGCCCGAGCTTGCTATGAGTGGACGCTGGGGTGAAGCGCATCCAGAAAAGCCGCCAGACACGGGCCTCCCGGACCATCTTGGTTTGGGGGTTAGGGCTGACGTCGCTTCACGGCTGCGGCGCTGGGCCTCGGGCCCGCGAGGCAAGCGGGCTGAGCTCGGAGGGAGCGCCGGCGGTCCTCACCCCTGGATCCAACCCCGCACGGGGCAGCGCGGCCGTCGCCAAGAACGACACCTGCGAATCTTGCCACACGGAAATATCTAGAGAGTGGCGCAGTTCCCTGCACAGGCAGGCATTCGTCGAGCCGGCGTATCAGCGCGCTCTGCAGCGGGAGCCGCTACCATTCTGTCGCGGCTGCCACGCGCCCGAGGCAGACGCCGCCAGTCCTCCGAGCCGAGAGCTGGCGGAGCTGGGGGTGGGCTGCGTCACCTGTCACGTGGTCGAGGGTCGGATCCTCGCTGGAGGCAAGGGCCCGGCACCTGACGCGCATCCGGTGTTTCGCGCGTTGAGCCTGACGCCGGCGGGAGCCTGCCAGAGCTGTCACGAGTTCGAGTTCCCGGATCGGGCCCTGCGCGAACGTCCGCTGTTGATGCAGTCGACCGTCAGCGAGCACGCCGCCTCGAGCATGGCCGGGACGACCTGCGCGAGCTGCCACATGGAGCGCGCCGCCGACGGACACCTGCGCCACGACTTCCAGTCTTCGCGCGACGTGGAACGCTTGCGTCGGGCGGTTCACGTCGAAGTAGCGCGCCGGGATGGCGGACGCGTGGTGCTGACGCTGGAAGCTCGCGGTGTCGGCCATGCGCTGCCGACCGGCGACTTGTTCCGTCGTCTCGAGATCGGCGCCGAGCTGATCGGTGACGACTACCGAGTCCTGAAGCGCGACCATCGCTACCTCACGCGTCATTTCCGCATAGCTAACCTCGGCAGCTTCGCCCAACGTCAGCTCGTGCGAGACGACCGACTGCTCGAGGGCCAACCGCGTCGCGTCGAGCTCGAGCTGGTTCATCCGGAGAGCAGCTCGCGCCCCATCGCCTGGTGGGTCGCCTACCACCGCGTCGCGTTCCCACGCGCAAACAAGGAAGACGCAGAGATCGAACAGGAGCTGCTGCTCGCCAGCGGCACCCTGCCACCCGCCAACTAGCCCGGAGCCACGACATGCCACGACTCACCAAGCAATGCTTCTTCGCCTGCGACCGCCGGTTGCTCGCCGCCCTGAGCTGCCTGACCGCGCTGGAACTGCAAGCCTGCGGCGGTTCCGCGCCCAGCCCCGAGCCCGCGGAGTCGCCAGGTGAACAGCAGCTGTCGTCGGATGGCGCGCCGACAGCGCCGGCCAGCGCCACCGCGGGACAGGCGGCTCCTGAAGGCGCTGACCCCGCACCCGAGGTCGCGAAAGCGCCCCCGAAGCCGAGCCCGCTCAAGCCCTGGGCGCAATTCAGCGCCGACCTGAAGCTATTTCCTCTAGGAACCTCGAACGCCTTGCTCGCCGGCCCACCCCCGGAGGGTGGCCTCTCGTTCAACTTCATGCTGCTGACTCGAACCGGGGAGATCAGCTCCCCCGAGGGACTCAACAGCCAGCTCCCCACCTGGGCGGATCTGCACACTGCCGCGGGGGAATGGCCCAAGTCCACCTTCATCGGCTACGTCACCGGAAACGGGCGCGTGGGCTGGAGTCAGGTGTCCCAGGCCACCACCAAGGGTTGGCGAAGCGTCGACGTCAACTCGCCCCGCTGGATCGACGTCGGGGTCCAGCGCTGGAACAAGGGTCGGGTGCTCGCGCTGGCCGTCGACCAGTTCGGCTTCGACAACAAGGCACCGACTTTCCGTGTGGTATCCGGCTTTCCCAAGCGCCCGGTACCGAAGCTCGCTCCGTCGAAGCTACCCAAACCCAAGGACGGTAGCCCTGGCTGCCAGAGTGAGATCGTGCCCCAGGGCTTCGCCGCGACGGAGCTCGGGCATGTCTTCGTGGTCGGTCCCCGCTGCGGCGCAGAAGACAAGCCACCGATCGTGGAGTACTTCGCGCCGGGCAGCACCAAGTCCAAGACGCTCGAAGTGTCCGGACTGGTCGGGGGTGAGGGCACGACGGCGGTCGCGAAGTCCGACGATGACGTCTACCTCAGCACCGGAGGACAGCTGCTCCACTTCACGGGTGACGGGCTCCAGGGCGTGAGCGAAGTCCCCACCGCACTGCAGGTCGCGCTGAGCGAGCAGGGCACGCTGTGGGTCGCTGGCGCGGACAAGCTCTACAGGCGGGTCGAGGGCGGCGAGTGGGAGACCTTGCCCATGCCGCCGGGAGCCCTCGCCAGCGGACTCTTCGCTCCTGACGACGAACACGTCTTCGTACTCGCCGGAAAGCAGCTGTATGCCCTCACGGAGCCGAGCGGCGGCGTGAAGGAGTACAAGGCGGAGTTCGGGCCGAGACCGAGCGAGTCCTTGAGCCTCCCCAAGGCCGCCACGGCCGACTGCAAGCACCTCTACGCGTTGCTCTATGGCTTCACCAAGGTAACCCCAGACGACTACGACTTCCCCCTCACCCGCAAGGCGATCAAGGGTCAGGACTGGCTCGAGAACACCCGCTTCGTGGTCACCGAGGACAACGGCAAGAAGTACTTCGGCGCCATCCCCGACGACTACGAGGTGGGCAAGCGCCTGGTGGCCCACGTGACGAAGAAGGTGAAGGGCTCCGTGCCGGTCCTGCTGTGTGCGGATCCGAAGGTGGTGCGAGAGCTGCCCATCGATCTCGCGACGGGGGAAGTGAAGCGCTGACAGGCGCAGGCCATGCACGACGCGCCGGCTATCATTTCTGCAAGGAATATGACGCGCTACTTTGCCTTCAGCTCGGCTGCGTCGCTCGGGCGCTGCGCCTCGCCCGGGAGCTTGGCGCCGCTGCGGAGCCGGGCCTGAGATTCCACGCTGTTGAGCCAGCCGCTCATCACCACGGCCACGATCTTCACCAGGTCGTTCGGCGTGTAGGGCTTCTGCAGGAAGCGCGTGCGCTGGCTGAGCGCGTGCTCCACACCCTCTTCCGGGTAGCCGCTGGTGAGCACCACCGGCAGCTCTGGATCCACGAGACGCACCGCGGCCAACACCTCGAGTCCGCTCTTCCTGGGCATGTTGACGTCCAGCAGCACGAGGGAAATCCTCGGACCGGCCTCCTGGTAGTGCTCGAGGGCGCTCTCACCGTCTGCGGCCTCGAGCAGCTCGAAGCCGATGCGGCGCAGGATGCGCCCGGCCGCCCGCCTCACCTCGGGCTCATCGTCGGCGATCAGCGCGTAGCCCTCGACCCGCAGCGCCTGGCGCTGCTTCGTGGTCTCGTGCCGCAGCTCCGACGTCGAGCGAGGGAACATCACGCGAAACGTCGTTCCCCGGCCAGGCTGACTGTGCACGGTCAGCGCCGCGCCGTGACTGCGCACCGAGCCCAACACGGAGCTCATGCCCAGGCCATGCCCATGAGTCTTGGTGGTGAAGAAGGGATCGAAGATCCGATGCTGGACGTCGCGGGTCATGCCTGCCCCGCTGTCCTGGACCTCGAGCAGCACGTGGCGCCCCGGCTTGATGTTCCCGCGCAGTGAGGGATCGTCCAGCAGCTCTGCGCTGACGTCGATCAGACGCGTGCGAATCACCACCGTACCCTCGCAGTCTCCGACCGCGTCGATGGCGTTGGTGACCAGGTTCATCACCAGCTGACGGAGCTGAGCACTGTCACAATCGATGGGCGGCAGAGCGTCTGCGAGCTCCAGCTCCACCCGCACCTTCTTCGACCCGTAGGCGCTCAGCAGCTGCACCGTCTCTCGCGCGACCATCGAGAGATCGTGGGGGCGAACGTCCCCGCGGCCACGCCTAGCGTAGGCCAACATGCCGCGCGTGAGCTCCGAGGCACGCTGCGCAGCCTGCAGGATGCTGGTCAGCGGCGCCGCGTGCGGCGAGTCCTCGGAGGTATCCTCGAGGATCAATGCCGAGTTGGCGAGCACGCCGACCAGCAAGTTGTTCAGGTCGTGGGCCACACCACCCGCCAGCAACCCCAACGCTTCGACGCGCTGCGCGTCGGCGAGTCCGACCTGCAGCCGACTCTGCTCGAGGGTGCGCCGCTCGGTGACGTCCATGGCCACGAGCAGCGCCGCGCCCCCGCCCTCGGCGAGTGCCTCGACGCTGACGTCGAAGGAGAAGCCATCCAGTTCGAGATCGAAGCGAGACACACGCTCCCCGTGCGAGACCGTGCGCAACGCCTGGCTCACTTCGTCCCGCTCGATGGCATCTGCGCGTTGCCACACCGCCTGGTGGCGCCCGCCCAGGAAATCCCCGTGTTCTGCGTCCGAGCGCCTCGACCAGACCACACCAGGGAACTCTGCCAGGGACGCCCTGAGCGTCTCCGCGCTGGAGCGAGACACCAGCGCCTGCACCTGCTCGGCCACGCTCGTACGACTGGGGCGTTCCCCTACGGCAATGGCTTCGCTCAGTCGTTGTTCGAGCTCGGTCACCCGAGCCTCGAGCGCACGGTTTCTCCTCGCGATGGAGCGAGACCAAGCCACGAGTCCAACGGTCAGCAGCGCGAACGAAATGATGAGCAGATACAGCCAGAGCACGAGTCGTGAAACGCAGCCGCCCCAGGCACCCTCGCGTGTTCGAGGGCCGGAAAGCAGAGCGAGCACATAGTACCCCGGAGGGATGCGAGTTGGCCGACTCTCGCGGCTCGAGTGAGCACTCTGACACGATCGAGTCGAGACAGCGCTGGGCTTGGAAGAGGCATGCGGTGCCTCGATCAACCTCCATGGTGCCGTTCGTGGGTCCCAGCGGGGTGCTGCAAGTCCCCGAACCTCGACCGAATCGAGGGCCTGGCGACGACACGTCAGGGCCAGTTCTGAAGGTATTGGACTCTGTACCCCAATCGCTGTCCCCAATCACTGTCGGCCCAAGCGTCACGCCAGCAGCGCTTTCCAGCGCGGAAACACCTGACCCCTGGCATTTCCGCATGGACGGACTCTAGGCGACCAGCGGGGCGAGCCGCCGATAGCCTTCAACGCTGCCAGTCGGCGGGGCACTCGTCACGCGACTCTCGCCATTCGTACTCCACACCCGACCAGTGCCAGTAACCGGGGCGCTCGACCAGAGGCCTGGGACACGGCGGTGGCGGGTGCCGCTGACTCTCCGAGGTCAGTGGTGCGCCCTGTAGGGTGGCCTGCGCGTCCCGAGGAGATGGAGGCGGAGGTGCGCGCTCGGTCTGCTCGTGTGTCGCGTGGAGGGACGAACCGAGGACGCAACCAGACATGCAGAGCGCGCACAGCGCGGCTCCCCCCCAAACCCCGGGCGACGCCCCACGGCGGAAACGGCAACGTCCCAGGCGACTCACGGCGCTACGAAGCGGATGTCGACGAAGTAGACCTGAGTCCCGCGATCGCTGGTCTGTCCCTGCACCCAGCTCTGGTCTGGCTCGTCGAGAGGCGCTGTGTAGTTTGCCACCAGGAAATGGTGGTCGTCGACCCGACGCACCGACGCGAACGCCGTATCGCCGGCGCCGGGCAGGTCCTGGATGTGCACCACCCTGCGCGCGTCCGTGTCGACCTCGTAGAGCGCCGTGGTCTTCGCACGCTGAGAGTAGGCCACGAGACTGCAGGCATCTGGCCCCGCGCCAAACGGACCACCGATGTCCCGACGAGCGATCAGGTACAGGCGGTTGCCATGTCGGAACATCTCGGGGGAGTCATAGCGCTCGGGGTCCGAGACGTCAGGACAGTCCCAGTTGCCGAGGTCGCCCGCCTTCGCCACGCAGACCTGAGAGCCGCAGCCAGTCGCGTCGCCGTCCTCGTTGCGAGTCACCGCCCACAGATCGCCCGCGTCCGTGAACTCGAACGCCACCTCGCTCACGCCACCCGAGTACACCACGCCATCCCCGGCAACCGGAGACCATGCGTAGCCATCGCTCGAGTGCTTGAAGAAGACCTGCACGACGGAGCCCTCGCCGCCGTAGTGCTCGCCCATGTAGGAGGTCATCCAGAGCTGACTGGGTTCGCCCTTCACGGGGATCCGACGCTTGATGTCCCACGGCACCTCGGGGGCGTCGACCACCACCTGCACGTCGCTCCACCTGCCGGACTCGTCCCGCACCACCTGCAGCATGCGGTTCGGCTCGAAGGCGAGGGCGTTCGTGCCCGCTTCGAAGAACACCAGGTGAAGCTCGCCATCGGCGTCGAAGAGCCGGGGCTCCCGGACGTCTCTGCCGAGGGCGATGGTCGTCTCCAGATCCCACGTCTCGCCGCCGTCGGTGGACGACACCACCTGCATCTTGGTCTCGCTGCTGGCGAAGTGGAACGGCGCCGCCCGCCACGCCATGTAGAGCTTGCCGCCGAAGAAGTGGATCTCCACGTTGGCGTTGGACACCGCTGCGGTATCCGCAGGGAGACCGGCCCCAGGGATCACCCAGCGCGGCTCGGACACCTCGATGCGGTAGTCGACGCTGGTGTCCACGGCATGGTCACGAGGGTCGTCGCTGGGAGAAGCGGAACCGCCGACGACTTCCGCATCTTCGCCGCAGCCCGCAGCGGCCACCGCGAACAGAGCGGCAGCGAGCATCGGTACCAAGGGTGAGCCGGCCCCTCGAGGCCTCCCGAGCTGAGCCATCGAGGATGGACTTAGCAACGCCACCCGACTCAGGCGAACGAAAAGCCCGATCACGCGGCGGCGCCATGCACCCGGACACCAGCGGTGTGGCGCAGGTCTTGCGGAGGCTGGTCAACTGACCCCAGAAAAAGCCGCGACTGGCCCGGAGTAGGTAACAAAACCAGGGGGTTCCGCACTACCATCCCGAGCCCAATATGACTGCCCCGATGAAGGACGCACTGGCGGCCGAGCTGGCCGGCCTCGATCCCGCCCTGAAGCGCCAGCTCGAGCGTCACGCGTTCGATCCCGACTGGTTGCTCGACCTCGCCGAGCGAAACCTGGGGCGAGAACCCGACAATCGCGTGAAGGGCGTGGTCGAGGCCCCAAGGCCCGAGGACGTCGGCGAACTGCCCACGGACCCTGACCAGCGTCGCCAGCTGATCGCGAGAGGGGAAGCGGTGCTGCGCGCCGGGAAGTGCGCGCTGATCGTGCTCGCAGGCGGCATGGCCACGCGCATGGGCGGGGTGATCAAGGCGCTGGTGGAGGCCGTCGACGGACATAGCTTCCTCGACATGCGCCTCAGGGAGGTCGAGCGGGTCGGCCACGGCTGTCCGCTGTGGCTGATGACGAGCGACGCGACCGACAGCGGGCTCAGGCAGGCCCTGGCCAGCCACCCCGAGGTGAAGAACGTCGCGACCTTCCCGCAGAACCTGTCGTTGCGCCTCACCCCTGACGGGCATCTGTTCCGCGGGGAATCTGGCGCGCCGCAGTCACACGCGCCAGGCCATGGCGACTTGCCAGACGCGCTGGCCCGGAGCGGTCTACTGGAGCGCTTCGTGGCCGACGGGGGCGAGCTGGTGCTGATCACCAACGTGGACAACCTCGGCGCCACTCTGGATCCGCTGCTCGTCGGCTGGCACCTGAGCCACGGCAAGCCAGTCAGCTGCGAAGTCGTCGACAAGGTCGGCACCGATCGCGGCGGTATCCCCGCCAGGTTGGACGGTCGCCCGGTGATCCTCGAGGAGTTCCGCCTGCCGGAGACCTTCGATCCCAGCAGGGTGCGCGTCTTCAACACCAACACCTTCTGGGTGAACGCCCGCGCGTTGCTGGAGCTCGCCATGCCCTGGACCTACTTCACGGTGACGAAGCAGGCCGGTGACGAGCGGTTCATCCAGTTCGAGCGTCTGCTGGGAGAGATCACGAGCCACCTCGACACCCAGTTCGTCCGCGTGCCGCGGGAAGGCGCCGCCTCGCGCTTCCTGCCCGTCAAGGACACGGCGGAGCTCGAAAGGCGCCGCACGGAAATCAAAGAAGTCGCCACCTCACGGGAGATCTTGAGCGCATGAGCCTGTCCCTGTTTCGCGCCACGGCCGCGAACCGCCGTACACCTTCGCGGACTCACCGCTACAGTGCCGTCGCGCTCGCGACTACTCTGCTCACCCTCGGCTGGAGCCAGCGCGCGTCGGCTCAGGTCCCGACGGACACCGGAACCCAGCGCCTCCCGGTGCTGGGCCGTAGCCTCGCGGGAACCGACGACAGCACCGCTCTCGGTCTGAACCCGGCGAATATTGGCTTCATGAAGGGCGGTGAGTTTCGCTGGAGCGCGATCTTCCTCGACGACGACCTGTCGGTGCCCTGGCAGGGCCACGCGTTCTCCTTCGCGACCCCGCTGTTCCTGAACCTGTCGAGCGGTCTGCGGGTGGACATCGTGGACCCCCCGGACTCCGCCGCGGAATCGGGCAACTACCAGTTCGTTACCTGGGGCCTCGCGCTCAGCGCCACCGATGCGTTCTCGCTGGGCTTCTCGTTGCAGCGCTCGTACTCCGACTCCGCGATCCACGATCGCCTCGCTTCCTACACCATCGCCATGACGTCGCGTCCGGCGCCTGCGGTGGGTCTCTCCTTCGTGGCCAACGACATCAACGGCCCACGCAACCAGGCCGGCGGGAGTCGCTCACCCAGCTACGACATGGGCATGGCGCTGCGCCCCACCGGCGAGCGTACCCTCGAACTGGGCCTGGAGACCAAGTACATCCAGGACAGCGACGAATGGGTGCCGCGGGGAACCATTGGTCTCGATATCGCGCCCCTCGGCAGGCTCACCGGAGGGGTCACGCTGCACCACCTGGATCAGGACGAGCCCGACTACGTCGCTTCCCTCGGACTCTCGCTATACAACTCGAACCCTGCGGGCAGCACCGAGTTCACGGGAGGTGCCGTGGGTGGCAACGCCCTGGGAGCGGACGACAGCTACGCCAATCCATACCTCGATCTGGCCGTCCGCACCTTCCGCGAGCCAGTTGGGGGTGAGGCGCCCCGATACGCGGTGCGCGTCCGCATCGAGTCCACGCCTGACCCGCGAGGACACTTCCGTATGATGCGCCGGCTCTGGAAGATGGCCAACGAGGACGCCGTCGACGCCGTGCTCCTCGAGCTCCGGACGGATCCAGCTGACAGCTTCGCCCACGCCCAGGAGTTCCGCGACGCCATCCACAACCTCCGGCGGCACGGCAAGAAGGTGTTGTGCCACCTGGAGGACAACGGAGGGATGGCGCTCTACCTGTGTTCCGCGGCGACCAAGATCCTGGTCAACCCTGCCGGAGGCCTGCGCTTCGCAGGCCTGAAGACCCAGTCGATGTACTTCGCGGGCCTGCTCAACAAGCTAGGGATCCGCGCGGATTTTGTGCGCATCGGCGCCCACAAGAGCGCCCCGGAGCGGCTCACCCGCACCGGAGCTTCGAAGGTCGCCAAGGCGGATCGCATCGACATGCTGCAGCAGCTAGAGCGCCAGCTGGTCGAAGGCGTCGCAGCGGGACGCCGGATGACGCCTGCCGAGGTGCGCGCCAACATCAAGCAGGGTCCCTTCATCGCGTCCGAGGCGAAGCAGGCGAAGTTCGTCGACGGCGTCGCCTTCGACGATGAGCTCGAAGACGCCGTACGGACGATGATCGGCCGTGACACCCTGGTCGTGGACGAAGACGTGCTCGCACCCCGCGCACCCAAGAAGTTCGGTCGAGAGCGGGGCATCGCCGTGATCTACGTCGATGGCGACATGGTCGACGGTCGCAGCAGTACCATCCCGTTTCTGGGCATGAAGCTGGCCGGCTCCTACACCATCGCCGAGACCCTGAAGGACGTGCGCGAAGACCCTCGCATCGGCGCCGTTGTTCTCCGCGTGGAAACTCCTGGCGGGTCAGCGATGGCCGCAGACGTGATGTGGCGTCAGGTCGAGCTGACCGCCAAGACGAAACCGTTGGTCGTCAGCATGGGGAGCTACGCCGCGAGCGCCGGCTACTACATCTCCGCTCCGGGCAATCGCATCTTCGCCAACCCGGCGACCATCACCGGGAGCATCGGCGTGTTCTACGGGAAGGCAGACGTCGCGCAGCTCCTGAACAAGATCGGCGTCAACGTGGAGACCTACAAGACCGCGCCGAAGGCGGATGCCGAGTCACTCTACCGTCCGTTCACGGCAGCCGAACGCAAGGAGCTGGAGAAGAAGGTCGGGCAGTTCTACGACACCTTCATCACGCGGGTCGCGGCGGGCCGTCCTCTGAACAAGGCCCAGGTGGATCAGGTGGCGCGAGGTCGAGTGTGGACCGGCGAGCAGGCAAAGGACCGCAAGCTGGTGGACGAGCTCGGTGGGATCCGGCAGGCCCTCGACTACGCGCGCAGGCAAGCGGGCCTCAGCGAGGACGCCCCGATCGTCGAGCTACCAGAGCTTCAGACCTCCATCCTCGGCAAGCTGCTGGGCATCGATGGTCTGCGCGCCGACGCCCAGATCACCATTCCCCAGCAGATCAGCGGCATGATCAAGGCGCTCGGACCGTTCATGGTCTACGAGAGCGACAAGCCGATGATGCTGCTGGAGATGGCACCTGTGAAGCCATGACCTCGGAGCCCCCCTCCTCGGGCAGCGCAGACCGAAGTTTCCACCAGGAAACTCCGGTCGCCTTCGCTACGCTGGAAGCGCGTCAGCTCAGCGTGCGGCGGTCCGGGGCCGTCCAGGTGGAAGCCGTGAGCTTCCGCAGCCAGGCGCGTCGAGTCGCGATCGTCGGTGACAGCGGGTTCCTGCCAAAGCTGCTCATCGCCGAGGCCGAGCGCACCAGCGGCGAGTTGCTCCTGCTGGGCGAGCCCCCCGAGCAGGCCCTGGCGCGCAGCACGCGCCTGGTGCCCAGAGACGGCTGGCTCCTCGATGACGAACCGGTGCTCGCGAGCCTGCGCTTCGTCGCCGACTTGTTCCGCATCCCCCACGGAGCGCGGGTCGCCAAGCACGTGCTCGCCACGCTCGGGCTCTCGCAGTTCTCCAAGGCGACTGCTGCCGCGCTGGAGCCGGCGGAACGCACCGCGGTGAGCCTCGCCATGGCCGTGATCAGCGGCCCCCGACTGCTCGTGCTGGAGGAGCCGCTGGACGCTCTCGACGATCTGCGCGCGGCCTGGCTGCTCGAGCGTATCGAGCTGGCCTGCTCCGCAGAGGACGCGCCGCGACTCGTCTGGACCTGCGAGCGCCTGCTGAACGCCGCCCAGCACGAGCTGGCCTCACGCGGCGACGTCGTCTGGCTGCAGTACGGACGACTGCTGGGCGCGGCGCCGGCCGCGGAGCTGGCGCGCGGGAGCGCGCTGTGCCTCGTGCGCGTCGCCGGAGACGGCGCTCGGTTGCGTCGAGCGCTGAGCGCGCGGGGGGTCTTGCTGGAGAGCACCGGCGACGCTCCAGAACCCCGACGTACGAGCAGCTGGCGGATGCACGCGAGTCGTCGTCCGGACCTGATCTCGGCCGCGGTGGAGACCGAAACGCCCGTGCTCGATCTCCAGTTGATCAAGCCGCTCGCAACGCCCCCAGACTAGCGTCCCGTCGCCGCGTGGCCCTGCGAGCTCATGCTGTGGAGCCACGAGACGGGAGGCGGCGTGCTATAGCAGCCGGCGCATGGCATCCGCCCGCACAGCGCTCCAGAACGCTCGCCGCGTCGTGGTCAAGGTTGGCTCCCGCGCTCTCTCGAGTGACCCGAGCCTGCCGGGCAATTTGATCGCGCAGCTGGCCGAGTCCAGCCGCGAGCCGCAGAGCAGCGAGCGGCGGTTCGTCCTGGTCTCGAGCGGCGCCATCGCCCTTGGCTGCGAGCGCCTTGGGTACCCGGCTCGCCCCAAAGAGATGAGCAAGCTCCAGGCCGCCGCGGCCGCCGGCCAGTCGGTACTCATGCGACGCTATGAAGAGGCCTGCGCCGACTGCGGGATGATCCCGGCGCAGGTTCTGCTCACCCACGCGGACCTTGCCGATCGGGAGCGACTGAACAACGCGAGGAACGCGCTCGCCGAGCTGCTCGACGCGCAGGCGCTGCCCATCGTCAACGAGAACGACACCGTCTCGACCGACGAGATTCGCTTTGGCGACAATGACCAGCTGTCCGCCATGGTGGTGCCGCTGGTTGGCGCGGAGGTGCTGGTGTTGCTCACTGACGTCGCCGGCGTGCTGGGCGCGGACGGCGAGCGGCTCTCGGAGCTGCCAGCGGACTTCGTCGTGCAGGACCGGGGTGGCTCGAGCGGCGTCGGGAGCGGCGGCATCATGTCCAAGGTCGATTCCGCGAGGAAAGCGAGTCGCTCCGGCGCCTGGGTGGTCATCGCGAGCGCGGCTGAGCCCAGGATCATCTCGCGCTTGCTCGCTGGAGAGGACGTCGGCACCTTGGTGCACCCCGTGGAGGGCGTACTGCGTGCGCGCCAGCACTGGATCGCCTACACGCTCAAGCCACGGGGCACGGTCGTGGTCGACGCCGGCGCCGCGAGCGCGCTGCGGGGTGGCAGGAGCAGCCTGTTGCCGGTCGGTGTGATCGGCGTCCGCGGCAACTTCAACGCCGGGGACGCCGTGAGTATCGTGGACGCGGAAGGCCGCGAGGTCGGGCGCGGATTGGCCAGACTCGGCGCGCTGGACGTCGCGCGATCGGCACGCCAGAAGACCCAGGAGCTCGAGCTGCTGTTTGGCAGCGTCGGACGAGATCTCGTCGTGGTCCATCGGGACGACCTTGTCCTCGCCTGACAAGGGCGGCAGGAGGTGGCGGCGCCGGCTGCTGATCGCCGCGGCGCTGATCGGGCTCGGGCTCTGCCTGGTTCTCGGCTGGCACGCATGGACGACGCGAGGACTGACCAGGCACGAGCTCCTCTCGCAAGGCCGACGGCGCGTCTACTACGTCCACCTGCCTCCGGCGCACTCCAGGACGAGAGCGGTGCCGCTGGTGATCGCGCTCCACGGCAACGGCGGCACCGCGGCGAGACTCAACCATGGGACTCGCTACGGCCTGACGCGCCAGGCAGACGCACGCGGCTGGGTGTTGGTGATCCCCCAGGGGATCTCCGAGAGCTGGAACGATCATCGCCCCTTCAAGGAGCAAGCCCTCCAGGGAGTGGACGACGTCGGGTTCCTCACCCAGCTGATCGATCGAGCCCACGCGGACTACGGCATCGACACCGATCGAGTGTTCATCGTGGGTGCCTCGAACGGGGGTGCGATGGCGCTGACGTTCGCGGTCGAGGCGTCCGAACGCGTCCGAGCCGTGGCTGCCGTGGTGATGGGTCTACCTGCCATCCACGAGCACCACCCCCCGAAGCGGCCCGTGTCGGTCCTGATGATCAACGGTGAGCGAGATCCCATCGTCCCCTACGCCGGAGGCGACATCCTGGGCAAACGTGGACGCGTGCTCTCTTCGCCCGCGAGCCTCGACTGGTGGGCGACGCACGACGGCTGTGCCCAAACGCGCCCCGAGATCCAGCTGCCGGATCTCGATCCGACGGACGGGACCCGGGTGTTCGTCGAGAGGCGTGAAGACTGCACCGACGGGGCGAGCGTGGAGCTGTACCGTGTCGAAGGGGGTGGTCACACCTGGCCCGGGGGGAGGCCCTACGCACCCCAGCGCATCGTCGGTCGCACATCCCACGACATCGACGCCAGCCAGGTCGCCTTCGCCTTCTTCGCGAGCCACTCCGCTCGCTAGCAGGGTAATTCAACACCCTGCCCCTCCCGACGACTCACCGAAAAGGAGCTTCGCTGCGGCCGTGGCGTAGGATTTCACTCTGGGCGGCGAGAAAAAAGATCGTGAAGCAACCCAAGCCGTCAAAGCGACTTGGGTCGGAACTTTTCGGAGGTGCGGGTGTCCGCTGCGGGTTCATGACGGGATCTGACAAATCCAGCGTGTGGTTGGTGGGGCTGCTGACCCTCGCCGCGCTCTGGGCGGGCTCCAGCGCGAGCCGCCAGGTCAGCTTGATCTGGCCCTCGGGAACGCTGCCTGCCGAGGTCCCGGTGCTGGAGACCCGCCTGGGAAAGAACCCCCAGGATGCTGCGGCCGCCGTCGAGCTCGGGCGCACGCTCCTGGCGTACGGTCAGCCCGGTCAGGCCGCGGCGAGCCTCGACTGGGTCTCCCCGGCGCTCCAGACGGAACCGCAACTGGCTAGCCTGCGCGTGCAGGCGCTGACTCAGCTTGGTGAGTACGACCGCGCGCTCAGGCTCCAGCGGTCCGTACTCGCCACCTGCTCGAACGCCGGTTGCGCACCCACGGTGTTTGCGCGCGGAAAAGCTCAGGAGCGTCTGCTCGTCGAGCTGCTGCGGGTCGGTGTGACCGACCCCGACACGCAGCCCGCCCGCGTCGCCCTCGCACAGCTCCGCGCGACTCGCACCGGACGACTCGAGGACTAGACCAGTCCTCCCTCGGCAGGCACACTACTCTCGCGCTCTCACCTCAGGCTCCCACCCGTGCACCGAACTCTTCCCCTCCTCTCGCTCGTCTTGTTGAGTACCGGCTGCGCCAGCTTGACTGGGCTCTTCGAAGGCCCCGTCAAGGAACCCACTCCGGCCGCCGCCCAGGATCCAGGTCGCGCCGAACCGCCGGAGCTACCGTTCGCTCTCGCCCAGGCGGACGACTACGTCGTGCGGGTCGTGGCGGAGAACGCGACCTGCACCGGCACGCTGATCGCCGACGACCTGGTGCTGACGGCTCATCACTGCGTGGCGCAGCGTGATATCTCTGGGGAAATTCTGGAGAAGGACCTCGAAGCCGAAGAGCTGAGAGTTGAACTCGGCGGTGACTATCTTCCTTGGGGAGAAGTTGGCGTGGACGCCGTCGTCGCTCCGCCGTGCGGCCACCGCGCCGGAGTCGGAGACATCGCGATCCTGGTCCTCGAACGCAAGCTGATCGGGATGACCACGCTGGAACCCGAGCTGGACCAGGTCCCGGAACCAGGCGACGAACTGCACACGGTTGGCTTCGGGCGCTGCAGCCTCAGCGGGGAAGCGATCCATCGCAAACCGCGGCCTGGCGGACGTGTGCTGAAGCTCAAGGAGAGCCGCTACACCTTGGAGGCTTCGATCTGTCCAGGTGACTCCGGCGGCCCGGCGTTGAACGCGAGCGGGGAGCTGGTCGGCGTCGTATCCCGCAGTGTGATGGATGGCAGTGAGCAGACGGTGAATCTCTCGGAGTTCACCCGCCTCGACGCGTTTCGCGGCTTGTTCGCCAACGCCCGCGCAATCAGCGACGGCGCGAGCCCGGCGGAGCTACCTCCAGTCGCTGGCTGCGACGCTCGCTGAGCCCAGGCGAAGCCCGAGTAGCTTTGCCCCAACCGCGTCGGGCGTGACATGATCCGCCACCGGGCATGCGCAAGTTCGTCAAGTTCTTGATTTGGACCGCCATCGTCATCGGCGGACTCATCGGCCTCGCCCGACTGACCGCCATTCGCTGGTGGAAGGTGCCCGAGAACGATCCGCTGCTCGGCGCGTCCATCACGCCTTCGCTCTACCCCGGCGACACCATCTTGCTCTGGCGCTTGAGTGAGCCCTCCTACGGCGATCTCGTGCTGTGTCCCGACCCCACGGACCCGAACGAGGTCGTGATCGGCCGCATCGTGGGCGAAACCGGCGATGACATCCGAGTGCAAGGCAACGACCTGTGGGTGAACCGCAGCCCGATGCGCACCGAGATGGCCTGCACTGAGCGCACGTTCAAGTCGGAAGATCCCAACACGGGCAACGCGGTAGAGCAGTACTGCGACCAGGAGGACCTCGGCGGTCGCCTCCACATGCGTGGCAACATCACCGCGGGTCGCTCCCAGAGTTCTCAGCTCGTCACCGAGCAGAAGGTGGGCGAGGGCAAGGTCTTCCTGCTCAGCGACAACCGTCTCTACCCCTTCGACTCCCGTCGCTACGGGCAGGTGGATCGAGCAACCTGCAAGGAGACGGTGTTCTTTCGACTCACCGGCAAGAACGGCTTCTTCGACGTGAAGCGGCGGCTCACCTTCATCCACTGACGTTGCGCGGCGTTTCGTACTAGTGTCCTGAGTCCCATGGGAAGCGCAGCGCCGGAACTGTCGACGCATGAGATCGGCATCTGTTGTGGTCGCTGCGAGACCTACAATCGCGTGGGCACCTTGGTGTGTTCGGAGTGCGGCAACGACCTCGCGATCGAGGCAGCTCGCCCCCCCGTCTCGAGCTCCCTGCGCGCCAGCGCCGAGCGAGGCATCGATCCAGCCGATCAGCGCCGCATGACCCAGCCCGCGCGCTCGATCCATGACGAACCCACGAGCCCTTATATAACCGGGCTCGATGAGGACGAACCAAAACACCATCTGGGCGTTCATGGTTCGGAAAGTCTTTCCAAACAGCCGAGTGTTGAGCGAGGCTCAGAACGAAATGTCCAGCTCGCGCGGCCACCGAACCCGCTGGCAGGGCTCTCCGAGGAGGAACTGATGGATCAAGCCAAGCACTTCGTGTGTACGTCCTGCATGACCCCCGTCCCGACGGGTCACAAGTTCTGTGGTCGCTGCGGGGCCGAGGTGCCGCCTGAGATCCTCAAGCTCCAGGTGCAGTTCTTCAGCGAGATGCAGGATCCCGAGAAGGCTCGGCTGATCTTGATCCGCGGGGAAGGAATGGACGCCCTGAGCTACCACCTCAAGCTCGAGCAACACATCGTTGGCCGGAGCGGGCAGCTGGAGTTCCCCGACGACCCCTTCATCTCGCCCAAGCACGCGAACTTCTTCTACCGCGACAGCAAGCTCGTGGTGCGCGACGAGGGATCGCTGAACGGCGTCTACCTGCGCATCCGCGGCTCCGTGGAGATTTCTGCCGGGGACACGTTCCTGGCTGGCGAACAGGTGTTCCGACTGGATCCGACACCGAAGGCCTCGGACGCGGCCGACGGAGACGGCACCTTCTTCTATTCCTCACCCAAGCACCCGACCGCCTTCCGCTTGGTACAGCTCCTCGAGGGCGGGTCCACCGGAATGACGGTGTGTGCGCGCGGGAACTCCCTGCAGATCGGCCGGGAGAACGGCGACCTGAACTTCCCAGGCGACGTCTACATGTCGGCGCAGCACTGCACCGTCGCCGACGAAGGCGGCAAGTTCACGCTGACGGATCACGACTCGCGCAACGGGACCTACGTTCGCATCAAGACCGAAGCAACGCTGGGCCACGGCGACTACGTGTTCATCGGACGCAAGCTGCTCCGCGTCGAGCTCAACGTCAACTGAAGCGGTTCCGCGAGGATCGGCTGCAGGCGGCGCCCTTTGGGTGTCGCCTGTTTGCGTTCGTCCCTCTTCCCTCACGGAAACCCAGCCCACCACCAGGCTGCGTCAGCCAGGTTTGGGGGTGAGGGGGAGCCGCGTCAGCGGCGGCGCTTGCGCTTCGGCGAGGCGTCTCGGTTCGGCTTGACGCTGGCGCCACGAGCCTTGGCGGACAGCTCGACCACCTCCGCGGCGTACTCGTAGAGCGGTGTGCGAGCGAAGCGTCCAGGCCGTCCCGTCTGCAGGCGCGGCATCATGGCAACGATGCGACGCACCCCATCGGCGATGCGTCGGGGCACATTGAGGCGATCGACGACCGGCTCCAGGAAGTCGAAGGCGGCCTCTACCCGATCCGACGCCCCATCACAGGCCTCGAGCATCGGCTCGAGCAACAGCGCCGTCCACAGCACGACGTCGTCGAAGGCTTCGCCGCGCTCCTTGGTCTCCTGATCGATCGCGGAGAACAGCGCCCAGGTGCTGCCATCCGACTCCTGGGTGTCCGACAGGTAGGCGGCGAGCTCTGGCAAGAGCACGTCCAGCACCCCGGTCTCCCACATCAACCAGATCGAGCGATGACTCGCCCCACCACGCATGAGTCGCAGCACTTCTTCGAAGAGCCGGGGTCGCGCCGCCATGGCCAGCGAACCTCGGCACTGGACTATCGCGTCGTAGACATCCGGCGCGATTCCGAGGTCGAGGCGGGCACAGAACTTGATCGCCCGCAGGATCCGCACTGGATCCTCAAGGAAACGAACGACCGGATCTCCTATCGTGCGCACCGTGCGCGCGCGGATGTCGGGGATCCCTCCGATCCAGTCCAACACCTCGTTGGTCTCCAGATCGTAGAAGAGCCCGTTGATGGTGAAGTCACGACGCACAGCGTCTTCGTGCGCTTGCCCGAAGGCGTTGTCGTCACGAATCAGCAGGTCTTCCTGCGCCCGGTCGTCTGGCTGCGGGTTCTTGCGGAAGGTCGCAGTCTCGATGATCTTTCCGCCCGAAAACAGCACGTGCACGAGGCGAAACCGACGCCCGATGATGCGTGAGTTGCGAAACAGCGCCCGCACGTCGTCTGGGCGCGCGCTGGTCGCCACGTCGAAGTCCTTGGGTGAGCAGTCGAGGAGCAAGTCCCGGACACAGCCGCCGACGAGATAGGCCTCGAAGCCATGTCGCACCAGGCGACGCACCACCTTGGCCGCGTCCTGATCGATCAGCTCGGGATCGAGCTCGATCTCGTAGCGCTCGGGTGCCTCGGGCGGCTCGCTCGCGGGTGGCGGCGCAGGAGCCTTCGAGGAGGTCGACTGCGCCTCCGCATCCGGCTCCGCATTGCGCCCTCGACCGCGGCGTCGACGACGCGAACGATCGGGCTGAGCGTTGCTGCTGCTCCGCCGCGAAGCGTTGGGTTTCTCTGTGTCTGGGGACTTACGGCGTCCCATGGCGTCCAAGATGCTTTCTGCCCCTTGCGGTGGGTGGTCCCTGCAGAACCTAGCTGGTGAGTATCCGAATTCGCCTGCGGAGGGCGCGAACAAACAACATTTGTTCAAAAAACCCGCGGCCTGGCGCAACTCGAGACGGTGGCCTCGGGCCCTGGCCTGCGGCATCCAGCCACGCCGGCCTGGAAAAATCCGCCTCCGGACCTCTCGACGCGCCAGGAACCGCGAGCCGAGGCGAAGGGCTTTGAGCCCGCACCATCCACGGCGTCTAGCAGGCAAAACCGCTGGAAACCAGGGGCAAGCTCTGGAGAGCCGCAGATGCGGCACTGCCGGACGAAAGGTCCGTGAGCCGCCCTGGAGCCGCTGCGGGCGACTGCTGGGGCTCCCACGAGCCCCACCCAGCGCCCGGGCGCAGGTCCCCGTACGCCGCGCGGACGGCAGCGGCGATCAGGCAGCGATGGCCGTCCGCCACCGTACGTCAGCAGCGCCGCCGAGCGGCTTGCCCTCCCCCCTTCAGTAGCCAGTGCGTCCGCCGCGCCAGTCGCCGCCCCTCGGACGCCGGCCGTTCAGGATCTCCTGAACCCGGCCCGAGGCTGTTTCGATGTGGAGATCACGTAACAGCCAGCTCGAGATCGCGGGCCGCGCTTTCGATGCCTAAACGGTGGCGCCCTTCGCTATCCTTCAGAGTGGGGCAGTGAGCACTTACTGGGTCAAATACAAAGGCACCCGCTTTCCCATCCGCAGGGGTGAGACGATCCTTGGGCGGAGCCCCTACTGCAGTATCGTGATCAGCGACGACCTGGTGTCTCGAGAGCACTGCGCGCTGCGCCTGACCAGCGATGGCCTGACGGTCACCGACCTGAACAGCACCAACGGCGTGCGCGTGAACGGCACCCCGGTCAAAGGCGCCCAGAGCGTTCAGCCTGGAGACGTGTTGACCGTCGGTACGGCGCTGCTCGAGATCGTGCGCATGGACACCATGGCCTCACGCGCGCGCACCACGACCCGCTCGGACCTGGAAGTGCCGAAGGGGCTCGAGAACACCGTCACCCTCACCCAAGAAAACAGCCTGGAGTTGATCGAGACGCTATTGAAGAACGCGGGCGAGAGCGGAAAGACCGCGAGGACCGGCAACGTCGTGCGACGAGCGATCGATGAGCTCGTAAGCAAGCTCACCGAGGCCGGCACCGCTCCTGCCGCGACTCGGGCGCGCCTGGAGACATACGTTCGAGAGCTACAGGGATGGTTCGCGGACGGCAGCTTCGACGACTGGTCCACCTCGACTCAAACCAAGCTGAGCGAGCTGATCCCCCAGTGACGAGGCAACCGACTTGAGCGTCCTGGTCGCATCCGACGACGAAGAAGCCGCGCGCGCGCTCTGCTCCGCGCTCTCCCGCGCTGGACTGATCGCCGCCTGGGCGCCGTCCGTCGCAGAGGCCTGGCGCAACGTCAGCCAGAGTCCCCCGATGGTGCTCGTGGCAGACACGGAGCTGCCTGAGATCAGCGACCTCATCGAGGAGATCCGGGAAGACAACCCCTGGGTTCGCGTCTACCTGATGGCGGATCCCGACGGAATCGTTCCAAGACTCACCGCGCCGCTGGTGGCGAAGCCCTTCGACGCGGCGCAGTTCGCCGACCTGCTGGCGCGGGAGGTGGAGCTGGCGGAGCTGGAGCGAGGGCGAAGGTCACTCCTGGCACACGTGGACGAGCTAGCGCTGCTCGTCCAGTCCAGCTTCGAGGCCATCATCGGGTTGTCCGAGGAAGGACTGATCCTCTCCTGGAACCACGGCGCCGAGACGCTCTATGGCTACGAAGCCGGAGAGATCATCGGTCGCAACATCGACGTCCTCGAGGCGGGAGAAGCCCCGCTCGAGCGGCTCGCGCGCGGCGAGCGCCAGGTGACGGAGGTGCGCAGACGAACCAAGGCTGGTCACGACGTGTTCGTCCACCTCTCGCTCTCTCCCGTCCCCCAGACGCAGTACACTGCCCTGCGCTTCGCCGAGGTCTCGCTAGACGTTACCGCACGGAGAAAGTTGGAGCGCGAACTCGAGCACGCTGAGCGCCTGGCGACGGTGGGCCGCATGGCTGCGAGCATGGCTCACGAGATCAACAACCCACTGGCGGTGATCCGAGCGAGCACCGGCTACGTCGCGCAGATCGCCTCGCAGATTGGCGACGTCGACCTGGGGGAAGCCGCAGAGGACATGGAGGTCGCCGCAGAGCGCATCGGTAGCTTCGTGCAGCATCTCTGCGGGTTCGCGCGGCGCGAGCGCGCGCACCTGGAGCTCGCGCCGATCTCCAAGACCGTCAGCCTCGCGCTGCGCATGGTGAAACCGAGGGCAGTGGAGCGCGGAGTGACGCTCGAGGTAGCCGAGATCCCGGAGGTGTCTCTCGCCCACGATCCACCACGCCTGGCGCAGGCGGTCGTCAACGTCGTCGCCAACGCGATCGACGCTGCCGCGCTTGGCGGGGGGACGGTGAAGCTCTCGATCCAATCTGCCGAAGATCGGGTCGCGATCTGGGTGGAGGATGATGGCCCTGGACTACCCGACGAGATCCGCGACCGGGTCTTCGAGCCCTTCACCACCACCAAGCCTCACGGCATGGGCACTGGTCTCGGGCTCGCCATCACCGCGCAGATCGTCCGGGATCATGGGGGTGAGGTGCGTCTCGAACCAGCGGCGCGCGGAACACGCGCCCTGATCGAGCTCAGCGCTCCCGTCACCGGGGCCAAGCGGGTACTGGTGCTGAACGCTGATCCGAGCATGCGGCGAGTGCTCGCGTCGGCGTTGCGCGCGTCCCATTTCGAGGTCAGCACGGCAGATAACCTCGCGGAAGCGCAATCCGTGCTGAAGGCGGGGGCCGCTCACGTGCTGGTAGCACAGGCGCCGATCGACACCGACGACCTCGAGCAGCTACGCGCCGCGTCCCCCGAGATGCGGGTCCTGCTGGTGTCAGGCGACGGGAATGACGTGCCGAGCGGCGTGGAGTCGCTGGCGGGTCCGCTGAACCACGAGCACCTGACCGAGACGGTGCGCCGCTTGAGCCGTGACTGACCCGGAGCTCCAGCCCGCCGTGGTGTGCGAGCCTGGCCTGGCGTTCTCCCCGGCAGCGACGCGCGATCGCGCTGACGGCGCCGCTGAATTGCCTGCGGGCAGAGATCGGTTATAGCGTCCGGCGAAGCATGAACGTCGACCACGCCATCGTGATCCTTGGGTGCCGAGTCGAGCTCGGTGGCGACGTCCGCGGTGCGCTCAAGCGTCGGGTGACTCGAGGAGCGCGCTTGTTCCACGAGCAGGGGGCGCGCTGGGTCGTGGTGTCTGGAGGCAAACGCTGGCACGGTTTCAGTGAGGCGGGAGCGATGCGCCGAGAGCTGGAGAGGCTCGGTGTGCCCTCGGCGGTCATCGTCGAGGAGACGCGCTCCTGCTCGACCCGGGAGAACGCAGTGTTCAGTCAACGTCTGCTACAGGAGCGAGGCGTCGAGCGGGTGAACCTGGTGACCTGCGACTTTCACATGCGGCGGGCTGCCGGTTTGTTTCGCTGCCGCGGGCTGAACGTCCAGGAGTTCCCCGCCCGCTCCCCAGGCAGGGCGACGAACCGAGCGCGGCGCGCCGTCTCCGAGCTGGTGAAGACAGCCCTGGATCGCTACGCCCCGAGAGCTCCGGCCGCGAGGTGTCCACGTTGACCCGCGCACACCTCTGGGCGGCGAGCACCTTGCTGTGGTTGATCCCCTGCGCGGTTGGTTGCCGCAAGGATAAGGACCAGGCGACGACGGGAACGCCAGCAGGAAGCGCCTCGGCGCCCTCCAGCGTCACTTCCGCCGTTCAGGACGAGCCCATCAGCGAGGCGGTCCGCGCGCGCCTCGATGCGCTGCGGCTGGCGGAGCACCGCCGGGACTCGAGCGGGGTCAAGGCTTCGGATCTTCGCCACGAGAGCCCGCTGGTGCGGCGCGCCGCCGCACGGGCGCTGGCCCGGATCGCCGACATCGAGGCGCACAAGCAGCTGGTGGAGCGGCTCCGCGACGAGGATCCGGAGGTCATCAGCTGGGCCGCGTACGGCATTGGCTTCAGCTGTGAAGGCCAGCAGTTCTCGGCCGTACGCGCCTTGGTCACGCGAGCCGCGAGCCTCAGCCTGGAGCTCGACGCAGTGACCCCCGGCGCCGAAGGCCTGGAGCCCTTCAGCGCCATCGCGGACGCCCTGGCGCGCTGCGGAGGCGTAGAAGCCGAAGCCAGCCTCAACGCCTGGCTGAGTTCGCCAGTCAAGGGTCTGAAGGAACAAGCCACGCTGGCGCTGACGCGCGTGGCAGCCCGCGCTCACAAACTCCACGGGGAAACGGTCGTGAGCTTGCTCGACATCGCGAGCAAGCAGAACTTCGCGCTGGCGCTGGCGCCTCTGGCCCACTTCGATCCCGAGAACCCGAGCGTCGCAAAGCGCATGCGCGAGGTCGCGTCGGCCGTTCTGGAGAAGGTCGATCCAAAGACCGGGGAAGGCGTCTTCGTGGTGCGCGCTCTGGCCCGCAGCGGCCCCGAGGCAGCGCCAGAGCTGCATCGAGTGGTCACCGACCCCAAGCAGCCCCTCGGGACACGCATCGAGGCCGCCCGCGGACTGACCAAGCTGGACAGCGCTGGTCAGAACGCGTTGAGAGACGCGCTCGCGCAGATCGCCAGGGATGCCCAACAGATCACTGCCAGTCTGAGCAAGCCCGAGTTCTCGCTGATCTTGGAGCTGGTGAGCGGCTTGAAGCCGCCCCTGCGCGCCGCCCAGGCTGCGCTGGAAGCGCTGGCGGAGCTGCCGCGGCCTGAACGGAAGCCCGAGCGCCGCCGCGCCGTGCTCCTGCGCTGCGCCGCGGCGGCGCGCGTCGCTGGGACCCGCAGCCTCTACCCCAAGCTGGTGGAGTGCGATCCCGACGACTCCTACGTCAAGGCGAGGTACGTGCTGGAGGTACTGGACCGCGGCCAGCTGACGCGAGCGCGGTACATCCGCTGGCTCGAGCTGACCAAGCACAGCGACCGCCGGATACGAGAGGGCGCGCTGAACCTGCTCCCAGCCCATCCGGAGGCCGCGGAGCAGTATAGAATCCTCACGGAAGCACTCAAGGCGAAGGAACCTGGTGTCGTCGCCGTCGCGGCGGAGGTGCTGGCTGCGCACCCCGACCGAGCCTCCAGGGCCGAGGAGGAAGGTGCCTTCACGCCAGAGCCAGAGCTGATCAGCGCCCTGCTGGCAGCCCTGGAGCAGAAGCGCGACCCAAGCCAGGTGGAAATAACAAGCGTGCTGATCGACGCTTTGGCCGCCGTGTCCCTCAAGGACCCCAAGCAGGTCAAGGCGAGAGAGAAGCTCATCGTGGGCTATTGCAAGGCGGACAACGTCAGCCTCCGCACCCACGCAGAGAAGGCGCTACGCGCGATTGGCAACAAGCGCGCCACCTGCAACGAGTTCCTGGCGCCAAAGACGATCCCGGCACTGGAGCTGCCCCAGGTGCCGCGGCGACTGGTGGTCGAGCTCGAGCTCGACACCGCCAAGCTCGGGCTCGAGCTCGACCCGAGGCTCGCTCCGGTGTCCGTCGCGCGCATCCAGGAGCTGGTGACTCGCGGCTTCTACGACGGCTTGACGATGCACCGCGTGGTGCCGGGCTTCGTGGTGCAGTTTGGTGACCCCCACGCTGACAGCTACGGAGGAGCCGAGGGCGAGCCGCTGCGCTGCGAGACCTCGCCGGTGCCCTTCGGCGTGCTGGGTATCGGCCTGGCGCTCAGCGGCCGCGACACGGCATCCAGCCAGCTGTTCGTCACCCTGGGGCGATTCCCCAGGCTGGATGGGAGCTATCCATTTCTCGGTAGGGCAACAGGAGACTGGGATCGGGTCGTGGAGGGCGACGTGATCCGGAAGGCCAAGCTCACGAGCGAGTGACCAAGCGGTCCAAGAGGAACCATGCTGCTAGCCGTCGACATCGGAAACACCAACATCGCCTTCGGGCTCTACGACAAGGACGACCTCGTTCAAACTTTCCGCGCAGAAACAGTTCGAGCGAGGACGGGTGATGAGTACGGCGTGCTGCTCCGGCAAATGCTCGCCCTGCGCGGCATCGACCCCAGCGTGGTCTCTGCTGCGATCATCGCGAGCGTGGTGCCCCCGCTCACCGACGTGATGATGGACGCCGTGCGCCACGCCTTCGCCCGCGAAGCGCTAGTTGTGGGGCCCGGGTTGAAGACGGGCATCAGCATCCTCTACGAGAACCCGCGGGACGTTGGCGCGGACCGCGTCGTAAACGCCGTGGCCGCCTACGAGCGGGTGCGCGGGGGGGTGATCGTCGTCGACTTCGGCACGGCGACGACCTTCGACTGCATCTCCCCCAAGGCGGAGTACCTCGGGGGAGTCATCGTTCCCGGCATCCAGGTCAGCTTGGACGGCCTTCTTGGCCGAGCCGCCAAGCTCTCTCGCATCGAGATCGCGGTGCCCCCACGCGTCGTCGGACGCAACACGACCCACTCGCTACAGTCCGGCATCGTCCATGGCTATGCGAGCCTGGTGGACGGCCTCGTGGAGAAGCTGATCGAGGAGCTTGGCTTCGAGTGCGACGTGATCGCTACCGGTGGCCTGGCCCCCCTGATCGCTCAGCACACCAAGCGCCTGGAGACAGTGGACGACACGCTGACCCTCTACGGCCTGCGCATCCTCCACGAGCGCAACACCTCGCGACGGCGTTGAACGTCATTCCTCCGCGTCGCCATCTGGCGCGCCCGGCGGCGGCCCAGGTCGTGGTCCCGGCGGATGAGCCGGCACACACAGAAGAGTGTCCGAGTCCGGCGCGGTGCGGCACGTGCCTTCGATGGTGTGCTCCCCGTCGGGCCCGGGTAGCGTGACGCTGCACGCTGCGTCCGCCTCGAGACTGGCGCAGGCGTCGAAGGCTTCTTGCGGAGGGCCACGATGGTGCCGCGGTGGGGGCATATCCGTGGGGACACAGGCCACGACCGCTGCATTGTCAGCGGTCGAGTCAGCGGCAGTATCCGGTGGTGCAGGCATGCTCCGACACGTTCCGTCGATCGTGCGTTCACCGTCGGGCCCTGGTAGCGTGACGCTGCAGCTGGCTTCGACCGCCAGATCCGCACAGGCGCTGATCGCCTCTGGCGGAGGACCGCGGTGGTGATGACCATGGGGAGGTGGAGGTGGATCCGCGTCGTCACTCGCGCTGGGATCAGCCGCGCTGCGCTCACTGTTCTCGAGTGACTGACTGCTGGTGGAAGTGTCTGCTGTTTGCTGACACGCGGCGAGCGCTAGACAGCCCGTGATGAGCCACGCCAAGGGCGTGACGTTGGTCCTGATGTTCATGCCAAACTCCTTGCGAAACGGCTTGAGTCGTTGAACAGAGGACAACCAACCGAGGCCTTGTGTTAGCGGTGGCGGGGCACATCTCACCTCACCCCCAAAAAACCCGCTCGGCCAGCGAGAGCGAGCAACGCTTGAATCCGCAAGGAATCGAAACGGTGCCAGTTCAGCAGGCGATTCTCGCAGTCCACGTGCGCTAGCTAGGAACCCGATGGTGCGGGAAGCGGGGCGTCGGCGCCAGGGGGCGCAGGGGGAGCCATTTTGCCGTCTGGCGGCGGAGGTGCGCCAGGCCCACCGGGACCGCCAGGGCCCATCCAGGGCTCACCCGGCGGACGGGGACGGTGCTTGCGGCGCTTCTTCAGCTCGTCGAAGCGCTGCTTCTGAGTATCCGTGAGGATCTCCTTCACCTCACGCTCCGTCTGCTCGTTGATCGCCTGTACCTTGGGGAAGGTCTCGCGCACCGCAGCTTCGATCTCCGGGCGGTGCCGATCGAAGATGGCCTTCACCTTGGTTTGCTGCTCCTGGGTGAGATCGAGATCTTCCAGAGGTAGTGGGCCGAACTTCGGAGGCGGCGGATGACCGTGGTGCCCCGGCTTTAACCATACGGTAATTCCGACGCCCGTCAGCGTCCCGGCAGCAAAGGTGACGACGAGCAAGATCGCCGTCACGAGCCGCACGCTGCGCGGCTCCGTGGTAGGCCTGACGTGGCTCTCCGCGTCACTCATGCTCGTCCCCAGTCTGCGCCGGCAGCTCCTGCATCACCTGCAGCATCTTGGAAGTGGATGACGGTAGCTCGCCCTCCGCTGCCCAGGTGCTGAGCGTGGCGTGAGGATCTTCCGTCACGGCCGTTTCTTGGGCGCTCCCGCTGAGGAGTGCGCCAGTCCACACGATGCCAGCTATCCCCGCGGCAATGCCGAGCAGCGGCTTGGTCCACATGTAGATCTGGCGGCCAACGGTCATGCGACGATTGCGTGTGCGCATCGCCATATGCACGGTTTCATCGAGCCTGAGCTGCCAGCGCTCGGGATTTCGCGCTGGGTCGAGGCTCGACAGATCGATGGGTTCGAAATCAGTCATTGAGCTCCTCCCGCTTTGCGTCTCGGCGCCCCCTCGGCGCCTTCTTCCAGTGCGCCTCGTAGCACGCGCCTGGCTTGAAATAGATGTTGTCGGCTCATCACTTCGGAGAGCTCCAGTGCGCGGCCAATTTCCGCGTGGGTCCAACCCTCGAGATCGTGCAGCAGCACTACCTCACGCTGTGCTTCGCTGAGCAACTCGAGCGCGGCAAGCAACTTCGCGCGTTCGGGACCGCGATCGTCCGCAGCTTGGCTGCCGATGTTGAACTCGTTGGGCTCGTGCGCGGGCACGTCTCTTAGACGACGACGGTCCAAGAAGTTCCGCGATTGATTGCGAGTGATCTGCATCAACCACCCTCCGAAGCGCGCAGGCTCACGACAGGTGTCGATGCGCTCGAACGCGATCAACAGCGCATCCTGAGCGACATCTTCAGCGTCGCTCGGTCGCCGTACGATCGCCAGCGCCACGGAGTACGCCGCTCGGAGGTAAGCCTTGGCCAGACCTTCGAAGGCGCGAGGCTCACCTCGCTGAACCCGGCGTACCAGATCCGCTGTGACTGCATCCGAGATCAATCGACCATCCGCTACCGTGGAAGACGGTTGAGCATCGCAGAGCGTTAGGGCTCGGCTAGCGGAAGTCGTCGATTGTTCGCGCGGTGCGACGGCCGTCGCACAGTTCCGCGTTGTTTTGACCAACATCAGCGGAGGCGACGGCCGCTTGTCGAGGCAGTAGTGCCTACTTTTGAGGCGGTGGTCCGTGGTGCTCTGGGCCATGGCCACCCTCAGGTGCGCACATCATCCGCGTGTCTTTGGCGTCGGGTGGAGGCGCCTTGCACTTGCCCAAATGGCTCTCCCCATCGGGTCCAGCCATGGAGCAGTCCGCCTCGGCTGCCTTGCCGTCACACGCTTTGAAGGCCGCTTCCGGCGGCTTCCCGCCGTGAGGGCCGTGAGGAGGTGGGTGACCTCCGCCGCACGCGAACGCGAAGAGGCCAAGGCTGAGTAGGCTGATGCGAATGCTGTTCATCAATGCATGTCTCCTGTTGTCGAAGACTCACGATCACCTTCGTCGAAGTGAGTGTGGGGTGAGCCGCCCCGAAGACAGCTCACTCGGCCGTGGCGTTAGTCAGCGCCGATGATCGGGACGCGCGCTCTGACCAGTTTCACACTCGAGCTGCCTACCTCTTTCCGTAGAGCAACGCCCCGCTTGTCCACGGTTGCTGCAGGCGTCACCTGGGCGTTTGTCTCTGCAGCCGTCGTTGCGGTCGTTGAATCCCGCGGGTTGGCGGTGCTCCGCATGATTCGCGGGCGCTGGAGCTGCATTCGCGACCGTTGGTTGAGGAGGGGGTGAGGGGCGCGCTTGGGTGGTGTTGACGGTGCAACCTGCGCTCAACGTGAGCAGAGCAACACCAGCGCTGTGTGAAAACGTCATGCAGATCTCCTTGCTGTGAGAGCTCGATTCGCAGCGCGGCGAAATCGCCACGGCGGAACTCAGATCAGGACAAGGCACTCGGCTTCGGCGTTAGCGCACCGACGTTAGTACGGCGCCGTCATTTTTTGAATAACGCAACGAGCACTTGGGTTGTCGACTTCACAACACCCCAGGCCGCCATTCACCAGCCACTGAAGGCGGCGCCACCGCGTTTCCAAAATGCGTTTCCCTCAGGAAACCGAAGGAGCCCCCGTGACCAGCCGTACCGCACTCGAGTGCCTGCTCTGCCTAGTCGGCTTGAGCTTTGCTACGCCCGCGTCTGCAGAAGACAAGCGTCCCCCACCCCAGCATCAGGCCGACAAGAAGCCCCCACCCAGAGACGACAAGCAAGCCAAACCCGAGGCGCGTCCCCGAGACGACAAGGATCGCCGAGACGATCGGCGCCCCGACGAGAAGGCAGAGAAAGACCGGCCCGCGTCCGCCCCCCGTGCCAAGCCCGAGGGGAAGCGGTCCCAGCCTCCAGAATGGGAGAGCTACAAGGCCAAGCGCGACGAACGCAGAGCGAAGCGCCGCAAGGAGCTGAAGCAGGAGCTAGGCAAAGACGTCGAGCGCCCCGAAGTGAAGCAGGAGTTGAACCTCCACGCCGCACGCATGGCCAAGCTGAACCGTCTGGAGATCTTGGCGAAGAACGAGAACAAGAGCGAGCTCGTCAAGCGCACTCAGACCCTCAAGACCAAGGAGAACAGCCGCCACGCCTCGCGCTTGAAGGCGCTGAAGGGAGGTGCCAAGTGAGCCCCCGCGCCTTCGTACTCGTTGGCTTGGCGCTCTCTGCGCCGATCACCATCGCCTGCAACGACAAGAGCGGAACTCCCAGCGAGCCCCCGGGAGTGACCGCCGCAGCCGCGACCACCGAGAGCACTGCCGCCGCTGCAAGTGACAGCATCGCAATCCCCACGGAAGCAGATTTCGAAGACGAAGCCGAGCAGGACATCGACTCCAGCAACCTGGAGGCGCAACTGGATGCGCTAGAAAAGGAGATCAAGTAACGAAGAGAAGAGAGACGTGGTGAGCCGTTCGAACCTCGCGCTGCCGTCACCGCCGGACACACCCCACAGAGCAGTACCATCCCATCCGTTCGAGTGGCCCGGTCGTCCATGGCTTGGCGTCTCGAGTTGCGGGGGCGGCAGCGCGGGGCCTCGGACTGAGCCCCGCTCAACGCGAAGCAAGCGTTCCCAATGCAAAAGGCCGAGGACTGACGTCCTCGGCCTTTGCGGTTTTTGTGGCTCTTGCCTTGGTCTACTTCTCGTAGACCTGAGCCGCCGCGATGCCAGAGCCACCGCGCACGGTGAGCACCAGCTTCACCGGCGCCGCGGCAGGCAGCGCCCAGCGGTAGCAGTCGGGGTTCTTGCCCAGCACGGCCTGATAGCCAGTGGCGTTGTCTTGCGCCATCACCGGCGCCATGCCCGGGATTGGGCTCACTGCGACGAACTGCACGTCGACCTCGGTAACGTTCGGAGGCACGCCTGCAGCGACCACCGTGTAGCACTTGCCCGGCTGGAGCTGGATCTGAGACTCGAGGGTCTGGCCCTGCTGGAAGTTGCCAACCAAAGGCGAGCCAACGGCCTTGGCTCCCGGAGGCACCGAGCCCGCGGCGAGCTGCTGCAGGATGGGCTGCGCGACGGCGCCGGCCGCGGGGTCCAGGGCTTGAGCCTGGCCACCACTGCTCTGCTGCATTCCAGGGATGCCAGGGATACCAGGCGCAGTTCCAGCGGGGGGCGCGGTGCCCGTCGCCGGAGGCGCGGCAGTTGGTTGCGCGCCGGGCTGCTGCTGATAGCCGGGTTGCTGCTGGTAGCCGGGCTGCTGCTGGTAGCCGGGCTGCTGCTGATAGCCGGGCTGCTGCTGGTAGCCACCCTGCTGGTAGCCAGCCGTCTGGGCCTGTTCCTCTTCGTCGTTCTTGCGGCAGGCGACCAGCGCCATCGAGCTGGCGAGGACCGCGACCGTCGTGATCTTGAGCGATGTACGCATTCGTGAAGCTCCCTGACGTGTTGTCGGGTTTGGGACGGCGGACCGCCCAGAAGCGAGAGGCTAGCCTATAGACGTGTGGGGGTGGCTAGCAAGTCATCCGAGAACGCGTCAGGGGTCTGAAATCTTACATCACGGCGGCCTGTCCCAGTCCAAGTCACGCTGGGTCGCCACGAACAAAACCTCCATGATTCAAGCAACTTAGCCAGTTCGAGGGAGAGCGGTTACACGCTCATTCGCACGCGGCAGGCACACGGGATGGCAGCTCGTCACAGCTGGTCAGTGCGAACTCGCGACCACTGCTGCCGCACGAACACACCACGGGACCACCTTCAGGACCCTCGCAGCTGACATCGACGCCGTTGGTGCAGCTCGCGTCGCAAAGGTCTCTGCCATCGGTGGTCGTGGTCCCGGAGCCACCGCAAGCCGCGCCGCTCCCCGCGGGTGTCCCAGAGTAGCATTCCGTGAGGAAAGCAGCTTCCAGGTCCTGACACGACAATAGCGCAAACTCGTGCCCAGCTCGTGGACCCTTCTCGCAGATGCAAGTAACGGCGTCGCCGTCACCGGAGCAGGAGGCTTGCCCGCCATCATCACAAGACGCTTGGCACGCCTGAGGCTCGCCGGGAACTCCCGTTTCCGAACCACCGCACGCGCCGTGATTCACGCTACCGAAAATGCACTCTCCCGCCACGTCTTGTAGCGATTCACAGCCATGGGCAGCGGCTTCCCCATCTTCGCAAATGAATGCTTTGTCGCGGAAGCACTCGAGCATCGAATCTACTTCCGCGGTACAGCCTTTACTTGCGGCGAGCTCGTCCTGATCGGCGAGTCCGCTCATGCATGCAACCTCGCTGACTCCGCACGGCAACTCACTGACGCGCTGGCAGAGTACTTCACCGTCGGATAGGTTGCCTTGGTTCTGGCCGCTGCCGAGATCCGTGGTGTTGCTGCAGGCAGCCGCGAGGAGCAACAGGATGAAGGGCGTGTGCTTGGTCATATCTGCTCATGCCTCGAGGTTCGTGACCGGATCACAAAAACTTCGCTGACTGCCCATTGAAGTCACTGGCCGAGCAGCGAACGGGCTTGATCCGCCTGTGGCCCGGCGGCTTGAAACGCGAGCACCTGGCGCGCGTAGCGGCGAGCCACATCGGGCTGACCTGCACGGCGCGCCGCCTGCATGCCGAGGACGGAAGCCTCGTAGTTCAATTTCCCACCTGGAAATTTAGCAAAGTAGCTCTCCAGTCCGCGCAGCGCGAGCCCCGGATTGCTGACCGCAAGAGCCTTGGCACGCCCGAGCGCCGCAAGCTCAGCGCTGAGCTGAGATGGCGCTACGACCGACGCCGCCGGGCTGGTCTCGACGGGCACTGGCGCGCGATGTGGAACGTCAGGCGCCTTGGCTTGAATCGGCTGTGCAGCCTGCTCGCGTGGCGGCGCCGGCGCTGGGGCGACACGGGGCTCTGGCGCGCGGGCCACGCTGGGCGCTGCTGCCTGCTGAGGTTCAGGCGCCGAGGCAACGTGAGCCGCGCCGGTAACGACGCCTCCAGCAAGCACCCCAGCCCCCACCCATTTCAAGAGCAGCAGACCGGCAGTGGCCTTTCCAGCCGCTGCGCCTGAAGCACCCGCGCCTGAGCTCAATGCAGCGCCTGAACTCAACGCGCCTGAGCCTGCAGCCGCGCCTGAAGCACCGGCGCCTGCTGCGCCCGCGAACGCACCGGAGCCAGTCGAAACGCCCGCAGCACTCGCCGCTTGCGCGCCGCCAGCGACCCCAACCAGCGCACCGCCAGCACCCACCGCAGCCAACGTGCGTCGCAGCGCGGCGCCGTCCGGTCGCTCTTCTGCCCCGGCGCGGAGCAGCTGATCGACCGCCGAGCCACGAGCCGCACGCTGCAAAAGGCGTTCGGGATCAGTCATCACTTCCTCCTCGGCTGGCGTGCGCACGCGTAAGTTCCGCGCGCTTCACACGCTGCTCGAAGTCCTCTCTCGCCCGCCGTAGGCGCGAAGCAGCCGTTCCTCGAGGAATCGCTAGCCCTTCTGCAATCTCGGACAAACTCAGCTCCTCGATCTCGAACGAGATGAACACGCAACGCAGATCCAGGGGCATCAGCTCCAAGATCTCATCTAGCAGTGCGCGGGCGCGCCGTTGATCGACCAAGGCGTCGGGGCCCGGCGCGTCGAGGGACACGTCCTCGGAGAGCTCTTCTTCTCCCCGCCGTCCTTGGTCGCGGCGGAAGCGCGCGGCGCTGCGACTAGCGACTCCAAACAAGAACGCCCGCTCTCGCCCGGCGTGAATCGCTTCGAGCTTGCGACACGCGACGACGAACACCTGCTGAGCGACGTCATCTGCGTCCCCTGGACTCAGTCCGAAGCGTCGCAACAGTCGCCAAACGAAATCGAAGTGCGAGCGCACGAGCTCCTGCGCGCTGAGCCCCGTGGCCTGGGGAGCAACGACGCCTGGCATCGAGTCCTCCTCCGAGGCGCGCTGGGTGGCGGACGAGCTGCTCACCCAGGGTGATTCCTCCAGGGGCGGTCTTGGATCACGAAAAAAACCAAAACGCGAAAGAAACGAGGAAACGCTGACTTGTTCAGCGAATCACAGATTCGCCTCCCTAGAACGCGAGTCGGAGGCCCAAATCCACGCTCACGCTGATGGGCTGTACCTCGTGGACCACGCTGCTTGGGCGGGAAAAGGTGAAGCGTTCTCGATTCAGCGGGAACCAGGGCCCCGCCGTAACGAAGACCTGGAGTTCATCGAAGGCCACCCCGGCGGTCAGAGGAACCCCCAGGGCACCCCAGGTCGCCGCTCCGGAGCGAGCCGTGGGCAGGCGCTCGGAGCGCTCGGCTTTCGCCGCCCAGTAGCCGACCTCTGCGGCTCCACACAGCTCCGCGAAGACTGGCTTGCGCAGCGTCCCGCCGCCGCACAGCGCACCCCTCACCCCCAACAATCGAAAGCGCACGCTCGTCGCCTCGAACGTCACGGGACCCGAATCTTGGTAGTTGAGATCGAGGGTCGTCCGCCACCCTCCGACGCGATCATTTCCTTGGGGATCCCACAACGCAAGGCGCGAAAGACCCAAGGCCAATCCGTAGCTCGGGTCCGGGGCGATCTGAGAGCTCGCGCGGCCCGAAAAGCCCAAGCTCCAAACCGCTGAAGGCTGCGCGCTTTTCGGCTGCTTCGGGGGTGTCGGTGATAGAGGCTTCGGAGCTTGGGTCGGGAGCCTCGGCGGCGCAGCTTTGTCATCAGGCGCAGTCTTCGGCACTGCCTCGGGGGGACTCGACTCAGCTTCTACGAGCAAAGCCAGGTTCAACGCCAGCGCGTCGGTGAGCTCGCCGCAGTCTTGTCCGCTGATATTGCGGGCAACGTGTTCGCGCTGCGAGTCAACGAACTCCAGGTGTGCCACGTAGCCTTCCCCGTCGCTTTCGATCCTGACCTCTAGCACTCGCGCGAGGCTGTCGGGATCCGCGATCTCGAGCTCTTGCGTGTGGGCTCTCACGCGGGCTAGAAACGCCTGCTCGTCAGGACACGCATCAGGGGCGCGGTAGCGAACGCGAACCGGTTCCGCGAGGCAATAACCGACGCAGAGGTTCAGGGCTACGCCACAGGCGATGGCGCAGCGCTTATGCACGCTCAACCGTGTCACCGCCTCGAGCCTCCGCAACGCTCGGTTGACGCTCTAGCCACTGAAAGCCGTATGCGCAGGCTGCGGTGCTGAGCAACGCGAGCCACTGGGTCAAGCTAACCGTCAGTGGGTCCCACGGGTGCCGACCGATACGCACTACGAGCATCACGAGGCCAGGCAGCAAGAGCGCAATCCGCAGCGACGATCGCCAGCGCGCATCGCGCACCAACTGCGCAGCGGCGATCCCGGCCAAGAGCCCCCAGACGATCCAGGCCAACCCCAGAAGCAGGCGCCCTTCGATCGCTGGTCCCAAGAGACCGCGCTCTGGATCACCACGCAACAAATCACAGCTCAAGCGGAGCCAGGCGTACCCCAGAACGAACACGCCAAACACCTGGCCGGGTCGGCGGCAGCGGGGTCGTAGCCAAACCAGAAGCGCAAAGAGTATCAGCGCGAGGCAGGTCTCATAGAGTTCAGTCGGGTGTACCGGCAACGATTCGCGAGCCACGTCCGGCAGCAGGCCGTCGTTGACCTGAGCCACCCAGGCCGGCGAGCCCCATCCGTCCAGGGTGTGAGCCTGCCAGTGGGGAAACGTGCCGAGCCGCTGGAGCACCGGAGCTGCGTCCGCGGGCAGTGGGCGGCCGTAGTCACAGCCAAACAGGTAGCAACCGCCGCGCACTACCGCGGCGCCGAGCGCAGCCGCGGGCGCCGCAGCGTCGAGCCATTGCCGCGAGGCAATCGCTCCGGCGCTCCCGTCACGCCCCCTAGCGACCCACCAGGCGCCCACTCCAAGGCCCACGATGAGCCCCGGATAGCCGAGCAAGCCACCCCCTCGAACCGACAGCCAACTTGCCCAGTGCACGACGGCGGAGGGATTTGCCAGCAGGTACACCCAGCGGGCGCTCAGCAAGCCAGCCGCGGCCGCGACGAAGAAGGCGCTGCCTGCCCGCTCCACTCCGCCGCCCACACGCTGCACCAGGCCCAAGGTGAGGATCCAAGCCGTGACGGCCGCGAGCACCAGAGACGCGCCGCTGCTTGTGATCACGAACTCCGTGGGGGGCAGAACCTGATGACGCCTCACGGCACCCAGAATGCCCAACAGCGCTGCAGCGATCACCCAGGGCGCGAGCCGCCGAGGCTCACGGCTGCCCTGACGCCACACCAGCCCTGCAAACGCGAGCGCGACCAGAGCGGACGCTCCATACACCCAAGCCACGCTCGTGGGCTGGGTGAACCAGCGAAGGTGCAGGAGAACGGGCTGCATGCTCTAGCTCCCGGTACCACAACCGCTCACGGTCCTTTAGCATCCCCGACTGTGAAGCGATTGTTGCTCTGCTTGGCCGGCGCTTGCTGCCTGCACTGCGTCCCCCAGGACACCGAGACCAAGAACCACCAGGACAAGGCCACCACCGCGGTCGTCAAGCCAAGACGAGAGACCCCAAAGAAGGTCGTCGAGAGCAGGGCGAGTGAGGCGACCAAGGATCTACCGCTGGCAGGCCCGTATCGCGACGAGTTCGACCGCAAACTCATCGGGAACGAGTGGCGCGCGACCTCGGCGGCGTGGCAGATGGAGAACGGTCGCCTGTGCGTCGAACGGGCGAGGAATCACCCGGTGTGGCTCAAACGGCGCCTCCCCACCAACGCCCGGATCGAGTTCGAGGCCACGAGCTACTCGCCCGCCGGAGACATCAAGGCGGAGCTCTGGGGCAACGGCTTCGGCTCGGCGGCGGGGACCTCGTACAACGACGCTTCGAGCTATCTGACGATCTTTGGTGGCTGGAACAACCAGTTCCACGTCCTCGCTCGCCTCGATGAGCACGCGGCGAATCGTCCCCAGGTCAAGCTGGATCCGACGAGCACCGATCTGCGCACGTCGAAGGTGCGCCAAGGTGAGACCTATCGCTTCAAGATCGAGCGCAGCGACGGCAAGACCGTGAAATGGTGGGTAAACGAGACGGAGATCTTGAGCTACACGGATCCGCAGCCGCTTACCGGATCAGGCCACGATCACTTTGGCTTCAACGATTGGGATGCGAAGCTTTGCTTCGACAACCTCACCATCACCCCGCTGTGACGGCGGACACTGGAGTCTCCCTGGTGGGAGGCGCCCAGCTCTCGAGGACTGAACGGGCAGGCTGCATTGGACGCTGACGAGCTCGACAACCAGATCAACGATCTCGAGCACCGCCTCGAGCGGCTCCGCGCGCTGTACGAGCAGTATTTCCTGGGCATCGAGAAGATCGAGCCGCAGGTCGCGCGCAAGGACGTCGACCGGCGCTTCTGGGCGCTACGCAAGATCAAGATCCGGAACACGGCGAGGCGCTTCAAGCTTCAGACGCTCATCCAGCGCTACAACACTTTCCAGCAGCACTGGGGTCGCATCTGCAGGGAGATCGAGAACGGCACCTACCGACGACAGATGCTGCGGGCCGAGCGGCGCCAGGGGCCGAGCAGCGGGACCGCAGCAGCCCCAGAGTCCCAGCGCGCAGAACGAGCGGCGGCGGCGCAACAGGCCGCGGACGAGGCGACGACGGATCTGGCAGCGCTGATGGAAGGCGATCTGGATCTCGCGGCCGAGGCTCAGCGAGCCCTGGACGCGGTGATGAAGCCAACGCGGCCCGAGCCCGCGCCGACGCAGCCCGAGCAGGCTCCCAGCCGACCCGAGGCTCCCCCCAAGATCCCCGCGGCAAGACCCGCGGCGCTGGACCGACTGGAACTGGACGACCTGGATCTGGGCCCCGCACCCGCTCGCCCTGCCACTCGCACACCCGGGGCCGCGACCACAGCAGCGAAGCCACCGATCGCCCCCAATCGCGCCCCGCCCAGTCCGGCCCGTCCACCACTGCCCCAGCGTGCGGCGCCGCCAGCTCCCATGGGCAAGCCAGCTCCCCCTGGCCGACCACCGGCTCCGCCGCCTCGCGCCGCGCCGCCTCTCCGCCCTCCCGCCGCACCAGCGCCCCGACCACCGAGCCCCGACAAGCCTCCAGTTCCGGCCCGCCCGGTCCCCCCGCACGGCCGCACCGCGGGCAGCGCAGCACCGCCAGGATCGATGCCAACACCTGGCGCGGTACCCGCCGCCGCCGCTCCCAAGGCGCCCACGGCGCCACAGGCCCGACCAGCGCGGCCAATTCGCTCGGCGATCGGTGGCTCGGCCCGCGCGAGCGAGATCTTTGGGGGCGCGCCCCCAGCGCGCCCCGCCCCGAAGCCCAGCACGACGTCAGGCGCGGGCCTCAGCGAAGATCGGGTCAAGGCCGTTCACGCCAAGCTGATGGCCGCCAAGCGCCAGCTCAACGAGCAGTCGGGGGTGAGCGTGGGCGGGCTGAAGAAGCAGCTCGATGCCAGCTACCAGAGGCTCCAAGCCAAGCACCGGGGCCGTCAGATCGACTTCGATGTGGTCGTCAAAGACGGAAAAGCCGTGGTGAAGCCGAAGATCCGCTGAGCTCGAGACAGGGCTGATGAACCACGTCAGCGACGACGCGCCTCACCCCCAAAATTGGAGAGACGCCCAGCCTGAGGTGAGCGTCTCGACGTCGTGCCGGCGGGGTCGCCAGACGAGTGCGTGTCCGAGGCCCACCTGGGATCAGGCGGGGCGGTCAGTGCGAATTGGGGAGTCCTGAGCCTGCTGAGGCTGCGTCTCGACGTACACGTCGCCGTCGCAGAACACGATGGAGCATGACGAGCGTCCCGTCTCGCGCATGCGAGCGCAGAGGGCGGGGAGCTCCTCGTCACAGTCGACGACATCGCCTTCCACCGGCTTGAGCGTGGTTTCGTCGAATCGGCAGTTATCGAGCGCTACCCATTTTCCACAGAATTCTTGGGAGCGGCAGACCTGGAGCCAGCTGAGCTTCTTACTCATCGACAGTCCTTGGGAGATGCTTCGGCTCGCGAGATTTGAGGGGTGAAATCGCGCCGATTGGATGGGCGCGATAAAAAGAGAGTCTCGCGGGCTGGGCTTTTCGAAGACTCGGCCCTAAGTCCCAAGCCGTTGCCAGCGTCGGGGTCAGATCCGAGTGAGGGTTGAACATTCGAGTGTGTGATTGTCCGCGCCGAGTGGTCTCGACGGTGTCCCCCGTCTTCAAGTCACCTCACGCCGTGCCGGACAGTTGGTCCTTCAGGGCGCGAATCTTCGTCGTTTCTCTTGCTCTTCCTTCCGACTCCGAGCGGAGCCCACCTCCGCCTGGAAAGCATCAAGCACCGTCCTGCCCGACGGCGAACCCAGATCTAGACTCAGCTTGAGCAGTGCGTCAAGGAAGGGGTGTGGCAAAAGGTATACACCCCTCGGAGGAGGTATGCTCGCGTAGGTCGCGGACAACTACGCAGACCCGCTAAGGAATCCGTGGCTTGGCGGGAGCAAGCGCCGGACCGACGGCCGAAAATATTCCGCGAAAAATGCTGGCCGGCTGCTGGTGGAGGGCGTGATGCAGGCGTCCCCTCAGGCTCTACGAGGCGCGCCCCGAGGGCTGGAGCACCGTTCATGTTTCGTGTGTTGCGGCATTGAGCCGAACGGCCGTTTTCTGTTAAGGACGCGTGACGCTGGGGGAACGAGCTGGGGTTGGCTCCTTCCCGACGCGAACGCTTCCGCGAGGCTCCGTGCGACCCGGTCGGGTGGAGTCTGCAGCGTGGACCCTGGCGGATCCGCCGGGGCACGACCGAGATTCCGGATGAAAATACTGAGGGGCTGGAGTGGGGTTGGTCTGGCTTGCGCCGCCGTGAGCTGTTGGTCCGGGGCCGCTCGCGGGGAGAAACCAGCCAAGACGCAGGACGCGCGGGCCGTCGCCATGCTGTGCGAGCGGCCCAGCACCGCCAGCTTGGGTCCTGCGCCGAGCCTGGCGCTGGTGGGAAGCGAGACCACGTACCGGCCGCAGTTCGAGGTGAACAGCAAGGACTGCAGCCACTTCGAGGTGACGCTGGCTGGGCATCTCAGCGTCGAGTCGGTCTCCGCCTATGCGGTGGACCGCGATGGCAACGAGTTCGCGGAAGGCACCACGTATCGGCCTCAGGCGCGCCTCGGATCTCGCTACGAGAGCGGGCTCGACCTGCTGCCGATGCATCTGGACCTGGTCTACGAACACGATCTCTATACGGGAATCGTTGGTGGCAACGACAGCGAGCTCGCGGGCAGCAGCTACCCCGGAAGTCGCGCTGGAGATCAGGAGTTGCGCAAGGCCTTTGCGCGCCTCTCCTTCGCTCGCTACCTCCACGTCAGCGCGGGTTGGATGACCAGCCACTGGGGGCTCGGCCTGGTCGCCAACGACGGCGCGCATGGCTGGGAACCTGGCAACGCCCGCTTCGCGGATCCGATCTCGGGCGACCGGGTGCTGCGTGGACTGCTCGCGACCGGGCCGCTCACGGACGTGGGGCTGGTGATCGCCCTCGGCGCCGACCTGGTGGATCCCGACCTGCAGACCGGCGACGACGTGCTTCTGCCAGGCGACTCCGCCAAGCAGGTGGTGGGCGCGGTCTCGTTGGGTGAGGGGACTCCTCACGGCATCGGAGTCTATGGGGCGCTGCGCAGCCAGCAGGCCAGCGACGGAGACGAGACCCACGTCTTGGCTGCCGACGTCTACGGGCGCACCAAGCATCGCCTGAACGGCGCTTGGTTCAACCTGCAGGCGGAGGGAGTGTACATCACGGGGACCACGGAGCTCGCCCCGAGCACTGCCTTCCCCGAACACGACGTGAGCCAGGTGGGGCTGGCCGTGCGTGCGGATCTCGACGCCGGGAAGTTCGGCTCGGTGCTGGACGTCCTGTACGCCTCGGGAGACTCCGATCTCGACGACGCGGAGCAGCATGCGTTCCGCGCGGATCCAAACTACGAGATGGGGCTCTTGCTCTACCGACACGTGCTGGCGGCGCAGTCGGCACGAGGCGCAGCCACGGCGGCGGACCCGAACCTGGTCGGTGTGCCCGCGGAGGATCTGGAGCGCATCCCGACTCGCGGCAGCGCCACGAACACCCTCGCCGTGTTTCCGCGGGTAAGACTGCGGCCCACGGCGGGCCTGGAGCTCTACGGGGGGGCCTTGTTCGCCTTCGCACCGAGCTTGCCCGCGGATCCGTTCAACACGCGGGTGCTCGGCGGAGGCTCGGCGCGCAACGCCCTGGGTGGGATGTCCAGCCACATCCTCGGGACGGAGTACGACGTCGGGCTCAGGTTGCGGCTCAACCTGAGCGGCGTCGAAGCCACGGTGGGCGCCGAAGGCGGCGTGTTCACTCCTGGTGACGCCTTCGTGAGGGCCGATGGCGAAACCATGCCCACCGTGGGCGCGCTGCGCCTGCTGCTGGACGCGAGGATCTGAAGCATGAAGCGCCACACCAAGCCAAGCCCACTGCGCCGAGTCGCGAACGCGACCCTGGCCATCCTCGCGCTCGCCAGCCTGAGCCTGACCGCGGGCAGCTGCGGACAGGAGCCGGAGGGACTCGCCGAGGCCGCACCATCTCGCACCCAGGTGAAGATGGACTTCTTCCATCGACCGCTGCCGGACATCGCGCTGCCGAACGACATCGCGACCCGGTACGACGAGAGCTCGCCGACCAAGCGACGCATCAACGCCTCGATGATAGCGCCCACCAGCTTCGAAGAGCGCCTCCGAGCCCGCCTCGATCGGATGGACGGCTGGGGTGTGTTGATGCCCATCGTGGTGCCGTTCACCGGTCCCATCGACATCGAGAGCGTCACCAGCCGCCACGACGATCCGGACTACGCAACGGACGACGACGCCATCTACGTGATCAACATCACGCCCAGCTCGAAGCACTACGGCGAGATCCAGCACCTCGACATCGGCAACGGCAACTACCCCGCGGTGCTCGAGCGTCAGGAGCTGTACTGGAAGAACGACCCGCGGCGCACATCCATCTCGCTGCTCTACGAGGAAGCGGACGAGGACACGAATGGCAACGGGCGACTGGATCCGGGTGAGGACGCGAACGGAAACGGAGTGCTGGACCCGGGTGAAGATCTGGACGGCGACGGCGTCCTCGACCCACCGGAAGACACCGACGCAGACGGTCTCCTGGATCGCCCCAATTACCGCCCGGGAATGCACGCAGCGCAGAGTGACCTGGCCGGTCGCGCCGATGCGCTGATGACGTTCTACGAGCGCCAGACCAACACGCTGATCGCGCGTCCGCTGGTGCCTCTCGAGGATCGCACGAGGTACGCCGTCGTCGTCACCCGGCGCATCCTGGACACGAGCGGCCAGCCGGTGGGTTCACCCTACCGCACCATCAACCACAACGGTCAGACGGCGGAGCTACAGCCGCTCCTGGAGGTGCTGCCGGAGGGACTCGCCCTCTCCGACATCGCCTTCACGTATTCGTTCACTACCCAGACAATCCGTGCGGACTGGCAGGCAGTGCGCAACGGCCTGTACGGCGAGGGCCCCCAAGCACACCTCGCGAGCAAGTTCCCCGCGGAAATATCAAAGCTCTACCCGATGCGCGACGCCGAGGCCTTCCCCGGCATGAAGAAGCCGCAGCTGCTGTATGGCGAGGTGTGGAAGCCAGCCCTGGAAGCCATCCAGCAGCAGTTCAACGGGGCCGATCCTGGCGTGGAGCTGCAGGAGCTGATCGATGGCACCTACAACATCGACTTCTACAGCATCGGCTCCTACGTCTCGCCCCAGCTGTTCCCCAAGTACGACACGGACGGCAAGGAGCTACCCCTCGACGAACAGGTCTGGCCGGAGGACCTCAGCGCGAAACGCGCAAGCGCCTACCCGGAAGACGTCTACTTCACGCTCTCCATCCCTCGCAAAGAGGTTTCCGCACGTAAAGATGGCAAGCAGGTGCCGGTGATCCTGCTGGGCCATGGCTACACCGGCAACCGCTTCGACGTGCTGTCGTTCTCGAGCTTCTTCGCGCGCCACGGCTTCGCGGTCCTGGGCATCGATGGCCCGAGCCACGGCCTGAGCCTGAACCCGACGGAGCAGCTGCTCGCGCGCGGCCTCCTGAAGGGATACGGCATCGAGTCTGCGGGCAATGCGCTGCTGCTCGACCGAGCTCGAGACCAGAACAACGACGGGACGAAGGACTCTGGCGCGGACTTCTGGACCTCCTACCTCTTCCACACCCGGGACATGGTGCGGCAGTACGCCGTCGATACGATGCAGCTGGTGCGCATCCTGCGTGGCTTCGACGGCAGCGCGAGGTGGGCTCACGACACCAACGGCGACGGACAGCCGGATCTCGCCGGTGACTTCGACGGCGACGGCCAGGTCGACATCGGAGCCGACTCGCCGCTGTTCTACTTCGGCGGCTCGCTCGGCGGCATCATGGCGATGGTCAACGGCGGAGTGGAGCCTGGGATCGAGGCCATCGCACCGGTGTCCGGGGGTGGCGGCTACGCGGACCTCGGCCCGCGTTCGACTCAGAGCGGCGTACCAGAGGCGTTCATCTTGCGCGTGATGGGCCCCCTCTTCGTGGGCACCATCGATCCCGAAAGCGGAGACATGGCGCTGGAGACCATCGTCGCCGATCTGAACGACGACGCCACCTACCCCCTTGCGACCATCTCTGGTGTGAAGCCCTGGGACACGATGGTCGTGACCAACCTCGCGAACGGCAAGCGGCGCTGCGCGTTCGTCGAACCTTCGGGTGTCGTGCGCGCCTCCAACGAGACCGACGTCGGCGACCCGTTGCGCATCGAGTTCTACGCGGGACCCCAGGTACTCCCCAGCGAAGACTGCAGGCTGCGCGAGGGCGCCGAACCCTATCGCGTCGTCGAGCAGTTCGAGAAGGAGTTCAATTTCCAGGAGACGATTCACTCACCGGGGGAGCCTCTCGTGGCGCTGATGGAGGGCCTCGGCCTGCGCCGAGGACACCCGGACTTCCGCAAGTTGAGCGGCCTGAGCCAGATGATCCTGGACCCCAGCGACCCCGCCGTCCTGGCGCAGTACTGGCAGCGCGAACCGCTGGTCTACAGCGCAACCGGTGAACAGACCGCGACCCACGCGCTGATCATCACGACCATGGGGGACACGTCGGTGCCGGTCAGCGGAGGCATCTTGGTGGGTCGCTCATCGGGTATCGTCCCCTACCTGGAGAACGACCCGCGCTTCGGTGAACCGGCGAATCAGCGCTACATCGACACCTACACCACCGAGGGGGTGAACACGCTCAAGCGCTACACGGATCCCGAAGGAAACGGCGTCCACTTCGACATCGAGAACTTCAGCGGCGGCGACGACCTCTACGGCGCCGCCATCCCGCGCGCGGAGGTCCCGATGCGCATCGGCTTCGAAGGGCAAGACCTGCTGGGCGGCAAGTCGGCGCACATCGTGCCCTACACTCGCCCCGAAGGTCAGCATGGCTTCGACAAGCCCGGGTGGACCGCCGATCGGCTGATCGCGCGCTGCCTGGAGAGCTGCACGGAGACCGGCGAAGATCCGTGCGGATGCAGTAGTCAGCGCACCTTCGACATCGGCTACTTCATGCTCAACATGGTGGCCCGCTACTTCGAGTCGGACGCTCAAACGCTGACCGCCGACCTGTGCCTGTCGCGCAACGACTGCGACTTCATCCCGCCGATCCCAGCGCCACGAGACACCGACGAGCTCGAGTAGCGTTTCCTGGAGTTGCGTGCGGTGAGGAGGGCCTTCTCCCCAGCTGCTCTTCGCTGCATGGCCTCGCGGCAAGCAGCCCGCCACACCTGGCGCGCTGCGTGGTCTGGAGTAGAATCCAGCCACACGCTCGAGCGGCGATCGCGTCGCCGAGCCACGGATACTTTGGGTCCAGCGGCGAGCAGCCACGTGGAGGAGGAGACTGACCGATGGGGACGCACTCGAGGGTGTTACCCGGCGTGGCAGCCGCGTGCTTGGTGCTGGGCGGCTGCGCTGGCTCGACCGACGACCACGCGAGCGGAGGTAGCGGTCCCGGTGGAAGCGCTGGCGCCGGCGGAGCCGGAAACGGAGGGACTTCGGGCACCGGCGGGCAAGAAGCCGAAGGGGCGCGCTTCTGGGAGGATCTCGAAGGTGACGCGATGTGCCCGACGCTGGGACGCCCCGGCGCCGAACAGCGGCCGCCAACGTCTGACGGGGAAAACACCGTCATTCACCTGGTGATGACGCAGGTCGACCTGGGCGACGGGGGACCTATCCCGCGCCCCGATGCACAGGCGTGGAAGAACATCGGGTTCAACCTCGACCGCAGCTGCAACTTCGCCAGCTGGCCCGAAGGGGTGCTCACCGCAGACCAGCTGGATGCGTGTTCGCGGCTCGACCGACGCGCCTGCCACAACGACTTCCAAAACGTCGCCGACGGCGACTACTGCCGGGACAACGCGCTGGGTGGGTTGTTCGGCATCGCTGCGCTCTCCCCCATCCTGGGCGACCCGTTCCGGCTGAATGGCGGCGACTGGAACTGCGCCCTGCGTCAAGGCGCGATGAGCATCGTGTTCGGGATCAGCGAGTACAACGGCGACCTCAACGACGATCACGTGCGCCTGGATGTGTACTCCTCCGTCGGCATCACCGATCCAGTGGCCTGGAACTGCCGCTCTGGCCCCGGGAACGCCAGCCCGCTGGCCCCCGACTGGAGCAAGCAGGCCGAGGTGCCACGCACGAAGACCTTCCAGATCGCAGAGCGTGACGTCGTCATGGGATTTCCGCAGGAAAACGATCTACCCCCGTTCTCCAAATGGGCCGACACCAACGCCTACGTGCGCGCCGGTTGGCTGATCGCTCAGCTACCAGACACCACCGAGCTCTGGTTCAACGGCTTCAACGCCGAGACTCCCGGCATGCGTCTGCTGCTGAACCGCCCGATCATCGCCGCCCGGCTGCAGCGGGACACCGACGGTCGCTGGGAGTTCTCCAGCGCGACGCTCGGAGCGACGAGCAAGGCCGCCGACACCATCAACAGCTTCCGTGAGATCGGGTTCTGCGAGAACCTGTGCGACTCGTACTCCACCACCGCCGGCTACATCAACCAGACCGTCGACATGCTCTCGACGACGTATGAGCCCATGCCCGATGTCAGCTGTGACGCGCTGAGCTTCGGCATGGAGTTCGCGGCGAAGCAGTACGACAAGTTCAAGGTCGTCGCGGTCCCTGCGCCACCAGACGTGAGCGAAGGCAAGTGTGGTACCCCACGGAACCCCGACGTCCCGAAGCCGGGCTGCGTGTGTGCGCAACCTCCCGAGTCCGGCTGCTTCTGACCGCAGGCTACTTGCAGGTCTTGACGGCGGCGTTCAGGGCGCCGCTGCCAGCGCCCATGGCGTTGGCGGCTGCGACGATGCCCTTGGCGGCAGAGCAGTTGCCATTGAACGCGGCAGCGCGCGCCGCGTTGGGCGCCGAGGCGCGCACCTTGGACTGACAGGTCGCCTTCTTCCCCGCGTCGGTGCACTGGCGGTAGTAGTTGGCTGCAGCCGCAGGGCTGCTGCCAGCGACGGCGATGCACTGATCACAAGCCGCCGCGTTCCCCGCGGGCTTCGTCGACGTGGGCTGGGACGTCGGCTTGCTTGTGGCCGTGGGCTTGGTCGTCGGATCGGGTTCCGCCGTGGCGCTCGAGTCTGGCTCGGTGCTCCCGCCGCCACCGCTGCCAGTACTTGGAGGATTTTCGGGCTTCACCTCGGTCGCCGTACCTCCGGCGGTGATCCCACCACCATCGGACTCTGGAATCACGATTGGCCCGTCGGGACCATCGTCGCCTCCGCCACGTGCTGCCAGCACGCCGACGATCGCCAGACCGAGAACACCCAGCACCGCGACCAAGCCAATCACGAGACCCTTGTTCCCACCACCGCCGCTCGTTTGAGCCGGCGGAGGCGGAGGCGGCAATACCGCGGGTGCTGCGCCCATTGGCGGGCCGCCCATCGGGGGACCGCCCATCGGCCCGCCGCCCATACCACCGACGGGAGGACTCGCGGGACCTGCACCCATCGCGCCGAAATCGGGCGCCGCAGCCATCGCCGCGGTGTGCGCGCTTCCGACATCTTCCCCTGCGGAAACCGGTGGTTGCTCCACGGTGACGCCGCCGCCTCCGGAGAGCTCGGAGAAGAACGCCACCGCCGTCGGCTGTCGCTCCTCACGGTCCTTGCTCAGCGCGCGCATGATTGCCGACTTCATGTTCGGCGGCGCGGAGACCTGCTGGGCCGAGGCCTCGAAGGGCGTCGGCTGTGCCGTCATGTGCTTCGTCGCCCACTCCCAGGGCGTGTCGGCGTCGAAGGGCAGCTTGCCGGTGAGCATCTCGTAGGCCATGACGCCCAACGAGTAGATGTCGCTGCGCTGATCGAGTTCCTTACCGGTGAACTGCTCCGGGCTCATGTACGGCGGGGTACCAAGCACCATGCCTTGTTGAGTTAGCTTCGCTTCCTTCTGCGCGTCAGCCGACTCACTCCGCGCCGCGATACCGAAGTCCAGCACCTTGACGAAGTCCTTCTCACCGGCGCGCGTGGTCAGGATCACGTTCTCCGGCTTCAGGTCGCGGTGAATGACCCCCTGCTTGTGCGCCTCGTCGAGCGCGCCGCAGATCTGCTTCATCACCTTCAGCACGCGCTCGGGGGGCATCGGCCCCTCCTCGACGATCTTGTCCAGCGGCGACCCGGAGACGAACTCCATGGCGATGTACAAGGTGCCATCTGCCATCGACCCGAAGTCGTAGAACTTGATGGTGTTGGGGTGCTCGAGCTGCGCCACCGTTCCACACTCTCGGTGGAACCGAGCCAACACCGATGGGTCCTTGCTGAGGTGCGCGTGCAGGGTCTTCACGGCGACCTTGCGGACCGTGGAGCCCATCTGCTGCTCCCCCAGATAGACGATGCCCATGCCGCCCTCACCAAGCACCTTGGTGATGCGGTAGCGGCCGCCGACGACTTGCCCGACCAGCGGGTCCTCGCCCTCATCATGCGCCGCTGGGAGGATGGCCCCACAACCCGCGCAAAACCGCGCACCGTCTATGTTTTCGTGGTCGCACGCCTCGCACTTCATGGCGCGCGTAGCGTGGCACGGTTGGTGGTCAAATGGCCACTGTCTCGGCGGCGAGGCTCCAGCGACACTAAAAACTCGGGGGTCTTGGCTCTCACGGGGCGATGGACGCTGATACGTGCGAATCCCCTATGGGGTCTCGGGGCTGGTTCACTTCCGTACCGCGCTTGCGTCCGACGCGCCCGGAGCGCTTGCGTCCGACGCGCCCGGAGCGCTTGCGTCCGACGCGCCCGCCCCCGCATCCGCTGGAAGGGAGCTCGACCGCTCCTCCACCTGCTGCGAGGCCGGCGCCGACTTGAGCGAAGCGGCGACTGGCGGCAGCGGAGAGTCTGGAGGCCAGGGCAGCGAGCGCTGAGTCCCGGTCGCGCGATCGATGAGCACGGCGCGCGTCGCACGAGGGCTGGCAGGCACCCGAACGGCCAGGCTCACGTCCGCGCCGGCAGCCAGACTCGGGGGCTCGTGTAGTGGCTTGCGCTTGCCGCTCGGCGGCTCCTCGGCGGCGAGCATCGGAAAATCGAAGCGCACGCGATCGACCAGCTCGCGGCCGATCCAGAGTTCGATGGCGAAGCGACCCATGCGTCGATCGGTGACCACTGGCTTTGGAAAGACGAGCTTCCTCACTCGCTCCACGCTCACCTCGCCATCCTGGTAGCGCAGCGTGTACTCCCACTGGTCCTTCAGGCTCAGGGGCTCGGGATCCGGCGCGGAGTCAGGGGGCAGCTCCTGAGGCGCTTCGGCCTCAGCCCCCCCGTCGAGAGGCAGCTCGACTGGCTTTGGATCTCCGGTGCCCTCGGCCACGTGGTGATCGACGGTGACGCCGGGCGCCTGGACCTGGTCATCCACGCTTCGGGTGCCCGGGCGCGCTGAGCAAGCCGCTGCCAGGCCCAGCGCTAGCGCTGCAATCGATGCTCGAACGCGAATCACGCCGAGTCCGTGTCACGCTCGGGCGACGGCGTCCAGCCGCCCGCTCCAGCTCGAGCCGAACTTGGCACCGAACGACTCAGTCGCAGAGGAAGCAGCCGCTCGGCCAGCGCCCGCGGTCGCAGGTCTGGCGTCCAAAGGTGCCATCGCCGCAAGGACACGCGCGCGTCTGACCGTCTCTGCAACTCAACGGCTTGGGCTTCGGCTTCGGCTTCGGGCAGTCGCACGCTGACCAACCCCGGCTCTCGTCGCAGGTCATCGCGCCCTTCACGCCCCCAGGGCAATCGCACTCGCTGGCGAACGTCCCGTTGCACTTGCTGGCAACCACGCTCAGCGATGCTCGGTGCAGAACGCCGAACTTGTGATCTGGATAGGTGTCGTGCAGGCGCACCTCGACCGACCCCGTGGCCTTCGGAGTCAGCTCGATGCTCGTCGCGCCAGCAGGCACGTACTTCCACTCCCCCCAGTCGTTGTCGGGTTTCCCCGCGGGAACAATGGTCACCCAGTTCTTGCCAGAGGCGGGGTTCACCGCCTGGCTGAACGTCAGCTTCACGGACTCACCTTGATTGATGCTCGAGTGGCTCAGAGTGAAGCTCAATGCCGCTGCCACCGGCTGCGCCGGCTCTGGCGGAGGCTCGACGTTGAGCTGTGGATCGGGCTGGGGAGCCGCCACCGGTTGCTCTGCCTGGGGCTGTTCTTGTTGGCTCTTGCAGGCAAACAACGCCAGCACCACCAGGCCAAGCACCCCAACACTCGTCGAACGCTTCTCACCAACTTCTAATCGCATCGGCTCACTCACCCGCTAACAGGAGCAGTTGTCCGTTACTTCTAGGCTATCCGAGTCGTCGCCAGCGTTCAGCTGGTATAGGCTAGAAACGATGTCTTCTGACTCGTGCGCTGACCGCCGTCGCGACGCCGACCCGGTCCCAATGACGGGCGCAGCGACGCAATCCGCATGCACGTTGGGTCGAATGACCCTGTTCATCGCCCTCGCCTGGCTCGGCGCGGGCTGCGGCTCGGAGTCCCATCCGCCCCCCATCGGTGGCAACGGAGGCGCCAGCGACGGAGGCACGGCGGGCATGAGCTTCGGAGGCAGCGCCAGCGGCGGCAGCGCGGGTAGCGCGAGCGCCGGGACCCACGGCGGAGGCAGTGCCGGCGCGGCTGGCAGCGGCGGGAGCGGCGGGGTCACCCCGCTGGTCACCTTCGATCCGACGCGCGTCTACGTTCAGGGCAAGAACCTCGCGGGTGACTGTGGCACCTGGGTCGTCGCCTTGCCAGAAGCGCCTGCGGAGCTCTCAGGTTCATTTCCATGTGATAATAACGAACTCGCGATCCGGTCGAGCGACGGCGCCCTCGCCTACCGCGCGACGGCCGGCGACTACCGGCTGTGGGAGACGGACTTCGTCTCCGCTGGCTTCCCACCAAATCCGGAGACCAACGACGTTCCGCTGCCGGAGCCCGACGGCTGCGTGGTGGTCGCTGAGTGGTTCGAGGAAGGCAGCGCAGAACGGGTGGTGCGCTGCGACGACGGGCGCTTCATGAGGAGCGATGGCGAGGTCGAGCTGGAGGGAGACACGCTGGTCGCCGTAGGCAAGGACGGCGTGTACCTGACCGCCAGCGACAGCATGTTCACGCTCCGCCGATCGAGCGGCAAGACGCCTGTGGATCTCGGCGGCCTCAGCCTGGTCCCATCGGACGTCGGACATGCGCGCGCCTTCGGCGAAGGCTTCCTGCTGCTCGAGCGCCCACTCAGCACGACTCCCGCTGCGGCGCTTCGCGTGGCGCCCGATGGTTCCGTGACTCGGCTCGCGGACTACCCGCCGATCCCTGGAACGACGAGCCTCCAGAGCTGCCTGCTCGAGCCGAGCGGCGTCGCGGTGTGCCTGGGCAGCAACCAGTCCGCAGCCGCGATCTCGCGCTTCGATGCCGAAGGCACCAGCGAGGTGATCTACACCGAGAGCGCTGGCCTTTACCTGGATCAGGCCCGGCTCTTCACGGGCCCTTGACGCTTCGCAGGTGTTGAAAAACACGCCTCGATGCACCTTCCGGGCGCCTCCCTGCTCACTTTCGTGGTGTTCTGTCCGAGCAAGCGGGCTCAATCCGCGCGGATCAGCACGCAGGCTGCTGGAAGACGCAGTTTCTCGGCAGCCTGCTAGGACGCGCCGAGAGGTTCCCCACCGACTCGGCTCCACCACTCCTCGAGGGTTTGGGGGAGAGGGCAGGCTACCTGCCAGGTGCTTCCCGCGTGCGTCACGCCGACGTAGCGCGCGTGCAGCGCGATGCGCGAGAGCTCGAGCACATTGCCACGTGGCAACGTCACCGCAGCCACCCCGCCGTACAGCCCGTCGCCGAGCAACGGCGCGCCCGCGTGAGCGCAGTGCACCCGGATCTGGTGCGTGCGGCCAGTCTCCAGGCGGAACTCGAGCCACGCTGGCTGAAGCGGCACCAGTTCGCGGCCACGACGCACCGAGAGGACGGGCGCGCCAGGGGGCAGCGTGGCCAGGACGCGATAGTGAGTCAGCGCAGGCTTCGCGCCGCGCCCACCGACGCGACGCTTGCCCCGCTCCCCGAGACCGATCGCGCCGCTCCACTTGCCGTTGCCCGGCTCGGGAAGCGCACCCACCACGCCGATGTAGCGCCGCTCGATGGCTGCCCTGGCTCGCAGCTCATGAGCCAGCTGCTTCGCGGAGTCGGTCGCCAGCAGCATCACGCCACTGACCCGCGCATCCAGACGGCTCATCGCATGGAGACGCTGGCCGAGCGTCGCCTCGAGACGGCTGAGCAGCGAGTCCCGACTGCGCTGATCCGGCTCCGTGGGCAAGCCGCTCGGCTTGTAGGCAGCCACGAGCCCCCAGCGCTGGTCGAGGACCCGAGGCTGCTCGTCGGTGTTCTCCGCGCGCTCTCCAAGCTCCAAGCGTTGCCCTACGGCAATCCACCGGTCCAGCTCGTCCTCCAGCAGCCGCCGACCGTCGAGAAAAACGCGCCCCTCGCTCAGCGCCGCGGCCAGGTGGAGCTCGTCCTTCGACCAGAACTCCCCGGCGGCGCTCAGCAGCTCTCTGAGCGCGTCGCCGAGACGCACCTCGGCGTTCACCGTGAGCCCGTGTCGCGCCATCAGGCCTCGAGGCGCTCGACGACGCCGCGCGCCCCATCGACCCGCAACAGCTCACCCTCTTCCAGCGTCGCGAAGGCGTCACGCACCCCGACGACGCAGGGCACGTCCAGCTCCCGGGCCGCCAGCGTCAAGTGACTCAGCGGTCCTCCGATTTCCACGACCAAGCCCCCAGCCAGCAGCAGATCGGGCACCAGTCCCAGATCCGCGGCGCGCGCCACCAAGATGTCGCCGCGCTCGAGGGTGCTCTGCGCGGCTTGCAGCGAGCGCACCAGCCGTGCCTTGCCCGTCGCCACGCCAGCACCACCCGGCATGCCGCGCAGCACCGTACGGGATGCGGGGGGCACGGCCTGCAGCGGGGGACCGCCCACGAAGAGCCGGGGAGGGTCGGGCCGTGCCAGCTGGCCAGCGTGCTCCGCCTGGCGCAGCGCCGCGATCGGCCCCAGGTCTGCCCGCACGCTGGCCAGCGCCGCCCTCAGCTCGGCATACGTGAGATAGAAAGCACCATCCGTAGGGAAACGTGGGTCCAAGCGCATCAGGCGGCGGCCCGCATCCTGCACCACGATGCGCAGCATACTCGCGGTGCGGGCCAGCCACACGCGCGCGCGCTCACGCAGCTTGGCGAAGCGCCGGTAGCGTGCGATCAGGCTTCGCGCGGCCACGCGCTCCACGTAAGGCAGACGCTCTTGCACGCGCTCCAGCTCGGCGTCAGCACGCGCGCGCACCGCCTGGACCCGCTGTTCCACGCTGCGAGTCTGATCCACCGGGGGCAGCCGCGACAGTAGCTCCACCAGACCCTCCGACTGCTCCCGCCAACGAGGCGCGGCCAGCTCGGCTTCGAAGCGCCCACGATCCCCGAGCTCCACCAGGAGCTCCTTCAGGCTGACCGCCAGCGCGGGATCGCTTCCGTCAGGATCCACGTTGGCGTCGCTGATCGGCAAACCCTCGCGTGCCCGCAGCACCGCGCTGGCCGGACCGAGCGTATCCAGCCCCCCGACCCCCGAGGTCAACGCCTGAGCGATGGACTCCGCCTGAGCAGGCCAGCTCCGCGCCAGCACGGTCTTCAGCGCGACGTACGACATCAACGTCGCCGAGGCGCAGCTCAGGAGCAGCTCGCTGGTGCGCCGAAAGAAGTCGTGGGTCTCCGCGAGGGTCGTCTTCAGCGCGTCGTCGGGCAAGATCGCGAGATCCATCTCCACGAGCCAGCGCCGTTGCTGCTCGGCCTGTTCCTCGAAGCGCTTCACGTCCTCGGCCAGGCGCCGTTGCTCGCTGACCAGCTTGGCTAGCACGATCGGTACCCGCACGAAGCTCGGTGAGCTGCCGGTGTCGGGCGCCAGCACCTCCCGCTCGGCGGAGCCCATGATCTCCAGCAAGCTGGGTGTGTGTAGCGCCGGGAGCTGGGTGGCCACCTCGAAGAACACGGACACGTTGAAATAGACGCGACCGTCGATTCGCGCGACCAGGCTTTGTCCGCGCGGAACCTTCAGCCCCGCCTCTCGAAAGGCGTGGGCGAAGCCATCCTGGATGGCTGCCGTCGCCACGGACCAGGTGAGCGGCGTGGCGACCCCCGGGAGCACTTCACCCAGGCTCGCCAGCGACCACACCGTCCCCGGCTCGCCACCCTCGATCTGCGCCAGCCGGGTAGCCTCTCCAGCGTCCCATGCTACCGGACCCTCGGCGCCGAGAACGAAGCCAATGGTCTTGGCTTCGGCGTCGCGTGCGACGAGCGTGGCGAGCTCCGCGAGCTGGCTCACGGCTTCCTGTGACAGATCGCCGTCTCCCTCGCCAGCCACGGCCGAACGCGCGAGTACGTTTCCGTATGGATCGAAGCGCAGCACCCTCGCTGGACGCACGCCCTCCACCGGCGGCGGCTTCCAGCCTGGCCAGTAGCGCACCACGCGGGTGTCGGTCTGGAGCGCGCCGTCGCCATCGGTTCTGTCGAGCGCGACTCGCCCCGACTCCCGCGTCAGCAGCGACCCCGTCTGACTCGCCTCGGGCAGAACCTGGATCACCACCGGCATCCCCAGGTCGCGCACCTTCTGCGAATGCAGGAACGTCAACGCTGCCTCGTAGCCGCACATCGCCCAAACGCGGCGAATCGCGTCCGCGAGCGCGGTGGGCGACGCGATGCCGACCCGGGTGTCGAGCAAGCCCGCGTGCGCCGCGATCACCCGGGAAACGGTCGGGCTGCTACTGACGCTGATGCGGGCCGTGGCATGCTGGCCATGCGCTTCCCAGAACTCGGCGAGATCCGCGGCAAGTTGCAGAGGAAACGGCGCGCGCAGCAGTCGCCGACTGGCCCTCGCCGCTCTCTCCAGTCCACGCGGGCGATCGATCAATCGGAGCAAGCTCGACGGATCGTGCCCGGAAGGCAGCTCCTCCTCGACGACCTGGTGGAAGATCTCGCTGGGCAGCACCCAGGTGGGCACCAGCGGGACGCGGCGCTGCTGGCAGCGCAGCAGCTCCTCGGCACGCGATCCCACGTCCTCTCGCTTCGCACCCCCGAGATCCTCGAGCGCCGTCAGGCGCATCGGACGACGGCTTCTGGAGAGGGTCAGCGCACGCGCCATGGCTCTCGAGATAGCAGGGAGAGGACGCGCCCGGAACCACCGGACGCGCGCTCCTCGAATCTGGTCCCAACGCCGCGGCTAGCCTGCTGAGCCTGGGGAGACCCCAGTCGCGCGGCGAACCAGCTCGACCAGCACGGGATCGGTCTGCAGCTCTTGACGCAGGCTCTCCTTGACGAAATCGAGCTGATCCCCCGGCAGCTTGCCCTCGAGGTGGCTCACTGCTTCCTGAACCCGGGTGTCGAGGTACTGATCGAGGCTGATCTCGCCAGCCTCCAGGCGGCCGAGCGCTTCGCTCGCCTGAGTGCTGCCGACCTTGGAGGAAGCCGCTGGGCCATCGACCTCGAACTCCTTGCTCCCGGCGCCCTTCGGGCCCTTGGGTCCTCCCGGTCCGCCAACTCCGCCGGGCGGTAGCCCGCCGCCTCCGATTCCATCGATGCCCATGATGCGCCCCTTAGCGGATGTTCCCGATCGCGTTCTTCACCGTGTCGTGGCGCGCCTTGAGCACGTTCGACATGGCCGAGTAGGCCCGAGACTCCGCGGAGATGCGAGCCTGCAGGCCGAGGTAGTACAAGTTCTGTTCCGCCTGTTGGTCAAGCGCACTCTCTATCTGGCCGTGCTCGTCCCGAGTCGCGCCCCCTCCCGCAGTGCCGCTCGATCCCTCCGCCGACGTGGCGCCCCCGGCGCTCGGTTGAGCAGGCGTCGCGCGCACCGCAGCGGCCAGAATGGGTCCTCCAGGGAGGCGACGCAGGGTGCCCTCGGCGCCGCTGACGACGGCTCCCGCTCCGGCTTCCATCACGGCCTTGAAAGGCCGCGCGGGAGGCGGCGTGGTGCGAGCGGCAGTCTGGGATGGAGTGACGTTGGGGCGTGGCCCCGAATCGATACGAGTGGTCATGGACTTTCCGGCCTCCTGTTCAGGCTGACCCGGGTTTCGTCCACCTTCCTTCCAAGTTGCGGAAAACTTCGAAAAAGCCTCACCTCACCCCCAAACATACGAAATCACTAGCCATTTCTTGGATATGTGGGAACCGCGCGAGAGCACGGGCGGCGCTGCCAAACGCGGTCGTATCCGCGAACCGTGGATTCCATGCTCAAGGACAAGCCCCGCGCCCGCCCGGCTCCGGAGTGGCTCTGGCTTTCCTGAGCGGGCTGGTTCTCGGGGGTGAGAGCGCATCGTGGGCATCCACACGGATACGTCTCGGTATCATTGATTCCGCACGGCAACTAACCCACACCTAGCCCACCGGCGCAGCCTGCTAGCGGCGCCTGGACGGCGGCTTGGCCCCGAGCGCCTGCAGCTCCTCCGGCAGGTCCGCGTCGTCGACCACCCCCGGGTCGCTGACCTCGACCGCCGACGCGAAGCGCGAGAAGAAGGGCCGCGGGTCGGAGCCCAGGGGCAGCTCGAGGAGCCCTGGGAACAGCTGCCTGGCGAGGACGTAAGGGTGTCCACCGCGACCGCCGAACGTCGGACGCACCAACGCAGCACCAGAGCTGCGCCAGTGACTCATCAGCCGAACGACGGTGTCAGGGCTGACAAGGGGATGGTCCAGCAGGGAGACGACCGCCGCGTCGGCGTCCGCCAGCGAGGGATCCCTGAGCGCACAGGCCAGCGAGCTGGACATGCCGAGCTCCGGTCGCGAGTTGGTGCAACTGCTGACGCCATCTGGAATTTTCGCATGGATATTATCGACGTCATGCGCGCGGAGCACCACACAGATCGCGTCGCAGCCAGCTGCGGACAGGGTCGCGCAGGTCCGCCGCAGGAGCGTTTCTCCGTTCAGCGTCGCCAGCGCCTTGGGGAAACCGGCTCGTCGCGATGCGCCAGCGGCCAGAACCACTCCGACTACTCGCTGCGACACCCTGGGTCTCTCCAGGGCGAGCGCGCCAACTCGCCCCACTTGTGACTCCGAAACGGTGGCTCCATAGCGACTCGCTGGTGTAGCGTGATCTGACGCCGCAGACCACCAGCCCTGCGTCGAAACTTCACAGCCAGAAGGTCCGTCGAGGACACGAAAGAGAAGCGTGAGTTCCCAGCCGTCGAACCCTCCATTCATCAAGCTCGACCCGACGCTCGGGCGCCGCGGCTTCCTGGCTGGCGCCGGCGCATTGCTCTTCGCCGTCGCGCTGGAAGAAGGCGCCCTGGCGGCCGGAAAGTTACCTCAAGGAAACAAAGATGCACTGCTGTTCGTCGGCGTCCAGCCCAACGGCAGCGTCGTGCTCACCTGTCATCGCTCGGAGATGGGGCAACAGACCTGGACGGCGATGGCGCAGATCTTGGCAAACGAACTGGACGCCAACTGGAAAGACGTCCAAGTGGTGCAAGCGCAAGGCGACGCGAAGTACGGCAATCAGAACACCGACGGCTCACGCTCGGTGCGCCTGAACTTCGACCGACTGCGGCTGGCAGGTGCCACCATGCGCAGCATGCTGGAGCAAGCCGCGGCCAGGCGCTGGAAGGTGCCCACCCGTGACTGCACCGCGGAGCTCGGCGTCGTGCACCACAAGGCCTCGGCGCGCCAGCTCGGCTACGGCGAGCTGGCCGTCGAAGCGAACAAGCTGCCCGCGCCGCCCGCCTCCAGGGTGAAGCTCCGAGAGCGCAAGCTCTGGCGCTACCTGAGCCAGGACATCGCCTCGCTCACCACGCCCCGCATCGTGAAGGGTGAGGGGATCTTCGGGCAGGACCTGCAGCGCCCTGGCATGCTCTACGCGGTGATCGCGCGCCCGCCCCAGGTGCTGGGGCGCTCGAAGCGCGTCGACAAGGCTGCGACGCTGAAGTCGCCCGGAGTGAAGCACGTCGTGGAGCTGCCGTACGTGGAAGAGCCCGTCGGCTTCAAGCCGCTCGGCGGAGTCGCCGTCGTGGCCAAGGACACCTGGAGCGCGATCCGCGGTCGCGAGGCCCTGCAGGTCGAGTGGGACGCAGGCCCAAACTCCGACTACGACTCGAACTCCTTCGAGGAGCTGCTGATCAAAGCCGTACGGAAACCTGGCAAGGTCGCGCGCAGACGTGGCGACGTGCAGAAGGCGCTCGCGTCTTCCGCAAAGCGTGTGGAGGCGGAGTACTATGTGCCTCACCTCGCGCACTCGGCGATGGAGCCGCCAGCGGCAGTTGCCGAGTGGGAAGGCGATCACGTGACCTGCTGGGGCTGCGGGCAGACACCACAGAAGGCACGCCAGACGGTGGCTCAGGTGTGTGGCGTGCCCCTGGAGAACGTGACCATCCACGTGACCTGGCTTGGCGGCGGCTTCGGCCGGAAGTCGAAGCCAGACTTCTTCGCAGAAGCGGCGTTGATCGCGCGTCGGGTGAAGGCGCCCGTCAAGGTGGTGTGGACACGGGAGGACGACCTGCAGCACGCCTACTACCACACCGTCAGCGCCCAGCGCCTGGAGGCTGGGTTGGATGCCTCGGGGAAATGTGTCGCGCTGCTGCACCGCACCGCGTTTCCACCGATCGGCTCGACCTTCGTCGCCGGCGCGAAGGAGGCGGACGCAGGGGAGCTGCGTCTGGGGGCGAGCGACACGCCCTTCGACGTCGCCAATTTGCAGCTCGAGAGCGGCCAAGCCGCGGCACACGTGCGCATCGGCTGGCTGCGCTCGGTGGCCAACATCTACCACGCGTTCGCCGTGCAGAGCTTCGCGGCAGAGCTCGCGCACGCCGCGGGTCGAGACCCCAAGGACTACTTGCTCGAGCTGATTGGGCCGCCGCGCACCATCGATCCGAACGAGGAAGGCGCGAGCTACGACAACTACGGCAGCCCCCTGAAGGACTATCCCATCGACACGAGGCGCCTCAGGACCGTCACCGAAGAAGCTGCGAAGCTCGCCAAGTGGGGCCGCAAGCTCCCGAAGGGTCACGGCCTGGGCATCGCAGCGCACCGCTCGTTCGTGAGCTACGTCGCGACGGTGGTCGAGGTCGCCGTGGACGCTCGGGGCAAGCTCGGCATTCCCGGGGTGTGGTCGGTGATGGATGCGGGGACGATGGTGAACCCGAACCACTGCGCGTCCCAGCTCGAGGGCGGCACGCTCTTCGGCCTCTCCAACGCGCTCTACGGCGAGATCACCGCCAAGAGCGGCGCCATCCAGCAGGCGAATTTCCCTGACTGGCGCGTGATGCGCATGAACGAAGCCCCACGCCACATGGAAGTGAAGCTCATCGAGTCGTCAGCGCCTCCTGGCGGCGTCGGCGAACCTCCCACACCGCCTGCCGCGCCGGCGCTGGCAAACGCCATCTTCGCAGCCACGGGCTTGCGCATTCGCCGGCTGCCCATCTTCGGCACCGATCGCAGCGACCGCCTGCAGATCGCAGGAGCGCTTTGATGACGATACGCCTCGAGGTCAACGGCAAGGTCCACGACGTGGATGCCGCTCCGGATACGCCCTTGCTCTGGGTTCTGCGCGATCATCTCGGGCTCACGGGCACGAAGTTTGGCTGCGGGGTCGCGCAGTGCGGCGCCTGCACCGTCTACGTCGATGGCTCACCGCGACGGGCCTGCGTGGCGCCCATCAGCTCCGTCGGAGACAGGCCGGTGACCACGATCGAAGGTCTCGAGGGCCCAGAGGCGCACGCGATCCGCGAGGCCTGGGAGACTCTCCAGGTGCCCCAGTGCGGCTACTGCCAGGCGGGACAGATCATGAGCGCCGTCGCGCTGCTCAGGAAGCGACCGACGCCCAGCGACGAAGACATCGATCACGCGATGACCGGCAACATCTGCCGCTGTGCGACCTACATGCGGATCCGCAGGGCAATTCACGACGCCGCGGGAAACGTGAAGAAATGACGGCGCGGACCGAGAGCTCGCCGGTCGTTGGTCGCGGCTGGCTGTGCGGTGCACTGGTGGCCGCTCTGCTCGGGGGCTGCGGTGAGACGCCGACGGTGAAGCAGGCACCTGGCGCGCCTCCCCCCCTGCCCGGGGAGAACGGGCTGAAGGGCGTTTCAGACTTCGCGCAGATCCAGGACCGGAGCCAGCGCTCCGTGGCGCTCTTCGAGGAGCTGGGCAAGGTCATCCTGAGCCCACGCTGCGTGAACTGCCACTCGGCCAGCGATCGACCGCTCCAGTCCGAGCAAGGGATCCCGCACCAGCCGGCGGTCGTGCGGGGCGAAGAGGGATCGGGGGCTCCGGGGCTCCCCTGTTCAGCTTGCCACGGGGAAACGAATTTCCGGAACATGCCCGGCGCGCCCAAGTGGAGCATGCCGCCGCTGGAGATGGCCTGGCAGGATCGCACGCTGGGCCAGATCTGTGAGCAGATCAAGGACCCGGCGCGGAACGGCGACAAGTCTCCCGCCGCGCTGATCGAACACATGAAGCACGACGCGCTCGTCGGTTACGGCTGGAATCCGCCGGCACAGCTCACCCCGGCCGTGGGCAGTCAGGCCCTGGCCGGGGAGCTGTTTCAGGCCTGGGTCGAGAGCGGGGCGGTGTGCCCGCCCTCTGCTCCCCAGAAGTCGCCCCAATAGTTGCCACGCGGCAATTTAACCCAGCATCACCTTCGAGCCCTTGAGACTGGTGCCCGAGGCATCCGCCCTGACGGTGCTCGACCCGGATTTCAGCTCGATCTTGCCGCTCTTCAGTGTCACCTGCTCCTTGCCGGCACCCGTCAGCGTGATCTGCCCGTTGGAGACCACGACCTTGCCCTTCTTGCCGTCGAGCACCTGAACGCTGCCCTTGGCGATCTTGATCATCGTCTTGTCGACGCGGATCACCACGTCGTTGCTCATCAGCGCGATGCGACCCTTCTTCGACGCATCGCTCTCCGCGTACATGTCGACGCCCAGGTTGTCGATCAGGATGTTGTAGGTGTTGCCCCCGAAGAGCTTGACGTTGTCCTTGCCCGTGACCTCCACCTCACCGACGAGCTCGCCAGCGATGGCGGTGGCGCCGGGGATGTAGGGCGGCGACTTGCCGTCCGCGGAGATGGTCACCTTGCCGTGGGATTTGACAGTTGTTTCCACGAGGGATTGCAACGAGGTCTCGCGGCCGGTGACCTTCACGCCGTGCAAGCCGAAGATCTCGCAGTCGAGGCCCCCCATGATGGGATAGGCACTCGTCAGCGCGAGGCCGGCCGCGCAGTGGAAGCCGCCGAAGCCAGGCGTCCCCACCAGCACGCCGGCGTGGCCGTAGATGGTCACGGCAGGGAGCGCCGCAGGGGAGGCGCCGACTGCCGAGATCACGCTGGCCGTCAGGCCCGTCACGCCGGCGGCGACTGCTGCGATCTTGCTCAGGCCGCTCTTGCTGTCGAGCGTGAGGTAGCGGCCAGCGCGCAGCGCTCCGCACAGCGCGATGAAGGCGTCGGCGGCGCTGAAGAACGCGCCTGCTGCTCCCGCGGCGGTCAGCGGGCTGCTGTCACCGGACAGGTCCGCGTTGGGGAAATCGTCGTCTCCCTTGCTCGTGGGTCCATCGACGGTGGTGGCGATCAGCACGCCACCGTCGCCCAGCACGTAAGCTGCGCCGCCCGCCGCGACCACGTTGTTGCCGTCGGAGAGGGACAGCACGTCGGCTTCGTTGGACTGGATGTAGACGTTGCCGTTGGCCTGTATGCCGATCTCGCTATCGTCGAGGGTACCGCAGGCGTTGAGCAGCACCTTCTGCGTGGTGGCGAGGCCGATGCCGTTGATCCGGATCGGGTTCGCGCCAGCGTCCGCGGGGCTCGGCTTGCCCATGTTGAGGCGACTACTGTACTCGGGGACGAAGACCGAGAAGCGCGTCGCTGCGCTGGGTTGCAGCGCTCCGGGGTCGTCGCTGAACGTCTGCTGAACCGCACCTTCTTCGACGGTGTCCAGGCTGCCCTTGCCCCTGACGCCGAGCGCCACCTCCAGCTCTCCGATCCTCGAGGAAACATTCGCGCTGTAGTGCTCGGCCGCCGTGGGCGCGAACGTCAGCGTCACCGCCACGGGCACCCCCGTCGCGGGCACGCTGGTTGGCGACAGGGAGTAGGCGCTGGTGTCGTCGGTCTCGACCTGCTTTTCCAGAGTCAGGGTCGCAGACGAGCTGGCGTGATTGGTCACCGTGAAGCTCTTGACCTCAGTCTCGCCCACCAACACGGTGCCGAAGTCGTGGTCGTCGTCGCTGAGCACGATGGGATTCTTCGCGAGCCCGTTGAGGCTCACGCTCTGGTGGGTCCCGCTGACCTGGAGCTTCGCGTCGCTGCGCCCGGTCGTCCGTGGCGAGAACTTGAGGCGAACGCTGGTGTCGCCCGAGGTCACGTGGGGGTCAGTCACGAAGCTGTAGTCGGCAGCCTCGTCGCCCACGAGCTCGAGCGTCGCGTTGGCGGTGGGCGCGATCGGCACCTGGAGCTCGACGTCGGACCCACCGACCCACGCCTCGTGATCCGGGACCGCGCCGAAGATGCTCATCAGCTCTCTCCGCGCTGCTTGGGTGAGAGGCCCTCGAGCTGCATGTCGCCGGCGTCGAGCAGCTTGAACCTTGGTTGACGCATGCGGGGGTCGACGACCTCCCCCACGAACTGATTCCAGGTCGACGCCATCGCGCAAAGCATCTGGAAGTAGGCTTCCGGGTTCACCCGCAAGGAAGCGGCGACACGCGCGCGCTCTTGCCCAGGTTGGTTCCCTGGGGCAAGACGTCCGGGAAAGCGCGTGAGCTCCGTGAACAGCAGCGCGAAGTCCTGAACGGAGTACGCAACCTGCAAGCCGTTGGCGTAGGCAGGCGTCGGCTCGGTGCTCCAGTCGATGGGCAACCCTCGCTGCTGCGCCGCGGGAGGCGGCGCAGCCTGATCCTTCGCGTCAGCGGGCGCTTCGCCGCCAGCGTTCTGCCCCGCCTTCTCGGCAACACGGCCTTCGACCTCACGACGCAGTTGTTCCAGCATCGATGTGTCCATCGCGTTCATTCAGCCTCCTGACTGGCCGCGCCCTCGCGTCGGCCGGTGCACGTTCGCGCACCCCTCGGTGCGTCCCCGACCCCGTGTGCAGTGGCCATGCCAAGCCCATCGTGGACACGGAACAGGCGCTTTCCACTTGATTGCGCGGGAGTTCGAGCCACTTCGACGCCCTCCCCTGACTCCGCGACCGAGCTCCCGAGGCCGTGCACGAGCTTGCACCCTCCTGCAATCACTTGCTCCCCAGGCGCGCAGTGACTTGCACCCTCACGGGTTCGTCGGGTCCGGGCTCGGGGGGGAGAGCACGAGTCCGCGTCGCCGCACCGAGAGGACGAAATGGAGCGACCACGCGCTCATTTCCGGGAGGCGACGGACGGCAGGACGCCCGGAAAGCGTTCGATCGCGCACTGCCAGGCTCGGCAGACGGCACGCGGGTTGCTTTGAAGCTCCCCGAGACTCGTCGATGATCGGATCCAGGGAAAAGCTGCTCGAGCTCGCCGCCGCGGGAGAGCTCTTCGGTGAGAGCGCGGAAGGGCTCGACCTGCGCGGCGTCGACCTCTCGGGCCTCGACCTCAGCCAATGCAGCTTCGTGGCCTGCGATCTGACTGGCGCCGACCTGAGCGACTGCCTGCTGAGCGATGCCAGCCTGCGCGGATCAGACCTGAGCGGCGCCAAGCTGAACCGCACGGAACTATTCGGCTGTGATGTGTGCGGCGTGCGCCTGTTCGGGGCTCTTCTGGAAGCTGCGACGTTGAACGAGGTCAACCTGAGCGGCGTGGATCTGCGGGAAGCCGCTCTCGATGGCGCTGAGCTCACACAGGTCGACCTGACCGGAGCGAACCTCTCGAGCCTGGACTTGAGCGACGCGCGGCTCTCGAGTCGCCGACTCGCTGGCTGCGATCTGCGAGGCACTCGCCTATTGCTGGCGAACCTGAGCGGGGCCGATCTCCGAGAGACGCTGCTCGACCGCAAGACGAGCTTCGTCCAGTGCCTGTTCGAAGCCGCCGATCTCTCCGAGGTCGACCTGCGCGAGCTCGACCTGAGGCTCTCGAACTTCGCTGGCGCGAACCTCCAGCGCGCCCGCCTGGAGCGCTCCTCGCTCGCTCAGGTCGGGTTCGCGGGAGCGAACCTGACGGACGCCAGCTTGAGCGGGGCGAGCGCCGCGAACAGCGACTTCCAGGGGGCGGTGCTGAATCGCGCGGACCTCAGCCAGGCGCAGCTCCGGCAGAGCAACTTCACGAACTGCAGCGCGCTCGGGACTCGGTTCAGCGGCTGCGACCTGACCCAGGCGTGCTTCGTGAAGGCCGATCTGAGCGGCTCCACGCTGATCCACTGCGTGTTGCGCTACGCAGACTGCTCTCACTCGGTGCTCGAGCGCTGTGACTTCGGCTTCGCCGATCTCGAGTACGCGAACCTTCACCGCGCCCGCCTGGGGCAGTCCAGCCTGCGCGGCGCCACGACCGGGAACATCAGCATGACCGACCCCCAGCGCGAAGCAGCGGAGGACTTCAGCCCATGAGCGCACTCAAGGCCCATGAATCACACACCAAGGCGCCCGCCAGCGGCGTGATCCCCCTCGCCTCCCCGCGTCGCTTGCGCCTGGCGAGCGGCGCCGAAGCCGTTGCCTCCGGGAATCAATTGGAGGTGCTGAACGACCAAGGACAGCTGGTGGCCCGCTTCGACTCGGAGACCGGCACCCTCACGCTACACTCCCTGGGCGACCTGGATCTGGTGAGCCCCGGCGCCTTGCGCCTCAAGGGTGGGCGTGGGGTGGAGATCGAGGCGCCCAGCGTCACGCAGCGCTGCGAACGCTACACCCTGGAGACTCAGGACGCCCACGTGTCGACGTCGCGGTGGCGTCTCGAGGCGAGTCGCATCATCGAGCGAAGCACCGATGTGTATCGGCGCGTGGAGCGGGTCTACGAGACTCGCGCGGAGAGCATTCGCAGCATCGCGCGCGGCGCGCTGAGCCTGCTGGCCGAGAAGACCACACTGAAGAGCAAGGACGAGACTCGCGTCGACGGCAGGCGGGTGCTGCTCGGCTGAGCAAGTGAAGCTCCGCCTCGCGCAGGCGGCTAGGAGGAAGCGGATGTTCCCAATGTCGACCATCGAAGGCGGAGTGTGCTTCGCGATGCCAGACACCTGCAAGGTACCGGCTCCGCCGGCGCCTCCCGTTCCCACCCCGTTCCCGAACACGGCGCAGGTCATGAGCGCGACCAAGACCTCGAAGAAGGTGCTGGTGCGCAACAAGGATGCCGTCGTCGAGCAAGCGGAGATCCCCAGCTCTCTCGGCGATCAAGCGGGCGTCGCAGGAGGTGTCGTGAGCGGCGCCTTCGGGCAGAAGGTGACCTTCAAGAAGGGCAGCTCGAAGGTCGTCGTCGAAGGCAAGGGCGCCGCGTACATGGGCTGCACCACCGGGCACAACGGCGCAAACCCGAACGCCCCCGCGGGGATGCAAATTGCCCCCAGTCAGAGCGTGGTGCTGGTCGGCCCATGAATTTCCTCAAGGATATCTACTGAGCATCATGTTGCACCTACCCAAGCGCCCCCCGGAGCGAGTCCCGCTCGTGACCGCGCCCGGTCTCAGCGGCATGGCCTTCAACGCCAAGCTCCCCCCACGACTGCTGAGCGACGCGCGCCGACCGCAGGAACCGCGCGCCGCGGATCGGGTGGGCCTGCACGACTGTCAGGTGGTGGTGCTGAAGCTCGGCCTGGAGTTCGATCCGACGAACGACCGCAGCGCGGTACCAAGAGCCGAGACCGACGGCTTGCTGGGCGAGATCTTCGTGGACGACGACCCGGAAGCGGCGATGCTCTACGCGGGCGACTTCGCACCATACAAGCCTCACGTCGACGTCACGGTCAACGGCGCGACGGGTGCGGACCTCACGGACGCCGTGCTCGAAGTGGGTCCGCTCAGTCGAAAGCTCGACGGTTCGCCGGATCTCGGCCCGCTACATCCGTTCAAGTCGGCGCGCGCCAGGCTGCTCGGGAGCTACGACGACGCCTGGATCCAGAGACGCTGGCCTCACTTCCCCGAGGATTTCAACTACGAGTTCTTCAACTGTGCTCCCACCAGCCAACGACTGGACCAGCTGCGCGGCGACGAGGAGCTGAAGTTGCGGGGCCTGCACCCGCTGCGCCCCGAGGTCGCCACACGCCTGCCTGGCGTCGTGCTCCGCGCCTTCGTTCAGACTACACGCGTCGAGGGCCTGCGCTTCACGGAGCTGGCGCTACGCCTCGACACACTACACATCGACCTGGAGCGCAACCAGCTGCAGCTCGTGTGGCGCGGCCAGCTCGCCACCAGAGATGATCTGGCGTCCGAGGTGGCTTGCTTCTATGCCTGCCCCGATCGGCTCGCCGCGCCCATGACGCTCAAGGCAGCGCGGGAGCGCTTCGCACAGGCCCTGGAAGCGCGCGAGCTCGCTGACGACGAGCGCGCCGCAGCGACCGCGGGAGTGCCTCGGCGCCTGGGGCTCGCGAGCAGCGAAGAGCAGGACCGACGCGAGGCGTTCAAGCGGGCGCTGCGGGCACAGATCGCCGTCGCACCGACCTCCGCCCGACCCGAGCCGCCGGACGCTCCGGCGCTCAGCCGCGTGGAAATCGAGGCGCTGCTCGCGAGCGGCGAGAGCCTGGTGGATGCCGATCTGACTGGCTGCGACTTGAGCGCGCTGAGCCTGAAGGATCGAGATCTGAGCGGCGCGCTACTCACGGGTGGCGACCTCAGCGGCTGCGACCTCAGGGGCGCGAAGCTCGTGGGCAGCGTGCTCGGCCAGGCTCGCTTGATGGGCGCCGACCTGAGCGGCGCCGACCTCGAAGGAGCGAACCTTGGTCGCGCCGAGCTACGCGGAGCGCTCCTGGTCGGTGCCAACCTGCGCGACGCGGATCTGGCGCGCGCGGTGTGCTCAGGCTCCAGCTTCCAGCAGGCCAACCTGGCCGGGGCCGATCTCTCGAAGGCCATCCTCGACGACTGCAACCTCAGCTCCTGCGACCTCAGCGGCGCCGACCTGAGCCAGGCCAGCGCAGCGAATGCTAACTTCCTCGAGGCAACGCTCGAGGCAACCCTCGCCTACTCCCTGGTCGCCCCCGAGGCGACCTTCGATCGTGCGATCGCCGTCGGACTACGCGCCGATGAGGCCGAGCTGAGTCGCGCATCGCTGCGCGAAGTCCAGGCGACGGGCGCGAGCTTCCAGCAGGCAATGCTGCGCCAAGCTTGCTTCGACGAAGCCAGGCTCGAAGACGCGAGCTTCGCCCACGCTGCGCTCCAGGGTTCCAGGTTCAGGCGCTGCCGCTCGCGCACCGCGAGCTTCCGCCACGCCGCGCTCTTCGGATCGGATCTGCGTGGCGGCGATTTCATGCAATCGAGCTTCGAGCGCGCTGACTTGCGGCAGGCGGACCTGCGCGCCGCGAGCTTGTTCGAAGCCGAGACGCTGGACGCCGAGCTCGAGGGGATCCGGCTCGACCAAGCCATCACCACCGGCTCACTGCTGAGCCATTCGCTGCTCGCCCCCAAGGAACGTCGATCATGATGCAACACGCGACCACCATCGAACTCGTCTGCCCGGAGCTCCCGAGCAGCGTGACCGTGATCCGCCTCGATGGGCACGAGGCGCTCAACGAGCTCTTCGACTTCGAGCTGGAGTTCGTGCACCCTGCCGCGGAAGTCGACCTGGACGCATGTATCAGAGCGACCACGCGCTCGGCGCTGGTGTTCAGGGTCGACCACGAGATCGTGCGGGTGATCCACGGCAACCTCGCGGAAATCTGCGCCAACGTGCGCGCCGTCGCGGCAGGAGACGATCGCCCTCAGCGCACCATCATCGGCCGCTTCGTACCAAGGATCTGGGGCAGCACGCTTCATTCCCGTACGGAAGTGCACGTCGGGTCTGTGACCGAGATCATCGGCTCACTCCTCGAGCGCTGCGGGCTCGAGGAGACGGTCGACTTCGAGTTCCGCCTCAGCGAGAACTACCCATCGCGCGAGTTCGTGCTCCAGTACCACGAGAGCGACTACGACTTCCTGCGTCGACTGTGCGAGCATTGGGGGGTCGCCTGGAGCTTCGAGCACGGCACCCGAGATCGCCTGGTGTTCAGTGATCACAACGCGGGCATGCTGGACGTCGCGGTGTGGCAAGCTCCTCAGGGCAGCGCCTCGGACGCGGACGCCTCGAGCCACCTCCCGGAGAACCCGAGCGCAGACGCCTCCCACGTGACCGAGCTGCCGTTCCGCCAGTTCGGGTCCAACGTGGAGGATGCAGGAGCCTTCGTCTTCAGCCACATCTGCCAGCGGCGTCGGGGTCCTGCGAGCATCATGGTCCACGACTACAACTATCGGGTGCCGCAGGTCGGGCTCAGCGCTTCTCGCCCCATCCACCCCGACGGCGAGGGCCGCGTCATCGACCATGGCCTGCACCTCAAGCTGCCGGAGGAAGCCGAGCTGCTCGCGAAGATCCGCGCGGAGCTCATGCTGGCCCGCAGAGTGCGCCATCGCTGCAGCACCTACACGGCCCTGGTGCGCGCAGGGGCCAGCTTCACGTTGACTCCGGATCCCGACGGCAACGATGTGGCGCTGCTCGTGCGACGCGTGGAGCATCGCTTCGAGAACGTGTACACCGCGAGCTTCGAGGCGCAACCCGCGGACGTCACCTACCGCCCGGAGCTCTCGACCTCGAAACCGCGAATCGCGGGCTATCTCACGGGCACCGTGCGGGGCGATGACCCGAACGTGCCGAACATCGACGGCGACGGTCGCTACCAGGTGCTCTTCGATTGTGACGGCAAGGACGGGGGGGAGAGCCGCGCCGCGCGGCCCATGCGCATGCTCCAGGCTCATGCGGGCGCCAACTACGGCATGCATTTCCCCCTCAAGCCAGGCACCGAGGTCGCGGTCGGCTTCATGAACGGTGACCCCGATCGACCCTTCATCGCCGGCTGTCTACCCAATCCGTTGACGCCGAGCCCGGTGCGCGGCGAGCGCGCGAACGTCCGCCGCAACGTGATCCAGTCACACCACGGTGTGCAGATCGAGCTGGACGACGGCGCCGCCTGAGCCGAGCTCGCCGACAGTCGCTACCTCGAGCCGGCGCCACTCTCGGGGCATGTGAATCTGGTGCCGCGTGTGGAGTCTCCGTGAGCCGAGGATTCACACTCCGCAACTGGAGGGGCAGTTGAGGCGCCTCGTGGAGCTTCAGGAGCTGGAGCTAAGCTTGCATGGGCGCGAGGCATGTCCCGGTCATTGGTTGCCGCGCGGTTGCTGCTTTGCGTCGGCGCGCTAGGCTACTCCGCGCCAACCCTCGCCGCCGAGGACGCGCCGTGAGCAGACGACCTTCCTGAAGAGCGAAGGCTCGAGCTACGGCCACCCTGCGGAGGTGCTCCGGGGCCTCGCGCTTGGAGTCGGCGTGGGTCGCCGCTGGGAGCTCGGCCGGCGCTGGCGCTTGGGAGTTCAGCTCGATGTCTTTGGCAGCCCGAAGCTCTCGGGCACGTTTCAGACCGGTGGCTGGTTCAGCGATTCGTACGGCGTGACCGGCAGGGTACTGAACACCAACCTCGAGCTCGCGATCACCTACAACTGAAGGCGGTAAGCGTCGCAAACGTGTCATTCGGCCTCGCACTTGACGAGGTTGCTCCCACGCTTGACGACCCTGCGTGCGAGCGGTAGCTACAGCAGACTGCCGTCTCACGACGGAAACACCTGAATCAAACACGCCGAATCCGAACGGTTCGACGGCCTGCGCCTTGCAAAAGCAACGCTCCGGTCGCTTTCCGGGAGGAGCCGGGTCCGGGTGCCAGCCGAGCTCTGACGAGCGACCGCTGGCTTGGGGAGAAGGCTCGACAGAGCCAGGGGCACCTCGCCCCCATTCCGACACCCCGGGGGTGCTGCTCACGCGGCGCTCGATCTCGGTAGGAAGGAGAGGACATGTCCAGCCAAACTGCCTCCGTCGAGGCACCCGAAGCGTCCGCGCACCCGCCAAGTCGTTTGTTGCCCCTCGCCCTGACGGCGCTGGGCGTCGTGTATGGCGACATCGGCACCAGCCCCCTCTACGCTCTCAGGGAATGTTTCCACGGGGAACATGCCGTCGCCCCGACTCCCGAGAACGTCCTGGGCGTGCTCTCGCTGATCTTCTGGTCGCTCACCCTGGTCATCAGCATCAAGTACCTCGGCTACGTGATGCGGGCCGACAACCGGGGCGAGGGCGGCATCCTCGCCCTGATGGCCCTCGCCACGTCGACGGGCAAGCTGAAGCGCTACACCCGCGGGACGGTGCTCCTGCTTGGCCTGTTCGGCGCCGCGCTGCTCTACGGCGACGGCATGATCACGCCGGCCATCTCGGTGTTGAGCGCCGTCGAGGGGCTCGGGTCTTCGCCGACGATGCAGCCTCTGGTCATTCCCATCACCATCGGCATTCTGATCGCGCTGTTCGCGATGCAACAGCGCGGCACCGCCGGCGTCGGAGCGATCTTCGGTCCGGTGACCCTGCTCTGGTTCCTGGTGCTGGCGGTCCTGGGGGTGAGCGAGCTCATCACGAACCCGCGCGTGTTGCTCGCGCTCTATCCCGGCTACGCCCTGAGCTTCCTGTTTCACGAGTCGGGTCACGGCTTCCTCACCCTCGGAGCGGTGTTCCTCGTGGTCACGGGTGGCGAGGCGCTGTACGCCGACATGGGCCACTTCGGCGCTCGCCCCATCCGCCTGGTCTGGTTCAGCGTGGTGCTGCCTGCGCTGCTGCTCAACTACTTCGGCCAGGGCGCGCTGCTGCTGCGCAAGCCCGAGCTGGCTCATGACGTCTTCTACGCAATGGCCCCGAGCTGGGCGCTCTATCCGCTGATCGCGCTGGCGACCTGCGCCACGGTGATCGCAAGCCAGGCGGTGATCAGCGGCGCGTTCTCGCTGACTCGCCAGGCTTCCATGCTCGGCTTCTGGCCACGAGTGCGCATCCTCCACACCTCGGCCAAGGAGATCGGACAGATCTACGTTCCGAGCATCAACTGGGTGTTGATGCTCGCGACCATCGGGCTGGTGCTGGGCTTTGGTAGCTCCTCCAGGCTCGCGGCCGCCTATGGCATTGCCGTCACCACGACGATGGTGATCACCACGCTGCTCGCGTACCTGGTCGCGCGGCACCGCTTCGGGTGGAGCCGCCTCGCAGCGGGCTCACTCACCGTCGTGTTCCTCACGCTGGACATCGCCTTCTTTGGTTCGAACCTGGTGAAGGTCGCCCAAGGCGGCTGGTTCCCGCTGCTCGTGGCCGCATTGATCTTCATCGGCATGTCCACATGGAAAACGGGACGCCGTATGCTCGGAGAGCAGATGCGCGAGCAGATCATCCCCCTCGACGACTTCTTCGAGATCATGCGTGTCGAGCTACCGACGCGCGTCCCTGGCACCGCCGTCTACTTGACCAGCACCCCAGAGGGCACGCCACCGCCGCTGATGTTCAACCTGGAGCACAACCGCGTCGTCCACGAACAGGTGATCCTCCTGACCGTCCGCGTCCACGAGGACGCCCGGGTGAGGGACGAGGAGCGGGTGGAGGTCGCGGATCTGGGCAATGGTTTCACCCGGGTCGTGGCCCACTACGGCTTCATCGAGGAACCGGACATCGTCGCGTTGATCGCTCGCGAGGACACGCCGACGCCACCGCTCCAGTACACGACCTTCTTCCTGGGCCGCGAGACGCTCCTCGCCGAGCATCGCAAAGGCATGGCGAAGTGGCGCAAGCGACTGTTCGCTTTCATGTCGCGCAACGCCTTGCGAGCCACGGCGTTCTTCAACGTGCCACCGGATCGAGTGATGGAGCTGGGCGTGCAGCTGCGCCTGTAGCAGGCTCCTGGTGTTGCTGGCGCGGCCGGCAACTGTCAGAATTCCCGAGTCGAGATGTCAGCATTCGAGCTCAAGGAGTCGATGGCCCGCGCGCAGCAGCGCCTGGAGCGCAAGCCCCAGGTCAAGCTGAAGTCGCGCCGGGATCAGGGTCACTCTCGACTGGCCCCGGAGATCGAGCGACGGATCGCAGCGCACCTGCTGGTGCGGGACAAGCCGTCGCTCTCCGCCCTGCACCGCAAACTCACGCTGTTCTGCCGACGCCATGACCTGCCCCCTCCCTCACGCGCGACGCTCTACAACGCGATCCAGCGCGTCGAGCTACCGGAGGTCCAAACCGCAGACCTGCCCGAAGCCGTGCGCGCATCGCTCTACAACCTAGGGAAGGCAAGTCGGGTACCGGCGGACCGAGTGGTCTTCTACGCGTTCAACCACGGCGCCCCCAGGGCGCTCAGCTACGCAGCCGGCTTGCCATGGCTCTGGTTGTCCCGCGCCGCCCAGCTACCGGGCTGGAGGCCCAAGAGCTTGGCACTCCTGAACGCGGTCATGGCCTACCGAGGTATCTCGTGAAGGAGCCGCGGCTCCCCCGCGAGGTCATCCCCGAGAGCGTGGCACGGGCTCTGCCTGGTGGACGGTACTGGTTCGTGATCGGCGGTCAGGCGGTGCGTTGCTTCGCGCCCTATCGCCCGAGCAATGACGTGGACTTCGGCGTTATTACCGCGAGGAACTCATCTCAGCTGCTCAATCACTTCAGGAAGCAGGGAGTGACGCAGATCCTGGAGCGGAGCGAGGACACGGTGCACCTGTGTTTCGAAGGGGTCGATGTGTCGATCTTCGTGCTCAAGGAACTCGAGCCCTACGTAACCAACAACACCCTCGACGTCACGGGCGTGCTGGCGACCAAGACGCACGCCTTGCTCGACCGCGGCTTGCGTCGAGACTTCTTCGACCTGTACGTGATGCTTCAGCTGCACTCACTGGGGCTCGCGGATTGCCTTCGCGCCTTGCGGGAGGTGTACCGCACGGAAGTCAATGACGGCCTGGTGTTGCGGGCGCTCTCGTACTTTGACGACGCGGAACGCGCACCAGCCTTGCCTGGCGAAGGTCCGGACGACTGGCGCAACGTGAAGAGCTTCTTCCAGCGGGCGGTCGCAGCACTGATTGTGCCCCCGACGAGGGCGTTGGACATTCAGAGCCTGATCGTGGACATCGCCCTGCCCAAGGGCGGCAAGCGACGCTGAAATCCGCCCCAGAAGCGGAGCGCCACACGACGAGGTGAGCAGTGAAAGACGCTGACCTCTCGCCTCGGGTGGCGGTCCCTCGGACCGTGGAATGCGCGGCGAATCGTGAGAATCGGCCTCGACGCCCTTGCGCGGCAGTGGTTTCAGCACCACCTTGGTCCGGTTGTTTATCTTGCGCTGGGCCCTGACACTGGTCGCGCTGCTCGCCTCGGGAGCGGCGGGCGCCGCAGTGCCCGAGACCCAGCCCGCGCGAGTCCAGGGCGGCGACGCGACCGGACGCAACGCATCTCGCAACGCTCAACCCAAGTCTGGGCCGGTAGCCGGGAGGCGGGTGGACGCGAGCTGCGACGGCAGCGACGGAGACGCCGCCTGTGACGGCGAAACCCAGATCGAGACTGCTACGCTCGCGCTGTGGCAGGCGCACCAGCTGCTGTTCCTCCAGGCAGAGCTAGCGTTCGCTCGCCCGAGCTTCGAAGCGCCCACTGTCGGCCCTCGGGTCAGGACGCGGCGGCCAGCCTGGGCGAACGCCGTTCCTGTTCGCCCCGTCACACGGGACGTACTCCAGCCCCGCGCTCCCCCGCGAGCCTGAGATCGCGAGATCCGCTGAGCAACGGCCTCGGCCCCTCGCTTGCTCCCTCGCGTTCACGCGAGGAGAGCGTGAACGCGCCGCATCACGCGGCTCCCTCACGACGCCCCAAGCGGGGCACCGCGCGCTGACCAGCGCGCCCCTTCGCATCGAGAGCTCGCCCGCAGCGGCGCGACGCTCGTCCCGTCCGGTGTCGACCGGATCCCAGAACTACCTGGCGCCTCTGGGCGCCGCTCCAAGGACCACATGTTTCCCATCGCATTCGTTGGCGCAGCCATCCTGTTTCAGCTCTTCGTCACCTTTCGCGTTTTCCGTACGGATCTCTACGAGTCCGAACAGAAGCGTGGCCAGGCCTTCCTGATCTGGCTGGTTCCCGTGATCGGCGCAGCCATCGCCTTCTGGGTGCTGCACGACGCCGAGCAGGTGTGAGCTACACTGCTTGCTTCTCGCACGAGCCGGTCAGTACCCAGTCAAGCGCCTGGGGCTCGGTCGCTGCGATCAGCATGTCGTGACGCCCTGCAAGCCTGAGCACGAGACGCACCAGCGCGCCAGTGCTCGGGCGCAGGCCGAAGATCGCCGAACGGCAGACATGGGGCCGCACGGCGCCCAGGAACTTGGCGTACTCGATGTGCACGCTGAGCGGCGCGCCCATGAACTGCCGCAGGTCCGTCATCACCCGCGCCGGGGCGTGCTCGCGCACCAGCGCGCTGTACTTGGGCATGAAGTCCCGGACCTGCTCGACGCTCGGGAACATCTTCGCTTCGAGGCTCAGCACCTCGACGCCCTCCACCCGATGCAGCACGACGCGCGCCACCGGGTGATCCAACAACAGAGCGCGTGCAGCCATCCGAGTCTCTCTTGATGAGTCCGCGCCGGGGGCGGGTCAATCCTGGAGCACCCAGTCCAGGGCTTCGTCTGCCGTGGCCACGATCCGCAGATCCGTCCGGCGGGAAACGCGAATGATCACGCGAATGATCGCCTCGGCTCGGGGCTGCATCCCGAACACCGCGGCCCGCCGCACGTGACGCCGGAAGCCCCGGATCGCGTTGGCGTACTCCCAGCGCGCGCCCAACGGCGCGTCGGCGAAGCCGCGGACATCACTGACCGTGCGTGCGGGGGCATGCCGCCTGAGGATCTCGGCGTAGAGGCGCGCGAACTCCCCGAGCTGATCGCCATCTGGATATGCGCGGTACACCAACCACAGCACTCGGCGCGCACCATAGCTGCGCTCGTGCACCAGCGCGACGGCGTGATCCAAGAGCAGCTTTGCGTCCCCCATCGGGGCGCAGTCTAGCGCAGATTCGGCACCCCTGCGCAGCGGCGCGACCGGTCGCCAGACTGCGGCAGGGCGCTACTCGAGGCCAAACCACTCGCTGGGTTGGAGCGGATCCGAACCCTCGCGGACTTCGAAGTACAGCATCGGCCCTCGACCATCGTCGCCGACGGTTCCCAGGCGATCGCCAGAGCTCACGTCGTCTCCCACCTTGACCGCGAAGCTCTCTAACCCCGCGGAAACGGTGTAGTAGCCACCGCCGTGCTCCAGGATGACCGTGTGGCCGTAGTCGGGATACTGATCCGCGAAGGCAACGCGCCCCTTGTAGACCGCTCGCACCGGGGCGCCCTTCGGCGCCGTCATCTCCAGGCCAGGACCGCCCCCACCACGACTGGCCTTGCGCACCTGCGCGCGTCCCGGCAAGGGGAAGGGCAGTCTGCCCTTCATCGCGCCGAACGCCGCGGCCTCCATGCTAGGGCCTGCGCCCGGAGAGCCTGGGTCCGCGCCATAGATCGCCGTGTTGTCCCAGGAACCGACACTGTTCGAGAAGGCTCGCTCGAACGCGGCGGCGCGGTCCTGTTGCGCGAGCAGCGCGGCGCGCTGCTGCGACGTGATCCTCGCCTGAGCCTCCAGCGGTCCCTTGCGGGCGCGCAGATCAGCGAGGCGCTTGCTCAACTTGGAGCGCTTGCGCGTGAGCGCCTTCTCCGCAGCCACGTCGCGCTCGAGAGCGCGGCGCAGGCGCTCCAGGCGCGAGGCGTGGTTCACGAGCTCATCGAAACCGCCGCCCACGGGCAGTAGACCAGCGCGCGACTTGCGCACGTAGGCGCGGCCCCGGGCGATGGTGCGGCGCCTGGCCGACTCCGCCTCTGCGGCGAGATCGTTGAGGGCCTTCTCGGTTGCTTTTTCCTCACGGTTCAGCTGCGCGAGCAGCGCCTCGAAGTCAGGCTGGCCGGCGGCTGGGCGTTGCGCGGGCGCGGCGTAGCTCGGGCTGGCGTAGCCCGGAGGCGGCGCCACGTAGCCGGGCGAAGGCGCCTGCAACGCGGCGTCGTCCGTCGCCACGGGATCCGGCGAGGAAGGCGCCGCCAGCGCGACGGCTCCCACCGACAAGAACAGCAGACTGAAGGCGATTCGGACTTTCACGTCACACGACCAAGAGCTTGCGCAGGCTACCCCACGCTGCGACCGCACCCAGCGCAGAGCCAAGAGAGACCATCGCCAGCATGAAGGTCCACGGCAAGAACACCGGCTGCATCCCCACGAGGGTCGTGAGCTCACCGCTCAGGTTCTGCCTGACGATTCCGTAGAGAACTGCGAGTATGACCAGCGCCAGGAAGGCGCCTATCCCCCCCTGCGCAGCGCCCTCGACGACGAAGGGTCTGCGCACGTAGCTGTCGGTCGCGCCGACCAGCTTGAGCACCTCGACCTCGATACGTCTGCGCTGCAGGGCGAGACGGATCGTCGAGGCGACCACGCTAACGACGGCACCCAGCACCACGAAGGCCAAGACCAGACTTGCGGTGACACCTCCACTCAGCACCGAAGCCAAGCGATGGGTCCAGTCTTGGTACGTCTCCACACTCTCGACTTGAGGTAGGGCCTGCACGCGTGAAGCGAGGGAATCCAGCTTTCCGCCCTCGGTGCCTTCATCTACCATGACCTCGAGGGAGGCAGGGAAGGCCGCCGATGGCAGATCCGAGAGCACCTTGTCTCCGCGCCCGATCACCTCGCGGCGCGCCTCATCGCTGGACACGTAGCGCACGTCCGTGACCCCGGGAGCGGCGCGTACGGCGTCCTCGATGGCGCGCACCTGGGCTGGTGTCGTTTCCACCCGGAAGTATACACTGGCGCGTCCGGCGCGTGCCCAGCGGTCACGCAACCCGTCGACGTTGACCACGACGAGGAGCGCAGACGCCAGGGTGACGAAGGCCACCGCCACCGAGAAGATGCTCAGCAGATGGAGCCGCCAGTCGTTTTTTCCGCCTCGCCAGGCTCGCTGTAGCGACGTCATGTCTCTCGGTGTCTCCTCAGGCTACGGACAGCTGGAAGTCGTCTTCCAAGTCACCCTCGAGCCCGTTGGGGGCGTCGATGGCCTTACCGTCTTGAAGCACGACGACGCGCCGCGGACGGATGTCGAGCAGCGAGCGATCGTGGGTGGCGAACAGCACCGTTACGCCGGTGGAGTGGATGTCCTCGAACAGGCCGAGGATGTCCACGGCGAGCTGGGGATCGAGGTTTCCCGTCGGTTCATCAGCGAGCACCAGCGCCGGTTCGCCTACGATCGCGCGCGCCACGGCGACGCGCTGCTGCTCTCCGCCGCTCAAGGTCGACGCGAGATCGCTCCCCCTCCCCCCCAAACCCACACGCTCCAGGGCTTCGCCAATCCGCGTACGGATCAGGCGTTCGGGGAGGCCCAGGACCTCGAGCGGCATGGCCACGTTCTCGGAGACGCTCCAGTTGTTGACCAGCTTGAAGTCCTGAAAAACGACGCCAATGTTTCGGCGTAGGAACGGAATCGACTCGGGGCGCAGGCGACCGACCTCCCGCCCCATGAACAGGATGCGACCGGAGTCCACGGTCTCCGCCGCGTAGAGCAGACGCAGCAGGGTGCTCTTGCCAGCGCCGGAAGGTCCGGTGAAGAAGACGAACTCCCCGCGCTCGATCTGCAGGTTCATGCCCCTCAGCACGGGTGCGTCCGAGCGGTACGCCTTGTGTACGTTCTCGAAGCTCAGAATCGGTCGATTCGCGGCCTCGGGATCGAAGCGATTGCCCGCGCGAAGCATCTGTCCGAAGGCAGACCCAGAATCCATACTGCTCGGGGTACCAAGGTCGGAGAAGCCCTAACAACTTTTGGGCTCTCTTTGGCCGCCGCGGCCGAGGCTCGGCGCCCCGGCGATTTGCCGCTACACCAGGTGCATGCGCATCGCGTTCTTTGGCTTGCCCCTCGCAGCCTGGCTGCTGCACCGCGACGGTCACGACCTCGATCCAGTGGTGCTGAGTCCACTGCCGGCACCCGGCCGCAGACGCGTGAAGAGGCTGCTGGGCGACGTCGTGATCGACGCCCTGCTCACGCCCAGGCAGACCCTCGGAGCACGAGTGGAAGCGCGGCTCGATGGCGCTGAGGTGTTGCTGAGCTGGTTCTGGACCCGGCGCCTGCCCGAAGGCTGGCTCGGTCGCTGTCCACTCGGCGCGTACGGCGTGCATCCTTCGCTGCTGCCTCGCCATCGCGGCCCCGACCCATTCTTCTGGGCCATCGACGCTGCGGACGCGCGCACCGGCGTCACCTTGCACCACCTCGCGGCGGACTACGACACCGGAGACATCGTCTGGCAGGAGGAGTTCGGGGGTGAGGAGCTTCGTACAGGCAGCGCGTGGCGCCTCGCAAAGGCCCTGGACCGACCGAGTCTGCGTCTCCTGCGCCGCGCCGCTCGCGAGCTGTCGGACGGTCGGGCATTGCCTCGCACGAGCCAGGACGAAGCGTCGGCAACCTGGGCACCCGCACCGGACGGAGACTTACTGAAGTGTCCCTGGAGTGCGGGAACGGCGGCCGTGGTGCGCCGGGTACGAGCGCTGAGCCCAGAACCTGGCGTGCCCTTGGAGATTGCAGGGCTGCGCCTGGACTTACTGAAGGCCAGCAGCGATGAGCGTCTCCCCCTGGCGTTGCTTCCGGGCGAGGCGCAGATCACGTCGAGCGCGGTGCGCATCCGCACAGGGGATGGCGGAGTTCGGGTGGAGCGTGTGCGCCTGGAGTCGGGACAGGAAGTCGACGGAACTCGGCTTGCGGAACTCGTAAGCGCTCGAACTCAGGTGATAGACTCTCGCGAATCCTTGGAGGGAACGAATGAGCGACCCCGTTAGCGGAGCACGCAGCGCCCGCGAGAATCTGGCGCAGGGCCTGGCCGCGCTTCAGGCACCTGGTGTTCCGCCGCAGTTGATGAACGTTGCCGAACCCATCGCGAAGGCGATGAGTTCGCTCCATCAGATCGAGGCGTCGGGCGGTGCCGCCCTGCCCCAGCACGCACCCGTTGCCCTGGAAGCGGTTCGTGGTGCGCTCGCTCAGCTGCAGTCCTCCGAGGGCGTTCATCCGGCGGTGACCCAGGCGATGGAAGCAGTAGCCAGCTCGCTGGGAGTGGTGCACGGACTCAATCAGCAAGCAGCCGCCCCCGCTCAGCCCGCCTTCCAGGCGGCGCCGGCGCCTGCCGCTCCCGCGCAAGGCCTTGGCAGCACGGTCGCGCTGAGTGGCTCCAGCGCCCAGCAGCCTCCAGGAGGAAGCACCCTCGAGCTCCCCCCCATCGATGGCGGAGCGGCGGCTGGGGTTCCGCGACCGGCACCGCAAGCCGCGCCACAAGCGCCAGCGCAGCAGCCGTATCAGCCGCCACCACAAGCCGCGCCGCAAGCGCCAGCGCAGCAGCCGTATCAGCCGCCACCACAAGCCGCGCCGCAAGCGCCAGCGCAGCAGCCGTATCAGCCGCCACCACAAGCCGCGCCGCAGCACCAACCGCCGCCTCAGGCGCCGCAATACCAGCAGCCGCCGCAATACCAGCAGCCGCCCCAATACCAGCAGCCGCCCCAATACCAGCAGCCGCCCCAATACCAGCAGCCGCCCCAATACCAGCAGGCACCTCAATACCAGCAGGCACCGCAGCACCAAGCGGCTCCGCAGCAAGCGCCGCAGCAACCACCTCAGCAAGCGTACCCCCAGCAGCCCTCGGTGAATGCCCATGGCGCGGCCCAAGCCGCCCACGCGCAGCCGCAACAGCATCAACCTGCACCCCAGCCAGGACCTCCCCAGGCCGGACCAACAGCAGGCGGGCCTCCGGCATTCGGCGACGTGGTCCGCCTCGAGGCCGCCTTGGGTGCGAACAGTCAGACCAACTTCTACAAGGGGCTGAGCGGCAACGACGTGATCGACGATGGTGGGATCTTCATCGCCACCTATCAGATCCCCGACATGGGCCAGCCACTGGTGCTCAAGATCTCGATGCCCGGCGGGTACGAGTTCGAGGCCAAGGCCATCGTACGCTGGACTCGCGAAGCACCGAACTCCGGAGCAGACGCGCCGCCAGGGTTCGGCGCCGCGTTCACCGAGATCTCCCCCGAGGGCAGGCAGCTCGTGTATCGCTACGTGCGCAACCGTGAGCCACTGTTCCACGACGACTTCTGAAGCCTCGTCGCTCGCAGCAGCCGCGATCACTCGCTCGTGCCCTGGCAGACGCGACTCGCGTCGCGCCAGTGCTTGGGTTAGGCCTCGGGGCTAATGCGCCTCCTGCTGTCCCTTGCCTGCGCAGTGCTCGCGCTGAGCGTCGCGCGGCCAGCCCAGGCAGGGGACCCGTACCTGCGCTGGCGCACGGTGGAGACGCCGCACTTTCGCGTCCACTACCCCGCTGGGCTGGACGAGGTCGCCCAGCGCACCGCGAGCCTCGGCGAGGCGATCCATAGCCGCCTGAGCCCCCAGCTGGGCTGGCAGCCGAAGGAGGTCACGCACATCGTCTTGACGGACAATACCGACGCCTCCAACGGCTCGGCCAGCGTGCGCCCCTACAACACGATCCGCTTGTTCGTTTCCGCGCCGGACGACATGAGCGTGCTCGGAGACTACGACGACTGGATGCTGATGCTGCTCACCCACGAGCACACCCACATCCTGCACATCGACAACCGCTCCGGCATTCCCGAGCTGCTGAACGGCATCTTCGGCAAGACCTACACGCCGAACCAGGTGCAGCCCCGCTGGATCCTGGAGGGCCTGGCGGTTGCACTCGAGAGCCAGCACACCGGCGCGGGCCGTCGGCGCTCGAGCCTGTTCGACATGATGCTGCGCGCCGACGTGCTCGAAGGCAACTTCGCGCGCCTCGATCAGATCAGCAGTATCCCGCGACGCTGGCCCGGCGGAAACCTCTGGTACCTCTACGGTGGCTACTTCATCGGCTGGATCCTCGACACCTACGGCACCGAGACCTACGCCACGGTCTCCGCCGACTACGGTGCAAACATAATTCCCTGGGGAATCAACCGGTCGATCAAGAAGGCCACGGGCAAGACCTATGTGGAGCTCTACGAGGGCTGGCACGCACATCTGAAGCGCGAATACGAGGCGCTGGTTCGCGACGTGGAGCGCCGAGGGCGGCGCGAAGGCGTTCGCCTCACCCATCATGGGCGCAACCTGAGCTACCCGCGAGAAGCACCCAAATGTTTCCGTAAGGATCCTAATTCAGCAGGCACCGAGCTCGTCTACTTCGTGGACGACGGGACTCTCCCGGGCGGGATCTATCGCCTGAGGGTCAGCGCCAACAACGAGCCGCTCGGCGACCCCGAGCGCATCGCCCGCTCCGGCTCGCCCAACGGCATCACCTTCGACGGCGACTGCGCCATGGTGTTCGACGACGCCGGGCGGTCGCGGCGTGACTACATCTACAACGACCTCTTCGCGCAGCCGAGGGGCACCACCAGCCCTCGCGGTCTCTCGCCATCACGGCAACGCTGGACCGTGGGTCGCCGCGCGCGCGGCCCGGATGTCAGCCCCGATGGGCGTCGGGTCGTCTACGTCACGAACCACAAGGGCACCACGACGCTGCGCATCGCGGATGTCGCAACCGGTTTCCCCGAGGCAATTGACTCCAAGCTCGAGAACGAGCGCGCGCTGGTGCGGAGCCGCAAGTACGAGCAAGCGTTCACGCCGCGCTTCTCACCGGATGGCCAGCGCGTGGCGTACAGCATCTGGACCAAGGGCGGCTACCGCGACATCGCCATCGTCGACCTGAAGAGCAACCAGGTGAAGCGCCTGATGCGAGATCGGGCGCAAGATCAGCAGCCGGTCTGGTCGCCCGACGGCGCGCGCCTCTACTTCGTCTCCGACCGCACCGGCGTCGCGAACGTCTACGCCTACGAGCTGGCGACGAAGCGTCTGAGCATGGTGACCAACGTGGTGAACGGCGCCTACATGCCAGAGGTGTCAGCCGACGGGAAGACGCTGTTCTACGTGGGCTACACCCACGAAGGGTTCGATCTGTTCGCCATGCCGCTGAGCCCCAAACGTTTCCTCAAGGCACCCGAATACACCGACGACCGACCGGATCCACCGCCAGAGCCGCGGAGGAACCGCTACCCGGTGACGAAGTACGACCCGCTGGACTCGCTCGGGCCGCGCTCCTACCTGGCCGAGTACGGACCGGGTAGCTTTGGACAGTCGCTGACGGTGAGTACCAGCGGTAGCGACGCTGTCGGCTTGCATGCCTTCAACCTGTTCCTCACGGTGGAGACGGAGCAGGGAGAGCCTTCGGTCTCGGCGTCGTACGCCTACCGCGGACTGGAACCCACGTTGAACCTGTCAGCGTTCCGACGCGCGGTGCCGCGTGGCGGCTTCCGCTACGGCGGCGAGGACCTGATCGTGACCGAGCACATCTCGGGGATCACCTCGGGGCTCTCCTACTCCGCAAACGACGTCTACCAGGCGCAGAGCGTCTCGCTGAACTACACCGCCGCCACCTACGAGCAAGACCTGACGCCAGACTTCGAAGGCGATCCCTTCGGCCCGGTGAATCGCAAGCCCTACAGCGGCTTCCTTGGCCTGGTGCGCCTTGGCTACTCCTACTCGAACGCCGACGGCACGGCGGATGGCATCAGCAGCGAGCGGGGCTGGGGAGTGTCCGCGGCGCTCGACGTCGGCGCCCCGGAGACGGGCAGCGAGAGCACGCTGACCTCCGTGACCTGGCGCGGCGTCGGCTACGTGCCCGTGCCGGTGCTGCCCCATCACGTGCTCGCGGTCTCGGCCAGCGGCGGGACGTCCGATGGCACCTACCCAAGGCGTGGTCTGTTCTCGACGGGCGGTTTCACGGACACGGGCCCGCTCGAGGCGTACACCAGCGGGATCCTTCAATCGACGTTCTTGCTGCGCGGATACGAACCAGGCGCGTTCCGAGGTCGGCAGTTTCACTTGCTCAAGGCCGAGTATCGCTTCCCCATCGCGTACCCGGAGTTCGGTATCAGCACCCTGCCAGGCTTCCTCCGCACGCTGAGCGCGGCGCTGTTCGCCGACTATGGCGGCGCGTTCGACACCGTCGACCTAGATGACCCGTTCGACGAGATGCACCTGGGCGTCGGGGGCGAGCTGTGGATCGATCTGGTGCTGGGCTACTACGTGCGCGCGAACCTCAAGCTGGGCTACGCCAACGGCTTGGAGGACGAGGACAAGATCTCGGGCGGCCAGTTCTACTTCGTCGCCCAGAGCCCGTTCTGAGCCGCCTCCCCAGCGGCCGCAGGGAACGTCAAGGCGCGAGCTTCGCGATGAAGGCCTCGTTGTTGCCAATCGTCTGGTCGTGACCCACTGCGTAGACGTTGCCCTTCGGGTCAGCCCACACGCCATTGGTGTATTCGTCAGCGGAGGTCGCAAGGACCTCCAGCGACCAAACCGGCGTACCCGAGCCGTCCAGCTCGCGCACGAAGGCATCCGTGTTTCCACTCAGCGTGCCGTCCAGATCGCCCGTCCCGCCGACTACCACGCCCTGACCCGCGAGCGCGATGCTCAGCACCTGATCGCCGAAGGATCTGCCGAACTGGTGAGTCCAGCGCAGCTTCCCGTCGCTGTCGTATGCGGCCACGAATCCATCCTGTCCGCCGAAGTGCTGACACCCTTGTTGATCCGACACCCATCCACCGACGTAAGCGTTGCCGCTCGGATCGACCGCCAGCGACCAGGCAGCGTCGACGCCTGCGCCACCGAACTGTCTCGTCCAGATCTCACTGCCATCGGTCGCGCTCAGCTTGCGCAGGAAGCCATCCCAGCTTCCTGCGTTGGCCCCTCCCAGCGCACCCTCGGTATAGCCAGCGACGTATACGGCTCCGGTCTGATCCGTGGCGATGGCCATGCCCTGCTCGGCTCCGCTGGTGCCGAACTGGACCGTCCAGGACTCGACTCCGAGCTTGTCGAGTTTCCGCACGTAAACATCCGAGGCTCCAGCGGAGTTCCCGGACAAGTCCCCGAGCGTCCGCCCCGTGATCAGGACGTTGCCAGCGGAGTCCGCCGCAATGGCATGGACATACTCGTCCTCCGCGGTTCCGAACTGGTACGTCCACTGCTCCTCTGGTCCACTGGTACCGTTCTTCAGCTTGCGCACGAAGCCATCGAACTTCCCTTGATTCGACCCCTGGAGATCGCCCGAGGTGATCCCGCCGACCAGGATGTTGGCATCGGAGTCCAGACGCACCGAGCTCGCGCTATCGTTGCCGGCGCTGCCGAACTGATGGGTCCAGGCGACGTTGCCCGCGGCGTCGAGCTTCTGCAGAAACGCGTCGTCCCCCGGTGCGTCCACCGCGCCCAGGACACCCGACGTGTACCCGACGACGAAGACCTCGTCGGACGCGCCGGTCGTGACATCAGCCGCGCGGTCATTCACCGCGGTGCCGAAGGTGTGGCTCCACTGTATCGTGGCGGCGCCGACCGTGGTCGACCCGCAGCCGGCGTCGGTGACTCCACCGGCTCCGCCGCTTCCCGAGTCGCTCCCCGCGTCCACGAGGCCGCCGCTCCCACCGGCGCTGCTGGTCGCCCCGCTCCCACCGGCTCCAGGACTTCCGCTGGCACCGGCGCTTCCCGCCGCGCCCGTCCCGGCTGCGCTGGCACCGGAGTCGCCGCCACTCGAAGCGCCTCCGACGCTGGACGAACCGGCGCTCCCTCCACGCGTCCCACCGGTCGCGCCAAGACTGCCATCCGCCCCCGCATCCTGCCCTTGGCGCTGCTTCGTCCCGTCCTCCGAACCGCAAGCGGCCACCCAGACGATCCCCAGTCCCAGACCCATGAACCACCGCATGACCGCACGGTAACAGAGCGCACCAAGCCCGTCCTGGCACGCCGACCCGAGAACCCTTCGGTTCCACCTCCTCGCGAGCTCGGCCCGCCCTTCGAGCGCAGGCCGCGACGCGGCTCTCTGTCACATGGCGCGGAGCCGCTGGCGTTGCCGAGCCCGCCGGGAGATCGCTGCTCACCACCGTCCGCGAGATTCCCCGGGCAATTCTCCACGTTCCGGCGCCCACTAGCAGCCACGCCGGGATCGGGATACCCCGGTCACCTCGTAGCAGAGCACAGACTCGCAACGCGAGCTCGTGGCACCGAGGAGGGAACGATGACCGCTAAGTTCGTTTGGTACGATCTCAACACCAAGGATCTGGACAAGGCCAAGGAGTTCTACACGAAGCTCTTCGGCTGGAACATTGTCTCATGGAAACCCGACGCCGCGCCCGCAGACATGCCGGAGTACCCGATGCTCAACATCGGCGACAAGGCGTTCGGCGGGATGAACGCCCTGCCCGCTGACACCCCGGCGCCCTCGCACTGGATGGGACACGTGACCGTGGATGACGTGGACGCCGCCATGGCACGGGCGAAGAAGCTCGGCGCTCAGTTCCCCATGGGCGCAATGGACATCCCCAGCGTGGGTCGCATGGCGATGATGATGGACCCGGAGAACTGCGTGGTGTCGTTGTTCAAGCCAGAGGGCGAGCTTCCCGAGCTGGTGCCGATGAGCACGCCGGGGATGGTCGGCTGGAACGAGCTACTCGTCACTGACACGGACAAGGCCCAGGCGCTGTACTCCGAGGTCGTGGGCTGGAAGTGGCGCAAGGGCCCCATGACCGAGATGGAGTACTTCCTGTTCGGCAGCGGTGAAGAGGGTGGTGACGCCGGTGGCATGATGAAGCGGCCCGACGGCATGCCCGTTTCCTCGTGGTTTCTCTACTTCACGACCGCAGACATCGAACAGAGCGTGGCCCGGATCAAGGAGCTCGGCGGCGCCGTCTTCCAGGGTCCGTTCGACGTGCCAACGGTCGGGAAGCTCGCGGTGTGCATGGCCACCGATGGCTCGATGTTCGGCCTCGCCCAGTGGGTCATGAGCTGAGCCTTGCCACGGAGACGCTGTTTCCGGCGACGAACGCCGTTTGAAGGAGGAGCGATGAAGTCGAAGTTCGCACTGTCTGGGCTGCTGGTGGTTTCGCTCGCAGCTTGCTCGAAGGAGGAGGCCCCTGCGCCCAGCGCCAGCGGCTCGGCGGTGCCCGCTGCGGCGACTGCCAGCGCCGCGCCCAGCGCCGAGAAGCCAAGAGCCGAGGAGCCGCCCCCCAGTGGGCCCGTCACCTACAAGTGGTCGGACACACCCAAGCCCGAGGAGATCCCCGACGAGCCGCTCAACGGTGACGCCAACGGTCGTCGCTGGGAGCCCCAGAGCGTCGTGATCGAGCCAGGCGTCAAGCAGGGCTGGGTCATGAACTTCTACGAGAAGAAGCTTGAGAAACCCACTGGCTTCGTCTCGGGCTCGCAGTTCATCACCCTTCGTCTCCCGGAGGCGCCGAAGAAGGGCGCCAAGATGAAGAAGGACATGAAGTACGGCGACGGCTTCTTCCAGATCAAGAACCCCGATCAGGACGGGCTGACGAGCTGGAACTCGAGTAACGCCTACTACGTCGAGTTCACTGACTGGGACGTGAAGCCCTTCGACGAGAGCGGCTCGACGTCTCAGGTCGCGGGGACGGCCTCGGGCAAGGTGTACATCGCCTACAAGGGTGCCGGTAGCTTCGCGAACTCGGGCCTCTGGGGCACGTTCAAGGACGCAATCGTCCGCTACCGCGGCAAGCCCTACTGGCTCAAGGAGAAGGACAAGTAGCGAGTCGAGAGCCGCGCGGAGACCTCCTCAGATGTTTCCGCGCGGTTCTAAGTTGCGCGCCGCCGAGCTGCGCGCCGCAGGGGCCGGCGGTGCGCCCCACAGGGACCAGCGGACGGCTGAAGAGACCCTGCTAGCGGATGACCTTGGTCGGGAAGTGCACGTCGCCGTGAGGCTTGGTCTGCACGTCTTCGACCGCTTCGCCGAAGAGTCCGAAATCGCCCGCGATGCGCTTCTCGCGCACCAGCCGCCAGGCTCCTTCACGATCCTGCCACTGCTGTCCGACTCGCGTGGTCCGCAGCTGCCCTTCGTCCATTCGCGTCCAGGCGACGTCCACCTGGACCACCGCGTTGGTGTCGTCCTTCAGGCTGAGTCCGCTCAGCTCGACATCGACCACCCGGATGTCGTTTCCCCACTGTGCGCGACGTCTCAGGAAGTGCCCCTTCGCGCCGCTTGCAGCGTGCTCCGCTGCGAGGTCCATGCGCCCGAAGCGCGCCGCCAGGTTCATCTCTCGCGCCGCTTCCGTGAGGCGTGCCGTGCGAGATGGCGGCTGCATGCAGCCCGCCTGGGTCACGCTGGCCACCGCACCGAGGAGCACCATGCCAGCGAGCGACTTGAGGCCCGCGTTGCGAAGGGACTGGAGGGTCACGCCCGACCGCTATCAGGTGGACCAGTCGTGGGCCAAGAACCCGGCATGGGACGCCGTGGGCAGCGCACGCATCGAACCGCCAGAGGCCAGTAGCGGACGCGTCGAAGCCGCCGGTGGCCAGTGGCCAGCGGCGGCGAGCTCCGATGGTGCCCTCCCGTCGGGACGCGAGTCGACGACTCGCAGCGGACGCTAGGAGCGAAGCTCAGCCCTTGCGGGCGGCGCGGGTCTCCTCCGCGCGGCGCTTCAGGCGCTCCTTCTTCTTACGCTGCGCCTTCTTGCGACACATCTTCTGCGACTTGCGGCTGTCGAACTTACCCATCGTGCTCTTCTCTCGAAACGGTGCGCGACTCGGCGCGAAAGGGACGCCCGAACGGCGTCGATGAAGGCCGCGGCGATCCGCGGGAGGGGGTTGCTACCGCAAAACACCGTCGCCCGCCAGTCTCTGGTGCCCGCGGCCCGTCGGTTTGTCCGCTCGAACTGAACAGATGAACCAATCGCCCACGAGTTCGGGCGAGCGAACGAGACCACGGGCGGTCCCGGACGGCTCCACGTCGCGCCTCACCCCCAAACCCACGGCTCGGGCCCCAGGCGCTCGCCCCGCCACGCTCCTCGTTCGAGGCTGCGCCGCGTGAGATGCCGTAAGGAAACGCATTGCCAGGGCACAAAACACGAGAGCCGCGCGAGGCGGCTCCTGAAAGTTCTACGTGAGATCGGCAGGCCGATTCGAGCTTCAACCGCTGGAGGCGTCCTCGAGCGCGGACTCCGGGTCACGCACCTCGAGTCGATAACGGCTGTTGACCGTCTCGATGTAGAAGACATCCTTGGGAGCCAACCGCAGCACTCGCTTGACGGGCGTGGTCACGTACTCGTGCATCCCATCCGAGAACTCGATCACCACCACAGACCCCTTGCGCGGTGCTCGTACCAGGCGGCCAGTAACGGCGCGCGAGCCACGACCGAGCTTTCTCAAGACGACCTGCACGGTACCTACTCTAGCAACCCCTACAGCTGAGTCCACTCCATCCTCGCGTGCCCACAGTGTTGATCGTTCGGGAGGAATCCGGCCCGTTTCGTGCGTCTTGAGTCAACGCACGGGTTGCGGGACGGGGCCCGTGTAGGCGTCCTTCGCAGCCTTGCGGGGGACGTCCATACACTGGGGTCCGTGGCACCTGTGTGCTTTGCCAGAGACCCCAAGCTCGATGCCCAGAGTCCTGGCACCGGGAGGCTACTCGTGACGAACGGCCAGCCAGCGCGCTTCTTGAGACCTCAAGCGCCGCGCCAGCCTACTTTTTGCCGCGCTGCTCGAAGTAGGCCCGGAGCACTTCACGCGCCAGCATCGGACCCTTGATGCGCCAGATCGGGGTGTTCACCACCAGCACACTGACCGCTACTTCGGGTTTTTCCGCAGGGGCGAAGCCAACGAACCACGTGTAGTGCCGGTTCTTGCTGTGGGCCGTGAGCGTGCCGGTCTTCCCGGCGATATGGATATTCGGCACGAAGGCCCTGCCACGCTTGTCGTGGAACTGCTTGTAGGCGGAGCCGTTGTGCACGGTCTGCAACATCATGCGCGTCAGCTCCTTCGCGGTCTCTGGCTTGATGCTGCGCCGCAAGACCTCCGGCTTTCCGTCCCACTCCCACTCCACCTCGCGGTCCTTGGAGATCGAGCGGACGATGCGGGGGCGCACGGCGACCCCGGAGTTGGCGACCGTCTGGGCGATGCTGACGCCCTGGAGCGGAGACATCTTGCTGTGCCAGAACCCAGCAGAGGTGCGGGCGAACTCCAGCGGCTCGACGGGCACGTCGATGGTTGGCTTCTCCGTGGGGACGTCGAAGGGGATCGGCGCATTGAAGCCGTAGGAGCCGGCCATCGCCTCGAGTTCTTCGGGGGTGAGGTGCTTCTGCGCGAGCCGGGCAAAGACGACATTCAACGAGCGCCCCATGGCGGCGGCCAGCGTGGCGCACCACTTGTCCCGCGCGGGATCTTCCTCCAGCTCGTCCGCGGTGATGCGGCTCCGGCCGCCGTGGTAGCACTGCTCGGTCTTCGAAGTGAGGTGCGCGTTCTCGACCAGCGCCGAGGCCGTCACGACCTTGAAGACGCTCGCCACCGGTGCCTCGACCTGGACGTTGATGTCCTTCTTCGGCCCCTCGTTGATGTAGCTCGCGTAGACCAGCAGCTCACCGGTCTTGATGTCCATCAGCACCGCCCCGGCTTCGGGCACCCGGTACTTCTTCATCACGGAGAGCGCGGAGCGCTGAAGCGCGGGATCCAGAGTCAGCTCCGCGGTCCTGCCGTCGGGTAGCGGCGAGGTGACACGGCGCGGCTGGAGGCGCAGTCGAAGTAGGTCCAGACCCTTCAGGTTGGGTCCCTTGGAGTCGGATTTGCTGCTCCCCGGGCTGGCCTTGCTGAGCGCATCCTCCAGCTTGATGTTGCCGCGGACGACTGGAACGAGCGCCAGGATGATCCCGGTTGCCGCACCCACGCCGATCCACTTGCTCCACGCTGCCATGCCCCACGCCTAACGAGGGCACGGGCAAGCGGCCAAGAAACCCGCAGCCGGCCGTGGCTCACGCAAGCCAGGCAGCGACACGAGAAAAGGGAGAGGGGTCGGGGGTGGCGCGCACTCTTTCCCCGAGGTTTCCCCCGGGTCACCCGCGCGGCGTGGTTACCACCGAAATAGGTGAGGTGGGGCCCCGGGCGGGGGGGCCCCGCCTGGTGGGCAGGAGCGGAGTGGTCGGAAGGAGACTCTCATAACCCCTCACTCGAGGCCCCTCTCCTGCAGTCGATTTGGGTCGACTCCAGGCACGACTTCAGACGATCGGCTGTCCCCCGAATTCCCCTCTCGACTTAGAAGCCTAACACCCTCCGCGTGGCAGTTGTCAACGCTGCCCAGGCCGCGACTCACTTTTTTGTGTGACGTCCTCTCCTCTCCTGCGCGGGGTCTCCACTGGTGTGTGAACGTCACCACTATCGGTCCCGCGCGGAACTGACCTTCAGGGCGCCGCGAGCTCGCCAGGCTGTCGGCCCGTAGCCAAGGAATTGCAGCGACGGCGGGCGGCGTTGGGTAGTGGCTAGTTTCCCCAAGCCGCCGGGTGAGGAGCACGGGCGCGGCGGGCAGCATGAGACCGGCGCGATCCGGGTATGCGGATCACGTCAGCATCGAAGGCTCGCCTTGCAAAGCAGCGCCATCGAGCGGCGAATGCGTGCGTCAGAAGCAACCAGTGACGCTCGGTCATTCATGGCATCGAGCGTCACTCATTCTCACACCGCGACGCGCGACGACGCTGGCGTGATCTCCTTCAAGCTCTCGCCGCTCGCAGCCGCTGAACTTTTTTCAGGGTTGGTGCTCGAGCGTGCATTGGATGTCGCGCTCGCTGCCTCCACGTCGCCGGTCGTGTCTTCGAAGCCGCGCGCTGTCACGGAGCCGCGCGCGGCGCTCAACCCCTGCGGTCGTCACCGAGGCGGCCAGAGGGATCCGCGTCAGCGGGGCGGGCGACTCGGTTGGCACGAGACTCGCTCTTGCGCGTGCCACCACACGGTTCTGCGCGGGGTGAGCGGCGCGGGCCCGTCGTGACGCACCGCTAGCGTCCGCTCAGCACGCGCACGCGACGGTCGGATGAGGCTGGGGCTCGGGACTCGAGACCGCGTTTTATGCTGCGAGAGCGCGACTTTGCGCGTCCTCGTTATGCGTCGTGAGCCGCAGGGGATATCCTGCTCGAGCGCGGGCGCGAACGGTTCTCCATCCCAGCAAAGCGTCGAACCTTGTCACCGACCCCACCGAACGAACATCCGACCTCAGAAACCGAACCTCCCGCTTCGGATCGCGTGCACCGCGCGACTCCCTCGTCCCCGGCGTCCTCATCACCTTCTATGCAAACCACTCCTCTGACACCCGAACCAACCAGCGACGCGAACGCAGAACGCAACATCACCGAAGGCCTGGAGGTCGAGGACCTCGACGTGCTGCACGGACTCACCGGGCCCGGCTCTGCCATGCTCCGCGACGTCGCGAAGCACAGCGGCGCCGAGGTCGGGCTCCGCGGCAACGTGATCCTGATCTCGGGTCCCGAGAGCCGTGTGCTCGCCGCTCATCGATTCCTGACGGAAGCGGTCGAGCTGGTGAAGAACGGCGTCGAGCTCGGCCCCGGAGACGTCGCGCGCTCGCTGCGCGCGCTGCAGGACCACCCGGACGGGTCCCTCGTCGATCTCTTGGACGCCACGATCAAGGTCGCCCCGAAGCGGCGACCCGTGGTGCCCAAGACTCCAGCGCAGCGCCACTACGTCTCCAGCATCCGCGAACACGATCTGACGTTCGGCATCGGGCCTGCGGGCACCGGCAAGACCTACCTCGCGATGGCGATGGGCGTGAACGCGCTGATCAACCGCCGGGTCAAGCGCATCATCCTCACCCGACCCGCCGTCGAAGCCGGAGAGAAGCTCGGCTTCCTTCCCGGAGATCTCGCGGAGAAGGTGAACCCCTACCTACGACCGCTCTACGACGCGCTCCACGACATGATGGAGTTCGAGAAGGTGGAGGCGTTGAGGGAGCGCGGCCAGATCGAGGTCGCTCCCCTGGCGTTCATGCGAGGCCGCACGCTGAACAACTCGTTCATCATCCTGGACGAAGCCCAGAACGCCACGAGCGAGCAGATGCGCATGTTCCTAACACGCCTCGGCTACTCCTCGAAGGCGGTGGTCACCGGCGACATCACCCAGACCGACCTGCCCTCGGGCGCCAAGAGCGGCCTGCGCGAAGCCTCGGAGCTGTTCAGCGACGTCGAGGGCATCGCGTTCTGTCGCTTCTCCGACGGAGATGTGGTCCGCCACCCGCTGGTTCAGCGCATCGTGCTGGCCTACGAGGCGCTGGACCGCAAGCGCGATGCAGAGAAGAGCCAGAAGAGCGATCGCCGTCGGGGTTCGCTCTCCTCACGGGGCAGCGAGGAACCGGAGCACGAGTAGCAGGGGTTTGGGGTGAGGGGGACCAACGTTTCCGCGGGAGAACTTGGGCTGCGCAAGCTCGGCACGAAGGCGTCAGAGGCTCTCCAGCGCATCGACGAGACGTTTCAGCTGCTGTCCGTCGATGGGCGCTTCGGAGCGCTGGCGCTGACTCGCCCTCACCCCCTGATCCTGTGCGCGCGGCGCGACGACGCGAGCGTACTCCTGGCGCACCACTCGGTGTGGTCGAAGGGGCGCGACCTGCTCGCGCCCTGGCTCCACCAGCTGAGCGAGTTCGCCGCGAGGCTGGTCCTCCTGGGGACGGCGGAGGACCTGGCGAAGCTGAGCGACCAGGCGCTCGAGCAAGCCCTGAACCATGGCCTGGCAGCGCTCCTGTCCTCCGACGCGAGCCCTGCGGAGCTCCAGGTCTGCCTGCACCAGGCGTTCGAGCTGATGCAGGCAAAGCGCCGCAGCGAGAGCCGCGGCAAGTGGCTGACACGCTACCGCTACGAACTCGGAGAGCTGATCGAGATCGCGCGTGCGCTGACCACCGAGCGGGAACTCTCGAAGCTGCTCGGGTTGATCCTGGAGAAGAGCCGCTTCGTCACCGGCGCCGACGCGGGCTCGATCTACGTCGTCGAGGGCGACGCGCCCGAGCTGGAGAGACGCCAGCTACGCTTCAAGCTCAGTCAGAACGACTCCATCGCCTTCGACTCCAGCGAGTTCACCATGCCCATCAACAGCCGCAGCATGGCGGGCTACGTGGCGTTGACGCGGGAGACGGTGAGCATCGAGGACGTCTATGATCTCCCCGCGGATTCACCCTTTGGCTTCGATCGCTCCTTTGATCAGCGGGTCGGCTACCGCACGCGGAGCATCATCTCGACGCCGCTCGCCACGAGTCAGGGTGAGGTGCTCGGCGTCCTGCAGCTGATCAACAAGAAGCGCCAACCGGAGCGCAAGCTCCTCGACGCCGAGGACTTCGAGCAACAGGTCGTGGCCTTCGACGAGCGCAGCGAGCAGCTGCTGCAGACGCTGGCCGCCCAGGCGGGCATCGCGCTGGAGAACGCGATCCTCTACGAGGAGATCCGCTCCATCTTCGAAGGCTTCGTGCGGGCCAGCGTGGACGCGATCGAGGCTCGGGACCCGACCACCAGCGGTCACTCACGCCGCGTCGCCGAGATGACCGTGGGCCTCGCCCATGCCGTCGAGCGAACCGGGAGCGGTCCCTACAAGGAGGTGGGCTGGCGCGTGGGCGACATACGAGAGATCGAGTACGCGGCGCTGCTCCACGACTTCGGCAAGATCGGTGTGCGGGAGCACGTCTTGGTCAAGGCCAAGAAGCTGTACCCCCACGAGCTGGAGCTGCTCCTGCGTCGCTTCGACTTCGTGCTGAAGAGCAGCGAGGCCGAGCTCCTGCAGCGCAAGATCGAGCTGCTCCAGCGGGGGGCGTCCAGGGACGAACTCTGCGCGCTGGATCGCGTGCTGAGCGAACGCCAGGCAGAGCTCACCGCCGCGCGCGAGGTGATCCTCCACGCGAACGAGCCGACGGTGCTGGCCGAAGGCGACTTCGAGCGCATCGAGCAGCTCGCGCGGCAGACCTTCCGCGAGCTCAGCGGTCAGGCGGTTCCGCTCCTGAGTGCAGAGGAAGTGCGTTCCCTCAGCGTGCGGCGGGGCTCCCTCACCCCCGACGAGTTCGACGAGATCCGCTCCCACGTCTCCCACACCTACAGCTTCCTTTCAAAAATTCCCTGGGGAAAAAGTTTCGCGCGAGTCGCCACCATCGCGGGCGCGCACCACGAGCGCCTCAACGGCACCGGTTACCCCAACCGGCTGCGTGGGGAGGAGATCCCACTCCAGTCCAAGATGATGAGCGTCAGCGACATCTTCGACGCGTTGACCGCGAGCGATCGCCCCTACAAGCGCGCGGTTCCCGTGCAGAAGGCGCTCGATATCCTCGGCTTCGAGGTGAAGAACGGACACATCGACGAGGAGCTGGTGCGCATCTTCACCGAAGCTCGGATCTGGGAGCCGATCATGAGCGGGGCGCTGTACTAGCCGGGCGTGAATCTCACACCACAGCTGGGCGCTCCGAGCCTCTCGAGAAGCGCCAGCGCGCTGCCTGAAGCAAGCTGCCCGAAGCGCCATTCGGCGCGGAAATTCTCTGGAATCATCACGGATCAGCCACTGCATCACGCCCTACACACGGCTTTGGCCCGGCGGTTGCTGAGACTCGACTCATGGCAAGACCAATCGTGACCAGCTGCTTCATCGCTCTCTCGCTGACGATCAGCGGAGCTGCGCTGGCCGTACCCGGTCCACCCGGCGACACTCAGGCTGAATCGAGCGCCCCTGACGACGAGATCTCCCCCGCGGATCTCAGTCTCAGGGCGGGCGCCGGCACCACCCACGGCGCTCATACGAACGGCTTCACCAGCGGACTCGAGCTGGACCTGCGTTACGAGGCGGTCGAGCTGATCTTCCTGGGACAGGCCAGCGCTGAGCTATTCGACGCCGGATGGAATCGGCGCGGCGCCGTGGGGCTCGGGCCCAACCTGGAGCTTGGCTCGTGGCGTCTGAGCGCGGCGCCGGTGCTCGGCTACTCGAGCTACAAGCTCCGCGAGGGGTGCCTGATCTGGTGCGATGACGACCGCCCCACCGAGTACGCTTCGTCGCCTTTCGCTGGCGTGCACGCGGCGGTCACCTTCGCCGTACCGACTCGCTTCGACTGGCGCGTGCTGCTCTCCCTGGGCGGAGACGCCACGCGCGATTTCCACAGCGTGGGCTCCCAGGCGCCGGGCTGGCAGTACAGCTGGCTCGCGAGCCTGGGCGCCTCCTTCGATCTGTGAACTCCGCTGAGTCGCCGCGCTACGACACCTCTGTCGGAACTCAACACCTCACCACCTACGCGGTGAGCTGTCAGCTTGAGTTCAGGCGACGGGCGTTGGCTGCTCGAGGGTCCGCACCGCGCCCGTCGCCGAGTTTCCACGTGGCGCGGACCTTCGGCGGCTTGGATCGACAGTCGACCAATCAGGAGGATTCGAAATGCGACAGCTTGTCTTGGGCTTCTCAGTGTTGAGTTTGGCGCTGGCCGTGGGGTGCGGCAGCGATGACGACCCCATCATCAGCGGAGGTGGAGGCAGCGGCGGTTCCGCGGGGAGCTCAGCGAGCGGCGGCTCCGGAGGAGACGCAGGGTCCGCGGGAGATGGCGGGTCCGCGGGAGATGGCGGCTCGGCAGGTTCCAGCGGCAGCGGCGGAACCACCGGCGGCGCTGGAGGAACCACCGCAGGGGCCGGAGGAACCACTGGTGGCTCCGGCGGGGCGACCGCTGGCACGGGAGGTACGAGCGGCGGAGCTGGCGGAACCAGCGGCGGCGCAGGGGGCGCGACCACGGGGGGAACCGGCGGGACGACGGGTGGCGCCGCTGGCACGGGCGGGACCGGAGGCACCGGCGGCAGCGGCGGCCTCGTCGGGACCGACTGCAGCCGCAACGCTCTCGGAGATCTGCTCCAGTGTGGCGCGGCGTCAGCACATCCCTACAACTGGACCTGCGCGACGAACCACAAGACGCTCAGCGGCTGCGTCACCGCGAGCGACGGCTCGACCACCGCGCCGGGCTCCGGCACCATGAACTGGTGCTGCGACTCGAACAAGTAGGCTTCCTGCTCCGTGTGGACGGGTCGAGCTCCCAGGGGGCCTGGCCCGTCTACTCAATTTTCTCTACGGATTTTCGCGAGTAGCCACGGACCCAGCAGCGCCACCAGAGCTAGCCACGAGTGGTTGCGCGTACGCCCAGGACGCATCCGGCAACCATCGCCAGAGGGTTGGGGGTGAGCCGCGCCGTCTGTGTCGGCTGCGTCAACCGTAGGTCCAGCGTCCAAGCCAGCTTCGGGAAGGCTGCCGGCGTCGCCCGGAGGCTCGCTCGGGTCACTGAAGACCAACTCGAACGGAGCGTCGCTGCGCAGCGTCGTCACACCAACCACGATGACCAGACCGGGCCCCAGCGGCTCCGGCTCCTCGAGCACTCGAGCGGCGGCCACGTCAGCCTCCCCCTGCACGAGGGGCACGTACCAGACGCGGTTGCGGTCGCTGTCCGTCTCGATCTCGACGGAGAAGCGCTCGAGCGTCACCTCGTAGTAGCGACTGCTCAGGCTGATCGTCGCGCCTTTCACGGACATCGGCTCGGCGACCTCGCTCAGCGCTACCTCGGGGTAGCTCGCCGCCTCGATGTAGCCCTCGGAGCCCGCCCGCCTACCAGTCGCCGAGTTCCACAGCGCAAAACGTTGAAAGGCCGCGGCGATGCTGCTCCCGTGAGCCTCGTTCAGCGCGACATCGATGGCCAAGGTGGAGGGCGGACCGGTGCACGCCAGCTGCTCGAGCGCGCCTCGCATCACGTCCGCTGAGTACGCTTCCTCGAGGAATAAGGCGAAGAGCGCAGTGGCGTAGCTGAAGCTCGCCGCCGCGCCACCAGACGCGGAGTCGAGGGAGCGCTCGGGCTGCTTGAAGTAGACAGGGAAGAAGCGCTCCATGTCCCCGAGCCCAGGATACAGCGTGTCCGTCGCCCACTGCGCGCCTGCCTCGGCGAACCAGGGTTCGATGCGCGCGTCATAGCGCGCCTGGATCAGATGGAAGTATTCGTGAGGGACCACCGTGCGCAGCGCCGTCGTCTGGTCCGCGTAGGCGTAGCCAGCAAAGTCGTTCTCCACGATCAAGAAGCCGGAGCAGGACTCCGCGCTCACGGCGCCGCAGACCTCATCCACCTTGGTGCCGTCGGCGCTGCCGCCGAAGTTCATCAGGTAGATGTCGATGGCGTCGTCGTGCGCCGCGCAAGGAACGACTTGATCCGACACCACGGGGGCGTACCCCAGCGCCGCGTAGTGGGCGTAGGCACCCTCCGCGATCGACAGCGCTTCGCCGACGTAGGGCGACTCCGCCAGGGCCGCATCGGGGGGCGCGTGCTCCCCGTCCAGCGAGTACCAGACCCGGAAGTGCCCCGAATTCGATATCCTCGAGGTAACGCTCTGCCCCACGTTGAATGGACTGTCCGGGTGGCTCGGGCGCAGCGCGTCGCAGTCCTGGGCTGCGGCGCTGTGCGACCAGCATCCGACAACGACAAGAGCGATTCCGCGCGCTGGCACGCACACACTGAAATTTCCTTTCATCAACTCACCCATACACAGATGAAGGTGCGAAGCGCCGGGGGGCCTCGCGGACCTGGCCAGACACGCTTCGTTCGAGGATTCTCCTGACTCGAACGCCCCCCGGCGTCGCACACGCACCATGGCGCCCATCGAGCCAAATGAAAATGATTTTCAACAATGAACAGAAAATGATTTTCATTTTCAAGAAGCCGTGCATACTGCGGCTCGAGAGTCCTCACCGACTCTCGGTTCCCCCAACTTCGAGCCGGTGCGCCCACGCCCAGCAACCTTTGTGGGCGCACCGGCGGGGATACGTCCATCTCACGCTGAACCATGTCCCGCTTGTCCTCCTCCACACGGAAACTCATCGGCAGCTGCGCCCTGCTCGCGTGCGGCTGCACTGACATCTCCGTCGACAAGGCCGCGGAGAACGGCGGCCAAGGCGGCTCCACGGCGAGCGCCGGAGGCTCCAACGGGGGTAGCTCGACGGAGGGAGGCAGCGCGGGGGTCGGCAGCGCGCCCCGGGAGTGGCCCGGTACGCTGGCACGCGTCGATGTCCCCAGCGACTCTGCGTTCGTGAACCTCTCGGCCGCAGAGGTGACTGCTGGCGACGCAGCGCCGGCTGACTGGGACCTGCACTTCAAAGGTGTCGACGTCTACACGAACTCAGGCGCCTCGGGAGACGGCCTGGGAGGTGCGTTCGGCCCCCTCGCTTGGGAAGTCTACTTTGCGGGGGAGTACCCCGAAGTGCCCTTCATCTTCACCGACGAACCATCGGGCGCGGTGGGAGACTGGTACGCCTATGACGGCGCCACCCATGCGCTATACAGCCGCTTCCACACTTATGGCATCCGCTCCGGAGACGACTTCTTCAAGCTCCAAGTCCTCGCGTATTACGGCGAAGTTCAGGGCGCACCTGTTTCCGCGGTGTACAGCGTGCGCTACGCCAAGGTCGAGGCACAGCACAACCATCCCACCCAAGCCGTCGAGGGGATCGACGCGACCGCGGGTTGGCCGAAGGTCAGTGACTCCCAGCCGAGTTCTTGCCTCCGCCTGAGCGATGGGGCCATCTTGGCCCTGACTCCGTCCGAAGCGCAGCAACGCACCGATTGGGACGTTTGTTTCCGCAGAGATAACATCAGCATCAACGGCGACGCTGGAGGCCCGGGTGGTGTCACCGGAGTGGACCTGGATGCCGACGACGACGCGGACGTCGATCAGGTCAAGCTACGGAATGCCGAGAGCACGCTCGCCAGCTTTGATTCGCTCGACTGGGCCACGCTGAGCGATCCCTCGCTGAAGTATCGCGGCGATCGCGTCGTCTCCGCATTCACGGACGCTTGGCTCGACACGAGCGAGCCGCCCCTGCTCGCGGACGCCAGCTGGCTCGTGATCGATCACGCAGGCGCGCCCTTCTTGCTGGCCTTCAGCCAAGATGAGCCCGCCGACCCCGGGCATCTGACGCTCCACCTGCTCGCCCTCGATTGACACCGAACCGAGTTCGGTGAACCCCAAAGAACGAGGGCAACCCACGGAGTGCCCTCCCCAACCGATATCGCGCGGAAACGCGCATGGAGAACCATGATGTTTCGTCCGAAAGTACTTTGCTTTGGCCTGTGCGCCGCGCTCACGCTGGTGGGCTGCGGTGACGACTCCGGTGACGGAGGCGGAACTGGCGGCAGCGGCGCGTCGGGAGGCAGCGGCGCGTCGGGAGGCAGCGGCGCGTCGGGAGGCAGCGGCGCGTCGGGAGGCAGCGGCGCGTCGGGCGGAACCGCAGGCACTGGCGGCGGGTCGGGCGGCAGCGCCGGTAGCACGGGCGGAACCGCAGGCACGGGAGGCACCTCGGGCAGCGCGACCGGCGGCACCGGCGGGAACGAGTTCGAGTGCACGTCTGGGCGCGACGAGTTGCTCGGGCCCATCGACGCCGTCAGCACGGGCGACATCACGGTCCTCGAGACCGCGAACGGAGTCAGCACGGTCTACATCGACGCCAGCGCCGGGGGCTACCAGAACCAAGCGACGAACCCCGCCATCTACCTCGACCTCGCGAACCTGAGCCGCGTGGACATCACGGATGTCGCAGCCTTCACGAGCTCCAGCTGGGACCTCGCACTGAAGCGCGACTTGATTCGTAGCAACGGCGGAGACAGCGGCGTCGGTGCGGCCGAAGTCGCCGCGCTCAGCAAGGCCTTCGACGACGTCACGAGTGCGGACGCGACGGACGCGAGCTTCGAAGAAGATGACTACCTCGACAACCTGTGCATCCCGCAGACGGATCCCACGGGTAAGCCCGTGACGCCGTTCAGCGGTTGGTACGAGTACGACATGCAGAACATGACCCTCGCCCCGGCTGCCATCACCTACCTGATCCGCGCGGCCAATGGCAGCGACCTCTACAAGCTCGAAATTCTCGACTACTACTCCACCCCCGATGGCCAGACGGGGGCGACCAGCGCGCGCTACCGCGTGCGGATCGGAGGACTGTGATGCACCTGCGAACCAATCTACGGACGGGGCTCGCTCTGGGCGCATGCCTCTTCACTGTGGTTGCTTGTGGCGGGGCGGCGCCAACGGCCGTCTCGCCGGAGCCCAACGCACAAGCGGCGGACCTCCCCCCCAAACCCGATCCCGGAGGATACGAAGCCAAGGACGAAGGTCCCCAGGTAGACCGCGACCAGGCAGCCATCCTGGCCATGGCCGGCACCTTCAAGGTGCACTTCTCCTTCAAGGAAACGACAGCCATCCGTCCCGGCTACGAGCCGAAGAAGGAGTACACCTCCGATGCCCTGGAGCTCGTCGAGGTGGTGCAGAACGAGCCGGGCAAGGTGATGCTGCAGCACATCCTGATCACCGGCGACGACGGCAGCGCCATGATCATCAAGCACTGGCGACAGGACTGGAAGTACGAAGACACCCACGTCTTGAGCTTCCGTGGCAAGGCGACCTGGGAGAATCAGGACATGCCGGCGGACCACGCCAAGGGCACGTGGACGCAGGCCGTCTATCAAGTCGACGACAGCCCTCGCTACGAGAGCCACGGTCGCTGGGTTCATCACGGAAAGACCGCGTACTGGGAGAGCGAGGAGACCTGGCGCCCGTTGCCCCGCCGTGAGTACACGAAGCGCAGCGACTACCATGTGATCGTCGGCAAGAATCGCCACGAGCTGACCCCGCAGGGCTGGGTGCATTTCCAGGACAACTACAAGCTCGACCTCGACGACGAAACGGGCAATCCGATTCTGGTGCGGGAAGTCGGCGAGAACACCTACACCCGCACGTCGGAGGCGAACTTCAGCAAGGGGCGCGCCTTCTGGCAGAAGAACCAGGGCTTCTTCGCCGATGTGCGCCAGGCGTGGGACGGGATCCTTTCCTCACAGAAAGTCATTCACCTCGACACTTCGCCAGACGGCCAGCCGCTGTTCATGACGCTGTCGAAGCTCGCGAACGAGGGGGAGGCTCCCTACTCACCGGGCAGTCAGCTACCGCAGATCAAACAGCTGCTCGAGAAGACCGTCGTCGATGCGCCCCCTGCCGCTACCGCGGACCGCAGCGCGAGTCGCTAGCTGCGCGCTCCTCACGCTTGGCATTTTCTCCGCGGAATCCCGGGCTCAGTCGGATGTCGTCGTCACGGGCACGCGCTCCGCGGAGAGCAGCCAGCGCAGCATCGTCCCCACCCGCACGGTCACCCGTGAAGACGCCGAGCGGCGCGGCGCCAACACCGTCGCCGACGCCCTGAGCCAGGAGCTCGGCGTGCAGGTGAACCCGAGCGCCTACGACTACCTCGGTAACCCCAGCGGGATTCAGATCCAGGGCTTCGACGGCGAACGGGTCCTGATCTTGATCGATGGCGAGCGGATGATCGGTGACACCGGCGGTGTGATCGACCTGGAGAGCCTGCCGCTGACCGACGTCGAGCGCATCGAGTTCGTGAGTGGTCCAACGAGCTCGCTCTACGGAACCGGGGCCATCGGCGGCGTCGTCAACATCATCACCGGGCCCCCACGCTTTCCGGGCTTCAGCAGTCGCCTGAAGCTCGAGGGCCGAAGCTTCGGCGGCCACGACGAGCAAGGCACCGCGGCGCTCCGAGATGGCGACCGCTGGCTGATGCTCGATGGTTCGTACGCCTTCAGCCCGCTGCTCGAGCGCGACGATGGCGCGAGCGCGCTGCCGGAGTCAAAGCGTGCGCTGGTCGGCTTCCGATTGGGCGCATCGCCGAGCCCGGGTTGGGCCACTCGCCTCAAAGCACGAGTGATCCGCGACGAACTCACGGGGCTCAGCTTGATCGACCGTCCAGGGCTCGGTATTTTCTCCGTGGATACTCCAGAGCTGACCTACCGCTACCTCCTGGGAACCGAGCAACGGCTGCGGGTGAGCCGAGACTCGGAGCTGCGACTCAACCTGTCTGCTCAGTGGTTCGACAACGAGTCGAGGAAGCTCTTTCGCGGCTCCCCGGTGGAAGAGACGCGACAGCGCGCCCACCGCTTGCAGAGCTTCGAGGCGATCTCGACGACTCGCGAGCAGCGTCGCACCTGGAGCTTTGGGTTTCGCGCCGAGACCGAAGCCTTCGACCAGGAGCTGAGCAAGACCGGAGTAGCTGGTAACGGCGAGTTGACCCACGAGGCGAGCGACGAGGTACCTCAGCAGTCCTTCGGCAGCCTGGCCATCTACTCCCAGCTCGACTGGCGCCTTGGGGGTGGCTTCGCGCTGTTGCCAGGCGTGCGCGGTGAGTGGCACTCGCGCTATGGCTTCGTCGCGGCTCCTCGCCTCGCGGGCAGCTACAAGGCGAGCAACCAATGGATATTCCGCGCGGCATTTGGTCGAGGCTTCCGGGTGCCTTCAGCCAAGGAGTACGGCTTCGCCTTCGACCATTCTTCGCTCGGCTACGTCGTGGAGGGCAACCCCGATCTGCAGCCCGAGGCTTCCTGGGGGGTGAGCAGCGAGGCTCAGTATCGTCCCACGAAGGGCGTGAGGCTCCGCGCAGGCGGCTACGCCAACTGGGTCGAAGATCTGATCGATACGGACTTCGTCGGGCGCGACAGCGCCGCACAAGTCGATCGCTATAGCTACATCAACGTCGGGCGCGCTCGCACCTGGGGCTATGAAGCCGACGTCGAGGTTCGCGTTTCCTCACGGCTCACCTCGCGCGTGGGCTACGCCTACCTCGACACCTACGACGTGGAACGTCAGCGACCACTGGTGGGTCGGCCACCCCATACCATCAAGAGCAGCCTCGACTACCAAATCACCCAGCGCCTCGAGCTGAACGTGCATCACCGTCTGGTGAGCGAGAGCTACATCGACGATGGGCTGACGAGCCCTGCCTTCGCGAGTGTGGGGGTGAGGTGCGCCTACCAAGCCACGCGACAGCTAAAGCTCCACCTCGGAGTCGAGAACGCGCTCAACGTTCAGCGCGAGACGGCTCGCCCCGGCGATCAACGCCCCCAGCGCGGCGCGGCGCTCTACGGCGGCGTCGTCTGGAGCACGCCGGAGCTCTGAAGTCAGCCGTCGCGGAAGCGTCGCAGCGCCAGCGCTTCCAGCTCCCAGGCGAGGCGCTCCGCCAACGCTTCGAGCGCGGGGCGCCGACGAGCGAGCAGGCACCAGACCAGCGTCACCAGCTCCTGCGGACGGCAGGTTCGGCGCAAGCGCTGAAACTCGGCGACGATATCCGCAGGGCACCAATCGCGGAAGGCTTCTGGACGAGGTTCGAGGCTCTGCTCCAGCTCCGAGGCGAGCGCATGCCACAGCGGGAGATCCTCGTTCGCCCAGCGCGCGAGCAGCCTCAAGCGCTCCGAAGGCCAGAGTTCGAAAGCCTCGAGGCGAGTCCAGGTTGCCTGAGGAACGCAGCGCTCCAGCTGCGCTTCGTCCAGGCCCAGAGCCAGGACGACGCGCAAGGCTTCTCCGCGGGGTGCGTCGACAGCGTCGAGCGCGCAACGACGAGCAGTCGCGAACGTCGACCTCTCGAAGATCGACCGCGCGTGGCTCGAGCCAAAGGCTGGGTGGCGGGCGTTCATGGCATCAGCAGAGGTGACGAGACGCTTCCGTACGGCGGCTCTGATGCTCGCGTGCACGCAGTTGAGCCAGGGCGTAGCCCAGGGTGCCTACCAGCTCGTTCAGCGCGTCTTCGTTCAGGCGCAGCGTGAGCGCGCCCAGGTGCAGATGCAGCGTGCCGCACTCACAGGAATCGATTGCAGCCAGATCGCCCTGGGCGAGCCGGGTGTGGTGACAGCGGGCGAGGGGAACCTGGGAGACGGCTTTGAGGTGCTTCATGCGCCTGTTGTAGCGCCACTCGCCTCAGTTGAAAATGATTTTCATTTTCATTTGGACAGCTGACTGCTACGTTCGGCGAGATCCTCGAAAGCAGCCGCAGCGGAGGTCTCCGGGAGCTATTTCCTCGCGGTGTCAACTGAGCCTTGTCTCGCGGCTGCCTGATCGAGCCCGTTCGTCTCTCCTCACCCCCAACCAAGGGACCATGCGCCACACTGTATTTCACCGGATCGGCTATTTCACCCTCATCAGCCTGGCCTGCGTTGCCTGTTCATCGGATGATCCTGATGATTCGGGTGCCGCGGGTAGCTCGGGATCTGCCGGTCAAGGCGGCAGCGGCGAAGGCGGCAGCTCCACGGTAGGAGGAGCCGGCGGGGCGACCGCCGGCAGCGCGGGCAATGCAGCCGGTTCCGCGGGGATTGGGGGCATTGGCGGGACGACGGGAGGCGCT
>JAWKRF010000025.1:0-128270 GCA_041389745.1 Polyangiaceae bacterium
TACTCCGTGAGTTCGGCGTCACCGACGCGGGGCAGGTCCTCCGCGCAGGCGACGGACAGCAACAGACCGAGGCTCATGGTCTGCTGGACGCTATGTGAGACCAGCATCGACTGCGTCAGCAGCGCCTCGAGCTTCCCTCGCGCCACCTGTTCGATCACCACTGGAAGCAGCTGGCTCACCTCGGCTGAGTACAGCATGCCACGCACCGCCGACGCGAAGGCTTCCGCGGTGAGCGTCAGCTCGAGTTCTTCGCCTGTCTCCGGGTGCCGAACCTTGGCCAGCAACGGCCGCTTCCGCAACCGCTCCATCAGCTCGGCGAAGTCTTGCCGCAGCGAGGGGTAGCTCTCACTGCAGTCGGCGTTGCGCTCACAGTAGTCGAAGGCCTGATCCAGCGCGCGCTGCCCATCGGGCAGGAAGTCGAGGAACAGCCTGAGCTGCGGCGGCGCAACACCATCGAGCACCATGGAACGCAGCGACGCCGAGTGATGGCGAGCGTACGCCAGCGCCAAGCGCGTGCCGTAGGAAGCGCCGATCAGATTCACCTGCTCGTAGCCCAGGGCTCGCCGCACCTCGTCCAGATCGGCGACCGCAGCCTCGGTCGTGTACTGGGTGGTGTCGGCGTCGAGTCGGGCGACGCACTGCTCGAGCTTCGTACTGTCCAAATCCGTGCGGAACTGATCTTGGGCGTCGTCGGGGTCCGCGAGTTCGCACGTCAGCGGGTTGGAGCGTCCTGTGCCCCGCTGGTCGAGGAATACGATGTCTCGCTCCCGCCGCACGGCGTCGAGCAGCGGGGCCATGTCGTGCGCCAGCGTCACGGCCGATTGTCCAGGGCCGCCGGCGAGAAAGAACACAGCATCCTTGGCAGGCGATGACGAGTAGGCGCGCAGCACGGCGTAGTGGAGCCGCAGGCGTCGTCCGCTCTCGAGCTGGCGGTTCTCCCAGACGACGGTTTGGCCACACAGGGCGAGGGTGCCGTCGAGATCGCAGCGTTCGAGGCCCTGGTCGTCGCTTCGGGGCGCGTGGTTCAGTTCTGGGTTGGCCTCGCTGCACGCCAAGCCGACCAGCGCCATGGCCAGCAGGCGGCGCGCGCGCTTGACCTCTCGCCAGAGCGCGGAGCCCGTGCTGGGTGCCCGTCTCGTGTCGGGTGCGGAAAGCGCCACGAACTCTCAGTCTAGCCGCTTTCGCTGCCCGGCTCAAAGCGGCGAGGGCGGAGAGCACTGGTCAGTGCGCGGTGGAAGGTCACGAGCGGTAGGAGATGTTGTTCAGGACGCTCAGGATGTCGCGGTCGAGCACCGTCTTTCGTCCGTCGCGCGCGGCGGCTTTGATGGCCTCCACGCTCAACCGACGCAGGTGGTCGCTGAGCACGCTCATCACGCCGTCCGAGGTGTTGAAGTCGGAGCGCGCGCGCACGTACTTCTTCAGCTTGGACGCCACGATCAAGATCTCCTGGGGCAGATCCTTGTCATCGATCTCGGGTAGACCCATCGTCTCGGCTCCTCGCTTCACCACGCCCAGGCGCGCCGCGCGCTGGGCTCCGCTCTCGTCTTCTCCCAGGGCGCGCTGAACTGCCTCATGTCGAGCTGCTTCGTTCCGTGCGGTAATTTCCTGGGCCTCGGGCGTCGCCCGTTGCGCGGCCCGCTCCTGTGCCGCGGCGTCCTCGGCTTGCTCTCGCTCGAACTCCGCGCGGCTGGGAGACCGCACCTGCTCGGCCCACGCGTCGCGGTGCCGCATCATCGGTAGATGAGCCTCCCAGCAGGGGAGCGAGCAGAAGAAGAGCCCGGTGCGCTTGCGATTGCAGGTCGAGACGCTGCATGCGTAGTAGCTCTGCTCGAAACCAATCGGCTTCTTGCAGCTGCTGCACAGTTTGAAAAAGTCGCTCAAGATGCGCTCCATCCTCGAGTCTGAGGCGCTGGTGTCAATAGCTGTCAGGCGCGCTTCTCCCGTAGCCAGGCGTGCAGCTCCCGGAGCGCCGCGACGTCGTCTGCGTCGTCGCCCACACCAACGGCGAGGTAGAGTTCCGTCGCGCGGGTCCTGCGCTGCTTTGCCAGGTAGGGTCGCTCCATCCGGTCGAGGCTGCGGGCCTCTATCGTCATCACGCGGGCCAGGGTTCGCACGACGTCGGGTGGACCGAGCAGGGTGACCAGGGTCTTGGTGTCGAGGGAGTCGAAGGTCTGACGATCGACTCGCAGGAGGTCGAGGTAGGCTTCCTGCAAGGCCTCCATCGCGCGCGTGTCCTCACCCTTGCTCTGGTGGCCCAGTGCGCGAGCGATGGCCTGCATCGCCTTCTCGATGACGCGCATCACGAAGTCCTGCTTCAGCATGAGCCGATGGTAGCAGCGCTGGACGGCGTGCCCACATGGCTGGGGTTTCCTGGAGATTTGCCCCAGGTCTCATGCTCGTGGCGGTGCTTACTGCAAGTGGATCACTCGTACGCGATGGTTGCCGCTGTCGTCGCCACGATTGCCATCGGCGACGTACAGCGTGCTCCCGTCACTGCTGACGCTGAGACCCTCCAGGCCGTAGAACCGCGCGGTCAGTGGTGTCGAGGAGTCCACCCAGCCCTGGGTGCCGTCCCCCGCGATGGTGGTGACCTGGCCGCCCGAGATCTTGCGGATCACGTTGCCTCCCACCTCACTCACATAGACGTTGCCGTTGCCGTCGGCGGCCAGGCCCTGGGGCATGTTGAACGCTGCCGCCGCCAGCGTGCCGTCAGTCGTCGCCGCGCTGCCGTCGCCGGCGTAGGTGGTCACCGCTCCCGCAAGAGTTACCTTACGGATCACGTTGTTGCCCTGGTCGGCGACCAGGATCTCGTCGCCCGCGAGGACCACGACCGCGTATGGTGTGGCGAAGCGGGCTGCGTTCCCCGTGCCGTTCACGAAGCCACTCTCCGAGCTCTCGGAGCCGGCGAGGTGCGTGATGGCCTTGGTCGTCGGATCGAGGATCGCGAGCTTCTGCTCCAGGAAGAACGACATGACCACGCGGCCATCGCTGAGCGTGGCGAGGCCCCGGGCGCGACCAGAATCGTCTACCTGCAAGGCGGCGTTGCCCGAAGCATCGATCCGCCACAGCGCCCCACCACTGCCGGCGCTGGTATTGTAGTCGGTCTGGACCAGCAGGTCACCGCCACTCAGGAACGTCATGCCGAACGGCCTGGCGAAGTTCCCAGCGCCGACGAACGTGCTCACCTCGCCTGAGGTCGTTGCCTTACGGATCAATCCATTGTCGAAGTCTGCGACGTAGATCCGATCGCTCGGTCCCAGCAGCACGTTCACGGGGTTGTTGAAATGGGCGACCTCGCGCGTGCCGTCCTGGGCGCCAGGCACCTCGTTGCCAGCCAGCGTCTCGGCGCCGACTCCAGTGAGGGGGGGCAGGTTGGTTTGCCCGGTTCCGCCGGTCCCCGCCGTGCCCGTGCCACCGGTCGCGCCGGTGCCCCCCGTCGCGCCGGTGCCCCCCGTCGCGCCGGTCGCGCCGGTGCCTCCCATCGCGCCGGTCGCGCCGGTGCCTCCCATCGCGCCGGTACCCGCTGCGCCTGCGTTGCCAGCGCTGCCGCCAGACCCCGCGGAACCCGCTTGGTCACCGCCCCCCCCGCACGCTGCCAGGGAGAGGGCCAGGACGATGGATGTGGACTGGATACGCATGGGCGGCATTCTACGCTGGACGCGCTGTTCGTGCTTCGTTGCTGGCATTCGTCTTCTCGCGAGGTCTGGGCCGGGCTAGGGTGGGCGAGCACAGACGCCACGACGGGCGTAGCGCGCCGTGGACACCTCCCGTTGCCAGGTGCGGACTGCACGAAGCGTTCCGCCTTGCGGCGCTCGCCCGGTTGGATTGCCGCAACCGGATGGAACGTTAGCACTTTCGGACTCGAGGCCGAAGCAGCGCGTTGCGTATGCCCGCGGAAACGCCTTGGAACGCCCAGGATTCGCGCGGAAGTTGCGTGCGCTCCGGCTCCATCCGCGCGTTTTCCGAGTCATCCGCCGAGCTTGGGCTCATCGGGCGGTGGGTGTAGCATGGGCACAGCACCCTCCTCCTCGAGGGTGCAAGCCTGCGAGATCACATGGACTTCAACCACTCCCCCCGGGTCCTCGAGCTGCTCGGACAGCTTCGAGATTTCATGGAGCAACACGTCTACCCCGCGGAGGCGGAGTTCGAGGCTGCCCTCGACCGGCAGTCGACGCGCTGGCAGGTGCCTGAACTGATGGAGCAGCTGAAGGCGAAGGCCAAGCGGGCGCAGCTCTGGAATCTGTTTCTACCCGAGAGTGACTACGGCGCCGGGTTGACGAACGTCGAGTACGCCCCGCTTTGCGAGGTGATGGGCCGCTCGTTCATCGCGCCGGAGGTCTTCAACTGTAACGCTCCCGACACGGGCAACATGGAAGTGCTCGTGCGGTATGGCACCCCGGAGCAGCGTGAGCGCTGGCTGGAACCGCTGCTAGCGGGCGAGATCCGCTCATGCTTCGCCATGACGGAACCCGAGGTAGCCTCGAGCGACGCCACGAATATTCGTGCGGAAATCAATGATGAGGGTGATGAGTACGTGCTCCGCGGGCGGAAGTGGTTCACCAGCGGCGCCGGGGACCCCCGCTGCAAGATTTGCATCTTCATGGGTAAGACGGATCCAGGCGCCCCAAGGCACCAACAGCAGAGCATGGTGCTGGTTCCGATGGACTCGCCTGGCGTGAGGGTGGAGCGCATGCTGCACGTCTTCGGGTACGATGACGCCCCGCACGGGCACGCCGAAGTCAGCTTCGATGGCGTGAGAGTGCCGAAGGCGAACATCCTGCTGGGGGAGGGGCGAGGGTTCGAGATCGCTCAGGGGCGTCTCGGTCCTGGACGCATCCACCACTGCATGCGCACCATCGGCATGGCCGAGCGCGCGCTCGAAGCGCTGTGCAAGCGCGCCAACCAGCGCGAGGCGTTCGGCAAGCGCCTGGCCGAGATGGGAGTGACGCGACAGCTGGTCGCCGAGTGTCGAATGGAGATCGACCAGGCTCGACTGCTCACGCTTCACGCCGCCTGGAAGATGGATCAGGTGGGCAACAAGGTCGCCCGCTCCGAGATCGCTCAGATCAAGGTCGTGGCGCCGAGGATGGCGTTGCAGGTGATCGACCGCGCCATCCAGATCCACGGAGGGGCGGGAGTATCGCAGGACTTCTTCCTCGCGCGCGCCTACTCGCACATCCGCACGCTGCGGCTCGCTGATGGTCCAGACGAGGTTCACCTCGCCCAGGTCGGTAAGCTCGAGCTGCGCAAGTTTCCTGCTGGATAATGCTGCTGGCAGGTTGAGACCACGGGGCTCAATCCGCGCGGTTCACCACGCAGGCTGCCGGAGAACCCAGTCTTCTCGGTCGTCGGCTAGGGTTCGAGGTCGTCCAATGTCAGCAGGTAGAGCTCGAGGTCTTCGAGCTCCTGGCTGTCGAGGTTCGAGGTCACCCCGTGTTGGTCGTTGGGGTTCCTCGTGGTGAGGACCTCTCGCAACGTGGCTGCGGAGCCGTCGTGCAGGTAGGGCGCACTCTTCCACAGCCCGCGCAGCGTGGGTGTATCGATGCCTGCGAGCGGACCGCCCAGGCGCTTGCCGCTGCCCTCGGACAGAGTGCCCACGTCGTGGAGGCGGGGCACCTTGCTGGCGTCGAAGCCGCTGTCGCTGAAGGAGGCGCCCGAGTGGCAAGTCGCGCATCCGGTCGTGTCCCCTCGGAAGAGCTGCGCGCCGCGCATCCTGGCTGCTGCCCACGCGGAGTCGTTCGCCTCACGGTATGGACTGATGCCCCAGCCGCTGAGGCTGTTCACGTACGCCGCGAGCGCGTCCAGCTCCGGGCTGAGTCCCGTCTTGGAGTCGCCGAGTGGTGTGTCGACCGTGCCCATGTGAAATACAGAATCCGTGAGGAAACCAGTGCCCTGCTGCGGGCCGCGGATGTCGTGCTCGAAGTCTTGAACCTCGTCGAAGTTCGCCGACCAGTGGAGCGCTCCAGAGCCGACGCCCGCGCGACCACGCAACGGGATGGTGTTGCGGAGCCCCTCGCCCCGACCCGTGAAGTCCCAGACCAGATTGTCGCCTTCGCCATCCTGGTGGCAGCTCGCGCAGGAGAGGTAGCTCGATTTGCTCATGCGGCGATCCGCTGCGGAGTAGAAGATCTGCTTGCCGAGCAGCACGTCTGGCGTCAGGGCCTCCGCCTCGACGCTGCTGCCTTCGGCCAGCAGCGCCGGGTCGCTCTGCCCCAGCGCCGAGACGTCATAGGCGCGCACACCGCGGGACATGAAGCCGTGGACGAAGAGCCGTCTGCCATCTGCGCTCAGCGCCAGACCTTGAGGAGCCTTTCCCACGTCACGAATCGAGCCCGCGGTATCCAGCGAGAAAGCGTCCAGAGCGATCACGCGCTCGCTGCCCTGGATGGCGACGAACACGAGGCCTCCCTCCGGTGAGAACGCCGCCGCGGATGCGTAGTCGAGGTCGTCGAACGCATAGCTCCCCGCTGCGCGCTCTCGAGGCAGGTCATGGTCTCCGACGGGTACCTCCAGCACGTTGAGCGTGGCTCGCGCCGTGAGGTCGAAGCTCAGATCCTTACCCGTGCGGAAGAGCCCTGTCTGGTTGTTCGCCTTGAGCGAAGGGAGCCAGGCTTGGGTGCCGCTCGGGCTGAGAACGATCTGATTGACGAAGCTCGGTACGCCGTCGTTGTTCGTGTCGCTGTTCAGTCCGACCTCGGGTGGCAACAGCAGCGACTGCGTTCCTCCTAGCTCACCGGCGCTCGGTACGCTGATCTGCGATACCTGGGTGCCTTGCTGCGTGCCTCGCCAGTGGCTGACGAAGAGTCGACCGTCGGGCAACATCCCGAGGCCACGCGGGTCGGGCGCGGTTGCGATGCTCGCGGTGATCCCCTCTCCCCCGACCTCGATGCTGGAGATGCTGCCCCGTCCCTGCCCGGCGACGTAGAAGAAGTGGCCTCGCGGATCGCTCACGACGCCGTAGGGCGCGCTTCCAGCGGGCAACTGGGTGCGCTTTGCGTCGGACGGTACCCGGCGCTCCAGCTGCCAGACCTCGTCGCTGTCCTGGCAGGCTACGGCCACGAAAGCACCGCTGATTGCCAGGGTTCGTGGGTGGGTGCACACCGGGATCTCTCGTAGCAACTCCAGGCTGACCGCATCCATGACGGAGATGCTGTCGTTGTCTGGGTTCACCACCCAGAGCCTCGTGCCCTCGGGCTCCAGGGCGATGGTGCTCGAGTTCGTGGGTGCCCGTGCCAGCGGGCGGTTCACGACCAGGAGACCGCGGGAGCGAATCTCCCGTTGCCCCGAGGAATCGGCCTGCGCGCTGAGCAGGTAGTGTCCGGGGTGCTGGTAGACGTGGCACAGCGCGGCGTCGCTGCTGCCGTCGCCCCAGAACAGCTTCAACGACGCGTCGCTCGGTGTGACCTGGAGCGTGAAGCAGGTTTCTTCGCCGACGTAGCCGAGCTCGGGGCCCTCCAGCTCGCCTACCTCGAGCGCGCTGAGCGGCGGCTTCGGCTCATCGGAAGCGCTGCTGCACGCGGCGAGCAACGTGGCACTCCAGAGAGAGCGCAGCGCGTGACGTAGCATGGCCGTCGGCAAGTTCACTCCGCCGTGGTGAAGCTCGAGCGGAACTCCTGCTCCGTCGGGTTGCCCATGTAGTCGGTGATGCCGCCAGCGGGGATCACGACCTCGTACGTCGTACCAGCCTCCAGCGGTTCGCTCGGCCAGAAGTTCACGATCCCCTCCTGGCCAGAGTAGTACCCGGCCAGTGGCTTCGAGCACCCTTCCCGCAAGACCTGGAAGGAACCAGAGAACACCGTGCCGAGTTCCACGAACTCGCTCAGTGTGATCCCGACCCGAGAGGTGAGAGCCACGCCCGTGGCGCCCGCCCTGGGGTTGACCATGCTGACGCTCGGACCCTGGGTGTCTGCTTCCTTGTCCATCGCGAACACCTGACTTGCGCGGCCCTGGACCTCGCCGTCGGGGTAGGCGTCGGTCTTGTCGTTCTCGTCGCTGGCGGCGACGACGACGTTGCCGAACGGAATCAGCGTGTCGAAGTCCCCGGGGTCACTGGTCAGGTCACCTTCCGCTCGTAGGTGGAAGGTATGCTCGAGGCGTACGTTCGCTGGGTCCGAGACGTCGAACACGTCTCCGAAGTTGCTCTCGCCAACGAATGCCCGCTGATCCTTGACGAAAACGTAGCCACCGTTGCTGTCCGGCGGGCTGTTTCCGCCGAGGTAGCTCGGCGCCGACGGGTCCTGGATGTCGTAGATGATCAGACCGCCGCCGCCACCCTTGCGCGCATACCACAGCTTGTCGCCGTTCAGGTGCGAGTGGTAGACCTCGCGCGGTGTGCCGGTCTCGTCGCTGACCTCGAAGGTGCCGCCCGGGATCGGCTGTGGGGATGCCGGGTCACTGATGTCGAGCAGCATGGTGCGTGTCCCCTCCGCCGCGCTCACCGCCAACAAGTTCCCCACGGCAAAGATAGCGCCGGCCCTGAGGGGAACCTCGAAGCTGTACGTCCCGATCAGCTGCGGGTTCAGCGGGTCCGTGGCGTCGACGATGTACAGGCCGTTGTCGGCGCCTGCGACGTAGACGTAGGGCGCTTGCCAGAACAGGCTCATCACGACGCGCGCATATGCGTCGGGGTAGAAGACTCCCGGTAGCTCGATGGTGGAACCAAACACGGGCTGGGTCACGTCCGAGATGTCCCAGAAGCTCACGCCCTTGAGGTGGGTCACCGCCATCCAGCGTCCAGCTTGCTGAGAGAGACCGGTCGCATGGGTCTCGCGCATCGCGACCGCTTCGACGCTGTTGATGGGCTTCGGGGCGCAGGCGTCGCTGAAGTCGAAGACGCTGATCCCGCCGTCGGCCCACTCTGGCGCCCAGGGCATGACCAGGTAGCCGTCGATCATGAACAGTCCATTGTGGTGGTCGGGGTCCTTCGCACCGCCATCGAGGAAGGCACAGGGCGAGTCGCTGGGGGCGGCTTCAAATGAACTCCGCGGTCCACCCGGCCCACTCAGCGGTTCGAACTGGTCGGGGGCCGGTGTGACGCCCCCGCAGCTCTGCCCGCGATCCGCGTTTCCGTCCTCGTTTCCGCCGCACGCCAGAACGCTCAGCCCGAGGGCGGTCGCGAGGGCGAGCCGAGCTATCGAGGGTGCGCCCGAGTGGCGGGGGTGGGCCTTGGCGATGACGTCGAAGCGGTTCACGGCGCAGAAACCTAGCACCGACCGCCGGCGGGACGACCATCGGTGCACCCGCGACGCAGCGTCCACTCGCACCCTTACGCGCCGCGTCGGGTGCCGGCGAGAAACTGCTGGGTAGGCGGATCTCGGCGAGCCCGGCGCGAAACATGTCGATTCAAATGGGACCCCAGTCAGGATAGCTTTCGCCTGTATGCCTGGGGCTCCGAAGACGTCTTCCGAGAAGACCGCTGCTTGGTTGGGGATCAGCCTGTGGGCGCTGGGCTGCCTCTTCGGCCTGATCTTCCTCAGCTGGATGTTCCTGATCTCTCCGCTGATGACGCCCTACGCCGCGGAGATCATCTGGGCGGAGATCATCGCGGCGATGTTCGCGATCCCCGCCTGCATGGTCTACATGACCGTGCCCTGGATCGTGGATCGCTTCGATCCCGAGCCCTGGTGGGCGCTCGCGATGGCGTTCCTGTGGGGGGCCCTCGCGGCGGCGGGCTTCGCCGGCCTGATCAACACCATCATGGGTGCGATCGGTGAGGGCGTCGCGGGCAAAGGAGGTGGAGACTTCCTGGGCGCCGTGGTCAGCGCGCCGCTGGTGGAAGAGGGCTTCAAGGGCATGGCCGTGCTCGGCATGTTCTGGTTCATGCGGCGCGAGTTCGACGGCGTCGTCGACGGCATGATCTACGGTGTGTTCGCGGCGCTCGGCTTCGCGATGACCGAGAACGTCCTGTACTACTCGACCGCGATCGCCAAGGGCTCGGTCACCGGCGCTGGCATGGGTGAGTTCACCGTGCAGTTCGTGATGCGCGGGATCCTCAAGCCCTGGGGGCATCCGCTGTACACGGCGATCACGGGTCTCGGTGTCGGGCTGGCACGAGAGACGACCAAGACCTGGGTGAAGTGGGCAGCGCCCATCGGCTGCTACTTCATCGCCGTCACGATGCACGGCATGTGGAACTTCACCAGCGTGCTCAGCGGCTGGACGGGCGCGCCACTCTACTTGCTCTTGCTCGTGATGTACTTCTTCGTGCTGATCTGCTTCATGACGATGGTGCTCTGGCTGGTTGCTCGTGAAGGCAAGACCCTGCGCAAGAACCTCGAGGACGAGGTGCTGATGGGCAACATGACGAGGGAAGACCTCGACCTCATCTGCTCGCCGTTCGGTCGTCTGAAGGCGCGCATGAGCAAGGGCGCCAAGGGCCACAAGATGGTGATGGTCGGCATTCGGCTGGGCATGGCCAAGTGGCACGCGGCTCGAGCCATGAAGGGTCAGAAGCAGACGGTGAGCATCCAGTCCATCGTTCCGCTCCGGCAGGAGCTGATCGCGCTCCGGCAGGAACTCGCGCGAGGCTACTGAGTGGGTGACGTACGACCAGCGCTTGGATCGCGCGCTGCTTTCCCCGAGCTCCGCAGCCGCGCGTATCTGGCCCACGCTGCAATTTCGCCGCTGTCGATCTGGGTCACGCGCCGGGTTCGTCGCTACGTCGACGAGATGGCGGCCGATGGCGTTGGTGCGTTTCCTCGCTGGATCGAGCAACGAGAGGCGCTGCGAGCGAAGCTGGCAGGCTTGATCGGCGCGACGTCCGAGGAGATCGCGCTGATGCCCAACACCACCCGCGGTATCTCGGACGTCGCCTTGAGCGTGGCTTGGGAGCCGGGACAGCGCGTGCTGGTATTCCGCGGTGAGTTTCCGACCAACGTCACCCCCTGGCAGCGCGCCGCGAAGCTCTTCGGCCTCGAGCTGCGCTGGCTCGACGCAGACGATTTCCGTACGGATGAAGACGAAGCGCTGAAGGCGCTCGCCAGAGAGCTGGAGCGGGGCGTCCGTCTCCTCGCGGTGAGCGCCGTGCAGTTCCAGACCGGACACCGCATGCCCCTCGAGCGGATGGGCGAGCTGTGCCGGCGCTACGGCTGCGAGCTCTTCGTCGACGCGATCCAGGCCTGTGGCGCGACTCCGCTCGACGTGGAAGCATGCGCCATCGACTACCTCAGCTGCGGTAGCCACAAGTGGTTGATGGGCCTCGATGGCTGCGGCTTCCTCTATGTCCGCAGGGAAAAAGCGCAGCAGCTCGAAGCACGCACCGCCGGCTGGCTCAGCCACGAAGACGGCCTCAGGTTCCTGTTCGAAGGCGCCGGACACCTCTCGTACGAACGGCCCTTGAAGCAGTCCGCCCAGGTGTTCGAGACGGGTATGGCCAACGGCGCTGGCTTCGCCGCACTGGAAGCGAGCCTGGATGCGATCCTCGGGTTGGGGGTGAGGAACGTCTTCGAGCACGTGCAAGGCTACCTGGATCAGCTGGAGCCCCAGGTCGTGGCGCTCGGCTTTCAGAGCCTGCGCGCCCCGCAGCTCACCGGCCGCTCCTGCACGCTCTCGTTGCGCTCGGATCAGCACGACGTGGTGCGAGTGCACGACCGCTTGAACGAACGTGGCGTCGCCTGCAGCGTGCCCGACGGGTGCCTGCGTTTCGCGCCCCACTGGCCAAACGACGTGGCCGAAGTCTCGGCTGTCGTCAGCGCCTTGCGCGACGTGCTCTGAGCGTCGCTTCAGGTCCGGGGTAGCCGCTCGAGCTGCTCGAGCAACTGCGCCGGGATCGCGATCGGCCGAAAGTCTTCGCGGCTCACGAAGACGTGAGTCGTCTGGACGACACAGGCGACGCGGTCCCCGTTCCAGATCTGATGAGCGAGAGTCAGCCGGCTGCCAGCGATGTGCGCCGCGGCGATCACCACCTCCAGCTGATCTCCGAACCGGAGGGGCGCGAAGTAGTCGACCTCGACGTGCCCGATGGGAGCCGCCCACTCGCCTTCCGCGAGCACTCGAGGCAGACCATGTCCCACAGACTCCAGGTAGCTCGCATACGCGTCGTGGGCGTAGTCCAGCACCCGAGCGAAGTAGGCGATGCCTGCTACGTCGATGTCGTGGAAGCGCACCGCGCGTGCCGTGCGGAAAGCTCCTTCGCCGATGGGCGCGTCCCGCAGCGCCCGCGCATCGAAGCGGAACGGGCCGCTCATGGGAGGCGAGCGTCCTCCCAGCTTGCGAACCCCGTCGGCGGGGCGACCTGTTCGGTCGCCAGGGCGAAGTACTTGGGATCCTCGTCGTCGAATAGCTCAGGCCCACCGAGGCTCAACGCCCGTCCCAGATGGGACGCTCCGCTCGCGTCGCCGAGCTCCAGGAGCACTTGCCCGCGGCGCAGCTCGAGCCAAGCGTTCTCGTCCGCGTCCGGCGCGCTCGCGGCACGCTGGAGCCACTCGAGCGACTCCGAATGATTCCCTGAGGAAAAAAGCATATCCGCAACCGCCGCGAGCAGTTCGGTATAGCCCTGCCAGGATGTCTCTGGCTTCGGGAACAGGGCCAGCGCCTGTTCGAAGCTCGCTTGAGCCTCCGCGATGGAGCCCCGTTCGGCGAGTTCGTTGCCCGCGTCGCTCAACTCGGCGACGCGAGACTGCACGGCTTCAGGCAGTGGGCGGAGCGGCGTTTCGACCATATCGACGACGCTAGATCGCCAGCACCGGACACGCCATCGAGTTTGCGCCGCGGTGAGTCCTGCGCCGGATGGCGGTCGCGGCGCAGGGAGACTCGACCTTCGATCAGGCCGCGCGCGGTGAGCGGCGATCCATCGGGCACTCCACGATGCACAGGCGGGGTGCGCCCTCACGGGCGAAGCTCACGACCGCCGCTCCTTCGGGGTGCCCGCGCCAGGGCTCACCCAGCGCTCCGATCAGTACACCAGCGGGCGCCGACTCGGGATGGATACCGGCAGCCTCGAGCAGGGCCTCGTAGCTCCAATCCCCATCGGGATCGGCGAAGAAGTCGATGGGGGCGGTTTCAGCGGACAGACCGTAGTGACGAACACGCATGGCTACCTCGATGTTTGAAGGCGGATGGAGGGCAGAAGACCGATCCTGTGGTGGCTGCGGCTGCTCCCTCTTCCATCGCTTCCATGGCTGCGGAGAGGCGTAGGACGAGCATTCGGTGGCGCAGCCTCGATGAGCCCGCTTGCCGAAGGGCGGCGAGAGCTGATGCTCCCACCGGCCCAGGAGAGCGCGGCACCATTGCCGTTCCCTCGCGGATCACTCACGGCCACCCAGGACCAAGGCATGTCCAAGTCCTAGCTGGACACTGAACAAAGCGCCAGTGCTTTGTGTTCAGTGTTCAGTGTCGTTGTTTGTCAGACCGCGTAAGCAGCGAAAAAGACGAGTGTTTTTCTCTGAGGCTGGGGAGGCCCTGGGCGATTGACAGGGCGGGGTCCCCGGACTGAGGTGGAGACATGGCGCAGCTCGAGGCGGGACAGCAGGCTCCAGACTTCACGTTGACGACCCAGGCGGGGGAGCGCTGGACGCTGTCGGAGCGCGCTGCTCAGGGACCCGTGGTGCTCTTCTTCTATCCGAAGAACGACACGCCGGTGTGCATCGTGGAGGCCTGCTCGTTTCGTGATCAGCACGAGGTCTTTGCTCGCCTTGGGGCGCAGGTCGTTGGAGTGAGCTCCGACGACGTGCAGAGCCACGGCCGCTTCGCCGGCAAGCACGAGCTGCCCTACACCTTGCTGGCCGATCAGGGAGGCCAGGTGCGTGCGCTGTTCGGCGTCAAGAAGACGCTCGGCTTCTTCGACGGTCGAGTCACCTTCGTGATCGATCGCGGGCGACTCGTCCGCCACGTGTTCAGCTCGGCGTTCAACGCGAAGGGCCACGTGGAAGCCGCGCTGGAGACCGTGCGCGAGCTGTCGAAGTAGCGCGCCGGTCATGGTGCATCGACTATTGCCGTGGGGATTTAGCTTGCTGGACGTCGCGGCAAGCAGCCCGCTGCCCATCGGGCGCATACCGGACTCCCTCCTGGTGAACCATCCGACGGAGCCGGAGCCCACTTGGGGAGTTGCGAACTGGGGAGCGGTCGTCTTGGGTGTGGGCCTTGCGGTCGGGGTGCTCAGGTTTGCCGTCTCCGTGGTCAGGCTGCGGCGGGAGTTCGCTACGCGAACACCGCTTGATTCAGGTGCCGTGTGGAAACAATTCAACGCGGTGGCTGTGCGCTTTGGTTGCGAAGGGGCTCGACTCGCCGCATGGGCCCCCGGAGCGAGGGCACACCGCCACGCCCAACACCGAGCATAATCGAGGGTAGACGCCGAGGGGACCGCCTACGTCAGCGATAGCCTTGCTCCCGTGATCTACGCAGTCCCGACATTCAACGGCGGAGACGGGCTGGTGATGCTTGATGGGAGGCGAGCGGTACTCGTCGCCAATCAGACGGAACACGTCCGGGCGAACGCTGCCTACCTACTCGAGTCGGATGACGGGTGGAAGACCGCGGCCGTGCGAGAGTCATTTCCGTTGGGATCCATCTACGCCACGAACCCGGTGGTCGCGGGCAGCAACCTCTTCGTACTCCACAGTCGACTCGACGAGCTGCTGTCTCACTCGACTCAGGATACCTCCACGCGGAAAGCATTCATCTGGGACATCGGTTCAACCGCTGCACTCGTTTCCTCTCGCTGGTAGAAGCTCTTCCGCAGGCTCGCGGCGCGCTCCATCCCCTGATCCGACTACTTCATCGGTGATAGCCACTCGGGCGAAGTCACAAGCGTTCGCGACCCGTGGGGGGGGCCTCGTCCGGCCACGGATTGCTCTCACACCAAGCGCCCAGGGCAGGTTCGTGCCTGTGCCCTTGCCGATGTTCCGAGGCGACTGTGGCTCGCAGGTCTGGCGGCTGTCGTCTCGGCCTCGGGGCGAGGTTCGGCGCTGAAAACTCGTATCTGAGCCGTCGGCTGCCGGGGCTCAGTAGCTGCTCGGCTGAGCGAACACCCGGCGCACCATCGGCTCGAAGTGCTCCAGAGGGAAGCTCTCGTAGTCCGGGTCGAAGGCGGTCTGATCCCAGTCGTCGGCGAACGTCGCGGCGAGATCGAAGGAGCCGTGGCCGGCGTACTTTGCGCGCGCGTCCGGGTCCTTCCCCAGCAGCTCGTAGTAGTGTTTGCCTTGGAAATCCTGGTGCACCAGGATCATCCAGTACACTTCCTCGCGGACATAAGGCTTGAGGATCTCCGCGGCGATGGCCGGGTGATTCGCGACGCTGATCAGCTTGCCGATGTCGTGACAGAGAGCCGCTACGATCACCTGCTCGTCGGCGCCGGCACGCTCCGCCCGGGTCGCGGTCTGCAGCGCGTGCTCCAGCTGGTCGACGGCGAAGCCATCGCTGATGGTCTGAAGCTCGCGCAGCATGCCGAGCACCTTCTCCGCCACGCGCGGCTGGTTGCCGAAGGTCTGGCGGCCAATTTCCATCCACTGCTCCGTGGTGGACTGATCCATGCGAGTGAAGGACTGCGTCATGGGGCGGAGTGTATTGCCGACAGGCCTCGGCAGGCCAGGCCGAAGCAGCCGCGGAGAGTTTGGTTCAGCGCCGGGTGGCCGGCTAGGCGCCGATGGTGTAAGGCGGCGCCGTGACTGACTCAGCGCGCCCTTCTGCTCCCGGCGCTCAGCGCCCGTCGTCCACTCCGTACTTCCTCAGCGAAGTCAGCCAAGCCGTTCGCGGCGCCGACCCGAGTCGGGTCCTGGTGCTCCCGGGGCAACCGGCGCTGTCAGAGTTTCGCACGGAGCGACTGTTCGCCGAGGCCAAGAGCGTCGCGCCGGGGCTTCTGGGGGTGTACGCGGAGTTCGTTCACATCGCGTACCTGGCGACGCGCGACGCCTTGAGTGCCTCTCAGCTCGGGACGCTGCAGGCCCTGCTGGTCTACGGCCCTACTCTCCCCCAGAAAAATCCGCGCGGAACCAAACGTATCGTGGTGCCGCGCCCCGGGACGATCTCTCCCTGGTCGAGCAAGGCCACGGACATCGCGCTGATTTGTGGCTTGCAAGGGCTCGAGCGGCTGGAGCGAGGCATCGTCTACAGCCTGGAAGGTTCGCTCTCGGAGGCCGAGGTCGCCGCGGTGGACGCGCTGCTCCACGACCGCATGACCCAGGTGGTGTTTGGTAGCGACCAGGAGCTGATCAGCCTGTTCGCGCATCATCCGGCGAACAGCTTCAATCGCTTCCCGGTGCGAGCCGAGGGACGCGAAGCGCTGGTGCGCGCCAATCGCGAGCTGGGTCTCGCGCTGGCAGACGACGAGATCGACTACCTGGTGAACGCGTTCGCTGAGCTCGGGCGAGATCCCAGCGACGTCGAGCTGATGATGTTCGCCCAGGCGAACAGCGAGCACTGCCGGCACAAGATCTTCAAGGCGGACTGGCTGATCGACGGCGTGCCCCAGGAGCACTCGCTCTTCGCGATGATCCAGAACACCTACGAGACGACGCCGGAGCACGTGCTCAGCGCCTACAGCGACAACGCAGCGGTGATGGAGGGCAACCTCGCGGCGCGCTTCTTTGCGGAACCAAGCAGCGCCGAGTACGTCAGCGTGGAGGAACCTACCCACGTGTTGATGAAGGTCGAGACCCACAACCACCCCACCGCCATTTCTCCGTACCCTGGCGCTTCGACGGGATCGGGGGGAGAGATCCGCGATGAAGGCGCGACCGGGCGCGGCGCAAAGCCCAAGGCGGGACTGACTGGCTTCTCCGTGTCGAACCTGCGCATCCCCGGTTTCGAGCAGCCCTGGGAGGCGACCGGCGTGGGCAAGCCGGAGCGCATCGTCAGCGCCCTCGACATCATGCTGGAAGGCCCGCTGGGCGGCGCTGGATTCAACAACGAGTTCGGCCGCCCCAACATCCTCGGCTACATGCGCAGCCTCGAGCTGGAATTTCCACATGTAAACGGCAGCAGCGAGGTGCGCGGCTACCACAAGCCGATCATGCTCGCGGGCGGCCTCGGCAACGTGCGTCCGGCTCACGTGCTCAAAGAAAAAATCCCGGAAGGCGCGCCGATCGTGGTGCTCGGAGGACCGGCCATGCTGATCGGCCTCGGAGGCGGCGCGGCCAGCAGCATGGCCTCCGGGAGCAGCCACGCCGACCTGGACTTCGCCTCGGTGCAGCGCGACAACCCCGAGATGCAGCGTCGCTGCCAGGAGGTGATCGACCGCTGCTGGGCGCTCGGCGACGAGAACCCGATCCTCAGTATCCACGACGTCGGCGCGGGCGGTCTCTCGAACGCGCTGCCGGAGCTGGTGCACGACAGCAGTCGCGGTGCTGACTTCGAGCTCCGCAAGGTGCCTAACGCGGAGCCCGGGCTCTCGCCCCTGGAGATCTGGTGCAACGAGGCGCAGGAGCGCTACGTGCTGGCGCTGGACAAGGGGCGCCTGGAGGAGTTCGAGCGCATCGCCAAGCGCGAGCGCTGCCCCTACGCCGTCGTTGGTGTGGCGACGCGCGAAGAGCGGCTCCTGCTCAGCGATGAGCGCTTCGACAATCGCCCCATCGACCTGCCCCTCGAGGTGCTGTTCGGCAAGCCGCCGAAGATGACCCGGGACGTGCAGCGTCCGAAACCTCGCGGAACTAACTTTGAGCTGAGCGCTGTCAAGCTCGAAGAAGCCGCGCGCCGTGTGCTGGCGTTGCCCAGCGTGGCGGACAAGACGTACCTCATCAGCATCGGCGATCGCACGGTGACCGGGCTGATCGCGCGCGATCAGATGGTCGGCCCGTATCAAGTGCCGGTGGCCGACTGCGCGCTGACGCTGCTCGACTACAGCGGCTTCGCGGGTGAAGCGATGAGCATGGGGGAGCGCACGCCCGTCGCGTTGCTCGATGCCAAGGCCAGCGCCCGGATGGCGGTGGGCGAAGCGCTCACCAACTTGGCGGCAGCGCCGATCGAGTCGCTGGAGCGCGTGAAGCTCAGCGCCAACTGGATGTGCGCCGCGGGTCACCCCGGAGAAGACACGGCGCTCTACGACGCGGTGCAGGCCGTCGGGCTCGAGCTGTGTCCAGCGCTGGGGCTGACGATTCCGGTCGGAAAAGACTCCATGAGCATGCGCACGCTGTGGAGCGAGGTCGACGGAGAGACCGGGGAGGAGAGCCAGAGGAGCGTCACGGCGCCGCTGTCCTTGATCGTCTCCGCGTTCGCGCCCGTGAACGACGTTCGCAAGCAGCTGACGCCGGAGCTGAGGCTCGACCAGGGCGACACCGCGCTGTTCCTCGTGGATCTGGGCGCGGGCAAGAGTCGTCTGGGTGGCTCCGCGCTGTGTCAGGTGTACGGCCACGTGGGTACGGCGCCGGCCGACCTGGATGACGCTCAGGACCTGAAGCGCTTCTTCCTGGCCATCCAGGAGCTCAACGCGCAGGGCCTGATCCTCGCCTATCACGACCGCAGCGACGGCGGGCTCTTCGTCACGCTGTGCGAGATGGCCTTCGCCAGCGGGTGCGGTCTCGAGGTGGTGCTCGACGCCGCGGCCGTGACCCTCAGCACCAGCGCTGACCTTGGCCCCGGGGAGCTCGCGCTGCGGACGCTGTTCAACGAGGAGCTGGGCGCAGTGCTCCAGGTGCGTCAGCGGGACGCGGTGGCCGTCACGGAGGTGATGGAGCGCCACGGCCTGGCCTCGGTCTGCCACGCGCTGGGCAAGCCGACGGGTGACGGCTCGCTGCGCTTCGAGCTGGGCGGCGAGACGCTGCTCAGCGCGCCGCGCCACGAGCTGCGACGCGCCTGGTCCGAGACCAGCAGCCGCATGCAGCAGCTGCGCGACAACGGGGACGTGGTGAAGAGCGAGCTCGAGCTGGTGAGCGCCGAGCAGCCCCAGGCTCTGAGCGCCGCGCTCGGCTTCGATCCGCTGGATGACGTGGCGCGCGCGGTGGTCGAGGCGAGCAGCGAGCGCCCGCGGGTCGCGATCCTGCGCGAGCAAGGTGTCAACGGCCAGGTGGAGATGGCCGCGGCCCTTCACCGCGCTGGTTTCCGCGCGGTAGATGTGCACATGAGCGACGTGCTCGGTGGCGCCGTGGATCTCCAGGGCTTCCGCGGACTCGCGGTGTGTGGCGGCTTCTCGTACGGTGACGTGCTCGGCGCTGGAGAAGGCTGGGCCAAGAGCGTGCTGTTCAACGCGGGAGCGCGGGAGGCTTTCCAGCATTTCTTCGAGCGCGAGGAAACCTTCACCCTCGGCGTGTGCAACGGCTGTCAGATGCTGAGCAACCTGCGCGGTATCATTCCCGGTGGCGAGCACTTCCCGCGCTTCGTCAAGAATCTGGGGGAGCAGTTCGAGGCGCGGCTCAGCCTGGTGCGGGTCGAAGAGTCGCCGTCCGTCCTGCTGCGAGGCATGGCGGGCAGTCGCATCCCGATCGCGGTGGCCCACGGCGAGGGTCGCGTCGAGGTGACCGACGAGGCGGCGCTGCAGGAGCTCGAAGCGTCGGGTCTGGTGGGGCTCCGCTTCTGTACGCCGGGCGGAGGAGAGGCGACGGTCTACCCCCAGAACCCCAACGGCTCGCCCCGCGGGATCACGGGCCTGTGCAGCCGTGACGGCCGCGTGACCCTGATGATGCCGCACCCGGAGCGCGTGTTCCGCAGCGTTCAGCTGTCGTGGAGACCCCGGGAGTGGGACGCGGACGTGAGTCCCTGGCTACGTCTGTTCCGGAACGCGCGGGCCTTCGTCGGCTGACCCTCACCCCCAAAAAAGCCGTGGAAATCCCGCCAGTCGCCTGGCGCAAGGGGGGCCGATGAAAAAACTCGGCGTCGGTTTGTAACCGGCCCCGGGGGCCTTCCGTATCGACGCATCCAGGAACTCGGGAGCAGCTGAGCGCTGCTTTCGATAGGGTTGGATTTGGATCATGCGTCTCGCTGACGCGTCGTGGATGCGCCGAGCCGCGAGGTGCTGCCAACGCGGCGCCGCTCGAGGAGGTTTGAACTATGAATGCAAAGACCGTCACCATCGCCACCAGTGTCGCCGCCTTGCTGCTCGCCGCGGGCTGTGGTGGCTCCGACGACGAGAACACCGGAAGCCAGGGCAGCAACGCCGAGAAGATCAAGTGCGACGGCGCCAACGACTGCAAGGGCCTCTCGGAGTGCGAGAGCGTCGATGGCAAGACCTCCTGTCAGGGCCAGAACGACTGCAAGGGTCAGGGCTGGATCAGCCTGACCCCTGAAGACTGCGAGAAGGCGGGCGGCACGCCCCGCACGCAAACGTCCGCCAACATCAAGTGCCAGGGCATCAACGACTGCATGGGTCAGGGCTCCTGCGAAGGCGCGGATCACACCTGCGCCGGCCAGAACGACTGCAAGGGTCAGGGCTGGGTCGAGGTCCCGACCGAGGGCGACTGCACGTCCGCGGGCGGCACCGTCATCTGAGCTACACGCAACGCACAGCTCCTCCTGTGGAGCGGCTCGATCCAATTCCCCGCGGATCGAGTCGCTCCGACTACTCGCCCGATCGGTATGCACCCTCACCCGCAACACGGCGTTGGACTGCGCACGAAGCACTACCCCGATGTGCTCAAGAGCGGGCTGAGCCTGGGCCTGATCGAGGCCATCACCGAGAACTTCATCGACCGGGGTGGTCGTCCGCGCAAGGTGATCGAGCGCGTCCGTCAGGACTCACCGGTGGCGTTCCACGGTGTCTCCCTGTCCCTCGGCGGCGCCGCGCCGCTGGACCGTGAGTTCCTCGAGCGACTCGGGTCGCTGGCCACCGAGCTCGAAGCCAGCTGGCTCAGCGACCACCTGTGCTTTGGTCGGGTCGGCAAGCACTACGGCCACGATCTCTGGCCGCTGCCCTTCACCGAGGAGTCCTTGAAGCACGTTGCCGCAAGGATTCGTCAGGCGCAGGACGTGCTGGGTCGACAGATCCTGGTGGAGAACGTCTCGAGCTACGTCGAGTACGCCGACAGCACCCTGAGCGAATGGGAGTTCCTTGCAGCGCTCGTGCAAGAGAGCGGCTGCGCGCTTCTGCTCGACGTCAACAACGTCTTCGTCAGCGCGTTCAATCACGGCTTCTCGGCCGAGGACTACATCCAGGGGATCCCTCACGGCTCGGTGCGGCAGCTGCATCTCGCCGGGCACCTCGACAAGGGCGATTTCCTTCTGGATAATCATGGGTCCCAGGTGCCAGACGGCGTGTGGGCCCTGTATCGCCAGGTCGTGCGCCGCTTCGGCGCCGTGCCCTGCATCATCGAGTGGGACGAGAACGTCCCCGACTTGCCGCGCTTGCTCGAGGAGAGCTCCACCGCCGCGCGCATCGAGGCCGAGGAGCTGCCGCATTTCCAGGCATCTTCGACCGCCTCTTCGGTTGGGCGTGAGGCGCCCCGCTCGGTCGCCGCGCCTGCCTCCACCGACTCCAAGACCGCTCGCCTGCAGCAGCTGTTCTGGCGCTCGGTCCGCTACGACCCCGCGCCGCCCGAAGTGGACGCCGAGTTCAAGTCTCGGGGCAAGCTGAGCGGGCGCGACCGCATGGCGGTCTACCGCAACATGTACTGGTACCGCCAGGTCGACGCGCTCTTCGACAGCTTTCCGCGCCTGGTGCGCGCGCTCGGCGCCGAGCACTTCACCAAGCTCGTCACGCGCTACATCAGCGCGTACCCCTCGGAGCACTTCGCGCTGGAGTATCTGGGGCGCGCGCTGCCACGGAAGATCCTCGAGGAAATCGAGTCAGGCAAGGCGCCGCGCACCGCCGCCGGGAGGCCGATCCTCGAGCGGGCGCACGCCGAGCTGGCGAGCCTCGAGTGGGCGCACCTCTACGTGTTCCTGGCCAAGAATCAGGACGCGCTGGACACCAGCGCCATCGACCCCGCGCGCTTCGCCGACTCGCGGCTCGGCTGGGCGCCCTGCTTGCAGGTGGTGCGCGTGGCCCAGCTCGCGCTCGACGTCTGGGACCAGCTGCGAGAAGAGGACTCGACCCTGTCGCCGGAGTCGCCGCTCGCCCTGGACTCGGCCGCGACGGCGAGCGCTGACCAGCTGAGGGTCCGGGACGTCGCCGTGTGGCGCAGGAACCTGTTCAGTCATCACGTCGTCCTGGCAGAGGACGAGGCGAAGGCGCTCGACCGAGCGCGCTCTGGGGTGTCCCTGGCCGTGGTTTGTGATGGCTTCGCCGACGCGGAGGATCCGGTGGGGCGCGCCTTCGAGGTGCTTCGGGGCTGGTTCGCTCGCGGCTGGATCACGGCCCTGGAAGAGATGCCGAAAGCAACGCAAGGTGTAGCCAGTCTCGCTGATTTGCGTACGGAAACTCGATGAAGCTCACCTCTCGTATCCGCCAGCAGGCCAGTCCAGCGCTCCTCCCCCCCAAACCCGCGGGCGTCGACCCAGGGCGTGCCGAACGAGTCCAGCGCGTCGCCTGGCTTGGCTTCGCGAGCTTGCTGGCCATCGGTCTGTTTGGCGCGGCGTGCTCGAGCGAAGATGCTGGCGTCGACTACCCGACGGGGCCGACGATGCGCCCGGGAGAGAACTGCTTGGCCTGCCATGAGGTAGGCTTCGGGGATCCGGCGCCGACTTGGTCCGCGGGTGGCACCATCTACGGCTCCAAGTCGGCCGCGGCTGACCAGGGCGTGAAGGGCGTCGTCGTCACGATCACCGACGTGAACGGCCGCACGGAGAGCGCCAAGACGAACCGTGTCGGCAACTTCTACTTCGAGGAGGGCCTGGAGCCGCCCTACACGGTCTCCATCGAGTACGAGGGCGAGATCCTCGAGATGCCGCTGGAGGCGCCTGCAGGCTCATGCAACGCGTGCCACAGCTGGCCGGACCCAATCGCAGACGCGCCAGGGCGCATCTTCACGCCGCAGGGTCGTGGAGACTGGGTCCCCATGGACTGGGACGCTGGAGATGGCGGCGATGGCTCCTCGGGGCTCGGTGACGACGCAGGGATGGACGCTGGCCTGACGGACGACGCGGGTTGATCCGCTGGCCCGAGGGTGGCGCCTGAACGCCCCTTTTGGCGATTGCTCGCGCCTCAGCCAGGTCGCGGTCTAGAATACCGGAGCGGCTGCTCAGCCGCGCTGGCGCAGGGTCCCCCTGCGCGCTGCCGTATGTCCGAAGATCGCCCTGGAAAGCGCCTCGCAGGCAAATACGAGCTCGTCGCGAAGATGGGCGAAGGCGGTATGGCGGTCGTCTGGCGTGGGCTGAACCATGGCAGCGAGGGCTTCGCGATGCCGGTCGCGATCAAGCGCGTTCATCCAGGCTTTCGTGGTCACTACGAGGTGCGTCAGCTGTTCATCGAGGAGGCGCGGGTCGGGGCTGGGTTGAGGCACCCGACCATCGTCCAGGTGCATGACTTCGGAGCCGACGAGCAGGGTGATCTGTTCCTGGTGACCGAGCTGGTGAACGGTCTGCATCTGGGCGAGTGGAACAAGGCGTTCAAGGCCGCCAAGAAGCGACCTCCGTGGCAGATCGTGGTGGCCATCGCCATCGAGGTGCTCGAGGCGCTGGACGCGGCTCACACTCGACTGGATGACGCTGGAGAGTCGGCTGCGATTTACCACCGGGATTTGACTCCGGACAACGTGCTGCTGGATCTCTCGGGCGTGGTGAAGCTGGCCGACTTCGGCATGGCGCGAGCGATGGACCGAGCGCGCATGACCCAGCCAGACATCGTGAAGGGCAAGCTGAGCTACCTGGCGCCGGAGATGGTGCGCGGCGTGGACCCCAGCGCGCAGAGCGACGTGTTCGGTGTCGGCATCGTGATGTGGGAGGTGCTCACGGGCAAGCGCCTGTTCGACGCACCGACGGACATCGAGGTGGTGGAGCTGCTCAAGGACGCGCGGGTGCCGATGCTGAGCATGGAGCGCCCGGAGCTACCGCTTGCGCTGACCCAGATCGTGCATCGCGCCCTGGAGATCGAGCCAGCGCTGCGTTTTGCCTCGGCACGCGAGATGATGGTGGCGCTGATCTCGGCGCTCCGAATCCTCCCGGAACCCGTTGACCGGCAGATCCTCGCGCGCAGCTTCCAGGCAGCGTATGACACGGTGGTCAAGCACCGGGTCGAGCTCGACTATCGCGTCGACCGAGTGCACAAGACCGCCACCAGCTGAAACGATGATCAAGACCTCCTCGACGCTGCGCCGCGTGCTGTGCACGGCGAGCCTCGCTCTACCGTTCGCGTCGAACGCCGAGGCGGCTCCCGCCGCGCCTGCTGCCAAAGGCTCGGTTGGCGTGGCGCCAAGCGCCGAACCGCCGGAGCCCTTCGAAGAGGAGGAGCGTCGCCTGGAGTGGCGCTATCGTCGCGCCGACATCTGGGAGTATTCGGCGACCGCGCTCGTCGCCGGTCTCTACGCTGCCGTCGAGTTCGGCGTGCCGGTGAAGGAAGAGCCAGGTTGGACCGGGGGCATTCTGTTCGACGACGCCGCACGGGACACGTTCCGCATGAAGAGTCGCTCGGGGCGCATTCGAGCTTCGGACTGGAGCGACGCGACCACGCTCGCAAACCAGGTGCAGGTCGTGCTCGACGGCGTGCTGACCCCCATCTTGAGCGATGACTGGAACTTCGACACCGCCTGGCAGGTGAGCTTCATCAACATCCAGGCGATGACGCTGACCGGCCTTTTCGCGCGGGCGGGGCACCGCTTCATCGGGCGTCAGCGTCCCAGCGTGCCCGAGTGCGACAAGGATCCGAACTACATCGAGTACTGTCCGGTGGCCAGGAACTCAGGGTTTCCGGGAGGACACACGGCCGCCGCGTTCGCCGCAGCGAGCCTGGTCTGCGCTCACCACGGCGCCTTCGACTGGTACGGCTCCGAGCTGGCGGACAGCGGCACCTGCGTGCTCGGGCTCGGAGTTGCCACCGCCAGCTCGTTCCTGCGCCTGTCGACGGATCGTCACTACCTGTCGGACAACATCGTGGGCATGCTTCTGGGCGGCGGGATCGGCTACGGCCTGCCGCAGCTCCTGCACTACTCGCACCCGTTGAGCATCCAGAGCGACGACGGCCTGGCGCGTGGCGGCCTGGTGCCGGTGGTCAGCGACAGCACCCTGGGTCTCGAGGGGATCGGCTACTTCTAGCCTAGAAGGCGCCGCTGACGCTCAGCTCCTGACCACCAGGCACCGGCGCCAGACCGATCCACACCGGCGACTCCTCGCCCTCGGCTCGATGCAGATGCGGCACGAGCAAGCCGATGCCCATGCCAGCCATCGTTCCGGCGATCACATCCGTGGGGAAATGTTTGCCTCCGTGGACTCGCCCCCAGCAGACGACGCCGGTGAGCGTGGCGCCGCCCACCAGGGTCAGGTAGCCGCGGAGGAGTGTACCGCGAGCGAACGCCAGGTAGGTCGCGGTGGTCGCGAGCGAGGCGGTGATGGACGCGTGTCCGGAGAAGAAGGAGAGCGCGTTGTCGGTGCCGGAGAGATCCGGGTCGAGTCCCAGCTCCAGGCGCCGGTCGCGCTCTCGATAGGCGCTCGGTCGAGGTCGCCGCACGGCGATCTTCGCGAGGTCGGTCACCGCCCAGGTGAGCGTCGCCGTCTGTGCGTACAAGGTCAGGTCGACCAGCCCCCGCTGGGTGCCGTGGTGGAGGCCGCCCTCGATGGTGGAGCCCACGGCGTATGCGACCGAGCTGAGCGCGCCGATGTTGGAGATCGTGTTCGCCGTCGAGCTGGGCTTCAGCTCGACGACTTCGCGATCGATTGGCAGCAGGCGATCCGTATCGCCGGGCTGCTGCGGCTGAAGCTCTCCGGTGCCGATGATCCACTCCAGGAGTCCCGTGAAGCCGATGCTCACGCTCAGGATCGCGCCGTCGGTGATTGGATCCACCTGGAAACGCGTCTCGTGGGGCGCCTTGGAGGCCTTCGATTCTTCAAGCGACTTGGGAGAGACCAGGCCCTGAGGCGTTCCTGCGTTGCGCTTCGCGGCTTGCCCTTCCGGGCTTTGAGCGCGAGCGGTCGTGCTGAGGGTCAGGCCAAGGGTGAGGCAGCAAGCGGTGACGCCGGGGCGGGATGATCTGGGCAATCTGGACATGGTCTCGAGGTCCGGAGCCTCTGCGAAGCCGAGCAGTCAGACCCTCCGGAACCTCTCTGTTTCCCGTAACCCCACGGAAACTTCAACGCTTGCCGGGATTTTTCCAGAATTTCTAGCTGCTGGCAGGTCCACGCAGACGCGAATTGCCTCGACTGAAGCCCGCGTGTGACTCGCTGCCTCGCTTCCAGTCCCGCACCCTGCGCGTTCCTGGACTGATCCTGGCACCGCGAAGCGCGCTACTTTGCCTTGATGTCCGAGCAGTGCTTCAGCTGCTCGGCGGCCTTGTCGGCGCTGGGCTGCCCGTTCATGCCAGTGGTCTTGCAGTTGTAGGCCTTGCCGCCGACCTCGACGCGCTGAAACCCGATGTAGCCCTTCTTGCCTTCGTTCTCGAACTCGAAGATGGCGAGGTTGGCCTCCTCCTTCACCCACTTCTTGAACGGGAAGAGGATGGTGTCGCCCTCGTAGCCCTTCTTGGTTGCCGCGAAGTCCTCCTTGGCTGGCTGCACGTTGAGCGACGCGCCATCGCCGACGTCGAGGGTCACGCTCTGGTTGTCGGCGATGGACATGTCCATCGCGCCCATGCTGCTCCTGGGCACACTGGCCTTGAGCGGTAGCGGATCGAGGGTCACCTCCTTGGTGTCGGCGTTGGCCGCCGGCGCAGCCGTGTTCGCCTTGACCGAGCCGCCTGCTGTGGAGTCGTCGGTCTTGCCCTTGTCACAGGCGGCCAGTGAGAGGAATGCGATGAGTGGGATGAGCTTGCGCATGAGTCCGTTCCTTCGAGGCGCCTCGGCCCCAGCGTTGGAGCGAGGTCTGTTGTGCGTCCGCGGACGCCGGGTTTCGAAGCAGGTTTGTCGTGGCCTCCGGGGATCCGTCGGCGCGCGATCGCAGATTTACTCGCGGACCCAAGTGCTCGAGTTTCAAGGGGTTTGTGGGTGAGGGAAGACCCGTCAGCGGTTTGATCCGCTTTGATGGCAGTTGATCCGACCGAAGTCGGTAGACCCATTCACGACGTCGCCAAGCGTCGTGGGAGCGAATTATCATGTGGAAAACAAAGCACATCCCCCACACTGCGGAACCTCTGACGAGTCAGTGGTTCCTCGAGTCGGCTGATTACATCAGACGGAGCTTGCGTCGGCTCGGAGTGCCTGGTGCGGATCTCGAAGACGCTGTCCAGGAGACGTTGATCGCGGTTCATCGAAGGCGCGACAGCTACGACGACTCTCGACCGCTCAAGCCCTGGCTGTTCGGTTTCGCGCTGCGCGTCGCCGCGAACCAGCGCCGCAAGACACGGCTCGATCACGCCGTGTCGGACGAGCTTGCTTCGGAGGATGCGTCGCCGGAGCACCAGGCCTTGCTCGGGCAAGCGCGGCGCATCGTCGGTGAAGTCCTCGACCACATGCCGCGGGAGCGGCGGGAGGTCTTTTCCTTGTATGTGCTCCAGGGCCTTTCGGCGCCGGAGATCGCCCGACTGATCTCGGCACCGACCAACACCGTCTACTCGCGCCTCCGCACTGCGCGTGCCGAGTTCGCTCGAGGGATCCACGAGCGCACCGCGCCCGCGCTGGGCGCGTGAGAGCGGGGGTTCGGCGGAGTCCAGGCGATGGCTCCTGCGGCGGCGCGCGAACCCTGGAACTCGCGAGACAGGCTAGCAGCTCGTCTTGCCGCAGAGGAAGATGCAGGCGTCCGTGTTCCCGCCGCTGCAGGCCGCCTTCGCCGCCTTGCCCAGTTGCTCATACTCGCTGTCGTCTGCCGCCGACGGATTGCCGACCGCGCCCTTCGCGGCGCTGCCCCCGGCCTTCCCATAGCCCACGCCCCAGTCCGAGCCATCGCACACCGGGCCCCTGCCCAGGGCGACATGCTTCGGCTTCTCGACACCCGGCGGCCAGCTCACGAAGAGAGACGCACGGTTGTTCTTGCGGCAGATGCGGATCTTCTGGTTCTTGCCCTTCCTGAGGCGGACGACGAAGCTTGCATATTTCCCTGGAGAAATTTTTTCGAAGTAGTCGACCTGCAGTCGACCGAAGTCTTCCATCTTCTCGTAGCCGATCACGTCGCCGGTACAGTAGATGTTCAGCCATTCTCTCAGGATGCGCATGCTACAGCGCTCCGCCCGGGCGTTGGCTCCCTGCGTGTTGACCAGCTGAGCCTGATCCCACTCGGAGCCCTGCGGGGGGTTCGAGCGATCGGAGGGGATGTCGGGCACCTCTCCGAAGTTGAAGCTGATCTTGCGCTCCGTGGCCGCAGGCGCCGTCGTCGCGGTCGCCGTGGGCTGCGCAGCGGGTTGCGCCGCTGCTTGCGTGGCGGTCGCTGGCGCGGGCGTCTCTGCCTTCGTCTCGCGCTTGTCTTCCTTGCAGGCCAACAGCGCGAGCGGCAGCGCGCAAGCTACGATTCCAACGTCCCTCGTCCTCATGTCGACCTCCGATCTGCGGTTGTGGAGGTGAGATCAACGGCACCTGGTGCGCCTCACCCCCAAACCTGGATCCTCGAGTACATCAGACCGACGTGCCCTTGGCTACGTCGGAAGTCACCTGACGATGGCCAGCTTGCCGTCGACGCGAGCGATGAACAGCGGCATGGCCCAGGACTGGCCGTCGATGGGCGCGGCCTGGCGCAGCACCGGTTCGCCGCTCTTCGTGCGTGGCTCGACGACGCGGTTCTGACAGCAGGGACGCAGCTCGAGCTGGGTCGGGTCGAAGCTTGCCAGCTTCCAGGCGGGAGAGGAGCTGATGTCCTTGAACGCCGTGGTCAGCCGGGACGATGCGTCTGCGGGCGCCATGTCGTAGCAGGGCGCGACCTCGTCGAACTTCGGTTTGCTGGCGTCCATCAGCGGCAGCAGGTTCTTCTGGCTCAGCGGGGCGTGAAGGCTCTGGATGAACTGGGTGAGCTCGAGCGCCGTCTCTCGAGTAGGCGCGAAGGGCTCGGCGCGCTCCCAGGACCACTCGCCCCAGGGTTGGCTCACGTTGCCGCTCTCGGAAACGCTGTGCGGCAGCAGCAGCGGGCTGTTCGGGTCCTCTGGTGGCGGCTCCCACTCGAGCACGATCAGCTCTTCTTCAGCGCCATCTTCGGGCACCTCACCCATTTCCCCACGGCAGAGAGCAACACGCAAGCGCGGAGGCTCGTCGTCTGCGTCCGGGGGCACGACGACGGCGGCTCGTTCTTCGCCTTCAGGTTTCGGCAAGCCCTTGCCGTCATAGATCGCCACGGTGACGGTGTTGGTGCCGTCTATCACCCACTCGCTGATCGTGGGGAAGGCGATGCAGGCGTACGCCTGGGTCGCCTGCACGATGGGCGCGCCGTTCAGCACGACCTCGGCGTCGTAGCCCGAGATGTGGATGTTCAGGTAGAAGACGGGGGTTGCCATGGCGAAGTGGCTCGAACGTTAACCCGATCAGGCGGCGATTGCGCCGCTCTTGCCCTTGAGCGGCTTCTTGTTCTCGTCGCCGCTCGGGAACTTGCCGGTCTTCCAGTTCTTCTTCGGAGCGATGACGGTCCACTCCTTGGTGATCGAGCCGACGAACTTCACGTGCCCGGTGACCACCGCCTTCACACCGGTGAATTCCATCTTCCAGTCGATGTGGAAAGGCTCCCTGGGGCTCGCCGCGCAGACCGCTTCGAACGGGAAGCCGCAGGTCAGCTTGCCCTCTGCCTTGACCCAGTCGGCGCCGAGCGCCGAACGAATGCCCAGCTCTCCCTTGGGCTCCGCAGCGAGCTTCGACTCCCAGGGCGACGGATCGTCGGGGGAAGCCTCCTTGCTCGCGCTGATACGGCAGTCGACGGACACGTTGCCGAAGATCACCGCCGTGATGCCCACCCCGGCGACCTTGAAGCTGGCGCCGAAGCTCAGCTCGAGCTTGACCGCGAAGAGCGTCATGCCGATCTCGAACTTCCACCAGCGGTAGACCGACTGGTCCTCCCACTCCTTGAAGCCCCACTCGTAGGACAGGTCGCCCTTGAACAGCTCCAGCTCGAAGATGAACTTCCAGCCGACCTGAGGCTGGAACTCCTGGATGAAGTTCATCACCGACTGGATCTCGTTCTGGATGTTCACGAGCGCGTTGATGAACTGCCCGATCGTCTGGCTGCCCTTGACGTCCTTGCCGTTGCGCTCGAAGGTGAAGGAGGCGGCGAGGTCTCTCACGGGATTGTCGACCGGGTCGACCCGTTTCAGCTCGGTGGAACTCGAGTAGTTGTTGTCCCCGTCGAGGCTCTCCTTCGAGGTCTCCTCGAGGCCGTCCCTGCCCTCTTGGACGGTGTAGCTCTTCTCGCTCTCGAGCCTATCGGAGGAGCTCGACTCGGAGCTCGAGGTGGACTCGCTCTTGCGCAGCAGCGGGCTCGAGTTCTCCGTCTCCGTGGTGGACACCGTGGTGCCCTTCTTGTCACCGAGGAGCTTGGATTTCGACTTGGTGTAGTTGAGTTTCTTCAGTGAAGGGATGCTCAACGAGACCTTGTAGGTATCCGAGGGGAAAACCGCTACTTGCTGGGTGAGCTTCCCGAAGCCATGGCTCATGTCGGAGTTCAGACCGCACGACTCGATATCCACGCGGTACTGGTTCTGAGTCTGGGCGGGAAAGAAGTAGTAGGTGATGAGCGAAAGCGGGTTCTGGAACGTCTCCGGGGGCGGCGGCAACGCCTTGCATTTCGCCTTGAAGCTGACGTTCGTCTCGCCCTGGTGGTGGTCCCACGTGCCCGTGCTGAGGTCCAGGATGTCGATGTGGGGGTGATCGTGGCCGCAGGTGTAGCCTGGCCCGCCCTTCAGCTCGATCGTGATGTCGTCTGCGCCCTTGTCCTCATGGCTCGCCACGACCTCGAGCCGCTCCACGAACTTGCGCTTGGAGCCAGACGGTGGCTGCTTGTAGGTGTTCGTCGTGAGGTTGCCCTTGCGCTTGAACTCGATCTCACTCAGCTTGCGTTTCCCGTCGGAATCTGGGCAGTGGCTGCACTTGAGTGAGACGCTGTCGAAGGCGCAGGGGTGAGTCTCTGGTGTCGACGTCTCACGCCTGGGGGGCTCTGGTTCCTGCGTGGTGGCGCCGATCGGCGCCATCGTCGCCCCACCGCTGCCGCTGCCCTTCGCTGGCTGTGGTTTCCGCCGGTAAACGACCAGCCGGCCATCTCGGAGATCGCCTTCGATGCGAGTGAGTAGCTCGCGGACCTGGTGTTCGCTCGGGGCGCGATTGATGCACTCGCGACTGGTGGCGTGATACAGCTCGATCAGCACGCGGTTCGGCAGGTTTCCGCCCAGGTACCACTCCCAGGGCAGCCCCGCCGGGAAGGGCTCGTAGCCATCCGGGACCTGCGCTGCCCGGTGCTGAGGGAGGACGAGCAACTCGCCCGATGGATCGAAGATGGACCAACCCTGCGACTTGTGAATCACGGCTAGCTTCAGAGGTACCAGCGTTGGAAAGGGATGACTACGCTGAACGCTCGCTCCAAGGAGGCGGCTCGAGCGACGCGGCGCGTGACTCGGGTGGTCAACCACACACCGCGGACGGCTGGTCCAAGGCGACCATGGATCGAGCGTGTGAATGCATATGGAATTTCCTCAGCTTTCCGGCTCGCGGATGTGCGTACGTGCGCGTATGTCGTGTCGTGGAGCCAGCTCAGGGGAGCCGGCGAGGACCCCGTGACTCCTGCTCGCTTCCCTTCGCAGCGGGAGCGGGCTGCCTGCGGCGGCGTTCCGGGGGGGGCTGGTCGTGGTTGCCGGCGGCGCTGGTCGCCGATCGCTTGGGGGAGAGGAGCGTCGCTTGGTCGTCCGCCGCCACCCGTAGCTCCGCCGGTATGCCCATCCGCAACGTGTCAGCGATGGTCTCCGTAATTTCCCTGGGGATGTGCGGCAAGCGCTGAATCTCGGCCGGATTGTCGCAGCCCCTTCACAAGCTGTGATGTGGACTTAAGCTCTGGGGCTACCGTGATTCGTGAATGCCCAAGCTGCGGACAGAAGAACCGCATCCCCACCAAGCACCTGAGTGACGCGGGACGTTGCGGAAAGTGCAAGACCACCCTGCCTGCCGCCTCCGCTCCGATCGACGTCGGAGCCAAGGAGTTCGACGACATAGTGAACAACGTCAGGGTGCCGGTGCTGGTCGACTTCTGGGCGGAGTGGTGCGGACCGTGTCGGATGGCGGCGCCTCAGGTGAAGAAGGTCGCCGCGGACATGGCCGGCAAGGCGGTCGTGCTCAAGGTGGACACCGAGGCGCATCCCGACCTGGGCCAGCGCTTTCGCGTCAATGGCATCCCGAACTTCCTGATCATGAAGGGCGGGGAGGTGGTGAGCCAACAGGCGGGATTGGTCGACGCCACGACCATGAAGCGTTGGCTCGAAGACGCGCGCCGGTAGGTGCCGAGGACCTAGCGGCGCCTGCGGCGGAGCCACAGCGCGCCGAGACCGATGAACACCGAGAGAGCAGCGAGCCGGCGCAGCGGGCTAGCCTGATCGGCGGAGATGGTGCACGCGGCACAGCCGCCAGCGGTCGAAGGCGTCTGGACTCCGGCCTTGCCCTCACCCCCCGATCCAGCGGCGCCCCTGGGTTCTTCTTTGGCGCCCCCACCCTTGCCCTGGGGAATCGCTTCCGGCGGTAGATCCGCCAGCGCGACGCGCGCGTCGGGCTTGGCCCCGTCCTGGATCCACAGACGCAGCACCTGGATCTCCCAGGTCTCTGGCTGTGGCTCGCTCTTCGGCGGCATGTGGTTGAGCTCTTCGAGGGGCACCAACTGCCGCGCCAGGATCGGGCTCGCTTCTGGATCGCCGGGGATGACGTCTCCACCTTCGAGCATGCCCGGCAGGTCGTCGATGCGTACGCCCATCGCGCTCTCGCCGCTGTGGCAGGCGCCGCAACGCTTCTCGAGCATCGGCTTCACCACATCGGTGTAGAGCGCGATGGTGTCCGCGGCAGGCGCCACGACCGGTCCCGCGTCGGGGAGCGTAGCCACCCCCGCATCGCCGATCGGGGCGCCGCCGTCGGTCGGCGGCGTGTCATCGCCAGCGTCATCGGTATCGTCGTCGTCACCAGCCACCACCGTCGGCTTGGCCGCCTGGGGGCCGTACTTTGCAGCCAGGCTGCTGGGGAGCGCGCTGGTGTTGCTCTTGTCGTCAGCGCCCTGCTTGATCCACCAGGCGATCAGCTCGACCTCGCTCGCCGACAGCTGGGGTTTGCTGTACGGCGGCATGTGCTCGCTCTTCTTGGTGGAGTGGATACGCGCCAGCAGCGTGCCCTTGTTCGGGTTGCCGGGGACCACGCCGGCGCCGCCCTTGCCCCCGGAGCGGATCGCGGCCAGAGAATCCACGCGGAATTTACCCTTCTGGCGCTTCGGTCCATGGCAGTCGCCACAGCGATTCTCCAGCAGTGGCGAGATCAGGCTGCTCCAGACCGGACCCGACCGATGGGTCAGGCTGACCGGGGTCGTGTCGCCGCCGTCATCGTCGTCGTCGGCGCCTGAGCCGTAGTTCGGCTCTGGTCCGAACTCGCTGTCGTCATCGTCGTCATCGTCGTCATCGTCCAGGTCGTCGTCCGCGCCCGCCTTGGAGGCTTCCAAGGAGCCAGCGTCTGCTGCTCCCGCCTTCGGCGTATCGCCTGCGGCCGCGCTGGCGGCGCTCGCGATCTGGGAGAGCGTCTTCTCGAGCAAATCCGAGACGGGTGCGGGGGTGATGCCTTCACGCACCTTGAGCTGATCGGTCGCGCCACGATCGATCCACCAACCGACGAGGGCGATCTCCGCTTCGCTGAGTCCCGCCTTGTCGTCTGGGGGCATGCGCTCGTCGCTGCCCATCGGCAGCTTCATGCGGTTCACCAGCGCGCTCTTCGCGGCGTTGCCAGGCACGATGGTGTTGCCTTCGTCGCCCCCCTCGAGGGCCGCCTCCAGGGTGTCGAGGCGCAGGCCACCCTTCGCCTCCTTGGGACCGTGGCACTCCACGCAGTGCTTCTGCAGCAGTGGTTGCACGGAGTGCTGCCAGACCAGCGGCTCCGCGACGGGCTGCAGGTTCGTCACCGCGATGGGCTCGGGCTCCTTGACCCCGAGCAAGCCGCGCGCGAACTTGGGCGCGAACTGCACGAGGTAGCCTTCGCCCTTGGTCATCGAGCCACCGAAGTGCGCGCCGATGCTCATCAGACCAACGGCGCTGAACAGCGCGCCGCGATACACCCAGCGTCCCCTGCCGCCTCGTTGCACCGGCCCAGCCCAGAGGCCCGCACACACCGGGAGCAGGGCGATGGAGGTCAGAGTCAGCGCGCGATGCCAGAAGATGAGCTTGCTCGGGTAGCCGCCGCCACGCGCCAGCATCAGTCCCAGGACGAACGCGGTGACGGCCGTGACGGCGACGATCGGCAGCGCAAAGCCGATCGCCGGATCGACCCTGGGCTGGACTCGCTTGGAGAAGGAGGCGAGCTCGGCGATCGCAACCAGGGTGATGATGCCGATGGGCAAGTGCACGGCCAGCGTGTGGAAGCGGCCCAGGAAGCGTACGAAGTCGGGCGGCGTCCCGGCCTCCGGTCGCATCAAGATCGCGAAGACGATGGCCACCAGCGTCAACGCCAGCGCCACGTACAGCGAGATCGACTGCGATTTGCCGGGTTTCATCGGACTCGCGGGGCGGCAGCGTCAGGCCTTGCGAGGGTTGGAGCGAGCCGACCTGGTTCGCCAGACGCCAGACTGCAAGCAACACGCCGCGAGACGAGAGCCGTCGCACGCGCGCGAGAAGCATACGTTCGTGCGGCGGAGTGGTTGCACGAGGGCGCCGAAATCATGCTTTCGGCAAGGCTAGCACCAATGCGGGACCCATCGCAGCGGGTTCCCGAACCGACCCCCGGAGACCCAAGCAAGGCTCAGATCAGGCAGCCGATCTGCCCGGAATTTCGCGGCGGCGTGGCGGCTTTCGCTCGTGAGACGTTGCCTCTCGGGGCACTTCACGCGAGCCTCGGCCCCTCGGGAGCCAGTCGTGCAGCGAAACATCGTCGGCTATCATCAGGATACGGAGGCGCACTGGGTGGCAGAGCTCGAGTGCGGTCACACGCAGCACGTGCGCCACGCGCCGCCGTGGCAGGAGCGCCCCTGGGTGATCAGCCAGGAGGGGAGAGACGCCCACCTCGGTCAGCCCCTCGATTGCCAGTTCTGCGAGATGGGCGCGGTACCTCAGGGATACGAGCGATACTCGGGTACGCGACAGTTCAGCGAGCAGGATGTGCCGGCCGCGCTCCTCGCCGAGCACCGCACCAAGCCAGGGGTCTGGGGTCACATCGTGGTGCAGGTCGGACGGCTGGAGTACCACTGCCCGCGGGGAGTCTTCGTCTTGCGTCCTGGCGTGCTCGGCGTGGTCGAGCCGGACACGCCGCACCACTTACGTATCCTCGAGCCCGTACGTTTCCACGTGGACTTCTTGCGAGCCCCGGGGGCGAGCGATGAGGCCTAGCTCCTCTCGGTCTCGAAAGTGAGCACCCCAGCGGGGGGGAGAGGGGAAGCCCAGGTCGCTGGGTGCGTACGTAGAGTCATGATCCGCGGCATGGATCGAGAGCCAAGCAACCTGCCGCGGCTCAGAGCCGAGCCCTCACGGGCGCGGCTGAGCGTCAGCCGTGCGGCGACACAATCGCCTACCCCCCTCGCACCTCCGAAGCAGTGAACCAACGACGACGCGCTCCGTGAGCGCGCCGCATACCCAAGCTGAGGTTCACGACGTCCCGCGAAGGTGTCGCCGCACGGCGCCTCATTCCTGGTCCTTGGTCGCGGCGCTGGCGCCTCGACGCGCCCCGGAGCTGCCTCCCGTCACTCGGGCACCGGGACGAAGGCGCAGTTGTCCCAGCAGGACATGGCGGCCTCGCTGCAGGACTTGTCGTCGAGGCAGTCCTCGCAGGCCTGTACGCGGTCCTCCGTTTGCTCGCTCTTGTCCGCCTCGTCTTCGCAGTAGTCCGTGCAATCCGTGACGTCGATATCGGTCACGCAGTCGCTGTAGGTGCTGCAGATCTGGCCGCAGTCGACGGTGTTGTTGGCCTCCTCGATCAAGGAGTTGTCGTCGCCACAACCGACGATGGCCAGAGCCGCGGACAGACAGATGAAGGATACGAAGTGCTTCATGGATTTCCTCGTTGTGTTGGGCCGTGTCGTCACTGCGAGGGGCAGTGACACCGGCGTTTGAACATTGCCTGGGGGAAACAAACCCTTGGTACGGCTCTGTGTCCCGAGGCGGACGCGCCTCCTCTGGAGGATCGCGTCGGCGTCGAGCGATAGCCCAAGCAGCCTGCGTGCCAGCTCCGGGGTCGTGCGTCCTCGTGGAGGCTTGCCACGATGTGCCGCTGTCGCCTCGAGCCGCGTCGCGTACGGGGGCACGCCAGCAGTCAGCACCAACGAAGCAGTCGCCGCGTTTCGGTTGAACGACCGTCAGCCAATCGCCGGTGGCGGAACGCGACACCCGAACGCGCGACGATACGCGCTCTCCGGCCCCACCGGCCGGTTTTGCCACGGGGAACTACGCCGCCGCGAGCCGTGCGCTGCGGCAACGACGTCGAGAGCTAGCTCGTCACCAGCGTCGCCACACGGCGTCGGTCGGGCTTACCGTTCGGGAGTTGTGGTAAGGCTGCAACCCAGCGCCACCGGCGCGGACGCTTGTGAGGCGCCAGCGTCGCGCAGAAGGCCAAGAACTCGGCCTCGCGAGCGTCGTCGCCGACCACGAGCGCCGCGACCACCTGGCCGAAGGTGTCATCAGGCACGCCGGCCACCAGGGCTTGGCGCACCAGCGGGCACTCGAGCAGCTGCGCCTCCACCTCGCTCGGGTGCACGTTCTCTCCTCCAGTGACGATCACGTCGTCGACGCGCCCAAGCACGCGAAGCCAGCCATCGGGACTCAGCTCGCCCGCGTCGCCGGTCACCAGCCAGCCATCCTCGAGACCGTTGTCGTCCGACTCCGAGTTGCCGTGCGGCAAGTAGCCGAGCATCAGCTGGGGTCCGCTTGCGGCGACGCGGCCCGCGCGGATCTCGAGGCGCGTCCCCGCCACCGCCGGCCCCACCGCACCGTCTTCGCGCAGCGGGCTACCGAGGGGTTGCGTCGCCAGCTGAGAGCAGGCCTCGGTCGCGCCGTAGGTGGTCAAGGTGGGGATCCCGGTCGCTCGCGCGGCCCGCAGGGTCTCCGCTCGCGCCGCAGCGCCGCCGATCAGGGCCGCGCGCAGGCTCGGCGGTGGACGCCAGTCGATCAGCTTCTCCAGCTGGGTCGGCACCAGGCTCATCAGGCTCACGCGATGCCGCTCCACAGCGCGGGTCGAGCGCCCGAGGTCCAGCCCCGACCCAGACTCCGGCAAGACCACGGTCTTTCTTGCCGCGAGGCAACGTAGGACGATGCTCAGGCCTCCGACATGAGCCACCGGCAGGCTGAGCAGCCAGCGGTCGCCTGCCATCCAGCCCAGGTTCTTTTCGGATGCGCGGGCCGCCGCCAAGAACTGCTCCGCGCCGAGCAGCACCCCCTTGGGCGCGCCGGTGCTGCCGCTGGTGAAGAGTACAGCCTGCCAGCGCCGCCAGGCCTCGGTCGTGCTCGGTTCTTGGGGGTGAGGCGCGCTGCCTGCCGCCTCCCAGCCGGAGCTCGGCAACGTCGAAGCGTCCAGCACCGGAGCGGCTCGCGTATGCTCGAAGCCGTTCAGCAGCTTTGCGCGCTCGGCCGGGTGCAGGCGCGGATGCACGAAGGCGATGGGCAAGCCCAGATCGACGGCGCCCAGCACCAGCTCGATGTGGCGCCTGCTCGCCTCGGCGACGCTGGCGAGCAGAGGCGCATCGAGCAGCCCCTGCGCCGCGAGCCACCCCTGCGCCGCGCGAGCGCCTGCCAGCAGCTCAGCGTACGTCACCAGCTGATCGCCGTCGATCAGCGCGATCTCGTGAGCCCCCTCGCCAGCGACCCGGCCCAGCGACAGGGAGGCCGAGCCCTGGGTCAACCGCGCACCGCGAACTCGGTGTCGAGCCCCGACGTATCCCACGGCGTGATGTACCCCGCGGCAACGAACGGCGGCTTGGCACCGGCGCGCTTGGTCGAGCTTGCCACCGTCTGCGGCGGCGCGAGGCCACTCGGCAGCTTGCGGCTCCCGATGGCGATGGCGACCGCGGCGACCGCCGTGTAGCCGATCGCGCCCTCGAAGCAGTGGCTCACGGTGACGTCGACTCCGACGCTGCGCGCCTGCTCGGCGATGTCCAGGCAGCGCGCGAGGCCCAGGCACGACGGCTTGAGCACCACCGCCGCCGTCTGGTGCGTGCCGAACCAGGCCTTCACCATGCTGGGCGCTCCGAACAGGCTCTCGTCGACACCCAGTGGGCACGGAGAGGTGTTGCCGGCGCTGAGCCAGGCGACCAGCTCTTCCGAGTCGAGCGGCTCCTCGAGCATATCGGGCTCGAAGGTGCTCAGCGCCTTCAAGGTATCTCCCAGCTGCTTTGCAGTGAGGCCCTGGTTGGCGTCCAGGCGCAGACACCCTCCCCCCAAACCCCCCTGCTTCAGCACCTCGGAGATGGCCTTGAGATCCTTGGTCGTCTGCTCGAGATCGGCAGAGACCTTGTACTTGACGCAGCAGTAGCCGTCGGCGATCAGCGCCTTGGCGGCACCAGCCGGGTCGTCACTCGGCAGCAGCGCGCAGAGGGGTAGAGCGTCCGCCTTGCCATCGTCCGTTGGTGGCAGCAACAATTCCCATGCGGGAATGCCCATCTGCTGACCGATCCAGTCCATCGCAGCCGAGCTCAGCGCGAAGCGCGCCGAAGGCAGGCTACGCGGGACCATCGCCTCGATGCGGGAGAGCAGGATGCGAGGCTTGGCGAAATCCGGCGGATCGATCTCGAGGGGCTCCAGCTCCGCGAGCGCCTGGTAGGCAGCGTCGAACTCATCGGGGCTGTAGCCGGGTAGCGGTGCGAGCTCGCCGCTGCCCGTGGTTCCGTCCTTGGAGACCAGGTGCACCAGGGCGCTCGGACGTGAGGTCCAGGTTCCGCCCGACGTCTTGAGGTTCAGGTCGAAGTCACGCCTTTCGTCCAGGCGCACGCGACAGCGGGAAGCGCGCATACTCTCAGCTCACGATCAGATTCGGGATAGTGTCAGACCAACTGCGAACAGCAAGCCGAAGATGGCGAGGTGCTTCGCCGTCCTCACCAGGGTCTCGTTGAGGGCCACGCCGCGGCGTTTGGCGGCGCCGGGATCCGACTCTCGAGGTCGCAGGTCGCGAAGCATGGCGCTCACGTTCTTGATCGCCAAGGGTAAAGCCAACCAAGGCAACATCACCCAAGGTTCCAGCGCCGACTGGGCGCTGGCCTCGGGACCGATGCCCTGGTTTGCAGCGTCTCCAACGTTTGCAAGACCCGCACCAAGATAGAGCAACGGCGGCGTCAGGTAGGACACGGCGTAGAGGATGACGTACTCGGCCACGCCGCCGCCCTTGCCGAAGCGCACCGCCAGAGTGCGCTTGCCCGCGATGCGATCGGTGTCGCAGTCCCGCACGTTGTTCACGACCAGGATCGCAGTCGCCAGCGCCCCGACGGGCACGCTGGCGATCCAGCCGAGGCGCGTCAGCGCTCCCAGCTGGACGTAGATCGTACCGAGCACCGCGACGAAGCCGAAGAACAACATCACGAACACGTCGCCGAGTCCGTGGTATCCGAGCGGATACGGTCCGCCGGTGTAGGCGATGGCGGCTGCGATCGAGCACAGACCGATCACGATGATCACCGGTCCGGCGATCCAGGTGAGGTAGATGCCGACCAGCAGCGCCAGACCGAACACCAGCCACATCCCGCGCTTCATGCCTCTGGGCGAGACCAGACCCGCCTGGACGGCGCGGGTGGGGCCGAGGCGCTCTTCGGTGTCTGCGCCTTTTTCGTAGTCGAAGACGTCGTTGGCGAAGTTGCTGCCGATCTGCAGCAGGCCGGCTCCCACCAGCGCCGCCAGCGCCGGTCCGAGCTCGAAGCCACCTGCCTGGAATGCGCACGCCGTCCCCACCAGCACCGGGACCGAGCTAGCGGAGAGCGTCGCCGGTCGGCAGGCGAGCACCCAGGCGCGGAAGCTGCCCGGCTTGGGGAGCTCTCGAGAGGCGGAGGTCAGGTCGGAGGAAGACACGAGCTGCCCGCGCTTCTTAACACCTGCGCGACGAAATCGGGACGCTCCAGGAGCACGTTGTGCCCGGCGCCTCCTGCGACGTGCAGGCTCCCGTTTGGCAGGCTGCGCACGAGGCGCTGGGCGATCTCGCGGAACTTCGTGTCCAGCTCCCCGACGACCAGCCGCACCGGAAGCTCGAGGCTGTGCGCGCGATCGACGTATGGCGGCATGCGACCGAGGCCCAGACTTCGCAGTGAGCAGGCGAGGCCCGCCGCCGAGTGGCTCATGCGGTCTCGAGCCTGGGCTTCGATCTTGTCCTCGCTGAGCGTTCGCTGCGAGTCCCAGAGCGGCAAGGTCACCCAGGCGCGGATGAACGCCGTGATGCCTTGACGCTCCAGCAGCTCACACCAGCCCTCGTCGGCCTGGATCCTTTGATTCCGTGCGGCTTCGCTCTCGAGGCCCGGTTGTACACCCACCAGGGTCGCCGACGCGAACTGAGACTGGTCGTGCATCAGCAAGCCCAACGAGACCCGGCTGCCCAGGGAGTAGCCGATCAGATGTGCCCCGCGGAAACCGTTCTCGTCGATCTCACGGCTGACGCGCCGCACCTCGTCCTCGAAGCTACAGCGCTCGCTGGGTCCGCCGTTGTGTCCCACGAGGATCGGCGCGAACACCCGCGCTTCGATCGGGGCCAGGGCTTCCTGCACCCAGCGAAACGAGCCCGGCGTACCGGTAAATCCGTGAAGAAAAACGATATCCATTGCCAGCCGTGCCGTGGGCGAGGGGAGAGCGCCCAAGCAGTCGGAGCCACCGGCTCTGCGACCTACAGCGCTGCCGAGATACGCCCGCTCGCGCGGCGCCACAAGGCGCGCTGAGCAGAAATGCTGGATTGGTCTGCCACCCGAACCTCCACCAGCGCAGCGGCCTCGCGCTGCATGCAGGCATCCAGTGCCGTCTTGATCTCGAACCGGCTGGTCGCTCGGAGGTACCGCAGCCCGTGTATCCCCGCGGCGCTCTCCAGGCTCGCTTCGTGCGGAGTGGTCCAGGGCTCCAGCGCGCTGCTGTCGACGCTGCTTGCCAGGGGCAACATCTCGAAGATGCGCCCACCGCCGTTGTTGAGCACGCAAATCACCAGGTTCCGACGCAGCCGGGCAGCTGCCCAGAGGCCACCCAAGTCATGGAGAAGACTCAGGTCTCCCAGCAGTAGCAGGTGGGGGCCCGGGGTCGGGCTCGCCCAGCTCGCTCCCACCGCCGCGCTCACGTTGCCGTCGATCCCGTTCAGGCCTCGCTGGGACAGTACCCGACCAGGCAGTCGGTGGTGACGGAACCAGTCGACTTCACGCACCGCGAGGCTGTTGCCCACACTCAGGGTAGCCGCTTCCGGGAGGTTTCGCAGGATGGCGTCCAGCGCGCTCGCTTCGCTGAGCTGGGGTTCGGCGTCGCAGTCGCTGAGCACCTCGGCCAGCGCGCCGTCGCAGGCCGCCTCCACCCGAGCGAGCCGCTCGCGGTACCCGGCGGACTCGATCGCGAGGCGCAGCTTCGGCACCAGTCGCTGCAGGCTCGGCCCCAGGTTCGCCCGTTGCACGCTGGTCGCGCGGTTCACGGGATCCTGATAGCCGAACGGGCAGATCACGTGGCGCTCGACCTCATGGGTATCCAGCGCGCGTAGCAGCGCTCCAGACGTTGGCAAGGGGCCGAGCTGGAGCACGACGTCGGGCAACAGCGACTGCAGCGCGGCAGGCTCGCGCAGCCACGTGTCGAAGCGGCGGACGGCGCCCTGGACCGGCTCCGCGTTGCTCGTCGCCTCGCAGAAGACGGGCCAGCCCGAGGTCGCGACCAGATCCGCGAGGAGATTCGCCGCTGGTGCTTGCTCCGGGGAAAGCGGGCCGCACACGATGGCGCCGCGCCTGGCTTGGTTCATCCGCTGAGCGAGCCGCTGCGCGCTGGCTTCCGTGATGCATATTTCCGTGCGGACTTCGATCTCGGGGGGAGGTCCGATCAGCGAGTCGACGTACCCTTTCAGCGGGCCGTCAGGCTGCGGCTCGAGTGGCTTGCGCGCGCGCACGTTGAGCTGAACCGGGCCTGGCAGCGGTCCAAGGCTCGTCGAGTAGGCCTGGAGCGCCATCCTGCGCAACCCGCGCCACGCGCGCGGGTCGGCCTCGGCCTGACCCAGCTCGAAGAAGCCGACGGCCTGGTCGCCGTACAGCTTCAGCTGGTCCAGGGTCTGTGGGGCGCCGCACTGGCCGAGCTCCGTCGGACGGTCGCTGGTCAACAGCAGCATCGGCAGGCCCGCTGCGCGAGCCTCTACTACCGCAGGGAAATAATTGGCGGCCGCGCTGCCCGAGGTGCACAGGAGCGTGGCAGGTCTTCCGGTGTTTCGCGCGACGCCCAGCGCCACGAAGGCGGCGGAGCGTTCGTCGAGCACGATCTGCAGCTGGGGAGCGGCTCGCCCGGGTTCACGCCGTCTGGTCAGCTCGCACAGCGCCCAGGTGAACGGCGTCGAGCGTGACCCCGGGCTGACCACGAAGTGCTCGACGCCGGCGTCCCACAGGCTGTGGATCAACAGGCGCGCCCAGCTAGTCGTGAGGTGCGCGGGGCTCGCTGCTTCGCCGCTGTGCATGGCCAAGCCTAGCGGATCACGCGATGCCGAGCGCTCGCAGCAGGCTGGTGAGCTTGACTTCGGTCTCTGCGAACTCGCTCTGGGTCTCCGAGCCGCGCACGATGCCGGCACCAGCGAACAGGTGGGCCTGATTGCCTTCGAACACCCCGGAGCGCAGTCCCACCCAGAACTCACCGTCTCCGGCGGCATCGAACCAGCCCAGTGGACCCGCGTACCAACCGCGCTCCAGGGCTTCGTGCTGGCTCAGGAAGTCGAGCGCGAACTCTCGGGGGACGCCGCCCACGGCCGGAGTCGGGTGCAATGCCTCGACCAGCTCCAGCACGTGGCGTTCGGGCTCGGCGGCCAGCTCACCGGCGATGGGCGTCTGGAGGTGGACGACGTGGCGAAGCTCCCGCACGACTGGCTCGTCCGCCGCGCGAATGGAGCTGCAGAACGGCGCCAGGCACCGCAAGATCTCCTGCACCACGTAGGCGTGCTCTTCGCGGTCTTTTCGGCTCGCGAGGAGCGCGCGCACCGCGTCGGCGACGGAGCCCGAGGCGCGCTGCGTCGGCAGCGTGCCTGCCAGCGCCTCGGTCTGGATCTGACGACCGGAGCGCCGCAGCAGTCGCTCTGGCGTTGCCGCGAGGAATTCAGCCATGGCGAAGCGGAAGGCCACGCGGTTGACGTTCGGTGAGCCCTGCAGTCGCTGCAACACCGCCAACGGATCCACGGCGTTCTGCAGCGTGAAGCGCGTCTTGCGCGCGGCCACGATCTTCTCGGCGCCGCCCTTGGCGATGGCGGCGAGGATCGACTGGATCAGGGTCTGCCAGCTGTCGTAGCTCGAGGCCTCGGTGCTGACGACGTCGCCGTGGGCCTGACGCATGGCGAGGCTGTTGGGCGCCTCGGCGTGGCGCAGCCCTCCCAGCAGCTGGTGGAGCTCCTCGGCGACTCGCTCCGGGTTGCGCTCGCTCGGACCGAGGGTGAGGCTCAGCCAAGCCTGGTCGCCGGACACGGCGTAGCGCACTCGCGGCAGCAGGAAGCGCGCCTCGCCGAAGCTCTGCCAGGGATCGCTCAAGCCATGTTCGCCGCTGGCGCTCTGGAAGGCGAAGCCGCCGAAGAGGCGCGCGTTCGGCGCCTCGGGAGCCAGCAGCTCACGGATCTCTCGCAGCACCTGAGCGCCGCGCTGGGCCGACTCCCTGAAGCGGCCCGGGCCCGCGCTCGAGATCTCCTGGGCCGCGCCGAAACCTGCGAAGTGCGTGGCTGCCGGAGGCGCCCAGAGGAAGCTCGGCGCGTCGCCTCGCGCCCTGAGCAGCGTATCCGCGGGGACACGTGGCGCCGGGACGCTCAGGCTGACCAGAGCGCAGCCATGCGATCGCTCCAGCGCGCCCGCGATGCGTTGCTCGAGGGAGCCCCGAGGGTCGACTACCTCGTTTGGCGCCAGAGGGCTCAGCCCGGGAGAGCTCACGTCAGTCGGCCCCCTTGGCCTTCGGGGTCGCGACGTAGAGATGACAGACACCGAACGTCAGCGGCACCACGTCGAGCACCTCGAGGTCACTGGCTCGCATCAACTCGGCGAACTCCTCCGCAGGCGGGAACGCCGCGATGGATCGCTCCAGGTAGCGGTACTCCTTGGCTCCCGAGAGCCAGGCGCCGAGGCGTGGAACCACCTGGTGGACGTGAAAGCGGGCCATCGGCCCCAGCACGCCCGTCGGCTCCGAGAGCTCCAGGATGGCGATGCGTCCGCCGGGTCGAGTGACGCGAGCCATTTCTCTCAGCGCGCGTCCGCGGTCCTCGGCGTTGCGGATGCCGAAGGCCATACACACACCGTCGAAGCGATCGGCGTCGAAATGCAGCTCTTCGGCCTTGCCTTGCACCATGCGGATGCGACCCGTGAGGTCTCGATCGTGGACCTTCTGGCGGCCCACCTCCAGCATCCCCGCGGAGGGGTCGACGCCGACCACCTCCACGGTGGGGTGCGTCTCCGCGACGAGGATCGCCAGGTCCCCCGTGCCGGTCGCGAGATCCAGGACCTGGGCGTCGCCCTCCAGCGCCAGCGAGCGTACGGTCTTGCGACGCCACCCCTGGTCGATCCCCAGGGAAATAATACGGTTCAGCAGGTCGTAGCGGCGCGCGATGCGGTCGAACATCTCGCCCGAGCCCCCGCGGGGCTCCGCCCCATCGACGCTGCTCTTGGTCTCCACCTGGCTCATGTGCGTGCCTCCAGGCGAGGCGCTACTTGCGGGCGCTCGATTGCGGTGGGGCGACGAACGCCCATCTCCCCTGCGATTGCCTCGAGTTCTGCGGGCGATAGCGCCTGTGGTCCATCGCTGAGGGCGTCGCCGGGAGCGTCGTGGGTCTCCAGCAAGAGCCCTGCCGCTCCGACGGCCACCGCCGCCCGGGAGAGCGCGGGGATCAGGTCGCGGCGCCCGCATGCGTGGCTCGGATCCACCAGCACCGGCAAGCCGTGGACGTGGCTCAGCAATGCGACGGAGCCGAGGTCCAGCAGGTTGCGGGTGCTGCTGTCGAACCCACGGATCCCGCGTTCACAGAACACCACGAACGGCGCGCCGTGCAGCAGGCAGTACTCCGCCGCCAGCAGCCACTCCTCCACGGTCGCGCTCATCCCCCGTTTCAGCAGCATCGGCTTCTGCAGCGCCGCGGCGCTCGCCAGCAGGCTGTAGTTCTGCATGTTGCGACAGCCAATCTGCACCAGGTCCGCGTGTTCGGCCACGAGCTTCGCCTGTTCGGGAGCCATCACCTCCGTGACCACCCCGAGTCCATGCTTGTGCGCGGCGCTGGAGAGCCAGCCCAGCGCCCGCTCGCCCTGCCCCTGAAAGGAATAGGGCGAGGTGCGGGGCTTGAAGGCGCCGCCCCGGATCAGGCGCGCACCCACAGCGGCGATCCGTGCGGCAATGGCTTCGATCTGGGCTGGCGACTCGACCGCGCAGGGGCCGGCGATGAGCAACGGCTCTCGGCCCAGCGTCAGCCCGCACAGCGCTGGCTGGCGAGGTTGCGCGTCGAGTAGCGGGTGAGGAGACTTCGCCTGAGCGACGTCCTGGACCCCCGTGATCTGCAGCAACTCCTCGCGAGTCACCTGGCGTGAACTCGGCTCGATCAGGAAGCTCACCCGTTGGGCGCCATCCAGCCGCCGCACCCAGAGCCCGCGCGCCACCAGTTCCCGCTCCACACGGGAGGCGTCGCTACCAATCTCCAAGCTCACGATCATGGTCTGGGTTTCTTGGGGGTGAGGACGCGCCCAGAGGCCATCTGGTGCGTCGTCGGGTCAACGCTTCGCCTGTTTTATAGCTGCTTTCGAGAGCGTCGATAGTTTCAAAATCTCTTGAAGGTTTAGTGGTGGCACCCCCAGGCGTCAAGCGAGCACACCATCTCGAGCCTCCCGACCCGGGGGCTGAGCCGGCCCAGGCGCACCCCTGCTCAGGCGCTCAGATCCGGCGCGAAGCTCGGCGCACGATCGCGGTTTACAGACGTTCAGGGCCGGGAGAGAAACGCGCCCATGCCCGAGTTCATTTTCACGATGCAAGGCGTCACCCGCGTCCACCCGCCGGACAAGAAGGTGCTCGAGAACATCACCCTGGCGTTCTACCCAGGCGCCAAGATCGGCGTGCTCGGCATCAACGGCTCGGGCAAGAGCTCTCTGCTCAAGATCATGGCCGGCGTCGACCAGGACTTCCTGGGTGAGGCCAAGCCCTATCCCGGAACCAGGATCGGCTACTTCGCACAGGAGCCAGACCTCGGGGAAGCGACCACGGTCAAGCAGGCGGTGGACGAAGCGGTCGGTGAGACGCGCGCGCTGCTGGAGGAGTTCGAAGCCGTCTCGATGAAGCTCGGCGAGCCCATGAGCGACGACGAGATGAACGCCCTGCTGGAGAAACAGGGCAAGCTGCAAGACCAGATCGACGCCGCCGACGCCTGGAACCTCGATACGAACGTCGAGATCGCGATGGAAGCCCTGCGCTTGCCTCCCGCCGACGCGGAGATCAGCAAGCTATCGGGGGGCGAGAAGCGGCGCGTGGCGCTGTGCCGGATCCTGCTGGGTCGCCCCGACATGCTGTTGCTCGACGAGCCCACCAACCACCTCGACGCCGAGAGCGTGGCCTGGCTCGAGCGTTTCCTCCAGGAATACCCCGGCACGGTCGTGGCCGTGACCCATGACCGCTACTTCCTGGACAACGTCGCAGGCTGGATCCTGGAGCTGGACCGCGGTCGAGGTTATCCCTTCAAGGGCAACTACACGGCTTGGCTCGAACAGAAGACGGAGCGCCTCGCCCAGGAAGAGAAGCAAGAGAGCGCTCGCCAGCGCAAGCTCAAGCAGGAACTCGACTGGGTCCGCGCTTCTCCAAAGGCGCGCCAGGCCAAGAGCAAGGCGCGCCTGCAGGCCTACGAAGAGCTGATGAACCAGTCGTCGAGCAAGGCCATCGAAGGCGGTGAAATCAGCATCCCTCCCGGCCCGCGGCTGGGAGACGACGTGATCGAGGCCGTGGGCCTGGGCAAGGCCTTCGGCGATCGGGTGCTGTTCGAAGACCTCGATTTCCGGCTACCCCGTAGCGGTATCGTCGGCATCATCGGTCCGAACGGCGCAGGCAAGACGACTCTGTTCCGGATGATCGTCGGAGAACAGCAGCCCGACAGCGGCGAGCTGAAGATCGGCGACACGGTGCAGATCTCCTACGTCGATCAGTCCCGCGAGGAAATGGGCACCGAGAAGTCGGTGTACGACGTGATCAGCGCTGGTAGCGAGGTCGTGGAGCTTGGAAAGCGCGAGGTGAAGGCCCGCGCCTACTGTTCGTGGTTCGGCTTCCGGGGCAGTGATCAGCAGAAGCCCGTGGGCAAGCTCTCCGGCGGAGAGCGAAACCGCGTGCACCTGGCGAAGCTGCTCAAGCAGGGCGGGAACGTCTTGCTGCTCGACGAGCCGACCAACGATCTGGACGTGGAGACACTGCAGTCGCTCGAGCAAGCACTGCTCGACTTTCCCGGCTGCGCGGTGGTCACGAGTCACGATCGCTGGTTCCTCGATCGCATCGCGACCCACATTCTGGCCTTCGAGGGCGACAGCCAGGTGGTGTGGTTCGAAGGCAATTTCGAGGCGTACGAGGCGGATCGGCATCGCCGCCTGGGCGAAGACGCGGATCAGCCCCGGCGCATCAAGTATCGAGCGCTCAAGATGTGAGCATGCTCAACTGGGGTGCCTCGAGCCGCGCGACTGGACCAGGAGTGGGTCTCCGCTCGCTGCCGCTGCGACGACGGCTGCTCGGGGGCGACCACCCCGGCCTCTCGCCGCTGGCGTTTGGTGGCCTGGCGATCCTGCTTGGCGCGTTCGCGGGGCTCGGGGCCTACGCTCTCCGCGTGCTCATCGCCTTGCTCCACAACCTGGCGTTCCTGGGCAGCTTTTCCATCGCATACGACGCGAACGCTCACACGCCGCGCTCCCCGTGGGGACTCGCTGCGGCGCTGGTGCCGGTGCTCGGTGCCTTTCCCGTCGTCTACCTGGTGCGGCGTTTCGCGCCTGAAGCGAAGGGGCACGGAGTGCCGGAGGTGATGGACGCGATCTACTACAAGAAGAGCGAGATCCGCCCCATCGTCGCCGCCATCAAGTCTCTGACCTCCGCCATCTCGATCGGCACAGGCGGTTCCGTGGGGAGAGAAGGCCCGATCGTCCAGATCGGCGCCGCCTTCGGCTCACTCAGCGGCAAGCTCGCGAACGTGTCGCGCTGGCAACGCGCGACGCTGGTCGCGGCGGGCGGCGGTGCGGGCATCGCAGCGACCTTCAACACACCTCTGGGCGGCGTGCTGTTCGCCGTGGAGGTGTTGCTCCACGAGGTCAGCGTCCGCACCCTGGTGCCCCTCGCGCTCGCCACCACCACCGCGACCTACGTTGGACATTTCCTCTTCGGCAATCAGCCTGCGTTTCCGGTGCCAGTCATCACGGCCACGGAGAACGCCGCAGTCTTGCCCGCCTACCTGGTGCTGGGCTGCCTGACGGCCGCGGCCGCAGTGCTGTTCATCCGGGCGCTCTACAAGACCGAGGATGCCTTCGAGCGCTGGCTCCCTGAGCGCCCGTACACGAGACACGCGATAGGCATGCTGGCGGTTGGGCTGATCTTCGTCGCGATGTACGAGTGGCGCGGCCACTACTTCGTGCAGGGTGTGGGCTACGCGACCATCGTCGACGTGCTGACGACGGAGCGCGGCGTGGTGTTTCTGCTGCTGCTGTTCACGCTGAAGCTGGTCGCTTCCTCGCTGACGCTGGGCTCGGGTGCTTCCGGAGGGATCTTCTCACCGTCGCTGTTCATGGGCGCCACGCTGGGCGCAGCGTTCGGAGCCATCATCGCTCGCGTGTTGCCCGCGAACCCTCTGGTCTTCGCGCTGGCGGGGATGGCTGGCATGGTCTCTGGCGTCACTGGAGCCGTGCTGACCGCGCCGGTGATGCTCTTCGAGATGACCCTGGACTACTCGGTGGTGCTGCCGATGGCGCTGACGGCGTCGGTCAGCTACGGCGTGCGTCGGCTGTTGCTCGCGGACAGCGTCTACACCATGAAGCTCAGCCGTCGTGGCCACGTGATGCCCCAGGCGCTGCAGGCCAACGCGCACCTCGTCCATCATGTCTCGGATCTGGCGCTCGCCAGCGCGATCACCCTCACGCCAGACGTCGCGCCGAGCAGCCTCGACCTGCGCGATGGTGAGCCGGAGCGCAGCGCCCCCGACTACTTCGTCGTGGTCGATGGCGGAGTGGTGGAGCGCGTGCTGGGCCGCGCCTGGGCGCTGGGCCATCGCGACGTGTTCGAACGGGCGGCGAGCGTCACCGAAGTTCCGTCCACACCGCATATTCAGATCGCGCCAGACGCCACCATCTTCGACTTGCTCTCACGGCTTCAAGCAACGCGCGCCTCGATCGCCGTGGTGGTGGCGCCCTCACCCCCGGACCAGGCACCAGAGATCCTTGGTGTGGTGACCAAGGAGCACCTGGCGGAGGCTCTGGCTGAAGGCATGGAGCTCTTCGAGGACTAGCTGATCCGCGCGGAGTCGCCGGATCGAGGCAAGGGAGCGCGCAGAACTTTCGCTCTAATTGTAGCTTTGCACGCTCAAGACCCGCCACGACCCGCCGCTCACGGAAGCGTGCTGCCTTCCAACAAGCGTGCCCCGAACTACGGGCGCGGCGTGCACACGCTCGCCGCCCCTGCCGTCGATCCCCAGTCGCTGGTGGCTGAGCTGCTCGCCACCTTTCGCTCCCCGGGCTACCAGCCCCCGCGTCTCCCGGCCATCGGTATCAAGCTCCTGGAGCTGGCGAATGACCCCGACGTGGACATGCGGAAGATCAGCTCCCTGCTGGAGCAGGACGCGCTCCTCGCTGGCGAGGTGGTCAAGCTCGGACAGGCCGCGGCGTTCGGTCGCGCGGCGCCTGGGCTCACGATCCAGGGGGCCGTCACGCGGCTCGGGCTACAGCGGGTGAGCGAGCTGTTTCTCGTCGCCTCGATGAACATGCGCGTATTCCGCGCGAAGGGCTACGAAGAGATCATGGGGCGGTTGCAGAAGCACAGCCTGGTCGTGGCGTACGTGGCCAAGCACCTGGCGAAGGAAGCTAGTCTCCGCGCGGATCACGCGTTCCTGTGCGGGTTGCTCCACGAAGTGGGGACTGCTGGCGCGCTGATCGCGCTCAGCGAGAAGGCGCAGAAGGAGTGCAGGCGACCTCCGCCTCCAGAGCTGTTCGCCGACGCTTTGATGGAAGTCACGGGTCAGACCAGCGCCGTGCTTGCGCGGATCTGGGGCCTCGCCAAGGACGTCACGCTCGCCCTGCAGCACCACACGAATCCGACGGTGGACGGTGAGCTGCTTCAGGTCGCTGCCATCGTGCATGCCGCGGACGGCGCCGCCTACGACGCGGGCTACAGCGTGTTCGGGGGTGAGGCGCGCTGCATCGACTGCGCGCTGCGTGGTCTTGGCCTCGACGAGTCGCGCTTCCAGGCAGCCACGGAGGCGGCGTGGAAGGAGCTGAAGGCCTACGAGCTGGAGCCGCAAGAGCACGCCGCCTGAACGAGCTTCCAGCCCATGAGCGTCGCTCCAGCTGGACCGACACACGCGCAGAGTATTCGGGGACTGCCTCGAAGGCGGCGGTTGTGGGCCGAAAAGCGCTCGTCTCTACTGGTGTTCCTTGCCGCTGAGTGGAGGCTTGAGGCAGGCTAACCGGGCTATGCGAGGGCTGACGAAACTTGGCGTGCTGAGCCTCGGCTTGGCGGCGTTTCTTCAGCCGGCCTGCTCCGGGGACGACGAGCAAGCGAGCCAGGGCGGCGGAGACCGTTTGGTGTGCGAAGGCGTGAACACGGTCTCGGCCGAGTCGCGCCTGCTCACACGGCTACAGTACGACAACACCATCCGCGACCTGATCGGGCTCGACCTGCGGCTGGCCGAAGGCGCGTTTCCGCTCGAGAACACGGCGAAGGGCTTCAGCAACAACGCCAGGGCCCATCAGGCCTCGCCGCTGGGGGTGGAGAAGTACCTGGAGGCCGCGGAGTCGATCAGCGCCGAGCTCTCCAGCGACCAGCTGGGGGCGCTCGTCCCGTGTGACGTGGCGAGCGCCGACGAGGCCTGTGCTGCTCGGTTCGTGACCGACTTCGGGAAGCGCGCGTTTCGGCGTCCGCTCACGGAAGACGAGGCGGCTGGGCTGCTCAAGGTCTTCAAGGACACCGCGCCGAAGTACGGGGCAGAGGAGGGCCTACGCTTGGTGTTCCAGACCTTCCTGCAGTCGCCGCAGTTCCTGTATCGGCCGGAGTCGATTTCCGTCGCCACCAGCGAGACCGGAGCGGTCCAGCTTGGGTCGTATGAGATGGCCGCACGCCTCTCGTACTTTCTGTGGAACAGCATCCCCGACGACTCGCTCTTCACGGCGGCCGACAACGACGAGCTACGCACGGCGGAACAGATCGAGCACCAAGCCCGCAGGATGCTCGAGGATCCCCGGGCGCGCGCCGTCGTGCTCGATTTCAATCGTCAATGGCTCGGCCTCGACCGCCTGACCAACGTGGTGCGTGAAGAGACCCCGGGCGTGGATTCGGGGATGACCTTCGATTCCATGCAGCTGCCTTCTGCCTGGACAGAGTCCCTGGAGAGGTTCCTCGGGGAAGTCGTGTTCGATGGCGAGGGCTCTGTCCACGATCTGTTCACCTCACCCGTGGTCTACGTCGACGCCGAGCTGGCGAAGCTCTACGGCGTCGACGCGCCAGCGGAAGGTTTCGCGCGGGTCGAGCTGGACGCCAAGCAGCGCGCTGGCCTGCTGACGCAACCAGCGATGCTCGCGATGTTCTCTCACCCCGATCAGTCTGCCCCGATCAAGCGTGGGGTGTTCATCCGAGAGCAGGTCCTGTGTCAGCCCATCGACCCGCCGCCGCCGTCCGTCGATCAGACACCGCCCGACCCCGACCCCAACCTCACCACGCGCGAGCGCTTTGCCGAGCACACCTCGATCCCGGGCTGCCACGACTGTCACAAGAAGATCGACGGCATTGGCTTCGGTTTCGAGAACTACGACCAGCTTGGGCGATTCCGTGCGGATGAGTTCGGGATACCGATCGATGCGTCGGGGGAGGTGCTGGAAGCCACCGAGGAGCGGCTCAACGGCAAGTTCGATGGTGCGGTGGAACTCTCCAACCGCCTGGCGGATAGCGCGCAGGTCGAGGACTGCATCGCCACCCAGTGGTATCGCTACGCGACTGGGCGTGTCGAGAACGACGCCGACGGTTGCAGCCTGCAGCAAGTGCAGGACGCGTTCCAGGCCTCCGGCGGCAGGTTCAAGGAGCTCCTCGTCGCGATCACGCTGAGTGATGCCTTCCGCTACCGGCGTCCGGGCAGTCAGGACGGTGCGCAGTGACCAGGGATGAGAAGGACATCGCAGCGAGGAAGGCGGCCGCTGGTCGGTCTCATGATTTTACCTCGCGGAAGCGAGCGACGCTGCGTCGCCGGGGGTTCCTGAAGGGCGCCGGTGGGCTCGCCCTCGGGCTCCCGCTGCTGCACAGCCTCGAGGTCGAGGCCGACACACCGCCGCCGATCAAGCGCCTGGTGTTGATGTACAACCCGAACGGCACCATCGAGGATGCCTTCTGGCCGACTTCTGGTGGCGAGACCGACTTCGTCCTGGGCGAGATGCTCTCGCCCCTCGAGGCGTGGCGAGACAAGCTGTTGCTGACGCGGGGCATCGACCTGAAGGTGACGTCCACGGGACCCGGAGGGCCACATCAGCGCGGCATCGGCGGTCTCTTCACCGGCAAGGAACTCCAGAAGGGTGAGTTCGCCGATGGATGCGGCTCTCTCGCGGGCTGGGCGAACGGTCAGAGCGTCGATCAGGCCTATGTCGACCACCTGGGGGTCGTCACAGCGATCCCGAGCCTGGAGCTGGGAATTCGCGCCACGGCGGCCGAAGTCCGCTCGCGCATCGTCTATGGCGCGCCGGGCAGCCCCCTGCCGCCAACCAATGACCCCCACCAGGTCTGGTCGCGCCTGTTCAGCGGTATCGCGGGGGATCCCGACACGCGCCTCGTGCAGTTCGACAAGCGCAAGAGCGTCCTGGATGCGGTCCAGGGTCAGTTCGCGCTGCTCAACCGTCGCGTGAGCAATGAGGACCGCCAGAAGCTGGAGGCTCACGCGGAGATGGTGCGGGAGCTGGAGCAGCGGCTCCAGCTGGCGGCCAACGCGGGGGGTGGAGGCGCTGGCAGCGACGCCTGCGCCAAGCCGCCAGATCCAGGGGTCCTGGCGGTGGACGACGAGAACGAGATGCCGCGGGTGTCTCAGTTCCAGCTCGAGCTCCTCGCCATGGCGTTCCGTTGCGATCTCACCCGCGTCGCCAGCTTGCAGTTCTCCACCGCCATCAACGACATCCGCTTCCCTTGGCTGAACAGCATGGGTCAGGGCCACAGCCTGAGCCACGCGGGCACCAGTGATCCCGACGCGCGAGAACAGCTGGTCAAGCGTGGGAAGTGGTTCAGCGAGCAGCTGGCGTACTTGATGTCGATGCTAGACGCGATCCCCGAGGGCGATGGCACGGTGCTCGACAACACCATCATCGTCTGGTGCAGTGAAGTTTCCGCGGGGAATACGCATTCTCATAACGAGATGCCCTTCCTGATCGCTGGCGGCGGCGCGGGGCGACTGAAGATGGGTCGCTACCTACAGTACGACGGGGTGGCTCACAACAAGCTGCTGGTGAGCATCCTGAACGCTCTCGACGTGCCCGTGGATAGCTTTGGTCACGTCGATTTCAACTCCGGTCCCCTGTCTGGCCTGGAGGCTTGAGCTTGAGCTAGGTGAGCGGGGTCAGGTAGTAGATCCAAAGCGCTGCCACCTCGCGTGCCATGAACCAGGGCAGCTTGCGCAGGCGTCGCGTCTCCGTGGCTGGAACCGTGTATACGTTCATGCCCGCGCGCTGATACGCGAGCTTGATCCGTGGCAGGTGGTAGAAGTGGCTCACCGCGAGCACTCGCTTGGCGCCTATCCGCCTGAGCATCGGCACGGAGTTCTGCACCGTGTCGTGAGTGGTGAGCCCCTGCCGGTCGACCAAGATGCGCTCTGGAGGAACGCCCATGCGGATGGCCAGCCGCCGCATGGCGAGGGTCTCATGAGTCCCGCGATCGCCGGGGCCCCCAGACACCACCAGCCACTCCGCCTCTCCGGAGGTGACGAGTCGACTCGCGGTTCGCACCCGGTCTGCCAGAGCCAGGGACGGCTTACCGTTGGGGTAGACCCGCGCCCCGAACACCACGACCGCGTCGGCAGGTCGTCGATAGTCGGTCTTTCCGAAGAGCACCATCTGAGCGACGGGGCACGCCAGCGCCACCAGGGCCACCACCGCGAGGGTGCGCAGGTTGCCGAAGCGACTCACTCGGAAGTCGTTCCTCAGCGCGCTGTACATCACGCTGAACAGGGCGAGGAAGATCAGCGCCGAGACGGGTACTGGGCGCGGTGTGTGTATCCGTCCGGAATCGATCGCCGCCACGAACGCGAGACCGTTCGCGCCGCAGAATGCCATCAGCAGCATGGTCCAGCCAATGGTCAGCTTGCGGCGCAGCGGGCCGAGGCGCGGGCGCCAGGCAAACGCGAGCAGGGCGGGCGCCGTGAGCACCACCACACACCAGCCGAGCCAGTGAGGTAGGCCGTGCAGGTCGATCCACCATCCGCTGGCGTCGAATCCCGGCTCGAAGACGTCGCCCAGCGCGTTCAGGCAGCTGAAGCCACCGAAGAACGCGGCGACACCGCGGGCAATGCTCCAGCGCACCTGCGCGGAGATGCCGCGAGGTCTTCCTGGCTCCGCGGTCTGGATGGCGGATGTGTGGGACGAGTCAGCCACCGCTTGCCTGGTCCCCAACGCCATCGGGGCGGAGGATACTCCCAGTCCCGCGCCGGGGCCAAAAGCCTCAGCTCGCCGACACGTGTGTCGAGGCCTTTCTGGGCGTCAGGACTGGCGCTCCCCTGGCGACTCCGCGCATGCTGAATGTCATGAGTCGGAGATGGTCGAGCGCTCGCAGCGCGTGCTGGTTGGTCCTTGGAGGCGTGTGCTTGACGACCTTCTACGCCTGCGACGTCTACGACTCGTCGCTGCTGGTCCCGGAGGGGACTGGAGGCGCTGGCGGTGTGAGCGACGCGGGCAGCGACGTCAGCAGTGGAGGAGGCGCCGACAAGCAGCCGTTCTGGCCGCATCAGACTGGCAACGGCTGCGACACGCAGGGCGTTCCAACGGCCGATCAGCGCCCAGCCGTGGACGATGGTGACGATCTCACCCCCCTCTACCTCGGGATGAACTCCATCCGCTTCGGAAGCGCGAAGGACGACAAGGCGCGCACACCGGATCCGGACGCCTGGAAGTCGCTTGGTTTCGACCTGGACGGGCGCTGCACGAACTCGCCGAGCTGCACTGGCGGCCCAGCGGAAGCCAGCTGCAAGAACTCGAAGGGCTCGGCCGACGACGGAGTCGACTGCCGGGACAACGCGTTCGGGGGCTTCTTCTCGGCCATCGATCAGATCCCTGCGCTGGTGCCGTTCGGTTTCTCCGAGGCGCACTGGAACTGCGCGCTGCTCCACGGTGAGTACAGCATCCTGTTCAAGATCTCGGGCTACAACGGCACGCTGAATGACCCGAAGGTGCGGGTCGATCTCTACTCCTCTGACGGCGCCGAGGCGATCTCCCACAACATCTGTGGCACTTCGGGATCTGGATTGCCGAGCGACTGGTACAACAACGCGGCCTGGCTGGAGTTCGACCCATTTCGCATTTCCGCACGGTACCTAACGAAGCAGACAGGCTTCGAGAAGGGCACGTTGCCGGACTCCATCTACGCCGACGCCGACGCCTACGTGAGGAACGGCTACCTGATCGTGCAGCTACCGGACCCCACCGAGCTCTGGTTCAACGGGGCACGCGGAGGAGGCCACTCGACGGGAACCCGCCTGGTGATCCATCGCGGCGTCATCGCAGCACAGCTCGTCCTGGGCTTTCAGGACGAGAACTGGACCATTCCAGCAGGCACGCTGGGCGGAGTGGTCAAGCCGAGCGAAGTGGTGGCCGGTCTGCGTGAGGTCGGGATGTGCGAGAACCTGTGCGGTGCCGATCGACCGCTGCTCGACTACCTGGATCGCCGCGCGGACGCCTTGCTGGCTGGGGACCCGAACCCCGACGCCGAGTGTGATGGACTCAGCTTGGGTATCGGCTTCACCGCCAAGGAAGCCACGCCGGGCAAACCGGTGGACCTGCCGAACCCCACCGAGTGCAGTAGCTCGCCCCCTGGCGCGCCGCCCGTCGGCTGTTCTTGTCCTTGCTCTGGCTCCGGGGGAGCTGGAGGTAGCGGAGGCACGTCGGGGAGCGGCGGAGGAGCTGGAGCTGGCGGCGGAGGCGCAGGAAGCGGCGGCAGTGGGGGAACGACTGGCGGCAGCGGCGGCAGCGCGGGCACGACCGGCGGCAGCGGCGGCGCACCGACGGGCGGAAGTGGTCCTGGCGGCAGCGGCGGAAGCCCGGGCAGCAGCGGCGCCGGCGGCTGAGTGAACCGAGAGGCTGGCTGGTCTCGAGAGCTGGCCGCCATGGAGTGGGCCAGCGAAAGCAACTATTCTCCCGCGGGTTCAATGCACGAGAAGGGTTGGGTTCAGGCGCTGGGGCCTGGGTTGCTGTTCGCTGCCGCAGCGGTCGGGGTCTCGCACCTCGTGCAGTCGACGCGCGCCGGCGCGCTGTTCGGCCTCGGCATGTTTGGCGTGATGCTGCTGGCCAACCTCACCAAGTACCCCGCGTTCCGCTTCGGTCAGCAGTACGCCGCCGCGACGGGCACGTCTCTGCTCGAGGGCTATCGCCGCCAGGGCCGCTGGGCGCTCTGGCTGTACGCGCTCTTGACCTTGCTCACGATGTTCACGGTCCAGGCAGCGGTGACCTTCGTCACCGCCGCGCTGCTGGTGGCGACGCTGAAGCTCAAGCTGAACCTGATCGTGGTGAGCGGGGGCCTGATGGCGCTGTGTGCTGCGCTGCTTGGCATCGGGCACTACCGCTGGCTCGATCGCGTCACGAAGCTGCTGGTCGGCGTACTCACCGTGACCACCCTGATCTCCACCGCGCTGGTCCTGCCGCGCGTCGCCTGGGGCTCGCTGCTGGACGTGAGCGCGCCGTTTGCAGCCGGCAAGCCAGCGGTGCTCTTCGCTGCTGCGTTCATGGGCTGGATGCCCTCCGCCATCGACGTTGCCGTGTGGCAATCGCTTTGGGTCCTGGCTCGCCGCGACGACACGGGTCACGTGCCCACGGTGCGCGAGTCGATGATCGACTTCCACATCGGCTACGTGGGCACGGTGCTCCTGGCCGCCTGCTTCATGCTCATGGGTGCTGGCGTGATGTTTCACACTGGCAAGAGCTTCGCGGAGTCGGCGCCGGGCTTCGCGAGTCAGGTCATCAGCCTGTACACCGAGACGCTGGGTGGCTGGGTCGGGCCCCTGGTGGGGGTCGCTGCCTTCGCCGTCATGTTCTCCACTACGCTCACGGTGGTCGATGGCTTTCCACGTGCGATCTCGGTGCTCGTGGCGCGGCTCAGGGGCCCCGAGGAGGCTGGTCACGATGAACAGGACGAGCGCCCTCAGCGCATGAGCTACTGGACCGCGATGGCGGTGTTGTTCATCGGCTCCTGCGCGGTGATCTCGCTGTTTCTGAAGAGCCTCAAGGGAATGGTCGACGTCGCGACCACACTCAGCTGCCTCACGGCGCCCCTCCTGGCTCTGCTCAACCACCGCGCGGTCAACGGCGCCGAGGTGCCCGAGGAAGGCCGTCCGAGTCCCTGGCTGCAGTGGCTCTCGCGGCTCTCCATCGCCTTTCTCTTCGTCTTCGCGCTCGGATATCTCGGTCTCCGCTACAGCTGATCCTCAGTGCAATGACGTCTCCTCGAGCAGCTCGAGCGCGCGCTCGCGCCAGGGCTCGGGAGGATTATCCGCAAGGAATGATTCCAGGCTGCTGCGAGCGGCCTCGGGCTGCCCGCTCTGCTTGAGGTAGTGCGCGAGCGCTAGCCGATGGTTCGGTTTGGCTGATTCCCTCACCAGCCCCGTCATCAAATCGGCTGCGTCTCCCGGGCGACCGTCTCGACTCAGCACCTCCGCGTACTCCAGCGCGGCGGTGTAGTCGCGGTAGCGCGGGTCGACGCGCATCAGACGATCGTAGAGGTCGAGGGCGCGGCGAACGTCGCCAAGCTCGACCGCACAGCGTGCGTGGCCGTGGAGAGCTCGTGGCCTACCGGGCTGTACCTCCAAGACACTCGCGAACAGCTTCACCGCCTCGCCGTACGAACGCTCGCGTTCGAGGCGATCCGCCATGTCGAGCTGGCGCTCCACCGGATCGAAGCCCTGGAGCTTGCTCCAGGCCACGTACAGCACGCTTCCAATCGGAAAGCCGAGCACGAGCAGGAAATACCAGTAGAAGGGCGCACGACGCTTCGCGGCGTCGTACAGGCACCACAGCGTGAGCAGCATGAGCGCAAAGGAGAACAGCCGCACCCCAGGAACCTACAACGACTCTGACCCGCTCGTCGGCATGCAAACCAACGCGCCTCGCTTCGCTCCAGCCACCGCGGAGATTGAGCGCATGCCGATCAACCGGCTCGAAACTCTCGTTTGCTGGGCCCCGCGTGGTAGCCTGCTTTTCCGAGGCTGAAGCTTGAGCAAAGGGCGAGTGCTGATCATCACCAGTGACGAGGAGCTGTGCCTCTCGCTGCAGCGCGCGCTGATCAAGGCGGATTTCCGCACCGAGACGGCGGCCTCCGCCATCGATGGCTTTGCGGCAGCGGTCGAGTCCCAGCCGCACTGCGTGATCTGCGACCTCTACCTGGATGACATCGAAGGCACCTGGGTGATCGCCAAGCTGCGCTCGGAGCGAAGCGAGATCGCGATGGTACCGACGCTGATCCTGGGTGATGCATTCGACCTGGATACGGCGCTCCAGGGGCTTCGCTCGGGTGCGGACGCTTACTTGCTCAAGCCGATCACCGAGAAGGCCATCGTCCACCAAGTGGAGGCCCTGATGCGACTCGTGACGCGCATCCGCGAGCGCCGCGACTCGTTCCTTCCTCCGAGCAGCCTTGGTCCCCTGGCGCTGCGCGGAGATCTCGAGCAGATGAGCCTCGCCACCGTGTTGATGGTGATCGAGATGGAGCGACGGAGTGGGCGCCTCACCATCACCACCGGCGGCGATCCGGAGGTCCGCGCGGCGTTCACCATGGCCCAGGGCACCTTCGTCGAGAGCACACTGGATGGGCGCCCGCTCGAGCTGAAACGGGTGCTGCGCGAGGTGCTGGGGTGGCAGCGCGGGCGCTTCTGGTTCGCGCCCTCCACGGATTCCGCAGAGCCCAACTCTCGGGGCACGATCGGCGGCATCCTGCTCAACGTGATGCGCGAGCTGGACGAAGAAGCCCGCTGAACCGGGGACTACAGGCGCTCGTCGAAGACGTCCGTCTTGGGCTTGGGCTTCGGCTTCGGTGCAGGCGGCTGAGCGCGGCGATTCGCCCACGCACGCTTCTCCGCTTCGGTGGGCTCACGGACCTCGGGCGACGCAGCCGCACTGGCTGACGCGGAAGCGGAGGCTGCCGGCTCGGTCGGCTCCTGCTTTGGCTCTTCCGCCTCTGGCTTGGCTGCGACCTTCGGCTCCTCGGCCTCGGGCTGCGCCGGCTTGGGCGCCTCGGCGGCGGGCTGCGTCGCAGGCGCGGGTTGCGCAGCGTCCCCACCTCGGGTGAAACCCCAGACCGTCGCGATCAGGCCGACTGCCACCGCCGCGATGGCGATGTACAGCGGCGTGCGCCGCTCCTTGGGTTTGTCCTGAATTCCCGTGGCGCCAAACGCTGTCGCCGTCGCGTGGGTGTCGCTGGGGCGTCCGTTCACGGACACCATCGACGGGCGAGGTGGCTCCATGTGGCTCACCGTGCGTGCACGGCCTCCACCTTCGAGGATGCGCACGACACGAGCCGCTGACGCGATGCCCATATCGCCAGCGAACGGCCCGAGGTCCATGGCCAGCTCGCCCACGGATTGGTAGCGCTTCGCAGGGTCCTTCTCGAGGCACTTCGCGACGACGGGCTCTAGCTCCTCGGGCAGATCTGGACGCACGATGCGCATCGGGGGCGCAGTGTTCTCCAGCACCAACGCGCAGAGCTGGGGCATCGAGTCGGCCACGAAGGGCAAGGTGCCCGTGAGCATCTCGTAGAGCACCACGCCGAGCGACCAGACGTCGGCGCGAGCGTCGACGTCGCGCGCGGAGCGCATCTGCTCCGGGGACATGTAGAGCGGTGAACCCATGGACACTTGGGTCTGAGTGAGACTGGACACACCCATGTCCGACGTGACCTTGGAGATGCCGAAGTCCAGCACCTTGGCCACCGGGGATCCGTCGCCGCTGCGGGTCAGGAAGATGTTCGCTGGCTTGATGTCACGATGCACGACGCCAGCGGAGTGAGCCGCAGCGAGCGCCTCGCACACCTGCAGGGTGTACAGCGCGGCGAGCCCGATATCGAGTGGCCCCTCGGACTCGACGATGGCGCACAGGTCCTTCCCCTCCAGGTACTCCATGACCATGTAGGGCGAGCCCGTATCCTCCATCGTCCCCACGTCGATGACGCGGGCGACATGTGGACTCTTGATACGGACCGCAGCCTGAGCTTCCCGGAGGAAACGAGCCGCGGTGTTCTCGTGCTTCGCGACCGCTGGCAGCAGGAACTTCAGCGCAACGCGGTCGTTCAGGACGATGTGAGTGGCCTGGACGACGACGCCCATTCCACCGGCACCGAGCACCTTCTCGACACGATATTTCCCGGCGAGCACGTCGCCAGGTTTGACCTCTACCTCGATGTCTTCAGCGACTGCGCTCATTGACTGGTTTCCTTCACCACAGCCTTCCAATCTTAGGGTTCTGGCCCCCGCGCTCGCAAGGAAGAGTCCGGCCAGGCCGGAGTTTTGTAGGTGAACGGATCAGGTGGCGGTGCCTTGAGCACCCCGACCGTCGCGGCAGAGCTGATTGCATGGACAGCGGGCGGAGGGTGTCGAACTACAGATACCCACATCTGGGCGCGCCCTCGCCTGATACGTGCTCGGTCTCCACGCCGCCGCTGGCGGCAACGAGGCGCGCCGTCGATTTCCGCGAGGTGTCACTGGCGGAGCAGCGCGCGAGGTGCTCGATCACTCGTGCGCTACATGATCGTGCGGCGCAGCGGGTGCTCTCGACCGCTGTCTTGCGCGCGTCCCCAGACCGGCTTGAACAGCCAGTAGTGCCCGTACTTCTTTTCGTAGTCGTGGAACTCCGCTTCCAGACCGACCTTCGGCTCGAAGCCCTTTCGCAACTGGAAGCGGATCTCACGGCCGTAGTACAGGTACCCCGTGCGGCGCTCCCAGTCTTCGTAGCTCCAGGACTCGAGGATCTTGAGCACGTTGGGGTGGAGCCGCTCATTGTTCCAGATCACGTAGCCCGGGGTGCCGTTGACCGACTGCGCCAGCATGCCCGAGTCCCCAGTGGGAAAGCGCTCGATCACGTAGGCGCCGTCTGGACGACGCATCGAGAGCGCCAGGTCGGTGCCATCCAGCGCCACCTCGACGTCGGCGCTTCGCGGCTCATAGACCAAGTGACCGTGCTCGGAGCGCTCGGACGCGAAAAGACAACCCGCGTCCACCTCGGCCACTCCGTAGCCATGGATCACGTTGAAGTCAGCGCAGTACGGCGCGACGAGCTGACGCAACGCCGTCTCCAGCGAGCGCGGCATCACGTAGCCACCGCAGGCGAAGAGCAAGGTCTCCGGCAGCATCGGCGTCTTCGCGAGGTGGCGAAAGAGCAGGTCTGCCATGAACAGGGGCTGCCCGATCAGCATCACTGGCATCTTCTCCAGATGCGAGAAATGCAGGGCGCGCGAGCCTGTCGAGTGGCTCAGGTAGGTGTCCACCGTGACCCCGAAGTCGAAGGTGCCGACGCACGCCGGATAGGCGTTGATGATCATCGGCAGCTTGCCCTCGAAGCCCTGGACCAAGTGAGGCCAGCGGCTCTGGAAGAGGGCCATCAGGTTGCCACCGGGGCGCAGCGTGCGGAAACCGTAGGGGCCGCGATCGTGGCTACCAGAAGAGTAGGAAAGGACGTCGCCTGCTTTGAGGGAGTGCATCTAGAGGCTTGGTGGGTGGTGCAGCGTGTCGCTCTCGTGGTCACGCCCGTCGAAACGCGGACGGGTTACGAGGAATCGCAAGTCTGCCCCGAAGGCTAGCAGAAGGTAAAGCCGACCGCCGCGAAGAACCCAGCCCTCGCGGCGTAAGCAGCGAGACCTGTCTCGAAGAGCGCAGCTGTCGAAGGCTGCAGCTGTCGAACGGCGCAGCTGTCGAACGGCGCAGCTGTCGAACGGCGCTGCTCCAAGCCTGAGGAGTCTGATAGCTTCCGGGCTTTGGAGGTGCGGTCGATGTCCGAGCAGAGCTTCAACGTGCGGCAAGCGACGATCGATGATTTGGACCAGGTGCTCGACATCTGGACTCGCGGCATCGAGTCGAGTCTTGGGACGCCACCACCGGTCACCAAGGACTACAAGACGTACTTCGCCGAGCGCTTGCTGGATCAGACGGACGTCTTCAGCTTCACCTGCGCCGAGAATGCGGCAGGCGAGGTGGTGGGCTGGATCAGTCTCTCGCCGTTTCGCTCGAATCCGGCGGTGAAGGGCGTGATGGCGGAGATGAGCGCGTACGTCGATCCAACGCACGTCGCGAGCGGCGTGATCGGCTTCGCGGTGAAGAGCGTGCTCGAGAACGCCGACGTGTCGCCGCTCCAGTACATCGTCGCGTTCACGCTCGTGAACAACGTCGGCGTGCTGAAGCTCTGCGATCGCTTTGGCTTCAAGCTCGTCGGCACCTACCCCGTCAGCCCGAAGGCCCCGGACGCGACACCGCTCGCGTATCTGGTGAGGCCCTGCGCTTTCCCCGCGGAGTGAGCGCACCTGGAGCGGCGTTCGAGCCTACTGGTTAGGCTCGAAGCGCAGCGTCGTGAGCGTACCGGGACGTACGATCACGCGGTCTTCGACCACCTTCAGGTTCTGTGCATCCGGGCGCCAGTAGGCCTGCACCACCACGTCGTTGGCGGGCTTGATGCCGATGAAGCCACCGATCGCCAGCGCGCTCTCGGTCTCGCTGATGGTCGTCGAGGGCGTCAGGTTCGAGAAGTAGAACTCTCGAGAGCTTTCATCCAGCACGTCGCACGAGTTCTCGATCGCGAAGCGCACGTGGGGGGCGCCCTGCATCGTTGGATCGATCTGGGCGTTGGGGCAGTCCACGGCCTCCAGGGCGAGCGCGCCGCGGTTCGGATCCCCAGCCGTGTCGGCGTCGTTGGGGAAGAGCGTGACGAAGTCCTCGGGCCGCACGAGGAACAAGGCGTACAGCCGGTCGCGAGTGATCGGTCGGCTGAAGAACTGCAGGTAGTCCAGGAACACTCGGTTCTTGGCGTCGGGCCCCTTGATCTCGAAGTAGCCGGTGTAGCCTGTCTTTCCGCGGTTCGAGGTCGTGGGCACCTCCAGCACGGCCAGGCCGTCGGCGTTGCTGGTCGTCTCGGCGACCACGTTCGCACAGTTCAGGTCGCCGCGTGAAGCGCACGCCCGCACGGAAACGCCCTCGATGGTCTCCGACGGGTTGACCAGGTTGACGATGGCGAGGGTGATCTTCACGGTGTTGGTCGTGGCCATCTCCACTGGCTGATTGCCGACGCACGAGAAGTCCTCTCCGGGCCCTTCCTTCTGCGGCCCTTCACCGGGGCCGTCGCCCCCATCGTAGGAGAAATCGCCGGGCTTGCACGAGGCCGCCAGCTCGGTGTCCTCGATGCCGAGCACGTTGGCGCAGGCGGTGACGGCGAGCAGGGCAGATGCGAGAATACTTTTCCGTAGGGTAATCATCAGAAGTTGCCTCCCAGCCAGACGCCGGTGGCGCGTGGGCCAACGGCCGGGGAGACCTTGAGGCGGGCAGTAGGGGGCCGTTCCTGCTTGCTGGGCGCGGTCAACAACAGGATCACACCAACGGCGCTCAACACACCGCCGCCGGCGAAGAACAGGGTGGACAGGTTGGCCTGGCTCTTGGCGTCCTCCGCGAGGGTTTGACGCTCCTGGGTCGGGCAGACGCCGTCCTGGCAGTCCGCGTCGTTCCACTTGTTCTTCGCGCTGAGTCCGAACACCCCGCCAACCGCCAGGCCGACGACTCCGGCGCCAGCCAGGATGATGCCGGCGGTCCTCTGTCCCGAGCCGTCGTTCCCATCATCGATGGGGCCCGGCTGCGGCTGTGGGGTGGGGGTCGGGGTCGGGGCTGGCGTCGCAGGAGTCTCAGGCGGCGCCTCCACCGGCGCATCCTCCAGCTCGGGCACCTCGATCACGATCGGCTCTCCCGTGCCCTCGCTCGGCACGTCGAAGGCCTTGGCCCACTCCTTCTTTCCTGGTGCGTTCACGCTCAGCAAGTGCGGCCCGGGGTCGATGGGAACCGGCGTATTCCACGTCGCAGCGTAGACCGGAGAGCCGTCTTGCTTGATCTCGAGGCCGTCGATGCGGGATTTGCCCTTCACCACGATGCTCACGCGGACCAGACGACTCTCGAGCGCCGTAGCGCGCTCCTGGGCCACCTGGGCGCGATCCACCTGGCCTGCACGCCGAGCCAGCGTCGCTGCCTCGAGGAACTCCGCCCACGCGCTGGCGGTCAGTCCCTGCTGTTCGTGACAGTCCGCGAGGTTCAGCAGCGTGCCCAGCGCTGGATCGAGCTTGTTGCTGGCGGCGAACTTCGGACAGGCCTCTTCGTAGTTCTCTGCGTCCTTCAGCTTCTTGGCTTGCTGGAACAGCGCCTCGGCGGTCGCGCGGTCTTGTGCGGAGGTTTGAGCCTGCGCGAGGGGCGCAAAGCTCGAGGCAAGCAAGGTCGTGATGACCAACCACGTGGGTCGAACAGGGCGCATGTTGGCGCCAGTATATTCAGGACTTTTGCTCGGCGCCCAGCATGTGGGGAGGCTTTGTGCCGTGCTCGGGAGCCAGTCACACGGCGCGGTTCCAGCAGCTGAACACCTGGGGAGTACCCTCGCCTCGAGGGATTTCCGACTCCGCTGCGTCTGGTTTCTCCTCGAGGCAGGCGCGACCTGCCGTCGATTCTTGCTAAGCACGTGGGGTGACGACGCTCAGCCTCGGTCCCATCAGCGGCTGCATCGTGACTCGGCAGGCTCCCAGGGTGGCAGTGCCCGAGCGCCGTGCGAGCGACTGGATCGACGTGCGATGTCTCGAAGAGCAGAGAGCTGGTGTCTCCGAGCTGTCGGCTGAGCAACGAACGCTGGTGTCCGAGGCGTGGCTCAGGCTCGCCTTGCGGCTGCACCGAGGGGTGATCGATGGTTCCCGGCTCACTCTGGAGCTGATGTCGGTTGGAGCTCCCACGCGCCTCCTCGACCGCGCCGAGGCGCACTCCAGCGAGCTAACCGAAGTCGCTGCTCAGGCCTTCGCCGTCGCCTCCGTCCACGCCGGAACGGAGCTCGCTCCTGGTGGGCTGGAGCTGACGGACGCCTTGCGCGTCGACCCAGTCGCGCTGGTCGCGGGGGTGTTCTGCGAAGGATTTCTCGGGGGTGAGATCGTGCTTCACGTCCACGAGCTGTGGTGGGAAGCCGATCCGAGGCCGGAGATTCGCTCCGTCCTGGCGGTGATTCAAGTTGCCGCGAGGAATCAGCTCGCGCTGGCGCGTGACGTGGTCGCGTGGTTGCTCCAGGGCCCCGCGAGCGCTGCAGCTCCAGGGGGCAACGTGACCCTGCGAGGACTCGCGCCGAGCGAAGTTCGCTGGGACGGCCTGCCGCTGCTTCCGCCGGGCGCAAGCGACCCTCGGCTCGCCCAGCGCGCCCTCCTCACCCCCGACAAACTCGAGGGGTTGAAGACCGACTGGTTGCGTCGAGCGCTGAACGCCGCCGGTTCCGCCGAGTTCACCTCGAAACCCGAAGCGACTGCCTGAACACCCACGATGAGCTACCGAGCCCTGTTCTTCGACAACGACGGCGTGCTGGTCGACACCGAGGGTCTCTACTTCCAGGCCTCGCGTGAGGTGCTCGCCGAGCTCGGCATCGAGCTGAGTCACGCCCTGCACCTCGACATCAGCTTGCGCCAAGGCAAGAGCGTGTTCGAGCTGGCGCTTCGCGCCGGGGTCGCCGAGGCTGAGCTACCGGCGCTGCGCGCCAGGCGTGACGCGCGATACTCCGAGCTGCTGCAGGCCGGTGTGGCGCCGATTGGCGGCGTCCTGGAGACGCTCGGCGCGCTGCGGGAGCGCCATCGTCGAGATGCGCGGCGCATGGCCGTGGTGACCTCGTGTCTGCCAGAGCACTTCTGGCAGATTCACACGGACTCCAGCGTGGTCGACCACTTCGACCTGGTGTGGACACCGGACCGTTATGGCCCCCACAAGCCGCACCCCGAGCCGTATCTGACGGCTGCCGCCGAGCTGGGTGTCGCTCCGGGCGATGGCATCGCCGTCGAGGACTCTCCGCGAGGAGTCGCTTCCGCGCGGAGCGCTGGTATGTACGTGATCGGGATGCGCTCCGAGTTCGCCGGGGACGCCGTGGATCTCAGCCAGGCCGACGTGGTGCTAAATCACATTGGCGAGCTGGTGACTCACCTGGATTCGCTCTAGAACTACGAGATGCTGCGAGTCGATGCCTTCAGCGACGTGGTGTGCCCCTGGTGCTTCATCGGCAAGAAGAAGCTCGAGCTGGCGCTCGCGATGCGCCCCGACCTCGAAGTGCGCCTCGAGTTTCACCCCTTCTTGCTGCATCCCTACCTGCGGCCGGAAGGCGAGGACTTCGCCGCGTTCGTGATGCAGAAGTTCGGCACGCGACCGGACAAGCTGTTCAGCCGGGTGTTGAAGGTGGCGAGGGACGTCGGTCTGGAGTTTCGACCCGAGCTGATCCAGCGCATGCCGGACACGACCGCGGCTCACTGCTTGATCAGCTGGGCCGAACCGTCGCGCCGCGCGGGGCTGGTGATGGCACTGTTCGAGGCCTACTTCTGCGAGGGCCGGGACGTGGGGGATCCGCAAGTGCTGGCCAGCCTCGGTGAGCCTCATGGCCTCGATCCCGGACTGTCCTTGGAGCGCCTCACCGCCGGGATCGATCGGGAGCAGATCCGTGAGCAGGCGGCGGAGGCCGCCGATCGCGGGATCACCGGGGTGCCCTTCTTCTTGGTCAACGGCCGCTGGCCGGTGCCAGGCGCTCAAGAGCCAGAGACCCTGCTGCGGGTGCTGGACAAGGCGCGAGCGATGGCGGCTACCGAGCAGAGCTAGTCACCAGTCAGTTCCGCGTGGAGACGCGGGCCTTTGAAAAAGCTCAGCAACCCCGGGCCCGGCGGATCCCCTCACCCACTCGGACCCGGGGGCGCGCATCGGCGTCCGTTGCCGGTCGTCGGTCGCGCGTGCTGAAGAGACGACCCGCGCAGTTCCGGGAGCGACGCTGTAACCACCCAGCGGCATAGAGATCGGAATCTGGACTCGGATCGCACACGTCGAGTCCCGACACGCTCCCACGCCGGAAGTTTCGGTGAGGTTGCGCCGTGGTCTCGTCAGCTATTTGCTCAGTCGTGCCTCGATCGCGTCACACACCGTCTTCAACACCTGAATGCGCGCCCACTGTTTGCTCTCCGCGCTGACCAGGGTCCAGGGCGCGTGATCGGTGCTGGTCTGGCTGACCATGTCGTCCGCGGCAGACTCGTAGAGGTTCCACTTCTCGCGGTTCCGATAGTCCTCGGGGCCGATCTTGTGCTGCTTGTAGGGGATCTCCTCACGCTCCTTGAAGCGGCGGAGCTGTTCTTCTTGGCTGAGGTGGAGCCAGAACTTCACGAGTACGGTCCCGGACTCGCAGAGCTGCTCCTCGAAGTCGTTGATCTCGGCGTAGGCGCGTCGCCACTCGGCGCGCGTCGCAAAACCCTCGACTCGCTCGACCAGGACGCGTCCGTACCAGCTGCGGTCGTAGATGGTGAAGCGCCCAGGTCGCGGGATGTGGCGCCAGAAGCGCCACAGGTAGTGGTGGTCTCGCTCTTCCTGGCTCGGCGCCGAGATCGGGATCACGCGAAACTGCCTTGCGTCCAGGGCGCGGATCATGCGGCGTATCGCCCCACCTTTCCCTGCGGCATCCCAGCCTTCGAGGACGATCACGACGGAGACGTTCTTCTTCTTCACCTTTCGGCTCAGCTTGTTCAGCCTGCCCTGGAGCCGCTCCAGCTCGTGGTCGTAGTGAGACTTCTCGATGTCCTTCGTGAGGTCGACCCGGTCCAGGATGGTCAAGGGGTCGGCGACGTTGGGATCCGGAGGCGTGGACTTCGTGCGCTCACCGTGGGTCGCCAGATGCTCGCGGATGCGCTCGAGGATGTGTTCGCCCATCGTTACCGCGCGGTACCTGGAGTCGGTGCCTTCGATGATCGTCCAGGGAGCCTCACCACTGCTGGTGTCGCGCAGGGCGCGCTCGCTGATCGCCCTGAAGTCGTCGTAGTGCTTGAAGTGCTTCCAGTCCTGCTTGCTCACGCGCCAGGAGGTCTCTGGGTTGCTCTCCAGCTTCTTCAGCCGTCGCTTTTGCTCCTTCTTCGAGAGATGGAACCAGAGCTTGATGATGAGTGCGCCGTCATCGGCGAGCATGCGCTCGAAGTTGCGGACGTGGGCGAGCTGCCTGGCCAGGTCCTCGTCGTTCGCGTCACCGATCACGCGGGAGATGATCGGCATGGTGTACCAGTTGCCGATGTAGATGCCGATCTTTCCGCGCGGAGGCGTCTTCATCCAGTAGCGCCAGTAGCGGGGTCGCTCGGCTTCTTCCTGAGCGGGTGCGTCGAAGGCGTGCGTCTCGAGGAAGCGCGCATCGAACCACTCGTTGAGCAGGTTCGCCGTCTCGCCCTTGCCTGCGCCGTCGACGCCGTTGAGCAGGATGAGCACCGGGAAGGGTGCGTCCGCCAGCTGTCGCTGGGCGGCCAGGAGCTCCGCTCGCAGGTGCGGAACGCGTTCGTTGTATTCGTCCTTGGTGAGGGCGTGCCCGAGCTCGGCCGATTCGAACATATCATGACGCTATCACGAGTCCTTTGCTTCCGGGCGAGCCTCCAGCGCGCCGAGCAAGCTCTGCGGTAGACCGTGCAGGTCACGCAGCTTTTGCTCGTTTCCGAGGCGCTGACTCCGGCCTGCTTGCTCACCCCCACCCGATCGGCCAGCGTGGTGAGGCGCGTGCTGATTGACTTGGCTGCGGAGGCTCCCCATGTGGAGCGCGCCGCCAGCGGTGTCGGCGGAAAGGAACCCACATGCAGCAACCCAAGGTACTCGAGGAACTCGCCCCCGGCGTCTGGCACAGCGAACACGACCTGTTCATCCTGGGCATGGTCCACTTCCGCACGAGAATGGTCGTGCTCGACACCGGAGACGGCCTGATGCTGCACGGAGGAGTGCCCCTGGACGACTCCCAGGCCGAGCACATCGGTCGGCTGGGTGAGGTGAAGCACGTGCTGGCTCCGAATAGCTTTCATCACCTGTATGCGCGACCCGCCCTGGAGCGGTTCCCTGGGGCAAAGCTATGGCGCGGCGCAGCGCTCGCCAGGAAGCGCCCCGACCTGACCGGTGAGGTGATCGAGGCGGGCCAGGCGCCGCGCTTCGGTGAGGTTCAGAGCCTGCTGCTGGGCGGGATGCCCAAGCTGGACGAGGTGATCGTGCTACACCCCGCCACGAGGACGCTGGTGGTGACGGATCTCGTGTTCAACATCCTCGAGTACAAGGGCTGGCTGAGCGGGCTGGTGTTTCGGCTCACCGGCACTCACAAGAAGCTGGGGCAGTCGCGTCTGCTGCGCTCGGCGATCAAGCAAAAGGCCGCCTACCAGGCCAGCCTCGAGCAAATCCTGGCCTGGGACTTCGATCGCGTGATCATGGCGCACGGCGAAGTCCTGGAGACGGACGGCAAGGATCGGCTGGCGCGAGCGCTCGGCGCCTGAGTCTGTGTATATTGGGGGCGATGACCCGCCCACCGGTGCCCCTCGCCCAGCTCCGTGATCTCGAGCTGCTGGTCGCAGCGCATCACCCCTTGATCGGTTTCGAGACCAGCGAGGAGGACCGGGTGGAGGTGCTGCTGGAGTCTCTCGCGGGGAGCTTGAGGCTGCCCTACTTCGTGTGGACTGCGAGCGCGGGGCTGCGCCGGACGGACATGCAGGGACCGGTGCACGGCACGAAGTCGCCGCTGCTCGCGGTCGAACACATCCGCGCCTCCGGCCTCGAAGCCATCTACTACCTGCGAGACTTTGCGCGATTCACCGAGGACGCAAAGGTGCAGAGCGCGCTGCTCGATGCCTGCCAGCAGCTCTCCCGACACCGCGGCGCGATCGCGCTGGCCGACGATCCCCTGGAGCTGCCCCGGGCCACCAGGGCGCTGCTCACCCAGGTGCACCTCGATCCGATCACCGAGGACGAGTACTACGAGTACACGCGCTCGCTGCTCGCGAGCTTGCGCGCTCGCATGACCGTGGAGATGGAGCTGACGGGTGAAGACGTCGCGGTGTTGCTCCAGCAGCTGAAGGGGCTGACCTTCTTCGAGGTCAAGCGTGTGCTCTCCCAGGCCATCATCGAACACGGTCGTCTCGATCGCAGCGTGCTCGACCGCGTGCGCGCTGCGAAGCGCTCCGCCGTGGAGGCCACTGGGATGCTCGACTTCATCCCCACGGAATCATCCATGGTCGACGTCGCCGGCCTGGACGCGCTGAAGTCGTGGCTGCGCCAGCGGAAGGTCGCCTTCTCCGAGCCTGAGCGCGCTCGCTCCTTCGGGCTCGAGCCCCCGCGAGGCCTACTGCTCCTCGGCGTGCAGGGTTGCGGCAAGAGCCTGTGCGCCAAGGCGGTGAGTCACGAGTGGCAGCTGCCGCTGATCCGCTTCGATCCGAGCCGGATCTTCGCGAAGTACGTGGGCGAGAGCGAGAAGAACCTGTCCCGTGCCATCCGCGTCGCCGAGTCGCTCGCTCCCATCGTGCTCTGGATCGACGAGCTGGAGAAGGCGTTTCCCCAGGGAGGCTCGGAGGACGGCGGTGTGTCCACCCGGGTGCTCGGCAGCTTCCTGACCTGGCTGCAGGAGAAGCGCGCGCCGGTGTTCGTGATCTCCACCTCCAACGACGTCTCGGCGCTGCCCGCGGAGCTCCTGCGCAAGGGGCGCTTCGACGAGATCTTCTTCGTCGACTTGCCGAACCCGGAGGAGCGCGAGGCGATCCTGAAGATCCATCTGCAGCGGCGAGGCAGGGACGCCAGTGGCTTCGATCTGCCGCTCCTGGCGCGGGCCACGGATGGCTTCAGCGGCGCGGAGCTCGAGCAGGTGATCGTTGCTGCGCTCTACGAAGCGTTCGGCGCGCAGGAGGATCTGGCTACTGGGCATCTCCTGGCGGAGATCTCACGCACCCGGCCGCTGAGCGTCACGGCGGCCGAGCAGGTGAGTCAGCTCAGGACCTGGGCGCGCGGGCGGGCGGTCTCGGCGACCTGAGGCGTTCAGTTCCTGGCCTGCGAGGGCGCGCCGTTCGCCACTTCGGACGCGACGATCAAGTAGCGCTCGACGCTCGTGAGCTGCTCTGGTGTCATGCGCACGAACGGCTTCATGCGCTTCATCACGTCGGGCCACTCCGCTGCCTTGTGTTCCGCGGGGATAGGCAACGAGTGACACCCGGAGCAACGCTCGACGAACAGCTCGCGCCCCTCCGTCAGCCTTGCCTGGGTCGTCCCCGGCCAGCGGCTCTGCGCCCGCGCGACGTGCTGCGTGGTCGGTTCCGGCACCTGACCAACGCAGGCGGCGAGGCTGGCCAGAAGCAGACTGAAGTAGAGTAGACGGCGCATGGCGATCACAGATGGAAGGAGAAGAGCAGCCGGACCTCGAAGTCCTCGTCGGTGGTGGTGTTGCGCTTGCCGGCCTTCAGATCCGTCAGCTGCGGCAGGAAGCTGAGCGTCGCCCAGTAGGTCTCGTCGGACACCGCGATGGTCGGTCCCAGCGAGAGGACCGACTTCTCGACGTCGCCGCTGACGATGTTGGTCTGGCTGTGGACTTCGAGTCCCGCCGCGAAGTGCGGGCTGACCACGTAGCTCACCCCCGCCACCGGATCGAGCACGATGACGCGCTCCGTTTCCTCCGGCCCGATCTCCCACTCGTGTTCGCCGACCAGGTTCGCAGCGATCAGCACGTCGCCGAGCCGCTTGTCGAGCAGGAGCTTCGCTTCGATCTCGTACAGGCTGGGACCAGCGGTGAACTCAAGATACCCCGCGGAACCGATTGCATCCGCGACGGGGTCGCTGAGCTTCAGTTTCCACTCACTGCTGACCCCGTCATAGGCGAAGCGGCTCTCTCGTACATCCTCGGCGTTCTGCTCGGTGATGCCGTGGAAGTTCAGGTAGAAGGCGGTCATCAGTTGACCAGTGAGGCCAACCTCGAACTCCAGGCGATGATCGAAGCGGGAGTAGTAGCTGTCGCGTCCGCTGCGCCAGGTGGTCCAGACCTCGAGCTCTCGCTGACCCGGGGGCAACACCGCGGTCTCGTAGGTGTAACCGAAATGCCGATCGTTGGCCGAGGCGCTGGCAGCGATGCACAGGGTGCCGGCGGCGATCGCGAAGCCCGCACCCAGACGGCCCAAAGAACTCATGCCTGCTCACTTAGTGAAAACGATTATCACTTTCAAGGGACACCTCGCGCTCTCACCATTCATCGACCTGGATTTTTGGGGGGTGAGGGGACTGAACGGCTGTGCTCTCCCCCATAAATACTGAAATTTTCTCCGGATCCTGAGCCGTGGTAGGGGCGTACGAGGGCGCTCCTGCGCCAAACCGCCGCAGGCGGGGACGGGACGAGAAGTGAAAGCGACAGTCAGCTCGCCCCGACGTGACCGCGATGGAGACGTCGTCTGCGCCCACCCCGGCCTTGTGTCGAGCGGGGGCTCCCGTAAGGTTCCCGCTCCCCTTCGGGGCTCGCGGCACTGCGGCGAGACGACCGGCTCCCGCGTCCGAGGTGGCGCGGGTGAAGCTAATTCCACACGGTAAAGGAGAGACCCGATGTCTCAGGTTCGCGCTTCTCACATTCTGCTGATGTACAAGGGCTCCATGCGCTCGACGGCGACCCGCTCCAAGGACGAGGCCCTGCAGCAGATCACCGATCTGAAGTCGCAGATCGACTCCGGGGCTGATTTCGCCGACCTCGCGCGCAAGCACTCCGACTGCCCGTCGAGCCGCAGCGGCGGCGATCTGGGCAGCTTCGGCAAGGGCCAGATGGTCAAGCCGTTCGAGGACGCGACCTACTCGATGGAAGTCGGCCAGACGAGCGGCATCGTCGAGACCGACTTCGGCTACCATCTGATTCAGCGCACCGGCTGACTCAGTCGTTAAGGACGGCGGCTCCCACGGCCCTCCTGGTTCGGGCTTGAATGGGGGTCGCTAGTTCAGGTGCCTGGCGGCACCGTGCGAGTCGCGGCCTTCGTCTGGAACGCTGGATACGGGACGGCCTGCGCCTTCTGCCGAAGAGCCTCGTGAGGGCCCGCAGCGAGATCGGCCTCATAAAGACTACGCTCACCCACCTCTGCGCCCGAACCCTGCGGGCCGTTCCGCCGCCTCCACAACTCCCTCGTATTTCCAGGTGTAAAGTGCCTAGAGTCGCCGAGAGACTGAGCCGTCCGGTGACTCGACCTCTTTACGTCTCGCTCGGGCTTCGCCCATTGCTTGGGGAGGGACTCATGTCGCTGAGCGACTGAGCCTTCCGGTGACTCGAGCTCCTTACGGTTCGGCTCGGGCTTCGCCCATTGCCTCGGGGAGACACGAGGCTTCTCCAGGCTGGCGGCCGGGTGGGGTCTTGCCGGTTCGGGCACGAGGCTCGGCTCGGGGCTTCGCCCCATTGCCTCAGGGGAGTCTGCCGCGCTCGGCTCGGGGCTTCGCCCCATTGCCTCAGGGGAGTTTGCCGCGCTCGGCTCTTGGCTTTGCCTCAGCGGAGTTTGCCGCGCTCGGCACTTGGGTTTGTCGCGCTCGGCTCGGGTTTTCCCATCGTCTAAGGGAGTCATCGGCGAGGCGTCGACTCGGGGAGCCGCTGAGCCCCCTTTCGCCTCAGGCGGTGGTGCGGACGTGGAGCGGCACAGGAGTTGCTTCGTTGCGTTACATGGCTCGTCACCCCTCCTCCAGGGCGTCGCTGGTGCGTGCGCCGTTCGTGATCACTGCCAGCTTGGCACTCATCGTCCCGGCTTGCGGCGGATCGGCAAGCGGAGGGGAAGGCGGAGGCGGCGCATCTGGCGGCGCCGGGGGGACCAGCGGTTCCGGTGGCAGCGGCGGCTCGAATCAAGGCTGCCCGACTTCAGTGCCTCGAGATGGCACAAGCTGTGCCGTCTCTGCCAAGGACTGCTATTTCGACCGCTGCGGCTCTGAAGGCCTGAGTGACCTCGTGGCAAGCTGCGTTGCGGGCACCTGGGAGGTTCGCGAAGGCGGGACCTGCAACCCACCGCCTCCGATGGAGTGTCCCACGAGCGAGCCGTCATCAGGCAGCTTCTGCGAGGTGCCCGCCGACCAGTACTGCAGCTATCCGACCAGCGAGTGCTGCCCCGACGTCGAGGCTCGCTGCCTCGACAACGCGTGGGAGGTGGCGATCTCGAGCTGCAATCCTCCCCCCCCGCCCCCTTGCCCGGAGGAAATGCCGATGGATGGCAGCTCCTGCGCGCCGGAGGATGTCTGCGGTTACACCATTCAGACCTGCTCGTATGGGACCTGCGATGAGGGCAGCACCGACGCGTTCACCGCCTTCTGCAATGGTTCGACCTGGTCCGTGGAGCGCTGCCAGGGGGTCTGAGGGTCGAAAGGCTACCCTCCAGCGCCAGATCGCGATAACGGCGGAGGATGTCCGCTGCATCGGAGCCCATGGAGACTCGGGTGGAGAGCGAGCCGGAGGCGGAGTTTCCGCCGCCTGATCTGGTCGCTCCGCAGCTCACGATTCGTGCCGTGTTGACCGGCATGGTGCTCGGGGGGTTGCTGTCGTTCTGCAACATCTACAGCGGGCTGAAGATCGGCTGGAGCTTCAACATGTCGGTCACCGCTGCGTTGCTGTCCTTCGGCTTCTGGCAGGGGCTGCACGCGCTGTTCAAGACCCGCAGCTGGGGGTTGCTCGAGAACAACATCAACCAGACGGCGGCTTCGGCGGCGGCTTCCATCGCGTCAGCGGGCTTGGTCGCGGCGATCCCCGCGCTCACGCTGATCAATGGCTACGCCTGGACATACGGCGTGCTGGTGATCTGGACCTTCGCGGTCAGCGTCCTGGGCGTGGTGGTCGCCATCGGGCTGCGGCGCCAGTTCCTGTTGGTGGATCGCCTTCCATTTCCTTTCGGAATTGCTACCGCGAGCACCGTGAAGGAGATGTACGCCAAGGGGCGCGAGGCGGTGGCTCGCGTCCTGGCGTTGATCAGCGCCGGGGTCATCGCGGCGGCGTGGAAACTGATCGTGCATTTCGCGAAGATTCCCAAGCTGCCCGTGCCCGGCGGACTCGTCGCCAAGGGCGCGCTGGCGCAGGGCGGAGTCGGCAAGGTCTCGTTCTACAACCTGGGTTTCGCCCTCGATCCCTCGGTCCTGCTGTTCGCGATGGGCGGCATCATGGGTTTCCGCGCGGGAGTGTCCGTGTTGCTTGGCGCGCTGGTGGCCTGGGGCGTGCTCGGTCCCTACGCCCTGGAGCAGGGCTGGGCCGAACCGGGAGCGCCCGCGGCGACCTGGTTCGGCTCCGTCAACAAGTGGATGCTCTGGCCCGGCGTCGCGATGATGGTCACGTGCTCGCTGACCTCATTCGCGTTCTCCTGGCGTGCCGTGCTGCGCGCCCTGACCGGTGCGCGCAAGGCGGCCGGTGAAGCTCCTGCGGAGGCATCGAGCCACGACGTCCCGACGCGAGCGCTGATGGTGGGGATCCTCGCCGCGCTGGTGCTCGCGACCGTCACCCAGGTGAAGCTCTTCGACATCGTGCTCTGGGCGGCGGTGCTGGGGGTTGGACTGACGTTCGTGCTGGCGATCGTCTCGGCCCGCGTCTCGGGGGAGACGGGGCTCGCGCCAGTCGGACCGATGGGCAAGGTGACGCAGCTCTTCTTTGGCGTGATCACCCCGGGGAACGCCGCGGCGAATCTGATGGCGGCGAACGTCACGGGTGGCTCGGCGAGCCAGTGCGCGGATCTCTTGCACGACATGAAGACGGGACTCCTGATCGGGGCTTCTCCGCGCCTTCAAGCCGTGGCCCAGGTGTTCGGTGTGATGGCGGGGGCGCTGGCCGGGAGCTGGGCGTACCTCGTCATCATGCCGGATCCAAAGGCTCAGCTGCTGACCGAGGAGTGGCCTGCGCCTGCCGTTGCCGCGTGGAAAGCGGTGGCGGAGATCTTCGCGAAGGGCCTGGACACGATGCCAAAGGGGGCGATCGGCGCGATGCTGATCGCTGGCGCGCTGGGAGTCGTCCTGGCGATCCTGGAGAAGCAGAAGGCCAGGTGGGCGAAGTTCGTGCCGTCGCCCGCCAGTATCGGCATCGCCATGGTGATCCCGGCCTTCTACTCGCTCTCCATGTTCCTGGGCTCTGCGGTCGCCCTGCTCCTGACCCGCGCGGTGCCGAACTGGTCGGCGCGCTTCCTGATCGTCGTTGCCTCCGGACTGGTCGCAGGGGAGAGCCTGGCCGGAGTCGGTCTCGCCATCCAGGAGACGCTCAGGTTCGCCACGACGCGCTGATCGCCGCGCGCGGCTTCTTTTCTTGGGGGAGAGGTCGCGCTGCGAGAACGCCGCGACAGCCTGCTGGAATGCCGTACAGCGTGGTCAGGCCAGATATGGCACATTGGCGACGCCGGGGAGGCTCGAGCTGCGCCTCACCCCCAAACCCGAGCACTGGTAGTCCCGATGAGTGATCTGATCGTTCCGTTTCTCTACGAGCTCCGAAACAAGCGCCTGAAGGTCGGAACCCAGGAAGCGGTGCAGCTCGCTCGGGCGATGCACCTCGGGCTCCATGGCCATACCCTGGACGGCTTCTACTATCTGGCTCGCTCGTTGATGGTGCACAACGAGGCGGATCTCGACCGCTTCGACGAGGCGTTCCTGGCGCACTTCAAGGGCATCGTCGTCGACACCAAGGAGTTGATCGACCAGCTCGACGAGTGGCTCAAGGATCCGAAGATCCTGGAGACCCTCACCGACGAGCAGCGGGAGGCCCTGCAGGAGCTCTCGAGCGAGGAACTCCAGCGGATGCTGGAGGAGCGTCTGCGTGAGCAGAAGAAGCGTCACGAGGGCGGCAGCAAGTGGATCGGCACGGGCGGAACCAGTCCGTTCGGGACCGGTGGTCAGCATCCGTCGGGAATCAGCATGCGTGCTCAGGGCAACAAGGGACGCGGTGGCAAGGGCGCGATGGGGATGGCGGACGCGCGAAAGTACCGCCCCTACCGTTCGGATCTCGTGCTCGACGTCCGGCAGATCGAGGTCGCGCTGCGCAAGCTGAAGAACTACAGCCGCGAAGGGCTCGAGGAAGAGCTCGACATGGAAGCCACCATCGACGCCACGGCGAAGAACTTCGGCGAACTCGAGATCGTGCTCAGGCGACCGAAGAAGAGCAACGTCCGTGTGCTGCTCTTGATGGACGTCGGTGGGTCGATGGACCCGTTTGCTCAGACCGTGAGCCAGCTCTTCAGCGCGGCGAAGCGCGCTTCGAACTTCCGGGAAGTCAAGGCGTACTACTTCCACAACGCGGTCTATGGACGCGTCTTCAGCACCGAGAACCTGATGGACCCCATCGCAGTGCCGGATCTGCTCGACACGTTGAATTCCCGGTGGAAAGTCATCCTGGTGGGTGACGCGGCGATGGCGCCAGGTGAACTCCTGGGGTCGGGCCCCTGGGGTTCGCCCTATGGACTCAACACGTTCGGCGATGGTCCGACGGGGCTGGACTGGTTCGTGCACATCGCGTCGAAGTTCGACCACTCCGTGTGGCTGAATCCGGATCCCCCCCGCTACTGGGGCGGAGGGACCTGCAAGGCGATCGGCTCCGTGTTCCCGATGTTCCACCTCACCCTCGAGGGGCTCACCGAGGCGATGGCGCGGCTCTCGAAGGGCTCAGTGGCCGCACCCCACCACCACACCGTCGGCCGCTAGGGGGCCGCAGAGGAAGGCGGAGCAGCCGGCTCCGCTGGCACGAACGTCCCCGGCAGACCAGGCGCGGGCGCGGACGTGACCGAGGTCAGACCCCGGGGGACGGGAACCTGCGCTTCGCGCGCTCGGACGTGCTTGGCGATGTCCTCGACGGGCTTGCTCTGGTCGAGGTCTGCGAAGAACTGAGGCCCGGGCCGCTCGTTGGTGGCGGTCAACGAGTAGCGCTTGGTTTGCACCAGACTGCCTTCCTGGGCTCCGAGCTGGACTCGCGCAACGAACAGGGCGCTGGGCCGCACGACCTCGATACGGATGGCGTTGTCGTCAACGCGGATCCCTCGCACCTTCCACCCGCCCTCGAGCTCGTCTCCCCGTGCGAGACCTAGCAAAGCTCGAACGTCCGCGGGTGGCTCCTTCGTTGATTCCGCGGGGAACCAGTGGTCGAGGACTCGCAGCTGGAACTCGTCCTTCGTCATCCAGGGTAGGCTCGGAGGGATCTTGCGGTGCGGCGGTGGCTTGACGCTCGTGATGAGGAGCACGGCCGCGAGGCTGATCACGACCATCGCGAGGAAGCGGGTCGGGGGCTTCGTCTTGCGCTGTTCGGTGCTCGGCGGCGTCAAGTCACTTCACCAGCTGCTTCAGGTGCTTGGTGTTCTCGAGCAGTTCCTTGAGCGCGATGTCCTGATGACGGGCGGCTTCCTCGATCTGGGTCGCGGCGGCGAGCGCTGCTTCCGAGCCGCGGGCCTGTTGACGGTGCGAGACGTTCAGCTGATTCACCATGTTGCTGATGTTCTCGATCGCCTGGGTGATCTGGCGGCCTCCACGGGTCTGCTCCTGGCTCGAGCGTTCCACCTGCTGGCTGATGGTGCGCATCTTCTCGCCGCTCTTCATGATCAGCTCGGAGCCTCGGGCCTGTTGAGCGGTCGCGGCGGCGATCTGCTGGACCGTCTCGGCGATGCGCCCGATGGCGTCGGTGACCTGCTTGCTTCCCTTCGCCTGCTCCACCGTCGCGCGCGCGATGGCCCGCACCATGTTGGTGCTCTTCTGGGAGCTCTCGAGGATCTTCTTCAGAGCCCGCTCGGCCTCGTTGCTGACCTCCACGCCTCGGTCGACGTTCTGAGCACCGCGCTCCACCGCCTGGATCGCGTTCTTGCTCTCGGCCTGGATGGTCTTGATGAGATCGGCGATCTCCTTGGTGCTCGCGCCGGCGCGCTCGGCGAGATCCTTGATCTCATCGGCGACGACGGCGAACCCCTTGCCGTGTTCCCCCGCCTGCGCGGCGATGATGGCAGCGTTCAGCGCGAGCAGGTTGGTCTGTTCCGCGACCTCGTCGATCACGTTGAGGATCTGACCGATGGCATCGATCCGCGAACCGAGGTTCGAAATGACCGCCACCGCCTCCTGGCTGCTCTCCTTGATCCGGTAGATCTCGCCGATCGTCTTCAGGATGGACTCGGCGCCGCGCTCGGCGTCTTGCGCCACCTCTTCGGACAGCCGCGCCGTCTCGTTGGCGTTCGATTGCACCTGGTCAATCGAGACGTCCATCTCGTTCATGCTGGAGCTGGTCTCCTCGGCGGTGAGCGAGAGGGCGTCGACGTTCTTGGCGACCTCCTTGATGGAGTACGCCATCTCCTCGATGGAGGCGACGGTCTCGCGCACGCTCGCGCCGAGCTCCCCGATGTTCTCCGCTACCTCGTCGTTCGTGGCGGTCATCTCCAGGATGCTGGAGCTGCTCTCCTCGGCGCTGCCCGCGAGGACCTCCACGTGCTGGGCGATCTCGCGCAGGTTCGAGGTGACCTCCTTGATGTGGGCGCCCGCCTGCTCCGAGCTCTCCAGCTGGTGGACGACGCCCTCGGACAGCATGTTCACGGCTTGGGACAGCGCCTCGGCGGCGGCGTGGGCCTGGCCCAGGCGCTGACTCCAGGTGCCATGTTCGTCCTCCAGGGAGGCGAGCTGGATGCGCAGGTTCTCCAGCTCCTCGGAGTCGACCCCTGGCTGATTCCGTAGGGATTCAAGCTCTGCCTCCCGCTCGCTCAGAGCACGATTCAACCGCTCCAGCTGCTTCTGCAGGTCTCGGGTCCTGTCGTCACTGCCAGCCTCCAGCTCGCGGATGCGATCCTTGGCGTCGCCGATCGTCTCCACCAGGTTGCCGAGTTCCTCGTACAGCGCCGAGACCTGCTCTGGCGCGCCCTCGGGCGCGCTGACCGACTTGCCCATGCCGGCGCGACGGATCGCGTTGCGGATGCCGTCGAGCTTGGGGCCCGCCGCGGAGCCGGCGAACAACAGCGCGGCGACTCCGCCGACACCAGCGATGAGCGCGGCAGTCATGGCGTTGTCCTTGCCGACGAGGGCGCCGATCGCCGCGGCGACGATCACCAACAAGAGTCCGAGAAGCTGGCGCTGAGAGAGTGTCATGTGGTGCGTTTGCTGGCGGCTACTGGTGGCCCGCGTGTGGCCCCCGATAGCCCTGGAAATTCCTGGTCGAAGCGTGGCGGAGGTCAGCTCAGCCGTCGGGCAAGGCTCGAGGACGGACAGAGTATTGGGCCAGTTGCTGGCAAACAAGAAACTTGGAGCCCGCCGAAATCGCGCCGTGCCGCGCCTCTCCACGGCGAGCCTGCACCGGGCGCAGATGTACAGTGGTGCCTACTGAGGCTCGCGCGTCGATGGGGGGGCCTCGGACAGGAGCGGCGGACCAGCGACGGGCAGGGTGACGCGAAAGCACGCGCCTCCTGCTGGCCTGTCTTCGTAGGCGATGTCACCGCCGTGCTCCACCACGATGCGCTGGACGATCGCCAGTCCGAGGCCGGTACCGTGTGGCTTGGTGGTCACGTAGGGCTGGAAGAGGCGTTCCTGAATCTCGGATGGGATGCCTGGACCGTTGTCCTCGACCCGCATCTCGATCTGAGAAGCATCCAGCGGTCGCACGTGGACACGGACCTCCGGCGCGGCCACGTCCCGACAGGCGTCGATGGCGTTCTGCAGCAAATTCGTCACGACCTGGACCATCTGATCGGCGTCGGCCTGGACTTCAGGGCAAGGCTCGAATCCAAAGCTGATCTCCGCTCCCGTGTTCTCGTGGAGCATCACCACCTTGCGCACGCTCTCGACCACGTTGAGCGGGGCTGGGTTCGGCGCCGGCAGGCGCGCGAAGCGAGTGAACTCGGAGACGATGGTGTTGATGCGCCGCACCTCGTCGAGGACCGTGCGCGTGGCTTCGTCGAAGTACTCGTCGAAGGCTTCGTCGTTCCGCGCGCGCAGGCGACGCAAGGTCTCGACGGCGGCACGGATCGGAGCCAGCGGGTTCTTGATCTCGTGGGCTACCTGGCGTGCGATCTCTCGCCGTGCGGCAATGCGCTCGGTCGCCGCCAGGCGCTTGCGCAGGGCCGCCAGGTCGAGGATCGCCTTGTTGAACGAGTCCGCGAGCTCGCGCAGCTCACGGCCGCCACGACCGCGCACGGGCTGGGGGTTGCCCACCACCACCGCGCGCGCCTGCTCCGAGAGGTCGGCGATTGGGCGAGCGAGGCCACGCGCCATCAGCATCGAGAGCAGCAGCGCGACGCCCAGAGTGACGCCTCCGATCGCCAGGATCGTTCCGTCCAGGTGCTTGAGGGCTTCCAGCAGCGGTACTCTGGACTTGGTGGCGATCAGGGTGATCCCGCCGAGCTCTTCCAGCTGCAGGCGTTCGACCATCAGCGCCTTGGGCGTCTTCGACCCCGTTGCCACGCGGAGCTGGACGCCGTGCGCGCGACCGACGTCTTCCAGGAGACGGTTCAAGTGGCGGGCAGCGTAGACGCCGATCCACACCTTACCCAGGCGTCGAGTGCAGTGTGCCTCGATCGCGAGCGGTTCGCCCTTGCCCCCGCGGACACCCGCAGCTTGACTTGGCTTGGCGATTCGCGACGCGAGCTTCTTGTCCGTCGCGCCCACGACCAGGTTTGGGTGGACCGCTCCGAGGATCTCGCCCTCACTGGTGATGAGCACGAGCTCGTCTACCCTCAGCGCCTTCCGCATGTCAGGCACGCGCAGGCTCGCCGCGAGTCTGCGTCCCGAGTCGAGGCGGCCGGTCGACAAGTCGATCAGCGTGCTGTCGAGGGTCGGGTCGTGGCGACAGATCGGCTCGACCATCTCCGGCAAGCTCGTGATCTCCGCTCCTAGCTGTTCGTTCAGGCGGGAGACGGCCTCCCTGAACTGCTCGCGAAAGCGCTCCTCTTCCGTGCTGCGCCAGGCTTCGCGCACGCCGAAACCGACCGCCGCGGTCACCGCGATGGTGAGGACGGCGATGGCGAGCATGAGACGCTGCGCGAGAGTCACGGGGGCATCCTACGCTAACGCGCCCAGCTGACGCAGGATTCCGCCTTCCCGTTGCGCGGGGCACGGCGGGCTTCTACGGTGCCCGCCGTGAAGAGCCAGCGCTTCAGCACGCGGATCTCGACCCTCGCCCTGCTCGCGGCCGTCGGTTGCGGTGCGAGGAACCAAGAGCCCACCGAGTTGCCTCGTCGTCCGAAGGGCGCGATGTCGAAGGACGGACCCGTCGCCAACGTCGAGGTGACGGGGCTTCGCTCCCACGTCTTCGCCAAGGTGCCGGGCGGCACCATGGGGCCGTACATCGGTTCGAGCTCCGCGGGCAGCATGGCGATCTGGGCGGCCAGCAAGAAGTCGAGCACCGCGTGGTTCAGTCAGGCTCTCGACGCCAGGGGGCAGCCGCAAGGCGACGTCCACGAGCTGGGAGCGGCGGGCGGCGAGATCGGGTTGGCGACGGTGAAACCCGTTGGCGACGCGAAGCCTGGTGGTCCGCTCAAGGCCAACGGGTTTGCGCTGCTCTACACCGAGAAGAGCGCTGCCGAGGAGACGATCGGGCTGCTCGCGGTGGGCCCGGGGGGCGAGCTGGCGAGCGGCCCGATGGCGTTGACTCGCGCCTCCAGTGCGGTGTTGTGGCTGTCTGCGGTGCCGACCAAGCGGGGCGCGCTCGCGCTCTGGGCGGTCAGGGGGGAGGGGAAGGCCGAGCTCTGGGCGATGGACCTAAACGATGCCACAGGGAAACGCGCTGCGCCGTTCAGCAAGGCCGCTCGCGCCTGGCAGGCGGTGCCCTTCGCCGGCGGCGCCGCGGTCGCCTGGGTGGAGGCGGGAAGCGCCGCGGGCAGCAACGGTCCGGTGATGCTCGCCTTCCTGGATGAGCAAGGCGGCCTGAAGGGCAAGCCGCTGCAGGTCAGTGGCACCGCCAGCGCCCAGCTGGATCTGGACCTTGCAGTCAGCTCCCATGGGCTCGTCGTTGGCTGGTCCGACAGCAAGAACCTCGAGCCAAGGATCCAGCTCGCGCTGGTGGATCCCCAGGGCAAGCTGCAGGTTCCTCCCGCAGCCAGCCTGCCCGGCGCCGGGGAGCAGGCGCTCGTCGACGTCGTCGCGCCCGCGCAAGGTCTCGGCCCAGCCTACGCCGTCTGGGAGACCCCTGGCCTGACCAGCGAGCGCGATCGCTGGCTCGAGGTCGCCAGCTTGACCGCTCAGCTCAAGCCCGACAAGCGCGCCAGGCTGCGAGTGGTCGGCGGGGACACGGTGCCCGAGATCGTCGCAACCACGGCCGGCCTCGCCGCGCTCACCCTGGCCGAGAACTGCCCGGAGGACGTGGAGTCGTGCGATGACGCCGACCTCTTGCCGACCTTCGTTCGCTTCGACAGCAAGCTCGAGGTGACGGCTAGCGAACCGCTGCGAACGAACGAGCTCCCCAAGGGGATCAACGTTGCTTGGGGGCTGTCCTGTCCTCGGGAGAGCTGCTTCGCGCTCGCCGCGGACAATCGGAATCCCGCGCAGCTCTTCAGCGTGGAGCTGGCGCCCACGGAGACGGCATTCCGGGCCGCGGCGGAGACCTGGACACCGGAGTCGCCGCCCAGGCTGGAGAGCAATCAGGCGCTGGCGATGGGAGACCCCCTCAGCGACGTTTCCGTGGTGAAGCAAGGCTCGGAGTCGCTGGTCGCTTGGCTGACCTTCTTCGACCCCTCCACGCCCTACACGCGACGCAAGACGCCTGCGCCAGACGGTCGCTTCGATCCCGTGCGCGCGTTGCTCAAGGTTCGTGGCGTGGCGGCGGACGGGACCCCCGGGAGCGTCGAGACCATCTCCTACCGCGCTCGCTCCCTCGGTGGAGCCGCCTTGAGCGCCGGTGACCCGAAGGGCAAGGAGGCGCTGCTGGCTTGGAGCGCGCTCGACAACAAGGTGCCACAGGTCTTCGTGACCTTGCTGGGTGCGGGGGGAAAGAAGCTGCGCCAGCAGATGTTGACGCGGGCACCCGGCGAGGTGAGCGACATTGGCGCAGGGTACGTGCCGGACTCCGCGCAGGGCGCTGGCGGCTGGATCGTTGGCTGGGTCGACGAGCGAAACGGGGACCCCGAGGTGTACGCAGCACGCATCGGCAAGGGGCTGCAGCGCATTGGTCCCGATCGCAGGATAACCTCGGCGACCGGCGCGGCCACGGACGTTCGTGTGTTGCCGCGCGGAGATAAAACGTGGCTTGTCTGGTCCGAAGCTCGAGACGCTGCGGCCGCGGGAGTCGCTGACATCTTCGTGGCCGGCCTCAAGAGCTCCACCGCGGAGCCTCTGCCTGGACAGCGCGCGTTGCTGAAGACGAAGGGCCATTCGCACTCGCCTGCGGTGGCGCTCGCTGCAAGCAAGCCGGTCGTCGCCTGGCTGGAGGAGGGAGCGGAGGCTGGAGTTCGCATCGCCGTGCTGAGCGAGTCGGGTGCGCCGGAGCAGGAGCCGCTCGCCCTCGAGTTACCCGACGCCGCGCGGCCGACCTCGCTGAGCCTCGAGTGCGATGGCCAGCTCTGCCACGGAGTGGTGAGCGCGGCCCGTGGCGCCGCCTCCGAGCTGTATGCCTTCACCGTGCGCCCCCCCACCGCCGTGGTGAAGGTGCGACGCCTGGCGCGCCTGGAAGGGCCAAGCGAGCAGACCGCCGCCCCCGCGCTGCTGGGCAACAGCCTCTTCTTCGCGGATCAGCGCGAAGGGCGTGGCTACTTGCGTCAGGCAGGAATCGCCTGGTGAATCCGCCTGGCGCCGCCGCGGTTCGCGCTTTGCCTGCGAGCTGACGGCCGCGTGTCGTTCAGGGCTTGGGGTGCGCGAGCAGCCACTCCACCAGGGCTCGACGGTAGTCGTCGCTGAAGTTCGGGATGTGTCCCACGCCGTTCATCTTCCACAGCTCGACCGCGCCGCCTTCGGGACATCCCTCGTACTCGAGCTTGTCGGTCTCGGCGCCATCGACGCCGTTCTCGTAGTCCACAGGATCGCCGAAGGGGGTGAGGGTGCCGCTGCAGCCGTTCTTCGCTGCCCAGGTGGCGACGGTATCCTCCGCCCCGGGCACCCCGGGCTGCGTGGTGTAGGACACGGTCTGATCATCGGTGCCGTGCATTTGCAGCACGTTGATTGGAGAGCTCGGCGTGCACTTGGCCTCATCGGACCACACCTCACCGGCCAGGCTCGCGATGCCTGCCACCAGTTCAGCGTGGTCGCAGCCGAAGCGATGGGACATGAAGCCGCCGTTGGAGTGGCCCATCACGTACACCCGCTTGTCGTCGATATTGTAGCGCTGCTTCGCCTCTTCGATCAGTCCGGCGATGTAGGCGACGTCGTCGACGCCCGAGTTCGTGAAGTCGCAACAGGCGTCCGTCGCGTTCCAGAAACGCTTTCCGTCCGGACTTATGGTTCCGTCGGGATAGATGTAGACGAACGACTTCTCCTCGGCCAGGGCCTTCAGCTTGAAGATCACCAGCTCCTGAGCTGCGCCGTTCGCGCCGTAGCCGTGGAGCATCACGATCAGCGGCGTGGGTCGTGCTGGGTCGTAGCTCTCGGGGACGTAGGGGGTCACCGGGCGGTCGCCACCCATCGGCGACGTGTCGACTCCACCCTCACCCCCGACCCCGGATCCCGAGCTGCCTCCACCGCCACCGGCGGAGCTTGCGCCGCTGCCACCGCTACCGCCGCTGCCACCAGAGCCCGAGGTGTCGTCTCCATCGGAGCCACAAGCTGCAGCCGCGAGTCCCAGCAAGCACACGGAGAGCAACGCGATGCTCCGACCCAGCCGTGCGCGCCCAATGCCACGAGAGATCATGCCCCAGTCTATCTCATGCTCGTCCCTGGAGCGTTGGCAGGGGGTTGAAAAGCCAGAGCGGTGGAGCTTTGGCGTCGACTGCACCACAGCAGGGGGGTCAGTGTGAGTCGGTCTCGCCGTCCTCGACCAAGTCACGGAAGCGTTCGTTCAGCCACGCCTCGAGCTCGTCCATCGGTGCTTCGAAGTCGGGGAGACGGACGATGCGCCCACCGACGTCCCGCGCGAGCGCGTCGAATTCCTGGGGATCGAAGGCATAGGTCGTCTCGCTCATCACGATCGCCCAGGGGCGAAGCGTGGCGGCGGCGGTGGTCAGCTGTTCGACCGCGCACTCCTCGATGTGGCCGTTCAGAGCGCGTAGCGCGGCAGCGCGACACAGCCTGAGCCGCGGCCCCTCGATACCGCACGCGAGGACGATGCGCTGACGAACCTGACGGACTGTCTTCACACCCACGGCCATGGAGCTCCGTTGCAGCTTTGCGACAACTCGCAGCGGAGGCAAGCGAAAGCCAAGGAAAGCGCTGAGGGGCGACGTCATCGCCTCGGAGCCTGCTCATTCGTTGCTCACGTCGCCGATTCGCTTCCAGGGTTTTGCTGTGAAGCCTGGGTCTGCGCGGTTATCCTCACGGGATCGTGGCGAAAGAAGACGACGCAGCGGACTCGAAGCCAGCTGCCCGGAAGAGCCCCGCGAAGCCGCTCGACGAGTCGCAGCTGAGGACGAAGCAGCACGACTCGATCATCCCGACGGCACAGGTGGAGCTCGGTCCGCGTAGTCTCCCCCGCCAGACCCAGGATCAGCCGGGCGACGACGCGTCAGCGCAGAGCGAGCGGACGGGAGTGAATGCGGCGCCGCCAGTGATCAAGGGCTTCGAGTCTGCGCCGCCGGCGAGCACGCGCGTGCCCGAGTCGGTGGCGCGTCTCTCGGAGCGCGGCGGAAGCCTGAGCGATGGGGATCGCTGGGCGGCGGCCGGCGCGCTCAAGAAGGCGCTCGCCGAGGGCGATGAGAGCGCGATCGAGGCCGAACTGGCGAAGCTCCCCCCCGTTGCGCAGCTCGCCTACCGCATCGCGGACGTGTACTCCATCGCCACGACCGGGTTCTCGGGTCCGCTGCTGTACGCGCGGGCCGGAGGCGTCGTCGAAGCGCTGTTGCTCGAGTTCGAGGCCGAGAGCCGGAAGAAGTAGGTCTCGGTGAGCGGATTGAATCCGTGCGGAAAACTTTTGCGCGGACCGGGAGCTGGGGCACGACGGCGCCAGGCAACCAGGAACCTTTGCTACAGCAACGCCAGCACCCGCTCTGGCGGGCGCCCGATTCGCGCCCTGCCGTCCAGCACGGCGACCGGGCGCTCGAGCAGGCTCGGGTCCTTGACGAGCGCGTCCACGATCTGTGCCTTCGTGCTGTCCTTGGACAGGCCCTGGGCCTTGTAGCCCGCCTCCTTGGCGCGCAGCAGGTCGTGAGGCTTGAAGTCCGGGTCGGTTGCCAGCGCTCTCAGCAAGGCTTCGATGGCGTTCTTGCTGGGCGGCTCCTTCAGGTACTCGCGAATTTCCACGCTGCCTTCGCCGAGACGCTCGCTCAGCAACTGCAGAGCCTGACGGCTCTTGGAGCAACGGGGGTTGTGCCACAACGTCACGGTCGACTTCGCCATGCGCGCATACTGGCACAGCCGTGGTGGTCTAACGGCGAAGACTTGCGCGGCCTCCCAACCTGGTGCAAGGGGAGGCGAGCTTTTCAGTGCCAATCTTCTCTTACAGCCAGGCGAGAACACCGATCGGGGCCGAGGCGCCGCTCGCGCGTCCAGGCGCGGCGTCGAGGACGGGCCGCCGCTGCTTGCGATGCTGGCTGGTCGGGTTGGGACTGGGCCTGTTGGTTCCTCGAGTCGCGCTCGCCGCCGCTCCCACGAAGCCCGAGAGCTCCGAGCCCCAATATTCCCCATGGCAATCCAAGAAGGCGACTCCATTCGCGTCCCTCGCGACTGACGTCGGCGTCGTCTACGCGCGGCCTCGGCTCACCCTTGGCTACGGTGCGCCGTTCTGGAACTTCGTCGGTATCGATGCCTACTGGCTGACGACGAACAGCTTCTCGGCACCTTACGTCGGGTGGCGTGCGAGTCTGCCGTTCCTCGACACCTTCTTCGGAGTGCGCCGCACCATCCCCTTCGACCGTCGCTTCCTGGGCAAGCAGGAGAAATACTCCGACACTGACCTCGGTCTCGAGAACGGTGGCGAGCGCAGTACCTACACGGCCGTGGACTTCGAGCTGGATCTCGCCGCGCCCGTCGCTCACGGCGGCGCCTTCCTGGGCGTGCACCCAGTGTTGATCGACGTGCCACGCGACACCTACGTCTATGAGGAGGTGCTGCGCGTGGTGATGCGACCCCCCTTCGCCATGGGCTTGCGTGGGGGTTACGTGTACGGCTTCGGCGAGAGCCAAGACGTACAGCTCGGGGCGCTCGGAGAGTACGTATTCACTCCGGGTAGAGCCCGGGGCGTTACTCGTGGGGGCCCGCTGTTCCACGTCACCTTCAGCAAGCACCTGGAAGGCTTCGCGGCGTTCTCGTTCGTGATCACGTCGCCGGACGCGCTCGGCGTGGTGGACGGGACGTACGCGTTCCTCGGATTGCTCCACCGCTGGGCGCATCGCTTCTAGCAGCGCGCGTCGCTTCCAGCTGCGCGTATCGCTGTTGCCCTGCGGAAAGACTAGTCTGCGCTCGGGCTGGGCGCCGCGCTTGCCTTCGGGAGCACTCCGCTGCACTTCGCGTCGCGCGCTGCGGTGAGGCGCGCCTTGTCCTCGGGCTTGGCGTCGATCAAGGCGAGCTGGGCCTCGGTGCACTCGTTGTTCTTCTTCACCTGGCCCACGAGATCACCGACGACTCGCGCTTGAAGCTCGCCGTACTTCTCCTGCGCGGCCTTGCCGGTGGCGCCGTTCGGGTCCTTCTGCATCGCGAACTCGCAGGCCTTGCTGGCCTCTTCGAGCTTGCCCTGGTGCTCGAGCTCCAGGCAGCGTTCGTAGTCACCCTTGGCTCCGTTGCAGCCAGCGCAGAGCAGCGCGGCGAACGCGCCGCCAAGGAGGACGGTCCATCCCTGTGTCATGCCCGCGCTTATAGCAGCTTCGATGGCGCTGACGATACCATGTCTGCGTTTCGGATTCTCCCGGGGGGGGAGGGGCGCGACGAAAAGGACCGCGAGGAAACAGAACCGGCGGTCAGGCCGCGACGACGACTCGCGGCTTGCGCGCGTCGATCAGGTACAGCAGGGTGAACACGAGCAAGAAGACCAGGGAACTCAGCTGGTAGAAGGTGAGTCCCCAGAGTACGCGGGGCTCTGGGCGCAGCAACTCGGTCGCTATTCGCCACAGCATGTAGGCGATCAGATACAGCTTGATCAGCTGGGTACGAAACCAGCCTCGGCGCGCAGCGAGCAACAGCAGGAGCGCTGCCACGCCGTGAAACCCGGCCTCGTAGAGCTGGGTCGGGTGTCTCGGGATGCCATCCTGGAAGCGCACGGCCCACGCGACGTCCGTTGCTCTTCCGAAGCAGCAACCGGCATGAAAACAGCCCAGGCGCCCGACGGCGATGCTGGCGGCGACGGGGGCCGCGAAGGCGTCGCCGGTCTTGTGGCGCACCCCGGAAACCAGCTTCGCCACCTCGACCCCGAGATAGCCTCCCGCGAGTCCCCAGGTGATGGTGCGGCCATCCCGCAACCACGCGCTGCCGTCCATCAGGCTCGGCCAGTCGGAGACGGCGTACGGCAGCTTGGCGAAGAACGTGCTGCCAATGATTGCCCCGAGGAAGAGAGCAGCGCGCTGCAGCCGCGTCTCCCTGGGCCCTTTCGGCAGCGCGCGTCGCACGATCACTCCCGTGATCAGCGCGAGGCCCATCAGGCCGAAGTAGCTCCAGTCCATCAGCCCCGCTCGCTGGACTTCGTCAACTGGATGAGCTGATGCTCCAGCTCCGGGAGCGGCGCGTGGCCGGGACGGTACAGCACGTTGTAAGCGCAGAAGGGGATGACGTGACCGCTGGGCAAGACGTGGTGCGTGCAGCACTTCATGACTCGCCTGAGGTCGAAGTTGTACACGTCCAGGAACGACGTGATCGCGATGCGAAACATCCGCTCGGGAGACAGCGTCTCCGCCAGCGCGGAGCTGAAGAAGTCGTACAGCGCCGCGCTGGTCGTCCCTGCGTCGCTCGAGTCTGCGCCGCCTCGCAGGCGCTTGCCGAGCGCGCTCGCGAGCCAGGACTCGGGAGACGCGCAGTCGCCCTCGGCGCAGCCTTCCGCGCGTAGATAGTCCGTGATCAGCTGCTTGGCGCGGGGCCGATCGAAGGCGATGCCGTTGGCCAGCAGGTCCTTGTGCTTGCGCGCGTCGATGAAGCGCAGCAGGGGGTAGACACGCCGACCGTCGCGGTAGGCGTAGCTCAGCGTGTGGCAGTTGGGATGCGCGCACGGCAGCGGCATGAAATCGCTCTCGCGAAACAGGCCTCGAGTCTGTGCGGCGATGCCCTTCACGACGTCGGGGAAGGTGATGCGCTTCTCCAGCGTCTCGGGGAGCTCACTGCGTCCGCTGTACGTCGCGGGTTGAAAGCTGACGCCGCCGATGTTCGGGCGCTCGATGGCGAACTCGATGAGTCGTCCGAGCTGATCGTCGTTGACCCCCGGCTGGAGCGTAGCCACCAGGGTCACGCGAACGCCGTGCTCGGCGAGTCGGTCCAGCGCCTCGAGCTTTTCCCTGAGGATGTCGGCGGCGCGAAGGCTCCGGGTGACCTGGGCGTCGAGGCCATCGAGCTGGAAATAGACCTCGAAGCGCCGCGCGTAGCGGGCCACGTGCTCCACCAGGCGCGCATCGCGCGCGAAGCGCAGGCCATTGGTGTTCAGCATCACGTGCTGGACGTCGCGCTCGTACGCGTAGGCCAGGATCGCTTCGAACTCGGGGTGCAGCGTGGGTTCACCGCCAGAGAGCTGGAGGATCTCGGCCTGACCCTCGGTGGCGACCAAGCGGTCGATCGCGCGCTTGACGTCCTCCAGGCTCTCGTGAGTGCCGCCTGGCGCGCTGCTCGCGTAGCACATCGGGCAGCGAAGGTTGCAGCTGCTCGTCAGCTCGACCAAGCCGATGCAGGTATGCTGCTCGTGCTCGGTACACAGGCCGCAGTCGTACGGACATCCCCGCTTGGGGAAGCTGCCGAAGCCAGCCGGGATCTTCCCCGGTACGGCGTACTCGAGGCGGTCGTAGTAGCCGACGTCGGAACAGATGAAGTCTTCTCGGACGCCGTGCTCCGGGCAGCGCTTCTGAAAGTACACCCGCCCGCCCCGATCGATGATCTTCGCAGGGACGACCCGATGGCAGCTGGGGCAGAGGCTCTGGGTCAGGCCGAGGAAGCTGTGGTCTCGTAGTTCCATGATCAGGGCAGGCTTGCGAAGCAGATGATGGCGAAGATCACCACGGCCGCCACCAGCAACATGAGCAGTATCGCGATGACGACCAGAAACACGGTGACGCCGATGGCCACTCCCTTGAGGACCGTGTCTCCCGGCTTGTCCCCGCGCCCGCCCTGGACCTGCCCGTGGAGGTTCCGGGGGTAGGCGTCGGCCCGAGGTGGCGGGGGTTGCTGGGCGTCAGAGGTAGCCTGGGAGCGCCAGAAGTCCAGCCTCCCGACCCAAGCGATGCGCGCCAAGACCACGGACACCGGGAGCACGATGACTCCGTACGGAACCAGCAGGCCAGGGGCAATCACCCACAGCTGGACGCCGACCAGCAGCAGAACCAGGCTCGCCAGGATCACGATCACGAGCCAGGAGCGGTCTCGTCGTGCAGGCGCCGGCGCTTGCGCTGGCTGGGCAGTCAAGGCTCCCTTGCACAACCAGCAACGCGTGGCGCCGACCGCGACGGGTGTCTGGCAGTAGGGACAAGGGTAGGTGGCGCTCATGACTCCGACTCTCCCGAGCTCCGCTCGGGGAACGTCGAGTTGGGCGCCGAGTCCAGCGCGACTACGATGCGCTGCGCCGCGTTGATCATCACGACCAGCACCGCCGCGAGGATCGCGAGCGCGAGCCCAAAGATGAGCTGATGGTAGCGCGGCACGCCCAACGCGGGGCGGAGCGCCATCGTGTGCCAGAGCAAGACCCCGTAGCAGGCCAGCGCCCCCACGCCGGTGCAGGCGACCAAGCGCTGACTGAAGCGCGTCGCCGAGAGCGCCAGCACGAGGAAGAACCCTACGAGCATCGGGCTCCGCGGTCCGTCGAGCACCGCCAGGACGGCGGTCATCAGCGCCAGGTCCACGCCGGTCGTGACATACTTCAGCCAGATCGGGAAGTACCGCAGTCGCATGGTGGCGACCGTCAGCAGTGCCGCTCCGACCCAGGACCCCACCAGCGCCGTCACCATCGCGTGCAGGTCCCTGCCCACCACCGCGGGCATGCCGAGCAGCGTCGACCCATGGTGGTTGACTATCTCGATCACGTAGAAGGCGAGCACGCCGACCACCCTCACCACGTTGGCAAAAGATTCCCCGCGGAATTCTTGCTTGCGCTTCGCGATCTGCCAGCGACTGGGAGTCATGCCTAGGGTCTCGGTCACCGGCGCTGCGCGGAGCGCCGCCCCGTCGAGCCGCGACCAGTGTAGCGCTCTGCTGCCCCGACGGAAAATAGTCGAATATCCAGCCAGCTGGTAGGGCGCCGTCGGTCCCTTCGAGGGCCGGCCTCAGGAAGCCAGGCGCGAGAGGCGCGGCGGCTGCCAGCCGCCGAACCGCTTCTCCAGCTCCAGGGCTGCGGCGATGGTCTGATGATCCTGCAGCGGCGCCCCGATCACCTGGACCCCAAGCGGTAGCCCCTGGCGGTCCAGCCCGAGGGGCACCTGAGTCGCGGGCAGCTCGAGGACGTTGACGATCGCCAGATACGACCACGGCATGTGGAGGCGCGTCGCCCAGCGCGCGGGTACGCGATGTGGGGGCGCGGTCACGGAGTACGAGGGATAGAGCAGGAGCCCATCTTCACCGAGCAGTGATTCCACCTCGCCGCGTAGCTGCATGCCGAGGTCCACCATCTTTCGAGCGAGGCGGGGCAGCTTGCGCGGTAGCGGATCGGTGAGCGCAAGCGCCGAGGCCATCCAGGTGTGTCGAGAGCGTCCGAGGGTCCATTTCAGCATTTCGAGCAGCGGGTTGATCGGCTGGCCATCGCCGAGCAGCGTCCCGAAGGGCACCTCCGTCGCCAGGCCCATCATCGCCGACCAGATGTCGAATTGTTTCCGTAGGGCAGGAATCTTGATCACGCGGAGCTCCATGCCGAGGCTCTGCAGGTGTTCCGCCGCGAGACTCTGTGCGCGCCGTAGCTCCGCGGAGACGGGCAAGTTGCCGCTGTCTTCGATGGAGAACAGCGGGCGTCCAGCGTACGCGACGTGAGCAGGGTCCCCCAGCGCATCGCTGGGCGCCCACTCGGGGTGCTCCGCGTCGGGACCCGCGATGAGCCTCAGGAGCGGCATCAGGTCCTCCGCGCGTCGGCACATGGGCCCCGTGCACAGGTAGCGCCGCATCGCGCCGTGCGCGTTCGGGTACTGACCGCTGTTGGGAACCAGACCCCCCGTCGGTTTGTGCCCGAAGATGCCGTTGAAGAACGCGGGTCCGCGGATCGAGCCTCCGACGTCGGAGCCGAGCCCGAACGGCGACGCACCGGAGGCGATCACCGCGCCCTCACCCCCCGAGCTCCCGCCGACGATGCGCCCGAGGTCGTAGGGGTTGTTGGTGCGTCCGTAGACGTTGTTCACCGACTCCATCCACATGCAGAGCTCGCTGGTGTTGGTGACTCCTAGCGGAATGGCTCCTGCCGCACGGATACGCTGCACCGCGGTAGCGTCCGTTTCGGCGACCACGCCTCGTCGCGCCACGAGGCCAGAGCTCTGGGGCATCCCGCTGAACGCGAAGCACTCCTTGATGGTGCACGGGACACCATGGAACGCAGGCACCTCGGCGCCGCTCAGCAGCTCCTGATCCGCAGCGTCAGCCTCTCGTCGCGCCTCGTCGTAGCGCTTGCGCACGACCGCGTTGGTGTGGGGGTTGGTGCGCTCGATCTGTTCGATGTGGAGCTCTACGGCTTCACGCGAGGTCAACGCTCCGCTGCGGATGCGCGCGGCGAGCTCAGTGGCGGACGCCAGCCGGGGGTCGGTCATGAGACGCCGGAGATTGACCCGAGGCGGCGCCATGCTCAAGCCCAGTCGGCGCCAATGTCGTTGGATCGGTTGGGGGTGAGGGTGAGGCGCGATCTAGCGTCGGGTCGCCTGCCAGAGATCGTGGGCGCTCGCGCCGCCATCCTCCTGCCGCGCGAAGTAGAGCGTACACAGATCCTCAGACAGGCTGGGATCGGTGTCGTCCAGCTGGGCTTCGCTGATCGCGATGCGACGCGCCATCCCAGCCTGCTGGCCGTCGCTCTCCAAGCTCGTCCAGTACAGATCGCGCGGGCCGCTGTTGGCGGCCGCGCAGTTCGGGCGAGCCTCCTGGGCAGCGAACAGCAAGAGCTCGCCCTGAGGCGTCGTCCAGGGAGCGAGGTCCGGGCCGCTCGCGTGGCAGCCATCGGGCAAGACGAGGGGCACGTGATCGATGATGAAAGCGAATCCAGGTGAGCCCGTCACCAGGTGCAGACCCTCAGCTTGACCCGGGATCACGCGATCCGTCATCCACCAGACGCGGTTCTCGCTGACCGCCACGCTGAAATCCTTCGTCTCCGACGCGCCCACGACCTGGTTCAGCGCGCCCAAGGCGAACGTCGACGAACCGGTCCGCCCATAGACCTTGCGGCCGCCGTTCTCGAACTGGTCCCAGGCTGCGTCGAACTCCAGGCTCTCGGCTTTTATGCCGCGCGGAATATAGCCACTGGCGTCGCTGCGAAAGGGAGTCGCAGCGCCGGTGTATGGGGGGGTGACGCTGACCACGTTGGGGATGCCGTTGCCATCACCACGACTCCACCAAAGCGTCTTGTCCGCGGCGAGTCGCGGGAAGCGATCGTCCACGCCTGCGACGCTCGGACCGTCGACGCGAGTCGGTGGGCCGAAGCGCAGGCCCTTGCTGGTGTTGCCGCAGCTGGTACAGCGTCCGCTGTCTGCGTCGCAGTACTCGCCGGCGTCACAGCCGCTCGCCGTGCAGTCCGCTGCCCCGGCGCTGCCGCCACTACTGGCTCCGGCGCCTCCACCGTTGCCACCCGGAAACGTTCCTGCGCTTCCGCCGCTGCCCCCGACGCCTGAGCCGCCGGCGCCGCCAGCGCTCGAACTTCCCCCGGCTGCTCCACCGTTCCCTCCAGCACCTGCAGCCGCTCCGTCGCTGCTGCTGAACTCCGAGCCTCCACACGCAACGCACAGAGAAAGCGCCAGGGCGCCCCCAACCAAGTCAAGCCACCTCATCCTGGTAAGCGTCCTCCGGGGAGGGGGCTCGCGCAAGTCACTCGTTGGCGGGCACACCGCGGCACGCGACGTGCAGCTCGGCGCTGTGCTTCGGCGTGTCATCACCCGCGAAACGTAGGAGCTGCCTCCCATCGGGCAGTCGCGCACGAGGCGCTTTCCCTGTGGAGCCCCTTGCGTTGATACGGGGGAATAGAGTTGCCGCGGGGCAACGTGCCAGGCGAGGTGCGCGTTGTCGTTCAGACCATCGTCGCCGCAGCTGCCTGGAGTCAGAGGTGAGGCGGATCTAGCAGGCTAGAGCGAGGCTCGCGCCGCCCAGCGCAGGGCCTTCTCTCTGACCGCTGCACTGGCGCCGGGCACGCTGGCCGCCGCGCGGGTCAGGCGCTTGGCGGCTGCACGGTCACCGCGGGAAAACGCCAGCTGCGCCTGTCCCAGCAGAGCCTTCGCTCGAGTGTCTGCGTCGCCACTCGCGGCCAGGCCCTCGAGCACTCGCTGGGCGCCGGGCGAGTCCCCGGCGGCCAGGGCCGACGACACCTGACTCCAGTCGGGGGGAGGTGGGGCCGCCTTCGACTCGCCAGGGCTCTGCACCGCCTTGGTCGTCGTGGCCGATCGCTTCGCAGTGGAAGCACCGCGGGAGCTCGGTCTTCCCCCGGCCTCGTCCTGGGAGTCGCCCGGAGAAGGTGGGTCTTCAGCGGTGCGGCCGACGTCCGGGGTGACTTGCATCGGCTGCATCCAGCCTTGCGGCTGACCGAGCCCCGCAGAGCTGTTCGCGGCGACGATGGCCGAGTCTGCCGCGCTGGCGCTCAGTCCCTCCTGGGGACGCCCCGAGTCGTCGGCGGCGTGGTTCAGGACCGCCAGCACACCGGCACCCAGGAGCGCTCCTCCGCCCAGGAACTGAAGCAAGCGCCGCATGTGATTCGCTGGGTTCGCGAGCTGGCTCTCGATGCGCGCCGCGCCGGCGCGGATCTCGTCAGGGCTAGGCTGGGCCGCGCGGTAGGCGTCCCTCGCCAGAGCGATGCGGGCTCGATAGTCGCTCATGGCTGCTCCTCGGTGTGCGGGTTGAACAGCGGATCTGCCGCCAACAACTCGGCGAGCTTCTTGCGGCCGTCACGCAACCTCGAGCGCACCGTGGCTTCCCCCGTGTCCGTGATCTGGGAGATCTCACGCACGCTGAGCTCTTCCAGATCGTGAAGCACGATCACGGCACGCTTGTTCGCCGGCAGTGCTTCCAGGTGGTGATACAGCCGCTTGGCTCGGCGTGCCTGGAGGACTCGAGTCTCCGTGCCTTCCCTGGGGCATTCCGGTTCCAGGCCATCCTCGGGGTCGTCGTAGGCGAAGCGGCGAGTCCAGCGCCGGTACCAGCGGTCGTGATCCTGGACCGTGCGATACGCGATGGAGTAGGTCCAGGTGGAGAAGGCCGAGCGACCCTCGAAGCTGGGGAGCGCCTTCAGCGCGCGCTCGGCGGCGGCCTGAACCAGGTCGTCCAGGTTGTTTCGGGGCCCCGCGAGGGAGCGCACCTGCTTGTAGAGCATCGGTAGAAGGTCGTTGAGCGCCACCTCTCCAACCGCTGTCGCGACCGGGCGGATGCTCGCCTCGGCGCTGAGCGCCGCTGCATCGTCCAGGCTGAGTTCGGCGCTTTTCATGTCCAGGGGGGATCCAGGTCCAGGTTGAGTACCCACTCTTGCGCTGGCCCGGAGTGGAGTCCAGTCGCCCGTCCCAGGGCGGTACGCATTCGGACTGGGTACTTGTGGGTCGTCCGAAGCGAGGAGAATGAGCGCCGAGAGCTGCAAATCAGTCTCGTCTGGCAGAAACACTGCCCAGGCTCTCAGTCGGGCGAGAACGCGTCCCAGGGCCTCGAGAACGCGATTTGTTTCGGAACTCACTCGGGATTTTGCCATGGTTCCGCTTCGAATGCGGGCTCGCATCTGGCGCAGGACGATCTGGCTGTGGGGGCTGACGGTCTTGCTTTGGGGCGGGGTCGCGGGGGCCAAGGACCAAGAACCAGACGCCCCTCCCCTGGAGCTCGCCATCGAGTGCGATCGGCTCCCGGCGGATGGTCGAGTCGAGCTCGACGCCCGCGCTCGCTTGACCGTGGCGGGCCTCTACAAGGCCGCGCCATCGCGGGTCGTGCTGGCCTGCGATGCCTCCAGCGCCTGGATCGACTGGGGCACCGACCCGGCGGTGCGCCTCGCCGTCGAGTCCTCGAGCCTCCGCGGCCTGGTGGAGGACTTCCTCGATGCGCTGGAGCGTCAGGTCCGAGCCGAGAAGACGCGAGCGGCGAGGCGCCGTGAGTTGCCTCCCGAGAGCGACAAGCCGGCGCGAGTGGGTAGGCCGCAGCCTGCTCGTGTTTTCGGACCTGGTGGCGCCGGTCTTCGGTTCCTCGGGGAACAGGCTGACGGCAGTGTCTCGCTGCTGATGGGGCCGCGATTGGACATCGGCGTGGGACTCTCGAAGCACTTCACGCTGGTGGTGATGGAGGGCATCCGCTCCGCGTTCGACGTCGGAGGCGCCGGCGGCGCGGTGCACCTGATCGACGTCAAGGTCGGCCTGGCCTTTGGCGCTCCGTTCGATGGGTCGTTGTTCGGTGTGCAGCTGGCCGGAGGAAATGAGTGGTTCTACTCGTCCTCCAACCTGGTCTCCGCGCCGGCGCTGGAGCTCGGCGGGAGGACCTCGATCTACGTGGGCAAGCTGGCGCTCTGGCTCGCAGTGGATGGGATGGTGCGGGGGCGCGATCTCGAGCTACTGGACAGCGACGTGAGCATGCACTCACCGTCTTTCCTGGTGTCCGTTGGCGGGTTCTGGCGTGCGGTGGAGCCGCTCCGGGAGCCTTGACCCCCTCACCCCCAAACAGCCCAGGCTGGCCAGCTCAGGGGAGAGGACTTACTTCCACGCGGATTCGATGCTTGGAGTCGTCGTGTCCGCACTCCACGGCGTATTCGCCGCGGCCGAGCTCACTCGCGGCGATCCCTTCGCCGTCGCAGCTCACCGTCAGCGGCGCGCCGAGACGGGGAGCGATGGCGATCACGTGGGGGCCCTGGATGCTGGGGTCGCCCTGAAAATCCAGCTCGAAGATGCCGCTCGTACGGTCGAAGGCGAAGCGCTCGGGCCACCCGGCGACGCGGCTCGGGCGGACGCGGGCGAGGGACCTCTTCACGGCCTCTCGGGGCGAGAACTGGGCGCTCTGGTCGTCGTAGTCGAAGCAGCCCCAGCGGCCCTGACTCTGCTCCTTCCACACCCAGAAGAACGACGACGCCATGTACTCCTCCTGTAGTTCGCTCTGCCAGGTGAGGTACTCGTCGGCCTTCACGCCCAGCGGGTCGATGCCCCACTCGGTGATGATCAATGGCGCCTGCAGGGCGTTGGCTTCGTCGCGGGCATTGGCGTTGGAGCGCCGCAGCTTCTCCTTGTCGATGCTGGCCTTCTGCTCGTCGGTCGCGGTGAAGGAGTAGGTGTAGACGTGCGGTGCGTAGCCGACCAGGTTGCCCAGCGGGCCGTCGGCCAGAGTAGAGCGATCGGTGAAATTGCGAGTCACCGGCGGCTCGTAGACGTAGAGCTTCTTCGGTGATGCCTCGCGGATACTTGGGTACGCGACCTGGTTGAGCCGGGCAATTCCGGCGTCGTTGCTCTGGGGCTCGTTGAAGATCTCCACGCCCACGACGTTCTTTGCGTCCGCGTAGCGTGCGGCGACGTGAGCCGCCATCTGCGAGAAGCGTCGTCTCAGCTCGGCACCCGTCGCGGAGTCGCTGAAGAACGTCTCGAACGCAGCCAGCACCTGAGCGCTCAGGCGCCGGTCGCCGAGGTCGTCCAACGGACCCTCGAGGAGCATCTCCGGGGGCGGCTCGATGGCCCACAGCGGCGCGCCGTCCTCGCCAATTTCCTTGGAGAAAGCGTCCTGGTGCAGGTCGAGCAGGACCTGGATGTCAGCCGCCCCACACAGCTCCACGACGCGGTCGACCTCGAGCAGGTAGCTCTCGTTGAAGCCGCCATCCTCGGTCGGTTCGATGGCGCTCCAGTTGATCGGCAGGCGGAGCGCGTCGAAGCCGAACTCGCGCAGCTGAGTGACGTCGCTGGCGTCGAACGCCGGCACCTCCTCCAGCGCCACGCGCCCATCGTCGAACGTGACGTCGAAGACGCCGTCGATGCGCGCATTGACTCCACGCAGAAATGCAATGCGCCCCTGCTCATCCACCAGCTGCCCACACTGCACCCCAAACGGAGCGCCCGGGGTGGCCGCCTCACCACACGGTGCCGTGGATTTTGGGGGTGAGGCGCTCTGGTCGTCACTGCCACAGCTCACGCAGGTGCTGGCGAGCAAGAGCGCCGAGACCGAGAAGCTCCTCTTCACACGGCTGGGACTAGCAAGGACCCTGAAATGCGGCAATCCGTCGCTGGCCTACCGCCTTTGGTGCAGCTTTCGTGGAGAAGCTGGGCAGGGCCTGGCGCCCGGAGGGCGATGGTAGTAGCCAACCCCCCGATCCAAGGAGCCCATGCAGATGACCCGAAGCAAAGTCGCCATCGTCCGCACCCGTCCCGAGACCGTGCTCGAGGACTACCACCGCTTGATGAACCTGGCGGACTACCAGGAGACGGTCGCCAAGGACGCGGACACCGCGCTCAAGGTCAATATCTCCTGGCACTTCTTCTTCCCTGGCTCGTCGACCACGCCCTGGCAGCTCGAAGGCGTGATCCGCGCGATGAAGCAGGACGGCTACGACCCGAACCTGATCCACGCCTGCCATAACCGCACCGTGGTGATCGACGCGCACCTCGGCGAGCGCGAGAACAAGCAGCTCGACGTGGTCCAGGCCCACGGCCTGCGCAACGTCCACCTCTACGAAGGTGAGGAGTGGATCGACGTGCGAGACGCCGTGGGCGACCTCACGAAGAAGTTCCTGTGCCTGAATGAAGTGTACCCAAAGAGCTTCTCCATCCCGAAGCGGTTCATCGGCGAGAACATCATCCACCTGCCGACGGTCAAGACGCACATCTTCACCACCACGACGGGAGCGATGAAGAACGCGTTCGGTGGCTTGCTCAACGAGCACCGCCACTGGACCCATCCGGTGATCCACGAAACCCTGGTCGATCTGCTGATGATCCAGAAGAAGATCCATCGTGGCGTCTTCGCGGTGATGGACGGCACCTTTGCGGGGGATGGCCCCGGCCCGCGCTGCATGATCCCTCACGTCAAGAACGTGCTCCTGGCCTCCTCGGATCGGGTCGCCATCGACGCCGTTGCAGGCAAGCTGATGGGCATGGATCCGATGAAGGATCTGAAGTTCATCCGCCTCGCCCACGACCTCGGGCTCGGCTGCGGTGACACGCGCGACATCGAGTTCGTCGGCGACGTGGACGCGCTGGACGAGAAGTGGAACTTCCAGGGGCCGTTCAAGGAAATGACCTTTGCCTCGCGGAACCAGCATCGCATCTACTGGGGCCCGCTGAAGAAGCCCGTCGAGTGGTCGCTCAAGACCTGGCTCGCGCCCTGGGCCTACGTGGCATCGGTCGCTTACCACGACATGTTCTGGTACCCCGTCTACGGCTTCAAGCGCGTGCGCGAGGCGCTCGAGAGCGACTGGGGGCGCTTGTTCGCCAACTGGAACGAGGTGCAACCGGACGCCGAAGGGCGCGGTTACCCCGACGTGGGGACGAAGACCACGGAGCTCAGCCGCACGGGCATCAAGCACCTGCTCGAGGGCACTCGCCTGCTCGGCATGGCCGTCGCCGAGTCTCCCGAGATCCAGGCGCGCCAGCGGGCAAAAGCGCGAAGCGACGCCCGCGCTTGAAAGAGAACGGAGCCTCGGAGCGACGCCCGCGCTCGAACAGACAAGAGCCGGGGAGCGACGCCAGGGGCTAGCGCTCATTATCCAGGCGGCGAGTCCAGTGGGCTCGCCGTTTTGCTGTCCGGTGCTCGATGCGCGAGCCGCCGAGCGGAACCCCTCGCGGGTAACACTTCAGGCTGTATTCGTGGCACCGGCACAGCCTTGAACGCGCGCGCGTGGCACCGCTCGGGTGGATCGTGTTACCCGGTGGAAATCGCCGGCAATCGACCGGCGACGTCCGCATTTGCCTCGCAGAAATTCGGTGCGTGCGAGCGGCAGGCGCGCTGCGTCATGCGTCGCCTGGGCTTCGTGAACTCGCAGTCCGCGCCAGTGGTGGGAGCAAAGGCCTGACGTGTTGCGGATCTTTGATCCGTTCCCCGGCTCGTGGTCGTACTCTCGGGAGTTCGGAGGGGGGCGCCGGTGGAACGCGTGCCCCCGGCGCTGCAGGCACGCAGCGCGGTTTCTGGCTTCGCCTTGTTGGGGGGCGGAGCGTCTTCAAATGGGAGAACACAAGGCATGAAGCGACCCTTAGTAATGACTGGCCTGGTTGCGGTGCTCGCAACCGCCACCAGCGGCGCGTGGGCAGCGGATCACACCGACGCGCCGGCCACCACGGCCGACCCCGCCGCGGACATCACGGATGTCTACGCGTGGATGGAGTCCGACGCCTCCAAGCTGAACCTGGTGATGAACGTCTTCCCGGCCGCGGACATGACGTCGAACTTCAGCACGTCCGTCGTCTACGCGTTCCACGTGATGAACGTGGACGCTAACGCGAACCGGACCAATCACGACGTGCTCTGCACCTTCGCGAGCGGCACCAGCGTGCAGTGCTGGGTCACCGACGCCAACGGGACTCAGGACTACGTCACCGGTGATCCCACCGCCACCGCGGGCATCGACAGCGCCAGCGGTGCGGTCAAGGTGTTCGCCGGTCTGCGCAACGATCCCTTCTTCTTCAACGCGGCAGGCTTTGGCGCGGCCCTGGGAGCCGTGGCGGGCGCCGGAAACCTGAACCCGAACTCCGAGGGCTGCCCCACGGTGGACGCGACCCTGTCGGGTCAGCTCGTCGGGCTGCTCAGCAGCACGAACGGCGGCGCGGCCGTCGACTCCTTCGCCGGGGCCAACGTGCTCTCAATCGTCGTTCAACTCGACAAGACGCTGGTCAACGCCGACGGCGCAGTGGTCGAAATCTGGGGCGCGACCCACGCCACCAACTGAGGAGGAACCAACATGAAACTACTGAATATTGCGGGTCTCATGATGTTGGCTTCCAGCCTCGCGCTGGTTGGCTGTGGAGATGACGACGACGGCGGCGGCGGCAAGAGCGGCTCCGGTGGTTCCGCGGGGACCAGCAGCGCCGGAACGGGCGGCACGGGCAATGGTGGCTCTGGCGGCACCGGCAACGGCGGATCCGGTGGCACCGGCAACGCGGGCGCCGGCGGGACGACCGGCGGCAGCGGCGGCTCGTCAGGCTCCGCAGGGACCGGTGGAACTGGTGGAACCGGCGGGAATTTCCCCGCGGCACCGACTCTCGGCGCCCAGATCGACCGCATGGGCCGCCCGGCGGTGAACACGGCGCTGATCTCGCCCCTCGAGGCCGACACCACGGCCAAAGGAATGGCGAAGGACGGCTTCAACGCCAAGACGCCGGCAGACTACAATGACTTCGTGACGCCGATCTCCCAGTCCCTGGCTGCCTACGATGGTCTCGACACCAACTGCGGCAACCAGAGCCAGTACGAAGCAGCAGGCGCCGGCACCGGGTACGCCGCGCTCGCGAGCATCCTGGCGTTCGACGTGCTCAAGGTGGACACCTCGGCCGGCACCTGCGACCAGTTCCTTGCTGTCGAGCTGAACGTCACTGGCAAGTGCGGCGGGCGCACGCTGACGATGGACGTCATCGACAGCAGCTACTCGGTGCTGACGGGAGCGGACCCGGGCGTCGTCACCGACGGCGTCGCCAGCGATGTCGACGGGGGTCAGACCGCGACCTTCCCCTTCCTGGCTCCACCCACCAACTGAGAACATGAAGCGCCTGCAAGCAGGCACCAGCGCCAGCAGAGCCGTCCCTTCGGGGGCGGCTTTGCTGCTCCTGGTGGCCGCGAGTTCCTGTTGCTTACCCGGCTGCGACGAGAAGCAGCAGCCGTCCCCTCCGGCTGCGGCTTCGACGCCCACGAGCCCCGTGTCGGCGAGCGCGATGGTGCCGGCGGCCGCCTCCTTCGACCCGCTGCGCCCCTACACGGGCAAGCCGACTCCCGGTGATATTGCCGTGGGGAATTTGGCGTCGCAGATCACGGCCCAGGAGAAGCTCCTCGCCAAGCGCGAGGATCTCGGCCTGCGCGCCGCGCTGGTGGACCGTTACCTCAGCCGGACGCAGTTCCTGGGCACCTACGCCGATTTCGACCAGGCGGAGAAGCAGGTGGAGCTGGCGCTGGAGAAGCACCCCAAGGACCCGAAGGCGCTGCTCTTGAAGGCGAGCGTCGACGGCGCCCTTCACCGCTTCGACGACGCCTTGAAGACGCTCGACGAGGCAGAGAAGGTCGGCGCCAAGCCTGACGTCATTCGCAAGCAGAAGCAGACCATCTGGCTGGCTCGCGGCGAACACCTGGACGAGGTCGTCAAGGAACGCAAGGCCGTCGCCGACGAGTACCCGACCTACGCCTCGCTCACGGCGCTGGCGTCCGCGCAGATGGCGGCGGGCGAGTTCGAGGCCGCCGACAAGAGCTTCGTTGAAGCCGTACGGAAATACAGGGACGTCTCGCCGTTTGCGGTGGCCTGGGTGAGCTTCCAGCGCGGGGTGATGTGGGCAGAGCACGCGGGCCAGTCGGAGAAGGCGGTGCCTCTGTATCGAGAGGCCGTCGCGTTGTTGCCGCAGTACGTGGTGGCCAACGTTCACCTCGCGGAGCTCGAACGCGAGGCTGGGAAGACCGACGAAGCCAAGCGGCGCCTGCTCAGCGTGCTGCGCCCCGGGGCAGATCCCGAGCCCGCTTCGGTCCTGGCGGAGCTCCTGGAGGAGGACGAACCGGAGCAGGCGGCGAAGTACGCTGCTCAGGCCAAGCAAGGCTACGAGTCATTGCTGAAGCGCTATCCGCTGGCCTTCGCGGATCACGCCAGCGAGTTCTACCTCGGCCCCGGCAAGGACCCGAAGCGGGCGCAGGCGCTGGCCGAGCAGAACCTCAAGAACCGAGCGACGGAGCGCGCCTTCATGCTGGCGATCGGTGCCAGCATGCTGAACAGGGATCTGAAGCGGGCCTGCGAGCTGGCGAGCGACGCGCGGCTAGCGCAGCCGAAAAACCCGGACGTCGCGAAGATCCGGGACAGAGCGAAGAAAACCTGCGAGTAGGCCCGGCGGAGGGAAGCTTCGGAAATGGGGAGCGCCGCTGCCCAAGTGTAGGCCAGCGGCGCTGCTCGACTTCGGGGCCTGCTAACCGTAGATCTGTTCCGCGAGGTAACGCTCTCGGCCGATCTCCTCCACCTGGTGGAGCTGGGCCTCGAGCCAGTCGATGCCTTCTTCCTCCTCGAGCAAGATACCCTCGAGCATCTCCCGTGTGCCGTTGTCATGCTTGTCACGGCAGAGCGAGATGGCCTTGTTCAGGCGCTTCACGGCTTCGTACTCGAGCTCCAGATCCACCTTGTGCATCTCGATCGGCTCCTCGCCGACCTTCACCGGGAAGTAGCGCTGCATGTTCGGGACCCCATCGAGGAACAGGATGCGCGCGATCACCTTGTCGGCGTGCTTCATCTCCTCGATCGACTCGGAGCGCTTCTTCTCTGCCAGCTTGGAGTAGCCCCAGTCCTCGCACATGCGGAAGTGAATGAAGTACTGGTTGATCGCCGTCAGCTCCGAGGTGAGCACCTCGTTCAACGCGTCGATGATTTCTGAATCGCCCTTCATCAGCTTCTCCCGTCTGCTCGAGTCTGCCCGCAGGGTAACGGTACGTCAGCTCGAAGGCAGCCCCAATTCTCGATAAGGAATGTCAATACCACAAAGTATTCGCGCACTTGTGCGGTGAAGTCGGGGGCGTCGAACGCGCCCCGAGCCCGGCTTTGCAGGGCCTTATCCGCTGCCGAGCGATGGCCGTTCGGGCTCGATAGGGACGTCTCGCTATTCCAGTGCCATGAAAATGTGCGGCACGATATTGATATCCGTTATCAAGAAGCTATTGTCCATGGACGCCGCTGGGACTGCCCTCGAGCGACTCGGCAGCGACCCTCGGTTGGCCCTCTCACCCCCTGCTATTCACCATGCTCGTCTGCCACTGTCACCGCGTGAACGATGAACAGATCCGCCAGTGCGTGCGAGATGGCTGCCACAGTGCGCGAGCCGTCTCTCGAAGCTGCAAGGCGGGCTCCGGCTGCGGCGGGTGCATGCCCCTCGTGAAGCTGGTGGTGAAGGACGAGCTGCAGCGTGAGGAAGCGGCTGCTGGGGGCGTCGAGCTCCTGATGCCTCTGGCTCAGCCCGCCTGAGCCTCAGTCCAGGTCGACGTCTTCCGGTTTGACGCCGCGAAACTTCGGGTCCAGCGGCTGCTTGCCGCTCGGCTTCTCGCCTTGGGGACGCTTGCGCCCTCGAGGGTCCTTGCCGGCTTCGTCCAGGTCGACGTCCGCCGGCTTTACCCCTCGGAACCCCTCGTCGTCGAGGTCTTCGACTTCGTCGTCGCCCTGCTCGGGTTCGGGGGTGAGGTGCTTCGTCTGCGGCGCTGCTTCGCGCTTGCGCCGAAGTCTCGGTTTCTCGGCCTTGGCAGCCTTCTCGGGCGCGTCGAACGAATACTGCAGCCCGAAGCCGATGAGATCCGCGCTGGCCGAGTAGGTGCCACCGTTTACTGGCTCGAAGGGCGCATTGCCCTTCACCGGGTTGATACGACCGACCTTCGCGGTCGCTGGATTGACGTACACCTCGCGGGTGAAGACGTGAGCGTAGAGCGCGTCGAAGCGCCAGTGATCACCGACGTAGAGGCTGCCTCCGAGGGTGACGAGGACCTTGTCGAAGTCCAGTGAGGACAGCGACAGGTAGGGATCCGGCACGGCGCTCGTCTCGTACGCCGCTCCCGCGCGGGTGACGAGACGGTAGTCGTCGATCGGAAGCCGCCACTCCGCGCCCAGGCGGTAGCTGTCGGAGTCCTGGAAGTTGCGCGGGATGTCGATGCTCGGCAGGGTGATGCGCTCGGGGCCGCCAGGCAGGTTGACGATCGCCATCCCCTTTGGCGTGGCTTCGATGCGGTCGTGGGCGGACCAGACCTCGCGCACGAAGGCCGCCTCGACTCGCAGGGGCTCGACAGGGCGCACCTCGACGCCCGCGCGCACGATGCCCGCGAGCTTCACCTTCACGTGCGCATCCTCACCGTCGACCCTGGCTTCGTCGAAGATCACGCTGGAAGGCAGGCGCACGCGGATCTTGGCGTCCGAGTCAATCACCGTCGGCGTGTGCGCGCTCAGGCCGACGCGTACGCTTTCGTGCGGAATCAAAATGAGCCCCGCGTTGCCGCTGGGGGCGATGAACGGCCCGATCTCGAACTGGCTCAGCGCGTCGTACTCAGGCTGTTCCGGCGCCCCCAGCAGGCGGTCCTCCAGACTCACGCTGAACGCGATGGTCGAGCGTACGGTTCCCATCAGCGCCTGTACGCCGCCACCGATGCGTAGCCAGTCAGTCGGTGCCCAGCCGACCCAGCCCCCCATCAGGACCACGCGAGACGCGTTGAACGAGCCCAGGGTGTAGCGCGCCGGAGAAGGCTGCCCATTGACCGTCTCTGGGTAGCCCGCGAGCGCCACGTAGGGTGCGTAGAAGCCCGCGGCGATGGACAGGTTGGGCTCCTTCAGGTGGTAGTTGCCGATGAGAGTTGGCAGGGGCAAGACCGGTGTGCTGCCCTCCACCTTCGTCGAATCGACGCGCTGCAAGGTGTCGCTAGCATCGCGGATCAGCAGTTGACGTCGGTACTCGCTGGTCAGTCGTAGCCAGGTAAAATCCGCAAGGAAACTAGTGGGGGTATCTGCGAGGCCGGCGGGGTTGTACCAGATGGCACCTGCGTCGTCGGCTCCTGCGATGAACGCGCCGGCGCGCCCCATCGGCCGCACACCGCGATCGGAGAAGTAGAGGCCTGCGGCGCTGACCTGGGTGGTGCCACAGAGGACACTCACCCCCAAACCGAGCGCTGAGAATTGACGCGCATTCATCGTAAGCGAGGACGGATAAGGGCGACTACTCGAGGGTTGCCTGGCGCACGACTTCGTAGACCTGTTCGAGGCCGCTGCCTTCATCGAGGAAGAAGTCGCCGACTTCCTTCGACAGGTTCTGGTAGTCCTCCGAGGTGTACTTGGTGTCCTCGCGAGGGTCCTTGCGGTTCACGTCGGCGATCACGCTGATCACGGTCTCGATGGGAGCTGGCTGGTCGTCAGCAGGCGGTGTCACGAAGGCTCTGAGCAGCACCGTGATCGCCTTGTTCGGATCGACGTAGCTGTTGCAGGTCTTGTCGCCGCCCTGGTCGTAGGCGCGGGCGAAGATGCGGGACAGCACCTCGACCAGCGCGCCAGCTGCTGAGCGGCGCTTCACGTTGCCCTTGCCGTCGACGACGCTGGGCGCCACCGCCCTGGAAACCCACTTGTAGAGCGGCTCGAGGTTGCTGTCGTCGTCGAGCACCTGCAAGAGGTCGCTGACGGAAGAGAGCGTGGTCGTCTGTGCCTCGTTGTCCGAGGCATCATCGATCAAGTAGACCAGGAAGCGTTGCAGCTCGCGGCGCGCCCTCGGATCCCGGCGAAGGGCCTCGATGAAGTCGAGCAGCGTGGCGAACAGCGGGCCGCTCATCACCTCCTCGACGTTCTTGCCGAGCTCTTCCCGTCCCCAGCCGCAGGTGGTGAAATTGCGCGCTGGGCAATGCGCGTGGATCTGCGCCTGAAGCACGCCGAGCGCCTTGTCGAGAGTTGCTGGTACCGCGGGGTTCCGAAAGCGCGCGTCGGTCGGAGAGCCATCCACCGTGAAGAAGGTGTCGACGATCTCGCTGCGCGCCTGGCGCCAACCGCTCAGGGTGTCGGCGCTGCCGCCCTCGGCTTCGTGGTCGGCGAAGGCCTTGTCGATGCCCTTCAGTGCGTCCACCAGGAGGTAGAGCGGCGTGGTCTGAGAGCGCACCGTTCCGTCGTTGAGCGTCACCTTCTGACTGCCCTCGAGGTCCGTCAGGCCCTTGTTGCGTTCCGGGTCGATGAGCACGCGTGCGACGTCCCCCAGCACCTGAATGGCGTTCTTGCGTGTGGTGGTCGCGCATTCACCGCTGGCGCTGAAGCTCTCGCAGCGCTCGATCTCCTCGCTGGCGAGGATCGGGACGATGTCGCGCAGCGCGGCGAATAGATCCGAGCCCTGCAGCATGTCTGCCAGCAAGGGTTCGTAGCGCACGCCACCGTCCTGGGAGCACCAGCGCGCGTCCGTGCGAGGCAGACCAGGATCGCACTCGGCCTGGCTCTGCGCGGGTGAACCCCAGTGCAGGTGCATGGTGTCGAACAGGTCGACGAACTCGCTGTTCATGTCGTTGTCCGCGAAGGCTTCGGCCAGAGGCTGGATGCGCTCGATGAAGCCGAACTCACCCAGGGGGAACAGCGCGTTGCTGTCGCGGTAGCGCATCAGGTCGTCGACGCGCTCGCAGGATCGCAGGTTCAGCTGCATGCCGTCGGAGGGGTCCTTCCAGGGCTTGCCATCAGAGCCGAGCAAGGGCGGGCAGACCATGGTCGGGATCGGATCGATCACGCCCTCGAGGAAGTCCCGCGTCTTTGGGTAGTGCTGTGTGCCCGCGTAGGTGCCGACGAAGCCGCCGCTCTGATTGTAGATCTCGAACGGCGTGTCGAAGAAGGCCATGCGGCTGATGGCCTCGACGGTGGGCTGGAGGGTGAAGCCGTTGATACCGCTGATGGTCTGCAGGAAATTGTCCGCGCCGCCGACGATCACCGTGAGGTTCGAGTCCATCAGAGCGCGCAGGCAAGGGTCGCGCACGTCGAACTCGGCGCGATTCAGCGCGACGTCGAGGATCAGCTCGGCGACGTCGGGGAAGCGCAGGATGCCGCACAGCGGCATGTCCTGGGGTGGTGCGGGCTGACCCACCAGGGCGCAGACCGCGGTCGTGGGGATGCGATCCTGCGGATACTGGATTGTAGTGACGCCCGCGAGCACGCCGCTCAACAGCTGGATGCGCACGGTGGCGCCGGGCTTGGTGCAGGCGCTCATGCCCTTGGCGTCATGCAGCAGCTGGATGAAGCGCTGCAGCGCGCTGCGGTTCTCTCCGGTGTCGGGGGCGTTGCGATTGACCGGGGTCGAGAGCGTCCCGAAGCTGCCCTTGGTGACGTTCCACAACCGCTGACCATCGGGCAACTGATTCCCTGAGGAATCGAGTCCGTTCATGGCGTTGTAGTTGCCCGGGTTCTGGTCGTCCTTGTAGTAGCTGAGCTCGTCCTTGAACTTCATGAACGCCGCGAAGGTGTCCTTCAGCTCGAAGGTGCGCGGGTCGCCGAAGGCCGTGATCAGCTGCTCGAGCATGTCCGGATCGCGAGACATGCGGATGAAGACGTCGATCAGCTCGTCCCAGAAGGTCGACTTCTCGGGAATGTATGCCTCGGGGTGCTTGTCGGCGATGGCCTTCAGGTCCAGACCGAGCTTCACCAGGCGGGCGACCATCTTCGGGTACTTGCGCAGTAGCTGACGCACCAGTGTCAGCGCGTCGTCGACCTCCGGGTGCGCCAGCGTAGCCCCCAGGCCGTGCACCAGCTGCGCCAGCGGAGAATTTTCCGCGTGGTAAGCTCGGTAGTGGAGCGTGATGGGCGCCTGCGCCAGGTCCTTGGGTGGGGTCTGGCCGGAGAGGGCGTACTCTTCGCCGCGATCGGGGTCCGGGGGATACACCTTCGTGGCTTGCGCGTCGGGATCGCGATCGCCGAGGAGGAGCGGTAGCCCCGCAAGCAGCTTCATCACGACCTCGTCGCCGCCATCTTCAGCGCTCACGAGGTGTGGGCGGAAGTCTCTCAAGACCCGGCCAAGCAGGCTCCGGTTGACGTCGCGATAGACGTACAGGGGATCGCTCTGAGTCAGCAGGGCGCGTCCAAAGCCGTCTCGATTGCCGTCCGGGGAGCCGACAGCGAAGAACGGGGTCGGCGGCTGAGCGCCTCCGATGGTGACGAACTGGCCGAGGGCATCGAGCTCGGGGCTCCCGTCGGAGTCCGGGACGAAGGGCGCAGGGAGTACGTTCTGAGGTCGGTTGACCAGTGCGACTCCACGCGGATCGCGAGCCACGATGTAGCGCGGCAGGCCGGTCTCGAAGCTCTGGTCTTCGGCGAGCAGCAGAGCCTGCCCAATCTCGAGCTTGGTCCGCGGGCGACTCAGCGCGGTCAGGTCGAGGCGGGTGTCATAGACCGTCTGCAGGGCGCCTTGCGGAGGGTCGGAGGGAGTCCGGAGTTCCTCGCGGAAAACTGTGAGCAGGTCCTGGAACTGCGAGTGCGCGGAGCCCACGACGGGCTGGTGGTTCTGGAAGAAGGAGTCCTGCTTGGGGTCGAGCTTGTTCGCGGGGTTGTAAGGATCCGAATCGGAGGCCAGCAGGTTGAGCAGCGTGTCTGCGAGCTCACCCAGCCGAGGGTAGGCGAGCGCGGGGCGCGCGACCCCCAGCGCGACGTTCAGCGGTCGATAGCCCTGCCGTGCGTCCATCCGCGTCAACGCCTCTCGCGCGTCCGAATCGCGCTGGAGGTCCAGCATCAGGTTGCCGAGAGCTCGGGTCAGACTCGGGATCGTCTCGTCATTGTACAGGTCGACGAAGTTCGCGAACGTGTCCGCTAGCTCCTCGAGGAATTCTCTTCGCGCGTCGCTGTCGCCGCCGCTGCTGCAGTCCGTCTGGTCGTCCGCCTTGCGGACCTTCTGCAGCGTGATCTCGATGTCGGGTAGCGCGGTGTCGAAGGCCCGAATCAGATCGGCGCGGCGACGTCCGAGCGCCTCGATGCGGGCGATGTGATACTCGCGATCCGCCTCCTGCTTCTCGAGTGGGACGGAGTCTCCGTCGACGTCGCGGGCGTCGCTGCGCAGGGTGTTCAACAGCTCTCGCTTGACCTTCGCGTCGTACTGGCCCTGGGCGTCGGCGTGACAGATGTCGTGAAACGACGCGCCGGTGATGTCCTCTCTCAGGCTCTGCGCGCCCACCCGGTCGCAGACCAGGCCATACAGCTCGGTGCCCACGCTCGCGCGCGGGGGAGCCTTGCGGTCGAGGCTGAAGTCGTTGCTGCAGCCAGGGATGGCGCCCAGTCCCATCACACAGGCGAGGAAGCCCATGCGGCGCCATGAGCGGCCGCGGGAGTCCGCGGCATCACCCCCGCCGTTCGGCACCAACCGCGCGATTCGCGCGTCCTTGTGTCTCATACTCGGTCCCATCCCAAAGCAAGCCGCGCGGCCTCCATCGCCGGGTTTACACACTGCGCCTCCCCCAGCCACGTCCTGGACGCGGACTTTGGAGTGTGAACGAAACGTTTCGAGCGATCCACAACGAGGCACGCTCGCTCGCCGGTGCTCCGGGAAAGCTGGTGTTCCGAGGGTCACGAAAGCAGGGGGCGAGGGGCCCAGCGGGAGGCTTCGGCCAGGTCCTCGACGGCTTCGCCAAGCGGTCGTCGCCTTCTGGCGTTGCTCGACGACCTCAGGGGGCAGCGGTACCGAGGGTATCGGCGCCCGCACCTCGATCTCTGGCGCCGCCACCTGCGTCATGGGGCGCGGATCCCGAGCGTCCCCGACGCTTGAATCCGTGAGGAATTGGCGCCTTCGGTCGGAGGTCCGGGATCGTGCTCGCTGGAGCTAGCCGAGCCCCCGGGCGCTGAGGCTGATGCGCTTGCGAGGCAGATCCACGGCTAGCACCTTGACGCGGATGGGATCGCCGACGCCGACGATCTCGTTCGGGTCCTTCACGAAGCGATCGGCCAGCGCGGAGATGTGCACCAGGCCGTCCTGGTGGACTCCGACGTCGACGAAGGCGCCGAAGGCGGTGACGTTGGTCACGCGACCCTCGAGCACCATGCCCTCGCGCAGGTCCTCGAGCGTCCGAACGTCGTCTCGGAACCTGGGCGCCTCGAAGGAAGCTCGGGGGTCGCGTCCGGGTTTCGCGAGCTCGCTCAGGATCTGCTCGAGGGTGTACTCACCGACGTCCCCCGTGAGATACCTCGCGGAATCAATCTTGCGAGTCACGTCGCCGTGGCCAACCAGCGCGCGGAGATCGACACGCAGGTCGCCGGCCATGCGCTCCACGAGTTCGTAGCGCTCGGGGTGCACTGCGCTGCCGTCCAGCGGATGTTTCGAGGCGCGCACCCTGAGGAACCCAGCGGCCAGCTCGAAGGTCTTTGCGCCCAACCCGGGTACGTTCATCAGCGCCTTGCGGCTGGTGAACGCGCCCTTGGCCGCTCGATGAGCCACGATCTTCTTGGCGAGCTTGGGGCCGATGCCTGACACGAACGCCAGGAGCGCGGGGCTGGCGGTGTTGAGCTCCACGCCGACGTGATTGACACAGCTCTCCACCACCTCGCCGAGCTTCTGCGCCAGCAGACTCTGGTTCACGTCGTGCTGGTACTGCCCAACGCCGATGCTCTGCGGATCGATCTTCACGAGCTCCGCGAGGGGATCCTGCAGGCGTCTTCCGATGCTCACCGCGCCGCGGATCGTCACGTCCTCGTCGGGCAGCTCCTCCCGCGCCGTGTCGCTTGCGGAGTAGACGCTGGCGCCCGACTCGTTGACGCTGACGACCGGGATGTTCGAAGCGTCGGCCTTCAGCTGCTCTCGTACGAAGTCCTCCGTCTCTCGTCCGTGGGTTCCATTCCCTACGGCGACCGCGGCGATGGGCGACTGGGTCCAGAGCTCGTGCAAGGTGCGCCTCGCGTGCTCCTCCGCTCGCGGCCCGTTGACCAGGTTGATGACTGCCGTGCGTATCAGCTTGCCCGTCGGGTCGAGCACCACGCACTTGCAGCCGGTGCGCTGGCCAGGATCGATGGCCAGCACCCAGTGCTCGCCGAAAGGCGCCGCCAGCAGCAACTTCTCCAGGTTGCGCGCGAAGACCTCTATGGCCTCACGCTCGGCACGCTCTCGCAGGAGCGCCCGTACGTCGCTGCGAGCCGCCGCGACCAGCAAGCGGTTCAGGGCGTCGTCGAGGGCGTCCTCCAGGAGCCGCGTCCAGGCGGAGTTGCCCCTGAGCCTCAGCTCTCGCAGCAGACCCTCCCGAGTTCTCGCCTCGTCATAGCCGAGCGTCGCCTTGAGCACCCCCTCGCTCTCGCCGCGGAAGATCGCGAGCAAGCGATGCGACGGGATGCGGTGGGCCGGTTCGGCGAAGCCGTCGTAGTCATCGAACTTGGTGCGCGACTGTCGGTGCTTGCTGCTCTTCTTGACCTTCACATCGCCGCGCTCCACCGCGCTACGCACCAGCGCTCGCGCCCGAGGGCGGTCCGCGATGCGCTCGGCGCAGATGTCCCGAGCTCCCTGCAGGGCCGAGGCCACGTCCACCACATCGCGCTCGCTGTCGACGAAGCGCGATGCGCGAGCGGAAGGTGACTCCTCGCTTGCTCGCTCGCCCAGAGCGCAGGCCCAGATCTCGTTGGCCAAGGGCTCCAGTCCTCGTTCCTTCGCGATCTCGCCACGCGTGCGTCGCTTGGGCTTGAAAGGGGCGTAGAGGTCCTCGAGCTCCGCCTTGGTCGCACAGGAGTCGAGCTGTCTTTCCAGGGTGGGGGAGAGCTTGCCCTGGGCGGCGATCGACTGCTTGATCGAGGCCAGCCGCTCCGCGAGCTCTCTCAGGTACCTGGCGCGTTCGCCGATCTGCCGCAGCGAGACCTCATCGAGTCCGTGAGTCGATTCCTTGCGGTAACGTGCAATGAAGGGAACGGTCGCGCCCTCGCTCAGCAGGCGCAGCGCGCCGCGTACTCCCTGGAGATTTCCTCCGAACTCCCGCGCGATGCGCTCGGCGATCTCCTGCTCGGTGTCCTCGCGATCGTTGGAAGCCCTCGAGTTCGACATGCAGGTCGACTTATCACGGCGGCCGCTGCCGCGGCAGCCGTGAAGTGTCGATAGGACGTTGTTGATCCGACCGGCGGAATCAGACCCAGTCGTCGCTCGCGTGGTCCCAGCGCTTGGTGCTCTCCCCCTCAACCAAGAAGAGCTCGACAGAGCCCGCGTTGACCCGGAACACCGTGTCGGTGAAGTGAGCCGTGTAGCCGCCGTTCAGCTCCTTCAGCTTGATGTCGTCCTCGCTGATCGCATGGTAGGTCGCCTCGAGCTGCTCGCCGTCCACCACGAACGTCGCATAGCCATTCTGGTCGAATGCTTGGTAGGCGAGGTGCGGATTGGTCTTCGTCGTTGGATCCGTGAGGAAATCACCTACGCCGATGGCCAGGGCCACGGCTCCGGCTGCGGCCAGCGTCGGGCTGTTGCGGGCGGTGTTCACCAGGAGCGTCTTGTAGGTGCCCGAGCTGATGCCTCCGCACACGAACTCGGTGAAGCCCCGGGTGCCATCCTCGGCCCGTAGCGCCCCAGTGAAGAACGCGTGGATGTCGCCGGTGACCGCGACCATGTTCTCCACTCCCGACAACGTCTCGAGCAACTCCCCGCGCTTGTTGGGTACTCCATCCCAGTCCTCTGCCGAGAGGCTGAACCGCTGCCGGAACAGACTCGGCAGCGAGTCGACCGCGCTGAGGTCGATGGTGCGGGGCATGAAGGTGTACTCATTGCCCCAGATCTTCCAGGTGCTGGACGAACCCTGCAGGGTATCCAGGAACCACTTCTCCTGGGTGGGCCCCATGATGTCTTCGCTGGCCTTGCTCGACGCCTCGTAGCGCAGCTTCGCGTAAGCGTCGTACATGGGTTTGTTCACCAGATATCGCGCGCCGACCTGGCCGTAGCGATCCGTCTTCATCAACATGTGGAAGGCGTAGCCCTGCTCCAGCGACGCATCGGTGTCGTCGATCTTCTCGATGGGCGTGCCGAGGCTCTCGTTGATGGTGTCCAGCAGCCCGTTGATGAAGTCGACGCTCACCAGACCGGTGAACTGTGCAGCGTCGAACTCCGTCTTGTCGGCGTTGTCCGCCAGCGCCGTGGCGTACATCCCGCCCTGGAAGGTGTCGATGTCCACGTACGGACGTGCCAGTACCTCGAGGAAACCATTGTCCTGGATCTCCTGCTGGGTGACCGCGACGGCCCCCGGGAAGGCGTCCTCCGCGACCACGTGATCGGGTCGGTACCTTCGCAGGTCCGTCATCACCAGGTGCACGTGCTTCCCGAAGACGAAATCGCGGTAGATGGTTAGATCCTCGGGGAAGCTCACGGATGGATCGTACTCGAAGTCAGGGCCCGCCATGTAGTCGACCGGCATGTACTCGAACCAAGCCTTGTCGGCGTTTTGCCGTCGGCTAGGCTCGTGCTCGTCCTCTCGGCCGTCGGTGTAGGTCGCGGTGTTGCCCCAGCAGTCGTCTGAGAACTCGTGGTCGTCCCACACCGCGATCATCGGGAAGAGCTCGTGCGCGCGCTGCAGATCCGCGTCGCCGCGGTACGTCTGGTAGAGCTCCCGGTAGTTGTCCAGGGACTGCGCCGCGAAGTATTCCTTGTCCGTGCCCGCGTTGAAGGCGATGGCACCCGCGGTGTCTCTGAACGTCATTGCCCGGCCGGCTGCCGTGGTCTGGAAAGCGGGGTCTGCGGTTGTCTCGTAGATGTAGTCCCCGAGGTGGACGAAGAAGTCCAGCTCCCGATCGGCCATGTGTTTATACACATGGTAATACTTGCCGTTGAAGTCTTGACAGCTTGCGACGGCGAACCGCACGGCGACGTCGCTCCCTGGCGCGGCGGCGGTCTTGGTGCGTCCGGTGCGCGTGGCGTACGACCTGTCGCCCTTCTTGTAGACGAACCGGTACCAGTAGTAGGCGCCGGGTTCGAGCGCGGTGACTCGTGCCTTCACGCAGCCGTCGAAGGCGCTCTCCGCGGTGAGGCTCATGCTGCTCTGCCCGTTGAGGCTGACCCGCTCCTTGAAGTTCTCGTCCTTTGCGACGTGTAGCTCGAGGCTCAGGTCGCCGCCCGCGTCTGCGTCGACGAGGCGAGTCCAGAGGATGACACTGTCCGATTTCGGATCGCCCGAGCAGACCGACTGCGGGAAGTAGGCGCTGCCATCGTCGAAGCCTCCGCCCTCACCCCCGCCGTCCTCCGAGGAACATGCAGAAGTACCAATGACGCTTCCGGCGACACCGAGCGTCACCCCCAAGAACTCCCGTCGCTTCATGGGCTGGTTCTAGCCCGGAGCCTGGGCGTAGACCACACAAACGCGAGCGGCCGCTAGGCCAGGTCCGGCGAGCGATCCCGAGAGATGCGATAGCGTTCGAGAATGCGTGGCCCAGCTTCGCGCACTGCTTGCGTCTCGAAAAGCAAGCGAGCGCCGCAGGAGGTCTCGAACTCGCAGACGTCGCTTGCGGCCTCGATGCGCTGGACGAAGTCCGCCATGTCACGCGGCTTCACGCCGTTGACACTCAGCACCGTCTCGTTGCTGTGGTCCTCGTAGCCGACGGTCAGATCGTCCGCGAGGATCTGCGTGAGCACGACGATCTCTCGCCGATCTTCGCGTCGGACGCCGGTGTAGTAGTGGGAGAGGAACTCCGGGGGCGCCTTGTCCCACCAGCGATTCCAGGTCTCGAGGTAGTTCCGGCTCAGGGGCTGGAACACCAGGCCGCCGTAGACGAAGTAGCGTGGCTCTTCTTCATAGCGGCTACGCTCGACCAGATACTGCTTTCCGCGCAGAACCAACTTGAGGTCGAGCTCCTGCCCGTCACGCATGATTCGCACCGGCAGCTCGTCGCCGATGTAGTGGTCGCCCATGACCACGTCGTAGCGGGTACGGATGCGGTCCTCGTAGCGGATGGTGCCGTTGTCCTCGATCTTGTAGCCACCGATGCGTAGCAACACGTCGCCCTGACGCAGCACGCCGTACGCGGTCCCGCCGAACTCGATACGGCGCACCAGGACGCCGGTCTGCGTGGGCTCGAGGCCAGACGCGCGCTTGAGCATCGGGTTCTCGAGGCTCTGCGATCGCAAGGACAGCGAAGGGATCTCCGGAGCACGGCCGGTCTTGATTCCGTAGAGAAATCGCTTGATCAGCGATACGGGTACCATCTCCCCGATGGCTTCGGCGTCGCGCAGCGTCTGGAAGGCGATGCCCACGACTTTCCCGTCGCAGAACACGGGCCCGCCGCTGTTGCCCTCGTTGATGGCGGCATCGACGGTCACCGCGAGCAGGTGGCGCTGGGAGTGGCTGTAGCGCTGGACCTCGATGCGGGAGACGACGCCCTCGGTGACCGACACCTCTTCACCGCCAACGGGGAAGCCGACCACGCTCACCCGGTCGCGCAAGCTGGGGAGCTCGCCGAGCTCCGCCGCGGCGTGCTGCTGAGTCGCGAAGCGCTCGTCCTCGATGCGCAACAGCGCGAGATCTGCGTCATGACAGATCCCCACGACGCGGGCGACGTACTTGTTCGGGTCGCTGACCTTCTGCACTTGAAGGAACGTGGCGTTGGCCACCACGTGGGCGCCGGTCAGCACGTGGTCCTCGTCCAGGGTGACTCCCGAGCCGGTGCTGCTCGCTGGCGTGTGATTCTGCCAGGGCGCGTCGTAGTCGGGGTTTTGTGTGGTCGCGAAGATGCGGACGACGGAAGCCTCGGACATGGGTCGGCCGCTATAGCACCTCGGGTGGGCGATGCGCACGAGTTGCGGGATCGGGCGCTTCGGCGCACTGAATGGAGGGCCAGCGGTTCGACGCTGTGATCGGGCCGGCGCGCACCTCCGAACTGGCTACACTCGGCCTGGCAACGTGCTCAAGCTCCCGACATCGCGAAGACCCCAGGCTCCCAGCCCATGACGTCCCGTATCCCCGTAGCTCTGCGTCGCGTGGCCAATCGGTTTCGACGCATCGGACGCGCACCGGTCCGCATTTGGTATCACCCGGAGTACCGACTCCCTCTGGCCGGTGCCGAGGGGGTGTTGGGGATCGAGCCGCGGCGCGCCGACTTCGTCGTTGGCTACCTGGTGGACGCTGGAGCCATCGACGAGCAGGTGCTGCAGCGCCCTCGACGCATCGCCTACTCCGAGCTCAGCCTGGTGCACACCCCCGAACTCCTGGAACGCCTCCACGACGTCGCCGAGCTCGCTCGCGTGTTTGCGATGGATCCCTCGGAGTTTCGCGTGGACGAGGTGCTGCGCTCGATCCGACTGGCCTGTGGCGGCACGCTGGCTGCGACCGAGTGGGCGCTGCTCAAGCGCAGCAACGCCTTCAACTTGCTGGGAGGATTTCACCACGCGGGGCCGAAGCGCGGTGGCGGGCTGTGTCCCGTGAACGATATCGCCACCGCGGTCGCCGTGCTGCGCACCCGAGGCTTCCGCGGCAAGGTCAATGTCATCGACCTCGACGCTCATCCTCCTGATGGCACTAGTGAGTGCTTCGCGGGCGACGAACGAGTCTGGATCGGTTCCATCTCGGGCACCGACTGGGGGCCCTTGCCGAACGTGGACGAGACGGTATTGCCGTCGGGAAGCGGTGACTCGGTGTACCTGGCGACGCTGGGCGCGCTGCTCTCGCGCATGCCCCGGGCCGACCTCTACTTCGTGCTGGCGGGTGGCGACGTGCTGGCGGGGGATCGCATGGGTGGCCTGGGGCTGACCCTCGACGGGGCGCGGCAGCGCGACCTGATGGTCTCCTGGTACGTCGGAGATCAAGCCTGCGTCTGGCTACCCGCCGGAGGCTACCACGCCGATGCCTGGAAGCTGCTCGCGGGCAGCGTGCTGGCGTGTGGTCTGGGCTCCGACGCACCGATCGTCGCAAACTACGACCCGCTGCGCAGTCGCTTCGCGCGCATCGGTCAGAGCCTGGATCGGGGTGAGCTCGAAGGTCTGACCGAGCTGACCCTGAACGACTTGCTCGGTGACCTCCGCGTGCAGCAGGGCACCCGGCGCTTTCTCGGTTTCTATACCGAGGACGGCTGTGAGTACGCACTGGCTCGCTACGGGATCCTGCGTCAGCTCGAGCGTCTCGGATACTCGGACTTCGAAGTGGAACTGGACGAAGGCGGCAGCGGCGACCGCATGCGGCTGTTTGGTCATGCAGGTGCCGCGCGGCACCTGCTCGTGGAGTGTGTCGCGGAGATCAAGCGCCCCGAGGAGGTGCTGTTCGTCAACTGGCTGACCCTGCGCAATCCGCGCGCTCAGTTCAGCGCGCGTCGCCCAAAGCTGCCCGGCCAGGAGCATCCAGGGCTCGGCCTGGCTCGAGAGGCGGGGGAGTTGCTGAATCGCATCGCCGAGAGGTTGCAGCTGGCTGGGGTCGCCTTCCGTCCGGCTTCATACCACCTGGCCTACGCCGCGCGTCATGACGCCAGCTTCAGCGACCCCGGGCGCCAGGGCCGCTTCGAGGCCCTGATGCGCGACCTGAAGCACTTGCCCCTGCTGGAGGCGAGCACCAAGGTGGCGACGGGACAGGTGCTCCTGGACGGCAAACCCTACGTCTGGGAAGCCGATCTGATGGTGCACTGGCACAAGGTGCCTGGAGACGTCGACCTGGATCAGCGCCGAGCGCAGATCCGTGAGGCAAGAGAGGCAGCGCACTTCGTCCTGGCCCCGATGCCAGACGTCCGAGCCACCCGATCCGAGGTCTAGAGCGCGTAGCCGACGCCGAGGTACGCGCTCAGGTACTGATCCAGCGCGCCTCCGGCCACTCTGGCGTCGCCGACCTCTGGGTTCAGCTTGAAGAAGTAGCGTTCCAGCTCGAAGCCAGCGCGCACGTCCAGCGCATCGGTGAGGGCGTAGCGGAGCTGCATACCGAAGTCGATGCCTCCGGCGCTGGCGTTGGGGAACCAGGCGTCCTCCGCAATGTCGCCCTCACCGAGGACCGCTCGGTACCCGAGCATCGTGATCAGGGTCAAGGCGCGTGTGGCCTGGAACTCGAAGCCGGCCCCCAGGCGCAGGAACTGGTAGTCCGCGCTGGGTACGCCCGGTTCCGCAGGGTAAAGAGCGTTGTCGGGGACGGTGTCCTCCACCTCGAAGACGCGTCGACCATAGCCAACGCCAGCGGTGACGCGATGTGTTCGCACCGGTACCCGCGCGGCCAGGCCGACGCCATACGCGTGGCTCGAGGTGTCGAAGGTCTCGCCCGCGTAGCGCTCGGAGTCGAGGCCCACCGCCTGCCCGTAGCTGCCCTCGACGCCGAACCAGCTCAGGGCTCCGTGGTCGCCCGCGAGCGCACCAGGGAACAGCGCGAGGTCGCCTTCCAGCCACGGCCCCGTCTTCAGTGTGTAGCTCTGCAGGCGCTGGAAGATGTCGTCGTTGTAGCGGAGCATGCGGCGAAAGGCCCCCGCTCGAAACGAGGCCTCGAAGCCGCTGGCTCGACTGGCGTCGCCCGGGGGCGGCGCTGATGCCTCGTCGACCTGGGCCTGGGCGGCGACCGAGAAGACCAGCACGGTGAGGAATGGACCCAGGGCGGAGCTCAGACGCCCGGGGCAAACCCGATCGAGACGCTTCATTCTTCGTCCAGGATGTAGGCGGGGCTGGCCCGGAACTTGAGCGCGGCGGAGACCTCTTGGCAGACGCCGTCTGCGTCGGGAGCCAAGTCGGCGGTGCCTCCGATCACGCTCGTCGCGAGCTTCTGCAGATCGGAGCCGATGTTCAGACCGGCGACGATCTCCTTGAAGTCGTCCACGTTGATGCCACCGCTCACGAGGCCCTCGACGAAGACGCCGCCGACCCTGGGTTCTCGTGTCAGGTCGAACTCGAGCTGTGCGCCCCGCACGTGGAGGTTGAAGTCCGCGTCGAGCACGCGCACGGGCAGCCAGGCTTCGTCGGCGTGGGCATACAGCTTGCCGTCCCTGACGTAGCCTTCGAAGCTGCTCGTCGGTGCTTCCTCGCGGTTATAGCCGAAGGTCTGATAGAGCTCGTAGGCGCCCGTGGTGTCTTGAAGGACGGCGCCGGTGCCGGCGCCGAGCGTCAGTCTGACGTCGGGATCTTCATCGAGGTCATCGAGCCCCTGCAGCTCCATGACGATCAGGAGCTGGCCGTTGGTGATCGCTGCCTCGAGCAACACGTCGATGTTGTCCTCGCCGACGAAGGTCTTGATCAACGGCAGCAACACGGCGAACTGATTGTCGACACCCTCGCGACCATCCGGCCCGTCGAAATCCTTCTTGAAGCAGGTCGCGGCGTCTTCCCCAATTCCATTGGCTCGATCGAGGTTCAGACCCTCGGCGACCCCTGGAGAGCTGTCCGTGGGCTGTTCCAGCTGCTGGGCGAAGGTCGCGAACGTGAGCACGGCGCCGAAGTTGCCGGAAGCCGCCTTTGCCGGCGTGTCGTCGACCTCGGGATCTCCACCACAAGCGGCGAGCACGAAGCCGCAGAGTCCGGTCGCGAGCGCGCGCCTCATACGGCCTCGAGTCCGTCCAGGCCTTCTGCGACCAGGCCCTCGTCAGCGCCGAACTCGCCCACGGGCGCGTCCATCATGCCGAGGATCGTGAAGCCGAGCTTGCTGGCGTTGGCACCTGGGGCACGAAGGTGCACGCCCTTCTTCAGCCGCCCGCTGGCACCGCCGGCGAGCACCACGGGATACTCGTCGACCGCGTGACTCTTGCCGAAGCTGCAGTCCGAGAAGCCCATTACGAGGCAGTGATCCAGCAGGGTCTCGTCTCCCTCCGGAACCGCTCGTAGCGCCTGCAGGGTGTATGCATACTCGGCGATGATCTGCTGGATGATCGCGGTCACCTGAGGTTGGTCTCCGGGTTCGTCGTGCGTGAGCTGGTGGTGACCCAGCGGCGCGCCTGGGTAGAGAACGTTGCCGACTGGCTTGCTGAAGAGGTAGGAGAAGACCCGGGTCTGGTCACACGCCAGGCTCATCGCCAGCATGTCGCTCATCACGCGGCTGATCGCGGACATCTGGGCGCGACCTTCGATGTCTGGGTAGTCGGCGAGTGGCTCCACTGGCTTGGCGCAGGCGGCGTAGTTGGGTGGATCTTCCTCGAGGCGAGCGATCTGCTTCTCCAGGTCGCGCACGGCGGTGAAGTGCTGGTCCAGTCGCTGCCGATCGAAGCGACTCACGCGCTGTTCCAGCGCCTTGGCGTCTTCGCTCACGGCGTCGAGCACGCTGCGCCGCAGTCCCAGGCGAGGATCGATCAGCGGATCGTCCCCCGGCGCGCGAAAACCAGCGCCGAACAGGCGCTCGAAGAGCGCAGCTGGGCTCCACTCCGGCGGATTGACCTGACCTGGGCCGGTGTAGCTCAGGCTGGCGTCCGTGCGCTCCACGGCGATCTCGAGCGACGGAAAGCGCGTCTGACCTCGGAAGGCGTCGGCCAGCATCTGGTCCAGGGTCGCCGTGGCGAAGGTGCTGTTGGAGAAGTCGCCTCCTGCCACGCCGAGACGTCGACCGGTCAGGAGCGCCGCAGGTCCGGTTCCGTGCGGTACTTCGTTGGGCTGGTAGACCTTGAGCCCGCTGACCACGGTGATGTCTGACTTCACGTCAGCCAGCGGGCTGAGCTCCTCGCTGAGCTCGTAGTCGGCGCCTACCTGCTTTGGGTTCCATTTGTCGGCATGACTGCCGTTGCCATAGAACCACCAGCCGAAGCGCTTGGGGAAGCCCTCGCCAGAGGCGTAGGCGTTTCCGTTGTCGTTGAGGAAGACCTCGAGCGCGGGAAGCGCGACTCCGACGGCGACTCCGCCGAGCAGACCACGCAGCACCGTGCGCCGGTCGAGTTTGCGGACCATCACTCCCCCTCCGATGCCATGCGGAAACCGTCGCTCCTGGCGATCTCTCGCAACAGGACCTTGACGCGGAAGTTGCCGAGCAAGAACGCTTCCGTGAGACGCTGTATCTCACCATCCTCGCCCTCGCGCTCGACTGAGCCCTTCGCGTAGCGGTAGAGCTTCTGCGTCAGGCAACTCCCGAGGTTCGGATGACTCGCGATGGCCTGCCCGAGCCCGATCGCGTCCTCGAAACGGGAGCCATCCACCTCACCGCTGGCGTCGATCGGCGTATCTGCCTCGGTGGTTCGAAACTTGCCGATGCCATCGAAATTCTCCAGGCCAAGGCCGATCGGGTCCATCGCGCGATGGCAGCTGGCGCACAGCGGGACGCTCAGGTGGTCCTGGATGCGATCCCTCAAGGTTGGCGCGTTCGCGGACGGCTCGGGGAGCGACGTGTCGACGTTGGCCGGTGGAGGCGGGATCTCACCGCACAGCAGCACGGTACGTACGAACTTGCCGCGGAGCGTCGCCGAGGTATTCGTGGGGTGAGAGTGCATCGCGAGGATGCTCGCGTGACCCAGCAAGCCGCGGCGCGGCCCGTCCTCTGGAAGCTCCGTCAAAGCAAAGCCGTCGATGCTCGGCGCGGGGACGCTGTACAGCGCCGCGAGGCGGCGGTTCAGGAAGGTCTTCCTCGTGGTGAATAGCTCGCGATAGTCCGCGTCTTCGTCGAACACCAGGTACTCGATCAGGCGCAGGGTCTCCTCGCGAGCGTCGGGTCCTAGATCGGCGCTATGTGAGGTGAAGATGGTGGTGTCCTTCACCAGGTCGTTCAGGCCCTTCAGACCGTAGAGTTCACTGAAGAAGTTCCTCACCCCCACCCGCGCCCGGGGAGACTCCAGCATGCGTGCAACCTGCGCGTCGATCTGCTTGGCATCCAGCAAGTCGCCGCGCTCTCCTGCGTCCAGGAGCTCGTCGTCGGGCGTGCTGTTCCAGAGGAAGAACGCCAGGCGAGATGCCATCTCCGTGCTGGTGTAGCGCTTGAATGCGGAGTCGGGGTCGGTCTCTCCAAGTTCCACGCGGAACAAGAAGTTGGGGGACTGGAGCAGCCCCGCCATCGCGAACTCGAGGCCGTCGTAGAAGTCGCTCAGCTGCCGCGCCGCCTCGCTGGCGATGCCGACGTAGCGATCCACCTCCGCCTGGCTGAGGGAACGTCGCCACAGGCGCCGGCCGAAGCTGGAGACGAACGCCGCTGCGCACGTGTCGTCCACGGCCGCGGCGGGTGCGCATGGCACGAGGGCATCGCGCTCGGCGCCGGCTTCCATCGCCTGCTCGGCGATGTCGTAGGCGGCGCGTTCGTACTGCTCGACACCGCGCGACGAGATGCTCGCGATGGAGCCCCCGACGTTGAGGAATCCGCCAGCTTCCGTGTCCGGCTCGAGCGCCGAGGGTACGACGATCTCCGCGCCCAGCAGCGCTCGGACGGAGTTCGCGTACTGGGCTTGGGTGAGCCGCTTCAGGGTGACGGGCGCTGGCTGGAGCGGCGCCTTGTGGGTGTCCGGCGGCGGCTCGATTTGCCCCGTGCAGGCGACGGCGAGCAAACCAGCGAGCCAGCCTCTTGAGAGCAGCTTGGCCATGGCTCCTTGAGTCCGACGAGGAACGGCGCCGGGATTTCGAGTATGCGAAGGGTCCGGCCGTCGGGTCAATCAGATGTGAGCGCAGCGTCAGATTTGGCGCCTGCGAACAGGGGCGCAGGCGTACCTCCCACGGCCCGGGGGCGTCCGATGCATCAAGAACGGGAGCGCTGAGCCCCCACTGACTCACCGCTCCGATGCATCCCCTCGGTACACGAACGGCTGGGCCGCGGCCGGTCCCTTCAGCTTGTGGCGAAGGCGGCCGTATCGTGAGCGTAGGCCCGAAGGAGAGAGTTCTGGCGTGGCTCGGCGTGCGTCCGTGAATATCACGCGGCGAGCCTGGCTCGGCGGCGTGCTGAGTGCGCTCTGGGCGCGGAGCTCTTCCGCGGCTACGCCGGAACTGCCGGTGAGTCGTCAGGCAAAGCTGATCTCCAAGCTTGCCTCGTACGATCGCAACTTCAGGTCCCGTGCTGGTCAGGTCGCTCTCACCCTCGTGGTCTATCGAGACGAGGACGTGGACTCCGAGCGTACCGCGCAGTTGATGCTGTCGGAGCTCGGACACCGCTCGAACGTCGGTGGTCTGCCCCACGCCGAGGAGCGGGAGGTATTTCGCGGCTCGGAGTGGTTGGCGGGACGTGTCCTCGAGGGGGGAATAGCCATCGTCTACCTCTGCCCCGGACTCGAGGCGGCCATGGACGCGATCGCCGACGCGCTATCGGGCAAGGACGTGATGACCATCGGCTCACGCGCGGGTTTCGCTGATGGACGCTCGGTGGTCTCGTTCGATCTCGTCTCTGGCAAGCCGAAGCTGATCGTCCATCTCCCCCAGGCGAAACGACAGAACGTGAAGTTTTCCGCGCGCTTTCTCAGACTCGCGGAGGTGATCCGATGACGCCCAGGCGTCCTGGCTCGGTTTCGCGAGGAAACGCTCAAAGGCTCGCCTCACCTGCTCTCGTGGGCCTCCTGCTGTTCGCCCTTGCTGGACATGCAGCGGCTCAAGACGACGACGTCGAGGCCTTGCTGGATGAACCCATCGTCGAGACCGCGACGATGGGCAGCGAGAGCGCCAACGCGGCGCCCGCCACGTCGACCACGATCACCTCCGACCAGCTGCGGCGCTACGGGATCCGCAGCCTGGACGAAGCCCTCGATTTCCTGTCGCTGGGGATGACCACCTCGCAGCCATTGCACTCCGTGGAGGTGGGCGCCCGCGGAGTGGCCCTGACCATCGACTACGGAAACCATGTACTGCTGTTGATCGACGGGCACCGCATGAACGAGCCGTGGAATGGCACGGCGTACTTCGAGCGCGGTGCAGCGATCCCGTTCGAGCTGATTGATCGCGTCGAGGTCGTCCTGGGCCCTGGCTCGGTGCTCTATGGGTCCCAGGCGATGCTGGGTGTCGTCCACGTCGTCACCAAGCGGGCCAAGGACTACCGCGGCGTCCACCTGATCCTGGAGGGCGGGTTCACGCCTCCCAGCGACCGGGATCAGAGCCTGAGGGGCTTCGGCTCCGACGGCTACTTCGCGGATGGTGGCGGGGACGTCCGAGTCGGTGCGGGCTACGGACGCGAGTTTCGACTCTTCGACGAGCAAGCGGAGGCGGTCGTTCAGCTGGAGTATTACCGTCACTCGGGTCCAGTCTTCGCGTTTCACGCCCAGGACTACGGGGAGGATTCGGTCACCGGACAGCCAAAGAGCTTTGGGCCTCGTGCCCGCCCAGGGGTCTGGGGGGGGAGAGCCGAAGACAGCTACTACACGCAGATCCCCGCGGCATACGCGCGACTGTACGTCGGGGACTGGACCGTTTCCGCGCGGGGCGCGATCTACAAGCGTGCGACGCCCTATCTCGATGGCATCGTCCAGGACACGGGGAACTTCGACGACCCCGAGAATCACGAGATGGATCGCTGGCTCAACCTGGACGTCTCTCGTCGCTTTGCGCTCAATGTGAGGTCGTCCGTGGAGGCCAAGGTCTACGCCGATCTCTACGACTACCGCTGGTTCAACCGCACGGATGCCGCCGAGGACTGCGTCGAAGGTCAGCTCCTTGGTTGCGATCGTTTGCTGGTTGGCAAGACGCGTGTGCTGGGTGCGGAGCTCCAGGGCACTCATGACTGGGACGTCGCGCGAACGAACTCGACCTTGGCCGGCATCGACGCCAGGGCCCGGCACGTCGACTCGGTCACCACGCTGCAGGACCACGCGTCGCCGAGTCGGGCTTCCGTCGGCGCGTTCGATGAAGACAACCTGGCAAGCGCCGTGTATCTCCAGCACACGTCACGGCTGGTGGAATCGCTGAGCCTGAACGCCGGTGTCCGCGGCGATCTGGACCCGCGCTTTGGTCTCGCGGTCTCACCTCGGGCGGCGGTGGTCTGGGCGCCCTGGCAGGACGCCGCTCTCAAGGGGATCTACTCTCAGGCGTTCCGTGCCCCCTCAGCCTATGAGCGAGGTTACTCGGATCCCAACTCAGACTTGCCGAATCCCGACCTCGAGGCGGAGACGGTGCGCTCCGTCGAGGCTACGTTCGAGCAACGCTTCGGCTATCACCGCATCTTCTTTGGCGCGTTCCGGTCCTGGTGGAGCGACATGGTGACCCTGGAGTCACTGGAGCAGCCCGACATCGACGTCGCGATTGCCGCAGGGCAATTAGAGCCTGGCACCGACGAAGCTTACCAGTACCAGAACCTCTCGCGCATCGATAACTGGGGCATGAACGCTGCCTACGACGGGGCGTTGCTGGCGAATGCGCTGCGCTTCGGCGTGACGCTGACCAGTGCCTTCACGCGCCAGGAGAACGACGGTGAGGCACCGTTGCTCCCGACGGTCGGACCGCAGGTCTTCGGCAACGCCCATGCTTCTTACGCGCTAGGGAACGAGCTACCGACGTTCGCGCTGGCGCTGCAGTACCAGGGTCGACGTCTGGTCGACGAGTTCTACGAGGGGGAGTTCAGCAAGCGTCCTGTGGTGGATCCCGCTTGGCGCCTGAAGGGCACGATGTCCGGTGAGCTGCCGGGGGTCGAGACACTCGACTACCGCGTGGGCGCGACCTACTCCTTCGCGAGATACAGCCCGTATGCCATCGGGGCGAACGTGTACGGGAGCGATGGTCCTGCGGACCTCGCTCCGGTGCCGCGACTGACGGTGTTCGCCGGTCTGCATTACCAGTTCGAACCCTGACTACCGGGCGTTCTTGCGCTGGAACGTGACCAGATCGGAGACACTTGTGGAGCCATCGAGGATCCCGAGCGTCTTTGCGCTGTCATCGCCCAGCACGTGGTGCCTGCCGAAGGCCAGTGCGTAGGTGTCCACGATGCCGTAGCCAACGCCGTTCTCGATGTCGGGGCAGTTGCCCAAACCGAAGAGCTGGTGGCATCCACCGCTCACTTCTACCCACGTGAGGTCGAGGCTCTGCATCTCCGCGAAGACCTGGTCTGCACCCACGGGATCCGCCGAGGCGCTC
>JAWKRF010000026.1:0-120325 GCA_041389745.1 Polyangiaceae bacterium
ACCACCGTTGCCAGCTTCGTCGTCGGGAGCGACTGAACATCATGGGTACACGCATCATCAAGCGCCATCCGAGTCACCTGCCCGTTGGCGACGACCACCCCTATCGTCAAGGTGCGTGGACGCCCAACCTGACCGAGTACGACGCCCGCGAGCTGGAGGTCTTGGAGGGCGAAGTGCCCACCGATCTGAACGGCGTCTACTTGCGCAACACGGAGAACCCGCTGTTCCCGGCGCTCGAGCGCTACCACCCCTTCGATGGCGATGGCATGCTGCATGCCGTGCATTTCCGCGGCGGTAAAGCAGACTACCGCAATCGCTTGATCCCGACGCGGGGGCTGGCCGAGGAGCTAGCGGCCGGGGAGACGCTATTTGCCGGGATCCTGGAGGACCCAGCGCTCAGCAAGCGTCCGGGCTGGGGTGCGCGCCAGGGGATGAAGGACGCGAGCAGCACGGACGTCGTCGTTCACGCCGGGCGGGCGCTCACGACCTTCTACCAGTGCGGCGACGCCTACGCCTGCGATCCCGTCACGCTCGAGCCCCTGGGGCGCGAGACCTGGAACGGTGGTTTCCCGGAGGATTGGGGAGTGTCGGCCCACACCAAGGTGGACGAACGGGCTCGAGAACTCTTGTTCTTCAGCTACGCGAAGCAGGCGCCCTACCTGCGGTTCGGGGTCGTGGACGCCTCGCGCAACGTCGTGCACCACACGGACATCGAGCTACCTGGGCCGCGCCTACCTCACGACCTGGCGTTCACCGAGCACCACGTGATCGTCAACGACTTCCCCTTGTTCTGGGACCCCAAGCTGCTCGCCAAGGGGATCCACCATCCGCGGCTGTTCGGCGACTTGCCGACTCGCTTCGGGGTCCTGCCGCGGCGGGCTCCGGGGAGCGAGGTGCGCTGGTTCGAAGCGCCGCCGACGTACGCTTTGCATTTCGTCAACGCCTACGAGGATGGCAACGAGATCGTGCTGGACGGCTACCCCCAAGAGGACCCCGCGCCTCGTCGGCGGGAGGACGATGGTCCGTACTCGATGCTGATGCGCTACATCGATCTGCACACTCTGCGCACGCACCTGACTCGTTGGCGACTCGATCTCGGGACGGGGAAGGTGACGACGGAGCGTCTCGACGAGCGCATCTCCGAGTTCCCGATGATCCACGGGCGCTACGGCGGTCGGCGTCATCGCTATGTCTACGCCATGACGAGCAAGCCGGGGTGGTTCCTGTTCAACGGGCTGCTGAAGCACGACCTCGAGCGGCGGGAGACTCAGAGCTACGAGTTCCCCGAGGGCGTGTTCGCGAGCGAGTCGCCGTTCGCGCCACGCTCGGAGTCCCTGGATCCGAGCCTCGAAGACGATGGTCATGTGGTGACGCTGGTGACCGACACGGTCCACGACCGCAGCGAGTGTCAGATCTTCGATGCCAAGGCGATCTCGCGTGGCCCCGTCGCGAGGCTGCGCTTGCCCGAGCGCATCAGCAGCGGCACGCACTCCTTCTTCGTCCCCACCTGGGACCTGAGCTGAGGCTCAGAGTCCGACCCAGCCGGAGATGAAGAAGAAATAGAGCCCGCCGAGCGCCCACAGTGGAAACGTCACGAAGCTCGAGTGGCCACCGTCGATCTTGAGGTGGTTGTACTCCCAGAGACCTCGCGCGAAGAACAGGCTCATGATGCGCCCGTACAGGTACTCCGTCGCGAATCCGACCACCGAGAACAACAGCATCAGCCAGACGTATCTCGGGTAGCGGCTCGCGAGCGCGACCGCGACGCCCGCGATGGGGCCGCAGAAGAGCATGAAGCGCCAGACCGTGAAGTGTCCTCGGTGGGACGCACGCAAGAAGGCGAAGGGCCAGAGCAACAACCCGACGCTGCCTCCGAGGAGCGACAAGATCAGAGGCTCGCTCAGCTGGAGCTGCGGCAAGCTGCGAGGCGCCTCGGAGCCGTAGAGCATCGCGGTCGCGTGAAACAGGAAGGCTCCAACCGCCCACGGGAAGAAGTTGAGTTCACTCGTGTATCCGCGGAGGAGCGAGCGGTAGCTGTAGGTCCAGATGGGGACCGCGAAGAACAGCCTCCAGGCCACGGAAACGATCAGTTCTCCGACGACGCCGAGCATCCCCGTCCAGAGGAAGAGCCAGAAGTAGCGCAGATCATAGACTGCGACCAGGCCGAGGAAGCCCGCGGGCACCCAGCCCATCAGCACGTAGAATTTTCTTACGGAAAATTGCTGACTGAGCAGCTCTTCGCTGAAGTAGCGCGCGCCGATCGCCGATAGACCGACGATGTAGAGATTCGACCACAAGCCGAAGGTGAACAGGGGCCGAAGCCGCGGGTGCACGACTTCGGCGAGCGGCATGAGGTCCAGCGACGCCAAGGCTCAGCCTTCGGGCTTCTTGAAGCGGAGGACGAAGCGATCGCTGGTGCCTCGCTTGTCCGCGGAGGCAGAGGGGGCGTCGTTCCAGTCCAGCGTATCCTTGGGGTTTCTGAGGAAGTGGCCTTCGGCGTCGAGCTCGAAGCCCGCAGCCTGGACTTCGTCCTTGACCAGCTTCTCTTCGATCCGATGCAGGGTCTTCACGTCTTGACTGCCTCGACCTTCGCCCGCGCTGTGGTCGACGATGGCGAAGACACCGCCGGGCTTGAGCGCCTTGAAGATTGCTGCGTTCATCTTCGCGCGGTCGATCTCCATCCAGTAGGTGTCGTGATAGAAGAGCACCAGGAACACCGCGTCGAGGTTCTTCGCTTCCTTGGGCAGCGGGTCGTCGAACTCGCGGTCCACTCGGACTACGGGCTTCATCACCGGCTTCTTCAGGCGCTCGCTCCACGGCTTCTCGGCGAATTTCTCGAGCACGAACTTCGGGTTCTGGGCGAAGACCTTGCCCTTCGGACCGACCCGGCGAGCGAGCAGCTCGGCGGTGTAGCCGGTACCCGCGCCGAGCTCGGCCACCTTCATGCCGGGCTGGATGTCGAAGAACGCCAGCAGCTCCCCCGGGTGTCGTCCGGTGTCCAGCTCTCGATCCTTGGGGTCCCGATCCTCGGAGGCGACGACCTTCTGTATATCCTCGGGGATCTCGACGGGGACCGCTGCCTGGCGAGGCGGTCCGGCTGGCTCCGGCTCCTCGGGCGTCTCAGGCTCGGGGGGAGCGGGAGCCGCTGGCGCTTCGGCGGTCATGGACGTTTCAGGGGCGGCGGGAGGAGTAGCCGCCTCGCCGCACGCGAACAGCGTCAGGGCGGTGAGCAACGGGGCACTTCGGGTCAGACTGCGCATGCCTCGAGAGGTAGTGAAGTCGGCGAGGCGCGACAACCACCGCCCCTGGCGCCCGCGAACTGAGGCGTTTGGCGACTGTTGCGCACTGGGACACGCTGCGTTCCGCAGCGGCTTTCGCCTGCAGCATCCAGGGCCTCGGGGCATGCTCCGGCCATGCGACGCCTCCTGCTCTGCTCACTTATCGCCTTGCTCCAGGTCGGGTGCGCTCGGAACGAGCGCGTCGAGGCGCCGCCAGTCGCCCCCCTGAGCGCGGCCACGGCGAGTCCCGAGACCGCACCGACGCCCGAGGACGCACCCACCGCTGTTGCCACTGCCGAGCCTCGGCAAGCTCGCTTCGACTCGCGACTGTCTCTGTACGAATACCCCTATCCCGTGAGCGTGGCGAAGCTGGAGGCTCAGGGACAGAGCGTGGAGATGGCGTACATGGACGTGGCACCCGCTGCTGAGTCGCACAAGCTGCCCGTCCTGTTGCTCCACGGAAAGAACTTCAGCGGCGCGTACTGGGAGCGCACGATCGCCGCGCTGTCGAAGGCGGGGCATCGGGTCATCGTTCCGGACCAGATTGGCTTTGGCAAGTCGAGCAAGCCCACGGACCTGCAGTACAGCTTTCAGCTCCTGGCGACGCTGACCCATCAGGTGGTCAAGCAGCTGGGCGTCGACGACCTCGCGGTGGTCGGGCACTCGATGGGCGGGATGCTGGCGACCCGCTACGCGCTCATGTTCCCGGAGGAAACGAAAAGGCTGGTGCTCGTCAACCCGATCGGGCTCGAGGACTGGCAGCGCTGGGTGCCGTATCGCGACGTGGAGACTTGGTACCAGCGCGAGCTCGCCTCGACCCCGGAAGGCGTCAAGAAGTACATGCTGAACGCCTACTTCGCCGGTGAGTGGGAGGCGGACTACGATCCGCTCCTGGAGATCCAGGCGGGCTGGGCCACCGGTCCCGACAAGAACATCACGGCGCGGGTCTCTGCCTTGACCTACGACATGATCTTCACTCAGCCCGTGGTCCATGATTTTCCTCTCCTCACGCAACCAACGTTGCTGATCATCGGTCAGCGTGATCGCACGGCCCTTGGCAAGGACGCGGTGGCTCCGGAGGTGGCGGCGAAGCTCGGGGACTATCCGAGGCTTGGTCGTCTCGCCAAGCAGCGCATCCCAGAGGCTCGACTCGTGGAGCTGCCGGGTGTTGGACACGTGCCGCAGTACGAGGCGTTCGATGCCTACTGGAAAGCACTGAGCGACTTCCTTCGCTGAGCACGCTCAGCGAAGCGTCGCTCGCGTTGCCGCGCGGTGTGGGGAGCTCTCCCCCCGATCTCCAGACGGCAGTGTGGGCTCAGCGCCCCACTGCACGGCTTCCGCACCGAACCTGAGTCCCGGTCAGCTTTTATCACGTTGAAAAAGCGAGGCCGGCAGCACCCCGCACTGCGATGTCGGGAGTATAATCGCGTGGTCTCCGGGAACTCGAGGAGGCGACAGGAGGAGAGATGCGGCTGGGGCTGACTACTTTTGGCTTGTGTGCGGTGATGTGCGTGACTTGGATGGGGTGCGGCGACGATTCCTCGGGGGGCGGAGGCGGCGGGAGCGCTGGAGCTGGGGCCAACGGCGGCTCGGGCAACGGCGGCTCGGGCAACGGCGGCTCCGGCAACGGCGGCTCCGGCAACACCGGCAACGGCGGTTCGGGCACGGGTAACGTCGGCAACACCTTCACCGGCGGCGGGCCCGACGCTGGGAATCCTGACGGAAACGCTGCCGTGCCTGCCGAAGCACAGGCGGAAGACACGTCGAGCCCAGATACCGTGGTCGGCGATGGCTCCCCCGAGAGCTGTACCTCCGACGCGTTCATCAGCGCCGTGGCGGGCGGCGGTATCATCACCTTCAACTGCGGGGACGATCCGGTGACCATCGAGACGGACGCCACCGCCAAGGTCTTCAACGACGCGAGCGACGACATCGTGATCGACGGCGGCGGAAAGGTGACGCTGAGCGGAAAGGGGACGCACCGCATCCTGTACATGAATACCTGCGACCAGGAGCTGCACTGGACGACGGACCACTGCCAGGACCAGGAGACGCCGCGGCTGACCGTACAGAACATCACGATGGTCGAAGGCAACTCCACGGGTCAGCTCGAGGAGGGTGGCGGTGGTGGAGCGATCCTCGTACGCGGCGGGCAGTTCAAGGTCATCAACAGCCGCTTCTTCAACAACACATGTGACAGCACCGGCCCAGATCTGGGGGGGGCCGCGTTGCGCGTGCTGAGTCAGTATCAAGGCAGGCCTGTCTACGTCGTCCACAGCACGTTCGGTGGAGCGGAAGGCTACGGCAACATCTGCTCGAACGGTGCTGGGCTCTCCAGCATCGGGGTCTCCTGGACCGTGATCAACAGCCTCTTCACCCACAACCAGGCCATCGGCAACGGAGCGAACCCCTCCCAGCCAGGGACGCCGGGCGGTGGCAGCGGCGGCGCCATCTACAACGACGGCAACACGATGACGCTGACGCTCCAGGGTACCAAGATCGAAGACAACACGGCCAACGAAGGCGGAGGAGCCATCTTCTTCGTCTCCAACGATCGCAGCGGGCACATGGTCATCGAAGACTCCGAGCTGCGACGGAACCCCAGCGGCAAGTTCGAGACCCAGGGCTTTCCAGGGATCTTCGTGCTGGCCGCAGAAGATCCCCAGGTGACCAACTCGACCATCGAGTGAGCCTCTCGCGAGGCCGAGAGCGTGTTAAGCAGCGGGTTCCGAGATGACCCGCTGCACCAGCTCAACACCTCGCCGGAGCCTCTCATGAACTCGCTCCGGACGGAATCCTACGTCGGCGGCCAGGCCATGCGTCAAGTACGCGACGCCCTGGCGAAGCTGCGCGTCGAGGTGTTTCGTGCCTTCCCCTATCTGTACGAGGGGAGCTTCGACTACGAGCTCGAGTACCTCGAGGTCTACTTTCGCTGCGACGGTGCTTTCTCGGCGCTGGTCTGGGATGGGACCAGCGCGGTCGGGGCGACGACGATGCTCCCGCTCAGCGACGCGGAGGAGGACGTGCGGAAGCCGTTCACCGATGCGGGTTACGACGTCGCGAAGCTGGCGTACTTCGGCGAGTCGGTGTTGCTCGAGCCCTACCGGGGGCGGGGGCTAGGTGTGAAGTTCTTCGAGCTCAGGGAGGCGCACGCGCGTCGCCTTGGGCTCGGGGCGTGTACCTTCTGCGCGGTGGATCGCCCAGCGGACCACCCCGCGCGGCCAGCGGACTACGTGCCAAACGATCGCTTCTGGGAGCGACGTGGATACCGCAAGATGCCGGAGCTTCAGGCGACGTTCAGCTGGCCGGACATCGGCGAGACCGAGTCGACGCCGAAGACGATGAGCTTCTGGATGCGGGAGTTATAGCCGTGAGGAAACGACGTTCTTGGGTCTGTCAAGCCGCGGGTGCGCTGGCGCTCGCGGCGTGCAGCGCAGGGGCCCCTCCGGCAGAGCCGGCGGCGAGTCCGGAGGGTGAACAACACGCCGAGCCTCCGAGTGACCCGACGCCGGGCGCTGCGCCGAGCGCCGCTCCTCACCCCCAAACTACGTCGGTGAAGCAGGAGCCCGAACAGGCCGAGGTGCGGGAGCTTGGTCGCGTGGAGCACTCGCTGGAATCGTCGGTGCTCTCGCTCGCGCTGGGGCGACCTCGAGTAGCAGCGCTGGTGGTGCAGGGCGAGCAGGTGGTGCCGTGGCTCTTCGAGCAGGGCAAGTGGCGCGCCATCCCCTTGCCGGACCGTCTCGGGCTGAGCGGCCCTGATCTCCGGGGCACCAGGATCTATTTCGGCCGAGACGACCGACCGCGCATCATGGGTGGGCGCGAGCTCGACGGAAACCCAGGTCAGGTGTACCTGCGTTTCCGCGCGGCTATTTGGCGGGTCGAGAAGGCGGAGATCGGTCGTCTCGGAGGCAACCCCCCGGGAGTGCTCTGGGGCGTGCTGGGTCACGACGACCCGGAGGTCGTGTGCAAGACCGGAGACCAGTGCATCATCAAGCGGCGCACGGGCTGGAAGACCATGGACGCGGGGCTCGGCACCGCGCGGCGCGTCGATCTCCAGGGCAAGGAGGCGTTTGCGATCCACGGGCACTCGGTGGAGATCCTCGATGGCCTGGCCTGGCGCGAGGTATCTGGCGGCGCCAAGATCGACGCCCCCACCGGGGTGTGGGGCGACGGCAAGGAACACTGGATCAGCGACGCCTCTCCCGGCGGCGCGCGGCTCTGGCACGGCAAGGACGGTAGCTGGGAATCGTTTCCGTCTCCCGTTTCCGAGCCCGGCACGCTGTGGGGTAGCGGACCGGACGACGTGTGGCTGGCTGGAGCCGAGGGACTCGCGCACTACGACGGCGAGCGCTGGGCGCGCGTCGCGGGCGCCGACGGCGCCGTGGCGGAGGTCTTTGGTCGCGAGGGTGAGGTATGGGCCGCAGGGGCCAGCGGCGTGTGGCTGGTCAAGCTCACGCCGGGTGGTCGAGCAGGCGGGTGAACGGCGTCGAGTACTAGCCTGGGCTCAGTTCCAGTACTGCTCGCACTGGCCCGCTCTGCCGAGGGCGATGTGTCGTGGGCGATCCCGTGTGTTGGGCCAGTTGACGAACAGCGAGGCGCGGTCGCGACCACGACAGATGCGCAGCCGCTGGGTCTTCCCCTTCTGCATGCGGATGACGACGCTCGCGAACTTCCCGAGCTTGGTGGCGCGGAACCAGTCCTGGGTCTCCTTGCCCAGGTTGAAGTTGTCATCGAAGCCCTTGAAATCGCCCTCACACTTGATGCTCACCCACTCCCGCCAGACCTGCATCCGGCAGTTCTCTGGATGCGAGTTCGGGCCTTGGGTGTTCACGACGGGCGCGCTGGACCACTCGGAGATGCTTGGCGGGTTGGAGCGTCCCGTCGGGATCGGCGGGACTCCATCGAGCCACTGGCTGGTGTCGGTCTGGCTGAACGCAACTGGCTGAGGAGCTGGAGCGGGTTGAGGAGCTGGAGCGGGTTGGGGTGGCGGAGCGGGCTGTACGGGTTCCGGCGCTGGCTCGGGTCGCGGCGCAGGGGCGGCTTGCTGAACTGGCTGAGGCGCTGGCCGCGCTGGCGTGGGTTGCCGCACGGGAGCGGGGTGCTGGACGGGCGTGGGCTGCTGCACCGGGGCCTGTGCCTGGGGTGCCACCGGCGCTTCCGCAACGTTGCCCTGGGGAACTGGAATTTCTGGCTGCGCTGGCGTTGGTGCCCGCTCCTTGTTCTTGCAGGCGAGCAGCGCCAGGAAGAGGAGCCCCAGCGCGCTCGACAGGGTGTGGGGGCGAGGGCGGAGACGGCGAGCGTTCATCTGCCTCAGAATACGCTCGGACTCGACCATCGGGTATCGGCTGTTCCACCGTGCGCGAAGACCCATTGGCCTAGGCCAGCCGACCCATTTTCAACGAGGACCCGCGCCGGGCGGCAAGTGGACGCCGGAGTTTCGAGATCGTGGGCGACGAGTCCGTGCGCTGCTCTCGAACGATGACTCAGATGCTGAGTGGCCATCAGGTTGAGCATCGCTGGCGCTGTGCGCGAAACAATGCGTTCCCGTAGTAAAACATCCGCGCAGCCGAGCAGAAATCGATGTGGAAACCGAGCGTTCCCCGCCCGCTGGGGTGCGATCTCCGTGCGCGGGCCGGGCTGGTCCCGGGGTGACCGGAACTATCGATTGTCGAGCTGGCTTCAATCCCCGATGATGCCGGCCCGAGGAATCCCTATGCGTCGAATCTTTCCCATCATCGTACTGAGCCTGGCCTTCCCTCTTGGATGCGGTAGCTCGCCCCCGCCCGCAGAAGCCCCCGAGGCGCCTGAAGCCCCCGAGGCAGCGGCGTCGGACATGGAGCCCGAACCCCCCGAGGCGGTTGAGCCAGCGGAGACTGAAGAGCCGCCGGCGCCTGCCAAGTGGGCCGACATGAACATGGATCAGAAGAAGGCCCACATGATGAAGGTCGTGATGCCGACCATGGGCAAGCTGTTCAAGGACTACGACGAGAAGGAGTTCGCGGAGTTCAGCTGCGTGACGTGTCACGGTCCCGAGGCGAAGGACGGCAAGTTCGACATGCCGAGCCCTGCGCTGCCCAAGTTGCCCGCCAAGGGTGACTTCGCCGCCCTCTCCAAGAAGCATCCAAAGGTGATGGAGTTCATGGGCAAGCAGGTCGTGCCCGAGATGGCGAAGACCCTGGATATGGAGCCCTACAACCCCGAGACCCAGACCGGTTTCGGCTGCTACGGCTGCCATCAGTCCAAGTAGCCAGCGTCCCTGAATCTTGCGCCGCGCCGGCTCCCCGATGGGGTGGCCGGCGTGTTTCATTTCGGCTCTGTGAAGCTCTGCCTGCCGGGCTCGTGGCGCGGGCCCGTACCGAGATTAGTCAACGTAATTGACTTATGGTCCGGGGGGGAGGTATGACTGGCTAGTCAATGCAGTTGACAGTAGTCGACACCAGAGGAGCAACCCCATGCCAGTGATTCGAGCCCCCGAGCGATGCACCCACGAGCTACCCAACGCCCGCTTCACGACCTTGGCGACTCCGTCGCGCGGCAGCCAGGAAACGGCGCTCTGGCGTGTGCAGATCTTGCCGAACACGTCGCCGACGCCCCACGCCCTGACGCGTGAGGAGCTGTTCTACGTCGTCGCGGGCGAGGCGCGCGTCGAGATCGCCGGTGAGCAGCATTCTGCGAAGGCCGGTGACGTGATCGTGATCCCCAGGGACACGCGCTTCTCGCTCGACAACGCTGGCGCTGGCCTGCTCGAGCTGCTGTGCTGCTTTCCCGTCGGGGGTCAGGCCAAGCTCGATGGCAAGACCTTCACGCCACCCTGGGCCGAGTAGCCGCGCGCCCGAGTGGGCAGCGTGAGCGAGCCGTAGTACAACCGGGGCGTGTCAAACCCAGGCAGCTCGACGAGTTTCGGAGATCGTCAGGATGTGCCCGTCGCGCGGCTATGTGCCATGGCCTACCGCTCGCTGATCGATGACCTCCACGAGCGCCTGGCCGAGAGGGGCTACAAGGACGTGAAGCGCTCCTATGGCTTCGTCTTGCTTCCCGCACGGGAAAAGAACAAGACGGTGAACGACCTGGCGGCGGAGATGGGCTTCACCAAGCAAGCGGCCTCGAAGCTCGTCGAGGCGATGCGGGAGTCCGGCTACGTGAAGCTCGTCCCCAACCCGGCGGATGCGCGTTCGAAGCTGCTGAGGCTCACGCCGCGGGGCGAGCGCCTGTTGAGCCACGTCGAGAGCATCTATCGGGAGCTCGAGGACGAGTGGGCGAGCGTGCTGGGGGTGAAGCGCTTCGAGGCGCTGCGCAGCGATCTGGAGCGGGTCCTGCGTGAGCGCTACTCGGGAGCGTTGCCCGGTGTCCGCCCCGCGTGGTGATCAGCCCTGCCCGCGTGACCTGGAGGAGCCGTACTTCATCAGCTCCATGCGTGCGATGAGGCCGCGGTGCACGGCGTCCGGTCCGTCGGCGATGCGTAGCACGCGGCCGATGGCGAAGAGCGCCGTCAGGGGCACGTCCTCGGAGACCCCTGCGCCACCGAAGAGTTGAATCGCCTCGTCTGCGACCTGCTGCAAGACGTTCGGCGCGACGACCTTGATGGCGCTGATCTCCGTCAGCGCCCCCAGTGCGCCCACCTGATCTAGTTTCCATGCGGCAAATAGCGTCAGCAGGCGAGCCTGATCGATCGCGATCCTCAGGTCTGCGATGCGCTCGCGATTGCCTCCGAGGTTGATCAGCGGCTTGCCGAAGGCTTCCCGTTCCAGGCCGCGTTCGATCATCAGCTGCAGCGCTCGCTCGGCAGCCCCGATGCAGCGCATGCAGTGATGGATGCGCCCGGGGCCGAGGCGCCCCTGAGCGATCTCGAAGCCGCGTCCCGGCCCGGCGATCAGATTCGCTTTCGGTACGCGTGCGTTGGAGAACCAGATCTCGCCATGGCCGTAGGGCGCGTCGTACTCGCCGAACACGGGCACCATGCGCTGGATCTCGATGCCTGGTGTATCCAGGGGCGCCAGCACCATGCTGTGGCGCGAGTGGCGGTGGGCGTCCGGATCCGTGACACCCATGAAGATCACGACGCGGCAGTCGGGGTGACCGATGCCCGTGGACCACCACTTCTTGCCGTTGAGCACCACCTCGTCCCCGTCGATCACCGCCGTCGCCTGCATGTTCGTGGCATCGGACGAAGCGACATCGGGCTCGGTCATGCAGAACGCCGAGCGGATCTCGCCCCGCAGGAGTGGCTCGAGCCATCGCGACTTCTGCTCCTCGCTACCGTATTTCTCCAGCACCTCCATGTTGCCGGTATCCGGAGCGTTGCAGTTGAAGACCTCCGGGGCTAGGAAGCTCTTGCCCATCTCCTCGGCGAGCGGCGCGTACTCCACGTTGCTGAGCTTCGATTCCTCGGGGAGAAACAGGTTCCAGAGCCCCGCCTCACGCGCCCTGGCCTTGAGCGCCTCCACTTCGCTGGGGACCGACCACCTCCGCCAGTCACCGTGGCGCTCGCGCCGCTCGAGCACGTCGCGCTCCAGCGGGGTGATCTCCTCTTGGATGAAGCGTACGATGCGCTCCCGTAGATCCGCGGCCCTGGTGCTCAGCTCGAAGTCCATGACGCCTTCTCGCACTGGCTCCACGGGGACTCAATCAATTGTTGGCCTGCTCGCGCCCTGACGAGGCGGCCAACGCTACGTCGCAAGCTCGTGCACCACGAAGCCGACGCGGGAGCGCGCGCTGCAAGGCGGGTGCATCGGCGCGCGGGCCGGCGCTGATTCACGCCGAGCGCTTGCGCCGCAACTCGGCCGGGGTGCTACCCGTCCAGCGGCGAAAGGCGCGGTGAAAGGCCGTCGTGTCAGAATATCCGAGCAGAAAAGCAACGTCCGCCAGCGGCAGAGATGGGTCGGCGACGTGGAGAAGCGCGAGCTCGCGGCGGCATTCGTCGGCGATCCGCACGAAGCTCATGCCTTCCTCCGCGAGGCGTCGCTGGAGCGTGCGTTCGCTCGCGCCCAGCTTGCGTGCAACCTCGCGCTGACTCGGCTCCTCCCCCCGCATCAGCTCGATGACTGCCGTCCGCGTGCGTGTGGTCCAAGGCGCGAGGTTCGGTGCCACGGCGCTCTGGCTTGCTGCGTGGCGCTCCAGGAACGGAAACAGGCGAGTATCCGCCTTGGCTACTGGCCAGTTCGCGATCTCGGGTGCGTAGACCAGCGCCGCGCAGGGTTGCTCGTAGCGGGCCTCACCCCCCCGACCGTGGAGCAGAGTCTCCAGCTCCAGGGATTGCCCGTTGCGCGAATGATAGTGCCAGGTCTCCAGCAGCGGCAGCTCCTTGCCAGCCAGCGCGCGGGCCATGGCGTCGGTGAACACGAGGTTGCTCTCGGTGAAGAGCGGGATCTCGCGGAACGGCGCTGGATAGCGGAGCTCGATGCGAAAGCCATCGGGGCTGGTGACGACTCGGAGCTCCACGAAGTCGCCGATCACGCGGCCGTGGCGTTCGTAGGCGCCGAACGCCTGACGCATGTTCTCCGAGTGGGCCATCACGTAGCCGACGACGCCCAGACCGCCGACGTCTTCGAGCGCTGCCGCGCTGGGGAGGCTGAGCCGTGCGCGCGGATCCCGGGCCAGCGCGAGCCAGAGCCGCTCGTAGCTCTCGCCAGAGACGCGACCATCCGGATCCTGGAGGGCGTCGATCTGGGCCTGCTCGCGCAGGGCGTCCGCGTCGAGACCGACGGGGGCGACGATGTTCAACACGGAACGCGGGAGCGAAGCGATGAACGAGCGCATGCTTGGTGACAGCCGCTAGCTATCACGGCCTCACCCGGCTGGCGAGATCGCTCCGACTCCGACGAGCGTCGACCCGGCTAGGGTTCTCGCTCCCAGTGGCACTGCTGGCCTTGGCACACCTCGCGGTAGACGGCAGTCTTGCCGCAGCCTTCGGCCTTCTTCCTGTCCTTCTTCCCCATGTAGTGGGTGATCGTGAGCTTGCCCTGGGGGCAACCCAGGTCCTGCGAGGCGCTCTCCCGAATCCAGTCGTGCGACGGACCGCTGGTGTGCACCACGCAGGCGGTGGGGAGCCACGTGGCGGCGGCCAGCAGACTCAGTCGAAGCAGCGGCGGGAGCGAGACAGGCCGGGGCGGAACCAGGTTCGACTTTTCCATGCTGCTAAATAGTCGGGGAGCGAGCGCGCCTTCGCAATGGCTTTTCGGGGGCCGCTCCCCGCTGGGCTCCTCGTGGCCCCGGGGAGCGCTGGGCGTGCTGGGAGCCCCTCAAGCCTCGATTCCGAACCAGCTCTGCATTTGCCACGTGGAAGTAGACGGGGACGCTCCAGGTCCTGGGACGCGTCGAGGAAGCCAGGGCGCTCGAGCGGACCTTCGTCACCACCGCCTCCTCGAAGCATCGTTCCCGGCTCGACTCGCTGGCGCCGTGAGTGGGTGGTTGTGGCATCCTTGCGGAGGGTGGGCCCAGACCCGGATCGCAACAAAGCGCGTCCTCGAGCTTGGCGCTTCGCGCCCGGTGCCCTAGGGATAGCCCGCACCCGACCGTAGTACGTGCTGGCGCCGGGGGGACTCGCCAGATCCCGCACTGACCTGCCGATTCGCCGCCCCGCATCATGTCTCCCCTGACTTCCCCGAACTCGACCCGCACCACGCATCGTCCCGCGACGGTCGTCGCGTTGCTCTTTGCCTTGTTCATGGCGGCGATGGAGATGACGGTCGTCTCCACGGCCATGCCAACGGTGGTCGGCGACCTCGGGGGGATTCGGCTCTACAGCTGGGTGTTCACCGCCTACATGCTCGCTGCGACCGTGACGGTGCCGATCTACGGTAAGCTCGCGGATCTGTATGGGCGCAAGCCCATCATCCTGTTTGGCGTCGTGGTGTTCCTGATCGGGTCGGTCGCCAGCGGGCAGGCTCGGAGCATCGAGCAACTCATTGCGTTCCGCGCGCTGCAAGGGCTCGGCGCGGGAGCGATGCAGCCGATCACGATGACCATCATCGGTGATCTCTTCGACGTCGAGCGACGGGCGAAGATCCAGGGGCTGTTCGGGGGCGTCTGGGGAGCGGCGGGCATCATCGGGCCGCTGCTGGGAGGCTACATCGTCAGCGCGCTGTCCTGGCGCTGGGTGTTCTACATCAACGTGTTGCCAGGCCTGCTGTGCATGGGCGTCTTGATCTTCGCGTATCATGAATCCGTGGAGAAACGGAAGCGGGTGTTCGACGTGGCCGGCACGCTCGTCCTGACCACGATCCTGTTGCTGCTTCTGGCGGGGAGCGGAGGTGGCGCGCGCGGCCTGGCGATGCTGGCAATCGCCGGGGTGCTCACGGCGGTCTTCATCGCCGTCGAGAAGCGAGCCGCCGAGCCGATGCTGCCCATCGACCTGTTCAGTCGTCGCGTGATGGCCGTGGCGACGGTGCTCGGGACGCTGCTTGGCGGTGCGATGATCGCGACGGTCACCTTCGTCCCGCTCCACGTTCAGGCGGTGCTTGGTGGCTCGGCCAAGGAAGCGGGGCGCGCCATCACGCCGATGCTCATTGGGTGGCCGGTCGCGAGCGCCATAAGCGGACGGCTGCTCGTGAAGGTCGGCTTCCGTCCGCTGATCTTGACCGGACTCGGCGTGCTGACGGTGACGAGCATCGGTCTCGCCGTCGTGCTCTCTCCCGAGCTCAGCCTGACCTGGTTGAGCTTCGCCACCGGGCTGTTTGGCGTTGGCATGGGCCTGGCGAACACGGCGCTGATCATCGCGGTGCAGTCCTCGGTGGCGTGGAAGCAACGGGGGGTCGCGACGGCGAGCACGATGTTCTTCCGCACCATTGGTGGGACCCTCGCCGTGGGGGCACTGGGCGCGGTGATCGCTCGCGAGCTGGCCAAGGTGCCGGGGGTCCCCCCCGAGGCCGCGAACGCGTTGCTCGGTCCCGAGCACGGGCGGAACCTGGCGCCGGAGCTGGTGCACAGCCTCGCCTGGGCCCTCGAGGACGGCCTGCACACGGCGTTCTGGGCGATTGCAGCGCTGGCGGTGATCGCCGCGATCTCGGGGCTCCTGTTCCCGCGCATCGCGGTCGCCGATCACGCAGACGCCGAGGTAGCTACAGGCGCGAAGGCCAGAGACACCGAAGCGGCGCTTCCGTCGTCTCCCAACGGCGCGGAGTAGTCGTCGCCAGCGGACCCTTAGCTTGGTCGCGTCGCGGCCGTCGTGGAATGCTGAGCCTCCGCCCGGGAGTTCCGTGACCAGCCACACAAGCGCCAAGACCTCATTCCCACGAGTCAGAGCCTACCTGGAGCGCCTGCCCGAAGGTCTGGCGTCTTACCCCAAGTACGAGGCCAAGGGTGCGCTGCTGCTGCATTGCCTGGAGCACAAACCACTGAGCACCTCGGTGGGACTACCGGACGAGCTCCGACAAGTCCTTGAACGACCTCCGTTGGCCAGCGAGTGGATCCCCGAGGTTAGCTACTGCGCACTGAACGTCGCCATCGCAGACCTCTGGGAGCTGGACAACGCGGCCTTCCGCAGCTTCTGGTACGACGTGATGGGCAACATGGCCAACGCGCGAATCTACCGCGTGCTCTTCGGCTTCATCACGCCCGACACCCTGCTGGGCGCCGCGGCGCGCTACTGGGGGCGCTTTCATCGCGGCGTGGGGCTTCGCGCGTTGCCGCGAGGCAATGATGGAATCCTGTACACGGTGACCTGGCCAACCGGGTTGATCCCGGAGCTGGTGGCCCATGGCTTCGCGGGGGTCGTCCAGCGCGTCGCCGAGCTCTCCAAGCGGGGCACGCCGAGTATCGACATGGTTCAGTTCGGCGCCACGGGCGCAGCCTATCGCCTCAACGTGTCTTGAGCCGGTGGCTGATTCGGGGGTGAGGTGCAGCGTCCTGGTGACTCGACCGACCCCTGACAGCGTCCTGTCGGCAGTCTCGACCAGCGGGCGTTTTCTGGCTTTTCGGCGCCGCTCTCGAGGGCTACGTAGAGTCCCGGGAGGCAAGATGTCCGACGACACAGTCACGTTCTACTCCAACCCTCGCTCGCGTGGTCGCACCGTCCACTGGATGCTCGAAGAAGTGGGAGCGCCGTACGAGCTGAAGCTACTCCGCTTCGACAAGGCGGAGCACAAATCGCCCGAGTATCTGGCGCTGAACCCCATGGGGAAGGTCCCGGCCATCGTGCATCGTGGCGTGGTGGTCACCGAGAGCCCTGCGATCTGTGCGTATCTCGCGGATGCTTTCCCTGCGGCAAATTTGGCGCCGCCCGTGGAGGCGGCGGCGCGCGGCAGCTACTACCGCTGGCTGTTCTTTGGTAGCGGTTGCCTGGAGACGGCGATCGTCGACAGGGGACTGAAGCGCCCCGAGGTCGAGCGCAAGGGTGCGCTGGGCTATGGCAGCTTCGAGGACACCATCAGCACGCTGGAGAAAGCCCTGGAAGCGGGGCCCTACTTGCTGGGGGAGCACTTCACGGCGGCGGACGTCTATGTCGCGTCGGCGCTGGGGTGGGCTCAGATGGTCGGAACCCTCGAGCCTGGAGAGGTCTTCGGTCGCTACCTGGCGCGAATCGGCGAGCGACCTGCGTTCCAGCGCGCCCAGGCGCAGAACCTGGCGCTCGCCCAGCAGCTGGACGCCTGAGTCGCCCAGGAGATGTCCGCGGAACTGAGCCGCGCCGGCGTGTTTCGCATCGCCTGGCCCATCATCCTGGCGAACGCCGCGGTGCCCCTGCTGGGCATCGTGGACACCGCAGTGATCGGTCATACGGGGACGACCTCGGGGCTCGGCGCGATCGCGCTGGGCGCGCTCGTGTTCAGCTTCGTCTACTGGTCTTTCGGTTTCCTGCGCATGGGGACCACGGGCTTCGTCGCGCAGGCGGAGGGCGGCGGACAGCAGGCGGAGGTGCGGGCCGTGCTGGGGCGCGCGCTGCTGTTGGCTTCGGCGATCGGCTTGACGCTCGTGCTGCTGCAGTGGCCGATCGCGAAGCTCGCCTGGGCCGTGTTCAGCGCCAGCCCCGACGTGGAGCATGATGCTGCTCAATATTTTGCCATGCGGATTTGGGGCGCGCCCGCCGCGCTCGCGACCTTCGCCTTGATGGGGACCCTGATAGGTCTGGGAAAGAGCCGGCAGCTACTGGTCCTGCAGCTACTACTGAACGCTTTGAACATCGGTCTCGACGTCACCTTCGCTGGCGTCCTTGGCATGGGTGTGCGGGGGATCGGCCTCGGCACTGCCGTGGCAGAATGGGTGACGCTCTTCGCGGCGTTCTGGACCGTGCGCCGCCTGCTGCAGGCTCAGCGAGTCGACCGGGAGGAGTTCTGGCCACGCAGGCGGATCCTGGACCGAGGTCGCCTTGCGGAAATGTTCAGGACCAACGCCGACATCATGATCCGCACGCTGTTCTTGCTCGCGGGCTTCGCCTGGTTCACGGATCGGAGCGCCAAGTTCGGTGACGTCAGCCTCGCTGCCAATCACGTGCTGCTCGAGCTGGTGAGCTTCGCGGCGTTCTTTCTCGACGGATACGCGTTCGCGGCAGAGTCGCTGGTGGGACGGGCGATCGGAGCTGGTTCCCGGCGACGGTTCGATGCAGCGGTGCTCCGTTCGACGGAGCTGGCTCTGCTCACTGCGGTGCTGCTGGCGCTGGTGTGCTGGCTCCTGGGGGGCCTCGCGGTACGTTCCCTCACCAGTATCGAGGAGGTGCGCCGTGAAGCGCTGCGCTTCATTCCCCTCGCCGCGCTGTACATCCTGCTCTCCTTCGCGGCGTTCCAGCTGGATGGCGTGTTTGTGGGCGCGACTCGCACCCGGGACATGCGCAACGCGTCAGTGATTTCCATGTGCGTCTTCGTGGTGGCCAGCTGGCCATTGATGAAGAGCTTTGGCAATCGAGGTCTCTGGTTCGCCTTCATCGGTTATGTCGTCCTGAGGGCACTCGCCCTGGGGGCGCACCTCAGAGGCCTGCGTCGCTCGATCGGAGGTCGAAGCGGTTGCTCCGCGGCAGACAGCCTCCTAACCTAGCCTCCGATTGGGCCAAGGTGACCCGTGAGTTCACGCGTCCCTCGGAGTCCCGCTCACGCTTGGAGGCGCGAGGGACACAGACTCTCCTCCCAGACAAGCATGCTTCTTCCAGCGTGCCCGGGGGGATTTCGTTCGGCAGAATCAGGTCACAGGAGTTCCAATGTACAAACTCTACTTCCATCCATTCTCTCAGCACTCACGTCGCGTCGTCTCTTTGCTCAACGAAGCCGGGATCGAGCATGAACTGGTCTTGGTCGACCTGCTCAAGGGCGACAACATGCAGCCCAGCTACCTGGCGCTGAACCCCAACCACAAGGTGCCCACGCTGGTGGATGGGGACTTCAAGCTCTACGAGTCCAACGCCATTCTGCGATACCTGTGCAACAAGCACGAGCTGACCGACTGGTACCCCGCGGATCTGAAGGCACGCGCCCTCGTCGACCAGTGGATGGACTGGAACCAGACTCGCGTCGCGACTCCGGTCTTCGAGGTCGTCTTCAACAAGATGTTCGCCGGCGACAACGCGGACAAGGCCGCGATCGAGCGCGGCGAGAAGTCGCTAGCGGAGCTCGGGAAGATCCTGGACGACGCCCTCGCTGGCAAGTCGTTCCTCGTCGGAGACAAGCCGACCATCGCGGATCTCTCCGTCGCCTCAAACGCTACCCAGCTCCAGATCGGCCAATCGCTGCCCCAGGGCGCGAACATCGCCGCCTGGCTCGGACGCATGATGGAGATCGAAGGCTTCAAGAACGCCATGCCCCAGATGTGAGGCTGCCTGTAGCAGCGAGGAGTGCGCGCTCGGAGCCCGAGAGGGCTTCGCGCGCTTTCTCGTTTCAAGCGCTCAAGCTGCCCTGGAACAGAGCGGTCAGGCTCCCCCGGAGGTCCGATTCAAAGTCCGTGCGGAAATGTTCTAGGTCGGGAGAGCACAGCACGCGCTGCATGGCAGGCGATGGATGCGCCATGGGCCACATCCCGGCGATCAGTGCGTGGACGTAGCGCTGGATCGCCATGATGCGGTCTGTCGGCAGGCGCGGGATCGCGGCGAAGAGCGCGTTGGCGATGCGCAAGGCGAGCGCGCGTACCTCCAGCTTGAAGGCGCGCGCGGTGTCTTCGGAGACGTTCTGTTCGAGTACTCCCGCCACGACGCTGGTGAGCAGGCACAGGCGAGGTGCCGCGGCCAGGCTCCTCGCGACGACGTCAGCGACGCCGTCCACGTCATTCGTGCCTGCCAGGGGGGCCAGCTCGAGTTCGAGCTGGTCGACCCAGTCCGCCTCGTCTTCGACCAGCAGCGTGAGCAGGATCTGCTCTCTGCTCTCGAAGTAGCGATAGCAGTTGCTCTTTGCGATCCCCGCCTCTCGAGCGATGGCGTTCAGGCCGACGGCATCGAGGCCGCCGGAATCGATCAGGCGTCGCGCCGCGGCCAGGATTTCCTGACGTCGCAGCTCGCGCTGTTCGGGGCCGCGGGCGCGGATAAAGCTGGATTTGGAGACCACTGGTACTGGTAAAATTTAGCTAAAATCAATTGGAATGCAAGAAATCGAACCAGGAGAGGATTTACAAGAGACCAGTGGTCTCCCATATCCTCGGACATGACTTCGGACACCAAAGACAGCCTGGTCCTGGTGACGGGCGCATCTGGCTTCGTCGCCATGCACTGCATCTTGCAGTTGCTCGAAGCGGGGTACTCGGTGCGCGGCACCGTGCGCAACCCGCAGCGGACCACCCAGGTCGAAGCCGCGCTGAAGGCCCACGGCGCAGATACGTCTCGGCTCTCGTTCGTGGTGGCGGACCTCACCAGCGACGCTGGCTGGAGCGAGGCGATGCGGAGCGTCACCTACGTCCTGCACGTCGCTTCGCCACTGCCGCGGACGCCGCCGAAGCACGCCGACGAGCTGATCGTCCCTGCGCGCGACGGGGCGCTGAGGGTCATCCGCGCGGCACAGAGAGCTCAGGTGAAGCGCCTCGTGATGACCTCCTCGGTGGCCGCCGTGCTCTATGGGCACAAGCGCGACGGGTCGGAGACCTACGACGAGAGCCACTGGAGCGTGCTCAGCAAGGACGTCGGCGCCTACGAGCAGAGCAAGACCATCGCGGAGCGGGCGGCTTGGGACCTGGTGGCGAGCTTTCCCGAGGAGGAGCGCCTGGAGTTCTGTACGATCAACCCCGGCCTCGTGCTCGGCCCGGTGCTGGACAGCGACTACGGCACGTCTGGCGAGGTGGTGCGCAAGCTGATGGCGCGGGAGATGCCTGGGTGTCCCGACATTGGCTGGGCGATGGTCGACGTTCGAGACGTCGCCAGCGCCCATCTCGCAGCGATGATCACGGAAAGCGCTGCGGGGAAACGATTCGTGGCATCCGTGCAGCACGCCTCGATGCTCGACGTGGCGAGGATCCTCGAGCGACACTTCTCGGGCCGTGGCTTCAGGATCCCCACTCGGCGCGTTCCAGGTTGGCTCCTGCGCGGGGTTGCGCTCTTCGACAAGACAGCCGCGCTTGCCGTGCAAGAGCTGGGCAAGCGTCAGGACCTCGATACGACCCAGATCGAGACCGTCCTCGGTTGGCACCCCCGTGGACTGGAAGAGATGGTCGTCTCCATGGGAGAGTCACTCATCGAGCACGGCATCGTCACGGCTTGAAGCACGCCTGCCGCCCCGGTGTTCTGGTGCCTCCGGGGCGAGCCACGTCCCGCTCGTCGGAGCAATGTGACCGGAGGTTTCGCCCGAGCGTCAGCACGACGAAATGATCGTGACGGGGCTGGTTTCATTTTCGGGTGGAAACGCCAGGCTGCTAGATCCCGGACGAGGTCGCGTCCGCGCGTAGGAGCGCGCTGTCATTGATGCGCGGCCAAAGGAGAACTCCCATGACCAAGCTCACGATTGCGTTGCTCGCCATTCCGCTACTCTGCGCCGCTTGCGACGAGAAGAAGCCCGAAGCTGGCAAGGACGGCAAGGAAGTCCCAGCCGCCGCAGAGAAGCCGGCGGAGAAGGCCACGGAAGAGAAGCCCGCCGCGGACAAGGCCGCTGAGGACAAGCCCGCCGACGACAAGGCCGAGGGCGAGAAGGCAGAAGCCGAGAAGAAGGATGAAGAGAAGGAAGAGGAAAAGAAGGCCGAGTAGCCCTCAGTCCTGGGGCAGCGGGAACAGTTCATCCAAGATGGGCTTCGTCTCGATACGCAGGTTGACCCCGAGTTCCGCCTTGGCTTCCAGGATAATCATCGCTGCGTAGCCGCGATCGTTGTCCAGCCAAGGCGTTGCTCCATAGGCGCCGGGGTCTGCCACCACGGGCTCCTCGCGGCTCACCCACCAGCCGAAGCCGTACCCGGGCAGGCTAGGATCCAGCGACGAGCCTCCGTAGATCTCGCCGATGCGGTCCTCCTGCATGCGCGCCACCGACGCCTCGCTGAGCACTCGAGTGTCGCCGCAGCGTCCGCCCGACAGGTGCATCCACAGGATCTTCCCATAGTCTCGCGCCGTCGTGTAGGCACCGCCTTCGATGCTGGGGTTCTGCGTTTCCTCGAGGTTGGATGGATCTGCCTGGAAGAAGTCGGGGTAGGTCAGCGCGCCGTCCACGCCGCCGGAGGCGAAGCCCTGGCTGTAGTGATTGTTGTAGCCGGTCGATTCGAGACCACACGGCTGAACGTAGATCTCGTCTATCAGGTCGCCCCAGCGCTTCCCGCTGACCACCTCCGCCACGCCGCCTGCCAGCTGCCACTGCCCGCCGCCGTAGCGGAACTCAGTATCCGGGGGGATACGATCCTCCGTGTCGTCCGCGGTGTATATCTTCTTTGCGCAGTCGCTGAGTGTGCCGTTGCCCAGGTACTGGCACAGGTAGGGTCCGTAGAGCGGGTCGTCGATCAGCCCGACCATGCCCGCGCTGTTGGATAACATCTGCGCCACGCTGATGTCCGTCTTGTACTCCCCCCAGTCCCCCAGGTAGGTGGAGACAGGGGCGTCCACGTCGAGCAAACCCTGATCCGCCAGGTGCATCAGGACGCCGGCGCTCATCACCTTGCTCGAAGACGCGATCAGCGACACGCGATCCTCCTCGAAGCTTCCAAGCGCCTTCACGTGCACGACGCCTTCTTCACGACTGACCACGACCACGCTCGCGCCCTCGAGATCATTTGCCTCGAGGAAACTACTCACCGCGTCGTCGAAGGCGCGGAAGTCACGTCCGGAGCTCGAGTCCTGAGCGTCGCTGCCGCAGCCGACCAGGGCCCAGCAGCCGAAGACCACCATCGAGACCTCGAGCAGCGTTGCGCAGTGAGCGAGCAGGCAGCGTGACATGGATCCTTCATAACGCGACTGGCGGGTCGCGCGCGCGTCCAATCGCTCCGACTCTTTCACGCCCAGCGCCCCTCCCTTGATGCGTTGCGCAATCGCCTGGGGCATAGTCTGCGCGACCGTGCCTGGCATCGACGATCCCCGCACCCGGAGCCGCGCGCCGAACCCCAGCAAGGTTCGAGCGTTGCGCAAGGAGCTCGGCCCGGCAGGCTGGCGCTTGCTCGGGGCGCTGTGTCTCGAGAGCGCGCTCTCCAATGACGTGCTCCTCCAGCTGGCGGACGAGGCTGCGACGTTCAGCAGCTTCTCCCGGATCGCGCTGAAGCGCGGCCTGCTTAACACCGACCTGAAGTTCTCCCGGCTCGGGCGCGGGCAAGGCGGGCTCGCGATTGCGCCCGGCTGGCGCCAGCTGGTGATCCGTGAACTGGCAGCGCAGCGAGAGCTCGACTCGCTGGTGCGCGACTGCCATCGCGCGGTTGGCGCGCGGTCCCAGGCCCCACTCGAGCTCGCGCTGCAGCTCGGGGATCTCGAAGCGTTCACGCGCCTGCGAAGCTCTCGACCTGCGTCGCTGCGGGGGCTGGTGCGGAGCGACGAGCAGTGGCTGCGCGAGTCGGTTTGCGAGGCATTCGACGCCGCCTGGTTCACTGGAGTTTGGGGTGAGGACGCGCTCACCGTCGCCGAGCAAGTCGTCCGCGAGAGCCTGCATCGGCTCGAACCTCTGGGCGGACTCGAACGCTGGTTCCTGGCTGCAGCGCTGCAAGTCGAACAGGTCGTCGTGCGTCAGCGATTGCTGGCGCTGTGGCTCGAGCAGGCTGCGCTGCGTGGCGACGTGGATGCGCTGGAGCGCCACGCGCGCGAGCTCTCCCCCACCACGCGAGCGATCCACGGCATCTGTCAGAGTTTCATCACGGGGGACTCCGGGCGGGTCGCGGCACTGCTGGAGCTGCTCTTCGACAGCAAGAAGCCGAGCGGCGCCGAGGCGGGCGCGCTGAGCGTCGTGCCGGCGTTGCTGCGAGTCGGGCTGGGAACTCCAGCGGCGTTCGCCGAAGCCAAGCGCTTGCTGGGCACGCTCAAGCGTGCCGATCTCAAGGCAGCGACCAGAGCCTTCCGCGCGCTGGTTGGCTTTCTGACCGATCCAGACGTCAAGCAGCGTCGCCTGGACGTGTACCAGCTCGCCCGCAACGGTAGCTTCTGGGAGCTGCTGCTCTCTGGAGTGGCCGTGGAGCTGCACACGGAGCGAGGGGTGACGCGCGCGGCCTGGGCGGTCCAGCTGGTGCAGGCCGCGTTGAGCTGGCGCGCCGCGGGCTACGCCTGGATCGCCCGTCAAGGCTTCGGTCTCGCTCGGCGCTTCGACGCGGAGCAGGCCAGTGAAGAGCTGCGTCGCCACGAGCTGCTGTGGGAGGACGTCGAGCGTTCGGGAGAGCTCTTTCTGTGGTCGGGCATCGTCGTCAAGCCCGAGTGGGAGAAGACCTTGCAGCGGCTGGACCAGCTCTCCGCGCAGCTGCAGAAGACGACGGAAAGGCAGTACCGAGTCGCCTGGTTCGTCGACATGGCAGACGGCGAGCTGTCGCGGCCAGCTCTGCAAGAGTTCCGTGTGGATATGGGTACGTGGACCCAGGGTCGACGCATGAGCTGGGCGGAGCTTCATGACTACAAGGACAAGCTGCCAGTGGAGGATCGCAGGGTGCTGGATTGCAGCCAGGAGATCGCCGGCGGCAAGCGCGAACCGACGCAAGAAGCTGCCGCCGCGCTGGTCGGGCACCCACGAGTATTCAACGGCGCGCGCGCCATGCTGCCGGTGAGCGTGCTGCCCGGACGCGCGCGCATCGAGACCCAGGAGCGCGGCGGCTTCATCCACATCAGCACCGAGCCCCAGGGCGCGGTGGTCGGCGTGAACGTCAGCGTGGAGTCCGAGGATCGCTTGCGTGTGTACCACGTGAGCGAAGACATGGGGCGGGTGATGGATGCGCTGCCGCACGGCGTGCGCATCCCCAGGGCACAGGAGTCTGCGCTGCTCGAGGTGCTGGGCAAGCTCTCGATGAGCGTGGACGTCGTGAGCCCCGAGCTGGGCGTCGAGCAGGAGGTGGAGGCGGACGCGACCCCTCGTGTGCGGGCGTCGCTTCACGCCGGAGCGTGGCTCGTTCAGTTTGGCGTGCGGCCCTTCAGTGACGGTGGACGCTTCTTCGTCGCGGGGGAGGGGACGCCGCGAATCAAGGCCTTTCACGCTGGTCGTCGGCTGCGCTCCCTGCGCAACCTGCGAGACGAACGCGAACGCGTGGATGCGCTGCTGGCGTGCTGTGGCTCCCTGCCGCTGGAGGACGACGAGGTGCGGAGCCCGTTGGACCCCCCGGATAGCTGGGTGCTCGGTGAGGAAGGTCTGCTGTGCTTGCTGAGCGATCTTTCTCGCTGCGGCGTCGAGCATCACCTCGAGTGGCCCGAGCGCGCCGGACTGCGGCTCCGCGGCACCGCGACCTCGCGAAACCTGAAGGGGCAGCTCCGCTGTATCAAGGGCTGGTACCTGGCGCAGGGTGAGGTGAAACTCAGCGACGTGGACCAGGTCGCGCTGGAGGCCTTGGTGAAGGCGTCGCCGCTGGGACTCGGGCGCTTCGTGAGACTGGAGACGGGTGACTACGTCGAGGTCGAGGAGAAGGTTCGACGTATCCTCGCGGCACTGAAAAGCGCACACCTCACCCCCGGGAGATCCGCCAAGGACCCCGAGATCCCTGCGGGAGCGCTACAGGTCTATCGCGGAGCGCTCTCCAGTCTGAGGCGGTTCGCGGACCCTGATAGCGGCTTCGAGCTGGACCCCGAGGTCAACGCCTGGCTCGCGCGCGTCGACCAGGCGCTGCGTCAGGGCTTCCGCTTGCCCGAGGGCTTGCAGGCAGAGCTCCGCGAGTATCAGCGCGCGGGCTTCGTCTGGCTCTCCAGACTGGCCGAGCTCGGGCTGGGGGCCTGTCTGGCGGACGACATGGGGCTAGGAAAGACACTGCAGATCATCGCGCTGCTCCTGGCACGCGGGCGACCGAGCCTGGTCGTCGCGCCGACCTCGGTGTGCGTGAACTGGCTCAACGAGATCTCGCGCTTTGCTCCAGAGCTGCGGGCGATGGAGTACCTGGGGAAGGCACGTCGTCGACAGCTCGATCGCTTCCTCGAGGAAGGGGCAGGTGTCGTGATCGCGAGCTATGCGCTGCTGCAGCAGGACTCCGAGCACCTGGCCAAGCAGGCGTGGGACGTGGTGGTGCTCGATGAGGCGCAGTTCATCAAGAACGCTTCGTCGCTGCGCGCGAAGGCGGCGTATCAGCTGAAGGCCGACGTGCGTATCGTGGCGACGGGCACCCCGCTGGAGAACCACCTGGGCGACGTGTGGAGCATCTTTCGCTTTCTGAATCCAGGGTTGCTCGGCTCCTGGAAAAATTTCCGCAGGGAGTTTCTTAGGCCGATCGAGCAGGATCAGGACGAAGAGGCTCGCGGAGAGCTACGTCAGCGCCTGGAGCCGTACATCCTCCGCCGACGCAAGGCGGAGGTGCTGAAGGAGCTGCCTCCCATCACCGACATCCTGCACGAGGTGCGCTTCTCGGAGGACGAGATGATGCGCTATGGACTGCTGCGCAAGCAGGTGCACGAGAAGCTCTTCACCCACGCCGGCAGGCGAGACAACAAGCTCGAGGTGCTGGCGGAACTCACCCGCCTCAGGCGCTTCTGCTGCCACCCGCGGCTGGTGTTTCCGGACGCGCCCCACGAGTGCTCGAAGATCGATGCGTTCCTGGACCTGAGCGAAGAGCTCGCGGAGAACGGCCATCGAGCGCTGGTGTTCAGCCAGTTCGTCGACTTCCTTTCGCTGGTGCGCGAGCAGCTGGACGAGCGCGGGCTGAGCTACGAGTACCTGGACGGTTCCGTGCCGAAGGCGCAGCGTCAGCGCCGCGTCGAGGCTTTCCAGGCGGGCGCCGCCCCGCTGTTCCTGATCAGCCTCAAGGCGGGAGGCTTCGGCCTCAACCTGACCGCGGCGGACTACGTGATCCACCTCGATCCATGGTGGAACCCGGCGGTCGAAGCCCAGGCCACGGATCGTGCGCACCGCATCGGTCAGGAACGTCCGGTGACGGTGTATCGCTTGTTGATGAAGCACAGCATCGAGCAGAGCGTCACGGAGCTTCACGCACGGAAGCGCGAGCTGGCGGCCGCGTTGCTCGATGGCAGCGATCGGGTGGCGACGCTCGACGCTGACGAGCTACTCGGGTTGCTCGGTCTGGGATCCCGCGAGCGCTCGACCGAGCTGCGACCTTCCTCCAGGGAACGGTAGTCGGACTGCCCCCTTCAGTCAGGTTGCTCGCGCAGGCGCCGTGTCAGCGCCTGCAGGCTGGTCTTGAGCTCGCGGGCCTGCTTGACGCTGAGTCCAGAGTTCGCGAACACGTTGCTGGGGATCTCCTCCGCTCTGCGTTTGAGGCGCTTTCCGTGAGGTGTGAGGAATAGTTCCACGACACGCTCGTCTTCCTGACTGCGTCGGCGTTCGAGCACGCCCTGCGCCTGCATGCGCTTGAGCAGCGGGGTGAGCGTGGCCGAGTCGAGGTACAGGCGCTCCCCCAGCTGCGACACGCGCACCCCATCGCGCTCCCACAGCACCAGCAACACCAGGTATTGCGGATACGTCAAGCCGAGCGGCTTGAGGTGGGGGGTGTAGGCGGCGGTCACTGTCCGGGACGCCGCGTACAGGGCGAAGCACAGCTGGGAGTCCAGGAGGAGCGCGTCAGACATCTCAGATCACCGCGAGCGAGACCTCGATGTTACCGCGGGTCGCGTTGGAGTAGGGGCAGACTTCGTGAGCGCTCGCCACCAGCGACTCCGCTCGTTCCCGCGGCAGATCGGGCAAGCTGACGCTCAGTGCAACGGCGAGGCCGAAGGCTTTGCCGACGGGCCCGATGGTGACCTCCGCAGTGACGCTCACCTGGCCCGGTTCTAGCTTCTGCAGGCGGGCGACGTGGGCAAGCGCGGAGCCGAAGCAAGCTGCATAGCCCGCGGCGAACAGCTGCTCGGGGTTGGTGCCGCCCTCGCCCTTCCCGCCGAGGGATCTGGGGGGCACGAGCGCGACCTCGAGGACGCCGTCGTCGGTCCTGGCGGAGCCCTCGCGACCTCCGATGGCGGTGGCCCGAGCGGTGTAGAGGCGCTTCTCGAGGATGGCTGGCTGACTCATGACGACTTCTCCTTGAAGTTGGGGAGAGCATGGCTCTCGTGGTGACGGTGATCACCTAGGTCCATTCAAATCGTGCGCAAGTAAATAGTGCACGATTTAAAATGCCTGATCGCCCTGGAGATCTCCCAACCAGCTGGCGTCCCGTTCCGCAGGAGTCGCAGTTTCGTGGGACGCGCGCACGAGCGAACCTCTGACCACTTGCCGCAAAGCAAGGGAGTGATGGCGCAGCGAATCGTCGCACGATGCCCGCGTCGACGTGTTTGAGCGCCCGGCTCGCGCCTGGACTCTGCTAGTGTCGGCGCTTCGATGCCGATGCGAACTCAGCTTTATCTCGCGCCCCGTCCGGGGCACTGGCTCTTCACCCTTTGCCTCACGGCGTCGCTGGCTGCGGCGTGCTCGGATGACGACTCGACGAAGAAGCGCGGCGGTGAGGATGCGGGGACCGGCGACGGTTCCTCCAACGGCGGCGAAGGAGGTTCCGCGGGGAACTCCGCCGCGGGCGCTGGCGCGAGCGCTGGCGTCGGCGGTGCTGGCGCCCAGGGCGGTGTGGGGGGGAGCGGAACCGCTGGAGTGGGAGGTGCCTCGGTGGGCGGCAGCGCGGGTGCTGGCGGTAGCTCTGGTTCATCGGCTGGTGGCGCCTCCGGGAGCGGGGGAACCGGAGGTGGCAGCGGCGGCGCTGCGGGCAGCGGCGGCGGGACCGGCGGCGCTGGCGGGACGGGGGGAACCGTCCCCGCGCTGTTCTGCGGTGACGGGCTGCTGGACCTGACGAAAGAGGAGTGCGACGGCGATGCCGAGGGGCGGGCCGGCGCCACGGTGACGTGTGACACGAGCTGCAAGCTGAAGAGCTGGTGCAACATCGCGCCCACTCCGGCCTCCGCTGGAGCCCCCGCGATTGGTTGCGTCTTCCCGCAGGCCGGTCGCGCCTCTGGGGGGACGTACGCCACGATCTCGGGGGCGGGCTTCAACGCCAACACCACCGTGCGCATCGGTGGGGCGGCCGCCACCGTGCTCTTCACCAGCGCCACCCAGCTCACGTTCTTCGCTCCCGCGGGGACGGCCAACACCTGGGCGGACGTCGTCGTCGAGAACACCGGAGGTCTGTCAGCGACGCGCACGAACGCGTTTGCTTTCCACGAGGATGCAAACGTCGCCATGAACTCCAACGACACCGGGACTGGCTCCCTGCGCGCGACGATCGCCGCCGCCAGCTCGGGCGACTTCGTGACCCTGGATCGCTTCGTTGCTGGTCAGCAGATCAACGTCGGAGCGTCCCTTCTGGTCAACAAGCCGCTGACCATCGTCGGGCTCGGGGCGGGACGCACGGTGCTGGATGGTGGTGGCTCTGGCGGCGTGATCGGGTTCCAGAACAACAACCTCAACGAGCTCTTCGGTGTGACCGTGACCAACGGCGAAGGCGGCAGCGGCGCGGGGGTTTCCAATCGAGGAGGCCGGCTGACCGTCACCGAGTGCGCCATCGTCGGTAACACGACGAGCGGGGAGGGCGGCGGGATCTACTCCGACGTGGGCGGCTATCTCATCGTGCAGCGCTCGACCATCTCTGGCAACACGGGCAACGCCGGCGCGGGCATCCGTCTGGTCGGGCCGACGCCCCAAGCGACGGTGATCAACAGCACCATCTCAGGCAACACCGGCGCTGGGATCTTCAGCGACATCCCGTTGACAGTCCGGGGCTCCACGATCGTCGGCAACAGCGCCGCCGGCATCGTCGCCCGCTCCGGCGTCTGCACGATCTCGGGTAGCGTGGTCGCGCTCAACACCACCGACGTCACCGGAGTCAGTGGCTTCGTGAGCCAGGGCTACAATCTGATCGGCGTCGCTCCCGTCGGTGGTCCCTGGGGTAGCTCCGACAAGACCGGAACCAGTGGCAGCCCCCTCGCGCCGATGCTCGGTGCCCTGGCGCTCAACTTCGGTCTGACCCAGACTCATCTGCCGCTGAGCGGAAGCCCCGTGCTGGATGCCGGGGATCCCGTCTCGACGCTCACCGAGGACCAAGCTCGCATGCCCCGACCATCGGCCGGCATCGTGGACATCGGCTCGGTCGAGCTCCAGCAGTAGCTGTGACGCCCTTGGCAGGGTGTTGAAGAACACCCTCACAATCAGCGACCACCGCGCCCGCGCAGACTCGCACCAGATCCTGCTCGCGCAGAACCCTCAGGGGGTCTTGGGCGAGCATGGGCGGTCAATCCGCGCGGAGCAGCCTGTCCTCGAGGAGTAGCTTCAGGGCCACCGCGTTGTTGCGGTGCTCGTCCTTGGCCGCGTAAAGCAGGGTGACCGGACCTGCCTCGAGCAGGCGCGCGAGCTCAGCGATCGACGCTCGAGCGCTGTCGGCGTTCAGCTCGATGCGGTATTCCTCAAGGAAACCCTCCCAGGCGCCTTCGGGCGCGGCGTGCACCTTGCGCCGCAGGGCGTCGCTCGGTGAGATGTCGCGCAACCACGCGGTCAGCTCGGCGCGCTCCTTCGTCAGGCCCCGCGGCCACAGCCTGTCCACCAGGACCCGCTGGCCGTCGTCTGGGCTTGGGTCTTCGTAGACGCGCTTCAGGCGCAGTGTCTTCCAGCTGGTCTTCGAAGCCTTGCGCGCCATGGGTCTGCCTACCACCTTCGGGTTCACAATCTGTCCGGCAATCCAAAGCGCGGGAACAGCGTCACGGTGTCGAGGAACGCGTTGTTCGCGCTGATGCGATCGCCGTCGAACTCGAGCACGATCAGCGCCCAGGGCGCCCAGCCCCCCTCCGGGGCCGCGCGGTACTGACCAAACGCAGGCAGCCCATTGGCCCTCGTGGGGATCAGCCGCGAGCCCTTGCAGCCGATCCCGGGACCGAGGAACCAGTCCTTGATGCGCGCCGTGCCCTCGAGCCAGAGCGCATAGGGCGGCATCGACAGCGTCGCATCCTCGCGCATCAGGGCCGTGAGCGCGTCCACGTCATAGCGCTCGAACGCCTCCACGTAGCGCTGCAGTAGCACCTGCTCGCCGTCGCTGAGCGGCGCCGCCCGCGTCCCCAGATCCCGCTTCGCGAGAGTCGCTCGCGCGCGCTGCAGGGCGCTGTTGACCGAGGCGACGGACAGCTCGAGCGCCTCTGCGGCTTCGGCCGCAGATAGCCCGATCACTTCCGTGAGGAGAAGCGCGGCGCGCTGCTTCGCTGGCAGCTCCTGGAGCGCGGAGACGAAGGCGAGGCGAGTGCTTTCTCGCAGGCTGAACAGGTGCGAAGGATCGCAGTCCTCGGGGAATACCAGCGCGTCGGGCACCGGTTCGAGCCAATGGGTGCGGGGATGCTGCGTGAGCTTCCGAGTGCAGATCTCCCGAGGGCCCGAGCTCCACCGGGCGATGTCTGCGCCCGCGCTTGCCGAGCGCGTCGAGGCAGACGTTGGTTGCGATGCGGTAGAGCCAGGTCCGTTCCGACGAGCGCCCTTCGAAGCTCGCCTGATGACGCCAGGCTCGTACGAGCGTCTCCTGCACGGCGTCATCGGCGTCCGCGGAGGAGCCGAGCATGCGATAGCAATGACCCATCAGGCCTCGGCGATGCTGCTCGAAATCGACGACCGTCGTGTTCATGCAAGGCAGAGTCTAGAGTCCCACCCGCGCTCGCACCAGCGTGCACTGACAGGGTGTTTCTCGACACACCTGCTATCAGGGTGTTGCAAAACACCCTGCCAATCAACGCCGGCTAGGGCGTCGTTCGACGTCTGGGGAAGTACAGCGAGTCCTCATGGCGCACCAGGAACACGAAGTCACCAGCGGAGTCGATCTCGAGCGCGTCGAGCTCCGGGCAGGGCCAGAGCGCAGTCTCCCCGGGGTCGCTCGCCGGATCGGTCGTCAGTTGGAGTCCCAGCTCGCGGTCGCAGATCCCGCCGACCACCAGGCTGTCGGTGAAGGCGTAGCGACTCGTGGTCTTCTCGTCGGGGAGCGAGAGGCTGCCGCCGCCGTCCGGGGTCAGCAGCGCGGTGTAGCAGAGGTAGTCCGTGTCGCTCAGGCCCCAGGGGTCGACGTCGCTGCCGCAGTAGCGCACGACGGTCCCTCTCCCCCGATCGAAGAACTCCAGGCTGGTGATGTAGTCGTCCATGCTGATTCCGCATGCAAACGAGCTGCCGAAGCTCGTGTCGTTGGGACCCAGCACGCGACACATCGGGCGTTCCATGTCGTCCAGGAAGCTGCCGCTGTCCACGGAGCGAGCGAGCCAGAGTGAGCCATCGCTGGTCGCCCCTGCGGCATGGTCCGGAGCCGTCGGGTTGGGGTCGGCGATGGGCCCCTTGTCGATCGTCCAGGTGCCGGTGCCAGGTCTCGCGCGACTCCACATGTCGTCCTCCGCGTACCACACCACCGCGCCGTTCGAGCCGCCAGCGAGCGCGAACTCCTCGCTGACGAGTAGCCCGGTCGGCTTGGCGACGAGACCACCGGATCCATCGGGATCCAGCTGAATGATCTCCGGGGGTGAGGAATCACTGAGCGCAAAGCCTTCGACCTCGCTTGTTTCCCCGAGGTATAGTCGAAGGGTCTCCTCGCGATAGGCGCTGATTGACACGCTCGCCTCGCTGCGGCCGTCGACGGTGAAGCGTGTCAAGGTCGGTGGCGAGGTGTCGAGGACTACCGCCAGCGCGACGTTGCCCGCGGCGACGCTCGCGACGACGCTCGCGCCAGGCGCGATGGGGTAGGGGGCGCCCGGGAGCCAGCTCGGCTTGAAGTCGCCGGCCAGGACCGCGCCCTCGGGGGTTTCGAGCGCGACTTGGCCCTCCGCCGGAAACGCGAAGCGGAAACGAACTTGGTCTTCGCTCCATTCCGTGACGAGCTGCTCGTCGGTGGGGCTGATCACCACCTCACCGCCGCCGCCCAGCACGAGCTGGACGTCGCTACGCTCGGCGCTGCCCAGGTCGCCGCCGAGGATGGTGACCTCGCTGCCATAGACGCCTTCCGTCGGCGTCATGCTCGTCACCTGTGGCGGACCATGGGTGACGGCGCCCGAGCCACCGGTGCCGCCGCTGCTTCCTCCAGTGCCTCCACGTGCGCCCTCTCCGAACTGCACGTGGCTGCTCTCACCACGGTCTTCGTTCACGCTGACGCAGGCCTGGAGCAGGCAGAGGGAGAGCCCAAAGGCGGGAAATGTTCGTCTGTTCATTGCGCGCACCCCGAGTCGATGAGGACGTCGAACTGCTGGCCGTCGTTCGCGACCAGGGTGACCGTCTCGGCGTAGCCGGCGTCCAGCTGCTCGGCGCTGAGCGTCCGCTTCGCGGCGCCCGGGTCCTGGATCCCGGTGAAGCTGATCTCGACCTCTCGAGCGCTGGCGAACACGCGTGCTTCGAACTGGCCATCGAAGTCGATGGTGTTCATGGCGTGGCTGCCGAGCAGGATGGGGAGCGTCGTGCACTCCCCTGGCGTGGACTCACCCTGGGCGTTCGTCGCGCTGAGGGTCACGCTCGTGTAGCTGAGCCCTGCCGGGTCGTTGGTGCAGGCGTGACCCAGGCAGCCGAGGAGCAGGCAGCCGAGAAGCAAGCCAGAGCTCAGGTAGCCGTCGGGCCTCATGGCCGCACCACCATGCGAAAGCCGAACGTGATCCAGGTGTGAAGCGCTCGGTCCTCGACCGGGCCGGAGTGCACTTCGTAGCCGTTGATCTCGGTCTGGGTCTTCTCGAAGCGCGTGGCGACGACCTCGACGAAGGGGCCGATGCCGACACCTGCGCGATAGTCGGCTCCGAAGCTCAGCTTGGCGTAGGTCGTCCCGGTGCTACTGTTTGTTTCCTCGCGGTTGTGAGGTTCGTCGTCGATGCTCTGAACCACTCCCTCGAGGCCGAGCCCGTAGCCGATCCAAGGATTCCAGCGTGCCGGGGGGTCGAAGGAGTACTCGCCCTCGAGTCCGGCGCGGATGGTGATCACGGAGCAGGAGACGTCGTTCTCCAGATTCGAGTCCTTGTCGTCGCAGGCGTCTTCCACGCCAGGGTTGCTGCCCTCGCTACCGAAGCCGAACTGCAAGTAGCCCCCGAGGTACCAGCGCTCGGCGAGCTTCGCGCCGAGGCCGATCAGGAACGGGACCTGCCACGCGTAGCGGGCGCCGAGGCTGTCTCCTGGTCGACCTGTCGCGTCACCAAAGGGAAAGCTCGCCCCCGTGCCGAAGTGAGCCTGAAAGCCGGTGGACGCCGGGGGGGCGCCGCGTCGGCTCCGCGTCGGCTCGGGCGGCGGTTCTGGTGCCGGAGGTTCGTCCACCTGAACCGCGGACGCCGGAGGCGGAGGGGGTGGTGGTCGAACGACCGGAGCTGGAGCCCCGGGGGCAGCTTCGTCTGGAGCGTTTCCGTCAGGAACCTCGACGGCGCCCGCGAGGGACGTCCACAGCATCGCAGCGACCGGAGCCGCGCCCAGCAGGAGCTTCATCCCCTCCAGTGTCTCACCTCGCGTGCTGCGACGAAAATGTTCCTTGCCGACACCGCTGTCGCTTGCTGCCACTTGCATTCGTCCTCCTCGGTTGGTGCGCCGGAGCGACGCGAGTGCAACGGTCGTACCCAGCGCGGTGCGAACGCGGTCTCGCGCCGAGGCGCTGGGTGCTACGCCTCGCTGGCTCGCGCAGCGGCCCGCGCGGTGCGAACGCCGGTTTGCCGCGTGGTTTTGGACGACCACGTCGCGCTTCACAGGTGTGTGTCCGGGGCTACACGAAGCGGCGCTGCGCCCTCGAGAGGCGTTCTGGAGGTTTACTGGCTTTGCGCCGAGTCACTTGCGTGTCGGGGCGCCAGTCGCCATACTCCCCCACGACCGATGAGCTACGTGATCTGAATCCAGCTTCGAGTTCCCGGTACGTCGCGCTTTGCGAAGCGCCCGTACCGCATCCCTGACCGAGCTGTCGATCGCGATCATCCTCGTTGCCACTCACTTGGCCGTTGGGCGCTGCGTTCGATCTCACGACGACAGCCACTGCCGTGCGGAGCGCGTCGAGTCGCCCGCAAAGGAGTGCGACGTATGTTGCGTCTTCAGAACGTTGCGTTTGGTTTCCCCGATGCTGCCCCGCTCTTCAGTGGCGTGGACCTGCAGCTCGAGCCTGGCGTCTGGGGTCTGGTGGGGCCAAACGGTGCAGGCAAGTCCACCCTGTTGCGAGTGATGGCCGCAACCCTTGCGCCGAGCGCTGGTCGACGCCTCGGACCTGCCGCGGGGGACGTGGCCTGGTGCGCGCAGCGGGTGGACGAGCCCGGTGCTGACGTCCGTTTGCTCGCCGAAGCCTACGAGCGCCAGGCCTTGCGCTGGCAGCAGCGCCTGGCGCTCGAGCCCTCGATGCTCGAGCGCTGGTCCAGCCTGAGCCCTGGCGAGCGCAGGCGTTGGCAGCTCGCGGCAGCTCTCAACCGCGAGCCGGAGCTACTCCTGCTCGACGAGCTGAGCAACCACATCGACACCCAGAGCCGCCGTCAGATCGAGCAGGCCCTGCGAAGCTTCTCGGGCATCGCGGTCTTGGTCTCCCACGACCGCGCGCTGCTCGACTCGCTCTGTCAGGCCGTGTTGTGGCTGGAGGCGGGTGAGCTTCGAAAGTATCCGGGAGGATACACCCGAGCCGCGCAGAGCCGTCAGGTCGAGCGGGCGGCTCGCGAGGGGGAGCGGCGTCAGCTGTTGACGGAGCAAGGCCAGCTGTCCAGGCGCGTGCAGCGAGAACGCGAAGTCGCGCGTCAGGCCGCTCGAGGCATCGGTGCGCGTACGCGCATGAAGGGGCCGAAGGACAACGACGCGCGCGGCGCGCTGCGCAAGGGGCTCGCGGAGCGAGCTGCCTCCTCGCTCGCGACGAAGGCTGGATCGAGCGCCTCGCAGCTCGCGCGCGTCAGCGAGCGGCTGCGTGGTGCGCGGATCGAGAAGGAGTACGGGCGCTCGGTGTTCGTGGACTACCTGAAGTGTCCCAAGGCGCGCCTCGCAACGCTCCACGCGCCAGAGCTGCGACGCGGAGAGCGCGCGCTCCTGGGGCGGCTCGAGTTGGTGCTCGAGCGCGAGTCTCGGATCTGGTTGCGAGGACCCAATGGCAGCGGCAAGTCGACGTTGATCGGCCAGCTGCTTGCTGCTGCCAGCGTGCCTCGAGAGCGCATCCTCTACCTCCCTCAAGATCAGGACGAGACGCGGGCGATCTCGGCGCTCGACGCCGTGCGCCGGCTGCCCCTCGACGAGCGCGGACGGGTGTTCGAGCTCGTCGCTGCCCTGGGCACCAACCCAGAGCAGCTGATCCGAACCGAACGGCCGTCGCCAGGGGAAGCCCAGAAGCTCTCGATCGCCTTTGGCTTGGCGCGTGGTGTGTGGTTGGTGGTGCTCGACGAACCCACGAATCACCTCGACTTGCCTAGTGTCGAGCGCCTGGAGCGGGCCCTCGCGGGGTATCCAGGCGCGCTCCTGCTGGCGACTCACGACGCGCGCTTCGCTCACGCCACCTGTGATGACGAATGGAGTCTCGAAGGCGAGCGGGTCGTCGCCAGGTCGCTGCAGCCAGGGAACGTCGTGAGCGAGATCCAGTGACCCTCGCCGATCATTCGGCAGCGCGCTCGCCCCACACTCCCTGTGCCGCGACCTCTCGGGCGAACGCCGCGAAGTCCCGGGGTGCGCGTCCCAGCACACGCTCCACGTCGCCGCTGACGTGCGAATTGCGACCATCGAGTACGCGAGCAAACAGCCCCGCGAGCCACACTGCCAGCTCGGTGGGGACGAAGGCGGCCAGGTCGCCGGCGTAGGCGGCTTCGCTCACCGCCTGGTAACGCAACGCGCGCCCCGACGCGTCGCCGATCTCTCGCGCCACGTCGGCGAAGCCGAGCAACCGGGGACCCGTCAGCTCGTAGGTCGAGCCCCCATGGCCGGCTCGAGTCAGGCAAGCAACCGCCACGTCCGCGATGTCGCGCGTGTCCGTGAAGGGTTCCACGACGTCGCCTGCTGGCATGCGAATGACACCCGAGAGCACTGCTGGAAGTAGCGCGCCCTCACTGAAGTTCTGGTTGAACCATGAGCAGCGCAAGATCGTGCACTCCGCACCGGAGGCACGTGCAGCCTCCTCCGCTGGTTCGCACTCTGGCTCACCGCGTCCCGACAGCAAGACGATGCGCCGCGTGCCCTGGCTGACCGCGAGGCGGGTGAGCTCGGCAATCTGCGAAGCCGCAGACGGGAGCGCCAGGTCGGGCGCGTAGCTGATGTAGAGCTGCTCGGAGCAGCCGAGGACCTCGCTCCAGCCCTCCGGACGCTCCCAGTCGAAGCTGGGATTGCCGCCGCGCGAGGTCACCGCGACTGACTGGCCTCGCGCCCTCAGCGCCTGCGCAACGAGAGCGCCTGTCTTGCCGGTACCGCCCACGACCAAGGTTTTTACTTTGTGGAAATGATTGACCATGTCGAGTTCCTTTCTTCACGCCACCATGCGTGGCGTCCGAGGAGGACTATGGACGAGGGGTGGCCATGAACCCAACGATATGCTCTCATGACATCATGAACATGGTTCATGACCCCGCTCTGGCGAACATCGACCTGAACTTGTTCCTCGCCTTCGACGTCCTGGCGCAGACCCTCAACGTGACGCGTGCGGCGGAGCGTCTCGGGGTCACTCAGTCCGCGATGAGCCACACGTTGCGCAGACTCCGGGACGTCACCGCTGACCCGCTGCTGGTACGCAGCGGGAACGGCATGGTTCTCACACCGCGCGCCGAGCAGCTACTGGTGCCAGTGCGCAGCGCCCTGTTGATCCTTCAGCGTGGGCTGGCCGATCCTCGAGAGTTCCGAGCCCGGGAGTCCACACGGACCTTTTGCGTCGCGACGCCCGACCTGTTCGACGCGCTGGCGATCCCGCCGCTCCTGGAGCGGGTCCGGGAGGAGGCTCCCTCGGTGGACGTCCAGATCACGCCGGTGCAGACGCCCCAGCTCGTGCAGAAGCTCGAGACCGGTGACGTCGACGTAGCGGTGATGCCCAGGGCGGACACCCTGCCGGCTCAGGACTCGCCAGCTGGATTGATGCGTCGCACGCTGTTCCGTGACAACTACGCTTGCTTCATCCGCGCGGATCACCCAGCGCTGAGCAGGCGAGCACGGTCCAGGCTGCGTCTCCAGCAGTACGTGAAGCTGTCCCACGCTCTCATCACTCCCAGCGGACGGGGGCCTGGGGTCATGGACGTCGCACTCGCGGAGCGGGGGCTCAGGCGCCGCGTGGCGCTACGCCTGCCCACGTTCCACTCCGCGCTGAGCATCGTCGCCCAGACCGACTTGGTGCTGACGGCGCCGGCCGCCCTGGCGGCGCTGTGCGGCGCCGAGCTCGGCCTCCTGGTGCTCCCGACCCCCGTGCCCTTGCCCGATCACAGCATCGATCTGGTCTGGCATTCCCGGTTCGATGCCGATCCTGCGGGGGCGTGGCTCCGGGAGCGCCTTCGCGAGGTCTCTACCCATGTGCAACGCCGCATCCAGGGCGTGGGACGCGCTTGAGCATCATGTCGTAATGAACGACATGAAGTGTCGAATATATCGTCCTTGTCGACATGAAGGACGCGTCCTAGGTTTCATCTTCGAGGGGGTGCGAAAGGACGACGATGAAGAAATTCCTGGGTGGCTTCTTGTTGGTGGGCGCGACGATCGCTGCGCTGGTGTTCGAGAACACGGCGTTGCGCGAGACGTATCAAAGCTTGCTGCAGGCCAGCCTGGGAGTGGGCAGCGGAGGCTTGCGGCTGGAGAAGCCCGCGCTGCTCTGGATCAACGACGGCCTGATGGCGGTGTTCTTCCTGCTCATCGCCCTCGAGATCAAGCACGAGGTCAAGGCGGGACAGCTGAGGAAGCTGTCTCAGGTCATGCTCCCCGCGATCGCGGCGGTCGGTGGCATCGCGGTACCCGCCCTGATCTACCTCGGGGTGACCCGAGGGGTGTCCGAGGCTGCCCCCGGCTGGGCGATCCCCAGCGCCACGGACATCGCCTTCTCGCTCGCGGTGCTCGGCTTGTTCGCGTCCCGCGTTCCACGCTCCTTGACCACTTTCCTGATGACGCTTGCGGTGTTCGATGACATCGCCGCGATCTCGATCATCGCCCTGTTCTACTCCGCGAGCCTCAACCTGACGGCGCTCGCCGTCGCTGGCGCCCTGAGCGCAGGCTTGCTGGTACTCAATCGCCTCGGTGTCACGCGACTCTTGCCGTATCTGCTGGTCGGAGCCCTGCTCTGGATCGCGGTGCTCAAATCGGGCATCCACGCGACCATCGCTGGAGTCATCGTGGGGCTGACAATCCCGTATGGTTCGACCGACCCGACGGAGCGCTCACCAGTGCGAACCTTGGAGCGCCGCCTCCACCCGTGGGTGATGCTCGGGATCCTTCCGATCTTCGCCTTCGCCAATGCGGGTGTCTCGCTTCGAGGCATGTCGCTCGAGAGCCTGGCCACTCCCACCGCCCTGGGCGTGGGCTTGGGGCTGGCGTTGGGCAAGGTGGTGGGCATCTTCCCCATCTCCTGGCTCGCGATGCGCCTCGGCTGGGTACCCAGGCTCGAGGGGGCTTCGACCGCAGGCTTGCTGGGGGTGAGCGTGCTCGCGGGGATCGGATTCACGATGAGCATTTTCATCGGCAGCCTCGCGTTCTCGCACGCTCCTGCCCAGCTCGAGTCGATGCGAGTGGGCGTGATCTTCGGTTCCCTGCTGTCGGCTCTGGTCGGGGGCGGACTGCTGGCGCTAGCGTTACCTCGCGGTAACGAGAGCCGCGCGAAGGCTCGGGTGAGTCCGGTCACTGCCTGAGCGGCAGGGGCCGGCTGGTGTGCAGGTTTTGCGCGACACGAGCGTCGCGCGGCCGAGGAACGACGTCGATTTGCGAGAGCTGGAGCTTCTGCAGTTCTCGCGGTCGGCCTTCAGCCCTTCGAACATCCCTAAGGCGTATGGCAGAATGGCCGTTAGTACGGAGGGTAGATGTCTGGCTTGGGCGAGGCTGTGGATCCGATCGCGTCGGAGGTGTTGGAGAGCCTACACGAGGGCTGCCAGGTGGTCGGCTTTGACTTCCGCTACCTCTACGTGAACGCTGCGGTGGTCGCTCAAAGCAAGCTCAGCCGCGAAGAGCTGATCGGACGCACCATGCTCGAGTGCTATCCCGGTATCGAGCAGACCCCGATGTTCGCCACGCTGCAGCGCGCCCTGGAAGAGCGCGAAGAGCAACGCATGGTCAACGAATTCGAGTATCCGGATGGCTCTCGAGGCTGGTTCGAGCTGCGCTTCGTCCCAGTCCCGAAGGGGGCCTGCATCCTCTCCCTGGACATCACGGAACGCAAGAAGCGGGAGCGCGAGCTAGCGGAGATGGAAGAGCAGCTGCGCCAGGCGCAGAAGATGGAAGCCATCGGGCGCCTGGCGGGTGGTGTCGCGCACGATTTCAACAACCTGCTTTCCGTGGTGCTGACCTGCGCGGAGCTCCTGTACATGGATCTCCCAGCGGGGGATCCGCTGCGCGCGGACGTGGATGAGATCCGGCGTGCTGGACAGCGCGCCACGGAGCTGACTCGCCAGCTCCTGACCTTCAGTCGCCGTCGCGTGCTCGAGCCGAAGGTGCTCGATCTGAATCAGGTGCTCGAGGGTTCAGAGCGCATGCTCGGGCGTCTGCTCGGCGCGGACATCGAGCTGACCTGTCTCCACGAAGCAGCCGTGGGCAAGATCGTAGCGGACCCGGGCACCCTCGATCAGGTGCTGATGAACCTCGCGGTGAACGCCCGGGACGCCATGCCCGAAGGCGGCCAGCTCACGATCGAGACCCGGAACGTCTTCCTGGACGACGAGTATGCGCGCCTGCACCTCGGCGCGAAGGCCGGAGCGTACGTGATGCTCGCGGTGAGCGACACGGGCCACGGCATGGACCGTGAGACGCAGCAGCACGTCTTCGAGCCGTTCTTCACCACGAAGGCGCAGGGCAAGGGAACGGGGTTGGGGCTCTCCACGGTGTTCGGCATCGTGAAGCAGAACGAGGGCCACATCTGGCTCTACAGCGAGCCGGGCGTGGGGACGACATTCAAGATCTACTTCCCCGAGGTTCAGTCCGTGGCGGAGCGACGCCCGCTGGTCAAGGCGCCCGAGTCGAGTCGGGGCAACGAGACGATCCTGCTGGTCGAGGACGATCAGCAGGTGCGCCACGTGGCGCACGTCGTCCTCCAGCGGGCAGGCTATCAGGTGCTCGTGGCCTCGAGCGCCGGTGAGGCGTTCTTTCTTGCTGAACATCACAAGGGGCGCATCCACCTGTTACTGACCGACTTGGTGTTGCCGCGGGTGGGGGGGAGAGAGCTCGCGGAGAGGCTGACGGAGCAGCGCCCGGATCTGTTGGTGCTCTTCATGTCCGGCTACACCGACGATGGCGTCACCGTGCATCGACTGCTCGAGTCGAGCGCCGCTTATCTGCAAAAGCCCCTCACTCCGCGCGCGCTGCGAGCGAAGATCCGTGAGGTTCTCAGCGGCGCCGAGGCACCCGAGAGCGAGCAGGCCTCAGGCGCGGCCTGACGCTTCGTCGCGCGGGTCGACGTCGCCGCCGAAACGGGCGAACAGCGCGGGCAACGCCAGCAGCGTCGCGAGCGTCGCCGTGACGAGACCACCGATCACCACCGTCGCCAAGGGGCGCTGGACTTCAGAGCCGGTTCCGGTTGCCAGCGCCATGGGTACGAAGCCAAGGGCGGCGACCAGTGCGGTCGTCACGACGGGCCGCAGGCGCTCCCTCGCGGCGTTCAGGCTGGCGGAGACCCGATCCTCTCCGTGTAGCTGACGTTGCCGCGCGGCAGCCAGGAGCACGACTCCGTTGAGGGTCGCCACGCCGAACAGCGCCAGGAAGCCCACCGCTGCGCTGATGGATAGATCCAGATCTCGCAACGCCAGCGCGAATACACCACCGGTCGCCGCTGCCGGCACGTTGATGAAGATCAGCAGTGCGGGCCGCACCGAGCCGAACGCCAGGTACAGCAAGACCAGGATCGCGAGCAGGGTGGCCGGGACGATCAGCGCCAGTCGCTGCGTGGCTCGCGCGAGATTCTCGTACTCACCGCCGTACTCCACGTAGTAGCCGGGCGGGAGCTTCACCTGACGTACACGCTGCTGGAGTTCCTGAACGAAGCCGGCCAGGTCCCGCCCGCGCACGTTGGCTTCGATCACGACGCGACGACGAGCTTGTTCTCTGCTGACCTGTGCGGGGCCACTCTGTTCGCGGATGTCGACGACGTCGCCCAGCATCACGGAACGTCCGTCCTCGAGCGGCATGCGCAATCGGCTGAGCGGAAATGGATCCGCGGAGGGGGCGTTCGCCATGCGCACGACCACGTCGAAGCGCTTCTCTCCGTCCAAGAGCTTGCCCACGGGTGTGCCCATACGCAGCGTCTCGACGAACCGTTCGACTTCGTCGGGCCTCACGCCCAGCCTGCTCATCTTCGTGCTGTTCGGACGCATGGTGACCATGCGTAGACCGCTGATGGGTTCCACCCGGACGTCTGCGGCGCCCGGCGTGGAAGAGATCACCGCACTCATCTGGGCCGCGAGTTGCCGCAACACGACGAGGTCATCTCCGAAGATCTTCACGCCCACGTCGGAGCGTACGCCGCCGATCAACTCATCCACGCGCATCTCGATGGGCTGCGTGAACCCGAAGGCTGCTCCTGGTAGAGCCTCCCGCAATGCTGGCTCGAACGCGGTGGCAAAGCCAGCGGCGCTGTCTGCCGTCGTCCACTCCTTCCGGGGCTTCAGCATGACCAAGACGTCGCTCTGCTCGACACCCATCACGTCCGTGGCGACGTCCGGGCTGCCGGTCCTGGAGACGACACGCTCAACCTCGGGGAAACGCGCCAAGGTCTGCTCCACGGTGGTGGTGCCGCGCACGGCCTCCGCCAGGGAAACGCTCGGGGGCCGCGTGATCTGGATCGCCAGATCGCCTTCCTCGAGTCTCGGCACGAACTCCGCGCCGCGGGTGCTCGCCACGACGCCGCCAGCGACGAGCAGCACTCCGAGCGCCGCGGCCATCAGCTTCCAGCGCGGGGTCACGAACTTTGCGACGGGGGCATAGGCGGCGCTCAGCTTGCGTGCCAGCCAGGGGTCTCGCTCATGCGCGCGCTTGAGCACCAGACCTCCGATGGCCGGGACCCAGGTGAACGTCAGGATCAGCGCAGTGCCGATGGCGAAGAGGACGGTCAACGCCATGGGACGGAACATCTTGCCCTCGACGCCCTCGAGCAGCAGTACCGGCACGTACACGATGGCGATGATGAGGACCGCCATGGTCACGGGTCTGCCCACTTCCCCCGCAACCGCGCCCATGGCTGCGCGGCCGGTCAGCTTCCGAGCAGCCATGGCAGCCAGCGCGCCCTCGACGACGACGACGGCGCCGTCGACCACCAGTCCGAAGTCGATGGCTCCCAGGCTCAGCAGGTTTCCACTGACGCCGGTGGCGTGCATCAACGCGAACGCGCCCAGCATGCTGAGCGGGATCACACTGGCGACGAGCAGCCCCGCCCGGATGTCTCCCAGCATCAGCAGGAGCACGAGCGCCACCACCACACCACCCTCCAGCAAGCTCTTCTTCACCGTGCCAAGTACGTCATCGACGAACGCGGCGCGGTCGTAGAAGGGCTGGAGCTGGACGCCTTCTGGCAACGTCGGTTCGATTTCCGCCAGGCGCTGCTTGACGCGGGCGACGACGTCGTGGGCGTTGCCTCCCGCGACCATCTGCACCATGGCGTAGACGGTCTCGCCCTGCCCGTCTGCCGTCGCCGCGCTGAAGCGAGGCGCGGCTCCATCGGCTACGTCAGCGACGTCCGAGACCAAGACTGGCGTGCCGCCCTCGCCTGGCGCCTTGACCACCAGCCGAGCGACGTCCGAGGGCTTGCGGAACGAGCCATCCAGACGCACGAACGTGCCCTCTTCACGGCGCTCGATCGACCCCGCGCTGACGTTCTGACCGCCAGCGAGCACTGCGTCTTGCACCTGGCGTGGTGAGAGCCCGACCGTGAACAGATCAGGTTCGCGCAGCCGCACTTCGATCTGGCGTTCGTCGCCTCCCCAGGGGTTGACCTCCACCACCCCGGGAACCGACCGCAAGCGGTAGGCAATGTCCCACTCGAGCAGTGTTCTAATTTCCGCAGGGGAATGGCCGGGCCAGCTGATGGTGAAGTGGTAGACTTCCCCGAGGCCGGTGGTCAGCGGACCCAGCTCCGGGCGACCCGCGCTCATCGGGATCGACTCTCGGGCCGCAGAGAGGCGCTGAGCAACCAGCTGACGCGCCTTCTCCACATCCATGCTGTCCTCGAACACCAGGGTCACCGCGCTCACACCAGCTCGGGAGACCGAGCGCACCCGCTCGACTCCAGGGATCCCCGTCATCGCCAGCTCTACGGGTTGAGTGACCAGGCGTTCGACCTCCACCGGCGACAGGCCGGGCGCCGACGTCAGAACCTGAACCTGGACGTTGGTGACGTCAGGGACCGCGTCGATCGGCAATCGATCGTAGCTGCGGATGCCTACCACTAGCAGGACCACCACCCCGAGGATCGCCAGGAGAGGGTTGTCTATGACGAAGCGTGCCGCTCTTCCGATCATGCTCACTCCATGCTCGAGCGCATCCACTCGCCCTTGAGTAGGATGGCGCCGCGGACCGCGACCCGGCGTTTCTCGTCGGGCCCCTTCTCGAGGAAGGCGGTCGTTTCCGTGAAGTGGTCGACGACCACGGGTTCCAGCTCGAACTCGCCGGGCATCGTGCCCTCGAGGAACACGACCGGAGTGCCGTCCAGTTCGACGACCGCGTCTCGCGGGAGCGCGAGCTGCTTCGCGCCTCCGTTCGCCTTGAACAGTCGTACGTCCAGGGTCTGGCCGGCGATCGTGAGCGCGCAGTCCATTGGCGCGAGACGCACGGAGACGGAGTGTCGGCGAGGATCGACCTCGGTGCCCCGTACGACGACCCTGGCCTCACAGGTTTTGCCGTTGGGAAACACCAGCTTCGCCTGATCGCCGCTGGCGACGCGGTCGGCGTCGCGCTCCAGCACCTCTGCCTTCACCAGCAGCTTCGTGGTGTCGACGATACGGAACACGCGTGCGCCTCCCTCCACCCGCGCGCCGAGGTCCACGCCGCGATGAGTGATGACGCCGGCGATGGGGGCGCGCACCTGGACGCGTGCGCCCGTGGCGCCATACGCGGATAGCAGCAGGCGCGCGGCTCGTTCCTCCGCCTTCAGGCCGGCCAGCTCCGCCTGAGCCTGTTCGAAGTCCGCCTGAGTCGTGGCCTTCTGGGCGATCAGCTTCTGCTCGCGCTGCAGCGCCCGCTCGGCTCGAGTGCGCTGGGAGCGTGCCTTCGCGAGCTCTCCCGCCACCCGGGCGGCATCCGGTGCGTTGAGCTCCGCGAGCACCTGTCCTCGCTCGACCCGGTCCCCCTCGCGCACCAGGACCCTGGTCACGCTGGACGAAACCAGCGCACCGACGTCTGCCGCGCCGTCGAGATCCGGCTCGACCATTCCCGTCGCGCGGATCTCGTCCGCCGGGTCGCGTCGTTCGATGCGCTCGAGGGTGATGCGCTCGCTCTCGATCAGACGCGGATCGACGCGAACCCTTCGCGAGGGCTGCTCCGTCGGCGCAGCCGCCGGCTCCTCGGTTGCCGCGTCATCTCGACCGCACGCCCCCGTCAGCGACGCGAGCAGGAGGACTATCGAGGTTGGCTTGCTGTACTTCATTTCGCCTCTGCGCGCGCGTACTGGGGCAGCCCGAACTGGGCGCCCGGCAGGCGGCCGGTGATGGCAAGGAGTTTGAGCTCGGTTGCTCGCGCGTCCGCCGCCGCGAGGAGCCAGCGTTCCTTGGCGTCCAGCAGGTTCAGCCGCGCGACGTTCACTTCCTGAATCGTGGATTTCCCTGAGGAATATTTTAGTAGAGCTTCGCTCAGAGCGACCCGAGCCGGCTCGATGGCATCTCGCGCCAGCGCATCTCGAGTTCGCCGAGCGTGCTTGCGCTCGTGCAGGAGCAAGTGGACCTCACGACGCAGGCCGCGCTGGACGCGCTGGTACTCCGCGAGCGCTACGTTCGCGGTCCTCCGGTGCTCGGCGCTCTCGAGTCGCCGCGGCTCGATCAAGGGCAGGGGAAGGCTCACCCGCCCCAGGACGACCCAGTCACCAGTGCCCTCGCGAGTGACCTGAGGACCCAGCGACAGCTGGGGGCTGCCCTCGGCGTGGGACTGAGTCGCGGCGGCACGCGCGGCCTTGGCTTCGGCAGCGAGCTGCTTGAGCTGAGGTGAGCTTGCCAGGCGCGCGAAGGCTTCCGCTTCGCTGAACTCCTTGCCATCGACGTCGAGCTTTCCGATCACCTCGAGAGCTCGTTCGGCGTTCGCGCCGACCGCATACGCGAGCTCGATGTCTGCGCTGAAGCGGCGCCCTTCGGCGTCCAGCACACCAGCCTTCGCAGCGCCGTGGATCGACCGCGCGAGCGCGTGGTCTCCTGCAGTCGCCGCGCCCGTTGCAAAGCGAGTCTGCGTCACCTCGAGCAGCTGCTTCGCGGAGTTCACGCTCTCCTGGCGTATCCGCAGCAGCTCCCTGGCGACGCGGGCATCCACCCACGCCAGACCGGCCGATAGCGCGGCCTCGAGCTCGGCGCTTCGCAACATGAAGCGGGCGGCCACCGCGCGAGCGTCGGCGTAGCGCTGCCGCGACTCCCCGACACCCGCGAGCGGAATGTCTTGCCAGAGGCCGATGCTCGCATCGAACCCATCATCAGCACCAAGACGCGGACCCGCGGCCAGTTCGAGGCGTGGATTGCTGCTCAGCCACTGGCGACTCGCCTCGCGACTGCGCTGAGCGGAGCGCTGCGCGGCTCGACTCGGACCGAGCTCCGGGGAGCTCTTCGCCGCCCGCTTCAGCGCGTAGGCCAGGCTCACTCGCAGGGGCGTTGCCTCGGTGCGACGCTGAACTACCGTGGATCGATGGGACGCGTCCTGGGCCGCGCTCGCGCCGGCCCAGCTCGCGATGACCAGGGCGCTCACGCCACCGAGGAGTCTGAAGGTCACGGGCATCTCGCGGAGTAGCTTGCGATCTCTCGAAGAGCCGTGACATCCGACGAATGTCCCAAGTCAGGCTGTCGCAGCGTCGATCTCGCCACCTGAATCCCGCAGATCTTGCCGGCGAGCTCCTGAGCACCACGGCCGTGCGTGCGTGCGCCCCCGGACATTCGTAGGATGGCTCGTGGTCGAGTCAGCATCCACACCTCTGGCAGTGCGCAGTCCCCAGGAGCCGAGATCCACCCGCTGGAGTTCCATCGCGTTCGGGGTCGCGCTGGGTCTGATCTACGCTGGCGTCTTGCGCCTGATCGACGAAGCGTGGCCTGCGGAGCATCCGAGTCATCTGCTGCTCGACTGGACGATCCCCACGCTGCTGGGGGTCTTCGTGGGCCTGGTGCTGGAGTTCGCGCGAAATCGCTCCGAGAAGTACCGCGCGGAACAGCGCGCCCTCGAGGGACTCCGAGAGCGCTTGCGCGGCTCCGAGCGTGAACAAGCGGTGTGGGTGCTGGCATCCTCCCTGCTGCATGAGCTGCGTAACCCGCTGCATACGCTGGGCCTCGCACTGGAGGAGCTGAATGCCTGTGAAGACGCCCAGCGCCAGGCGCGATTGCTCGAGCGCGCTCGCGCCGCCGTCGACCGCATGAACACCCGCTTCAAGGAGCTGGGTGCGATGGCCGACCAGCCCGCCCAAGAGCCGCGGCCCTACGATGTAGGCACGCTGGTTCGCCGCACCGTCGAGCACTTCGACGCGCTGGCGCGGGCAAGGGGCGCGAGAGTGCGGTTTCGGGGCGAGTCGAGCCTGATCATCGACGGGGACGAGACGCTCGCTCGCACCGCGCTGGAGAACCTGGTCTCCAATGCCCTGGACGCGGTCGCGGGTCGTGACGCGGGGATGGTGGAGCTGGAACTCGACGTGAAGGATAGTGCCGTGAGGATCCGGGTGTGCGACAACGGCCCCGGTATCGACCCCGAGATGCGCCCCGAGATCTTCAAGCCCCTTCGCTCCTCGAAGGCGCCCTACCAGGGGCTCGGCCTCGGCTTGCCCATCGCGCGCGGGCTGGCACGCGCTGGTGGAGGGGAAGTCTGCCTCGAGACCACGGCCACCGGGGCTTGCTTCGTGCTCGAGCTACCCGTCACGCCGGAGATGGACGAATGACTCGCAGGCTGCTGCTGGTTGAGGACGAGGAGGGCTCTCGCTCGCTCCTGGAGGAAGCGCTGGTCGCGCGCGGCTTCAGCGTGAAGTCGACGGCGGATCGAGCCGCAGCGCTGAGAGCCTTTGCGAGTGAGGACCATCTCGACGCGGTGGTCACCGACGTCGTCCTGGCGGAGGACGAGGATGGTGGTCTGGAGCTGGTCTCGGCGCTCAGAGAGTCGGGGTTTCCTGCGCCGATCATCGTGATCACCGCGTTCGCCGACAAGCGCCGACTCAAGCGCGCGCTGGAGCTACGAGTCTCGTACCTGCTCGAGAAGCCCTTCTCCGCGGAGCAACTGATCAGCGTCTTGCGGCGTCTGTGGGAAGAGGCCGACGATTTGAGTCACTACGTCGAGCAGGCGCTCAGCCGAGCGCGCCTCACCCCCAAAGAAAGCGAGGTCGCCAGGCTGCTTCTGAAGGGACTGTCGAACGACGAGATCGCTCATGCGCTCAACAACAGTGACAAAACCGTGCGGCAACACGTGAGCTCCGTCTATCACAAGGCGGGGGTGTCCAGCCGCGCGGAGTTCTTCCACTTCGTCTTTCCGACCTGAGTCACCTCCAGCTGAAGCTCGCCGTGACCATGCGGTGATCGCTGCCACCGCCTGAGGGGACGATGGCTGCTTCCTGTGCCACGAGCTGATCCGTGTGGAAGATGAAGTCGATGCGGATCAGCCACTTCGGCACCGGGAAGCCCGCGATCGTGGGTCGCGAGCCGCCAGCCTCTGGGCCCGGCTCTCCCGGAAACGTGTGTCCAAAGCCGAAGCCTGCCGTGCGCCAGGCGTCGTTCAGGCCTTCCCGTGCGATCGAGTAGGCGCGAGAGGTGTCGGTCGCGTTGAAGTCGCCGGCGGCTATCACCGGGAGGTCCGCCGTCCTGGCGAAGTCGCGGAGCTCCTCGGCCTGGTTCTCCCGCGCCTCGAAGGCTCCAGTCCCCGATGCCGCGTGGAATTGAACGAAGTACAGCTGGCGCTGTTCGATGGTCACCTTGAAGACCATCGGCTTGCCAACCCAGCCGTACTCTCGACGCAACCGTGTGTCCACCGCCTCCAGCGGCCAGCGACTCAGCACGCCGCTCCCGCGGACGCCGACGCGCGGATCCAGCTGACGATACGGGTAGGTGCCGCCCAGCTCCTTCTCGATCGCGCTGGCTTGCTCCAGGTTGAGTTCCTGTAGCGAGACCAGGTCGGCGTTGGCCAGCTCGAGCTCGTGGACCGTGGACGCCGTGGAGTGGTTCCGGCCAAGCAGATTGTAGGTCGCCACCCGTAGCTCGACGCGGCTCGGCTCCCTCAGGCGGAGCGGCGAGAACAGCCGTCCCCACTGCCAGAGCCACACGAGCGCCAGGATCAGCGCACCCACCAGGAGCTCACGTCGCCGCGTCTTGAGCGCGATGAGAACGAGCAGGGGGAGAGGCGCGAAGAAGTACAGCGCGAGGGAGCTGGCGGCGAAGAACAGCGAGGTCGAGTCCCTCAACGTGAGCTGGAACAGCAGCGCGAGCCCCATGCAGGCGACGTACTGCTGCCCCAGGATGTCCGCGGTCGCCCAGAAGCGCTGCGCTCGCGTGCGTGGCTCTGACTCAGCGCTCACGCGTCGGCTCCCACGCTCGCTCGCGCCAGGTCGCACTCCTCGCACCCGGCGTCTGCGGCGCACAGGAAGACGAGCGGATCGCGAGAGAGCTCAGCGAGCGCCGTCCGGACGAGGTCTCGCGCTCGGCTGAGCTTCGCGGTGGCATGGCCAACTCGGCCCTCCCGCTGCAGGCCGGAGTCATCGAGCCAGCCGTTCAGGCGCTTGAAGCCCTCGCAGCAGTGGTCCGTCTCGGCGAGCCACTCCTCGCGAGTGTCGTCGCCGATCCCCACGATGCATGGATGCTGGACGGAGTAGGGGACAGCGGCGAGCGATTCCGCGAGGTGCAACGTGGTGCTCTCCGAGTGGTCGACGCCCAGCAGCAGCACCTGTCCATCCAGCTCATGCACGCGGCCAACGGGGCTGTCGGGACCGTGGGGAGGAGACAGCGGCTGGGGTCGGCAGATGTGCTCCGCCTGGGGCCCACTGGCGGCGAACGAGGCGCCAGGGTGCGAGCTTCGTAGCACGCCTGGTGTGCGCCAGAACGTTTCCGCAGTGATCCCCATGTCCAGCGTCGGTGTCGTGCGGGGGTCGAAGGGGCCATCCCCCGCGGTCATCGTCGGCATCACCAGTGTGCCGTCTGGTCCGAGCGCTTCACGCAAGGCGTGGAGCAGGCCTCGAGGACCAGCGATGACCGGCCTGACCCTGCGAAACGACGTGTGCACGAGCAGGACACCCGCGGGCGCGACGCCGAGCGCAAGGAGCTGCTTCGTGAGCTCTTCGCTGCGCATCGGCGGGTGCATCGACCGAGGCTTTTCAGCAATCGCTCAGCTCGTCAACTCCGCTGCGTCGTGGGAGTGGCGTCGCTCTCGGTTCACCGAGGCTCGCGTTTCCACGGCGCTCAGCACGCGCTTCCGAACCCGCGGTCGTGCGCTCATCAGGCGGTCGAAGTCCGCCTTGGAGATCCGCCCCAGCGTGACCGTCGACGCAGCACGTGCGGTCGCCGTTCGAGGCTCACCGGTGACGAGCGCCATTTCTCCGAGCAGGTCACCGCCACCCAGCACTGCAAGTGGTTCGGTCGTCTCGGGGTCGCCCGGGTCGAGCACGTGGACGATGCCCCGTGCGATCACGTACATGGCGTCGCCGTGGTCTCCCGCACGGAACAGGTACTCGCCCCGGGTCAGCACCTGCTCCACGGTCATGCGGGCAAGCTCGTCGACGACCTCGTCGGGAAGCTCGGCGAAGAGCGGGGTCTGTCGGCAGAGCTCCGCTGTCTCTGCGATCTTGACCGTCGGACGCTGGAAGTGCAGCTGCTTCATGCGGCGTCGCACGTCACCCAAGGCGTGCTCTGCGGCCCCTTCGTCCAGCTCGCCGTGGGAGATGGCCTCCTGGTAGGCGCTGCGCTCGATGTTGAGCGACACACGCTCCGCCAGGCGCGCCTCGATCGCGCTGGCGACCTCTGGGAGGTTCACGCGCAGGTCCTCCAGGTGTTCCTTGGCGTCACGTCCGTAGCGGGCGTACGTCTCGAGGATCCGCTCGACGACGAGCGGATCGGCCTCCGAGAGTTTCCCTATGGCAAGTTGGACGTCGCTCGCAGCGCGGGCTGTCGCGCGCCACACGTCGTAGAACACGCTGACCTGCTCGAACTCCAGCGTCCCGAACTCGACGCCCGCTCTGCGCCGGAGCTTCGCGACGATCTCTCGCGCTCTACCCTTCGGGGCTCGCAGCTCTGGTGGTCGAGTGTCCCCTCGATCCAGAGCGTCTTGGTGCAGATCGACCTCGTGGCGCAGCAGGTCGCGAGCCGTGGCGCTGAGGAGCCCTTCGTGGAAGGCCACTCGGTAGCTCTGGCGCTCGGCGGCCAACGCGCGCCGCCAGAGGCCTAGGGTTCGCTGGTCCTCGGGGGCGGCATCGAAGCTGTGGCGCGCGCCCGCCCACTCGTCGTCCGCGGCGACCTGACGTCCTTCGAGGTCTGCCAGCACCCTGTCCCAGCGCAGGCCGAAGAACTCCGGCTCCCGCGCCGCTCGCTCCACCCGCCCACGCACGTCGCCCAGCACCTCGCTCGCGGTCTTCAGTGCCGCGAGGCGCTCGGCAGGCGCGACTCGGTCGAACCCCAGCCACTTCAGCAGCAGTCCGGTGGTCATGCCGTTGCACACGATGGTGAGCAGCACGACGCCTGCCGTGACCTGGAGGATCTGATCCCCGAGCGTGCGATCGATGCGTGGGTCCTGACTCACCGCCAGCGCCAGCGCCAGGCTCACGGCGCCACGCAGGCCGCCCCAGGCCATCAGCGCGGCCTGGGCTCGGGTTACCGGAGGCCCCAGGCGGTTCACCAGCGGGAGTGACGAGAAGACGACCAGGAAGCGCACCGCGACGATCGCCGCGAAGGCGCCGAGGGTGATCACCAAGGTGTGCCAACCCATCTCTCCCAGCTGCGTCGAGATGACCGCGCCGACCAGGAAGAAGATCAGCGCGTTGGCCAGGTACGCGAGCAGCTCCCAGAACTCATGCAAGAAGCCGCGCACCTCCGGGCTGATGCGATAGCGACCCGGACCGCTCATGAACATCCCCGCGGTAACGACAGCCAGGACGCCGGACACATGAAGCAGCCCTTCGGCCACGATCATTGCCGCGTAGGCGAGGATCAGCGTGAGCGAGATCTCCACCATCGGATCATCGAAGGTCCGACTCACCCAGGTCGTCGCGATCAGGCCAAACGCGACTCCCACGCCGATGCCGCCCCCGGCGACCTTCAGGAACGCAAGCATCGAGGCGCCAGCGCCCATGTCCGAAGCGCTCCCCTGCAAGGCCGCGAGAAGCACGCTGAAGACGACGATCGCCGTGCCGTCATTGAACAGCGACTCCCCCTCGATCAAGACGCCCAGGCGCTTGGGCGCGCCGACCTCTCGCAAGATGGCCACCACCGCGACCGGATCCGTTGCACTGATCAGCGCGCCGAACACCAGGGCCACGCTCAGGCCCCAGTGCCAGCTCGAACCGGTGATCCAGACCATGGCGAGCGCGGTCAGCGCCGTTGCGACCACGAGCGCGGGCGCGGCCAGCACCAGGATGGCTGCGATGTTCTTGCGAACCGCGTGAGTATCGATGGCGAAGGCGCTCTCGAAGACCAGCGCGGGAAGGAACACGAAGATGATCAGGTGCGGGGAGATCCCTGCTCCGCGCCCCAGCACCTCCGACACGCCATGAGCGCTTGGAGACCAGCGCCCCAGACTCCAGCCGAGCGCGCCACCGACCAGCAACATGGCGACCGTGAACGGAAAGCCCGTACGCTTGGACACGCCACGTATCGCAGCAGCGATCACCAGCGCCAAGACGACGACGCTGACGGCGATGAGTTCCGTGTCGTGATGCATGTCCCCAGCCGACGCTGCTCGAGCGGCGCAGGCGTCCCTTGCGAAGGCCGTACCAGCGAAATCCTGCGTCGAGGGAGGTTCGGCTCCGGCTTTCGCGAATTGTTGGCCGCTGGCTGCGCTGAAAGCGCACATCGGTAGTGTTCGCCACCACGGACGCTGACCCTCGCCGAAGCAAAGCGCGCAGTCCCGGGTCTGCTATACGCTGCGCGAGATGGCGAAGCGCATCCTGTTTCCCCTCCCGGACCACGACTTCGACGTGACCGAGGTCGCGGTGCCGTGGCAGCTGCTCAGGGAAGCCGGGCACGAGGTGGTGTTCGCCACCGAGCACGGCGCGGTTCCTGCGGCCGATCCGCTGCTGCTGAGCGGCGTGCTGTTCGGGCAGCTGGGGGCCGAGCCCGAGCCGATAGGGTTCTATCGGAGCCTCGAGCAGGCGGCGAGCTTCCAGGCGCCGACGCGCTGGGGTGACCTCGCCATCGCTGACTTCGACGCTCTGTTCCTCGCTGGCGGTCACGCGCCGGGTATGCGGCAGTACCTGGGCAGTCACGCGCTGCAGCGCTTCTGCGTCGACTTCTGGCAGACGGAGCGTCCGGTGGCGGCGATCTGCCATGGGGTTCTGGTCCTCGCCCGTAGCCGCGGCAGCGATGGCAAGTCAGTGCTCCACCATCGCCGGACCACGTGCCTGCCGAAGTACATGGAGCGCACGGCATACTACTTGACCGCCTGGAAACTGGGTACGTACTACCGCACGTATCCGGCCTACGTCGAGGACGAGGTCAAGCAGAGCCTGCGCAGCCCGTCCCAGTTCGAGCGTGGTGCGTTCAACCTGACCCGCCGCGGGACCCGCGACGACGACCGAGGCGCCTTCGTGGTCAGGGACGGGAACTACCTCTCGGCGCGTTGGCCCGGCGATGCGTACCGCATCGGCAAGGACCTGCTGGCGGTCCTCGGCTAGCAGCCTGCTAGGGCGCGCGCTCGAGCTCCTCGATGCGCGCCTTCAGGGGGGCGATGAGCGCCTCGACGTCGTCCAGCGTGAAGCGCTCCGTGATGTGCTGCGGACAGTTCCAGTCGAAGGCCGCGACCCGGATCACGATGCCGTGCTCCACCTTCGCGCGGTATCCAGGGAGCTCCAGGCGAGCCATCAGCTCGGCCTCGCTGGGCAACACGATCGCGGCGTGCCCCAGCACCTTCAGACGCACGCGCTGAGCATAGTCCATGAAGAACATGGACACTCGCGCGTCGCTCTGCAGGTTTCCGAGACTGACGTACTGGCGGTTGCCGCGAAAGTCGGCGAACCCCAGCGTCTCCTCGTCGAGGACCTTGACGAAGCCCCGCGGGCCACCACGGTGCTGCAGGTAAGGCCAGCCCGTCTCCGAGATGCTCGCCATGTAGAAGCTGTCTCGCGCGGAAATGAACCCGGTCTCCAGGTCACCGAGCGTGTAGTTCGTCTGCGAGAGCCCCTCGAGCTTGGCGTAGCTGCGGCGGCTCCCCATGCGCTCTTGCAGCGCTCTTACGTGTTTCGTGAACGCGATGTCGGCGAATGCATGTCCCATATCGGATCCTCCTGAAACAATCACGGGGCGCCCTCACCCCCTGATCCGCGAGCTTCGTCTGGAACGAGACGAGCGCTGGCAAGCGGGTTCGGGGGTGAGAGCGCGTGTCGGTCCACGTCGCTTCAAGCTGCAGCGCCGAGAGCTACCTTGGGGAAGTCGATGTCGATACGCGTCGACTTCGCGAGCACGTTGGTGAACACGTTCAGGGCGACGTGGGTGATGATCTCGACGATCTCGGCGTCGCTGTGGCCAGCGCTGCGCGCCGCCTCCAGATCCGCGTCGCTCACGTCGCCCACGTTCTCCACCAGCGCCTTGGCGAGCTGGAGCGCCGCCTCGGCCTTGCCGTCCTTGGACTGCCCCAGGCGGTTCTTCAGCATTTCAGCACTGTCCAGGCCCGCCTTGCGGGCGATCGCCGTGTGGGCGGAGACGCAGTACTGACACGCGTTTTGCTCCGCGACGGCCAGGGCGATGCGCTCTCGGGTCTGGGTGTCCAGACTGCCGCTGGAGGCGATGCTGTGGAGTCCCAGGAAGGCGCGGAGCGCGCTGGGTGAGTTCGCGAGCACGCGGATGAAGTTCGGCGTCGCTCCCAGGGCCTGCTGAACGCTGTCGAGCAGGTCCTTGGTTTCTCCCTGGGCGGTCCTGGGATCGACGACATTGACTCGGGGCATTTGATTCTCCTTGGTTGGGGCGTGCGCTCGACTCGAGCGCCGCCGTTGACTCAGTCGTTATGCAGTGCCGAGGCAGGCGAAAGAATCCCTGTCATGAGTAAGAGAATATTACGTAGAGTGAAATAATCATGGATCGGCTGCATGAGCTCCAGGTGTTCGTGGCGGTGGCAGACAACGCGGGCTTCGCCAAGGCCGCTCGGCTGCTGCGGTTGTCTCCGCCAGCCGTCACGCGCGCCATCGCGTCACTCGAGGAGCGCCTCGGAGCTCGTGTCTTTCAACGCACGACTCGGCGCGTGAGCCTCACCGACGTCGGGGCTCGCTTCCTCGAGAGCGCCAAGCGCATCCTGGAGGAAATCGAGAACGCCGAGCGCGAGGCCGTGGGGGAAGGTGCGGAGCCGAGCGGTCGACTCACGGTGAGCACCTCGATGACCTTCGGGCGTGCGGCGGTGACGCCGATCATGTGTGATTTCCTTGCGGAGAATCCTCGAGTGGACGCGCGGGTCCTGCTCGTCGATCGCTTGACGGATCTGGTCGCCGAGGGCATCGACCTCGCCGTGCGTCTCGCGCCGCTACCGGACTCGACCCTGGTCGCGCGCAGGCTCGGTGAAGTGCGACGCGTGCTGATCGCCAGCCCAAGCTACCTGAGACGCTTCGGGAAGCCCCGCGCCCCGCGTGACCTTCGGGAGCACACCTTCATCGGCCTCACGAGGTTGATGCCCAGCGCCGAGTATCGCTACTTCGAGCGTGGCAAGCCGCGCAGCCTGGCGTTGACCCCTCGTCTGGAAGTCGACGACTCACTCGCCGCGATCCAGGCCGTCGAGGCCGGCCATGGGATAAGCATCGCGCTGTCCTATCAGGTCGCCGAGCTGCTGCGCACCAGGCGAGTCGTCTGCCTGCTCGGTCAGTACGCCCCGCCGCCGGTGCCCGTGCACCTCGTCTATCCGCAGACGCCGATGGTGGCTCCGAAGCTGCGTGCCTTCATCGACTTCGCCACTCCCCGGCTGCGTGCGTTCCTGGCTGGGGTCGAGAAGAGCTCGGGTCAGGGTGCGTAGCCTGCGGTGCCCGCGTCAGACGAACGCGGGGCGTGAGGCGCGTTGACGTTTGAAGCCTAAAGTATCTAGCGACGCGGGAAGGTTGCACCCTCACCCCAGAAAAGGTGCCAGGAGGGGAGCGAAACGGCTGCCTGGAGGTTCAATCGAGTGGATTGACCCAGCCGCCGAGGCTTACGCTCGTGATCATGTTTGGGCGAAGCGCGTTGATGGTGGCCCTGGCGACGGCGGTCCTCGGGTTGACGGGGTGTTCTGCTGGAGACAGCAACTCCAGGCTCACGGGCAACGGCGGCTCGGGCAATGGCGGCTCGGGCAACGGCGGCGACGGCGGGTTCCTCGACAGTGGCACGGCGGGCGCGGGGGGCACCGACCTGACCGACCCGGAGACGTGTGAGGAGGCCGCCGATCGCAAGACCTACGTTGGCTGCGACTTCTGGCCGACCGTGACGGCGAACGGCGTGTGGTCCATCTTCGACTTCGCGGTGGTCGCCGCGAACGCCGGCAACGAGACGGCTTCCGTGACCGTGACCATAGGCGCCACGGGAGTTGCCACAGCGGAAATTCCGCCGAACGAGCTGCGCACGATCTTCCTGCCCTGGGTCCCGGCGCTGAAGGGACCGGAAGGCAATCAGTGCAGTCAGATCATCTCCTCGCCGAGCACCGCTCGTGTCGATCAGGGGGCGTTCCACCTGGTGAGTTCACGCCCGATCGCGGTGTATCAGTTCAATCCGCTGCAGTACGCTTCGATCGGTGGCCCGCCAGGCAAGGACTGGACGAAGTGCAAGCCCAGTCCTCCGGTGTGTCCCTTCCCCACCAACTGCAATCAGACCTACTACACATACACCAACGACGCGTCGCTGCTCCTTCCGAGCACTGCCATGACGGGCAACTACCGGGTCGCGGGGCGCCACGGCTACTTTCACCCCACGGCTTCGTTTCCAGAGTTCATGACCATCACGGGCACGCAGGACGACACCGAGGTGAGGGTCTACGTGTCGTCGACGGGAACGATCGAGCCCGGCGGGCCGATCCAGGCGGTTCCGGGAGGAGGCAACACCACGCTGAACCTGAACGCGGGCGACGTGGTGCAGCTGCTCACCTACACCAAGGCATCCGGCTCTGGTGAGCTCAGCGGGTCGCTGATCCAGGCGAACAAGCCCGTACAGGTGATCGCCGGCACTGCCTGTTCCCTGGCGCCCGACGACAAGGTCGCCTGCGACCACACCGAGGAGTCGCTGCTGCCTGCGGAGACCTTCGGGAAGCACTACTTCGTGACACCGCCGACGGGCCCGAACGCAGATACACCCGGCCACATCGTGCGCATCTACGGCAACTTCGATGGCACCAGCTTGACGTATCCGAGCGGAATGCCTGCCGGGGCACCCACCAGCCTGAACGCTGGACAGTGGGTCGACCTGGGCATCGTCCAGCAGAGCTTCGAGGTGCAAGCGGACCAGGCCTTCGCGGTCGCGTCGTTTCAGCTCGGCGGATCGCTGGTCGACCCCGATCCCTCCGACCCCGATGGGGTGAACGACGAGGGGCGCGGCGATCCATCGATGAGCTACATGACCGCCGTGGAGCAGTACCGCACGAAGTACGTCTTCCTCGCTCCGAGCAACTACGACCTCAGCTACGCGGACGTCGTGATGCCCCTGGACGCTACGCTCGAGCTCGATGGATCGACCGTGAACGTGGCGCCGACGGCCATCGGCTCTGGCTTCGGGGTGGTGCGCCTGGGACTCGGGCCCGGTCAGCAGGGTGCACATATCCTCACGGCAACCAAGCCGGTGGGGCTCCAGGTGATCGGCTACGGTCGCTACACCAGCTATCAGTACCCTGGCGGCATGAACCTGAAGGCGATCGCGCCGCCGCCGGAGCCGCCGCGCTGACCCTTACAGGCGGTGCCCGGGAGCGGCTCGAGGGCGGAGCTTGGCTTCGCCGCGGGCTTCACCCATGATGGCGCGCCTCGTGGGAGCTGCTGACGACTCGGAGAGCATGGCCGCGCTCAGGCGCTATCGGCGCCTGAACGTCTTGCGTCACCGTGAGCTCGTCGGTGAGTCCGAGGGGGCAACTGAGCGCCGGGACTGGAGTCGAACGTTCTGGGTCTGGTACGTGCTCGCCGCTGGTCTGCTGTTCGCGGGGGCGAGCACGCACTTCGCGCTCCTGTCACTGCTCGGTGGTCTGGCGCTGGTGGTCGGGGTGATCTTCGGTGTGGTCTGGGGGTTACGCCGTCGCGGCTTGCTGAGGCCACCACAGGTCGGCTCTCCCGCGTCGCGCGCGTTCATGCGCGGTCTGGAGGGGGAGCTGAGGCGCGCGGGGGCGAGCGACGCGAGCCTGGAAGAAGAGAGCGAACTCGGGCCGACGGTCGACTTCCTGAACCGCTACTGGCGGGGACCCGCGCCGACGCTGGCTCTCGATCGACTCGGACTCGGTCTCGAACGTCGGCACCGCCTGGAGGCGGTGATCAACGGCGTACACGTGCTGGTGTTGCTGATCGACGGCGCAGCCAGATCTGCCCCGTCACCGTTCCTGCGCCATCCGCGGGTTCCTCACCTGGTGGTCCTCGTGGCAGGGGTCACGGACTCGAGCGCGCTCCCGGCGACGCCACCCGAGTATTCACTGCGGAGCAACGTCGCCGGAGTCGTGGTCTCGAGACGCCTGGACTCGGGGCATGGGAGCGCTGGTGCGCTCGCGCGCTACATCGCCGAGCTCGCGGAGTTCCTCGGGGATACTCCTGCCCACGAGCGCAGCCGGGTCGCCATCGAGACTGGCCCGGGCGATCCGAAGGTCGCAGGAAGTCGCTTCCTCGACGCCTTGTGGGGCAACGACGGCGGCGCGGCGCTAGGGCTGGTCGATCCGGAGCTCGGCCTGGATCTGGACTGGGAGCTGACCCCCGAGACGCTCCTCGCGTGGTTCGAGAGCCGAGAGTTCCGGCCGAAGCGCTGGGAGTGGCACCGCTCTGAGTCGTCCCTCGCCGGGATCAGCGTACGGAAGCGCGTGGACGTGACGCTGGAGCGACCTGGTCGAGGTGAGCAGGTGGAGGCGCTCGAGCTCCAGCTGAGGCGTCGCGACGGCGGCTACCGCGTGGGCTTCATTCGCAGCGCAACTGCCGGTTGGCGGCTCGGCGTCGAGTGGGACCACGACGCTTGAGCTACTGCATCTGCTTGGCGGCTGCTTCCGCGCGCTCCCACATGCGAATATAGCCTTCGGCGGAGCGGAACATGCTCTCCAGCGTCTCGTCCGTGACTCCGGTGTTGCGCGCATCCTGGATGTACTCGGGCAGCAGCCCGATGTGGATCATGCCTTCGGTGTTGAAGTCGACGTCCCGGTTGCCCAGGTGCGGGGCGCTGAACGTTACTCCGCCGTCGAAGGACTTGAACGGGTAGGTGATGGGGTCTTCCTGGCCATCTCCACACTTGCTGTCGGGGCCGAACCGCGGGCGAGGGCCGCCGGCGAAGCCGTTGAGATCGAAGGAGAGTCCTTCCGCAGGGTAACGGCCGTTCATGATCTGCTCCTGGATCGAGCTACGTAGACCGTTCGCCATGTTCCCAGGGTCCGCCGGGTCCGCGCAGCGCCCGAAGTCGGCGCCCCGCATGCCCCCGATGCCGTAGAGACGACCGTCGTTGCTCCCACCGTGGGTCTTGGTCGCTGGGTAGCCCGCCGCCTCGAGGAGCTCGTAGGCGCGTTCGAGAGAGCGCTGGGGCAAGTGCGCGATGTCGGGGATCAGTCCGCGCTTCATGATGCCCTGAATCAGCTTCTCTCCCAGGGGCGTCAGTCCGAACCGCTGGCAGTACTCTCCGTCGAGCCCCGGCTCTTGAATGGCTCCCAGCAGCGGGAGCAACGTGCCGACCACGTTGTCCGCGAAGCCGCTCATGTCGAGCGGTGGGTCGGCGTCGTAGACGTCGCGCGGCTTGTTCAAGCCGCCGAAGGTCACGCTGCCGTGGTCGAAGGTGGTGTCGATCCCGGGGCAGTCCTGCACGAAGCTCGCATAGTGGCCGCTGTTGATCACGTTGCCGAGCTCGATGATGCCGCTGCTGCCGTCCCCGGCGCTGAAGCCGTTGTCGTACTTGTGGACCGGGAACACGACGCGGATGCCCAGCTCCTGATACTTGTCGAGCTGAGCGTTCATGCTCTCCTCGGTGCAGGCGTCGAAGCCTTCGGGCGGGGTGAGGAAGCAATCGAAGAGGTTGGAGATCTCGATGCCCATCACGACCGCGAGCTTCCCCTCCTTGATCGTCTCCCGCGCCTCCGCTGGTGTCTCGACGACGTGGAACCAACCCTTGCCAGGGCCGCCCGACTGCGCGTCGATGTAGCGCTCGAGGTTGCGGGTCTCCTCGACCGTGCGCTCGACGCTCACCATGTCGTTGCAGGAGTAGCGGACCTCCTGAGCCCCGGTGCCGCGCACGAGATCGCAGAGCACGGAGTTGCCCGTCGCGAGGTTCACGATCAGGCGCATGCCTCCCAGGTACGCTCGCTGGAGCCAGCGATAGTACATCGTCTGGTGCGTGGAGCTGTTCCACGAGTTGGGCCAACCGGTGAAGTCGGGATAGCCCGCGGTGTCGTGGTTGAACTCTGGGACCTCGCCCTTGGTGATGATCGGGATGAGCGACGAGATGTCCCCGAGGCCCGAACCATGGTCGTAGAAGTAGCCCACGATGTCGCGGCGACCGTCCTGTCCGTGGAACAGTGAGCAGTCCGGCAAGGCGTGCTCGACGCCGAGGCGATGAAAGGGCGAGCCGTGGAAGATCCCACCACCGCCGAAGCCGAAGTTCGTGAACATGTGGGAGTGGATCTCTGCGATGCCGTAGAGGTCTCCGTCGTCCCACTCGGTGCGGGCGGGCGCGCCCTCGGCGTCCAGGGTCAGCTCCGGAAACTCCGCGCAGTCCGTCTCGGGGTACAGCGTGACGATGGCGGCCTGCTTGACGTCGGCGGTGAGGCCATTCAGCGCGAGGTAGAGGTCGCTCTGGTAGTGCTTCAGCTGAAAGCGCTGCGGGTCACGCTCGGAGACCTCGACGGTCCATTCCGCAGGGGAACGAAAATCATCGTCCAGCAGCTGCAGCGAGTCTTGGAGTTGGTCGGCGCGCGCGAACTCGTACTCAGGCGGGTCCGAGCCTTCGGTGGCTCGAGCCGTGAGATACCGCTGCTCTTCGTCGAAGAACAGGTACGTACCGAGATCCGTCGCCCGCATGCGAAAGTGTGTCGCGCCGTCTGCCTGCTCTGCGCTGAACTCGTACGCGCTCCCCCCAGAAGTTGCCGCCAGGTGCTTCGGTGGAGCCTTGCCGTTGAAACCCTGTACCGCGTAGCAGCCGTTCGCGTAGCCGTAGACACCGTCGTTGGCTGGTGGGTCGGGGAGCTGGATGGGCTGTGAGGTCTCCTCCGTGGACGAGCAGCCAACGAAGAGCGCGAGGAGGGACAAGCCAAGAGAGCGGCGCACACCGGTCATCGAGTCAAGATGGCAGCACTCGCGACGATAGAAAAGCACCAATGCTCGCTCGGAACGCGTACTGGCGGTTTGAGTGATGACGCACCGTGCAGCTGGCGTTGCCGGGACAGCGAATCTGGAGCGGTTCCCCGAACGCGGGCGTCCGGAGCCGCGACCCTCGGCGGGCGACGAGGCCTGGCTCACGTTGGCCGAGCGCTTCCTCCACGGTCACTCTCGGCGCTCGTACGCCGCCTGTGATGGTCAGGACACGGCGTATCCGCTGTAGACGCACACAGGCTGATGTGCCTGGAACACGCAGGGGACGCCATGCGAATCGCGGATCAAATCCGGGAGGAACCAGACGGGTACTGGGTGGAGCCTGACTGGCTGAGTCTCACGCTGGTCGTGATGGGACTCCTCGTCTGGTGGTTCGAGAGGGGATAGACACTCCTCGGCTCACGAGCCACAGACCTCGGCCGGAGTCAGCAGTGTCCCGAACAGGCAGCGCTGGTTCTCCGGATCCGGCGCGCTCGAGGAGGCGTCGGGCGCCGGGGCGCGCGCGAACTCGTCGCCCTGCAGGGTGAAGACAGGCGCGCTGTCCGTGCCTCCCGTGAACGAGGCGTCATCGAGCCACACGATCCCGTTCAGCTCCTCCGCTGGGAGATGCCGGGCGAGCTGCGCTCCGTCGCCGAGCCTGAAGACGTCGACGTGTCGTCCGAACAGTGTCGCGACGTAGGTGCTACTTGGCGAGAACTCGACGTCGATGAACGCATAGGTCGCCTGGGTGGTTCCCTCGATGGGAAGGCGCCGCAGGCGCCGCATCGTCCGAGTATCGAGCAGCACCAGCTGCGCGCCGGTGAAGGGCGCCGCGTGGTCTGGGCGTGGTTTGACTTCGATGAACGCTGCCGTCTTTCCCGCTGGATCCAGGCGCTGACCGCAGACGCCGTACATCACGGTGCGCCCTTCGCTCGCGACGTGCTCGTGGCCGACCTCGGGAGGGACGACTCCGCCAAAGGTGTGCTCGCCGTTCGCGATGCAGAAGCGGTTCTTCGCCCGGTGCCGCGCGGCGCCAGTGAGATCGGCGGTGAGGTTCAGGTCACACGAATAGTAGCGTCCCATGACGACCTGGTCGGTACACACCAGGTCCTTCACCACGCGAATGGTCTCGACCTGTCCCACGATCGGCGTCGCGGAGAGCTTTCGCGCGACCCTGGATCCGAGCTTCGCCACGCGCACGTCCTTGTCCTGCCCGGTGACTATCAGTCCGTGGCGCCCGTCCACGGTCATGGCGGGCACGTACTCCACGTCCCCAGGCATGTCGATACGCGAGAGCTGCTCACCGGTCTCCAGTCGTGTCGCCGTGATCTTCCAGCCGAAGCCGAGCGCCGAGCTCGAGTCGACGACGCTCTCCCGTTGCAGCAACACACCCCCCCAGCGCGGGACATCGTACAGTCGCAGCTCACCGGAGGATGGTAACTTCTCGCCGCTCCAGGCGGACTTCGCCGGGTCTTCGATATCCGAACGGAAAATGAAGATCGACTGCGGTCCGGCATCGCTGCTGTGACTGATCTCGATGTACGGGCCGACTCGGCGGACTTCGAGCTGAGTCGTGTCCGCCAGCGGATGCCTGAAGGAGCGCTCGGGATGAGCCAGGTTCAGGAGGTGCGCCTGCTCTCCCGCGACGCCGATCAGCCAGTCTCCAAGCAGCCGAAAGCCAGAGCCGCAAGGCACCGTGCCGAGTGGCTCCACCTGGCCGCTCGTTCGCATCAACACGATCTGCTCGTCGAGCACCAACCAGCTGTCGTTGGTGACGGCAACGACGAGTCTGGCGACGCCTCGAAACAGGGTCGCTCCATCTGGCGCATCGAGATGCCAGAGCTTCAGGTCGCTGCCGCTCAGCGCCTGAACGGAGAGGCGGGTCTTGGGTTTCACGTCGAGCTGCACGCTGGGCATGCAGGGGTTGCGCGCGGCGGCGGCAGGGGTGGTGGCGATGAGCGTGACCGGCTGGGGTGCTTGATTAGTTTCCGCGAGGTAAGCGATGCGGGCCAGGTCCCACGCGGCGCGCGCACCGCTGGCGTCTCCCTCGGCCAGCCGGGCCCTCGCTTCCTGGACGTAGTCCTCACCACGTCTCGGGGCCTTCGCCGCGACTCGGAGCCTGGCCAGGACGCGTCCGAGGTTTCGCTTCGTGTCCGCGCTCACGTCCGCTTCGGCAGCCAGACAAGCCTGCCAGGTGGCGTTGCCAATCGCGGCCGCCCTCACCAGCTCGCCTCGCTCGAGCAGCTCTTCGACGCGAAGTGCCCCGCGCTCCACGCTGAGCTCCGCGTCCGCGCCGAGCGTGACCTCTCCGACGTCGATCGGCTTCCAGTCCGGACACGTCCCGGTCGCGACCGGGGCGACGCTGGCAGCCGGTCTTGGGGGTGAGGTTCCGGCAGGTGCCGTTGCCGTCCCTCCCACGCCCCCGCAGCCACAGGCCGTGATCAGACACCCCAGCTGAGCAAACCGTCTCACCGCTGCCGTGTGCCACGAGCGAGCAGCGGCGCAAGGCCTCGGGCTTGAAGTCGAGGCTGCCTCGGGCGGTGGTCCGCCCACGCCCGCCTCAGGCCGACGCTTTATCCGCATGGACAAACCCCGCCGAATGGCTGGCGCCTTCTCGCTCACCGATCGCCTACATAGTCCCACACGCAAGCCGGTGTGCAGCGCCCCGCGGCGAACCGCAGCAGGTTCACGACGCGCGTGTGATGGCAGGTCCACAGACGCTATGATTGCAGGGATGAGTTCTCCTCGATTGGTGGATGTCCACCGATCTCTGCGCGTTGGCTCGTTTCGTGATGGTGCATGGCCGTCGTGCGAGCACTGGAGAGAGTTCGGCTTATGAAGACGTTCTTGAGGCTTGGGACGCTGGGGTTGCTTGGTGGGCTGGTGGTCGTTGCCTGTGGTGGCAGTGAGTTCTCTGGGGGAGGCGGCGCGGGCTCCGGGGGAACAGGGGCTAGCGGAGGAAGCGCAGGAAGCAGCGCTGGCGCTGGCGGCACCAGCGCTGGCACCGGGGGAAGCGGCGGCACCACCGGAGGCAGCGCCGGGACGACTGGCGGAAGCGCGGGCAGCGCTGGAACCGGAGCCTCTGCTGGAGTGGGAGGCGTTACCGATGGGGGAATGGACGCGGGGCTGCTCGACTTGAGCGAGTTCTGTAGCGCCACGGCCGATCTGTACTGCGACGCAGCCAAGCCCTGCTGCGAGCAGCTGTTCGAGTTCGATCAGGCGGCCTGCAGGAGCAAGTACCTCACGGACTGTGCCGCCGAAGTCGCGCGGGTGGCGGCGACGACCACGACCTACCATCCCGAGTTCGTCCAGCAGTGTCAGGACGGTCTGCAGACGCTGCTCGGGATCTGTACGCCCACCGCGTCGCAGTTCCTCGAGAACTTCGATGGCCTCCGCGCTTGCGGGTTGGTCTTTCAAGGGCAGAACACCCAGGGCGAGAGCTGCTCGACCGACTCCGAATGCCGTCCCTCGATGGACCCTAACGTTCACATGAGCTGCGGTGGGTTGTTCCAGGTCATCGGACTGGGCAAGTGTCAACGCACGACTGCGTTGCCCCAGGGATCCAACTGTGAGGTGGGGGCCAACGCGCCGAACAACGAGATCTGTCGCGCAGGCCTCTACTGCGATATCCGGGCTGACGTCGAGGTCGGCAAGGAGCCGTATCAGGGCACCTGCCAGCCCGCGGTCGAGCCCGACCAAGCGTGTGAGTTGCTCGGTGGGTTCGATGTGCAGTGTGGGCTCGGCCACTACTGCAAGGAGGGCAAGTGCACCCTGGCTCAGGCGGGCGGCGAGCCTTGCGAACAGGGCAAGCACGAGCAGTGCGCGTCGGGGTACTGCAACCTCTTCGCCGGCAACACCTGCCTGGATCTGGTGCAGATGGTCTCCGAGAAGGACTGCGGCGCGAGCACGACGGGCGCCGGCGCGAACTGATTCCAGGAGGATCGGCCAGCGCGCTGATCCGTATGGACCTGTGGAGTCGCAGGCTATTCCTGCGGGGGTGAGGACCGGCGGTAGGTCTTCTTGTGCCACCAGTCCCAGGCGCTTCTATCGTAGTTCCAGGAAGCGACGGACAGCTCCGTGTCCGTGACTCGAGCCACGGCAAAGCTGTGCCAGCGGTGCTTGGCGGAGCCGACGTTGTAGACGTCGTAGCCCCGCCATTGGTAGCGCCCGCTGCCGTGATAGTGGCCGTGGAAGAAGGCGATCACCGAGTAGCCCTGGATCGCCGCGAACAGCTTGTCGTCGTACTTGTCGCGGGTGAACCAGGTGTCCGAGTAGGGTCCCTCGAACGGGAAGTGCAAGAACATCACTACCGGGACGTCCCTCTCGATGCCGGCCAGGTCCTTCTCGAGCCACGCCAGGGTCTTGGAGTCGGGGGCCTCACCCAAGCAAACGACGTGGAGATCACCCCAGTCCCAGGAGTACCAGAGCGCTCCGCGACGCTCGATGGCGCGCTGACGGATGTCCCAGAAGTCGTGATTCCCCACGCCCTCGTACATCGGAAGCTTGCTCGAGGAACCGTAGTACTCGAGGAGTGCGCTCCATTGCTCGGGTTGCCCGCTCTCCGTGAGATCGCCCGCGATGAGCACGCCGAGCGGGGTGCCGACCTCGCCGCCCAGGTTGCCCGGGTAGGGGCGCCCTGGGAGCCTGTCCATCGCCGCGCGTGCGACCCGATGCGTCTTCTCGATGCCCAGCGGGTTCGTCAGCACGTTGCGACTCCCCGGCGCGTCCTTGGGGACACCGTAGCCGAAGTGGGTATCGGCGGTGACGTAGAAGGTTGCGTCGAGGCCACCCTGCCGCCGCTTCTTGGTCTGAGGCTCGAGCAGCGACTGAATCGTGATGCGCGTGGCCCTTCGCGGCTCACGCTTGGCATCCGAGTCCTCACGCTCGCAGCCGCTGGCGAGCAGTCCGAGCACTGCGAGAAGAGCTGCGATTCTCAAAGGCATGTGTCGCTACGGGGCGCGTGCAGAGGATGTGACCTGCGCGCTCCAGGTTCCATGACGCCTGCGCGCGCGATCCGCTAGTCCCGTCGCTCTTGCAGAAGAAGCTTGGCTCCCGGGCTGGCCTGGCGCCCAGGTTGCCCCGCGCAATCCGTGGTCGACTGGCTGATCTGCTTGCAGAATGCACCTGAGCGACGGCGCTTCGGCGAGCGAGCCACGGGGAGCTTTCGCCGCACCTCACCCCCGAGCCCGGTCCAAGATCCACTCAGCCCCCATGCCCAAGAGTCACCAAGGCCGATCCGGTTGCCCCATCAATCTGTCTCTCGAAGTGTTCGGAGATCGCTGGAGCCTGATCATCCTGCGCGACATGATGTTCGGGAGCCGTCGGCACTTTCGTGAGCTGTTGGTGAACTCCCTGGAAGGCATCGCCTCCAACATACTCGCCGCGCGGTTGAAACACTTGCTGGAGCTGGGGATGATCTCGCAGCGTGGCGATCCAAGCCACAAGCAGAAGGCCATCTACAGCCTCACGGAGAAGTCCATCCAGCTGGTGCCGGTGTTCGCGCAGCTCGGTGCCTGGGGTGTGCGTCACCTGGCGGTCAGCGACGAGCTCGCTATTCGGGCGCGGTTGCTCGAGGAAGGCGGACCGGAGCTGTGGAGCGCGTTCATGGACGAGCTGCGGGTGATCCACCTGGACGCGGTGCGAAAGCCCGGCGCCCGTTCAGTGCTTCAGGAGCTCGATCGAGCCTTCGAGCGCGTCCAAGCCGAGGGGCAGCGTAAGCCGCGAGGAAAGAAGAAGCTCAGCTAGGACGCGACCCCGGGTCCGGGACGTCGCTCATGCCGACGTCGAGTGGGAAGAGGTGGACCGTCGCGACCATCACCCGGGTGGCGCTGGGAGCCGACGCCACCAGGGCGCGCATCTCACGATAGAAGCGCAACCTCAGGTCGTTGATCGCCGTCAGCGTGGGTTCGTCGCAGCCAAAGACCAGGTAGGAGAAGCGGCCGTCCCCAGCGTTGGCGATGCGCGTTCGCCCGCGTTCGGTCCAGTACTCCAGCAGGCGCCGCCCGGTCTCCGGATTCCGTGTCGTGTCGATCGAGCGCTGCTTCTCGAGCCGCCAGTGGCTGCCGTCCCAGCGAACGATGCCGGCTAGCTCCAGGTCTGCGAGGGTGCGCTCCTCGTCTGCCAGCGAGATCCCCATGCGCTCCGCGATCCAGCCGGGGGAGTGCTTGGCGGCCGCGGCATACGCGTCGAGCTCCAAGAATCGCGGCACCGCTTCGGACAGCGGGTTCTCGACCGCAAGGCGGCGCAGCGCCTCGATGCGTTGCCACTCCTCACCCGCCGCAGGCAGCTGGCTCACGTCGACGAGGTCCGAGAGCAGGTCGAGCAGTCTTCGCGTGAGCACGTCCACCAGGCGAAAGAAGGTCGGGAGTCGCACCTCGGTCTTTGCCGCGAGGATGCGGCTGACGGCGGGCCTGCTCAGACCCACGCGCTCCGCGATCGACTGCATGGAGCTCGTCCCTCGCATCGCGCGCAGCACGGCGGCCACGAACTCGGGACTGGTCGCCTCGAACTGACTGAGCTCGGGGGGCGGACTTGGGTGAAAGAAGCGCTCGAAGACCCCGGACACGTCGATGCGCAGGCGTTCGGCAGCGCGAAGCACCTCGCTCGTGTTCGGGGCCCGCCGACCTGACTCCCAGCCATAGGCGACGTTGGTGGTGTAGCCGAGGCGACGGCTGAATGCGGTCTGGGAGCGGCCGCCGCGCAGCGCGCGGAGGAACTCTCTGGACAGCTGCAGGTAGTCCATATCTGTCAGATATGCACGTTTTGGTGCATCAATGCCAGGCGGTTTGTGCATTCTCGCGCTACCGCAGCCGCGCACGGGACGTCATGCTCACGCCATGACCTTCCGCACTGCCTCTGTCTGCTCCCTCGTCTTGTTGCTCACCGCCTGTGGCAGCGACGCTGAACCGTCTTCTTCCCTCGCGGAAACGGGGGGCGCGGGGGGCACGGCGGGGCTGGGCGGCGGGGGCAGTGCAGGCGTCGCCGGCAGCGCAGGGGCTGCTGGTGGCGGCAGCGGCGGCGTCGCCGGAGCCGCTGGTGCGGGAGACGCCTGCGCGACCGTCGACGCGAGCGGACTCGCGAGCGGAACGTGGGACTCGCGCTTCACGATCCCCGGATTCGGTCACAAGTACGGAAACGCTCCGGTCGTCTACGACATGGCGCGCGACGTCGACGGAAGCTGGGTGGTTGCTGGGGCCTTCGACTCCTTCGAGGGGGCGGCGGTGCCTCCGTTGATGCGCTGGGACGGCAGCGCGTGGACGGACGCGCGCAGCGCTTGGGAGTTGCCAGCGCCGGAGGATGGCTTCAGCGCCGTGGGGATCGCGGACGACGGCGCGCTCGCGCTGGCCACCAACGACTCGTTCGGTGAGCGGGACGGCGAGGTCTGGGTGGACAGCGGCTCCGGCCTGACGTCGATCGGTTCCTTCAAGGGTCGAGTGCGGCGGCTGGCCTGGTACTCCGGCGCGCTGTGGGTCGCTGGCGCCTTCGAGCTGGCCGGGACGCCCACGGTGTCGAACCTCGCGGTTTGGGACGGGCTCTCCTGGACGACGCCTCCTGGGGGCGCGGCGGACGGTCCGGTCTACGACCTGAGCGTCAGTGACGGCGAGCTGCTGGTGGCTGGTGGCTTCGGCAACCTCGGCGGGATCGCGGCGCAGAAGGCGGCGGGCTACGACGGCGCGCAGTGGACTGCATACGACTACCCGTCGGCGTTTCTGGTCTACGCGCTGCGGCGTGCCTCTGGCGGGGAGCTCTACGCAGGTGGCGCGCTGAGCAGCCTCGACGAAGCTGGCGGACTGGCCCGGTGGGACGGTTCCGCGTGGCAAATCGTCGGGGGAGGGTTGGCTCAGTACGCGACCCGCGGCGTGGTCAGCGATCTGGTGGAGCACGATGGGGTGATCGACGTGGTCGGTTGCTTCAACAGCGCCGGTGGGAAGCAGGATCAGAGTGGCAGCGTCGAGACGCGTTCCGCGGCGCGCTGGGACGGCTCGACGTGGCAGGCGCTGGACGCGGGAGGGGGTGCAGCGAGCCCTTGGTTCAACCAGGTCGTGTGCGGCGACGAAGGACCGGGCGCCGCCTGGGACATGGGCCAGCAACGCATCGTACAGACGCAGTCTGGTTTGCTCCTCGGTGGAAGCTTCGCGGGCATGGGCGGCGTCCTGTCGCAGTCGATCATCCGCCGCGACGCCATGGCCTGGCACGCGGTCGGCGACGGCGGACTGGGGATTGGGGGCTCACTCGACCTGATGACAACCGGCGGCGCCGGTTGCAGTGAGGTGTATGGCCTTGGCACGTTCACGCACGTCGCCGGGAAGCCTGCGGTGGGGCGCGTGGTTCACTACACCTCGAGCGGCTGGGAGAACCTCACGGATACGCTACCGCGCGACGCGTACTGTCCAGGTCTCTCGGTGAGTAGCAGTGGCGAGCTCGCAGTCGGCTGCATGGTCTTCCCGGAAGCGGGGGACGCCGAGGGGCAAGTGCTCACGAACGAGGCGGGGGCGCTGGTCTCCGCGCTCGGAAGCGAGAAGCTAGCTCCAATCATGGGCCTGGCTCACGCTCCCGATGACACGCTCTGGATCGCAGGCATGGGGCAAACTGGCTATCTCGCCACCTGGGATGGGACGACGCTGACGACTCTCGAAGACCAGCTCGACGGTCCGATCAGCGAGTTCGCCTTCGACGACGGCGGCGACGTCATCGTGGCAGGCGCCTTCACCCACATCGGCAGTCTCGAAGCCAACCGCATCGCGCGCTACCACTCGGGTAGCTGGCAGACCCTGGGCGACGGCATGCCTGGCCAGGTGCTGGCGCTCGCGGTGAGCGGCGGCACCGTCTATGCGAGCTGCTATGACGAGGGCAACGGTGCCTACCTGCTCGGCGCGTTCGACGGTTCGACGTGGCAGGAGCTGGCGACTTCGGGGAGCAACCTCACCCCCGATCCTGGCTACTCGTTCAACGACATCCTGCCGATCCCAGGAGGCGGATTGCTGCTCGTGGGCGCGGCCGACCTCGATGACGCGAGCGGCATGGGAGCCTTCATCTACGAGGGCAAACGATTCCGCGCGCTAGGGGGCGGGCTAGGATCCATCAGCGCGAACAGCGTGAGCCTGGGCGCTCAGGGGCTCTGGATCGGCGGCACCATCTACGGCGCCGGCGATATCGCTTCCGCGGTGCCCTCGGTCGGCTTGGCGCGCTTCCAGCTGTCGGCGAACTGACTCTCGAGCGTTTCCGCTCAGAACCGGTAGCCCACGCCGTACAGCGGTCCGATGCTCTGGATCGCTCTCGCCCAACCCCTGAACAACTGGTGCCTTGCGCCTTGGGCAAGGCTGGCGCTAGCTGAAGACGATGAGCAAGCCAGTGTGTGCGGTGGTGGGCATCGGCCCCAAGAACGGCGCGGCCTTCGCCCGCAGGTTTCACGCGGCGGGCTACGCCGTGGCGCTGCTGAGTCGCAGCACCGAGTACTCCAAGCAGCTCGTGTCGGAGCTCGGAAGCCACGCGCGCGCTTACGCGTGCGATGTCTCCGACGAAGCCGCGGTGGGCGCGGCCTTCGCGGCGGTCGCGCAAGAGCTGGGAGCCATCGACGTCCTGGTGTTCAACGCCGGCTCCGGGAGCTGGGGTAACATCGAAGAGCTGGATGCCGCTGCCTTCGAGCGGTCCTGGCGCGTCAACGCCATGGGTGCGTTCCTCACCTCGAAGCAAGTGATCCCGGCGATGCTCGAGAGGGGGACCGGCAACATCGTCGTCGTCGGCGCCACCGCCTCGCTGCGAGGGAAGCCGTTCACCACCGCCTTCGCTCCGGCGAAAGCAGCGCAGCGCAGCCTCGCCCAAGCCATGGCGCGTCACCTCGGTCCCAAGGGGATCCACGTCTCGCTGCTGATCATCGACGGAGTGATCAACGAACCCGACGACGCGAACGCACCGTCAACGCTCGATCCATCAGCCATCGCCGACGCCGCCTACAACCTCACGCAGCAGCCCAGGAGCGCCTGGACCTTCGAGCTGGAGCTGAGGCCTTACGGCGAGAGCTGGTAGGCCAGTACCGAGTCAACCTACGGCAGACAGGCCCGGCGCACCCGGCGTCGGAGGCGCGAGCCGCGCTGCTCGTCCACGAAGCGCTGCCCCGCGGCGCGCGACTCGTCGGTCGGTCGGTCCAGGCAGTCCACCACGCGCTGGTAGCCGGTGCGCCAGTCCTTCCAGGCGTCGGCGCCACCAAACTCCGCGGCGTGGAGATCCAGCAAGCGGCGTGCTTCGGGGAAGTCGTTCCCAGTGATGGCCTGCTCCACACGGGTGAACAACCGGCGCTGAGCGTCGATGCGTGCTCGCGCCGAGGACAGAGGGTGCGGCTCGAGGTGACGAGTGGGGGCGATGCGCCCCGGGGGCGGCGCCGCCTTGCTCGTGTCTTTCGGTTCCGCGAGGAGATTGCCGACGCTCCCGATGCACAGCGCCGCGAGCGCGACACCGCCGAGCACGCGCGTGCGTAGCCCGGTCATGGGAGGCTCACCGTCCAGGTCACGGCTTGCTCCAGATCATCCCGGCGGTCTCTGACCCAGGATGTGTCGTCGTACACCCGCGCGGTGACTCGATGCTCACCTCGCGGCAACCCAGCGACGTCGAAGCACTCGCCACCGTCCGCGGTCAGGCGCTCGCCGTCCACCAGCCACTCCACCTTCAGCACCTCCGGGTCCACCACCCGCACCTGGAGCACCTCGGGCTCCACGAGCGTCACCTCGTTCGGAGTGTGGGCGTCGATGGGCGCGACGATGGCGTAGATGTCGTGGATGATCTTCTGCTGCGACGGCAGGTTGAAGTAGTCCGGCAGCTGGTTCATCTGGGAGTTGTTGCTGGGGCGATAGATCCCCTGGGTGCAGTAGCGACCGCCCTCGTAGGCGCCCTGCACGCCGGTGCCCGGGTCGTGATCGAAGCCGAGCCACTCGGACCACTTCGCGGCGCTCGGATCCGTCGTCACGTTGGGTTCGACCGCCTTGGTGCAGTCAGCGTCGGGGTTGAACAGCGCGTACTCGTCGGCCAGCCCGTGGAAGCTGTGTCCGCCTTCGTGGAGGCCCTGGCTCGCAGCATGTTTCTGTGGGGAATAGCCTCCGCTCCACACCATCACCTTGCCGCCGCTGGCCCACCAGTTGTCCGGGCCAGCGTTCAGGGTGACCGCTTGCCAGTCGACGTCGATGCTCGGCGGCATCAGCGCGGCGATCGCGGCCTCCACCAGGCTGTAGTTGACCAAGCCGAGGCGCGAGGTGTCGTCTCCGCTGCCGTCGAAGGCCGTGTCGCAGAGCTCTCCGGTGTCGCCGTCATCCACACAGGCGTCGTTGCTCGCGACCTTGAGCGCGCAGACGTTGATGTACTTCGTGTAGCGACGATAGGGCTCGCCGAGGGCAGAGGAGTAGCTCTGCTCGCCGTAGAGCAAGTTCCGCGCGTGGTCGACGAAGAGCGAGTCGAGCAGGGCGCTGGTGTAGCCGTCTCCGAGGATCACGTAGTTCACGCGGTTGTCTGGTCGCCCTCGATCCTCGAGGATCTGCCCGGAGTCGCCGCAGTCGAAGGTCCCACCTCCCGCGGGCAACCGCGCCTGAGCGCTACCGCAGGCGACGAACGTCGCCCCGCCGCCTGCACCGCTTCCGCCAGCGGACTGACCGGCAGTGGACTGTGAGCCGGCGGCGCCCGCGCTGCCTCCCGGAGCATGGTTTCCCCCGGCGCCACCAGCTCCGCTCGACGACGCTCCGTCCGAGCTCCCGCAGGCGGTCGTCACGCTCAGCGGGCCGAGCAGCGCCCAGAGCATGGGGGTGGGGGAGAGTCGCGCTGGCTTCATACGATCCCGGGCCGAGGACCCGGGAGTGTACAACGGGCGCGGTGCTGGCGTCCCGCTTCAGCGCGCCTCACCCCCCGATCATCAGCCGCTCTTTGGAGACTTTCCGCTGAGCCAGTACTCGATGCGCGCTGGGTGTTCCTTCACGTAGGTGTCGACGGCCTGATCGACGTCGCTCTTGCTGGCTTCCAGCATCGCCGCCTCCAGCTCGTTCAGGGGCAAGAACATGCGCGTCAGGAACCCAATCAGCTTGGGGTCGAAGTCCTTGTCGAAGCCCTGGCGAGCCAGTGCGTGCACGCGTTCGGCGGAGCCAAAGGAGCCTTTGGGATCCGCGAGGTAACGTAGCTTGAACTTGGCGAAGATCCAGTGCGGGCTCCAGGCGGTGACCACCACCCACTGGTCGCGACGGATCGCGCGATCCAGCGCGGCGGTCATCGCAGCGCCGCTGGAGGACACCAGCTGCTCCTTGAGTCCGTAGTCCTTCATGGCCTTCTCGGAGACCTGCATCAGGCCGCTGCCCGGATCGATGCCCTGGATCTTGTTGTCGAGCCGCTTGGCGACGGCTGGCTTCTTCAAATCGGCTACCGAGCTGACTTGATCCTTGGGGACGTAGTCCGGGACCGCCCAGCCGAGCTTTGCGCCGGTGTAGAGCGGGCCCAGGTTGACGACCTTGCCTGCCACCTTCTTCCAGTAGTTCTGGTGAGTCTTCGGGAGCCAAGCCATCAGCATCAGATCCAGGCTGCCGTCGGCCAGGCCCTGATACTGGATGCCGACGTCGGCCATCACGAGCTCGACGTCGTAGTGCAGGCGGTCTTCCAGGACGCGCTTGGTGAGGTTCGTGACGAACTCGGCATCTGCCCAGGCGGTCCAACCGATGCGCACCTTGCGCTTCCAACCAGCGCTCGGCGGCTTGGCGTCCCCCGACGCCCGCTTCGTTTCCGTGGCCTTGGCGGTCGCGGCTCCAGCCTTCGCGGCAGCCGCGGGCTCCGTCGCCGGCTCCGGGCGCGCGCCATAGCGGGCGACGTAGCCAAAGCCGACCAGCAACAGCAGCAGAAACAGCGCCTGCTTGAGCTTTCCGAGCCCCGCGTTCACGACGTCTGCTCCTTCTTCTGGGGGTGAGAGCCGCTCTTGAACAGGCTGCCCAGTCGCTCGCGCAGCGACTCGCGTTTACCAGTGCCGAAGCTCTGGGTGATGCGATCGAGGACGATGGCGAGGAGCACCACACCGATGCCGCCTTCGAAGCCGAGACCGACGTCGAGGCGCTGGATCCCGCGGAGCACCGAGTTGCCGAGGCCACCTGCGCCGATCATCGAGGCGATGACCACCATCGAGAGCGCCAGCATGATGTTCTGGTTCACGCCGGCCATGATCGAAGGCATTGCTTGAGGGATCTGCACCTTGAACAGCAGCTGGCGTCGCGTCGCACCGAACGCGAGCCCCGCCTCGACCATCTCCTTCGGCACCTGACGGATGCCGAGGTTCGTCAAGCGCACCGCCGGTGGCATCGAGAAGATGATGGTCGCGATGGCGCCTGGCACTCGCCCGAGGCCGAAGAACATTGCCGCAGGGATCAGATACACGAAGGCCGGCATGGTCTGCATCAGGTCCAGCACTGGTCTCAACGCGCGATCGGCCCAGTCTCGACGCGCTGCCCAGATGCCGAGGGGCAGGCCGATGAGCAGGCTCAACATGGTCGATGCCAGAACCAGCGCCAGCGTCGCCATGGTCTCCTGCCAGAGCCCGAGGCTGACCACCAAGGCGAAGGCGACGGCGGTGAACGATGCCAGGCCGAGCCCGACACGCCACAACGCGAGGAGCACGATCGCCGCCGTGACGAACCACGGTGGCACCCAAAGCAGGCCGACCTGGAACGCATTCGTCAGCCCGTCCACCAACCAGGCGATGCGGTCGAACACTGGCTGTAGATGTGCGAGCAAGAAGCTCACGATGTGAGAGATCCCGTCGCCGATCGGCAGGCGTCCGGGGCTTTGAGCGGTCATCGTCGTGTCCTCTCGCTATTCGTTTGGCTCGGCGGCGCCATCACTCCGCGCGCCTCAGTGCTTTCAGGAGTTCGCTCTTGGAGAGCACGCCAGCGAGCTGGCCGTCGGCATCGAGCACCGGCAAGGCGTGGCGACTCTCGGCCACTTGAGCGACGACATCCCCCAAGGACTGCTCGGCCTTCACATGTGTGATCTCCTGGAGCGCCGAGTCCAGGTTCGCGCGTGCTTCGATGGCGTGCTTCAGGCGCTTGGAGGTCAAGAGCCCCGCGAATGAGCCGTTTGCCGCGCGGAGATACGCGACCTCGCGTTCGGCCTCGAGCATGCGCTCGAGCAGCTGCGCGAGATCGTGTTCCAGGCCATCGATCACCAGTTCCTCGTGGTTCGCGGCGACATCGCCCGCGCGGTAGAACTTCGTCACGTCCACGTTGCGGAAGAACGAGCGCACGAAATCGTTCGCCGGGTTATCCATGATCTCCTGGGGTGTGCCCAGCTGAACGATGCGTCCCGACTCCAGGATCAAGATGCGATCGCCGATGCGCATGGCCTCGTCGAGGTCGTGGGAGATGAAGACGATGGTGCGCGAGTCCTGGCGCTGCAGCCGGATCAGCTCGTCCTGCATTTCACTGCGGATCAGCGGATCCAGCGCGCTGAACGCCTCGTCCATCAACAAGACGGACGGGCGCGTGCAGAGGGCCCGCGCGAGGCCTACTCGCTGCTGCATGCCGCCCGAGAGCTGGGGCGGGTAGCTGTCCGCCTGCGCCTTGAGCCCGACCTGGTCCAGTACCTCGAGAGCCCTGCTGCGGCGTTCTTGCTTGTCGACGTCGGCGATCTCCAGCCCGAATGCCACGTTCTCCCAGACCTTCTGATGGGGCAGCAGCGCGAAGGACTGGAACACCATGCTCATCTTCTTGCGCCGCACCTCGATCAGCTCGCGCTCGCCAAGCTGGGTGATGTCCTGACCGTCGATCAGCACCCGTCCCGAGCTCGGCTGAATCAATCGATTCAGCATGCGCAGGAGCGTCGACTTGCCGGAGCCCGAGAGCCCCATCACCACGAAGATTTCCCCCGGAGAAACGCTGAAGCTGGCGTCCTCGACGCCAATCGTCATGCCCGTCCGCTCGAAGATGTCGGCCTTGCTCACGCCCTTTTCGAGCATCTCCAGCGCTTGTTTCGGATGGTCGCCGAACACCTTGTACAGGTGCTCGACCTCCACCGCAGCGGCTTGATCGACCATGCCCCACCCTAGTGGTGTGGGCGGAGCTTGGCAACCGCGGCTCCCGTACGGCGCCCGCGCGGAGCGAACCGCCTCAGGCGTTTCCGTCGTCCAGTTCGATCTGCACGCCGCTCATCGACTGAATGACATTGCGTCGTGCATTGCCTCGCTCTCCGCGCACCGGGCTCGGGGTGAGCGGATTGGGCAGCGCGCCAGCGATGAACGGTCGGTCGGGATCGCCGTTCATGAAGCCGACGGCCACCTCCGTGCCGGGTTTGAGCGGGAAGTGCATGCCGTAGTTCGGCCCAGCGTGCATCTGGAGCATGCGCATCGGACGGCCGAGGCAGCGTTCACCCGGTTGCTTGCTGTCGCAGTCCAGGGCCACCTGATAGCGCCCTTGGTCGTCGATGTTGGGCTGGGCCGCGTCGTCGCCTTGCACGACGCCGCTCAGGTAGCCCGCGATCCTGGGTTTGGGGGTGAGCAGCGCCGGACGATACGCGACCTCCAGCGGGAGCGCATGAAAACGCGCGCTGTAGCCCTCCCGAAGCCGATGCTCGACGCGATGCACCAGGAGCCGCGTCTCGTTGCCGTCGGGATCCGGGAAGAGGCTGAATGATCCGCCTGCTCGCAGCTCGAGGCTGCTCGTGGTGCCTTGATGGAGCACGCGATTGATGCCCAGGAGCTCGGCGCGGATGCGGGCGAAGTGGGCCGACTCCGCAGGTGCCTTCAGGTGGAGTCCGTGCTCGACGACGCGACCATCGCCCGCCGCCAGCACCTGACACTCCGCCTCGAGTCGCACGTGGGGCAGCCGATAGTTGTAGTCGTGGGTCATGAAGCTGGCTGGGACGCGCTTGGTGCACCACGAGTGGCTGGCGACGCTGCTTCCGCCAGCTCCCTCCCCGCCTGCGTACTGGCGATAGGGCAAGGTCGTGACGTGATCACGCTCTGCGCCTGGGTTCTCTGGCGCGTCGGAGTCCCCGGCTTCCTCCGGTCGCTTCCAGCAAGCGATGTCGAGCAATGCGGCGTTCTGGTCACTGAAGATCAGGCGGTCCCGTGTCCCGTGCTCGAAGGTGAAAGCGATCCCCCAGTGCTCGAGCAGGCGGGAGATGAAAGCATAGTCGGACTCGTGGTACTGCAACACGAACTCGCGACGGGGGTAGTCGTCGACGAGTCGAAACTCGAAGTCGATCTCTGGGTACAAGCCAGAGCGTTGCAGTACCTCGGTCAGGATCTCCCGAGGTGAGCCCTCATAGACTTCCGTACGGATGCTGAGTTTGGAGTTCCAGACCCGAGGGGCGAAGCGCGCGAACCAGCGCGTGTGCGCGACGTGTTGCTCCGGTTCCTCATGGGAAGTCTGGGCGCCGAACTCCACCAGGCAGCCGTGCATCACTCGGACGATCTCCTCGTTCCGCTTGAACGAGATCGCGGCGCGTGTGCCCGGGCGCAGGCAAGCCTCGACGTCGACCTCCTCGTCGCCGCGGGTGAACTCCAGCGCGAAGTCGAAGCATTCAGACATGGCCTCGAAGCCGGTGAACCGGGTAACGACGAAGTCACGAGGCAACTCGGGGCTCCAGAGTTCGAGCGTGAGGGGTTGCTGAGTCATGCTGCTACTCCTTGATTCCAAGCACGGGGTGGCTGAGTTTTGAGCCCGAGGTGTCGGCGCCGCTGATGCGCACGCGGTCGAGCTCCGCGTCCAAGGTCTCGATCTCGAACAGGTTGCTGGAGCGCAGATCCGCGTCACGCAGATCGGAGCGTTCGAAGTTGCTCTGCATCAGGTCGGCCCCGCGGAGATCGGCGCCAGCAAGGCAGGCATGGCGAAAGCTCGCGCATCGCGCGCGGAGGCGCCTGAGCTTTGCTCGGTTCAAGTTGCAGTGAGCCAGCGTCGCGTCGTCGAACGTCGCGAGGTCCAGGCAAGCGTGCTCGAGGTTCGAGCCCTCGAGGTTCGATCCCGTGGCATCCAGGCCCTGGAGCGAGGCTCTGTGCAGATCGGCTTCGCCTGCCCTGAGACGGGTCGCGATCGCGTCCTCGAAGTTCGCCTCCGGCGCGAACAGATCGTAGGCCACCGTATCCTCGAGTTTTGCCTTACGGAAAACAGCACGGGCCGCAAGCGCCTCGCTCAGGTCCGCGCCGCTGAGGTCCGCCTGCGTCAGGTCGGCGCCCTCGAGAAGGCATTCCGTCAAGATCGCGTGGCTGAGATCAGCGCCTCGGAGGTTTGCGCCGCTCAGGTTTGCTCGATTCAGCAAGGCACACTCCAGCCGGGCGCCGTCGAGCTCGGCGTTGCTCAGGTCGGCCGAACTCAGGTTGGCCTCGCGGAGGTTGCATCCGCGAAGATCGCTGGCGACGAGTCTCGCGTGACTGAGCACCGCCGCCTCGAGGCAGGCATCCTTCATCACGCTGCGCGAGAGCTCAGCTGCCGTGAGGATACAGTTCTTCAAGCTTCGACCGGCCAGATCCAGATCCCGAAAGTCGCAACCCGTGAAGTCGCGATCTTCCAGGCTGGCGCCGCTGGTCACGAGCTGCTCCAGCTGCTCACGGGTCACGGCGGGGGGAGCGCTTGGGCGGCGGTGGGGCACACCGCCTGCGGGTGCGAGCTGCGCCTTGAGGCCGCGCCGTCGAGCATTGTCTTCTGCGTCCCGCTGCGCCGACGTCAGCCCGAATCGACGGGGGATCCCAGCGACCGAGGAAGCGACCTCGTCGTCGTCTGGGTCGTCTCGTTCGAGCAGGCGCGCGAACTGCTGGCGCGCGAAGCGGAGTGGCATCGGGGCCGCGAGGCGATCGGCGCAGGCGTAGACGTGAGTCAGCTCCGGCGCCAGGGCGTTCGTGATCGGGAGCTGACCGCGCGACACCAGCTGGAGCGAGTTCGCCTTCAGATCGACGTGCAGCGTGTCGAGCCGCAGCGCGATCTCCTGGAAGCGGTAGCCAGCCGTGCGGGCGTACTGTGCAAACGCGCGAACGGCGATCCCCGGCAGACGCGTCTGTAGCTCCTCGGGCAGAAAGCCCTGCAGCGTCAGGCGCTCGTCCCCGCGCAGGCGCTCCATGCGCTGCTCGACCGGAGCAGCATTGAAGTAGTTGAAGTCGAAATCTCCAGGGAAATAGGGCCAGCGGTCTCTGAGCCAGGCCTCGTCGAAGGTGCCGAGCAGCTGGCTGCGTGGTGGCTGCAACGGATGCAGCGGTCCGAAGTCCTGGATTCCTCCGTTCGTGCGCATCCTCCTCAGCGGCCCCAGCTCGAGGACGCGTTCGCGCACCTCACTCAGCCTCGCAGGCGGGCTTAGCGTGACGTCGACCAGCCGCTTGTAGGGGGCGAAGTCTCCGCCGTACAGCAGAAGCCCTGCAGGGTCGTCGTCCTGGAAGAACTCGCCGCTGAGCCAGTCTGCTTCTTGCTTGGGCACGGCCGCGCGCTGCACGTTGGGATCGAGCGTCAAGCTGAGCTTGACTACTGCCACCAGGCAGTCGACCAGTCCGGCGCGATCGGCGGCGCTGCGCACTCGCTCGGGAGCGAGTTCTGGTGCGAGCTCGGTCGAGATCAGCTCACTTGGGAGTTTCGTGGTGAACGTCGTGCCGCTCAGGCTCGGGGAGGTGACCAGCGGTACCCGCTCCGGGGGGCGTCTGCCTAGATTCAACATCTGTAATATCCGTGGAGAAAAGCAAGGGTCAGGGGGCGACAATCACCACGCTCTGACTGGGGACGATCTGCATGCCGTTTGGGGCGTTTGGGTTCGCGCCGTTGTGCCCGGTGGTTGCGCTCAGGTAGGCAGCGCCCTTGCCCTCGACGAGCACCTTGGCGCTGCCCTTCTTGAACGTGATCTTCTGGGCGAAGCCTCCCGAGACCACACCACCGCCGACTCCGGCTTCGTCACCCATCGAGGTCGGGATCTCCGACTGCTCGACCACCGCCGCCTTGTTGCGGATCAAGACCTTCTTCGATGTCTTGCTCGCCCCGGCGACCTGGCCCATGTTCGGGAATGGCATGGGAACTGGGGGCGCTGGCGGTGCGGGCACCTTGCAGGTGTCGGGCATGGCGAAACACATGCCGTTCTCGACGCTGGACATTGGGAACATTCTCGAACCTCCGTGTGCGTTTCGGGTCAGCCGAGGAGCACGCGCTTACCATCGACGCGGGTCTCCTCGCGGCTGACGATCGAAGAGCGTTCCGCGAGGAAGCTGAGGGTGCGGCGCGCGACGCTGCGGATGGTCTCCGCGCGGGTTTCGCAGACGCGTTCGACTCGGCGGTAGGCATCGGTGCTTCGCTCGAAGATGCGCTGGGCCTGCAGGCGCCAGGTCGTGGTGTTCATCGACGCTTGGTCTGCCCGTAGCTCGAACTCCCGGCAGGTCTGACGGATCTCCGGCGCGTCGATCTCGATCCCCTCGGCGCCGCGCAGCTTCAGCTTGCCTGCGCTGAGCAGTGTCAGGTCACTGGCCGAATGCAGGACCAGCGCGCCGGTTTTCGCGTCGAAGCAGGCGATCAGCCGACCTTCGCTGGAGATCGGCTTTCGAGCTGATCTTCGCAGGCGACTGCGCGCGCGCCGCTCTCAGCTCAGGCTGCGCAATGAACGGCGGCCAGACAGCAGGGCCTCGACCCGGTGCCCGCCAGGGAGCAGGTAGGTCGATCATCGCTGGAAGTCCTCCTGCGGCCACCGCCGAGGGTCAAATCACCTGGACGGCGTTAGTCTCCGCTCCGCGAGGCTGGCCTTGCCCGTGCAGGTGCAGTGGAAGTTCGCTATCAGTGAAGCTAGGCGTAGCCGAGATTACCCAGTGCTACGAGGTCGCGATACGAAAGATCGGCGTGGTGGGCGTTGCGTGGCAGAGGTGCGCGCTGCTGAGAGGTCTGCCTGAGTGAAGCGCGCCTGTCGGAATTTGAAAACCGCGCCGAAGCGCGCGCCGATTGCCTGCCCGCCAGAAGTTTGCCTGGGAAGCGCTCTTGGTCCAATCGCTGCGGTTCAGCTTGGCGCCTTCGGAAGTCCGCCAGTTCGGCGCTGACGCCCTGCATGCTGGCATCCTCAGGACTGCCTCGCGGAAAGAGCACTGCTGCGGGATCGCCTCGTCAAGCTTCGCTCGCGACAAGTTCGCCAGGTTGAAGGCTCGACCTCCGAAGGTCGATGCCCTGAATCGGGGACCGACAGAACCGGCTTCGTCGAACAAGCACTGGGCGAAGCGCGAGCCAGCGGTTGACCAAGCTCTTGAAAGTTCGAGCCAGCGAAGTCCGCGAGCTGGAAAGCGCATCGTGCCGGAAGTCCACGGCTTCGACCTAGCGCGAAGAGACATTAGCCGCTTCAGATCCGCGCCAGAGAGGTTCGCCGGTCAGCTCGACGTCGCGCAGTTGAGCGTTACGCCAGGTGCTGCCCTGGAAGTCGACGTGAGCCAGGCGAGCGCCATCCCGGCTTAGGCGTCGCTGCGATCCGACGACAGCACGCGGCAGTCCATCCAGGTTGGCTCCCGAGAGCGAGGCCCCGCGCAGGTTGGTCTCGGAGAGGTTGCAGACGTGGAGGATGGCGTCGGTCAAGCGCTGGCGCTCAGGTCGGCCCCCGCAGATCACAGGCCACGAAGTGGCAGCGCGTGAAGGTCGACGCCTCGGAGATCGATGTTGCGCAGGTCCAGCGCGTAGGCGACCGAGCCAAAGTGCGTCATCGACCGCAGCGTGTCGTTGCAGATGCTCTCAGGTTGGATGGTGGGCGTGAGGGGCGTCTGCGTCTGGGCGTGTGTTGCCACACGCTGGTATACGCCCTCGTCGGCCCCCTCGGCGCTGCTGCGCGGAGCTTTAACTCTCGATTAATCCAGCTGAAAAACTGCCAGATCTTTGGCGCCGGATTAATCACCGGGAACCGCTCTCGACCCTGCAACGCACCCGATGCGAGCCAGTGCGTGCCGCGGTCGGGCCCAGTTCTTCAGTCAACCAGGAGGTCAACATGAGTAGCGCGCAAGCACAGGCGTTGGAGGAGTTGCGCAAGGGAGTCGATATGCGCGTGGCAGAGCTCGCCGCAGAGGCCACCAACGACGGAGCGCATGAGCCAGTGAGCGCCGCTGCGCCGGCTGCGCAAGAGGTCGAGGCAGAGCAGGGGATGGCCGTCGACTGGAGCACCGAGCCCACGCCAGCCTACGCCAACGGCCTCCAGCTAGCCTGCTCCGACCAGGACTACGCGCTGCTCTTCACCGAGCTCACGCGCTTTCCAGGTCGTCTTGCCCCGAGGAATCAAGCGGGTCAGGAGCGCGCCCGCGTCGCCGCGTCGCTGCGCGTGCACCCCGACGTCTTCTTCCAGATGCTGTGCCTGATGGCCTCGAGCTGGAATCAGTGCGTCTCGGAGACCGCGGATCCGCGGCTACGGCAGCCCAAGTTCAAGCTGCTGGACGCGGGGGACATGCAGCTGCGGGGACTGTCGGAGAAGCAGCGGGGTGGTGAGTAGTGGGCACCTTCGGTAGCGTCCCGGCGCACTCCGCGTTCGTCGGGGGGGAGCAAGCGACGGTGACCATCGGGGTCTCGCTCGCCAGCCCGGCGACCCTCGAGCTTCGCGGTCCTCAAGCCGCCGCGTACTCCTTCGTGACTGGGCCCGAGCTGACGGAGACCGATCAGACCGTGACCCTGGCGTTCCGTCCTCAGGCGCAAGGGGAGAGCCGAGCGGAGCTCGGCGTCGTCGCGGGGGTCGACCACGTGGACGTGGTCGGGGAGGGCGAATCACCGATCGTCTTCAGTCAGCACAGCCTCGGCTTCGGGTCGGTGCTGGTGGGAGAGCAGGAGCTGAAAGGGGTCCTGGTCGAGAATCACGCGGTCGAGGCCTTGGAGCTGGGCCTCGATGGCGACGGCGAGTTTTCACTCGGGCAGACCAGCGTCGAGGGCGCGGGGGTACCGGTCTTCATCCCCATCTCGTTCAGGCCCAGCGCGAAGCAGGGCTTCTCGGCATTGGTTACCGCGCGGATAAATGGATTCGAGGAGGTCCTGGCGCTGTCCGGATCGGGTGTCGACACGCTGGACGACGGTGTCATTCAGGAAGAGTTCGCCGGCGCGGACGAGGACGACGGCGCGGGCAAAGCCACACGCTTCTCGGCCTTCGTGCCCACCCATGCGTCGCGCCTGAACATGGGCGCGCCGAGTCCGAGCGATGCGGGCGAGAACCGCATCAAGATCGATGGGATCGGTCTGACCACGAACCGCAAGATCTTGCTTCGCAGCGTGGGCCCTCAGGAGTCCAGCCCCCCTGGGGAAGGAAAGCTTGGAGACACCGAGGCAGCCCTGATGGCGACGGGACGCACCTTCGTCCAGTCGAACCTGAGCGACGTGGTCGTTGCCGCCCACCGGGACACCATCACGGCCGCCGGCAGAACCGCGTACGTGCTCGGGGATGCCAGCGTGCTGATCGCGACCACCGCCGAAGACACCGTGAGCAAGGACGATGACGACTTCCCCGAGCTCAAGCTGGACTCCGACGGTGCGCCGTCGACGCTGGGCGGAGCCCAGACGGCGACGCGGGTCTTCACACTCTTGGATGCGTTCGTCGCCTCGGTTCAGCTCGGGAGAGCCTTCGTCAGCTATGCCGGCCTGGAGTCGAGGTGGACCTCCACGGGGGCGAAGATCGCTGCAGCGGGAGCTGGCGCTCTGTTCGGCGCCGTGATCTCCACGTTGGGCGCCACCAAGAAGGCTCAACCTGCGGTGACCATCTACGGCCACGCGGGGCTGCTGATGGGGACTCCAGGCTTTGGCGGACTCTACTGCACTGCGGGTCTCGCGATCGCCAGCCTGTTCCCGCTGATCGCGGGTGTGGACGCTGAGATGTTCGGTGTGTCCTCCGCGCGCGTGACGGGTCACCGCGCGGGCATTGGCTCCAACATGGAGACCGCGGTCACGTCCCACAAGAAGGTCGTGATCAAGGCGGATGGCGTCGGTCCTGCGCCCATCGGTTCCTGGGCCACCAAGGCGGGCGAGCTGCTCGGGATCACCGAAGGCGAAGTCGAGATCGAGGCCAAGACCAACGTTCACGCGCACGTCAGCGGCGGCTACTCGTTGACGATGACCCAGGACAACGTGAGGGTCCAGATCCCACCGCCGCCGGGCCCCGCTCCCTTCGGTCCTGCTGGGGCTCCCAGTGGCGACCTCGAGCTGGGGAACCAGCTCGTGCGCTTCATGGTGGGAACCGTCCAGGTCGAGCTCACCGGGAACACGGTGACGCTGGATGACGGTCAGAACGGACGCGTCGAGGTCAGTGGGGGAGTCATCACCATGACCGGCCGCCAGAACGAGCGGGTGCGATTGCGGCAAGGCGCCATCGAGCTTCAGGCGAACACCATCGATCTCCAGGGTGCAGGCAACCAAGGGATCCGGGTAAGTCCACGCCAGGCGCAAGTTCGCGCCTCCAGGATCACCTTGGGCTGAGACTACGTGAGCTTCACCATGTGCAGGATGATGTTGTCGTTGAAGTGGTAGGTGGTGTGCAAGCTTGCGTCCGTGACCAGGCGCCCGATCTCGCTGATGCAGTCGTCTGGCGCTACCCCGCGAGCGTTCACCCTCGACTGCGAGGAACTGTGCTAATGTTGCCGTGTGGAATCGGTTGGCGCTTCTCCCCGTTTCTGCTGACGCTCGCGTGCTGGGAAGCCCTCGATCGAGAAGCCCTCGATCGAGAAGCCCTCCGGGTCGCAATCGCAGCCGGGCACACGACGCCTACACTTGGCCACATCGACCCAACTCCCCGAAGCGCTTGCGTTTCGCTGGATTCCTTCGCAGACGACAAAGATTGAGCCAAATGGCGCCCGTCGACCGACCCTTGTGCAGCGCCCAACCGTCGAGCGGCGCCCGTTCGCGCTTACCCCTCCGACATGACCCACAACGTCCTCGAGTTGCCCCTTCGCGCGTCAGACGCGGATCTGGTCGATGCCGCCCTGCGGGGCGACGGTGTCGCCAAGGAGCAGCTGTACAAGCGCTACGTGCGCATGGCGGCCGCGACGGCCTACCGCTTGCTCGGCTCGGACTCGGAGCTGGAAGACGTCGTTCAGGATGCCTTCGTCGCGGCGTTCGCGACCCTGAACAAGCTGGAGAATGCCGACGCATTTCCCGGTTGGCTGTGTCGCATCGTCACGCGCACCAGCATCGACACGATCCGCCGTCGGAGGTTGCTCGCGCGGCTCGGCATCCTGCGACTGCAGCCGGTCCACATCGAGACCCTGGTGTCGTCGACGGCTCCGCCGGAGATCGCTGCGGAGCTTGGCGCGGTGTATCGCGTGCTGCAGAGCCTGCCGACGAAGGAACGCGTGGTGCTCGTCTTGCGACGAGTGGAACAGCTGACGATCGCGGAAGTGGCCGAACGCACTGGTTGGTCGCCTGCCACGGTGAAGCGCAAGCAAGCCAGCGCCGAGGCGCGACTGAACGCGTTGCGCGGGTCCACGGAGGGGAGCCCATGAAGGTCGTCGAGAGGAAGCGCGTGGCCGACTACGTCGAGCCGCGCCTGTCGAGCGCCAGCGTCGAGCGCATGTGGAGCGTGATCGCTGCAGGAGAGCCGAAGCGTCCGCTGGCCTCCCGCTGGTGGTTGCTGGCTGCCGCCGCGGCCTTGATTGCCGTGATGCTCGGGGTGTTGCGTCCTTGGTCGACACCCTCGACTCCCACCGTCGCCTCTCCCGAGCCCGTCGCGCCGCAGCCTTCCGAGACCTGGCTCGCCACCGGAGCGCAGTCGAGAAAATATCCCCTGGGAAACTCGGGAGAGCTGGTGCTCGCTCCATCGACTCAGGTGCGAGTGGATCGGTTGGGGGAGAGGGAGATCCGCCTACGCCTCGAGCGGGGCCGCATCGACTGCAGCGTCTCGGCCGGCGACGACGTCGTGGTGCGCGCAGGTCCTGCGGAGATGCACGCTGGAGGCGGCGCGTTCCACGTCGAGCTCGAGATGCGTCCGGAACAAGGACCGATGCTCCGCGTCGGAGTCGATGCGGGCCGCGTCGACCTGAAGAACCAGACCGACGGCGAGCGACTGGCGCTCCTTGGAGCGGGGCAGACCTGGACCAACGTGAAGCTCTCCGACGATGAACCCTCACCCCCTGCTCCCGATCCGACTCCGCCAAGGCCGACTGCGGTCAAGCTGGCGCCTGCGCTACCGACGGCGAGCGCGGTAGTCGAAGAGGACGCGGCGCAGCTGCTGGCGTCTGCGCAGCGCCAGCGCAAGGCGGGCAACGCTGCTGCCGCTGCGGCGGACTACGACCGCCTACGCAAGCTCCATCCGGGGGACGCGCGCGCAGGACTCGCCGCCTTCGAGCTGGCGCGCATCCGTCTGGATCAGCTTGGCGACCCCCGGGGCGCGCTGGAGGCGTTCGATGCGGCATTGACGTCGGGCAAAGGCGGGTTCTTCGTGGAGGATGCAGAGGCCGGCCGCATTCGAGCGCTGGCGAAGTTGAAGGACCAAGCCCGTTGTTCCCAGGCCCGAGCCGCATTCCTGAAGGCGCACCCCAAGAGCCCCCACGTCGCCGAAGTGCGACGCCTGTGCAACGCACCATGATCAGGACGCGCGCCGCGACGTTCATGCTCTGTGGGTTGTTCGCTGGCTCGACTCTGGAGAGCGTCGCCCGAGCGGCTGAGTCCTGTCCCGTCTCGTCGCGCCCCGTGATCGTGCTGAGCGCCAGCGTGAAACCGCCTGACCAGCTGGTCGCGGATGCCCTGCGAGAGCACCTGAAGACCCAGCTCGCTGATCGCGGCATCGATCTCTGTGTTGAAACCGCGGGGAAACGAGCGCCGATCGGGACGGTGACGCTGATCATCGATCGCCCGGACAACGGTCCCGTCACGGCGCTCGTGCGGATCGGGGACGATGTCACGGACAAGCGCGTCGAGCGCACGATGGATCTGACGAACATGCCCGCCGACGCGCGTGCGCTCGCGGTGTCCTCCTCCGCAGACGAGTTGCTGAGAGCAAGCTGGGCGGAGCTGATGATTGCGGACGCACCGCCGCCGAAGACCCAGCCGCCACGCGAGGTGATGGCGGCCGTTCAGAGTTCCCTCGTGGTGCCCGAGCCGGTGCCCCGCGGCGCGATCTATCAGCTGGGAGTGCTGGGCAGCGCCGAGGTGTCCAAGGACATGCTGAGCCTTGGTCCGGCGGCGTTCGGCAGCTACTACGCTGCGGACCAGGCAGGCCTGACGCTGCGTCTGCAGTTTGGCTTCACGCCAGGGAAGGACACCGACAATGGCAGCGTGAGCGCGTCGAGTCAGGGCGCGCAGATCGGTTTTGCCTACGCCGCCAATCCCATCAGCGATTCCGTGGGGCTGGGTTTCGAGACCGGGGCCGGCGTGCGTCGAGTGGCGTTCTCGGCGCGGGCCAATCGCGGGGTCGTCGAAGCGTCGACGTCGGATTGGTCCGCGGATCTGGTCGCGGGGCCCTGGGTCTGGCTTCAAGCTGGCCCATTGCGCCTGAGGCTCGGCGCCGATCTTCTATATGCGCTGCGTCCAACCAGCGCGCGGGACACGGGTGAAGTGGTGCTGAGTAATGAGGGCATCGGCGGGCGAGTCAGTCTCGGTGTGTTGCTACACGACCTGTGACTCTCGCGTTCTCACGGTTTCTCGCCTCGACGTGAGCCAGTTCTCGGAGCTCGTTCGACAATAGCTCGATGGCCAACGACCGTTGGCGCTGCGGAGGTGTTCGGCGTGGGACGTATTCATACTGCTGCTTGTTTGCTCACCATCCTCGTCACGTTCGGCTGTGACGGAGGCGACAATGAAGTCCTCGACAACCCCGACGGTGGTAGCGGGGCCAGCGGCGGCAGTGGCAACGGCGGCAGTGGCAACGGCGGCAGTGGCAACGGTGGCTCGGCCAACGGCGGCACTGCTGGTGGCGCGACGGGCGGCAGCGGTGGCACGCCAGTGAACTGCCCCGCCGGCAGCGCGAACTGTCCCGAGCTCACCTGCGCTCCGGGCTACACCTGCACGACGGATCCCGACGACCCCGGCACCGTCTGGGTGATGAAGAACGACGGCAACGTCAACGGACCGAGCTGTCAGAAGGTTTGCGAGAACGCGCTGCCCCAGAACTGCTCGTACTTCGCCTGCGATGAAGGACGTCCGATCGAGTACAAGGACATGCCTAGCTTCGCCAAGGTGGCCGAGGGCCTCGGCTTCGAGTGTCGCGAGGGAGGCTGCTGGGACTCCGACTCACCGACCGAGGGACAGATCCTGGTGTCCATCGAGACCGACGGCAGCGGGACCAAGTCCTGTTACTTCCCCGGGGAATCGACTCACAGCTGCGGCAACGATCCAGGGAACGCCAACTGCTTCGGCGAGCGCTACTCCTCGGTTTGTCCCTGCGTCGTCAAGCCCCTGGACCAGGCCTGCAACTGGGAGTGCCCGCCAAACAACACCACCCGCGCGACCTGGAAGACCAGCGGCACGAGCTGCGTGGAGCGCATCAACTACTGGCGCAAGCGCGCGTGTGAAGAGGGCTGGGTGGAGTGTCCGCCAGCTGGACTGCCCCCGATGGTGGAGTGCACGGCTTGCCACGAGTGCGCCAACTCCGAGGCGGCCTGGGACAAGGACCACGGAGCGCACGACTCGTTCAAGCGCTGCGGTGAGAACGTGCAGGGCGAAGGCGGAGGCGCGACCTGCGCGGACGTGATCGATGCCTTCGTCTCCGAGCGGGCCCCCGACGAGAACGGCGTCATGCGCTGTCAGGGACACTGCGGACCGATCGTGAAGCCGGGCTGCCAGACGTTCTTCTGGGGCAAGGACAACGACTCCGGCTTCCACACGCTCAACTGGGGATCGTGCCCCGTCGACAAGTGTCAGGGGTACTGCAACGACAACCCGAACGACTGCTTCACGGTCGACACGTCACCGTCGTTGACCTGCGCGGATCCCGACTCGGGCGCCGAAGACGGGCCAGTCATTCAAGCCTGTCAGTGAGCGTGAGGCTTCCGCCTCCCGGGTCTCGGCGTGGGTTGGTTGTCTCGTGCTCATGTCGTCGAGACTCGCGACGGGACCGACGGTGTGTTCTTCGCGCCTCTGAGCTGACGTCCGTGCCGTCGATGAGGACGATACGCAGCCGTTCGACCCCGACCGGTGCTACGTTGGAACGGTGCCTGAAGCTCGTCACGTTGGATCGGCCAACCGCTGGACGCTGCTCGGCGTGGGCCTGCTGGCCGTGGCCTGCGGTGAGGACGTCGCCGTGGGGTCCATGGGGGACTCCGGCGCGGGTGGGAGCGGAGGAGTCGGCGGCTCCGCTGCAGTTGGTGGTAGTTCCGCCAGTGGGGGCAGCGCGGGCTCGCTCACCAACGGCGGGACATCCGCCGGCGGCACTGCGAGTGGTAACGGTGGCAGTGCGAACGGTGGCAGCGGCCCTTGCGTGCCCACGCAGTGTCAGGGCCACGTATATCTTTGTGGAAACTGTGAGGACGACGACAACGATGGCTTGATCGACTCCGAGGACCCGGACTGCCTCGGGCCTTGCGACGACACGGAGGACTCCTACGCCTCCGGGATCTCCGGCGGCAACCAGGCCCCTTGCAAGATGGACTGTTACTTCGACCAGGACAGCGGCAACAACGATGGCTGCTACTGGTCGCATTCGTGTGATCCCCTGTCCCTCGACCCGACCTACTACCCCAGCGGAGACGCGTCGTGCCGCTACGACGCCAACGCGAACATCCCCGGCACGAGTCGGAGCTGTGACCAGCTATTCCAGGCTCAGGAGCTGGACTGCGCGAGCAACTGCGGACCGCTGACCCCCAACGGTTGCGATTGCTTTGGTTGCTGTGAGCTGCCCGCCGGCAGTGGCAAGTTCGTCTTCCTCGGCTCCGAGGTGAACAAGGCGCCGACTTGCGATCGAGGTGGTGTGGGCGACGCCTCGAAGTGCCACCCGTGCACCCCGGTGCCGTCTTGCTTCAACGACTGCGGTGAGTGCGAGCTCTGCGTCGGCAAGCATGCGCTGCCTCCGACCTGCGATCCTCCTGGTAGCGGTGGCGCTGGCGGTTCTGCCAACGGAGGTTCCGCAGGGCAAGGTGGTAGCGGAGGTAGCTCGCAGTGTGTCGACGGAGTCCAGGCTTGCGGGCTCCCAGGTCAGGCGCCCTGCATTGCCGGTTACTACTGTGTGACCGGGTGCTGCGTGCAGGCCCCGAGGTAGACCGTGCAACCGACCAGTAGGAGGGAAAACCAGTCGATGAACACGAGAACCCGCCGAGCGATGGTCGCGCTGAAGGTCGGCAAGCTGCCGCCCGGCGAGGAGCTGCAGCGGGCCTACCGAGACGCCTGGCCGGAGCAGGATCAGCTCGAGCCGAGCGGAGACGGGACCGCCTCCAAGATCGCCCTTGCGACCGCGCAAGCGTCGTTCGGCGTCGAGCTCGCGCCAGCGCCCATCCCCTGGGCAGATCTCGAGCCGGCCATTCGTGCTGCATTGCACTGGCCCGAAGCCGAGGAATCGCTCAAGCCCCACGTCGCGCACCTGGTGGTCACGGCCCAGAGCGACGAGCAAGACGCCGTCGACCTGATGCTGTCCCTCACCCGGATGGTGGCGGCGTGCCTGCTCACCAGCGAGGCCGCGGGTGTGTTTTGGGGGGGAGGCTCGCTCGTCAACAGCGCGGAGGCGTTCCTCGACGACGCGGGCGAGATGAGCCGGGAGTACCTCCCGCTCTACCTGTGGGTACGTTTTGGCCTGATGCGCGACAAGGACAAGACCGTGACGCTGTACACGTTGGGCCTCGACCAGCTCGACCTGATGGAGGTCGAGTTCCCACGCTCGCGCCTCGATCTCGAGACGCTGGTCGACCGCGCCTTCAACGTCGCCCACCATCTGCTCGATCATGGCGCCGTGCTGAGCGACCGCGACACCATCGGGCTCACGCCGCGCGAGCGATTCCTGGTGCGTCACGTGACGTCGGTGGTCGATCCGGAGCGCACGGTGTACTCCCTCTCCCCGGCGAGGCGCTAGCAGTGCTGCTGAAGAACCGCCAGTGCTCGGCAAATCATCGCTGATAGCCTACGTTCTTCAGGTGACTCAATGTATCCGCGCGGAAGCTTACGAGGCGCGAGGGCAAGGCGAAGGCAATGCGAAGGTGCGCACCCTCGTCGACCTCGAGGACGAGGTCGATTCCGTGGGGCTAGCGTTTCCCCTTGGATACGTTCAGCGCTGCGGCGGCCTTGATGAGCGCCTTCAGCGCCCGCTTGTCGAGCTTGTCGCCCTCGGCTAAGTCGATGGCGCGACGGGTGTTGCCTTCGAGGCTGGAGTTGAAGAGGTGAGATGGATCCGGCAAGGAAGCACCCTTGGCGAAGGTGAGCTTGACCTTGGCTTTGTAGATCTCGCCCGTGCAGAGGATGCCGTCGTGGGACCACACAGGGACACCCGGGGAAGTTGCCTTCGCCCACTTCCACTCTTCGATCACAGCCGGGTCCGCTGCCAGGATCACGGCCCGCACTTCGGCGAGCAGCCGTCCGCGCCAGTCATCGAACTCCTGAATGCGGGCGTCGATCGTCGCCGATGCGGAGGCTGCGCTTCCGGGCTGCTTCACGGTGGCCCTCTTCGCGGCGGTCTTCTTGGCAGGGGCCTTCTTGGCAGGGGCCTTCTTCGCGGCTGTCTTCTTGATCATGCGATGGGAGGTGATGGTGCCACGCGACCTGGGCTACCGTCACCGGGAAACGCTGAAGGGGCTGAACGATGCAGAAGTGGATGGCTTGGGGACTGGTGCTCGCTGGGGGTGGGAGCAGCCTGATGTGCGGGACGCCGCCGCAGCCGCCCGTCGAACCCCAGATCCCCGCGGTGCCGGACGCGGGTGTCTCACCCCCGAGGTCCGGGGCTACCGCCGAGCCTGCTGCGTCTGCTCGGCCTGCTTCCGGCGCGACGCCGCTCGCGGTGCGCAGCTCGACGCCGGGGGTGATCCAGTGCGAGACCATGGACTGCGACGCCAAGACCCAGGTCTGTTGCTTCGACGAAACAACGAGTCAGGGCCGTTGTCTCCAGCGTCGCCCCGACGGAAAGGATCCGTGTCCGCGAGGCGCTGAGACACGCGAGTGTGATGAATCGTCCGACTGCGAAGAGGGGACTTGCTGTCGAGTTGCAGACTTCGACGATCAATGCGAGAGCATCGGGGGGGGCTGGACCTGTCGAGGAGACGGCAAGTGCCCCACGACCGATCTCTCCACGGAAGTCTGCCTGCCCGGGTCCGCCTGTGGGGATCGCAGCTGCGTGGCCAGCGAGCACGTCGTCGGTTGGCCCCGCGAGGGTCTCTGCCCGTCCTCGGTCAACAAAGTTCCGTGCGGCTCTAGCAGGTGTGGGTTGGGGGAGGCGTGCTGTTACGACCCTGCCGCCAAGCGTGGAACCTGCGTCAAGGACGGTGAGGCGTGCGAGGCGGACGCGACGTCTGGTACGCGGAGCCTGTTCTGGTGTACGAAGCGCACCGACTGCGACTCCGACTCCGAGTGCATGAACGCCACCGGACAGGCGATGTACCGAGAGTTCAGCTGTGCGGAGCGGCGCTGCCACTTCATGGGCGCGCGCCTGGGACCAACGCTATGCACCAGCAAGGCGGACTGTCCCGATGTGAGCTATGGAATGGAGCCTGACGGAACGTCCACCCCGTACAAGCTGACCGGGTGCAACCCGAGCCCGCTACTGCCCAAGGGCGTGCGGGCTTGCGAATACCAATGAATCCGTGCAGAAAATCCGCGCGGATATGTGCTACGCTCGATTCGCGCGACCGAGCGTCTCCACGTGCTTGTTCACCACGCCGACCAGCGCACCCAGGGAGAGCAGCATCAAGACGATCGGCGCGATGAGGCCAGGCCAGGCGTCTTCCGCTCGAGAGAGCACGAAGATGGGCGCGTGCGGAGCCTGGGTGAGGTGGTGTCGCTGCATGGCCTGCTGCACCATGGGCGCATTCGGAAGGTCGGCGTCGAAGGTCTCGTGCTCGTAGCTCGCCGGCTGGTGACCAAGGAGCTGCTTGCACTCCCGTTCGGCGCTCGCTTGCTTTCCCTTCCCCTCGCGGCTCACTTCGCAGATCGCCCACGCCGGTACCGGACGGCCCGGTTCCCAGTCGACGGGCGCGATGGGAGCGACGACCGAGTAAAGATAGGACGTGCCGCCTTCGCTGCGCGTCCGCAGGACGTCGCCCTGGTAGAGCAAGTCCGTCCGCGGCGCGCCGCCCTGGATGCTGACGAGCTCGACGGCCATTGGTGTGTCAGCCCTTGAATCATAGGGCGTGCCGAGCTGATAGCTGGGAAGCGCGCCGACCAGGTGTCGGAGGGAGGGCAGCGTCAGGCTCGCACCGACGATCGAGAACACCAGCCCCGCGGCGATCCCCAGCAGGAACAGCTGCTGGCGCGCGCGACGCGCCCACGCCACCGAGAACAACACGGAAACGCCCACTCCTGCGGCCAGCCCAGCCCAGGCGGTCCACCAGCCCACTGCCACCGCGACGAGGAGCGGTAGCTGGCAGCTGGCGAAGCCCAGGGCCACGAGCGGTGTTTTGGAGTGCGAGCTGGACACCTCGCCATCCAGTATAGCCGGAGAGATCCTCTACTTCTTGCGTCGAGCCTTCTTCGCGCGCTTCTTCACCTTCGACTTGCCGCGCTTGTGGAGCTTGGAGCGGGGGCTCTGCTTGACCTCTCCATCCTCGACGGTGACCGACGAGTCCTCGAGGGTCATGGTCGACTCGTCGCTCAGCTCGACGGTGCCCCCTTCCACATCGATATCGCTTTCCTTCTGCACGATGCTCGAGGTGTCACTGAGTTGCACCGAGCCGCCGGTGACGGTGACCCGAGACTTCCCGGTTTCGATCTTTGAGCTGTCACCGGCCGTGAAGTTGCCGCCCTCGACCTGGATGCTGGAGTCGTTCGCGACCGTCGTCGTGCTGTCCTCGAAGCTGACGCTGCCGCCAGTGACGGTGAGCGAGGAATCGGTCAGCGTGAGCTTGCTCTGTCCGTCGACCTGGATGTTGCCGCCCGTCACGCTGAACTTCGAGTCATCGAGCGAGACCACCGACGAGTCGTTGAAGGACACGCTGCCGCCGGTCACCTCGAACGACGAATCACTCAGTTGCACTGATGAGGAGTCATCGAAGGAGAGACCCCCGCCGCTCACCTGCAGCGTCGACTCGGAGACGATGACCTTGGAAGTGTCCTCGATTTCGATGTTTCCGCCGGTGATCTTCGCCTTGGTCAAGCTGACGCTGCGCGCGCCTTTTGCGGAAACGACTCCATGAATGCTTCCACGGCGCACGACCAGGTTCGAGCCCTGCCGCAGGCTCACGTCGCCCTTCACCTCTGCACCGTCTTCGATCACCAGCGTGCCGCCGAGGACCATGACATTGCCCACGTGGCGTTGACCCTTCGTGATGCGAAGGGTTTGACCCCGCTTCACGACGCGAGCTGCGGGCTTTGCGCGCGGTTTTCCCTTGGCAGCCACGGGTTGCGCAGCCGTCACCGGAACGACGGCGAGGGTAGGCGGCGCCAGGAGCAAGCTGGCGGCGAGAAATAGCGTCGGATTCATGTGTTCTTCGACGGAGTCTATCACTCATCGATGCAAGGGGGGCCTTCGTGGCCCGGCAGGTGCGTCGTCGTGCTATGAGCCGCAACGATGGGTAGCGCCCAGCATCGGCCACTGACCCTCTGCTCGACCCGGAGCCGTGGATAGCTCGCTGCCGATAGCGTGCGGGACTCTCGTGCTGACCGTCGGCCTGGCCGTCGCGCGTCCGGCGATCCGGCACTTCCGCTTCTCACCCGGCAGAGCGGCCGTGGTGGGTGTGCTGCTCTTGCTCTTGAGCGGGCTGCTCGGAGTCTCCGATCTGGTCCACGCCGCGCGCCTGCAGTGGCGTCCGCTGCTCACGCTGACCTGCATCATGCTGATGACCGGGGTGGTGCAGGAGGTGGGCGCGTTCGAGCGCCTGGCCTCGCGCATCGAGAGTCGGGCTCGCTCGCGCAGCGCGACCCATACGTTCAGCATCATCTTCGTCCTCAGCGTCATCACGCCATCGCTGCTCAACAACGACGCCGCGATCCTGATCCTCACGCCGCTCGTGGTCGCGCTGACTCGCCGCGTGTTTCCCGGCAAGCCGGAGGTGACGATCGCCTTCGCGTTTGCGGTCTTCCTGGCGCCGGGCGTCGCACCGTTCATCGTCTCCAATCCGATGAACATGATCGTCGCCGAGTTCACGGGTCTCGGCTTCAACTCGTATGCGGCTGTCATGCTTCCGATCTCGGTCGCCGGGGCCGCGCTGACCTACGTGATCCTGCGTTGGGTCTATCGCGACCTGCTGCGCTCGGCGAGACCCGTCGAGGATCGCGTGGTGGCGCCGCGCGACAGGCACCCAGCGGAACGTCCTGCGGTAATCCTTCTGGTGATCATCTTCCTCGCCTACCCCGTGGCTGCGGTGTTCGGCGCCGACATCTGGGTGGTCGCCACCGTCGGTGCAGGAGCCTCTCTCTTGTTGTCACGAGCGTATCGCATTGCGCCGCTGCCCAGGGTCGCGCGTCACGTGTCCCTGGATATCCTCGCCTTCCTGTGGGGGATCTTCCTCGTGGTGCAAGGGCTGCGACGGGTCGGTATCGTGGAGGGACTGGCGTCGTTCTACGACGCCGTCCCGACCGGAGGCGCCGTCCAGCTCCTGCGTATCGGCATCACGTCAGCGCTCGGCTCGGCGATCATCGACAACCACCCGATGTCGATCCTGAACATGATGGCGATTGGGTCGCACGAGGATCCCAAGCTCCTGCTGGCGGCGCTGGTCGGGGGTGACATCGGACCCAGGCTGCTGCCAATCGGCTCGCTCGCCGGACTGCTGTGGATCGATCTGCTGCGACGACAGGGGATCCACATTGGCGTGAAGCAGTTCTTGGGGCTGGGCACGCTGGTGTTGATCCCAACGCTGGCGCTCTCGCTGCTCATGCTGTGGGCGCTTTGACGCGAGCCTCCCAGGCTTGCCGCGCGGATCATCGATGTCGATCGGAGCCGTCGCGTTCTTGGGCGTAGAGCCGCGGCAGGAGCAACGCGCCGTGCGCAATCGCCTCCGCGGTTCGTCGACGAAAGGTCGAGAGGCTCATTTTCAGGGTGCTTGCGGCTGCGAGCTGCTTGCGGCCGGGTACCATGAAGCCTTCGCGTAGAACCCGAGCCCAGGTTTCGTTGGCGCTCTCATCATCGAGCAGGATCACCAGCTCTTCGAGCAGTTCGCGCAGCGCGCTCGCGCGCTGGGTGGGGTTGGCGCTCAAACGGGCCGCCAGTTCCGTATTCGCTAGCCTGGCGGGAGAGTTGTAGTGTCGGAGCGCCTCGCGCAACGCTCTAGCGAGGTCGACGTCAGCCAGGGGTTGATCGGATGCTTCCTGTTCACCGCGAACCACCCGGCACATGCGATGTAACCACTCCGATGCGGATTCGGAGCGCCGATCGTGGGCCCACCAGCCAAGGCGCGTCCCGAAGTGATCGAACTCTGGTCCGCGGAGGTCACCGAACGCGTCGTAAACGGCGTCGAACGCGCCTCGAGCCTCGCCCACCACGGCGATCACACCACTCGACTGTGCGGCGCGTTCAGTGAGCCGCGGCGAGACAGCCCTGCTCAGGGCACGAGGTCATGTAGTGGTTCAGCGTCATCCAGGTGCGCATGGCCACGACTCCCCGATGCCCAGTCGGTAGCCAGGTCGCGAGCCAGGCGAACAGGCACTCGAAAGCCGGGTCGCTGGCGTCTTCGGGGTGGAGCTCGTCGCATAGAGGGCTGAACGAAAAGCCGCGGGCCGCGCCTTCTCGGCTTCGCGCGATGACGAAGGCGCTCGGATAGCGACGCAGCCACCGCCGCACTACTCGCATGCTCCCGTCGCCTTCGAAGTGCTGGACGGCTTGCAGAATGGGCTCGACGTCGCTCTCTACCAGGGCGGCGGGATACGCATCGATATGGGTGCCGAAACCAAACGGTTCGGCATGGGGTTCGAACTGGAAGGCGGGAACCAGCTGGTGCATCGCCAGCTCGCCGGCGCCGCGGTCGGACGCGATGCGCTCGACCTGGCTGTGTTGGACGCGGCGTCCGAGCTCGCGCGCGCGCTCCGGGGCCCGACTCTCCATGAGCTCCTTCAACGCCGCTCGCACGCGATCGTGGGGAGTGACGCCGCCGGCACCGCTGATGAACCCAGGTTCGTTTCCGAGCCACTCGACGAGCTCGATCGATGCCTTGGGCTGCAGCACCGCTTGGAGCAGCCGCTCGTCGACCCATGGCGCAAGCACGGACAGGAACAGCGCATCCTGGTGTTCGGCGGTGGGTGCGTCACGTACCACGCGCGCCACCACCCGTCGCACCAACGATGCTGGGTCACCTCCGAGCGAAGCTTGGCCCTTGCCGCCTGCAGCGAGCATCAACAACAAGGGCGAACCGCGGGCAACGGCCAGTGCCCTTTTGGTGTTGGCGGGCGTCACATCCCAGGCCCGCAGGAGCTCCAGTGCTTCCTCCGTGGACAACCCGGTGAGCCGAAGTTCGCCGCTGATATGCGCCCAACCAGGGTCCGTGAGCCATTCCGCTGAGAGCGGCTCTCGCCCCGCGGTGACGACACGAACGCTGGCTTCGAGAGATGGCAACAGCTCCCGTCGCAGCCAGCCATCCAACACGTTCCAGTACTCGAGTCCATCGATGAACCAGACGTCGACGCTGGTGGTCTCGGCGATGCGCCGGGCTATCGAAGTGGGGCGCGTGCCTAGGTCTCGGGCCGCGACGTGCTCGGTTCGCAGGCCACGACCCTGCGCCGTCGACTCGAAGCACTCGAGCAGTGCGCTCTTGCCAATCCCGCCCGGGCCGTGGATGTGGAGCAGGCGACGTTGGGGGTCTCCGAGAAACTCCTCGAAGTCCGCGATTTCCCGACGTCGACCGACGAAACGCCTCTGCCGCTGTCGTCGCAGCAACTGCGCCCAGCTTGCCTCTTGCGTCGCGGACCACCCCATCCCGACCGAGGAGTCTAACGATCTTGGCTCGAGCCTGCACCCGTTCGGGGCCAGAACTGACCAAGTCAGTGAACGCATTCTGAACACGATCTGGTCAGAGCCCAGCCGGCTGAGTTTCTACTCTTGCGCGATGGCTCAGCATAAGACTCTCGGTTCGAAGCAGTTGCGATCTCACCCCCAAACCCATGTAACGTCGAAGTGTCAGCGTCGATCGAGGGGCATCCGATTCGCCCTCGCTGCGTGCTCCCTCGCGGGTTTGCTCCTGATGCTTGGGGAGGCGCAAGGCGAGAGCCGCCGAGTCAACGGTCGTCCGTGCACGAGCAACGCGCAGTGTCAGTCGTTCCGTTGCAAGCCTGGAATCAAGGTTGGAAACAGCGTGCTCAAGGCGTGTGCTGCGACGGACAAGGACTGCGGAGTGCCGACGATCGAGGGATCGAAGCGAAGCGGCATCGACCTCAACCAATCCGTGAGCCTCAGCGCATCGAATCGGACCTACGGAAATGTTGCCGCAGGGCAATACCGATGCACGCGTCCGTCGTCTTCCTCGACGCCCAGGCTGTACAAGGTCGCGAACTGGGGTGAGGCGTGTGAGATCGACGGCCAGTGCAGTGCCCAGCTGTCTTGCATCAGTCGCTATTACAGGAACTACAGCGGAACCGGCGGACCCTGGGGATCGCTCAAGCGCTGTGGGCATCTCGAACAATGCGTCCACTCCAACGGAACGCCGGTGGCCTACAACAGCAGCTTGGGTGCGAGCGCGGGGAGGCGGATCTGCCAGGCGGGGCAACTCGAGGGGCATCCTGGCACCTGGTATCAGGTCATTCCGGACAACCAGGTGGTCGCGAAGCACCGTCCCTCGATGTACAGCAAGCTGGACAGTCCAAAGTATGGCGTGGAGGTGGACGAACCGAACCACTGGTGCGCCAGCGGCAAAGCACAGCGCTGGCTGGACGGACAGCGCTGGATCTGCCTGCCATCGAACAAGGCTTGCGTTCGCTTGAACCAATCAGCTGTATCCGCGGGGCAGGAGATGACCCATGGCGGCAAGAAGTACCGATGCAACTCGGAAGAGATCGGCTGGCGACTGGCTGACGGAGAGTCCTGCACGAGCAAGAGCCAGTGTGGCGTCATGAGCCTGTGCACCAGCAATCCAGGAGGCAAGCACTGCATGTCCACCTTCAAGAAGTGCTCCTGGCGCGACAAGGCTGGCTACCCGGTCAACAAGGTGAAGACCTGGCAGGGGCACGCCTACAAGTGCCAGAGCAACCACGTCTGGAAGCGCCTCAAGTGAGCCCGCAAATCTAGCGCGCTTCGGGTCTTGCGTCGGGCGCCTCGTGAGGGCGAGAAAAGAGCAAGGCCATGGCGGAACTCGAGGAACGGATCAGTCGCGCGCTGGAGCAGCTCCATCCGCGCAATCTCAAGCACAACGCACGCTATCTGCAGCGGTTGGTGACCCGGCGCCTCTGGGCGCAGATCCTCGCGGGAATGGTCGCTGGCATCGGAGTCGGCGTGGCGCTGGGGCCGTCGGTAGGCTGGGTCTCTGCGAGAACGGGGCAGGTGGTCGGCGACTGGCTTGCCCTGCCTGGGATGCTCTTCCTCTCGTTGATTCAGATGATCGTGATTCCGCTGGTGGTCACGGCGATCATCCGCGGCTTTGCCGCCTCGAACGACGCCGAGCAGCTGAGGAAGAACGGCCTCTGGCTTGGGGGCTACTTCGTCATCACCACGCTGCTCGCGACCTCCATCGGGATAGGCCTTGCGCTGCTGCTGCGGCCGGGGACGTACATCGATCGCTCGTCCATGTCGGCAGCGGCCCCCCCCGTCTTGCCTCCGGTGGATGCCTCCCCGGGGGTCAGTCTGTCCGAGCTGCCGAAGAACGTCATCTCGATCTTTCCAACCAATCCGCTCCACTCGATGGTCGAGGGGCAGATGCTGCAGATCGTGCTTTTCTCTGTGGTAATCGGCGTCGCGCTGCTCAACCTGGGCGGACCGAGCGCGAAGCTGATTCTCGAGCTACTGGGGTCGATTCAGGAACTCACGATGAAGATCGTGGGTTGGGCCATGCGCATCGCGCCGCTCGCCGTGTTCGGTCTGCTCGCGAGGCAGATGGTGACGACCGGCGCCGGGGCTCTGGTGGGGCTGGCGGCCTACGTGGGGACGTTCTTGCTCGGCATGGTGCTGCTGGGCGTCGTCTACTCGATCATCGTACGCGTGCTCGGTGACGGAAAGCCGGGGCGCTTCCTGCGCGGAGCGCGAGACGCCCAGCTCTTGGCATTCTCCACCGACAGCTCAGCGGCGACGATGCCGGTCACCATACGCGTCGCCGAGGAGGAGCTCGGAGTGCGCCCGTCCGTGTCGCAGTTCGTGATCCCCATTGGGGCGTCCGTGAACATGGGGGGGAGCGCGCTCTATCAGGGTTTGGCCACGGTGTTCATGGCGCAGATCTACGGCATGGATCTGCCGCTCGCCGCGCTGCTAGCGCTCGTCGTCACGTCCCTTGGCGCTTCGATTGGCACGCCAGCGACCCCGGGAGTGGGCATCGTCGTGCTCGCCACGGTGCTCACCAGCGCGGGGGTTCCGGTCGCGGGCATCGGATTGATCCTCGGAGTCGATCAGATCCTTGAACGTTTCCGGACGGTACTAAACGTGACCGGCGATCTCGCCGCCTGCACCGTGATGGACAAGCGGGTGAGTTCTCATACCTCGAGGCAGCAGGAACTCGACGCAGTCCGCGATCGCGAGGCACGTCGGCAGGAACAGGGCGGCGACGTGCTGACGAGCTGACACTCTCCTTGGGAAGTAATAGCCGTAGGGAATTTAATTGGAACCCTGCGACGGGTTCGGTGAGGGCAGCGCTCCCGTCATGTCCAGGATGAGTGAAATCCGCGGGATTCTGGCTTTATCGCGCTAGTTGACGCCTCGATCGCGCGTGACGTCGGTGTGCTGCACCCCGTGGGGTGGGTCCCTCGTTGGCCCTTCCGTGTTACCGTAGTTCGTGGGTGCTACTCCGAGGTGCGTTTGCGCCCTTGAGAGGGTGTTTTCAACACCCTGTTAGCGTGATCGTTACGACCTCCAGTCGCGCAGTGAACCTCCGGAGCGGGCGTCGTCCGTGCGGCGATGACGCCCTGTTGTCCCTACATCTACGACTCTTGAATACGGGGGCCTTCTATTGTTCTTGAATGGCGCTAAAAGCAACACCTGCAGTCGAGGAGTTTCTATGACAACACATCGTGCGTTGAGCAGTGTCGGTCTCGTGACGCTGGTTGGAGGCTTGGTGGTTTCGGGCTGTGATGGCGGCCGAGCCACGTCGGACGAGAGTCTTGGTAAGAGCGAGGACTCCTTGCGCCGATCCCATCATCGTGATCGCCACCGCCGCGACGTGAGAATGCCTCTCAAGGAAGAGGTGCTGCTCGCGATGCGAAGAGCCAACGAGTACTGGATTCAGAATCACGGCTCGCCCGGTGATCGGGGCTGGGCCCGAGCCACGTACTTCGAGGGCAACATGGCGATGCATCGAGTCTACCCCGATGAGATGTATCTCAACTACACCCTGAAGTGGGCGGAGGGTCACAGCTGGTCCCTCTATCAAGGGGCGGCGACGCGCCACGCGGACAATCAGAACATAGGTCAGACCTACATCGACCTTTATCGTATGAGCCCCGACGAGCAGCGGATCGACATGATCGAAGACAGCATCTCTGGAATGCTTGCCACGGATCAGGTGGATGACTGGTGGTGGGTGGATGCCCTCCACATGGCGATGCCGGTGTTCGCGCGACTCGCGGTCGTCAGGAGTGATCCGGCCTACAGCGAGCGGCTGTACGAGATGTACGACTGGACCAAGCGCCGGGAGGGGGGAGACGGACTCTGGAACCCAGACGAATCGCTGTGGTGGCGTGATGCGTCGTTCAAGCCACCGGCGGCGTCTCCCAACGGTGAGAACCTGTACTGGTCTCGTGGGAATGGTTGGGCGATCGCCGCCCATGCGCGCACCATCGAGGAACTGGACCGACTCCCGTCGGAGGACCCGCATCGAGCGGAGTACGTGGACACGTTTCAGAGGATGGCCGCCGCCTTGGCGGAGCTTCAGCAGTCCGACGGATTCTGGTCCGCGAACCTGCTGGACTCGGGCAACCCAGCGGGGCCGGAAACCAGCGGAACGGCATTCTTCACCTACGCCATGGCCTGGGGCGTGAACCACGGGCTGCTGTCCAGGCGCACGTACCTGCCAATCATCGAGGAGGCCTGGAGCGCCCTGGTCGACGTTGCCCTCGCGGACGATGGCAAGCTCGGCTACATCCAGCCGGTTGGCGCTGCGCCAATCTCTCGAAGCACCAACCCAGGTGATCACTACGACTTCGGCGTCGGAGCGTTTCTGCTCGCGGGGAGCGAAGTCATCAAGCTCTCTCGCGGCCACCTGCCCCCGCTGCTCACGGACGAGAACCTGGCCCTGGGTGGAGTTGTAGTTGCGACGTCGGAACAGGTGGGGAACGAAGCCAGGGGTGCAGTCGACAACGACCTGACGACGCGCTGGTCCGCGTTCGGCTACCCCCAGTCGCTCGAGCTGGACCTGCTCGGGGTCGAGCGCATCCGGGGTATCGAGCTGGCGCCGCTCAGTCAACGACCCTATCAGTTCATCGTGGAGACGCGAGCTTCTTCGAGTGACCCCTGGACGGTCGCGGTGGATGCGACCGACAACACCGAACACGCTCCGTTCCACACGCGTCTCTTCTCGCCCCGAGATGCGCGCTTCGTGCGGTTGACCGTCACGGGGCTCGACGGCTCAGCGGCTTACAGCGACTGGATAAGCGTCATCGAGTTCCGAGTGTTCGAAGACGAATTCGAGAACCGGAACCGCTGCAGGAGGTAGGCGCAACGTGAGGGTCAGTCGGTTGGCGACTGACCCTCTTTGCAGGGCCATGTTCAGTTCGATTGCAGCGCCTTGCAGCGGAGGAGAGCTTCCAGATAGTAGTAGTCGGCGAAGTTGAGAGCGACGTCGACTTCGCGCTTTTCTGGGTAGGAACCGACGGCGTGTCGAAGCAGGAAGTGCCCATTCGTGGACGGCGCGGCGCGGTAGTTCGGCCCGGAGAGCGCCCGCACCGCCTTGATCGCGAACGCGCGATACTTCTTGCTGCGCGTTCCCGTCACGTAGTTCGCCAGCTCGAACAGGGCGCTCGCCGCGATGGCTCCGGCCGAGGTATCGCGGTAGTCGGGGATGCTCGAGTAGTCGGGCGAATCGAGGTCCCAGTAAGGAACGCCGTCCTCTGGCATCGACGGATGCTCGGTGTAGTAGTCCGCGATCGACTGAGCCTGGGTCAGGAACCGATCGTCGCCGGACGCGCGGAAGATCATCGTGTAGCCGTAGAGCCCCCACGCCTGACCACGCCCCCACGCGGACTGACTGTCGATCCCCTGAGACGTGCTCTTGGAGATGACGTTGCCGTTCAGATCGAAGTCGACGACGTGGTAGGAACTAAAATCTGGGCGGAAATGATTCGCCGCGACGGTCAGCGCGTGAGTCAGAGCGATCTGCTTGTACTGGTCGTCACCGCTCAGCTCGGAGCCTCGGAACAGGAGCTCCAGGTTCATCAGGCTATCGACGACGACTGGGTAGGTATACTTGGAGTAGTCCCAGGACTTGATGGCTCCGACGACCGGGCTGTAGCGCTTGATGGCGGAGTCGGCCGCCTGCTGCAGCACCGTCTTGTAAGAGCCGCTCTCCGTCAGATGGTACCCGTTTCCGTAGCTGGTGTTGATGATGAAGCCGATGTCGTGATCGGAGGTGCGGGTCGCCTGGGCAAACAGAGCCTGCGTCCAGGTTTCGGCGGTGACTCGCCAGCTATCGTCTCCCGTGTGCTCGTAGAGACGCCAGAAGCTCCCTGCTACGAACCCCGAGGTCCAGTCGCTGGGTGAGACCGTCGTGGTCGTGCCGTCGTAGCTCCTAGGGATGTCGTTCGGATCGGTGTAGACCTTCCTGAAGCGGTCGTACTCTTCGGTGGCCAGGTCCAGCTGGTAGGCGCAGAACTCCGCGTCTCCAACTGGCGGCTCACCGGCGGTACCTGCCGTGCCAGAGCTCCCTCCGGTTCCCGCGTTCCCTCCGACACCACCGGCGTTGGTCCCGCCGTCGTTCGCGCCGCTTCCTCCCGCGCCACCCGCAGCGGAGTTTCCGGTGCCGCCCGACGACGATCCGCCGTCTGCACCCCCGGTCCCGGCGGTCTCTCCCCCGAAAAACTTGCCCTTGTCCGGTGCCGTGAGGGAACACGCGTGAACGGTCAGAGAAATGGCGCACACCAAAGCGGGATGCGTCCAGCGAGAGCTCGTCGAGTTTAGTGATCGTGACAGCATGAGATAGCAGGGTGGTTGGAGATGTATCGACCGGCCAGGCACGCGCTCGGCCGGTCGAGCCTCAGTACGCCGACACGTCTACTGAATGGTGAAGTTGCACACTTCAGCGGTTGGTCGCGACGTCTGGTTCAGCACGGCCCAGTTGTCGGGGCTCGCGCTCGATTGCTCCGAGCGGAACGCGAAGTCCGTGGCCACGATCACCTCGGACCCGCCGGCCGCGGTGATGCCAACTGTGTAGGTCTTGGCCGTGTTGTTCACGACGGCGCGGACGTGGTAGCGCGTGCCCGCCGTGTACGAGTAGCTGGCGTCCGCCGTGTAGGTTCCGCCGTTGCGCGCGTCGACGTCGCCATTGCTGTTGAATCGGATGAGCACCGCCATCGAGGAGTACCCGAGTCCAGTGACCGCGCCCTGACTGAGACCCACGACGACGTCGGAGTTGCCTCCCGTCCCAGGGGTCACGTCCCAGCCGACGGTGAAGGTGGACGAGGGCTGAGTCAGTCCGTCGTTGAACGTGTCGCCCGCGGTGACGTTCACGCAGCAGTCACCGGTGCCAGTCAGGCCGTCATCGCAAGAGCCAAACCCACAGCCACAGGCCTGACACGTGCTCCCGAAGTAGTCCGCGGCGCACGCATCACACTTCGTGTCGGTCCAGCCGGTGTCACAGGTGCACGCGCCGGTTCCAGTGATCCCGTCATCGCAGGATCCGTTCACGCAAGTGCAGGTCTCGCAGTTGGGGCCGAACTCACCCGGCTTGCAGCTAGCGGTGCCCCCGGTGCCTCCCGAGCTCATGCCAGCGGAGCCGCCGGTTCCGCCAGTGCCACCGGCTCCACCGCTGCTCATCCCTGCGGAACCGCTCGATCCCCCTGTGCCCCCGCTGGTTCCAGCGGTGCCCCCCGACGGATTGCCCGCCGTGCCTCCAGCGCCTCCCCCGCCGGTTCCTGCGCCCCCACTGCCGGCGCTCCCGCCAGCGCCTCCGCTGGCCGAGCTACCTCCGTCACCTGCGGTGCCACCGCTCGCGGAGCTGCCGCCGTTGCCCGAGCTGCCCCCGCTCCCCGCCGTGCCCGCAGTGCCAGATGAGCCGCCGGAGCCCCCGCCATCGTCGTCGCTGGAGCAATGGAGACCCAACAAGGCCAGTCCGATGGAAACCAATGTCAACTTCTTCATGATCACGTCCTGTCGCTGGTGCAAGCTCGAGAAGCGAGCACGGTCATGGTTCAAACCGATCTCGGTAGGCGTCAGTTACCGACGACCTCGAAATTGCAAATCTGGATGGGCTTCACGTTCGTTTGCGTTCGTGCTGCCGCATTCCGTAGTTCGGTAACGGTGTTGAGGTTCGGACGGAAGGCATAGTCCTGGGCAATCTGGACTTCGGCGCCTCCGCTTGGAGTCACCCACAGCGAATACTTGTGAGTCGTCAGGTCGACTGCCATTCGGAAGTGGTACTCGGTGCCCGCGGTGTAGGGGACGAACGCATCGTGGTTGTAGGCGCCGCCGTCTCGAGCGTCGATCAAGCCCATTGGGCTGAAGCGGGCTGCGACGGCGAAGTCGTCCCAGTCGTTGGCGGTGTCGTCCACGGTCAAACCGAATATGCCGTCTGTCTGCGCACTGGCGATGCCGTCCCACTCGACAGTGAAGGCGCCAGTCTGACCGGCAAAGTCTTGATTCACGTGTTCGCCGATGCCCACCGTGATGCAGCACTTCCCGGATCCGGTCTGCCCTGCCTCGCACTCCCCAAAGGTGCACACCGGGCACGTCGACTCGCAGTTCGAGCCGTAGCGACTGGGGGCGCAGGTCTGACAGTTGGTACCTCCCCAGCCGTCATCACACGCGCACGCGCCGGTGCCGCTCGAGCCCTCGTCGCAGGTGCCGTGAACATTGCACGTGCAGATGCTGCAGCTCGAACCGTAGTGTCCGCTGGCGCAGGTGTCGCAGTGCTCTCCGGTCCATCCCGCGTCGCAGCTACATGCGCCGGTGCCGTCGATGCCGTCGTCGCAGTCTCCGTTTGGTCCGCAGGCGCACGCTTCGCAAGTTGGACCGAAATGGTCGGGATCACAGCTGGGCCCAGCGTCTTCGCTGGCGTCCATGCCGGCGTCGACGCCGCTGCCGCCCGTTCCACCGACTCCGCTGCTGGCTCCGCCGACGCCACCACTGGCTCCACCGGAGCCTGCCGTCGACTGGGTGCCAGCCACACCGTTGCCGGTGCCGCCGGCTCCGGCCGCGCCGCCCGTGCTCGTGCCGCCGGCTCCACCCGTTTCGCCAAACGGGTCTTCATTGGTCGTGCAGCGTAGCGCGGAGAGCGCTGCGAACATCACGACCCCGAATCGCCATCCGTTATTCGTCATCTTTGGTATGCCAATCACGACTTACCCCCAATCCCAAGTGCTCGCCTGTGGACTGCACATTTCAAGAACTCTAGTTCGTCGCTTGAATCAGGCGGATCTCCGAGATGCTGATCCAAGCGCCGGTGTAATCTGCGGCACCGGTGAACGTCAGTCGCACGTAGCGAACTGACTCGCCGATGGTGTCCCTCATGGTCCCTCCAACTGCGTTGGACGAGCGGTTAGCGAGCTGGCGATAGGAACCAGCCTGAGTGGCCCCTTCCACCGTGTACTGATAGGCTCGGTTCTGAAGCGCGAGGACCTCGATCGCGTCCACTCGAACATCGCTCCCGAGATCGAGCACGATGCTCTGTGAGGTGCTCGGCGGTGTGGTTTGAGGACCGTACTCTGCCGACCAGCGGGTGAGGATGCTGCCGTCGGTGGCGTTGAGCGCCTCGTTGCCAGTTTGTTCGGCAGTCGTGGAGTCCAGGGTCGCCGGCAGCACGATCTCCTCGGCCACGCTCCGAGGCACCAACTTCGCCACTTCGAGCCCGGCCATGATGAACGCGCCAACGCAGTAGTCGGTGGTCTCGTCGTAGCTCGTATCGGCGGGTGCGGCGCCGATGCGCTGGCAATAGCCCAGGCGCCCATCCGGATGGACTGCCGTGTTTGCGAGGGCGTTCCACCCCGCCACGATCGCCGGCTCGTAGGTTGTTCGATCCAGTAGCCCGTTGTTCACGCCCCAGGCCATTGCGTAGGTGAAGAAGCCAGTTCCGCTGGACTCGGGGCCGCCGTGGTCGAGCGGATCATGCAGGCTCGAGTTGTAGAAGCCGTCCGGGCGCTGAACCTCGACCAGCGCGCTGGCCATCGACCTCAGAACCGAGACGTACTCGCTGCGGTGGGCATCGCTCGCCGGAAGCTCGGTGAGGGTCTTCGCCATCGCTGCCATGACCCAGCCGTTGCCGCGAGACCAGTAGATGTCGGCTCCTCCAGGTTCGGTCGTAGCGGGGGGCTTGTAGCCACTGTCGCGGTACCAGAGTCCATCGGTCTCGTTGAACAGGCCACGTCGGTCGCGGGTGTCCACGAAGAGCTCGTACATCGCGTCCGAGTACGCTTGCGGTTCGCCGTTGATCTGCCCGAGCGCCGCAAACACCGGCATGGCCATGTGCAGCGCGTCGATCCAGTACCAGTCGTCTCGCTGGCTGCTCGCGACCATGGCCGAGATGCTGTTGGTGATCGATGCGAGCTTCTCGCTCTTGGGATCCAGTCGATACAGAGCGATGTACGCCTGCCCGGCTGTGTGGTTGTCGGCGAAGCGCGTCGTGTCGCCACCATTCAGACCCCAGGCATGGGAGGCAGCCCAGCCTTCGGTGTACGTGCGATAGTCTTCTATTCCCATCTGGGAATACGCCATCATGTTGGCGCTGAAGTAGGTCGCGCGGTCCCAGTGATTCGTCCCGGCGTTGCCGATGTGGTTCAGGATCCAGTAGTCGTTCACCCGACGAACGCTGTTCAGAACCTGCTGAGACTCGAGGCCAACTGAGCCGCCGCCAGCGCCTGCAGCGCCCGCGGCGCCCCCGGTGCCTGCAGTCGAGCCTCCCGTGCCGCCAGCGCCACCTGCGCCGCCAGCGGGACTGTTCCCCCCTGCGCTCGAGCCCGCGCTGCTCGTGCCGCCCACGGCTGCGTTTCCGCCCTGAGAGGTGCCACCGGGGTCGCTCGCACCACCGGCGGCCTGTCCCCCGAGCCCGCCCGTGGTGCTGCCTCCGGTTGCCCCGGCGCCCACCACGCCCGCGCTCCCGGCGGAGCTCCCGCTGCTGCCTGACTCCGAGGAAGAACACGCGGCGATCAGTGCGGCCGTAGCGAGCCACACTGACACCGAAAGCGGACCGGTGCTCGATGGATTGCCGTGTGGCAATAGACCGACGGGGGACCCGCTGTACCACTGACCACTCTTGGTTGATCGTTTCACGGTGCTGCGTCCTAGAAGCGCCCAGTCAGCGCGATCTGACCGCCGTTCGGGGTGACGACACCGCCGACCCGGCTCCCTGACTCACGTGGTGCGGAGTCACTCCCCACGCTCCAAGCGATCAGCGTCGAAACGGCGACGATCGCCGAAGCTGCGCCGACGCCCAGACCGATGTCCGCGACCAGATAGTCGCGCTTCATGTCGTCGTAGGTGCCCAGCTCGGCGTCTCCACACGATGGTGCGCAGGCATCTAGCTGGTCCTGCTTCTGGTTGCCCATCAGAGCGAAAGCCGCATAGGTGCCTCCGCCCACCACCGTCAGGGCCGTCGTCACCCAGAACAGTGCGGGAATGGGCCTGGGCTCAGGCGCGACGGCTGCGGTCTGCCTCGGCGCTCGAGCGTCCGTCGCTCCCTCGACGTCATTTCTGGGCAGCGCGACGTTGACCACGCGATTCTTCTCACCCTGCCTGATCGTGACCTCGCGCTCTTCGCTAGTTCCGTCAGGAAATTTGAAGGTGAGCTTGTGGGGACCCGGCTCGAAATCCGTGGCTCGCCCATTGGCGCGAGCCACTACGCTGCCCTTGCGGTCCACGATTTCAGTGGCTGGAGCGTCGTTACCTTCCGCGTCCGTGGCGCTGAAGACGATGCTTGGCGTTGCCGATCGCGCCTGCTCCAGGAGCTCGATGCACTCGTTTCGGATCTCTGCGGCGCACTCGGAGTCTGATGCACACTTGGCGAACTCGTTCTTCGCGGCCAGGGGCTTGCCCTGGCGAAGCGAGCGCTGCCCTTGTGCGTGTTGGCCAGTGCACGAGGCCATGTCCGCGCGCGCCGCTTGGGTCCAGAAGACGGCGAGGGATAGAATGGAAATGAGTGTGTATTTGCGCAAGCTCGGCTCCGGGGTGATGACGTGCGATGCACGCTAGAAACACTCTTTGCGGAAGATCTTCGTGCCCTCTGCGTCGTAGTAGTAGGGCGGCGAGCAGTTGGGAGTTGGCTGCTCCGGCGCGGGCTGCTTGGCCGCTTGCTGTTTGGGGGGAGGGCTCGGTGCGGCCCTCTGCCGCCAAGCACGTGGCGCGTTGATCGCCTTCTGCGGTGGAGTTGCCGCCTCGGTGGTGGCACTCGCGCTCGGTGCGGCTTCCTTTGCCGCCAAGCGCTCGAGGTGGACGCTGATGGGGGAACCGGGGAGGCGGGTGTACTCGCGCTCGAATGGCTGATACCCCGAGGATACGACCTTCAGGCGCCAGCTGCCCGAGGGGGGGACGATCTCTGCCGGGTTGGTCGCTTGCTGAACGTCGTTGACGAAGATCGTGGCATCCTCGGGTAGCGCGGCCACTCGAATGCTCTGCGGCACGCTCGCTGCCGCCCTGCTCTGCGCGTCGGCAGCGGTCGGTTCTCGCAGTTGCGTGAAAGCGACCAGTCCCCCGATCAACAGGACTCCAAGGCCCAGCGCCGCGAGTCGCCAGCGTCTCGAGCTGGGAGGGCTGTACATCAGCTCGCCAGACGAGCTGGCGGACAGCCCACCCGACGGCGCGGTGACCGAACGGTCGTGTCCCGGCAGACTCAGCTTGGAAGAGCTCGATTGGGACGCAGCCTCCACGAACGGCAGATCGTCCAGGCTCACGGGACCCGTCGAGCTCGAATCCTTCATCGCCTGCTTGATGAGCTCCCTGCGCTCTCGGATGACCGAGTCCAGCTCCTCGCCAAGATGAGCTTTGACTTCCGAGGAGGAGGGGGGAGGGCCGAGCTCTGCGGCGGTCCAGGACAACACCTGGGCGAACTCCTGCGCCGTCTCGAAGCGGTCCTTCGGACTCTTCGCCGTGGCGCGCTTCACTGCGTCGCGCAGCGGCGCAGGCACCTCGATATCGTGCGGTAGCTCGGGAACGACCCCGTGGGCCAGTGCACCGACGACCTGAGAATCCGGCACCTTCGACCACATGCGCTGCTGCGCCAGCATTTCCCAGAGGATCACACCGGCCGCGAAGACATCGACTCGCCGGTCCAGCGGTGCGCCCAGCAGTTGCTCGGGCGCCATGTAGCGAAGCTTGCCCTTGATGATGCCGGTTTCGGTGGCGGCGGATCCTTCGATGGTCGCCTTCGCGATGCCGAAGTCGAGCACCTTCGCGAAGCCGCTCGGCAAGATCATGATGTTGTTTGGTGAAACGTCTCGGTGCACGGCCCCCAGGGGCTTGCCCTCGAGATCCGTCATCTCGTGCACGTAGTGCAGCGCATTCAGAACCTGTCCGAGGACCATCAGGTTCATGCGCAGCGGGAGCCCGCAGCGGGTCACCTTGAGCACCTCGCTCAGAGACCATCCCTCGAGGTACTCCATGACCATCACCGGGGTACCTTCGGCCTCGAACACCTCGTGCACCTGGACGACGTTGGGGTGCGACATCAACGCGGACAGAGTGGCCTCCTTGTGAAAGGCAACTCGAGCTGATTCGTCTTTCGTCAGGTGAGGTTCGAGGACCTTGAGGACCACGAGCTTGGACAATCCAGTGCGCGTGCAGGCCAGATAAACTCGCGCCATCCCCCCGCGTCCGAGCCGCATGATCAGCCGGTATCGACTGATGGTGTCACTCCTAAAAGGGAACCCGCTGTCGCGCTGCATCCACTCCGCCTCTGAAGCGGCTCGCGTCTCGACGGACCCGCGATGCACTTCGATGGAGCCGCTCTGCGCTTCGCCGGGGCCATCTCCATGGGTCCCTTCGTCACTCGTCGCGCCCTGTTCCACGGCGCCGCTGACTTCCTCCTCCTCGGTCGTGTTGGCCATCTTTACCGGTTGCATCGTGGCTCCAAGCGAACGGTGATCCGGGCGGACAGAGCCGAGCTCTGTTCACCTGCGATACGTAACCACATTGGCTACTGTCGTCGGACGAGTTTCCGTATGGGATGTGGCCCCCAGTGGCTGGCGCTTCATGCGCCGCCAGGAACGCTCGTGTGCCGTACAAGACCAGAATACGCCCGATTGGTTCCGAGGGAAAACACCCCCAAGGGTGTCGAACGCATTTGGGGGGAGACGCACCCGTTCGAGTGCGTTCGATGATACTGATGATGTCCGTCAGTGACACGTTAGTACCATACGGAAACGAAGTAGATGATAGCGGTGACGCTGAATCCAGGCGTTCCGCTCTGGAAACACCTATCGGTGATAGGGTTGAAACCGATGCTCGCCCGAAGGCCCGCCGAAGGCGTCGATGATACGGCTGAAGTCGACTGGAAAGGCGGACGCTCGTTTGGTGCGTATCCGCGGGGCAAAAATCTGTGCAGCTAGAACTCGCCGGCTGTCACCAGGCCGGGGGCACCCCCGATTCGTGCAGGGAAGAGCGTCCAGCTAGTCTCGGGGGGCGCCTCGATTGCCTCGGAGGAAGGCCGCAGGAGCTCGACGAGGCCAAAGCCCAAGGTAGCGGCCGCTGTGCCGACGCCCATCTCGGTGGGCTTGACCCGGGAGAGATCCAGCTTGTGTGCCGCAGGGAAACCATACCCGAGTGCCGTGCCAACCAGGACCCCCACGATGACGTCCGAGCGATGGTGGCGCCCAGCGGAGACGCGCAGGCTCGCGGTGGCCCCAGCCGCGAAGAACTCCGCGCCCCACACGACGTGGGTCTGCAGCGGGTCATCCGAGCGCAATGAGAACAGAATCGAGGATGCTGCAGCGCCCGCGAAGGCCGTGCTGGAGTGCCCCGAGTAGAACGAGAGATACGCGTCGTTGGGGTCAGCCTGCTCGAGCTGCTGGGCGCGCCGGTCGGTCCGGATCAACCTCGACATGTACGGCCGGGGGCGCCCCACCGCATACTTCACGACGCCGTTCAGGAGCAGGTTGGCAGCGAGCGCCTGGGTGTAGACGACCGTAGTGTTCCCCAGCGCGGTGTCCACACCGAGCCCCCAGTGTGTCGCTGCTGGCATGAAGAAGGCGGTAGAGGCTGCAAGCGTATCGCTCAAGCGCGCGGCGCCGTCGTTGAAGTACAGCTCCACTGAGGAGTCGAAGCGACCGAACGCGGACCAGCGCGAGCCCCTGCTGAGAAAGCGAGGTCGCGCGAACGCGATGTAGCTGCCCAGGAGCGCCGCTGAAACCAAGCTATGGCTCAAGTAGTAGGGAGTCCCTCGATCCGTATCGATCGAAACCTGAGCCGACGCATCCTTGGAGACCGCTAGCAGGCTCACGGTGAGCATCAGGCTGAGGCTGGCGCGTCTCGGATCCATCTCGTCGAGGTAGTCGAGCACACTTCGGGAAATCGAGCCAAGGTCGTAGGCAGGCGCTGGGCGTCGGGCCTCACCCCCTGCCAAGATGGAAGGGCAGGAAAGAGGTGTCAGAAGCCTCCTTGGACCGTATCCGTGAGGAGAGGACCCGACCTGAACGAACCTCGAGTTGCGCTGGTGCTAGACTGGGTCGGTACTCATGGAATCGCCGCTGCCGGGCTGCCAAATCAGCGACCCGAGACGCGCACGCTGGACGAGTTGCCAGGGTGGGTGCAGCGCGCCGTGTGCTCCGAGGGGCGCGAGACTCAGTCGTCCTCTTCGAGCAGGAGCTTGTAGCTGCGTATTTCGCGATTGGGGTCCGAGAGGCCGGCGTACGCAGTGTCGCAAGGCTCGCCCTTGGTGAGCCTCGCGCGGAGCGTCGTCGGAGCGGCCTTGGCCAGCTTGAACGAGCAATTGGTCATACAGTCCCCCGCGCCGTTTCCGCTCGTGCTCATGCACGTGCCCTTGTTGGGCACCGAATAGCAGCGCGTGGTGGAGACCACTGCTCCCTCCTGCACGACCTCGACCTCCACGTCGTAGCAGAACCTTGGCTGCTTCGTCTCGAGGTCAGGTTCGTACGAGTAGTCAGCCCAAAACTGGTAGTCGACACCAGTGCGACCAGGGAACGAGCCCTCGACGACTTGCTCTGCCTTCCCCTCCAGAGACAGGCGAAGCACGATGTCATCACGACAGCCAAGCAGGGCCAGTGAGCCGGCCACGACGTAGCCGACACGAGCCACGTGTGACCGACCCAACCCGGCAAAGCCCATGCTGTGGCAGCATCTGCAGGGGAGTTTGGCGTTCACACCATGCAGCCTAACACGAAAACCACCGCGATTTTCTCGCCACCCTCGAAGGCACTTCCCTCTCCCCCCCCCACTTGGGTCAGGCTACCTCAATCAAGGCGTCCAAGCCCCGCAACGCTCCCGCCCCGGCTAGTTGCGAGGACGTGCGGGCATGGCTCCTCGAAGTGGATCCAGAGCTGGTAGCCGCGGCCGCTGATGTGGACTCGACCTTGCTCGAATGGGCAAGTCGGCGTACCCGCCTCCAGCTCTTGCGTGAAGCCAGCACCAGCGCGAGCGAGTTGCTGAGGCTTCAGGCACTTCGGTCAAACTACCCGACGACCGATACCGCCCGACGACCCGCATTGCTAGCGTCGAGCCAATGAGGCGCGCATCGTCGTGGGGCTGCTGCTTGTAGCACTGCTCGCGTGCAAAGACCGCGAGGCAGAGCCGGGAAACCGCTCTGCGAGGCTTCCAGACGTCCCCGGCGGTTTGACGCGGCAGCAAGCTCAGGCAGCCGCGCTGGCGGCGGAATCACAGATCCCCAAGGAACTGGCAAGCGCTCGAAGCGCGGATCTGAGCCGGCGGAGTGCAGTTGTCATAGGCCGGGTCAAGTGATCGCGCGGAGATCGGCCAAGGTGATCCAGCGATCACGGCGAACAGCGCCAGGGCCAGTCGGCGGATCGGGGAGAGGATCCCGGATCGGCCAAGGTGATCCTGGCGGAGGGTTCGCGTAGTCGATGTCACTTGGTGTTCTCCTTCTTGGTTGTCTTCTTTGGGTCGTTCTTCTTGGGGTTACGGTAGGTGTCGCCGACGAGCCTGATGACCTGCGAGTGGTGCAGGAGGCGGTCCATTGCGGCGCTGGCTAGCAGCGGATCGGGCAGGAGCTTGGTGAGCTCGGCGACGTCGCGGTTGGTGGTGATGATCAGGCTGCTGCGCTCGTAGCGTTGACGAATGATCTCGTAGAGGTCGAGCGGCTCCTGATTCTGCAAGGGACGCAGACCCAGATCGTCGATGACGAGGACGTCAACCTTTGCGAGGCGAGCCAGGCGGCGCTCGTAGGTACCATCGCCACGGCCGGCGCGGAGTTGCCGGAACAGCTCCTCCGCGAGGATATGCTGAGCGGTGAAGCCGGCTCGACACGCGCGCAGCGCGAGGGCTTGCGCGATGTGGCTCTTGCCCAGGCCGGACTGCCCGATGAGCAGCACGTTTTCGGCTCGAGACACGAACTGGCAAGTCGCCAGGTCGAGTATTTGCGCCTTTGGGATCTCGGGGTTGAACTGGAAGTCGAAGTCCTCGAGCGAGCAGAGCTTGTCGAAGCCCGCGCGTTGTATGCGCAGGTCCATCTGCGAGGTGTCGCGCCGATCGACCTCGTCCTGGAGAAGCCGCACGAGAAACTCGCGGTGAGCCATGTCGTCTTCGGCGGCTTGCTTCAGGCGTAGCTCGAGGGTCGCGAGGATCCCGCTGAGCCGCAGCTTCTTGAGTAGTTGGTTGAGGTCGTCATGCATTCGCATGTGCCACCTCCTCGGACTTCCGCGCGGCACTAGAACCAGACCAAGCGGGCTCAACTCGCTGTTGATAGTCGAAGCCCGAGCGAGCAAACGTCGGCGTGTGCTCCCCCCAGCAGCTGGAGACGGACGGCTCGGGCTCGTGTTGCTTGTCCAAACCTCGCTCAACGATCCGCTTGAGCTCGCTGTAGTGGACGTTGCCGAAGCGAAGCGCGTGCTGCGTCACGCTGGTGCGACGTTCCTCGTCGAGCCCTGCGAGCAGACGCAGGCAGGAGCAGGCCATGTCGACGCGGCTCTTGACGGGGTCGTGGTCGAGCACGCCGTCGATCAGGGTGCGGACGTCAGCTCCATACTCCGCGGCGCGCTCACGCCAGTACGCTGGGTCGCGGTGGCGATGATCGCCTCGGTGCTCGGGCAGGTGCTCTTCCTTGGTCGAGCGGCGCCCGGCTCCGTTGCGGTCGTGGTCGGCGACGCGTTTGTCCTGGATGTAGGCCTCGACCGTTGCCCTTGTGGCTCGCGCCCAGACTACGGTCGGCTTCTCTCCTTTGGGGGCGACGTGATTCCAGGGCACGGAGTAGAGCCTGCCGTCGAACTGGAAGTGGAAGTCACGGTGGAGCGTTGCCTTGTGCCAGATGACGACCTGGTAGGGTTGACTCGGCAGTGGCGTCAGATGAGCTTGCTCCTCCAACTCGAAGACCTCCAGCGGCGCTCGTCCAGTGGAGCCGTGTCGTCGTATGCCGGCGATTTCTCGCGTCCATCGCTGAACCTCAGCATTAACCATGCGGATAGACTCCCCATCGCGCCCCACGCCGAAGTTGCCCTTGACGTACTCGATCTGGCGCTCGACCTTGCCTTTCTTCTCGGGTGAGCGTGGCGGCGTTGGTCCGATCCGGAACCCGTAGTGCCGCGCGAGGTCACGGTAGCTGCGATTGAGCACCGTGTCCTCCGAGCTGCTGTACGCGGCCTTGAGGACGGCTGCCTTGAGGTTGTCCGGCACGATCTCCTCCGGTACACCTTTCAAGGCCTTGAAGGCATTCATGTGGAGGCGCACCCAGGTCTCCGCGCGTTGGTCGAAGACGTACTCGACGTACATATGCCGGCTGTAGCCGAGCACCATCACGAAGACCCACGCCTTGCGCTGCTTGCCGCTGTCCGGGTCGAGCAGGTAGCCGGCATAGCCGAAGTCGACCTGCGCGATCTGACCTGGTCGAGTTTCAACGGGGATGACGACATCCTTGGCCGAGACGCCCGCTGCCTTGCGGAACTGACGGACCATGCGCTTCACTGCGCCGATCTTTCCGACGTACTCACCGGAGTGCTTGAGCCGCAGGCGGTCGTGAATGGCCGTGGCCCCAAGACCGTTGTCGTGCAGTTCCTTGATCTCGTTGCGCCACTTGAGCAGGGACGACTGCTGCTGGGGCGGCGTGGCTGGCTCGCGCTCCAGCGCCTGTCGGAGCTCCTCGAAGCCAGGAAGCTGGTCCGCTGGCCCCTCGAGCAACCCGGCCTTCTGGAGCGCCTGACGGTACTCCCGCTCGGTGTTGGGGCTCATGTTGAGCGACTTCGCGATCCGGTGAGTCGTGAGCCCACCGGCGCGATGAAGCCGAATCATCTCCTGAATTCGATGCATGCTGATCCTCTGCGCGCTCACGTCTTCTCGCTCCTTCCGAGTGGTCCTCAGAAGGTCGCAGACCCCACATCTCCTTCTCGCCCCGTCCGACGAACTAGCTCCGATTTCGGACCGGACGCTTGGCCGCACAGGTCGGATCACCTTGGCCGATCCCGAGCGGATCACCTTGGCCGATCTCGCCGTGATCACCTTGGCCGACCCCGCGGTGATCACCCACCCCGGCCTATGACATGCAGTTCCGCGAGGATTATCGGACGTGGTGCAGGCGACTCGGGATCAAGCCCCGCTGGGGCGCGGTCGGCAGTCACAAGTCCATCGCCATTGTCGAGCGCTTCTGGCGCAGCATGAAGGCCGAGTGCTGCAGGCGCGCCTTCATGCCGCTGCGACTTCCGGCTGTCCAAGCCGAACTCGACTGCTACGCGGCTTGGTTTCGACTGCATCGGCCTCACCAGGCGTTGAAGGGCATCACGCCCGAGGAGCGGCGTGCGGACGAACTGCCCAACGTCGTGAGGCTCGAGCCGCGACCTCGCATGCCAATCCGTGGGGATCCAGAGCGTGTGCGCCGTGTGTCCTCGGTCGAGCTGCGCGCCGAGCGCTTCGCGGGTAGAGAACATCTGCCGGTGATGCATCTCGAAGCGGCTTGAGCCGAGCCGGTACGAGTCATCGTGCTGAGGCGGACGTGCGTCTGGAGGTCGGGGTTGGGGCCCTAGATTCCGGTGTGAATGGACCTGCTACGAGCGGGCACCGGTTTGGCCAATGGACCGGATAGTCTTTAGTTGCCGTGCGGATACTAGAATATGGCTCTCAAAGCTTGCTGGACGGATACACCCCAAGGACTCGATGCAGCAGCTGCTGTTCACCAACGCGGTGACGTTGCCACCCGGATTCGCCGGAGTCAACGTGCTGGGTTGGGACCAATACGCCACCCAGCCGCACAAGAATGACGTCGTGCAAGTCGTGGCGGACGCGCAGACGAACTCCGGGCGTCCCCTGACGCTCACGACTGTCAGCGACTACACGCTCATTCCGGCGCAGCTGAATGTCGCAAGCGTCCAGGTGCTGGTGGTCTACGACCAGAGCCAAGCCCCAACGGGCGAGCTCGCCACGGCGGGTGCTGCTCTCCAGGCATCGCTCGACTCGTTCACCATGGGTGGCGGCGTCGTGATCACGCTGATCGCGGGTACGGGTGAGATGGATCAGTTCCTCACGCAGAGCGGACTCCTGCCCCTCACCGGCATGACCGAGGTCACCGGACAGCTACTGAATGTCCGCGCACCTGGCGACGCGGTTGGCCTCAACGTGCGCACACCCTTCGTCGCGCCGCGCACGAGCTGCACGTTCCAGACGTCGGTCACTCCGAGCTCGCTCGATGTGTTCGTGGTGCGCGATCAACCTGCTCCCAGCGCTGGGGAGGCCAGCGTGATCCACCGTATCCGTCAGCCCTGACGCTCCTCTCCCCCCAAACCCTCGGTTCTGGATTCCGTGGGGAGGAGCGCAGCGCGGCGGTAGGCAAGGCGCTGAGGGATGGCAGTGAGCTGTGACGCAGATCATCGCGTGTTCATTGACGGGCTGGCAGTCGCGGGGGTGGTAACTATGTACCCTGGGTGATGTCCTCAGAGTTTGGGTGTCCTGTCGAGTTTGCGCTCAACGTACTCGGCGGGAAGTGGAAGACGGTATTGCTCGCTCACTTGAAGACGGGGCCAAAGCGTTACCGCGACCTGCGCAACCTGGTGCCCAAGCTGAGCGACAAGATGCTCACCCAGCGCATTCACGAGCTTGAGCTCGCTGGATTGATCGAAAAAGACTCTGCATCCGCCTATGTGATGACCGATCGTGGTCGCTCCCTATCTCCCGTGTTGCAGGCCCTCTTCGATTGGGGGGAGGAGCACTGGGAAAGCTAACCCACGGCACCTTGCGCACCATCTGGTGCGTTGCGGTTGTCGGTAGTGGGCACTAGCTTCCGCCGATGATTACCGAGTACGTGCGCTATCGGATCCCCGACGACCAAACGGACGAGTTCGTTTCCGCGTATCAACGAGCTGCAAAGGTGCTGGACGTCAGCCCGTTCTGTATCGACTACGAGTTGGCTCGCTGCGAAGAGGAGCCGGCGCGCTTCACGTTGCGCATTCACTGGACCTCCGTCGAAGAGCATCTAGGCGGCTTTCGCAAGAGCGCAGAGTTCCCGACGTTCCTGGCCGCGGTGCGTCCCTTCATCGCCCACATCGAGGAGACGCAGCACTACGCGCCGCTCCTCGAGCCGAAACCTTCGGTGTACGACGCGCTGGGTGGCGCCGGCGCATTCTTTAGGCTCTCGAAGGGGATCCATGAGGAAATGCGACGAGACGCACTCCTGGGACCGATGTTCGCCAAGGCCGCGGAGGCTCACGTGCCCCATCTCGCGATGTGGCTGTGTGAGGTGTTTGGAGGACCGCGGCTCTACTCGGAGACGCTAGGCGACATCTCGCTGATGCTGCAAAGGCACGCCGGACTCGAGATCACGGATGGGCAGCGCGAGCGCTTCGTTGAGTGCGTCTCGCGCGTGGTCGATCGGGACGTGAGCGATACCGAAGCCAGAAAGGCGATCGTTAGCTACTTCGAGTGGGGGACGAAGATCGCTCAAGTCAACTCGAAGGCTGACCATGTTCCGGATCCGAGTGCAGGCGTGCCGCGATGGGGCTGGGGCGAAGACTGACTACGGCACCGTCAGCGCGGGCTCCGTCAAGAGGGAACACACCGCCGCTCCAGTTGGTGACGTAGTCGCCGTCGTGGGCGAACGCGCTCACGCGGTACTTGAGCTTGGTCAAGTCGGCACCCATCGAGTCGAGCTCCGACTTGGGGACGAAGAAGTGGATCTCGTCTACCAGGATGACCGCGACGGCTCCGCTGGTTGCGGTTACGTCCGTAAAGGCGCCGTTCAAGGCTTCGGTCACGGTGAGGATCAACGTGCCGCTTCCGTGCGGTACACGCCGCGGGTCTAGAATCGCGACGGTGCCATCACCGTCAGCGGAGACCCTTTGGTTCGCCTTTCGGCCTTAGTGGTTGAGCAAGCGTGGGCTCTGCGCGAAACGCCTCTTGCCGGGGTCGCTACAAAGAGTGGCTGAGGGGTACCTTGGGGGGGGGCGCTCTGTTCAGATGCGGTTGGAGCAGAGGGTCCCGCGGCGTCTGGATCGGCGGTT
>JAWKRF010000027.1:0-107887 GCA_041389745.1 Polyangiaceae bacterium
TCTGGCGCCCTGTCTGCTCGCCGGTCGGCTCGGCGCGCCGATACTCGCGGTGTTTGCGAGCCGCGAGGCGGATGGACGACAGCGACTGCGCCTCGCCGGATGTGTCTCACCCCCAGAAGCCGGAGAGCCCCTGAAGGACTGGGCCGCAGCGACCGCGCAGCTGCTGAACGACTGGCTCGGGGAGCGAGTCAGGGCGGAACCCGCGGACTGGCTGTGGATGCACCGGCGCTGGAAAGGCGCGCCCGGGGTGCAGCCTAGCGAGGTGCGGTCGCTGCTCGGCGATGGTAATGCCGAAGGCAGTAGCGCGTGAAGTCGGAGAGCGGCAGCCAGGCCACCTCGGAGGTGGCGCACGGGTCGAGAGAAGCCCTCGAGAGCGATCTCGAGGCGCGGTGCATCTCCGTGGTGGTGGCGGGGGCGCACTACGCGATGCACCTGGACGACGTGCAAGAGGTGATCGGGCTGAGGCCGTTGACCCGCGTGTTTCATTCTCCCGCGGCCATAGCCGGGGTGACGAGCTTGCGGGGAGACGTATTGCCCGTGCTGGACCTCGGTGTGTTGCTTGGAGCCGGCAGCTCCGGGCGCGGCGTGAACGCGCGGGTGCTGGTGGTGCGCGACGGCAGCAAGCGCCGCGCAGGGCTCCTGGTGGACGCCTTGGCTGGCTTGCGCGAGATCCCCGAGGCGGGGCTCGAAGCGTTGCCGTCGACCCTGAGTCCCGAGGTGCGTGAACTCAGCGAGGGAGTGATCGCCGACTCGCCGGCCTGCGTGGTGTTGCGCGTCTCGGCGTTGCTCTCGGCGTCCCAGATCACCCCGACGCCGGTGGCGACGGGGGCTGATTAGCCGATGAGCGGGTTCCCTCGGACCCCGCTGCCTCCGGAGCTGGCTCCCGGGACCCTGGAGCGCATCCTCGCGCGGCTCGAGCGTCAGCATGGCATTGGTTTACGCGGGGAAACGAGCTTGCCAGGCTGGCAGCGCGCGCGCATCTTGCGCTGCCTCGGGCGCCCGGAGCTGGCGCCGGCGCGGGAGCGCGGAGGCTACGATGGCGCAGCCGAGGCGCTGCTCGGCAACCCGGAGTTGCTCGGCAAGCTCGCCGATGATCTTCGAGTCGGGGAGACACGCTTCTTCCGTGATCCGCTGCAGTGGCAAGGGCTCGAAGCGTGGCTTCGGCGCTGGCCCGAGGGTCGCACACTGCGCGCGCTGTCTGCGGGTTGCTCGACGGGGGAGGAGGCGTGGAGTCTCGCCATGTGTCTGCGCGACGCAAACCTCACGTCCAGGGTGTTCGGGCTGGATCGCAGCAGCGCCGCGCTCGAGGTCGCGCGCGCCGGGAACTACTCGCTGGACACGCTGGCGACGCTGACGAGTGCGCGCCGTCAGCGCTACGTCGAGCTGACGGCTGACGGTGGACGTGTCTCTCCGAGCCTCGGTGTGACCTTTCTTCAGCGAGACCTGATGCAAGGCCCGCCGGCGGGCACCTGGGACCTGATCGTGTGCAAGAACGTGCTGATCTACTTCGGGGACGCAGCCGGCGCCGCGGTGGCCAAGCAACTCGTTGCGGCGCTGTCCGACGTTGGAGTGCTGCTCGTCGCGCGGAGCGAGGCGCCACGCTTGCGCGCGCTGGGCTTCGACGAGGTGGAGCTGGGCTCCGGTGCTACGGCGTTTCGCTGAAGCCGCCTTGCTGCGCCTGAGCGCCTTCGCTATGCGGCCAGCATGACCGACGCACTGAAGATTGGTGGGCACAGCTTCGACTCTCGCCTGTTCGTGGGCACGGGCAAGTACAAGGACGTCGAGGAAACGCGGGCAGCGCTCGAGGCCTCCGGGGCCGAGGTCGTGACGGTCGCTCTGCGGCGCGTCGACCTGAAGGATCGCTCGAGTGGCTCGCTGATGGACCTGGTGCTGTCCAAGCGCTGGACCATCTTGCCGAACACCGCCGGCTGCTACACGGCCGACGAGGCGATCCGCACGCTTCGACTGGCTAGGGAGCTGGGCATCGCCGACATCGTGAAGCTCGAGGTGATCGGCGACGAGAAGACGCTCTACCCAGACAACGAGCAGACCCTCGAGGCAGCGAAGATCCTGGTGAAGGAGGGCTTCACGGTGCTGCCGTACTGCATCGACGATCCCATCGTGTGCAAGAAGCTGGAAGACATCGGCTGCGCGGCGGTGATGCCGCTCGCGGCGCCCATCGGTTCCGGGCTCGGTATCCGCAACCCCTACAACCTGCGCATCATCATCGAGCAGGCGAAGGTGCCCGTGATCGTCGATGCGGGCGTGGGCACGGCGAGCGACGCAGCGGTGGCGATGGAGCTCGGGTGCGACGGCGTGCTCATGAACACGGCGATCGCTCTGGCCAGGAAGCCGATTCAGATGGCCGAGGCGATGCGTGAAGCCGTGAGCGCGGGGCGCAAGGCGTTCTTGGCCGGGCGCATGCCCAAAAAGCTGTACGCTAGCGCCTCGAGTCCGGAAGCCGGCTTGATCTGATCCACCGAGCGAGAGGCGAAATCAGGGCGTGGGAGTACCCGTGACAACCGACGACGCGCAGCCGGGCATGCCCCAGCGCTTCACCGCCTACCACTGGAAGCTGTTCGTCTTCCTCAGCGTGGCCTGCCTGTTCGAGGGCTATGACTTCATGGCGCTGACCCAGATCCTGCCCGAGCTGCGGGGGGAGATGGGGGTGAGTCGCACCGGGGCGGGCTTGCTCGTCGGCGTGGTCAACGCGGGCACGGTGATCGCTTACCTGCTGGTGCGCGGTGCGGATCGCTGGGGCCGCAAGAAGGTCCTCACGCTGACCATCACGGGCTACACAATCTTCACCTTCCTCACGGCGTTCTCCCCGAACGTCTACGTCTTCGCCGTGCTGCAGATGATCGCCCGCGTCTTCTTGATCGGGGAGTGGGCGACCAGCATGGTGATCGCCGCGGAAGAATTTCCGGCGAGAAATCGCGGCATGGTGATCGGCGTGCTGCAGGCGTTCACCAGCTTCGGAGCCATCGTGTGCGCGGGGATCGTGCCCCTGCTGCTGAAGACAGCGCACTCCTGGCGGACCGTCTACTTCGTCGGCATCATCCCGCTGCTCATCCTCGCGTTCGCTCGCCGCGGCCTGAAGGAGACCAAGCGGTTCCAGCAGGTGGACCCCAGCAAGCGCAGACGCTCGATGCTGGAGATCTGGAACACGCCGTACAAGAAGCGCATGCTGCAGATGAGCGCGATCTGGTTTCTGACGTACATCTGCTCCCAGAACGGCGTGACCTTCTGGAAGGAGTTCGTCGTCACCGATCGCGGGTGGAGCGCGGATGACGTCGGCAAGGCGATCACGCTGGCAGCGCTCGTCAGCATGCCGCTCGTCTTCCTGGCGGGTGTGCTGGTCGACGTGATGGGGCGGCGGGGCGGAGGCGCCGTGATCTTCGTCCTCGGCGCAGGCGGCATCGTCGGTTGCTACACTCTGCACGGCTTCTGGCCGCTGACGGTCGCGCTGATCTTCGGCATCTTCGGCGCCAGCGCCGTGCTGCCGGTGCTCAATGCGTTCACCACTGAGCTGTTCCCCACGGAACTGCGTGGGGACGCGTTCGCCTGGTCGAACAATCTACTTGGAAGGCTCGGCTACGTGCTGAGCCCGTTCATCGTCGGCGCCGCGGCGGAGAAGGTCGGCTGGGGACCGGCGGTCGGGTCCACGGCGCTGTTCCAGCTGCTGGCGCTGGTACTCATTTTCGTGATGCTGCCGGAGACGAACCGCAAAGAGCTGGAGGAGACCGCTGCGGCGGAATAGCGCGCGTCCCTGTGGGCTTACATGCTTGGGCTATGGGCGCGTGGGTGACAAAGGAGCGCGTGTGGCGCTGGGTCCTGGGCGTGGGCACCGTGTTCGCACTCGTGCTCGCATCGCTCCCGGCTAGGGACATTCCGTTGCCGACCGGTTTGCTGATGCGAGACAAGCTCCTCCACGCCGCCGTGTTCGTTGGCATCGGGGGTGTCGCGCGGCTCGCGTTCTGGCGGTGGAGCTGGGTGGTCGGCGCCGCCTACGCAGTGGGGCTTGGAGCACTGATCGAAGTCCTCCAGTATTTCGTCCCCTATCGGAGCGCGGAGTGGCTCGACTTGCTGGCGGACTGCGTTGGCGTTGGGCTGGCGTTGCTCGTTCTGCGGCTGTGGTCCGGCGGGCGTCAGTCTCCCGCGAGCAACACTTCGGCGAGCTTGAAGTCGTAGATGTCGTCGATGTCGACGGCGCGCTGCTTGGGGACGCTAACGGCTACGACATGGCCGCTGAACATGCCTGGCTGAGACATCACGAATTCCGGGGTCATGACGTAGGCCACCGCCGTGATGTCGTAAACTGCGGGCGCGTCTTGCCGGCGTTCGATGGCGCGGTCGGTCGTGAGCACCAGACTCGCTGCCTGTTGCTCATCCAAGGTGACCATCGTGAAGTACGGGTTGGTCGACGAGGGGGTCACGGTCATGCACACGTCTGCGCCCCGCTCCCGGCGGGTCTGGATGACCGCCTGGACGTCTTCCACGCTACGCAGCGGTGACGTAGCCGGGAGACTTACGATCTCGTCGAAGTCACCGACATTCGTGCGCACCCACTCAATTGCGTGTCGCCACGCCAGCCACTCGGGAGACGTGTCCTCCGCGAGCTCCGCCGGACGGTCGATGACCGTTGCTCCGTATTCGCGGGCCACAGCGGCGATTTCGGCGTCTTCCGTGGAGACGAACACGCGCTCCAGTTCAGGCACTTGGTGAGCGACCTCGATCGAGTGGGCGATCAGGGGCTTACCCGCCAGGGGTCGCACGTTCTTACCGGGTAGGCCCTTCGAGCCGCCGCGGGCGAAAATGAAGCAGAACGCTCTCATGATCAGCGCTTCGCGTATCGGTGACGCAGAGCGGAGTCAACTGGTTCGTCCAGCGCTGGGATGAGGCGCGTCGCTAGCGTGGAGCGCGGGCGATCACGGACTTCGCCGGTCCGATGCCGCCCACGAGGGCGCGGTTCGGGAAGTAGAGGTACTTGTCGTCGAAGACGACGAGCCCGTCGGCATAGGAACTCGGAGCTTCGAGCGACGGGAGCACCCGGGAGTCACCGGCGTTTCCGCAGCGATACATGGTGTTGAGGTGGACGAGGCTGTAGTCCAACGCGTCATCCTGCCACAGCTGGTAGATGAGCCCATCTTCCGTCATCAGACGGTACGGAGGGACTGTCTCGCTGTAGCGGGTCGCACCCGCAGCTTGTCGTCGAAATAGCGAGGCGCGATTGATGGTTGGCGGTTGGCAGCCGCCTCGCGCAGTCGTGTAAGTTTCGTTGCTGTCAACGCCAGCGATGAACTGATCGGCGCAAGTAGACAACAGAGTGGACTCGGAACAGCCTTCAGCGAACGGCTGAATCGTTCGGCCGGCGTAGAGGGCGTACTCGTCCGTGAGGACTGGGAACCACTGAGAGTTTTGATTGCTCGTGATGGGAACGTCGAACAGGAGTGTCGGGTTGCTGCCGGTCTTGAGCGCCGAATAGACCTTCCCTTCGCCCACCACGCGGAAATAGACCGAGTCCCCGTGTACGGCTACATCATCGGGGTTGGTGATCACCGTCACCAGCTCCCGCGCGCCCCCGGTCTTTGCAACGCGGTAGATCGCTGAGCCGTTGGTGTTCGCGATGTAGACGTGAGTGTCATCGACGGCGAGCGCTCGCGGTCCCTCTTGGTTGGTCAAGAGATCATGGATCACATGATCGCTCAGTGACATCGAACTCAGCTTGCCGCTGTCAGTGTTACTCACAGAGGTCCAGTATAGCGTGCCGCTGTCCAAAACTAGGTCCGTGACGTTGGTTTGAAAAGTGCCGAGCTCGGCGACGATCGGATCAAAGTTCTGCTCGCAGACGCCCGCCACGCAGGTGCCGCTGCAGGGTGTGCCGCAGGCGCCGCAGTTCTGATTGTCGTTGGAGGTCTGCACGCAGGCGCCATTGCAGAGCGTGCGATCCTTGGAGCAGTGAAGCGTGCATTGCCCCGCGGAACACTCGGCGAGGGCGCCAGGGATGCGATTCCCCGAGCCCGCGCCTGGGCAAGCGTTGCCGCAGCTCCCGCAGTTCTCGGCATCAGTCTGCAAATCCACGCAGTCGCCGTTGCACGCCGCGCTTCCAGAGTCGCAAGCCAACCCGCACGTTCCGGAAGTGCACGTCGCCGTTCCATGCGGCGAAGTCGGGCAGGCGTGGTCGCACGCGCCGCACGCGTTGGGGTCCGAAAGGATATCGAGACAGCCTCCGCCGCAGTCCGTGGCAGGGAAGGTACACGCACTGACGCACTGACCCTGCTCGCAGACTTGCCCCGATGCACAGGCCTGACCACACCCGCCACAGTTGGACGCGTCCATGAGCGTCTCGCAGCCGTTGGTTGGGTCTGTGTCGCAGTTGAGCCAGCCTGGCTGGCATTGCAAGTCGCAGGCGGCAGCGTTGCACACCGCCTTGCTGTGTTTGCCTGCCGGACAGGGTAGCCCCCCACACTCGACGACTTCGACGCACTGTCCCGCGTCTCCGATGAAGCCGCTCGGGCAGCCGCAAGCATCTGTAACCCGAGGTGGCTGACACGTTGCGCCAGCTGTGCCGCCTGTGCCCGCGCTGCCGGCTGTCCCTGCGCTACCGCCGATTCCGCCGCTGCCGCTAGTTCCGGCACCACCGCCGATTCCGCCGCTGCCGCTAGTTCCGGCACCACCGCCGATTCCGCCGCTGCCACCGGCGTTGGTGCCGCTGGCTCCCGCACTTCCTCCGTTGGTTCCAGAACCTCCAGTTCCTGTTGCGCCGGTGCCGCCGGAAGTCGTTCCCCCATTGCCGCTAGTGTTGCCGGTGCCCGCGGCGCCAGCGCCGCCTCCCTCACCCCCGGAGTCCGAACAGCCAACAACCAAGCTCAAACCAATCAGGATCCACGGACGCATCCGCAAAGCATACCGCGTTGCAGCGCCAAAAAGAAAGCTAATCGGTGTGGCACTCTGCCCATGAAAACGCGAGTCGAGGCGGAGCGTGCAATTCCGAGGGGTTAAGCGCTTCCCCGTGGCAGCGTGCAGTAGAAAAAACCCCAAGCGACGCCGCCTACTGTAGGCTTCGGTCCATGAGGCTTCGGTCCATGCGCTCTCTCCGCTTGTTCACGTTTGGGCTCGTGTTGTTCTCCGCTGCGTGCAGTCGAGATCACGCTTCCGATGAAGGACCGCCGCTGGGCGATCCCCAGGCAATCTCTGTGCGGGGTCAGCGGCCCGGCGCTGACTTCGTCCGCTTGAGCGCGCAATTGGAGGCAAAAGGGCCCGGGTTCACGACCGTCCTCCAACGCGATTTGATCACCCTCAGGGGTGAGGGGAGCCTCACCCTACGGTCCGCCAACGCGTCCGAGTGGACGCTCGACGGAAGAGTCGCGCTGAGAGGGGGGGGACAGAGCCGCTTCAGCGTGTTGAGTCGTTGGAACACGGGGTGGCGCTGAGCTGGTCCTATGCGTCGCGGCCGACGCTTGACCGAGTGAGCTTTCAAGTCGACGCCGCAAAGCTCGTTGGTGTTGATGCGCGCGGTCTCTGGGTCCGTGCGAAAACGAGCGCAACCGTGCCTGCGTTTCTTGTCGGCACTGCGGTTTGGGTCGACGCCAAGGGGAAGCGTACGGTGATACGACCCGTCTTCGACCACGGTCGCGTCACCTACGTCGTTCCTCAAAAAGTGCTCGCGGAGAGTGCCTATCCGGCGTTGCTCGATCCCGTGATTTCACAGGAGTTCGAACCCGAGGGGTTGGTGGACCCGTCGGGTTGACTCCCGTCGCGGGCCAAGCGGATCTTCGAGCGCGGGTCTGACATCGTGGTCTTCGCCGAGGGCGGCTACGTCGTGTGGGGCATCGACAAGACCACCGGGGACCCGACGGTCGTCCTGGGGATGCCGGACTGGCCCAGTCAGGCGGAGATCTGGGGAGTGCAGGGGGATGCCGCGTATGTCCTCAATCCCACGACGATGAGCGTTCGGCGCTTGAGCCTGTCGACCTATGCGTGGCTAGACCCTAGCTGGGTGCCATTGACGAGTCCTTTTACGAATAAAGTAGTCGGCTACGCATCGATGAAGCTGAGCGGCAACCGGTTGTTCGCGGCCTGGCGGGACGACTTCAACGGGAGCACGGCGACCGACACGGGTTATGCGCTGTTGGATGCGACCGACTTGAGCATCTTGAAGACCGGGATCTTGGTCACGGACAGTGGGCCCGTGGATGAGGTGGTTGCGACCAGCGACGGCTACTTTGGATTTCGCGCACCCAATCTGGAGGTGTTTTCGTCGGCAGGGGACCACGTTGGGTCGTTCGGTACGGGTGAGACCTTGCTTCAAGAGATCGGTGCGGGGACCCACTTCGGCGTGCTGCTGAGGCACGCCGGGGATTGCAAGACCTACTACCAAGAGGTCAACCCGGCCGATGTTCAGCCCGTTGGAGCTGGTGTGGAAATGCAGCCTACCCATCCTTCGAGTGGCGCCACTCTATCGCTAGGCGCGTTCGCGCCTGGAGTCGGAGTCGTCGGCATTTCCGTGTTGCCGGACGACCCGAACGCCTTCTCGCCCAACAACTTCTATGTCCCCTACGTGATTGCCAGCGGCGTAATCACGTACTTGCCGGCTGCGGGAACGCTCGGGGGAAGCGCCGCGAATGATACATTCTGGACCGAGTACGACATGACAGGGTTGAGCGATGGTCGCGTAGCCAAGGTTAGCCCCGGTGTTAGCTTCGCGGCGGAGGTGGCGTTCTGCAGCTTCGGTAGCTCGGTGACTTGCGGGCCTGCTTACGCTGGGCCGGTCGTCTACAACAACGGACCTGAACTGGCGCTGGCGGCGGATCCAGCCACGGGTATGACCTACGTGGTCTACTCGCGAGACGGCGCCTTGGGCGCCGTTACCACGGAGCTTGTCGCGTTCAGTCCCGGTTCGGTTCCGGCGGTTGGTCCGGTCGCGCTATTCTCGGCAGCATCGACGGACAAGTTCACCAACTACCAGCTGCGGGTCGTCGCCGGTCAGCTCGCGCTAGTCGCGCGCCTGAAGCGCAACAGCACGTACACCGTCGCGCTCCAGCGGATCGCGCTCGCGGATGGCGCTCCGATCGACTCCTATCCGGTAGTCCTCGTGAATCAGAATCTCGGGTCGTCCACGTCGAACCAGGCGGTGGTGTCGGTAGACGGGGGCAAACTCAGCGTGAGTTGGTACGCGAGCACGGCGGGAAGCGGCACCTCTGTCACGACGGACCTCTCGACTAGCCCCCGATCTAGCGCTCGAATCTTCGTCGAGCGGGAATTTGTCTGAAAAGCCCGGTGTTGTTGGGGTTGCCACACCAAACAACCACACCGGGGGTCCCTTTTCAGGTGAAGAAGACGCTGCATTAAGTGGGTTTCTGCGAGGAAAGAGAAAATACCGCTGCGCGGCTCCGCGCGCTTCACGGTGGTGTTCTCGGCCCCGCCTCGAAGCGGCCTGAGTTCGCCACAGATCGGCCGCGCTACGAAGCGAGCCAACGCGCCGAGGCGATCCCCTGCGGCGGCATCGGCGTCATGCATCAGCTCGCGCACGCTGTCGGTTTGCCCCGTGCCATCGACTGCGAGTTGAAGATCCTGTATCGCCACCGGCCCTACCGCGAGTCCGACCATGTTCTCAACATCGCGTACAACCTGGCCGTGCGGCGGCCAGGTGCTGGATGACATCGAGCTGCGACGCAACGATATCGCGTTCCTCCGCGACTCGGGGCGCGGGCCATCCCGGACCCCACGACGGCTGGCGACTTCTGCCACCGCTTCGCGGAGGCAGACATCCAGCAGCTCATGGACATCGTGAATCGTATCCGCGTGGCAGTGTGGAAGCGAGCGCACCTGCGTCGCGAAAACACCGCTCGGATCGACGTTGACGGGACCATCCTGAGCACGACGGGGGTGTGCAAGGAGGGATGGACGTCTCCTACAAAGGTGTGTGGGGCTACCATCCGCTGCTCGTCTCCCCTCGCCAACACGCAGGAGCCGCTGTTCATCATCAACCGACCTGGCAACCGACCCTCACACGACGGCGCAGCTGCCTACCTGGATCGCGCCATCAGATCTCAGTACGTCAAGCGGGCTTCAGCGACGTGCTCCTGCGAGGCGACACGGACTTCACGCAAACTGCGCACCTCGATCGCTGGCACGAAGACGGCGTCCGCTTCGTCTTTGGCTACGATGCCAGCCCGCAGTTCGTCGAACGAGCAGAAAACATATAGAGCTTTTGCGACTACGCGGACCTCGCGCGAAAGGCGGACCAAGCATTTATCCGCAAGGAATCACGCGAAGCAGCCACGAGTGAAGCAAGCGATCGTCACAGAGCGCGGGTACTCTCAACAAGCGCCTCGAGGCAGAAGACACCGCGGAGTTTCTGCACAAACCCGCGAAGGCGAAGGAGCAATTGGGTGTCGTCGTGCTGCGCAAGATGATCACCGAGGAGCGCGGGCAGCTCACCAGCACGGACTTCAAGTACTTTTTCTACGTCACCAACGACCTGGAGATGACTCAGGCCGAAGTCGTTACCGAGTCAATTTGCGTTGCCAGCAGGAAAAACATCAGCCAGCTCAAGACGGGCGTACGAGCGCTCCACGCACCGCTCAACACCCTCAACGCAAACTGGGCGTACATGGTGATCGCCTCCTGGCTTGGTCGCTCAAGGCGTGGTTCGGGTTGCTCCAGCCCTCACGATCATCGAAGAAGGCGCAAGCCACGACACAAACGGATCCTCACGATGGCGTTCCGATCCTTCGTCAATCGCTTGATCCTCATCCCCGCGCAGATCTTGGTGCACGGGCGCGCCCTGAGTTTTTCGCTTGCTCGGGTGGCGTCCGATGTCGCCGCGCTGCTGCAGGTCCAAGACAGCCTGTGACCGAACCTGCTGACGCGATGGTGCCCAGCCTTGGGATCCTGGCCCGAACACCCAACCATACGTGGAAACACATGAACCTCCACAACCGCTTTCATCGGCAGCCTGTCCGGCTGCGGCGGCAAGTTGCGCTTCCACCGCACGCCGGCTTGGACCGAGCGCCGGCGAGCCCACCTGTGTCATGCAAGCGCTTGATTCGGGACTAGCCTACCTCAGATCACGTTGACCAGTGGACTCGACGTGATTCCGTACGGTGATGTGCAGTACGGCGGGCTCGTCACGGGTTCGCGCCTGGCGGCGGTCGGAGCGGCGTCTACTCCGCGGACCTTATCACGAAATATGCGGCGATCTGTGCTTCTGCACCTCCGGCGGTCCGACGCTGGGCAGCACGCGGTCCAAACAGCGTCTTTTCCACGTGCGGACTTGCGAAGTGATCGACGCGACCGGCATCGTTAGCTCTAGCTCCTGTGGTTTCCCCGGGGGAACCGCGGCTCGAGGCTTTGCTGGGGGGATGTTCGTTGCCGCCGCTGGTGTGGAGGGACCCGTAGTCGGCGAACAAGTGTTGGACGCGGACTCCATGTTCTCTGTTTACCGTGCGGATACGGGCGGCGTCGAGGCCGCGGTTCAGACCGTTACTGGGAGCAAGGCGCTGGACTCCCTCAAGTTCGCCGGGCTGACTGGCGCCGCCGGTAGCGACCAAATGTTGGTGGGCTACCTCGGCACCGATCTGGGAACCCAGGAGACTCAAGTGTACTTGCGTTGGGTTGATCCGTTGTCGACGTCAGGGGGAAGCGGAGGCGCTTCCGCTGGTGGCGCTGTCCGCTGGCGGAGCCGGTGCTGGAGGCGCTTCAACAGGAGGTGCTTCGTCGACCGGAGGCGGCTCAACTGGCGGCGGCTCCGCAAGCGGCGGGGCTTCGATAGGCGGTGCGAGCACCGGAGGCGCTTCAACAGGAGGTGCTTCGTCGACTGGCGGTGCAGCAACCGGCGGTGCAGCAACCGGTGGCGCCTCGACTGGCGGTGCAGCAACTGGCGGTGCAGCAACCGGTGGCGCTCGACGGCGGTGCAGCAACTGGCGGTGCAGCAACTGGCGGTGCTACGACTGGCGGTGCGTCCACGGGAGGCTCTGCGAGTGGGGGCACGTCAGCAGGTGGCGCTTCGAGCGGCGGTAGCACTGTGGGAGGTTCCACGGCGAGCGGAGGCACGGCGGCGAGCGGAGGTTTAGGAGGCGCGACCGCAGGCGCTGCTGGCTCAGCGGGCGGCAGTGGCTCTGGGGATGACCTTCGCTGTTTCCGTTCAGTCCCCAGCGCACACCTAAGCCTACGCCGGCAGTTGGTCTGCTCTTGCTGGGCTGGTTGGCGAGCCGCCGTCGCCGTCGTTCGAGAGCGCGCTGAATAGTTGCCGTGGGGCAACCGGTGTGCTCAAACAGGATTTCCCTGGTGGCTTTCCCTGGCGCGTCAAGAAGTCGGCGCGCCAGTTGAACTCCACGCGGTGAACCGCACCTGAGAGCGCTTCTCGTTACGTTTCGGAGCTTCGGCGCCGCAACCCAAGAACACAGCCGCTCGGAGCGCTTCGGCTTGACTCGGACCAGTTGGTAGCCTACCGCACTGGATATGCTGTCACGCGTCCAGCTGGTTCCCGATGACCTCCGTGCCACGGCGAAGGCCGTGCTCGCGGCCTGGAAGGAACACAGCGTTGTGGTTATCTCCCCGGTCGACCCGCCGAAGGGACGTCCGCGCCATCTATCAGACGCTGCCGCTCATCGGCACCCCCCACTACCTCGCTGAAGATGCCACTCTCGGCGATCGGAGTTCCCAGCGCAGCGGAGAACTGTGGACCGAGGTCCGCTTCGACCCTGCCATCCCGGACGCCTATCGCCACACGATGAGCGCCCAGCCGCTGCACACCGACGGTTCCTACATCGAAACCTATCCCAACGCCACGTTGATGTGCTGCATCAACAACTCAGCGGAGGGTGGGGAGACTGTGTTCATTACCGCGAGGCAATTGATTGGAGCGCTTTCGAGTAAGCCGATCCCAAACTGCTCGAACGTTCTGGAGCACCCCGTGCCTCACGCTCGTTCTGGAGACACTCGAACGTTCCCCGTGATTCGCGACGACGCGGGAACGCTAAAGCTGAACTGGAACTACTACTGCGTTGCGGAGGACCGCAGCGCTGACGTTTCGGATCTGAGAGAGCAGCTGTTTCAGGTCTTGAGGGAGTCCGAGGTAGTGCTCGATGCTCGCGAGTCAGTGCGGCTCAACACTGGAGATGCCGTTGTTTGGAAGGACGATGAGGTCCTCCACGGCCGCAACTCCTTCGTCGCCAAGCAGGCGGGAGATCGTTTCCTGTGGAAGGCCGCGGTCGACGTAGGAGTGTTCAAGTGAGCCGACTCGTTTGGGGGTCGATGCGCTTGCACGAACGTGGTCTGAGTTCAGCCCAAGCCGCCGACCTGATGAAGGCTTCGCACGAACGCGGCGTCACGATGTTCCACTCTTCTTCAGAGTACGAGAGCTACCCGCTTTACCTCGACGCCCTGAAGCAACTGACTGGTATCCGACCGGCGCACATGGTGAAGCTTGCCGACCCTCACTTCGGAGAGGCTAGTTTTGACTCGAGCCGTTTCGAGCAGCGCATCGATGAGTACCTCTCGCAGCTCGGTGCGCAGACGCTGGACGTGGTCCAGTGGATGTGGCGAGGCGACCTGAAGCAGGAAGCACAGCGCCTCGATGGCTTGCGCGCGCAGCGTGACGAGATGTTGGCCTGCTTCGAACGCTTGAAACAGGCCGGAAAGATCCGACGATTGGCGCTTTTTCCGTACAGCACTGGGTTTGCGACCTTGGCGCTCGAACTGAAGTGCGTGGATGCGCTTGCCGTGTACTTGAACCCGGTGGAACTCGAGATGGTTCCTAACATTCAGGAAGCTGCTAGCGTTGGCGTCGACACAATTGCCATACGGCCTCTTTCCGCGGGGAAGGCCCTAGAGGCTGAATCCGTTGCATCCTGCGTCCGGTTCGTGCTCGGTCACGCGGGCGTCAGCGGTGCTGTCGTCACGTATTCCACGCTAGCCCATCTAGACGAGTTGCTGCAGGCCGAGGCTTCCTGACGCTATCGCTCTTTCCGCGCGGGAGCTAAAAAGTGCCCACGCGGGAAGTATGGATATTCTGGGTGACTCCGCGTGCTAACGCGGGGCCCGGTAGATGTGATACTCGTAGCCCGGCCCTGGCGACCAGCGGATGTGGACGTAGTAGAAGTAGTCGTTGTCAAAGGCCATCGCGCCGTGACGTGGGGTAATCTGTGAGTCTAGGATCCGCGCTGCGCTTTGATTGCCGCAGCGATACCTGGTGTAAAGGTGCGTGTAGTCGTCGAGGTTCCAGTCTGCGAATACCTCATACAGCCGCCCACCCTCCGTCTTGATACGATAGCCCGGCGTCTGATTGTCGCTGCCGTCGTAGATCACGTGGGACGCCGCCTCTCGCTCGAAGAACGTCTCTCGATTGACGGCAGACTTTGAGCCGCAAGCTTGGTCCCAGGTTTGATAGAACTCGCTTCTGTCTATCGCGGCGATCCTGGTGCTCAGACACCTGTTCAACTTGAACTCTGGGCAGCCATCTGCAAACGGATGGACAGTTTGCCCCGCGTACACTCCCCACGCGTCCGCGAGTACTGGGGACCAGGAGGAGTTCGAAAGGCCCGTGTCGAAGACCTCGATCGCGCTGCCACCTGCCTTTGGCGCGGAGAACACGGTTGTGCCGAACTGACTGCGGAAATAGATGTTGTCGCCCGCCTCAGCGAGGGAGGTGGGGGTGGGCGAGACGCTGACCAGTTCGAGCGCACCGCCCGCGATCGGCACACGATAGATTGCCGCACCGGCCTGATTCGCGATGTAGACGTGGGTGTCGTCGACGACGAGCGCAACCGACCGCGTGAGGCCCGTCGCGAGATCGTGTACGACTTGGTCGCTCAGCGCCATCGCGCTTACGGTGTAGGTCGTGTTCGTAGTGCTTCCGTTACCGGGAACCTCGGCGATCCAGTAGAGCGAGCCCATCTTGTAGGCGAGATCGAAAACCTCTCCTGGCACACTTGCAACGACCGGATTGAAGGTTTGCTGGCAGGCTCCCGCGACACAGGTGCCCGAACACGCGACACCACATCCTCCGCAGTTGGCGTTGTCCCAGGTCGTGTCGACGCAGGTGTCACCACACTTCGTGAGGTCATCCGCGCAGATGATGTCGCATTTCCCTGCGGAACACTTTGAGAGCCCGCCCGGAGTGGTGGGGCAAGCGGCGTCGCACGCGCCACAATTAAGTGCGTCCGTCTGCAGGTCGGCGCATGCTTGGCCGCACTGGGTGGTGCCGGGGTCACAGGTGAATCCGCAGTTACCTCCGCTGCAGGTGGTTGTGCTGTTGGGGTGAGAGTCGCAAACTCGTCCACAATAGCCGCATGAAGACGGATCGGTAAGGAGGGCGAGGCAGGAACCGCTGCAGTCAGAGGTCGGGAACGAACAGCTCGTCGTGCAGGTGCCACCATCACACACTTGACCTGTCGTGCACGCCATCCCGCATGCGCCACAGTCGGTAGGCGAATTGAGGGATGTCTCGCATCCGTTATACGCAAGACCGTCACAGTCCCCCCAGCCCGCCTCACATTGGAGCCCACAGGCGGTGCCATTGCAAATAGCGCTGCCGTGGGGACCCTCCGGGCAGGCTTTGCCACCACACTCGGTGGTGACCTTGATACACCTTCCGGAAGAGCCGATGAACCCTGGCCCACAGCCGCAGTTGTCGACCTCTTGGGGGGGCTGGCAGGCCGTTATCGGTCCAGTTCCGCCGGTGCCAGCGGCTCCTGCCATTCCAGCGGTGCCAGCGTTTCCTCCGCTCCCAGCCATTCCAGCCGCGCCAGCGCTTCCTCCGGTCCCAGCCATCCCAGCTGAGCCTGCATTTCCGCCGCTACCCGACGCCCCAGCCATGCCGGCTGCCCCTGCGTTCCGCCGTTGCCCGACGCCCCAGCCTTGCCTGCCGCGCCGGCGTCGCCCCCGTTTCCAGAGGTGCCCGCCGTGCCTCCGCTGGCCGCTGTGCCCGCGGTTCCACCGGCGCCGCCACTGCCGTTTGGATCACTCCCAGAATCAGAACAACCCACCGCGAGGCCCAGGCAAAGCCAAATACGAAATCGCATGCTGGCAGTGTGGTGTGAACCGGTTTCAAGCGCAAGCACGGACCGGCAAGACCGCACGGAAGCCAAGCAGTCGGCAAACAACGGCTCAGAAATCGAGCAAGCGATCCACGAAATCCGGCCGATCGATGAACGGGTTGCGGTTGTGCTGGACGGCGTCGATGCCGTCGTTGCGCCCGCGCTCGAGATCGTCGGGAGGATCCTGGCAGTGCCAGGCGCGGAGCGCAGTCTCTTGCGCTGGGTCGAGGGGCATCGCGTAGCGCACCGAGAAGTAGAACATGGCGCGGGCAATGTCTCCGCGGCGCGCCGGGCGAACCTCCCAGACGGTTGCGCCGCTGGCGTCCGTGCCGCGCTCGGAGCCGCCGTTGTGGTAGGGGCAGGCGCTGCCCCCGCACACCGTGTCGCCGAACGGCCAGTTCGAGCGCGCGGAGTTGGTGCCGCCATCCGTGGGGAAAAGGTGATGGAGATCGCTGTGGGCAGGCTCCTTGTCCGCGCCCATCGACTGGGGCCAGGAGTGCTCGGTGTTGAAGCCGCCGGGGGTACGCGTTCCATCGGGGGGGGTGAGGCGCCCCGAATAGATGCATTCTAGCTCCCCGGCGTGAACGTCCAGGGTGTTGAACATGTAGTCCCGTGCGCCGTCGTAGCCGAGGGAGGTGTGCCCCGAGACGCGAGCGAGCAGGGCGCTACGCAGGGCGTCCTTGGATAGATTCTCCATCGCCGAGTAGCGAACCGCATCGAGGGGCGCGCTCGGGTGACACGACCAGCCGCTGCAGTCGTTGTCTTCACTCGGGGCGCAGCCGGGCGCGCAGCAGCCGTCGTCGTCGACGCACTGGGTGAGTGGAGCTTCGGAGCACGCGACGTCGCAGCTCGAGGGCGAGCCAGTGAGCACCGGCCGCATGCAGGCCGAGGAGGGTGACGGGCACTGAGCCAGGGTCACGCACTGACCAAACGGCAGCGCGCCGCCGGTCCCGCCACTGGAACCAGCGGTGCCACCCGTGCCTGCCGTGGTCCCTCCGGCTCCTCCGCTACCGCTGCTCGTTCCGCCGCTACCGCTGCTGGTTCCACCAGTGCCCGCGCTCGTTCCGCCGTTGCCACCCGTAGTCCCGCCCGCGCCAGCGCTGCCGCCAGTTCCAGCCGACGCACCAGCGGTGCCGCCGATGCCTCCGCTCGCTCCAGCTCCGCTGCTGCCGCCAGTTCCACCGCTGGTTCCCCCGGCGCCTCCGCCGCTCATGTCGGCTTGAGCGACGGGGATCGATGGATCGCACGTCTCACCGACGTCGAGTTTGCCGTTTCCGCAGAGCAATGCTCCGCCGCTGCCTGCGGTCGCGCCCGCGCTGCCGCCGCTGCCAGCCATGCCGGCGCTGCCGCCGCTGGTCTGGCCGGCGCTGCCTCCACTGGCCCCGCTGCCAGCCGCGCCCGTGCCGCCGGTCCCTCCTGCTGCACCGACGCCAGAAACGCCGCCAGTCGCGCCCGCTCCGCCGCTGCCTGCGGTTCCGCCGGGAGACGAGCCCGCCTCGCCGCCGGTGCCGCCATCGGAGTGACCGCGAGTGGTGTGGCTACCCCCGCAAGCGGCAGCCAGAGCAGCGCTCAGCGCGAGGACCAGCGCTGGGCGCTGAGGAGATGCGAGTCGTAGGGATTGCAAGATTGAAAGGCGATTCATGAAGCGGCGTGGGGAATCGATGACGGTAGCCCAAACGTGAAGCGGGTGCTCCCTCGCCCGACGAGTTCGGTGAGCAAATGGGGGCGCCTGTCCCACCTCTCGAGCTAGCTGCTCGCGTTTCCGCACGCGGGACAGGGCGGGCGGCGGGCGACTCTCAGCATCGAAAGCGGTCGCTTGGCCGTTCGTGCCGGCCTCCGAGAGCGAGAGGCGTCGAAGGATTGACCCTCACCCCCAACCAACTGGAAGAAGACTGGGGGTACCTATACGAAGACGCCGATGCCGCCGGGAGCGAGGGAGTGGTGGGCTTCGTCTTGGTCGGTCGATGTAGCCGCGACCGCCTGCAGCAATTCCCCGAGGCAACGAGTGCGGATAGTGCTTTCGAGGTGGAGGCGTTGTTCGTTGAGCCCACGCGCCTCGGACAAGGCATTGGCCAGCGGTTGTTCGAGCGGGCACGGGAGCACGCTGCTCGGGTGGCCCCAGCGGGTGCGCTCTGGATTCAATCCGACCCGAACGCCGAGGCGTTCTATCTCCGCTGCGGGGCCGTGAGGGTCGGGGAGCTCGAGTCGGCGAGTGTCCCTGGCCGGTGGTTGCCGCTCCTCGTGTCGAGCTGGTGAACCGCGCGACGCCGCTGAACGCGCCAGGGCGACCAGGGCGCTTGCCAATGGGGCCGAGGCTTTGCGAGGCTTGACCCCATGAAGTTCGGATGGCTCGTCGCCTTGCTGTTGGCCAGCAGCGCTCCCATGCAGTGCGCCAGCGAGCCTGACTTCGAGGAGCGCCGCGAGGAGACGCCGGGAGAGGCACTGTTCGGGCTCGCCGAGCAGTTCAAAGCTCAAGGCAACGAACAGGCGAGACGCGAGACGCTGGAGTACTTGATCGCGAAGTACCCGAACAGCCGCTTCGCGGAGATGGCGCGCAGCGATCTGGCGAAGACGCCCAGCGAGAAGTAGCTGGTGCTCGAGCTACCGCGGCTGATGCTGATCACGGACCGGCGCCTCGCTGGAGATGAGCTGTTGCCACGGATACGTCGCTGTCTCGAACAGGCAGAGCCTGGAAGCGTCGTCGTGCAGCTGCGCGACCGCGACGCGTCGATTGGCTGGCGGCTCGAGACGGGGCGCGCTCTTCGAGCGCTCACGCGCGACGCCGGACACCAGCTCAGCGTGAGCGAGCGCCTCGACCTCGCGCTGCTGCTCGGCGCAGATGCGGTGCACTTGCCGGAAGTCGGCGTGTCTGCGGCACGGGTGCCTGAGTTGGTGCCAGGTGTTTGGTGTAGTCGCGCGTGGCACGCTGGAGGTGCGGTCGACCCGGGAGTCGACGCGCTGGTGGTATCGCCAGCGATGGCGCCACGCAAAGGCAGGGCGGCCCTTGGCCTCGACGGCCTCGCGTCGGTGTGCGGGTCGCTCGGCGTGCCGGTTTACGCCCTGGGCGGCGTGGACGCCGAAAGCGCGGGGCGCTGCATCGACGCTGGGGCTCACGGCGTGGCGGTGATCGGCGCCGTCCTCGACGGCCGCTCGGCGCTCCCGCTGCTCGAAAGCCTGCAGATCCGGCGCCGCTGAGCGCTGAAGCCAAGTGGGGCTTGAAAGCCGGTGAAAGGGGCGCACATTGCCTCGTTTCACGCTATATCGGCCCCAAGTCATGACACAGAAACCGCTCTTCCCGCCCGTTCCCACCGACCTCGACTTCCCGAAGTACGAGTCGGAGATCCTCGAGCTGTGGAAGCGCGGGAACATTTTCGAGAAGAGCATCGCCCAGCGCGAAGGCGGGCGAGACTTCGTGTTCTACGAAGGCCCCCCGACGGCCAACGGCTTGCCGCACAACGGCCATGTGCTGACCCGCGTCAGCAAGGATCTATTTCCGCGCTACCAAGCCATGCTCGGCGCGAAGGTGCTGCGCAAGGCCGGCTGGGACACCCACGGTCTCCCCGTGGAAGTGGAAGTCGAGAAGGAGCTGCGCATCCACGGCAAGGAAGCCATCCAGGAGTATGGGGTGAGGCCCTTCGTCGGGCGCTGCATCGACTCCGTGTTTCGCTACACCAGCGAATGGGAGCGCCTCACGGAGCGCCTGGGCTTCTGGGTGGATCTGGAAGATGCGTACGTCACGTTCCACCAGAGCTACGTCGAGAGCGTGTGGTGGGCACTCTCCGAGCTGTACGCCAAGGGCTTGCTCTACCAAGGCCACAAAGTGGTGTGGTGGTGGGCCCAAGGCGGCACCGCGCTCTCTGCGGGTGAAGTCGGCCAAGGCTACAAGACGGTGGACGACCCCAGCGTCTACTGCCTGTTTCCGCTCGAAAACGCCGATGGCGCCGCGAGCGACACGGCGCTGGTCGTCTGGACCACCACACCCTGGACGCTGCCGAGCAACGGCTACGCGGCCGTGCGGAGCGACTTCGAGTACGTCTACGTGAGCATCGGCGAGGCGCTGAAGCCTGCGGGGAAGGGCAAGCAGAAGTCTCCCGAAGAGCTGCCGGACCTTGCCTGCAAGCGCCTGATCGTCGCCGCGGGTCTGCGCGAGGCGCTGGAGCAGAAGCTCGGTCACCAGCTGGTGGTCGAGCGGACCGTCAAGGGCTCCGAGCTCGTGGGGCTGAAGTACCAGCCGCCGTTCGAGCTGTACTACGACCGGCTGAAGAGCAGCGAGGTGGCGCTCGAGGCCGGTGGCAGCGTGCGCACCTGGTGGCGGGTGATCGCGGAAGACTTCGTCACCCTCGACTCCGGCACTGGCATCGTGCACATCGCGCCCGCGTTCGGCGAAGACGACCACGCGGCGCACAAGCGGCAGCTCGACAGCTACGCAAAGCCCGAGAGCGTGGAGCTGATCTGCGCCATCAGGCCCGACGGCACCTTCAAGCCCGAGCTCGAGCGCTACGCGGGGCAGTGGGTCAAGGACGCCGACCCTGCTCTGCAGAAGGAGCTCGGCTCGCGGAAACTACTGCTGCTCAGTGAGACCTACCGCCACGAGTATCCGTTCTGCTGGCGCGCCGACCAGGATCCGCTGATCCAGATGGCTCGCCCCGGCTGGTTCATCCGCACCACGGCCAAGCTCGACGGCGCCAAGGCGAACAACCAGGCGGTGAACTGGCTGCCGGAGCACATCAAGGATGGTCGCTTCGGCGACTTCTTGAACAACAACGTCGACTGGGCGCTCAGCCGTGAGCGCTTCTGGGGCACGCCGCTCAACATCTGGGACTGCCCGAAGTGCGAGCACCGCATGGCGCCTCACAGCGTCGCGCAGATCTTGGAGCTGAATCCCAGGGCCTTCGACCACTGGCACGCCGACAAGCAAGCGAACCCGGAGCTCAGCGACCACCTGATGGTGCACAAGCCCTGGATCGATGAGGTCACGTTTCCATGTGAGAAGTGCGGCGCGCAGATGCAGCGCGTGCCCGACGTGATCGACTGCTGGTTCGACTCCGGGTGCATGCCGTTCGCCCAGTGGGGCTTCCCCCATGTGGAGGGCAGCCTCGAGAAGCTGGATGGCGCGTTCCCGCAGACTTCATCTCCGAGGCCATCGATCAGACCCGCGGCTGGTTCTACTCGTTGCTCATGATCGCCACCCTGGTGTTCGACGAAGAGGCGCAACAGCGCCTCGGGCTTACCCGGGTGCGCGAGTATCCGTTGCCCTACAAAACCTGCATCGTGCTCGGCCACGTGTGTGACCGCGAGGGCAAGAAGGAGAGCAAGAGCAAGGGCAACTACACCCCGCCGGAGATCATCCTAGACACCGTGCGCATGGACTTCGCGGTGCTCAGCGAGGCCCACGGGCAGACCGCGAAGCCAGGAGAGATCCTGATCGCGCGGGAAGACCTCGAGGGTATGGACTTGAACGAGGGGGCGAGGGTTGCGCTTTACCATTCGGAAAATCCAGAAGAGCGCCGCTACGCGAAGATCCTCGCCCACAAGAAGCTGCCGCGCCGTGTGGCGCTGGTGAGCGCCGAGGACCGCGAGGCGCTGGGCCTCGTGCCCGCGGCGGCAGGCCTCGGCTCGCGGCCGGTGGAGGTGCCCGGCTACCCAGCGTCGGAGCGCGTGCGGGTCGAGGACGAAGCGACTCCGGCGCCTGGCTCCGACGCATTCCGCTGGTTCTTCTACGCCTCGAGCCCGCCCTGGAACAACACGCGGCACTCGCTGCGCAACGTGCGCATGTTGCAGAAGGACTTCCTGGTCAAGCTGCGGAACGTGTTTTCGTTCTTCACCATCTACGCCAACATCGATGGCTGGAACCCTGGGGAAACGGCTCACGCTGGGCGTCCTCGCGCGGAGCGCAGCGTGCTCGACCGCTGGATGCTCTCGGAGCTGGCCATCACCACGCGCAAGGTGCGTGCGGCGATGGATGGCTACCTGGCCTACGACGCCGCGCTGGCGCTGCAAGACCTGGTCGAGTCCCTCAGCAACTGGTACGTGCGTCGCAGCCGCAACCGCTTCTGGGCGTCTGGCCTAGAGCAAGACAAGCGCGACGCCTACGCCACGCTGTATGAGAGCCTGGTCAGCGTCTCCAAGCTGATCGCGCCCTTCGTGCCGTTCTTTGCCGAGGAGATGCACCAGAACCTGGTGGTGGCGGCTGGGTTGCCGGGCGGGAAGGAGAGCGTGCACCTGGAGGACTATCCGCTGGTCGACGAAGCTGCGATCGACGCTGGGCTCGCCGAAGAGATGGCCGCGGTGCGTGAGATCGTGAGCCTAGGGCTCAGCGTGCGCTCGGCCGGCAAGCTCAAGGTGCGTCAGCCGCTGTCTCGCGCCGACGTGGTGCTCAACGACGCGTCTCTGAAGGAGCGTATCGAGAGCTACACGCCGTTGATCCTCGAGGAGCTGAACGTGCAGGAGCTGCGCACCATGCACCCCGGGCACGAAGAGGGCGCCGTCAGCTTCAACGTGAACCCGAACTTCAGGGCCCTCGGTCCGCGCCTCGGGAAGCGTGTGCAGGAAGTGAAGCAAGCGCTCGCCAAGGCAGACGGCAACGCGCTGTTCAGCGAGCTCGCGCAGCACGGCAAGGTCGCGGTCAATCTGGACGGCGAGGTGATCGAGCTGTCCGGCGACGAGATCGCCATCAACGTGAGCGCGGCGGAGGGCTTCGCCGCGGAGACCGGAAAGGTCGGGGTGGTGGTGCTGCACACGGTGCTCACGGAAGCCCTGATCGATGACGGCTACCTGCGTGAGGTGACCAGCCGTGTCCAAGCCGCGCGGAAAGAAAAGAAGCTCGATTTCAGCGATCGGGTGGCGCTCCGGCTCGGTGGCAGCGAGCGCATCAAGCGCGTGGTGCTGGCCAACACCGAGCACATCAAGAGCGAGTGCCTGGCGTCGGAGCTCGTGTGGGACGACGGACTCGACGATCACCAGAAGGTGGGCGACGAGAGCGTGGCCGTCCGGCTCGATTGATCTTGGCGCCTCGATCGACCTCGGTCCTGGCGGGGCTGCTGGAGTTGCCTAGTCGCGAGGCAACGAGACCGAGCCACCCAGCTTGTTCTGGAGCACGCGCTCGACGGTGCTCCAGAGCTCGTCACCCGACTTCGCGGCGACCCACGCCTCGCCCGTCCAGTCGAAGTGCCAGGCGTTGCGCTCCGCGGCCATCCAGATCTGCCGCGCAGCGCGGTGGCTGTTGATCACGTACTCGGCGTCATCGTCGAAGCACAGCGTGAGGATGTCTCCGGACAGCTCGCACTCGAGGCGGTCATCTTCGATCGTATCCAGTGCGTTCACCAGGCGCTTCAGCTCGGGGAACGCGAGGGCTTCGTACTCGGCTTCTTCCATGGCTTGGCTGTTCTAGCAGGGTGTTGAAACACAAACGCAAGAACGCGCTCGGGGGGACTCCGCCGAGCGCGTTTCGGGTGCGTGGGATGGGCGAGGCTACCCGCGGCTCACTGCCCACCCATGGCGGGCACGCAGAGCGGAGCGGTGCACTGGAAGCCGGCCTGGCAGTCGTCGTTGGTCTGACAGGGCCACGCGCACTTGCCAACCGTCATGTTGCACTTGTGAGAGAGGCAGGTGGCGTCCGACTGACAGGGCAGTCCCTGAGGGCTGGGGTTGCCATAGGTCGCCGTCGCGGTCGGGTAGGCGGTGGCGGTCGGATACGCCGTCGCGGTGGGGTACGCCGTCCCCTGAGGATATGCGGTGCCCTGGGGGTAGGCGGTCGCGGTTGGCTGCCCGTAGTATCCTGGCTGCTGTTGATACTGGTTCGCCGGCGGCTCTTCCTCTTCCTTCTTGCGGCACGCGCTGGCCAGGAAAGCGGGGACGACGGCGGTGAGGACGACGATTAAGGCAGCTCTACGCATGGGGTATCTCCTAAGTCGAGCGTCTTACCGCGATTTGCGGTGGTTTGCCGGACTTTTTTCTGGGTCGCGGCAAGCCGGGCTCTGTTCTTTTGACGTGGAAACCAGACGTTCATTCGGGAATTCCTGATCGGCGCCAACCGCTGGGGCGCGAACTTCCGGTTCCACGACAGCAAGCTCGGGCGGCCACGGTGTTGGCTGGTGGCGCGTTCGCGTCCCACGCTGGGACGCTTGCTGTGACCTTGGCCGCCGGGCCAGGAGGTCTGAGCGCACTTCGTGGTATGCTTCACTAAGCTGGTCGAGGAGCGATCGGCTGGGGGCCAGCGTCTCGGTAGTCGGCCGGGGCCAGCGAGATCTGCTCGCCGGTCCCCATGGCTCGAGGCTCCGGCGTTTGCATGGGGGTGCGAAGCTTGAGTGGGGCGAACGAGGCGGTGAGCAGCATCGATGGTTCGAGCCCTGGGGCCTCGGAGGCGGCCGCCGTTCGGGTGAACCCCGCCATCGCGCTGCGACTCGTCCGAGAGCTGCGGGCTGCGCTCAAGCGTCGCCCCAAGAGCGAGCTTCCGCTTGCAGGGGCACTTCGAGTTTTCGCGCCGTGGTCCAGCGAGCTTCAGCAAGAGCTGACCCAAGCGCTGATGACCCTGGTGCGTCGCGGCTCCTTCGAGCGCCCGATCTTCGGCAGCGGGATCCGGGCGCTGGCCGAAGGGGCACCTGAAGTCGCGGCGGACGTGGTCGACGCTGCGCTCGGGAAGGACGGAGCGGGTGGGCTCGCCACGCTGTCGGCTGCGTGTTTCTGCGCGGATACGCAGATCGGGCCAGGACTGAGTCGCATCGTGGTCGGCAGTCAACCGCACCTCGCCTTCGCGGCGGAGCTTGCCCGGGCGGCGCGCGGTGAGTCGGATGGGGGGCTGCTCGGGGGGCTGGCACCAAGGATCAAGGAGAGCCATCGCATCGCGCTGTGTCTGGAGCTGTTGCTGCCGCTCAGCCGAGGCATGCCGCTGCCCGCAGGCGTCTCGCGGGCGCTCCAGGTCCTGCGCTCGACCGAGCGGCACCTGGGCCGCTGGTTGGTGATGGCCCAGGTGAGCCAGCGGGCCGGCGATGTGTCGGTATGCGAGGAGGCCCTGCGCGAGGCCACCGATGGCGCAGTCAGCTCGCGCCCTGCGTGGCTTCTCGTCGCCTGGGCGCTGGGAGCTGCTCTCGACGAACCAGTGCGCTTGAACCTGGAGCTGATCGCGCGCCTCAGCGACCGACCGAGCGCCGATCGAGACCCGAGCTTTCTGTTCCGGCTCGCGCGCGCCGGGCGCCCCGAAGCTCGCGCCATGCTGGACACGATGACCGGGGGAGGTCGCCCGAAGGACGCGTTGGGCGTTCGCGCCGCGCTGCGACTGGCGCAGCACTTCGACGACGGAGCGCAGGCCGAGGCGCGTCGACGCGGCTTGGAAGAACTCGCCGAGGGGAGCGGCAAGGACCCGCTGCGCGCCCTGGCCGTCGCCGCTCTCGCAGATCTCGACGCACAGCAGGGCGGCGTGGCATCGGATCTCAGACAGCGCATGCTCGAGCTCCAGCGCTCGAAGACGCTGCGCGCCGCGTGCTGGGCGGGCCTCGCGGAATGCACGCCCGGTCGTGTGGTTGGGGAGGCCACGTTTCGGCGTCTGGAGTACGGTTGGATTGAATGAAGCTGCGACGAATCGTCGGTTGCCTGCTCCTGTCGGGGATCGCGCTGAGCATCTCGGCGACCGACCGCGCCCGTGCTGCTTCGACACCCTGGACGGTGTGGGTCGATGACGACGATGACGATGGCGATGGCCAACCGGATCGAGTTGCCTCCGAGCTGGACACGAGCGGTCTCGATGAGCGCCTGCGGGTCGCCGGCGGGCGCCTCGATCTTGGGGGGGAGGGACTCCGGCTCTTCGTCGGCAGCAAGCTAGTCACCAGCAAGGCCTCGCTGCCGCGTTCCAAGCCGGCTCTGATCCAGGCCCGCGCCGTTGGACGCTGGTCGTTCAGTGTCGACGGAGAATCCCAGCAGGTGACGGCGCTCCGAGCCTACCGCGTCGCGGCGGGGAAGTGGATCGCGCCGCTCTTCGCCAGCGTCAGCCGGGAGCGGCCCGGGGCGTGGGGCAGCGGCCAGGACCCAGAGGCCTTCGCGGTGGGCGTACGCGCTCCCATGGGCGCGCTGCCGAAGCAGATCTGGCTGCGCAGCTACTCCCAGACCAAGCGTGAGCTGGACGTCCGAGGGCCGCTCACGCTCCGCCCACGGCCCTGTCCGAGCGCGCAGGCCCAGACGGAGTGTGGGGTGAGCGAGTCGCTGCGCTTGGTCGCGACGAACGTTGACCGGGCCCACCCGAAGGCCGGCCTCGCCCTGCAGGTGGAGCTTGGCGGACATGTCGAGCTCGGTCTGAGCGAGCACCCGAGCGACCACTCGGGGAGGCAGGAGCTGCACCTCGTAGCGCCTGGCGAGACAGGGAAGACACCTCGAGTGGGCCAGGTCCGACTGCGCGTCCATGTGCTTCGTCAGGGCGCCGGCGGGTCGCCCGCGGTGGGCGGTACCAGCGAAGGCGCGGAGCGCGTGATGCGACGTGAGCTTCGGGACAGCGCTGCTCTGTGGAGCCAATGCGGGCTACGCTTCGCGGTCGAGCAACTCAAGGTCGTGGAACCACCCCCGAGCGGGCTGCTCTCGATCGGGTGCGAGCAAGGTGCGATGAGCGCTGGAGGTGTGCTGCAGCTGAACGTCGCCGACCGTCCCCTGCAGCTCAGCTGGCCCGCGGGGCTCGACCCGAGACAGGTTGCCGTAAGAATCCGTGCGGCAATAGAACGGCTGGGGTTCGCCGTGGAGTTCAGCGACAACGGTCGCAGCGGGTACAGTGACCTGCCGACGGTGGACCTGCTGGTGCGGGACAAACAGGGGAAGCTCCTGAGCCTGACCGCGGTCACTGATGGTGAGCGTCCGCGACCACTGAGCAGCGACGCGGGCGTGTCCGTCTGTCTTGGGGAGGTGGCTTTGCGTGACGGTCTGGATCACTTCGACGATTTCAACGCCAGCAGCGGTACCCTGGAGGAACGCAGCCTGGTCAAGGCTCTCCAGGATGGCGACCCGGCGAGCATCGACCTGTTCGTCGTGCCGAGCTTCGCCAGTTCCGGGAGGATCGGCGAGTCGTTCATCTACTCGGCCGGCTCCAGCATGCGCAACGTCTTGATCGTCGACCGCGCGGGGATCCGCGCTGGAAGTCGCTCCTACGTGCTGGCTCACGAGCTTGGGCACGTGCTCCTGGACATGCCCGGGCACCCCGACGACTTCGGGGTCGACGACCCGGGGCGTCTGATGGACTCGGATGCGTCGGAGTCCAGCGTCTTCGGACCGCGACGCTTGAGCCTCGAGGACTGTCGTCGGGTCTGGAGTCAGAGCGGAGCGGCCGCGCCCCTGCCGCTGATTCAAGAGGTGGCGAGTGGGCTCCCGAAGCAGCTCCTGGTGGAGTCGCCGTCGAGCGACGACTGAGCGGACACCGCCAAGACAGCAACCGCGATGGTGCACGCAGGGCGATCTCACCCCCGAGAAAGGAATGGGTGGCCTAGAATACGACGATCTCTCGCAGCTCCGTGCCCGCGGCGTAGCCGTAGCTCACGTAGGCGTCGAAGCCATCGACCAGGACCCCGACGGCGCGATCCGAGTCGATGCGGTGCACACCGTCATTTTGTTTCCCGGGGGAAAGATTGTTCGGCGCTTCCGCCATTGGGTCGATGACGGGGAACGACAGCTGGCAGGTGTAGACCACGTACTCCGGGGGGCCGCCGCGTACGTCTTCGCTCGAGCCATCGGCGGCCTGGGGAACACAGCTCGAGAGGTCGCTCACGTCGCGCCCGTCGAGCAGCACCCGCGCGGCGTAGGGGGCGGTGATGCGCAGGAAGTCGAAGGCGTACTTGTCGGGGGTGAGAAAGACGTAGCCTGGTCTGAACTGCTCGATGGGCGGGATCACGATGAAGCTCGGATCGCCACCCGGAAGTCCCCGGGGTACGCCGGCCGCTGCCTGGCTCGGGGAGATCTCGGCGAGCATCACTGGCTCGTCGCTCTCCACGCTGAAGTGGTGGCGCGCGGTCAGGTTCACGAAGCTGCCGCGACCGTCCAGGGTCAGCTCCTCGTAGCCGGCCAGGCTGGTCTTGATGCGTGCCCCTCGCTCGCTCACTGCGACGATGCGGAAGTAATCCGGCTCGCTGATCACGCCGACGCTGGCGCCGCCTGCCACCAGGGCTTCGGTGCGACTGGCCGCGACCGGGGCGATGAATCTCTTGCCCGCGGTTCGGATCGGATCGAGCTGCTCTTCGAGGTGATCCGCGCAACAGCGGCGCGACGCCAGGGTCGAGAAGAACGGCGCGTCGCTGGCCTCGGAGCCGCTGAAGACCACGACTGGTGAAGTCGACTCGATCAGGCTGCCAGTGAAGTCGGCGTTGAAGTCGTCGCTCTCCAGGTTCAGCACGTCGAAGGGCTCGAGGGAGTACTCCACCGCCTCTCCGGGAGCCGTCGCGGGGATACCAGGAGCGCCGAGGATCTTCGTGGTCGGCGTGACCCGGACCTTGGTCCCGCTGCGCGTACCGACGATGGTGACGAAGGCGCGCAGATCGATGGGGTTGGCTGGGTTGAAGTTGGTGTTCGGATCTTCCGTGGAGGCGATCGTCTGAGGCCAACCGAGCACGACGTAGCTCGCGGCGAGTTGGCTGTTGTCAGGGATGGCCTCGACGGGTTTGAGCAGGGAAGCGTCGTTGGAGAACACGTTGACGTTCTCCAGCGGGTTGAACTGGTAGGCGATGACCGGCACCTGGCTCTTGATGCGGTACGCCGCGCGAGTCAGGGCGCTGCCCGTGCCGGTGTTGAACTCCCCGTCGGGAGAACCGTCCACCTCTCTCGGGCCAAGGCGGAAGACGCGCAGGCTCAAGGGGGGAATGTCGGCGCTGGCGATGGTGATCGCTCCCTCGTCCGCTGGAGTCCCCGGAGCTCCATGGTCTTCCTCGATGGTCACGCTGGCCGTGAGGTCGGGCTGCGGATTGGAGACGACGACGGCGAACTGCTGCGCGGCGGCGTTGGACGTGTCGTCGATCACCGCGTTGTCCAGGTCGACCGCCCAGTACTCGCAGCCCACGTTGCTGCGGTTCTTCGCCGCGTCCTCGCAGAGCTGGACGCAGCCGCCGCTGCGGCAGGCGATCGCCTGGGAGGCGTCGCACTCCTCGACCTTCTGCTCAGAATTCCCTGCGGAATCACATTGCATCACGTCCAGTCCGGCGCAGCGGGTCTGGCCCGGCAGGCAGTTCATGCAGGTCAGGGTGTTCGGGTTGCAGACCTGAGCCTGGGCTGGGCAGTCCTCCTGGGTTTGCCACTCCGCCCCCGTAGACGTCTGCTCGCAACGCTCCAGCACCGTGTTGCAGCGCCGCTGTCCCGGCGTGCAGGTCACGGGTTGAGACGTCTCCTCGATCAGCCAGCGATCGGCAGTGTCGAAGCTGCAGCTAGCAGCGACGGGCAGCGCGAAGAGTGCCAGGGAGGCGGCGAGCCTGAGCGGGGTCCAGCGGGGGCGACTCACGGCGCGGCAAGGTGGAGCTGGAAGACGTCGGTGGCGTAGGCGTTCCAACCGCGGGCGCCCAGCTGTCGATAGACCAAGGAGCCGTAGTCGAAGTCCTGAATACTGGCCAGCGACACGGCGATGGTGATGGGGCCTGGCTTGATGCCCAGATCGCTGAGCGTGCGGAGGTCGGGTAGATCGACGGCCTTCTGACTTCCCGGCACCGCGACCGTCCACTGGACGAGGCCGCTGCTACCCAGGATCTCGATCAGCACCAGGTCGACGCTGCCGCCCCCAGCGGGCCAGTCCCAGCTGAGTCGAGTGCCGTCCCAGCTCTGGTTGGCCAGGGGGTTCTCCAGTCGCGGCACTTGGACGAAGCCGGTCAGGCTGATGGGCAGGGCGCTCGAGGTCTGGCCTCGCAGTGCCAGCACTGAGCGCGGCGTGGTGTCGCTCGCGCCGGTGAACGCGCGCGCGCCGGAGACGTAGCTCGAGCCGAGCAAGTCGCCAGCCAGCGCCGGCATGCCAACGAACTTGAGGGTGCCGCTCAGCGGGAGTAGCTCCGTCCGCGTGCCGACGGGCAGCAGCGCATAGCCCTCGTTGCCCACCCGGATCGCGATGCTCGTACGCACGCGGTCGGGGCCCTTGCTGGTCGGGGTCGGGCCCTGGATCTGGACGTCGAGCGCGTGGTCCAGAGATATATCCATGGGGATATATACGTCGGTGACGGTTTGGCCGGGTTCCGCGGCAATGCCCTTCGCGATGCCCATCGCGTAGGCGGTGAAGAGCGGCGGGTTGACCGCGCGGTTCTCGATCCCAGCGAGGGCGTAGAAGCTCAGGTTGCCGGCGGAGGTGCTGGAGGAGAACTCGTAGCCCAGAGTGCCAGGAGCCTCAGGCGTGATGCGGGCGCCTTCACCAGGCAGACTGAACTCGCGGGTGGCGTCGCTGGTGAAGCGGAACAGGTAGGCGGCCTGGCGCTCGTCTGGGCCCTGCGGCGTCGGCACGTTGGTCCAGGTCGCCTTCTCGAACTCACGGCCGCCGCTCCACACCAGCTCGCCGTAGACATTGACGCCGTAGCTGCCGGAACCGCCGGTGGCAGGTGGGTCGCCGTCGTCGATGCAGTCGACGCTGAGCACGGGGGAGAGGTAGGCGGTGACGGTGTCCACCGGCACGCTCGCAAAGGTGATCGGCTGATAGCACTTGCTGGCGATGGTCACGCTGCGCTCGGGGCCGAGCGCGGCCTGAGAGAAGACGACCACGCCCTGATCGTTCGTCGAGGCGGCGCTGCTCAGGTCATTGCCCAGGATCACCTGGGCACCGGGGATCGCATTGCCGGTGTAGTCGTCGAGGACGATGACCCTCAGGTCCGAGCCCAGGGTGTCACCGCTCAGTCCCCCGCGGAAACCGTTGCTGGTGTCGCCGTAGACGAAGGCGTCGAGCACGTCGACGCTGACGTCGTCCGGGGTGGTGACACGGATGGGCTTGGTGCCCTGGGTGGTCGCCGGTACGTTGCACTCGAGCTCCGACGGTCCCTTGAGCACCAGGTTCGTGCACGGCTTCAAGTCGACCAGGACCTGGGTACCGTCGCTCCAGTTCGTGCCCTTCCCTCGCAGCGTGATGCGCGTCCCACCCGAGGTTGGTCCGCTGTCTGGCTCCGCGTAGAAAGCGTCGTAGCTGTAGCCCCCAGGCAGCTCTGCGCGCGTGCTCACGTCGTCGGCGTTCTGCACGCGCACGTCCTGGGCTCCAGGGTTTCCCGGAGGAACCGTGAACTGGATCCGAGTCGGATCGATGACCAGCACGTCACCGGCGGCGACCTCGAGGCCGCCGACCCAGACTCGCGCATCGCTGCTGAAGCCATTGCCTCGGATCGTGGCGAGGTCCCCGCCGCTCCAGGGACCGTGCGGCGGATCGACACCCAGCACCGAGTGGGGAGCGGCGTCTGGGAGATCGAAGCTCGAGTCCTTCTGGGTGCCGGCATCGAGGATGGGAGGCCCGCCCGCATCGTCCGCGGTCTGGCGTGTCAGCGGGTTCTCCCCACGGGCGACACAGGCTCCGATGCCCAACAGGGGCACCAGCCAGAGCATGCGTCGGAGCGGAGGGAGGGTGAACACGAGCCCCTGGAGGTTAGACCGAGGCCACTCCAGCGGCCAGATGCTGCGCCGATTGTGAGCACCGGAGCCGGTGATCGCCGGCTGCGAAGCTCAGGCAGAGGCCGCGATGCGCGGTGTGGCGCCGCTGCGCGCGGCCTCGGGACTGGGACCCAGCGCGAGTCCGAAACTGCGGCCGAGCGCGAGGGCGATCGACTTCCGACCGCCGTCGAGCTCGCTGGGGCCGACGCAGCTGGGGCAGCCGGCGGGGCACGGACAGCTGGCAATCAGCTCGTGGGCGCGGGAAATCAGCTCTGGGGCCCGCTCGAAGATCCGCTCCGCCAGACCCACCCCGTTGGGGATGGCGTCGAACAAGAACAGCGTGGGGTCGAAGCCGCCGGTGTGTGCGCCAGGGACCCGCGCTGGGGCGCGGGTCGCTGGCTTGCCGTCGCTCCCCGTCAGCTGCTCCTCGCCATCGCCGAGCGACTGACCGACGTCGCTCGGTTCACACATCAAGGCCAGTGTCGACACGGTCTCGAGGGCACGCCCGAGGCCTCGAAGGCCGTCGATCGCCAGCGCTCGCGAGCTCGCGACGTGGTTGATGATGGCCTCGGGAACCGTGAGCCAGAAGCCGGTGGTGTGCATCTGCATCTCGGGCAGGTGCACGTCGCCATAGCCCGCGTTCTCGTGGGTGAAGAACTTGATCTTCTTGTAGCCGGTGACGCGTTCGACGACCTTGATCTCGCCCCAGCCAGACTGGAGCTGACCAAGCAGTCGCTCGGCGCTCTTGTCCAGCACGGCGATCGTTCGATAGGTCAGCGCCGTCGTGAAGTAGTCCGGCTCGACCTTGCGCACGAAGGCCTTGTGGTTGTCGTAGTCCAGCCGCTCGACTTGATACTGCTCGGCGTCTTGCTGATAGATCGCTTGCTCGTGGAGCATCGTGTGCGTGGCCCGCCAGTCCAGTTCTGCGAGTGTTTTCCCTGTGGCAATGTCGATGATGACGAAGTTGTCCCAGCCGATGTTGCGCAAGCTGACTGAAGACGCCGGGAAGGCGTCGCCCGCCCAGTGGTAGCGATTACCTGCTGCATGGACCAGGCCCCCCGACTCCAGGTAGTCCAGGGCGTCGCGCGTCTCCGCGACTCCCAGCGGGCCATAGTTCTCGCCGCTGGCGGGCGTGGGTCGAGTCACCGACTGGCCCGGAGGCGTGACCTCGAACGGCAGCTCGAAGGCTGCGCACTTGAGGTGTTGGACCAGCACCTCGACGTTGGTCGGGTCGATCCGGGCCTCCTCGGCGCCTGCTTCGAGAAGGAACTCGGGGTTTCGCCCGAGGTACTGATCGAGGGCACCGCTCTGCAGCACCATCAGTGCGATGCTGGTGTCGTCGCTACCATCGGCCCGCCGCCCGGCGCGGCCGAAGCGCTGCCAGGTTGCCGCGATGCTGCCGGGGTAGCCAACGGTTACCACCGCCGACAGATCACCGATGTCGATCCCCAGCTCGAGGGCGTTCGTCGAGACCACACACAGGATATTGCCGTCCCGGAGCCCTTGCTCGACCTTGCGCCGTGTTTCTGGGAGGTAACCGCCCCGGTAGGCCATGATGGCATCGGGGCCAGCGACGTCGCTGGCGCGGTCGCGCAGGTACTTCAGCATCACCTCCACGCTGTTGCGGGACTGCCCGAAGACGATGGTGGGGATCTTGGCGCGGATCAGGTCCTCGGTCATGAACACGGCGTGCTTCAGCGCGCTGGCGCGCACACCGAGCTCTTCGTTCACGATCGGCGGATTGTAGACGTAGAGCTGTCGACTCGCGGTGGGCGCACCCGAGCGGTCCACGAGCTCGATCTCCTCGGGGGCGAGGCCGAGCAGTCGCGCGGCGTGATCGCGCGGGTTTCCGATCGTGGCGGTGGCACAGATGAAGGTGGGACTCGCGCCGTGAAAGGCCGCCACTCGCTTCAGCCGGGCGATCACGTGGGCCATGTGGGACCCGAAGACGCCCCGATAGGTGTGCAGCTCGTCGAGGACGACGTACTTCAGCCCCTGGAAGGCCGCCGCCCAGCGGGTGTGCGAGGGCAAGATGCCCGCGTGGAGCATGTCGGGGTTCGAGAGGATGATCCGCGCGTGGTCGCGGGCTGCGCGCCGAGCGTCCCCGGGTGTGTCCCCGTCGTAGACCATGGCGCCAACCTCGAGCTCCGCGTCGTGGGCGAGCTGGCGCACCCCATGTTCCTGATCCCGACTCAGCGCCTTGGTCGGATAGAGGTAGAGGGCGCGCGCGGTCGGGTCTCTGGCCAGCTCCTCGAGGACGGGCAGGTGGAAGCACAGGCTCTTGCCGCTGGCCGTCGGGGTGGCGATGACGACGTGTCGACCACGTCGGGCAGCGTCAATCGCCTGGGCCTGGTGACTGTACAGCTGCGAGACGCCGCGTCCCTCGAGCGCCTGAACCAGCGCGTTCGGGAGCGGACGCTCCAGCGCCTCGAAGCCGACGTGGCGTGCGTCTCCGCGTTCGATCAGCCGCTCCACCGCAAGGCAGCGCTGGACCTTTCCCGAGTCTCGCCAACTCTGGACGACCTGAGCAACGCCGCGGGGATGCAGCCAGGGAGCGGGCTTCTCGGACATGGGGCGGATACTAAACGCATGTATGGCACTCCTCAAGCGAGCCCACCCAGAAACGTGAACGCTTGACCAGGGCCAGCCGCCGAGCACTGCTCCATGCGAAAGATGGGTCGCGGTCTGGCTCTGGGGTGCGGGATGTCGTAGACCGCCAGGACTCATGAGCGAGGCGATCGATCCCCTGACGTCCGGCGGCGCGACCAGCGTCGGCCTCGGCGAGGCGGCACCCCCAGAGCCATCCGCGTCCAGCGATCCCCAGGCGCCCAGCAGCGTCAGCGGGCCTTCGGACGGCTACAAGCCGAGCTTCCTGTTCTTTGGCGTCGTGGCGTCCGTTTCGCTGGTGCTCGACGTGGCGAGCAAGGCTTGGGCCGCGCTCACCCTCGAGAACCGACTCGAGCCCGTGGTCGTGATCGACAACCACCTCACGTTCACGTGGGCACTGAACCGGGGCGGCGCGTGGGGCATCCTGCAGAACGCAGGAGAGCTGGTTCGCAAGCCGTTCTTCTTCGTCGTCAGCATCCTGGCGATCGCGTTCATCGTGTCGCTCTACAGCCGCCTGCATCCCGGGCAGCGTGCGCTCAAATGGGGTCTCCCGTTGGTCCTGGGGGGCGCGCTCGGAAACCTCGCGGATCGCATCGTGCGGGGGAGCGTGATCGACTTCATCGACTACCGCGGGGACTGGGTGCTCGCGCTCAACACCTGGATCAAGCGCTACTCGGAGGGCTGGAGCGTCACCGATCACTGGCCGACCTTCAACGTCGCCGACATCTCGATTTGCGTCGGCGTCTTGCTGATGGCGGTCGACATGATCGCCTCCCGGCGCCGTCCCAAGGTGGAAGCGCTGCAGGCCTCGAGTGGAGAGGTGGTGCAGGTCGTCTCCGCGCCACAGCCCGCCGCTGCCTCGATCGCCTCGCCGAGTGCGTCATCGCCGCCCGCGGAGCCGAGCACCAGCGCTCCGGACGGCGCGGTCGCGGAGGGCGGGGCGGTTCCCGACGCGTCTAACCCCAACCCCCAGTAGCGGCGGCGTCAGAGGCGAGCGAGTGCAAGGCCGGCTGTTCACGCTGTTCGAGGGGACCGGCTGGTCCACGCCGGTTCCCAGCTATTTCTTGCTGCTGGTGACGGGCTTCATCTTCGCCACGGCGATGGGGGCGATCTGGGCCAAGCGGATCGGCCAGGACCCCGACGTGATCATCAATCTGGGGCTAGCCATGCTGCTCGCCGGCGTCGCTGGCGCGCGCATCCTCCACGTGCTCGCGGATGGCTATTTCTGGGACTACGTCCACCTGTGCACCGATCCCTCGAAGGTGGGCTGGCAGATCACCCAGGCCGAGTGCACGGGTTTGGGTGAGGGCACGATGTGGGACGCCGCGGCCAACGTTTGCCGCCCCACGGAAACGAACTGCTGGGCCTGGGCCGAGTTCTACAAGGGCGGCCTGACGTACTACGGTGGCTTCATCGGTGCCGCCGGGGTCGGCTACTGGCTGCTGAAGGCGGATCGCTTCCCGTTCTGGCGAGCGGCGGACATGGCTGGGCTGGTGATTCCTGTGGGCCTCGGATTCGGGCGCATGGGCTGCCTGCTGGCCGGCTGCTGCTTCGGGGTGCAGACCAGCGGTCCTCTCGGGCTGATCTTCCCCTCGCACTCCCCCGCCAGCGAACAGCAGTGGAAGGCTGGGCAGCTGGTGACTTCGTTCGCGCCTTCGCTGCCAGTGCACCCGACCCAGATCTACGAGTCGGCGGGGTCCCTCGCGCTGGCTGCCGTCCTGATCCTGTGGCTCCATGGGCGCAAGCGCTACGACGGCCAGGTGTTTCTGGGCTTCGTGGCTGGGTACGCCGTCTTGCGCTTCGTGCTGGAGTTCTGGCGCAACGACGACCGCGGGGGCCTGCTCTTCCTGAGCACTTCCCAGCTGATCGGCGTGCTGCTGATCGGCCTGGTCGTGGTGATCCACCGTGCCCTGACCAAGCGTTTGGCTCCGCCCGCTCAGCCAGCGTAGACTGCGCCGATGCGCGGAGTGGGAGCAGGGGTGGGGGCGGTCCTGGTCGCCGGGTGGATGTTTGCGTGTGGAAACGCTGATCGGGATCGGGCGCCCTATGCCGACGGTTCGTGCTCCACGCCTGGCTGCAACGGCAAGGGAACCGCCAATGGTGGCTCGAACAGCGGGGGGAGCTCGGCGGGCGGCTCGGCGGGCGTCAGCGGGGACAGCCTGAGCGGCAACAGCTTCGTGCTCGACGAGACGATCACGGGTACCCAGGGCTACTCGGGTGTCGTTCACGTGACGGCGGAGGCGGACGGCGGGGGCTACGTCGAGACGGACAGCGACGATCTCGGTCACTACGAGCTGTCCGGAGTGTCTCAGCTCCCGGGTTGGCTGGCCGCTGAAGCGATGGATCAATCCGACCTGATGGCGACCTGGCAGCCCTTCGACGCCGCGACCCAGCCGACTCAGGACCTGCTGCTGATGCGGCGGTCGACCCTGGACTTGCTCGTCGCGAGCGCGAACACCACGGTCATCGCGGACAGCGCCCGGGGCCATCTGCTGGTGCATGTGATCGACTCGTCCAGCGGAGCTTCGAAGTTTGGCGTGAAATTGTCGGTGGATCCGGGGGCCGAGCTGGTCCTCTATGACGATGGGGCGGGCTTCAGCTCCAACGTGGATTCGACTGGCAGCCGGGGGTTCATCTTGATGGTGAACATCCCGGTTTCCATCCACCCAGGTCAGGGGGTGAGGTTCACGGTGGACGATTCCGGTCAGGCGGTGCCGGTCGACGCCCACACCGCCCGTGACGCCATTGGCGTCTTCGATCTGGCCCTCTGAGCGCTCGTCGCACAGCTCGCGTCAGTTTTTGAACGCTGAAATGCTTGGGATGTAGGGGTATGGTGCACCCATGGTTCTAGGGCGTTTCGTCAGTATCCTATCGCTTGGCGCATTGTTGGGGCTCGCTGCGTGTGGGCGCTCCGAGCTCGAGTTCAGCGTGCCGGCCAACGGTGGAAACGCCGGAAGCGCGGGGCAAGGGGGAGTCGGTGGAAGCGCCGGGTTCGGTGGTGACGCCGGGGCTGGCGGGTTCGGTGGCGACGCAGGTTCCGCGGGGATCGGGGGAGGCGGCGTCGGTGGCGTGGGCGGTGGCCCGGCATGTGAGACCGACAGCCAGTGCAACGACGGCGACAGCTGCACCACCGATCGCTGCGTGGGTAGCACCTGTGAGTACACCGCGCGAGACGATGACCAAGACGGCTTCGCTCCAGTCAGCTGCGGTGGTCAGGACTGCAACGACCTGAACCCCAACAGCAACCCGGCGAGTACCGAGAACTGCTTCGACGGTGACGACAACGACTGCAACGGTGTCGCCGATTGCTTCGATCCGGTGTGCGCCAACACGCCCAACTGCGGGTGCGTCCCGGCGCCTGGCGGAGAGGACTGCGGCAACGGTACCGACGACGACTGCGACACGACCGTCGACTGTCTGGACCTCGACTGTCAGGGCACCCCGGCCTGCGGATGCGCCGACAACGAGCGCCAGCAGTGCGGAAACGGCTTCGACGACGACTGCGACACCTTCTTCGACTGCGACGACTCAGACTGCGCGACGGATCCCCTGTGTCAATGTCAGGCTCAGGGCGAGGACTGCAGCAATGGCAAGGACGACGACTGCGACAACATCGTCGACTGCGCCGACTCCGACTGCGCCACCCAGCCCGCTTGTCTGTGCGTGCCGCCCGGGGTGCCCGAGGTCTGCGACGACAAGCAGGACAACGACTGCGACGGCCTGGTCGACTGCGCCGATCTCGACTGCGTCGGCAAGCCTGCCTGCAAGCAGTGCAAGCCCGAGGTCTGCGGTGACGGCATCGACAACGACTGCGACAACCTGGTCGACTGCGGCGACGACTCCTGCTTCTTCGACCCGAGCTGCACGCCGACGGCCGAGATCTGCAACAACGAGAAGGACGACGACAACGACACCTTGATCGACTGTCAGGATCCAGACTGCGCGAGCAACCCGATCTGCGTCGTGAAGCAGTCGAACTGCCTCTCGCCCAAGCTGATCCCGGGCACCGGACAATACCGTGGGGATACGACTGGCAACGTGGGCGAGACGTCCGGCTCCTGCGGCGGCGACGCTGGCGAGGCGGTGTTCTACTTCACGCTGACCACCGCCTCCCGCGTGCACCTCGACACCATCGGTACCAGCTTCGACTCCGTGCTCTACGTGAAGAAGGGCTCGTGCAAGGGCGGCAAGGAGTTCGGCTGCGATGATGACAGCGGCGGCTCCGCCTGGGCAGCCAAGCTCGACTTCACGATCCTGTACCCCGGAACCTACTACGTCTTCGTCGACGGCTACACCGTCGATCCCCAGTGGACCCAACGAGGGGCCATTCGTGCTCCAACGTGGAGATCGACCGAACCCCAAGGAGCAGTGCAACGACAAGATCGACAACGACGGGGATCGCTACGTCGACTGCGCCGGACCCTGACTGCGCGACGGCCGCGAGCTGCTTGAACATGCGCGGCGGGAGGCACTCCTGGTCAGGTTTGGTCATCGGCGTCTGCGCACCGACGGCATCGACAACGACTGCGATGGCGTGACTGGTTGCTGCCGACGAAGACTGCAGCGCCAGCGACTACTACGTGACGAGTGCTGCAACGGCCCAGGATCAGAACGGCAACAACATCCCTGACAGCTTCAACTGCGGCTGCGCCGGACGCGGGCTGTACTCCGGGCAGATCTGCACACACACCGCCTGGGCCTGCGGCTTCCACCGTCGTTCACTTCGGCCAGATCTGCCCGTTCATTGGCGCCGGGCTCTGCCTGCAACGGCATCACGCGCCAGTGCAGTTCTGATGAGCAGTTGGAACTGCGCATTGCGCCAGCGCGGTTGTACCAGGGCGCCATGGCAACGCGCATCGGCGACGAGGCGATTGCGGCTCGGGTCCGCAGCAGGGTGGCAGAGGAGGTCGGCCTTCCAACTGGGCTCTGGCCGCGCGCCAGGGCTCACCGTGGTGCTCGCGGGAGACGACCAAGCGTCCGCCGTCTACGACGCGCAACAAAGGAGAAGGCCGCCGCGAGGTCGGGATTGAAGAGGCGAGGTGCTGAGGCCTGCCCTGCAGCGTGAGCCGAGGCGAGCTGCTGTTGTCGTGCTCAACAACAACCGACCCGAGCGTGGACAGCATCTGGTGCAGCTACCGTCCCGAAGGTTTGGACGAGAAGCCGATCCTCGAAGCCATCCCGGCCCCCGCAAGGACGTGGATGGTTTCCACATGATGGAGTAGCCGGGCGCCTTTCAGCGTTCTGGGTCTGCCGGGCTCGTCGCCTGCGCCGAGCGGCTGCATGCGCTTGCTCTCCAGGAAGCCGGGGCGACGCTGAAGGCGCAGGAGGCCGTCGTGATCGGCCGCTCGAACATCGTGGGCAAACCGATGGCGGCGGCGCTGCTCTGGCGAACGCGACGGTGACCATCGCCCACTCGCGCACCCGGGATCTGCCTGGCCTGTGCCGCCAGGCGGACATCCTGGTGGCCGCGGTGGGCGCGCGAAGAAGATGGTGAAGAAAGACTGGGTCAAGCTGGCTGATCGTGATCGACGTGGGCGCGAACCGCGATGAGAACAGCTCGCAAGCTGTGCGGCGACGTCGAGCTACGCCGACCGAGCCAGTGAGTCGCTCCATCGCGGTACCGGCGGCGTGGGCCGAAATGACCATCGATGTTGATGAAGAACACGCTCAGCGCCGCGCGCGCCGCCAGAAGAGGCACCAAGCAGTAGCCGATCTCCGCCATCGCGCTCAGGCGTCGCGTTGGCGTCGACACCGAAGTTCGAACGCCGTAGCGCGTGGGATCACTCTGACGCGCTATACCAGACCGCCCGCAACACCTCGCGAGCCGCTGATGGCTTTGCTCTGGCGTGCCGGAGTTGTCGATCACGAAGTCTGCCTGACGCACCTTTTCGCTCAGAGGCAGCTGGTGCTGAATCGTGCGACATTCTTCCGCGTCGCAGCGTCATGGACCATCGCCGTTCGATTTGCAGCTCCTCCGGCACGCTGACGACCACTACCGGGCGCATCGCCGTCTGCCATCTTCGACTCGAACAGGAGCGGCACCTCGTGGCGCTGCCCGCCAGCGGTTCGCCGTGTTGAGCCAGCTCGCTGAAGCGCGCACGCTGAGCTCCAACGCGGAGGTGGGTGATGCTGTTGAGCTGTTGCCGCGCGGATTCATCTCCGAATGCCTTGGCCGCCAGGCCCTTGCGGTCGAGGTTGCCTTCGGCGTCCAGGATCTCCGCCCCGAACGCCTCGACGAGCTCGGCCAGCGCCGAGCGCACTTGGCCACCGCCTCTCGCGCGAGCACGTCGGCGTCCACCACGGGGAGTCCCAGCTCGCGAAACGGCGCCCGAATGCTGCTCTGCCCGGCCGATGCCGCCGGTGAGTCCGAAGATGTGCATCGCGAAAGGGAGTAGTCGTTTCCCTCGCTCAATGCCACGAGCGCACCGCTCAATACGCGGCCGCAACTTGCTCGCCCCGGACTAATAGAGATACACTTGTTCAGTGAACCTCCAAGGGCCAAGCTCCAGCGCCTCTCAGCCGAGCAAATGGCGGGCCAATTTGGCGCCAATGCCCGCGGGGCGACCGATGCCGTCGAGAGATTGCTGATGGTGCCGCTGCCTGGAGAGGCGCGGACGCAGCTCGGTCAGGGGATTGGGGAGGAGAGCGGCGCTCCGACGAAGGCACTCAGAAGCCGCTGGGAGTCCACAGCTCGCAGAGCTGCGAGCGCACATGGAGGCGATCTTGGGCAAGCGGGTGCCCAGGGCGGTGAAGCGCGGCGTCCCGGAGCTGACGTTGTTGCCCTTTCCAGGGTATGAGCACAGCGAGGGCCCGCTGTGTGTACCCGCGAGCGCTTGCCCACGTCGTATCACGTCGGGCGGATCCCCGTGGATTCGGCAAGCGCAATGCTCCAGCGGCTCTTGGGCCTGTTGGCCTGGATCCGGAGTTGAGCCACTGGACCAACCCGAACCTGTTTTCGATACCGAGACGACTGGCCTCGGTGTGGGCACCGGCACCTGTGTGCGTTTCTGATCGAAGTCTCCGGCTATTCGAGGTGCTGGACAGCTCAGCGCCCAAGCCAGCGCCGAATGCTGGGCAAAAGCTTCTGTTGCGCAGTCCAGGTCGACGAAGCCGCCGCGCTCGCGGTGTTCCGCGAGCGCGTCGAGGCCTGCTCGTTGCTCGTCTCCTTCAACGGTCGAGGTTTCGACTGGCCGCTGTTGTGCGATCGCTTCGTGATGAATCGCATGCCGCCGCCTCCAGCGCGCCCACACCTCGACCTGCTGCATGTCGCGCGGCGCCTGCACAAGGCGCGCATCGGTGCTTGCCGCCTGAAGTCGGTGGAGAGCGAAGTGCTCGGCTTCGAGCGAGACGGGGACATCGACGGGGCTGACGTCGCGCCGCGCTACGCTCATTTCCTGCGCACTGGCGACGAGGAGGCGCTGCGCGCCGTCGTCGACCACAACCTGTGGGACGTCGCGAGCATGGCGGCGCTGGTCGGGCTGTACGGTGAGCCGTTCGACGTGCTTCACCCAACGGATCTGCTGGGGGTCGCGCGCACCATGAAGCGCAGCAGGCAACTCGATCGCGCCGCCCAGGTCACTGAGAGAGCCATCGCACGTGGCGCTGGAAGCGAAGCCCTGGAGCTCCGCGCGAGGCTTCACAAGGCGCGCGGCGATCGCGCCCGCGCCCTGGAGGACTTCGAGGCACTGACCCGTGAAGTGGACGATCCATCGGTGCGTCTCGAGCTAGCCAAGCTGTACGAACACTTCGTGAAGGATCCGGCGCGGGCGCTGGCGGTCGTGGAGTCTGGAGTCGACGAGGCGGAGGCGCAGACCGCCAGGCGCCGCGCGCGTCTCGCAAAGAAGCTGGAACGCAAACTCGCGGCTGCAGACAGCGCCAAGGCAACGCCCGCGCGGCGCCGCGCCGCGCGTTGACGTGCAGGGGCGCTGAACCCAGCGCGGTGAGTGGCTAGCTGCGACGAGCCGCAGCGCACCTCACCCCCAAACCCCGAAGAAGTGCGCGGAGCCACCCCCGCGGATCGCGAACAGCCGTTTCTGCCGCTGCGGAGCCGATCCAGAGATTGCCGAACGCGCTGCACGGAAGTACACCGAGCGGCCATGGCTTACGACCATAAGGGCATCGAGGCACGCTGGCAGAAGTACTGGGAAGAGAACCAGACGTTCCGCTCCGAACGACATGCGGGGCGCCCGAAGGCCTACGTGCTCGACATGTTTCCGTATCCGTCTGGACACGGCCTCCACGTGGGACACCCGGAGGGCTACACGGCGACGGACATCTTCGCGCGGAAGAAGCGCATGCAAGGCTACGACGTGTTGCACCCGATGGGCTGGGACGCCTTCGGTCTCCCTGCGGAACAGCACGCCATCAACACCGGGACGCACCCCGCGGTCACCACCAAGAAGAACATCGACCACTTCCGGCGCCAGCTGAAGAGCCTGGGCTTTGCTTACGATTGGTCGAGGGAGATCAACACCACTGACCCGAGCTACGTCAAGTGGACGCAGTGGATCTTTCTCAAGCTGTTCCATCGTGGGTTAGCTTTCCAGGGGGAAATACCTGTCAACTGGTGTCCTGCCCTGGGAACGGTGCTGGCCAACGAGGAAGTGATCGATGGTCGCAGCGAGCGCGGGAATCACCCGGTGGTGCGTCAGCCGCTGAGGCAGTGGCAGCTGAAGATCACCGAGTACGCCGATCGCCTCGGTTCGGAGTTCGCCGAGCTGGACTGGCCAGAGACTCGTCAGAAGCAGGTCGACTGGATCGGCCGTAGCGAGGGCGCCGAGGTCGACTTCGAGGTGGAAGGCCACGGGGAGAAGTTGCGCGTGTACACCACGCGTCCAGACACGCTGTTCGGCGCCACCTACATGGTGATTGCGCCGGATCATCGGCTGACGCTGAGATCCGCAGCGGCCGAGCAGCGGCAGCAGGTGAAGACCTACGCAGTAGCTGCCGTACGCAAGAGCGACCTCGAGCGCACTGCCCTGGGCAAGGACAAAACGGGTGTATTTACAGGCGCTTACGCGATCAATCCAGTCAACGGCAAGCGCATCCCCATCTACACCGCGGACTACGTCCTGGGCTCGTACGGTACCGGCGCCATCATGGCCGTGCCGGCTCACGATCAGCGGGATTTCGAGTTCGCCAAGGCCTTCGATCTACCCATCGTCCAGGTCGTCTCCCATCCCGACGACCCAGCGGAGCTGAACGCAGCGACGCCGGAGTACGGCACTGCGATCAACTCGGGCCAGTTCGACGGGCAGCCCACGGAGGAGGTGAAGAAGAACATCGTCGCCTGGCTCGAAGAACGAGGGCTGGGCACGGCGAAGGTCAACTTCAAGCTGCGCGACTGGGTGTTCAGCCGTCAGCGCTACTGGGGTGAGCCGATTCCTGTTTACTTCCCTGTGGAAACGAATGGTGATCCGCGCAAGGGAGACCCCTTCGAGATCGACTACTCCACGCCGATTGCGGTGGAGGAGAGCGAGCTGCCGCTGCGGCTGCCGGATCTCGAGGACTACCATCCCGGTGATCCTCAGGGTCCGCTGGTGAAGGCGCTCGAATGGCGCTTCTTCCAGAAGGACGGCAAGTGGTTCGCGCGCGAGACCAACACCATGCCTCAGTGGGCCGGTTCCTGCTGGTACTACCTGCGCTACCTGGATCCTCACAACGACGAGAAGATCTTCAGCGAGCAGGCATACGATGACTGGATGCCCGTCGATCTGTACGTGGGGGGCGCGGAGCACGCCGTGCTGCATCTCCTGTACGCGCGCTTCTGGCACAAGGTGCTCTACGACTGTGGAGTCGTGAAGCACGCGGAACCATTCCAGAAACTGGTGCACCAGGGGATGATCCTGGGGCAGGCCTTCCGCTGGTACGCGGTGGTCGACGGGGAGGGAAAGCTCGAGCAGGCGCTGGCGGGCACCGATTCTCGCGTGGAAAAGGACGCGGAGTCCGGGGAGCTGTCCTTCGAGGGGCACCACGTCGAGGAGCGCTGGGTTCCACCCACCGAGGTGAAGTCCCAGGCTGGCAAGCCCATGCACCCCGAGCACGGCGTGGAGCTGGCGCTGGTCACCGAGAAGATGGCGAAGAGCCGCGGCAACGTCGTGAACCCGGACATCGTGGTGGAGGAGCACGGCGCGGACTCCCTGCGCGCCTACGAGATGTTCATGGGACCGCTGGAGCAGGTGAAGCCGTGGCAGACCAGCGGCATCCAGGGCGTGCGGCGCTGGCTCGACCGCGTCCATGCGTTGAGTGAGCGAGCGGTCGTCGACACCGAGATGCAGCTCGAGACGGCGAAGCTGGTGCACCGCACGGTGAAGAAGGTGGGAGAGGACATCGACGCCCTGCGCCTGAACACCGCGGTCAGCGCGATGATGATCCTGACGAACCACTTGAACGGGCTCACTGAGCTGCCCCGCGAGGCGCTCGAGCGGCTGGTGCTGATCCTGGGCCCGTTCGCACCCCACTTGAGTGAGGAGCTGTGGGAGAAGCTCGGGCATCAGCCGAGCGTCGCCGACGTCAGCTGGCCGGAGTTCGACCCCGCCCTGTGCGAAGACGATGAGGTCGAGATCGCCGTCCAGGTGCTCGGCAAGGTGCGGGGTCGTGTGATGCTCTCGAAGGATGCTTCAGAGGCGGACGCCGAGGCCGCGGCGCTGGCCGACGAACACGTGCAGCGCTCGATCGCAGGCAAGCCCGTGAAGAAGCTGATCTACCGCCCGGGCAAGATCATCAACTTCATCATCTGAGCAGATGAGCACGCTGTTCGCCTCGCATGGCTCGCCAGGCTATACACCCGGACAGCGTTTTCGTGCGGAAGCAAGGTTCGCCTACATGAGCGCACCTGAGCAGGCGTCGCTGAGCCGATGCTTCGCTGAAAAGATGCGCCGATGTGGATAGGTTGTTGTTTCCCGTGAAACCTTCGACACGTCGTCAGTCGCTGATCTGCCTTGGTCTGCTGGGCTTTCTGCCCGTCGTCACGGGCGTCGGCGCAGGCGTTTTTGGATGTGGATATTCCACCGTGCTCGGGAGGGTGGAGGGCGGTCTCGCGCTGGCAGCCGAAGCGTCGCTGGTCCCCGAGCCTCTGCTGCTGCGGGCGGCGCTCCGGGGAGCGCGAGAGCGCCTCCGGCAGCTAGACGCCTTCGCGGTGAGCTCGCCCGCCGTTCTCAGCATCGAGATCCTGCGCTTGGACGAGCGTGGGGCCGCGGCTCTGGCGGTATCCGGACAACCTCAGGGGCGGTCGGAGGAGCTAGTGGTGCGGGCGCGGGGACGGGTGGTGGAGGCCGGCGCGGTCGTCCTCGAGCGAGAACTGAGCCGCCGAGCGCTCCTGGCGGCGGCTCCGGGCCTCGAGCTGGATCGCGATGGCGCTCTGCTGCGCCTGGGGCATCGCGTGGGTAGCGAGCTGGCCTCGGCCGCTCTGGGGCTACCCACGCCCGGAGAGGTGTAGCGACAATCGGTCGCACCTTCGCCCCCAGCCATGGAAGGTCCCCCGGCTCGCTACCGGATTGGCGAGGCTGTGTTACGGTTTCGCCGCCATGATCACCATCGGCTGCGCAGGGTTCGCAGTTCCAGCCACCCGCTACTTCAAGGAATACCTCTTCGTGGAGGTCCAGGAGACGGCCATCCACACGCCGGGCCCAGGCACCATCCGGCGCTGGCGGCGCGAGGCGCCAGAGGGCTTCGAGTTCGCGCTCCTCGGGCCCCGTCAGGTCGGTCAGGAGGGGTTCCGCTCGGGCAAGGTCATCGAGACCGCGCTCGAGACGCTCGAGGAGGTCGCCGAGGAGCTGGACGCGAAGACTGCGGTCTTCGTCGCGCCTCCAGACTTCGGTCCGAATCGGGCCAACAAGGCGGCTCTGAAGGAGTTCTTGGAGTGGGTGAAGGGGCGGCGCTTCGATCGCATCGTTTTCGAGGTCGGGGAGGGCTGGAAGCCAGAGGAGGCCGACGCCATCGCCGAGGAGACGGACACCCTGGCGGCGCGGGACCCTCTGCAGAGCGGAGCCTCGAAACGCCCACACGCTTACTATCGGATGCCTGGCCCGGCCGGCTACAAGTCGCGCTACGAAGATCCGGCCATCGAGCGTCTGGCGGAGATCGCGAAGGACGCAGACCACGCCGAGGCCACGTACGTGTTCGCCAACGTGGACACCTTCGCGGACGCCAAGCGCTTCAAGAAGCAGCTGGGGTTCTGAGAGCCCACGCGGGGCGCAGCGCGGAGCGCTCGTTGACTCGCGCCACCGAGCGCCGGGACCGGGCACAAACGCGAAACGCGCGCTCCGGTCGGAGCGCGCGTCGCACGCTTCGCGCCCCGAGGGGCGCGAAGCAATTCCGCTAGGGGGTCTTGTCGAGACACTCCGTGCGGCAGTTCGTGTTCATGCACGCGTACAGGTCGTCGGTTGCCGTCGCCTGGAAGCCACCGCAGTCGGGGGTGATGCAGGTCGCGAGCGCCTCGTTGACGATCTCGTCGTAGGTCTTGGTCTGATTGGGATCCGCCGTGGCGGTCTGGATCTTGTCCACCATGCAGAAGATCTCGCCTTGCCCATCGCCGTTCGGACCACCCCAGCCGCAGGGGTTGCCAGGCTCAGTGGCCACGCAGCTGTTGTACTCCGTGCAGCAGCTGGTCTTGATGCAGGCGTTGCAGGCATCCTTCTCGTCGAGGCCGCCGCAGTCGCCGGGGGTGTCCATGGGGCGCTCACCGGTGTCGGGATCGCAGAGGTAGAGGCTGCCGGTACCACCGGTGCCACCCGTCGCGCCAGTCCCGCCAGTTCCACCAGTTGCGCCGGTTCCGCCGGTCGCTCCGCTACCGCCCGTTGCGCCGCTACCGCCCGTTCCGCCGTTGCCGCTGCTGCCAGCGCTGCCGCCGGTGTTGTCGTCGTCGTCGCCGCTGGTGATCACACAGCCGGACGCGAAGAGCGACGCCGCAAAGCCCAAGATCGCGATCTTATTCCAAGTGATGTTCATGTGCGTTGTACTCCCTTGATCCCGTTCGGTGGGGTCCCACCGCAGTATTCGTTAGCTGGAAGGTGCCGCGGCACCGGGTTCATTCGCGCAAACCGCGTCCGTGCTTGGGCTGAACTCGCCGTGACCCGAAGGGGGTCTGCTGGCCGGAGCCGCGATGCGAACCCACGGCTTCGGAATGCTTACGGCTCCCCAGCCCTCCAAATTCCCATCTTCGTCCGCCACTGGGCGGAACACCTAGCCTGCCAATCATCGCCCTCGATTGAGGCTTGCTGCAAGCTTACACCGAAGGCGCTCCGATGGACGAGCCCAGGGCGTCGCTTATTCGTTTCCGTACATCTGGTGGCGCTCGTTCGGGGGGCCGTGTCGTGGCGTGTGGGTGATCCAGGGTGCCTTGATTGGCTAGCTCGCCTCACCACCTCGCCTGCGCACGAAGGCGAACCCGACGCACACCAGGGTTGCGAGCCACCAGGGCAGCTCGCCCAGAGCACGAAACACCGTTCCTCCGTGGAGCCACGCGATTGGGGCGGCGATGGTCTGCTGCTTGAAGGTCTCGGTGTGAGCCACCACGCGACCCACCGGGTCGACGATCGCGCTGACACCGCTGTTCGTGCTGCGCACGAAGAAGCGGCGCTGCTCGATCGCGCGCAGCTTGCTCAGGGCGAGGTGGATCCAGGGCTCGGTCGTGTCTCCGAACCAGGCGTCGTTCGTGATGTTCACCAGGAGCTGAGCGTCGCCGTTCTTCATGATCGAGTTCACGAAGCTCGGGATGATGTCCTCGTAGCAGATGAACACGGCGAGCTGGTGCTCCCCGAAGGGCACTGGCTTGGCCTCGGTGCCGGGCGTGAAGCGACCCGAGTGGGGGGAGAGCTCGTACAGCTTCGGGAAGGTATCGCCGAACGGCAGATACTCGCCGAAGGCGAGCAGGTAGTGCTTGTCGAAGCGTCCTTCGACCTTGCGCCCTGTCGCTGGGTCGCTCACCAGCGCGGAGTTGAACAGCACATAGCGGCGCACGTCGTCGACCTGACGCACCAGCACCGCGCCGAACACCGCGGGCGCGCCGATGCGTGGCAGCACCACGCGCTCGTAGTAGTTCGAGGCGTTTCGCTCGTCCATCGCCCGCACGACCGCCGTCTCGGGCCACACCACCAGGTCCAGCGGCCCTTCCTCGCGGATCAGCTCCTGGCTGAGGCGCAGGTGGCGCCGCAGGCCCTCTTCCTTGTCGCGCCGCTTGGCCAGCAGGCTCATGTTGGCCTGCACCACGCCTACCTTCGCCTTGGGCGCGGCCGCCACCGCCGCGTCGACCTGGGAGATGCGGAGCGCGCCGTAGGCCACGGCGACGACGGGGAGCGCTGCCAGGGCAGCCACGAGGCGCAGCCTGGGTTTGCGCTGATCGAGCTTGGCAAAGAGCAGCTCGGCGAGCGCCCAGTTGGGCGCGATCAGCATCAAGCCGACCAGGATCGGACCCCCGAGCTCCGCGAGCTGCAAGAGCGCCGGGACTTGATGCACCGTGGCGGCGTAGTACCAGGGAAAGAGCAGTGGGAAGACCAGCTCGCTGGCGGCGAAGGCCAGGGCAGAACACTGGCCCCGCCGGCCAGCCACGGTTGGTGGCGCGGCCATAAAGCCAGCCCATGAAACCGATCCGCCCCCCCTGGTAGGCGCACAGGATGCTCATGAACACCAGGCACAGCGCCGTCCCGAACCCGCTGAAGGTCTTCAGCATGCCGATGAGCCAGTAGAAGCCCGTCATCGTCATGGTGAAGCCCGCCAGCCAGCCGAGTCCCATCGCGCGCCGCGTGGGTTGGTTGCGCATTGCCACGATCAGCGGCGTGAGCGCGACGAACGCCAGCGGCCACAGATCGATGCCCGGGAAGGCAGCGAAGTAGAGCAAGCCGGACAGCAACGCCAGGGGGTAGGCGACCTTGCCGGGGAGAGCAGGCCCCAGGCTCGGGTTGAGTTTCTTTGCGGAAACTTTCGGGTCCGGCGCCGATTCCGTGGGAGCCGACTCTGGTGGGGCCTCGTCTGGCTCCACGTCGCTCTCTGCATCTCGTTCGTCGCTCACTTGACTGCCTTCTTCACCTTTTCGATCACGTCGCCCAGCCTGAAGGGCTTGGTGATGTAGTGCTTCGCGCCGACCTGAATTCCACGGATCTGGTCCCGAGCGTCGCCCTTTGCCGTGAGGAATATCAATGGCAGGCGAGACAGCCCTGGGAGTAGCCGCAGGCGCTCCGCCAGGCCAAACCCATCCACCCCTGGCATCATCACGTCGAGCAGAGCCAGGTCCGGCGCCTGCTTGCTGGCGATCGCCAGAGCGTCCGCTGCGTTGAGCGCGACGTCCACCTGGTAGTCGGCCATCAGCGCGCGTCCCAGCAGGCGTGCGATGTCTGGGTCGTCATCCACGATCAGGATGCGACGTTTCCTCGGCTCGGGTCCCTGCATCGGGGAGCTCGGGTCTACTTGTCGCGCTTGATGATGTGGAAGCCGAACCCGGTTTCCACCGGCGCGCTCGTCACCTCGCCGGGCTTGAGGGCGAACGCCGCGTCGGCGAAGGGTTTCACCATCTGGCCCTTGCCGAACTCGCCCAGTGAGCCACCCCGAGGCGCAGAGGGACCATCGCTGTTCTTCTTTGCCAGCTCGGCGAAGTCGGCGCCGGGCTTCGCGGCTTCCTTGGCCAGCTTTTCGGCCTCCGCCTTGGCTTGCTCCTTGGTCCTGGTGACCTTGGGGTTCGCGCGCTGGGCGCCCTTGTACGCGATCAGGATGTGGGACGCGGTGATCTTCTCTTCGGCGGCAGGGGGCGGCGCTGGCGTGGGTGCCGGCGTGGGTGCCGGCGCCGCCGCCTTCACCGTCTGCGGCTTGGGCCGGTCGTTCGAATCGATCTGAGGAGCGGTGAGATCCGCGCATCCCGCGCAGAGCACCAAGCAAAGCAATAGCGACTTGTTCATGGTTCTCCGCTCAGGGCGATAGCAGCAGCGCGCAGCGTTGCAAACACCAGAAGCACACGCGCCTCGGTCCGGCAGGATTCGCGGCAGCCAGGCCTTGCGTGAGCGGGGCGCCCAGTGTGCCTGGAGAGCTGGCGGCGGGCGGACGACGTACCCTCACCCCCGAACCTGGCGAGTCAGGATGCCGCGACTGCCGTCGCTCGAGCTGGCCCCGGATACGCTGATGCACGGGCTTGATTCCGTGAAGAAAGAGAGCCCTGCCGCGGCGCGTCGTCTTCCACGGGCTGGCTGTCGGGGCGCAGGCGCGGGCAAGCAAGCGATAGTGTTGTAAACTGCGAGCAACAGCGGAATGGCCGGGCCGAGCGAGAAGGCGTGCTTGCGCTCACATCTCGCAACCTAGAAAGATGCGCGGTGCCATGGGAGCGCGGCTACCCATGATCGCCCCCTCCAACGAAAGAGAGCGAGCCAACGTGCGGAAGATCCTGCACATCGAGGACGATCCTGCGAACCGACTGTTGGTCAGGAAGCTGCTCAAGCCTGCGGGATTCGAGGTGGTCGAAGCCGAGGATGGCATGGAGGGGCTGCGCAAGGCGCGCGAGGTGAGCCCCGACTTGATCCTGGTCGACATCGCGATTCCGGGCATGGATGGCTACGAGGTGACGCTCCGCTTGCGCGCGGAAGAGGCGCTCAAGCAGGTGCCCATCGTCGCCATCACCGCCGAGGGGAACCGTGACACGAGCCTCGCCGTGGGGGCCAATGGCTTCCTGCAGAAGCCGATCGACGCGCGCAGCTTCGCGGACACGATCGCTGGCTTTCTAGGCGGTCGCCGCGAGCAGAACAGCGCGGAGGTGAGTGGTGAGCATTTGCGCAAGGAAAGCCAGCGCATCGTCGCTCACCTCGAGGAGAAGGTCGCGGAGCTGTCCCAGGCGAACCTGCGCATGGTGGAGCTGGACCGCGCCCGAAAGGAGTTCTACCGCAACATCTCCCACGAGCTGGCGACCCCCATGACACCGATCGTGGGCTACGTGCGCATGCTGCGCGACCACGAGCTGGGACCCCTGACGAACACGCAAGAGAAGGCCCTTCGCACCATCGATGACTGCGTGGCGAGGCTGCGAGGGCTGATCGACAACCTGCTCGACGTGACGGGCATCGAGACGGGGCGGCTACGCTTCATGCACCGCGACTACGACATGAGCGAGCTGGTGCGTCGCGTCGTCAACCGCGCTCAGCACGCGTTGAGAGAGCGCCACCAGGAGCTGCATCACGAATTGCCGCGAGGAAGGATGCCTGGCTGGGGTGACGCGGAGCGCCTGTCGCGAGCGTTCGGGCAGCTCCTGGACAACGCCATCAAGTTCACTCCAGAGGGCGGCCGCGTCGGCGTGCGCGTCCAGCGCCTGAACGGTGAGTTCGAGATCTGCGTGGCCGACACGGGGCCCGGGGTGCCCCAGAGCGCCATCGCGAGGCTCTTCGATCCTTTCTATCAGGTGGATGGCTCCCCCACGCGCTCGTTCGGTGGCACGGGCGTCGGCCTGGCGATCGTGCGCGGCATCGCGCGAGGCCACGGCGGAGACGTGCGAGTGGAGTCTCCAGCTCGGGTGACCCTCGGAGGAGCCGAGTTCACGGGCTCCGCGTTCTACCTGCGCGTCCCCGAGCGCGCGCCGCTGCTGGCGGACGAGGTGCCCCCCGCGCCCGCGGTCGCTCAGAGTGGCACCTGAGTCGATGTGCTAGCTAGGCCCCGCGTGCGGCAGATCTACCTCGACTGGAACGCGACCACGCCTCCTGCGCCCAGCGTGCTGAGGGCGATGGATGCAGCGCGCCCGCTCGCCTGGGCGAATCCAAGCAGCGTGCACGCGGCGGGGCGGGCCGCGCGACGCCTGATCGAGGATACGCGCGAGCGCCTGGCAGTGCTGCTGAGCCTGGAGCCCCGGGACGTGGTGCTCACCGGGGGTGGAACCGAGGCCAACAACCTCGCGCTGGCCCACGCTCCAGGCCTCGCCCTGAGCCGTCTCGAGCACCCGTCGGTGGTGCGCGTGGCGGAGCAGCTCGCGGATGCCGGGCGGCCGGTGGTCTGGCTCCCGGTCTCTCCCGCGGGGCAGATCGAGGTGAGCGCCGTCGACTCGCTGTGTCGCGAGCTGCCGCGGGGTTCCTGGCTCGCGGCGATGTACGTGAACCACGAGACGGGGGTGGTGCAGCCGCTCCAGGCTCTGGCGGAGGCCGCTCACCGCCTCGGGCTGAGGGTCCACTGCGACGCCGTGCAGGCGCTGGGCAAGCTCGACCTCGCCCCCTTGATCCATGCGGATTCAATCAGCGTGGCGGCCCACAAGCTCAGGGGACCCAAGGGCGTTGGCGCTCTGTGTCTCCGCTCCGACTCGGAGGGCGTGGTTCCGGTACCGCGGCCGGTGCTGCGCGGTGGCGCTCAGGAGCGCGGGTTTCGTCCGGGCACCCAGGACGCCGTCGCGATCGCAGGCTTTGGCGCGGCGCTCGCGCGCGTGGAGGAGCATCGGTCCGGGCTCGAGGGGGTGAGGGACCAGCGTGACCGCCTGGAGAAGGCGCTCGAGGGGCGCGCGGCAGTGACCGGCCTGGCAGCGCCGAGAGCCCCCCACGTCAGCAACCTGCGCTTTCCCGGGTGGCGCGGCGATGAGCTGGTCGCGGCGCTCGATCTCGAAGGGATCTGCGTCTCTGCGGGCAGCGCCTGCAGCGCCGGCACGCTGGAGCCGAGCCCCGTGCTCGAGGCCATGCTCGATCGGGACGCGGCTACCCGAGGCGTTCGCTTCAGTCTGGGTGAGGACACGACAGCAGAAGACGTCGACCGGGTGATCCAGGTGCTCGATCGTCTGCTGCGCGCCGACTGACTCACGTCTGTTCAGTTCATGCGCTACTTGAAGGATTCGATCGAAGATCAGAGCTGACACGAAGGCTGATGCGTAAGTCAGCGAAAGCAGATCGATATCTCCCCGCCACGAGCTCGAGACGTCGGATTCCATTGAATGGAATGCCCTGCTGCCGTCTCTGTGCGGTTGTTCAGCGTCGGCCCTCGGACGCACCCCGGCCCTGGACGCCTCTCAGCCGCGCGCGATGGACGCCTGGAACAGGGCGATCCCCGCGGCAACGGAGACGTTCAGGGAGTCGATGTGGTGCGGGCTGAGCAGCTTGGCGGTCTGGGTACAGGCGCGCTTGACCTGCTTGCCGATGCCCTCGTGCTCCGCCCCGAGGACCAGCACTATCTTCTTCCCGAGCGGCAGTTCCCGCAAAGTTTTTGGGGCGTTGGCGTCGAGCCCCACCACCTCGAAGTCCGCTGCGACCGCCTGCTGGAGTGCCGTGGCGAGGGACGGGACGCGGACGAGCTGCGCGTGTTCGATCGCGCCAGCCGACGCTCGGAAGGTGGCGGGGGTGAGGGGAGCAGACGAGCTCTCGGGCCACAGCACGGGGGCCTCGGCGATGGCGACGGCGCTGCGAATGATCGCGCCGAAGTTCTGAGGATCCTGGATGCCGTCGAGGGCGAGGATCAGCTGCCGCTCGGGCGCCAGAACACGCTCGAGCGGGATCAGCTCGAGGTGTGGTGCGAGGCACGCGACGCCCTGGTGGCTGGCGCCTCGCGCCAGGCGATCCAGCTCGCCCCGGCGCACGCGCTCCACCCGCAGCACGCCCTGATCCGACGCATAGCGCGCGAGCGCCTCCAGCCGAGGCAGCTTTCGGTTGTCCACCAGCACCCGGTCGAGCGCCGATCCGTGTACCCGCACGGCTTCTCGCACGGGCTGTAGCCCGACCACCAGTCGCTGTTCCGCACCTGGCGCGGGTTCGGACTTCATTGCGCCCTTGCTCCGGCGCTCAGGGCAGCCGCCACCTCCGTCGCCAGCCCCAGCGCGGCGCGCTCGGGATCGGCGGCGTCGCGCACCGGTCGTCCCACCACGAGCATGCTCGAGCCGTTCTGGATGGCTTCCGTGGGCGTGCCGACACGCTTCTGGTCGCCGACCTCACTGCCCGAGGGGCGGATCCCGGGTGTCACCAGCACCGGGCGCGGTCCGAGCTGGCTGCGTAGCTTGCCCACTTCCGCGGGGGAACAGACCAGGCCACCGATGCCGCAGTCGACCGCGAGCTTGCCGAGTCGCTCGGCCTGCGCCGCCGGCGTGGCCTGTACCCCCACGCGGGCCAGGTCGTCCGCGTCGAGGCTGGTGAGGACGGTCACGGCGAGCAGGCAGAGGCCCGTGTTCTCCCGGCTGGCTCGATTCGACGCGGCCTCCAGCATGCGGGGTCCGCCTGCGGCGTGAAGCGTCAGGTAGCTGGCGCCGAGCTGGCAGGCACTCGCCACCGCGCGCTCGACGGTCGCAGGGATATCGTGGAGCTTCAGATCGAGGAACACGGACATCCCCAGTTCCGAGCCCAGCGCGACGGCTGCGGGACCCTCGGCCACGAAGAGCTCGAGTCCCACCTTGAGCACGCCCATCGACGCCTTCACGCGTTCGGCCCCGACGCGTGCAGCCTCCAGGGTTGGGTAGTCGAGTGGGAACGCCAGGCGCTGACGTGCGGTGGCGAGCTGCGATTCATCCAGGGTCATGTTCAGTCCGAGCGCTGGCGACCTACGCGCCAAGTGGGTCTGGCGCGGCGAGGGGCGCCTGCTGCACCGTGGTGGCGACAGAGCTGCCTGCCGGGGCCGAGCCTACACCACGCCGGCGGAGACGCGGAGTGGAACGAGCGCGGCGGCCCCGAGGTGGAGGCCAGCCGCGCCATGCATCCGCCTCCGAACGCGGCCACAAAGCGCGACGCGCCGCGTTCTGGAACGCGGCGCGTCGGGGCTGGCTCAGCGCCTGAGCAGTGAGTCGCTCAGAGACAGGAGCAGAGCGGGTCGCCAGGGGCACAGTTGCACGCTGGCTTCGGCTTTCCGCCACCACCCGAGGGCTTGCTCGCCCCCGCGGTGTTGACGGCTCCTCGCGCCTTCTTCGTCTCCGCTTGGGCCGCCTCGAGCTGCGCCTTCAGAGCGGCGCGCTCGGCGTCGCTCTTGGCTGTCTTGAGGGCGTCCTTCAGCTCCTCTTCTTTCTTCTCCTTGTCGCGCAGGTCCTTGGTCAGCTTGTCCAGCTGCTCCTGGATGCGCTGACGCTCGGCTTCCGCCAGGCGCTTCTCTTCAGCGGCCTTCTGGTTGTTCGTCACGATGACGTACGTCAGCACGCCACCGCCGATCAGCATTGCCGCGAGGATCGAGCCAACGGCGATCTTCAGCTTCTTCTTGCCCTTGTCGCGGTTCAGCTCCGCCAGGCGACGCTCGTGCTCCTGCTGGGCCGCCAGCGCTTCCATGCGCGCTTTCTGCTCGTGCTCGGCCCTTGAGCGCTCGATCTCGGCTTGCTTCATCGCCTCGACGCGAGCTTCCTCCTCGCGTCGTCGCGCCTCCTCCTGGCGCCGCCGCTCCTCTTCCTCGCGCAGGCGCTGTTCCTCCGCCTCGCGGGCTGCCCGTTCTGCTTCCTCGCGGGCACGGCGGGCATCGTCTTCCCGCGCTTTGGCGTCCGCTTCCTCTTTGGCGATGCGATCCTCCTCGAGGCTCATCAGTTCCTTGAGGGAGAAGAGAACCGAGCTTTCCTTCTCTTCGGCCATGGGCGGCTGGACTCCTTAGCTGTGCGCCAATGGGCGGCGCGTGGGTTGTGGGCGCCTCGCGCTGGGTGCGCGAGAGTTGACTCCCGGTTCCCTCCCTGCGGCCGCTAGGCGGCGAGGGGGGGTGGAACATTGGGAGGTCGGTGCACTTCGAGAGTGAACCTTAGAGTAAGTTGAACGCTTTTGAGTAACAGAATGCAGTTCGGGACCTGTTTGGAGGGCGCCCAAACGGCCTCGATGGCCGCGAACCAGGCAGGCGACGTGCTCAGTGTCTGACACACGTCGTCGCGTTTCTCGGCGCCGAGATCCTGGGTTCGGCGGCGGGGAGCATACCTCAACGCGATGGGCGAATAGCAATCTCGCGCTGGATTCGTCAACGACCGTGCCACCTGCGCGATGCAATTCGCGTTGACCGGTGGGCGGCTGGTGCGGCGGCGACACGAACGGCCGAGGGTCTGGTTCCTCGCGAGTAGGGCAGTCGCCCACACCCGGGACCGCTCGAGGCCGCGCATTCGATCGAGTCGAGGTTGATTGGGACACTCTGAAGGACATGCCGATCGAGGGGGTCGAAGCCAGGAGGATCCGTGCTCTTGGACAAGGTTTCGGCTGCGGTGCCGCTGAAGCGCCCGCTCGACGAGTAGGACTCGAGGAGGGAATCCGTCCTTGGGTGAAGTTTGAAACCAGCGCGGTGGATTCTCGCTTCACCCACCTGGATCAAAAAGCGATTGTCCCGGCCCAGGTCAGCTCGTAGCTTTTGTACACATGGTGCGGCGAACACAGGGGCAGCCTCCAGAGTCGAGGCGTCCTCGGGCGGCTCGTTCGGCGATTTGGATCGCCTTGGTCAGCTTCACGGTGCTGGCGCCGTTCACCGCTTGCGGTGGACCGCAAGAAGCGGGCGCGCTTGGCGACGAGTGCTTCCGCGCCGACGACTGCTCGTTCGGGTTGGTGTGCGTCGATGGCGCGTGCTCGAACGACCTGGACGGCATCATCTCGACCGTGGACGGGCCGGCCAGTGGTGGCGCGCCCGCCACCGGTGGCGCAGCGGGCATGGGTGGAGCCGCGGGCGTGGGCGCCAGCGGAGGGGTCGCCGCTGGCGGCTCTGGAAACGCTGGCAATGGCGGGACAGCAGGCAGCGGGGGCGCGGCGGGCTCTGGCGCCAGCGGGGGCAACGCTGGTGCCGGCAACGGCGGCAGTGGCAACGGCGGCAGTGGCAACGGCGGCAGTGGCAACGGCGGCAGTGGCAACGGCGGCAGCGCCGGCGCAGTCAACGGCGGTACCGGTGGCAGCGGCAACGCCGGGGCGGGCGGCAGCGGTAACGGCGGCAGCGGCGGCACCACGAGCAGCGGCGGCGCGAGCAGTGGCGGTGCGGCTACCGGCGGTACCGGCGGCACCTGACGCGCCTCACCCCCGCACCCAACTCACCCAGCGACGCGTTCGAACCGGGCGGCGCGGCGCCCCTGCCGAGCGAGCGTCTGTTTATCCTTGGGGATATTGGCTACTCGCGCCAGAAGAGCTTCCAGGGGTTGTGCTTGAGGTCGCGCAGCATCTCCTGGATGTCGTCGTAGAGCGCCTCGTCCATGACCAGGGCACCGACGGTGCCCTTGCCCCGCTTGATGTGGGCGACGATGGCCTGCACGTCGCCTGTCGCCACCTTGGCGCGGCCGGTGATTTCGCTGGCGTCGCGGGTGATCTTGTCGATGCGCGCGAGCTGCTCGGGCTTGCTGAGTTCACCCGTCAGCTTCTTCGCGTCTCCCATCACCGCGCGGGTGTCCTTCATCAGCGGGCCGAGGTTGCGATTCACGGTCACCGTCGTGGTCTCGACGTTGTTGATGATGCGGTTGATCTGCGGGTTCTCGACGTAGCGTGAGCGCGCGCTCTTCAGGGTGTCGTTCGCCTCGACGGTGAGGGTCTCGACGTTGGTCACGATGTTGTCGAGCTTCTTGTCGTTCTTCTTGAAGAAGTTACCGGTGCCAGTGAGCGTGTTGTGGAGACCATCGAAGGTCTCGCTGATCTTCTTCTCGTTCTTCGTGATGCCTGTGTAGGCCGCGTGCAGCAGCTCGTAGCTCTCGCTGAGCAGCAGATCGAGGCGCGGCGGGCTGACGCCATCCACCGTGGTCCCATCGGCGAGCACGGGACGATCGTAGGAACCCGGATCGACCGCCAGGAAGAGCTCACCCAGCACACCCTGGCTGGTCACGTACCAGCGCGAGTTGTCGTGGATGGAGCTCTGGTACTTCTTCTGAACCTTCGCGACGACTCGGATCGGGGGCACCGGCTCGTTGGTCTGTGGGTTCACCTCGCCGGCGCGGAACTCGATCTCGTCGACGGTCCCGATCTTCACGCCCGCGATGCGGACTGGCGCGCCGGTCTGCAGACCACCCGGGTTCTCGAAGTTGATGTAGACGGTGTAGGTGGGCTCGAAGCTGAGGCCACCCATGATCACGACGAAGCCACCCAGCAAACCCAACGCGAGCAGGATGAGGACGCCGACTTTGACTTCGATGGAACGCTGGCTCATGAGGCTCTCCGGAGACTACAGAAGAAGGGCTCAGGCATCCATGGGCCCTTCGGCGCGCCCATTGATGAACTGCTGGATGATCTCGTCGGGCGAACCGCGGAAGTCGTCCGGGGTGCCGAGCAGCTTCACGTGGCCGCCGTAGAGCATCACGATGCGGTCGGCGATGGTGAAGATGCTGACCAGGTCGTGGGAAACCACGATACTCGTTACGCCAATCTCGTCGCTGAGCTGTCGGATCAAGGTGTCCACCCGTCGCGCGCTGACCGGATCGAGGCTCGTTGTGGGCTCGTCGAAGAGCACGTATTGAGGCTCGAGGGTGAGCGCCCGAGCGATCGCGACCCGCTTGCGCATCCCGTCTCCGAGGGCGGCGGGGTAGCGGTCCGCGAACTCCCGCATGCGTACCGTCTCGAGCAGGCGATGCGCCTCCGAGAGCGCCTCAGGCGGCTTCATTCCCCGGTGCTTGCGCAGGGGTAGCGCGACGTTCTCCGCGCAGGTCATCGAGTCGAAGAGCGTCGAGTGCTGAAACACCATCGCGCACTTCTTTCGGACCTTGTACATCTGCTTCTCGTCGAAGCGGCTGACTTCCTCACCATCGAGCCAGATCTCGCCGTCGTCGGGATAGAGCAGGCCAATCAGGTGCTTGATGAGCACGCTCTTGCCGACCCCGGATGCGCCGATGATGAAGAAGACCTCGCCAGGGTTGACGTCGAAGCTGACGTCGCGGAGCACGTGCTTGGTGCCGAAGGACTTCTTGACGTGACGGAAGCTGATCATCGAGGTCGAACGCAGCCTAGCCGAGAGGGCGGCGCGGCGGGTCGGGACGATGTTCGAGGCTATCGCCTGGAAGCGCAAGGACGACCGACCCGCCGAGAGCCCGATCGGGTACGAACGGCGTGCGCTGGACCACCAAACGCGACTTGCGATCGTCGCGACCTCGAGATCAAATGACGAGCCTCCATGTCCCTCGCTCTACGCACGTTGACTCGAAGCGCACTGCTTGGGTTTCTGGGCGGGGTGTGTGGAGCCAGCTCCAGCTGCACCACGCGACCGCCGCAGAGCCCGTTCGACGCTGAGCTGACGCGCTGTGAAGCCGACGAGAGTCGCGAGTACCAGTGTGAGGAGCTGCTCCCTCGCGCGTCTTCTCGACCGGCCCCCGCGCCGTACGAGAACTGCCCCTCGTTCGTGGAGGATCCTGCGGGCCAGCTCAGCGACGCGCCACCCAACGCGACCTTCGACAAGCAGTACACGGCGTACACCCGCAAGCGCATGCCGCCAGGGCATAGCTGCTGTTACTCGTGGTGCTCGCGGCTCTCGGTGATCGATCCGGCGAGCTTCGACGCCTACGCGGGCTGTAGTAGCGCCCTGGCGATCCGGGAGACGCTGTGTGTCGAGTCGCCGGAGTCGGGGACCACGCAGCCGGCACCCCAGCCCTTCGACGCCTGCCCCACGGCGATTCAACCTCCGGCGGGCGCCTCATTTTCAGTTCCGCAGGGAGCCATCTTCGACCTGGAGACGTCGACTCAGAAGCGCTCCCAGGGGTTCAATCAGTGCTGCTACAGCTGGTGCTCCATCGCTCCCGGGGCCACGGGCGTCCAGGGGCAGCAGTAGCCGCTCAGCGGACCCGAGCGGCGAGATCAGCTGCAGACGCGGTTGCGGCCGGACGTCTTGGCTCGATAGAGCGCCTCGTCGGCGCGCTTGAAGAGCTCGAGGGGGGCCTCTTGCTGCCCCGGCGCCCGGGTTGCCGCGCCGACGCTGATCGTGACCGGGATCAGCTGGTTCTGGAACTGGAATTGCTGGGCCTGGACGGCGGCGCGCAACCCTTCGGCGACACCGAGGGCAGGGCGGTGATCGGTGTTCAGGAGCATCACGGCGAACTCCTCACCCCCAACCCTACCAAGGAGGTGCTGGGCGGGGATGGCCGCGCGCGCCGTGGCGGCCAACTGACGCAGGACGGCGTCCCCGGCTGCGTGACCATGGGTGTCGTTGATGCGCTTGAAGTGGTCCACGTCGAACACGATCACGCTCACCGGCTCTCCCCCAGCGCCGGGACGGCTGAGTTCGCTGGCGAGGGTGTCGTTGTAGTGTCGCTTGTTGCTGACGCCCGTCAGACCGTCGATGGTCATCAGGTCGTAGATTTCCTTGTGGTATTGAGCCTCGATGTTGTTGCTGTCGAGGAACTTCATCAGGATCTTGCCAACGCCGACGCGGTCGCCGTCTTGCAGGCGATGGGTGGCGACGCGTCGATCGTTCACGTAGGTGCCGTTGGTGGAACCCAGATCCTGGATCTGGTAGATGCCCGCCACCGACTCCACGCGCGCGTGGCGGCGGCTGATCATGTCGCTGTCGAGGTGCACACTGCACGCCGGATCACGGCCGATGACGATCGGCTGTTCGAGGTGGATCTGGGTGCCGATCTTGGGGCCGACGATCACGACGAGGCAGGCCGGCCCCGCCCGGTTGGGACGTGGCGAGTCCGAGCTGCGCACCACGCGGGTGGCGGCGAGATCGGCTGATCGGGGTGGCTGTTCCGAGGGCGGGCCTTCAGGCATCTCCCCAATATTGCCCGTCCCCGGATCGGCTGTCCATCGCACCGAGGGGTCGGTCTGCTGGAGCCGGCGGCGGCGCTTGTGATTTCTCGCCAGGCGAGGCATGTGCGGTGGTCAGCATGACCACCAGCACCGACTCGTCGCCCGTCACTTTGGGGACGCCGTACTACCCCGGCGCCACCAAGCTACTCTTGCTCGGCTCGGGTGAGCTGGGACGGGAGGTGGCGCTCGAGGCCATGCGACTCGGAGTCGAGGTCGTGGCTTGTGACCGCTACGAACACGCGCCGGCGATGCAGTTTGCCCAGCGGAGCCACGTGATGGACATGCTCGACCCCGCCCAGATCCGCCGCGTAGTCGACCAGGAGCGGCCCACACTGATCGTGCCCGAGATCGAAGCCATCGCCACGGATACGTTGGTGGAGCTGGAGCGCGAGGGCTGGACGGTGATCCCCACCGCGCGCGCGACGCGGCTGACCATGGACCGCCAGGGGATCCGGACCCTCGCTGCGGAGGAGCTCGGGCTGCCGACCGGCGCGTATCGCTTCGCAGAGAGCCTGAGCGAACTGCAGACCGCCGTCGAAGAACTCGGGCTGCCCTGCGTGGTCAAGCCGGTGATGAGCAGCTCCGGCAAGGGCCAGTCGACCATCCAGACCGCAGCGGACGTGGAGCGCGCGTGGGAGTACGCCCTGAGCGGCTCCCGGGGGAAGTCCACACGCATCATCGTGGAGGCGTTCGTCCAGTTCGACACGGAGATCACGTTGTTGACGGTGCGCACGAGGAGCGAGGGGACGCTCTTCTGTCCGCCGATCGGTCATCGCCAGGAGCGCGGAGATTATCAGGAGTCGTGGCAGCCCGAGGCGCTCAGCGCGGTCGCGCTGGAGCGCGCGCAGAAGATCGCCGAACACGTCACGGGAGCGCTCGGGGGCCTGGGCCTGTTCGGGGTGGAGCTGTTCATCCGGGGGGACGAGGTGTTGTTCAGTGAGGTGAGCCCGCGGCCGCACGACACCGGAATGGTCACCCTCGCGACGCAGGACATGAGCGAGTTCGAGCTGCACGTCCGCGCCATCCTGGGCCTGCCCATCGGTCGCATCATCCAGCGCGCGCCGGGTGCCTCCGCAGTGATCCTCGCGGAACGAGCGGGGATCAACCCTCGCTTCGTCGGCGTCGACGCCGCGCTGAGCGACCCACGCAATCGCTTGCGGCTGTTCGGCAAACCGGACACGCGTAAGTTCCGCCGCATGGGCGTCGTGGCGACGTACGGCGACGACGTCGCCGAGTGTCGCGAGCGAGCGCAGGCCGCCGCGGCCAAGGTGCGCGTGGAAGTCGACGAAGCCTGAACCCGGTCTTCGAGCCTGACGGTCGAGCTGCGAGGCGAATCCATGGTTCGCCGACCAGTTCAACCCGGCGTTTCCTCGTCTCGAGAGCCGAACCAAGGCAGCGAACGACGCAGAAAGGACACTTCTAGCGGCGTGCGCGACGTGTCGCGCGCTCGAAGCCCGGAGGCTCCACGCACTTCGCTGCCGGTCGCGCGAAGAGGAACCCTTGCATCAGATCACAGCCGCAGGCGAGCAGCGTCTCCCGCTCGGCTTCCGTCTCGACGCCCTCGACCACGACCTGCGTCCCCATCTCACTGCATAGCTGCACCATCCCGGCGACCAGGCGCTGCTTCACGGGGTGCTCGTGGATCTGACGCACCAGCGACATGTCCAGCTTCGCGACGCTTGGGGTGAGGTGCGCGAACGAGGACAGGCCCGCGTAGCCAGCGCCGAGGTCGTCCACCGCGACCCGATAGCCGTGGTCCTTCAGCACCCGAGCGCGCGCGGCGACGTCGCCCAGATCGTCCAGCGCGCGGCGCTCCGTCACCTCGAGCACGATGCGCTCCGCGTGCATCGCGAACGGATCACTCGGGTCCAATAGGTGATCATCGAAGATCTCTCGTGGGTGGAGGTTCACGAAGAGCGGCGTGTCGTCGGGGAGGTGCTCGAGCGCCGCGATGGCGCGATAGCGAATCGTGCGGCCCAGCTCGAACACGCGGTTCAGGCGCTCGGCTGCCTCCAGCAGGCCCTGAGGTCCGGAGAGGTGAGGGGAGGAGGAGCGGCAGAGCGCCTCATATGCCACCACCCTCTGTTCCCGCAGGGAAACGATTGGCTGGTAGGCCATCCACAGGCCATCGAGCGCCTCCGCGAACACCACCTCGAGTCCGCCTCGGTCACCCGCGCCTTGGTTGAGCCCCATCAGCTCCATCGCGTCACGCTTCAACTTTGCGAGCCGGTTCAGGCGCGCGGCCTCCTCCACGGCCTGCTTGAAGCGGACCGGATCCAGTGGCTTGTACAGGTAGCGGAGCGCACCGTGCTCGACCGCCTCGACGGCGGTCTCGACGCTTGGGCTGGCGGTGACCAAGATGACGGGGACGTCGAGGTCGCGGCGCCGCACCTCGCGCAGCAACGAGACGCCGTCCATGTTGGGCATGCAGACGTCACTCACGATGACGTCGTAGTCATGGGCTGCGAGCAGCTTGGTCGCGGTTTCGCCGTCTCGGGCGAGGTCGCACACGACACCGGGGCCCTGAAGGACCCGCTGGTGAGCGCGCAGCAGCGCGGGCTCGTCGTCGACCAGCAGCACACGGAGCTGGACGGCCTCGCTGGGTTTCGCGGCGGCAGGCCTGATCGGGGGGAGGGCCGAGCTGGCAGGCGCTCGACCGGCCACCTGACGCACTCCGCTGCTTCGGTACTCGCCCGCAGGAGCTGCGACGTCGCCACGCAGCGCCCGTCGGGCGCCAGAGTGCTGGGTGGAGCGGGGAGCAGGGGCCGCGGGTCGGGTCGGGGGTTCTTCGAAATCCCCACGCCTGCGCTTGCCGGACTTCAGCCGCTCCCTCGACGTTGCCTGCTCGGTCTCTTCGTCGTCCTTGGAGCGTCGATCGTTCACCACCAACTCCTCATACTGCCCGAAGCGTCGCTCCTGCGCCACGCGAATACCGGGTGCGCGCGAGGGCTTGTAACCAGATTGACCACCTTGGGCGCGTTCTCGCGGGTCTTGCTCGAGGTCGTCTCGGATGGCCCGTCGCACGCCGCTCCTGGCAGTTTCGCCACGCGGGCTCTTCGTGGACGCCGTTTCCGGCGGGGGTCGCCGAGCGATCTGTGCGAAGCGTTCTGCTGACATCGTCTCTCATCCTCCAACGCCGTCTCATGCTTCGACGTGCTCCATCGCAGGTCGCCACTGCACGGCCCGTGCCGCCCGGAAACCGCGCTCGAGCGTCATGGGCTTGACGTTTTCTCGGAGTATTCGCGGGTTTTGGTAGCTTCTCTGGCGCCAGCGCGCACCCCCTCGTCGCACTCCACGAGGGGATTTCCTCGCATCGATCCGCGCTTCTCGGCAGGTCGCGGTGGCGCGCCGCCGGCGACGCCCCAGGTGTCCATACCCGCCAGTCGTGGCGCCGCTGGACGGCCATCTCGGCCATGGGTCGTCGAAGACTGGGTGGCGCGGGTCGGCGTGCACCCGCCCATCGCGGCTACAGAGGTCCTTCCGGGACGCCGTTGATGAACTGATAGACGTATGGGTTGCTGCTCGTTCGAGCCTCCTCCCAGGTGCCGTCGAAGATCAGCTGTCCACGATACATCATGCCAATGCGGTCGGTCACGGGGAGCAGTCGGTCCAGGTCGCTGGAAACCATGATCACCGTGGCGTTGGCGGAGCGCTGTTCCGCGCGGAGCAGATCGAAGATCTTCTGGCTGGTCACCGGGTCCAGGCCCGCCGCAGGTTCGTCGTAGAGCACGATCGGCGCCTGAGCGATGGTGGCCCTGGCCACCCCCACTCGCTTCTTCTGTCCACCACTCAGGCCAGCCGGAAGGCGATCTTCGAAGCCCGGCAGAGACACGCAGCGCAGGCGCTCGGAGATGCGTTCGGTGATCTCTTCTTCCGCGAGGTCGAAGAGCTGACGTAGCGGGAAGGCGATGTTCTGACCCACCGTCATGAAGTCGAACAAGGCGTTGTTCTGAAACAGCATGCCGATGTTCTTGCGGAACTCCTGCAGCTCCAGCTCGCTCATCGAGAGCACGTTCTTGCCGTCGATCAACACCTGACCCGAGTCGGGGCGGATGAGCGCCGTGATGATCTTGAGCAGCACGCTCTTGCCGCTCGCTCCAGGTCCGACCAGCCCGTAGAGACACCCGCTCGGCACGTCCAGGTTGATGTTGCGGAGCACTGGACGATCGAAGGACTTGGAGATGTTCTCGAGGCGGATCATCTACTCGGCTGACTGTCTGCCATCCGCGTGGCGGATGCTCTCGAGGTCGGCGCGGAGCTGCCGTAGCCGGCTGGTGAGGAACAGCAGTAGCCCCAGGAGCAGCAGATTGGCGACGACTGCGATGCCCACTCCCAGCCGCAGTGGCAGCATCGACGACCGGGTGGCCGTGACTGGGCCGAATCGCGCCAGCTCGCGCTCTGCCGCAGGAGCGGGCTCCGGCACGCTGCTGGAGACCACGGCCACTTGATCCGGCTCGAGCTCTGGCACCGCTCCGGCCACCAGGCGCTTGACCTCGTCGCTGGCGATTGGCGGGGTGGCTCCTCGGTAGCGGATGAGCACGCTCGCGGTCGGCTTGTGCGTCTGATCGTCGGTCTGTAGCGGGTCGCGCCCCATCACCGCGAGATGCACGCGCGCGCTGAGCACCCCGTCGACCTCACGCAGCGAGCGCTCCAGCTCTCCGGCAGTTCCCGCGATCAATCTCGCCTGCTCCGAGCTGCGGCTCGGCACCAGGCCGCCCTGTCCCAGCGAGTCCAGCACGCTCGGCGTGTCCGGCGCTGGCAGGTTCTCTCGGGTCAACACGGAGATCGCGGTGGAGGCGTCGTCGCGCGCCACCAGGACGCGGTAGCGGCCTTCGGATTCGGGGTCCCGCTCCTTGTCCGCGACGACGCCTTGCTCCTCGAGCGCCACGACGATGCGGTTGGCGTTGGTCTCCTCCAGGCCGCCCGCGACCGGTACGGAACAGGCGCACGCGACGAGCAACGTGACGAACAGAGCCACGCCCCGCACGCCGCTCGAGAGGCGCGCCAGCGCCGCCTTCGCGTCTAGGCGAGGGGCGGGGTTCCCTGCGGTTGAGGTGAGCGTTTCAGGTGGCAGCATCGCGCGGGAGTCACTCGGCCGCGAACGTGGTGCGCGCGACGTCGAGCTTGGGGTTCGAGGGGAAACTCATACCCCGAACCCTCGAGGCGATACAGCTCGCAATGCCCGCGTTGTGCGGCTTGGTCGTCACCGTCACCCCGACCGCGCGGCCGTTCTGCACGGCAGCGCACACGTTGACCGCCATGCTGGCGGGGGCGCCGCAGGCAGAGACGTAGCTGCCGTTGTTGAGCACCGACGCGTACTGACCGCGCGTGATGTCTGCCTGGCCCTTCTTGTCGCCCATGTTGAGGACCTCGTTGTAGGCGGCCACGGCGCCCTCGCAGCTGCCGCCGCCGGACACCACGGGCGTGCCGTCAGCGCCCATGCTCGCGCCCCTGGCGCCGGTCTTTCGCATCTTCTTCGGGTCGATCTTCAGGCCGCCCTGAGTCTCGATGTTCGTGACGCTCTCCCCTTGAACGGCGACGGTGTCGTCCTTCGAGCCCTGCTGCTTGAGCAGCCACACCACCATCACCGCGAGCAGCACGCCGACCACCGCGATGCCTGCGATGGCCTTGCTGCGAGTCGACTTCTTCTCCTCGACCACGACCTGCTCGATCGCAATTTTTTCCGCCTGGATATCACGATGAAGGCGGGCGTGCTCTGCGAACGGCGCGAACTCCTCCCAGTCGCGGATCTCCCGCTCATCCTTGGAGAAGGCGTCCCGCAGCACGTCGTCCTCGACGAACGAGTTGGTGGCGATCTGTTGCAAGAGCTCGACGGCGGAGAACGGGCCGTGATCCATGCCGTCCTTGACGACGACCCAGCGCGGGCGCCTGTCTGCCTCGAGGCGGGCCTTCAGCGCCGACAGCTCGTCGTGAGAGTCTGGTCCACGCTGGCTCGGTGCTTCCGCGACCGCGACCTCGTAGGGGGATGCGGCGGCGCCGCTGGGAGGTGGCGGGAGCATGGACAGCGAGACGTCCACATCCATGTCGCCGTCGTGGTCCAGGTGGGACTCGTCCGCAGGCGGAGGCGCGATGCTGCCGCTCGGCGCGAGGTGGTGGATGGCTTGTGCGAGCGCTCGCAGGTCGTCGGGTCGATGCGCGGGATCCGCGACGAGCGCCTTGCCCAGGATCACCTCGAGCTCGGGGGGCAGCGTCGGGACGATGGCGCTCGGCCGCTGCATCGCAGGACCGACGGTGCCCAGCGTGACGAGCTCGTAGAGCAACGCGCCGAGCGCATACACGGTGGCCCGGGAATCACCTGCGCCGCCGCCCCGCTCCTCGGGGGCCAGGTAGCTCTTGTCCCGCGGCAGCGTGGGAGACTCCGTCTCCGCCGCGAGATCGATGTCGTGCTCGTCTCCGATCAGCACCGACGGATGCACGAAGAAGCGTTCTCCTGCGTCGTGGCGCTCCGCGAGTCGTACCGCTAGCGGAACGATCAGGCCCACGGCCTGCTTGAGTGTCAGTGGCGTACTCTGGGCGCGGCGGGCTTCCAGAAGCGCCCGCAACGTTCCCTGTTTCACGCCGGCCCCCACGGGCAGTGGCGTCCCAACCGGTTCCAGACTCGTCATACTTGGCGGGCAGTGTATCGCACTGCGCCATGAGTCGATACCTGGGACGCGACGCCCAGCCTAGATCGGCGTCTCGTCATCCCTTCGCCCGCCGCGCCAGGGTTCTCGTCGCTTCTTGTATTCGCCACGAACGAACTTTTCCAACACGGGTGCGATGTTGTCGGCGATGTCCGCGTCCCACTCACCCCCGTTGACGTAGTCGAGGGGGCGGTTCTCCGGGCTCAGCAGGGCGAAGCCGGGGATCTTATCCGTGGGGATTCGGAGTCTCTGGAGCTCGAGCAGGTGATCTCGCACATTGACGCGGACGAGGCGGGTGCTCGCCAGGGCGCGCTGGAGCCTCGGATCGGGCAACGCTGCCGCCACGCCCTGACAGGGCTTGCAGGCCGGCACCACGGTCCACAGCACGAGCTTTTGCTTGGCGAGCGTCGCGGCCTTGCGCTGGCGCTCGAGCTCGCCGGACAGCGGGACCACCCCTGGACCGATATCGACGAGCAGGATGTCGCCGACCTGGGTCTCGAGCACGCCCTCGTCGACGCTGCGGTCCGCGGCGACGGGGGGCAGGGTTCCCAAGCCAGGCATCGGCGTTGGCCCAGCGCCAGGGCCCGCTCCGCCGGCCCCCGGAGGCAGTCCCGGAACCACCGGCGGCGGGCTGACGACGACTGGAGGAGCCGCGGCGGCGGAGCTGGCCCGACTCGCGCCGAGGATACCGAGGATCAGCAAGACGCCAGCGATGGCGAGCTGCAGCGACCCCATGATGATGCCCGCCAGGGCAAGCCCGGCACCGCTCTGACGCCCCTCGGAGCGTGCGATCTCGTGGCGCGCGCTCAAGCCGCAGAAGATGGCGATCACGCCGGAGACGACGGGGAAACAGCCGACGTAGCCCAACAAGCCCAGCACCAGCGAGGTGGTGGCGAGGCCGTTGCTGCGGGTGGTGGTCGAGGGCTGTTGACTCACAGGCCCACTATAGCGCGCTCGAACCCTCCCTCGGTCAAGCCACGGCTCAGAATCCCACCACCACCGACGCCCCGATGGTCATCCAGGGGTCGACGCTGGGTCCGTTTTCGCCACGGATCGCGGGAAGTGCACCGCTCACGTCCAGCGACGCACGGGCGTCGGTGCCATCCACGGGGAGCAAGTACTGGAGGCTTCCCCGTAGCAACCCGACCCCTATCGTCTCACCGTCGACGCTGCCATCGGGCTGCGCGAGATCCAGTCGAGCGAGACCCGCGCCCGCGCCGATGATGGGATGCAGTCGCTTGTCGTGACCGAAGTCGAGCCAGAGTTCTCCCGCGTACTGCGCGAGCCCCTGCTCCGCACCGGTCTTCACCCAGGTCCCGCTGAAGCGTACACCCGCCGCGTCGCTGCCCACGTCGATGGTGAGCCCCAGCCCCCCATCCGCACCTGGCTCGCTCAGCCGCAACACCGGACCCACGCCGAAGCGCACGGTGGAGTGGGGATGGTAGAAGGGCTCCTCGAAGCTCGGGGGCGGCGTGGTCTCGTAGTCGCCGCCAACGGCCACCACCGGTTGCCCTCCGGGAGGGTCCGCGAACTGTGCCTGCGCGGCGCTGCTCGAGCCGATCAAGGCGAGGCCCAAGGCCAGCCCGACGAGCGCCCGAGCGCCACGCTCGTTGCTGCGTTTCCTGGCGCGCGCGGCGTATTGCTGAGCTCGGCGCGAGGCGTGATCCGACATCGATACCATGTTGCATCTCCTTGACCGCGGGAGGGTCGAAGCAAGGGCCAGCTTTCTCACTGGGAATGCAGCAAGAACGCGCCAGGCGCCGGTTGCTTACGCTATGTTCCGCTGGATGTGTGCAGACCAGTCTCGTCCTCGCGTGCAGACGCCTGGCCCGCGACCAGCGAAGCCTCTGACGCTCGCGCGTCGGCGCTCGGGTGGCCTCGCGCGCTGGGTCGCGATCGCGCTGCTGGGTGGGCTTGGGCTGCAGAGCGGGCCGGCTCATGCCGCCGCCCCAGACGAACAGCAGGAGGCTAGTCAGGACTCGCCCGGGGACAAGGCCCCCGCGGAGGTGGCTCAGGAGCATTTCCAGGCGGCGCTCACCGCCTACCGTGAGGGAAAATACGAGCGAGCCGTCGAGGAGCTGGAAGAAGCCCTTCGGCTGGATCCCAGCGGAAAGGATCTCGTCTACAACCTGGGACTGGTCCACGAGAAGCTGGGCAACCTCGACAAGGCGCTGTTCTACTTCCGGCGCTACCTCGAGATGGAGAGCGACCCCGCCGAGCGTCAACGGGCGGAGGTCATCGTGCAACGCCTCGCAGGCGCTCAGGAACGCGCACTTCGCGCGGGCTCGGGCGGCGAGGACGCGCCAGAAGGTCCGGGAGGAAGCAGCGACAGCACTGGCCCGCCGGGTGACGGGCGGGTCGGAAAGCTCGACGTGTGGGTCTACGGCACCGCGGGTCTGAGCCTGGCCGCGCTCACCGTCGGGGTGATCTTCGGCGTGCGTGCGCTGCTCAAGCACCCCGGCGGTTCTCCAACGACCGGGCCTGGCGTGAGCGCGGGCGATCTGCAGGACGATGCCGCGAGCGCCCATGACATGGCCCTCATCGCCGACGTCTCCTTCGGCGTCGCGCTGCTCAGCGGGGCAGCGGCGTCGCTCCTCTACTTCGGCCGCAGCGCTGAAGCCGAACCTCGGCTGCGTACCAGCCTCGACGCGATACCGTACGGAATCACCTATCGAGGTCGTTTCTGATGGCGCTCCGCGGGGCCGCGATCTTCGCCCTGGTGAGCTCCCTGGCGGTGGCGGTGGGGTGCAGTCTGGCGCTACCGGGCGAGCTGGATCGCGTCGAGTGCCGGAGCGAGGGGGTGATCGGGCCTCCGGTGTGCGATCCGGGGCAGGTCTGCCTCGACCGCGTCTGCACGGACTGTTCCACCAGTGAACGCTGCGGCAACGGCCTCGACGACGACTGCAACGGGACACCAGACGATGGCTGCGGCGACGCAGGTTCGGGGGATTGGGGGGAGAGCTGCGCCGAGGACGCCGGGTGCAGCCCTGGCTTCCTGTGCGTGGACTCGCACTGCACGCGGACCTGTTGCCGATCGGAGGACTGTGGGCCTGGCTGGGCGTGCTCGAGCGGGGGGCTTTGCGAGGACGGGGCCAAGCTCAATCGCAGCCTGGGGCTGCTGAGAGCGGGCGAGCTCTGTGCGTCGTCGGGCGACTGCCGCAGTGGTGTGTGCGAGAGCGGCCGGTGCATCGACACCTGCTGTGCGCACAGCGACTGTGGTGGCGGACTGACCTGTGCGATCAATCCGAGCGGAAACATCTGTCGCCCGGGTACCGGACTGACGTATGGCTCGACCTGCAGCGACAACGACCAGTGTGCTGCGAACCTGTGCCGAAACGTTTCGACGGGGGTCAAGCTGTGCAGCAGCCCGTGCTGCTCGAGCTACGATTGCGGCAGCTTCAACGTCGCCGGGCTCCGGGTGGAGATGGCGTGTGGTTATCCTTCCGGAGTCGGCGCTGCCTGCGTGGCCGGGAGCTTCGGCACGGGCGCGGTGGGGACCGCGTGCAAGGGGGATGGCGACTGCCGCTCCGGGATCTGCGGAGCAGACGGCGCGTGTAGCGACGCCTGCTGCAGCGACGCGGATTGCCCCGCTGCTGGCTATCGTTGCCGCGCGGATGACATGGGTCGCGGGTTCTGCGTGCGCTGAGCCGTCGCTCGGCGGGCACCTGGTGTTCCTCACCCCCGACCGAGGCAGTGTCGCCTGGCGCCCTGGGATCAGCACCGGCGCATCGGGGCGCGCGGCCGAGAGGGGCTTCGAGGAGGCTTTTTGGGGCGAAACACGAGTCGATTAATGCTCGCGGCTCCGCGTCCGTATGCTGGACGACGGGTATCGAGCGTGCCCCCAGGAAACAATTCTTTCGAGCAAGTGGCCGAGCGGCCGAACTGGCTTGCTTGAACGCCCCGGAGCTGGGTTAATGAGAGGTATCCCCCACCGTTACGGCAGCTTGCAGTCCCCATGACGCGCCCCCCGTCCGACAGCATCGACCCCGACGCGACGGCGCCGCCTCTGAGCGCGCTCGATGGGGTCGTCTGTCCGCTGTGTCACGCCACGGCCCCCCCAGCGTCCGGTGGTCGGCTCGCCCGTTGCCCGACCCACGGACTGGCTCTGGTGAGTCCGGCAGAGCTTCAGCGCTCTGGAGGTGATCCGATGCTCGGGCGGACCTTCGCTGGGCGCTTCGTCGTGCTGAGCAAGCTCGGCGCCGGGGCGATGGGTGCGGTCTATCGGGCTCGGCAGGAGACGGTGGGGCGAGACGTGGCGCTCAAGATCGTGCGCCCCGACAAGGTCTACGATCCCGATACGCGAGCGCGCTTCGAGCGCGAAGCGCGCGCCATGAGCGCCCTGACAAGCCCCCACACCGTCACAGCCTTCGACTTCGGAGCCTCGGATGATGGCGCGTGGTTCCTCGCGATGGAGCTGCTCGACGGGGAGACGCTCGGCGCCCGGCTGAAGCGCGGGGCGATCGGCGTGGTCGATGCGGTGCGGTTGGTTCGCGAAGCGCTCGAGTCGCTCGCGGAGGCCCACGCGAAGGGCATCGTCCACCGCGACTTGAAGCCGGACAACCTGTTCCTGACCCGCACGCCCGACGGCCGTCGCGAGGTGTGCAAGGTGCTCGATTTCGGCATCGCGAAGCTGTTGCGCGACGAGCTCGCGATCGATGCCCTGGAGACGCAAGCGGGGACGGTGTTCGGCACGCCGCGCTACATGTCGCCGGAGCAAGCTCAGGGCAAGCCGCTCGACGCTCGCAGTGACCTGTATTCGCTTGGGGTGATTCTCTACCACGCGCTTGCTGGCCGGGCTCCGTTCGTGGACGACGACGCGGTGGTCGTGATGGCCCGTCACATCAAGGAAGCGCCGCCGCGGTTGAGCGAGGTCGCGCCGGCAGGGCGCATCAGTCCGACCCTCGAGCGGGTGGTGAGCAAGGCCGTCGAGAAGGATCCCGCAGCCCGCTTCCAGAGCGCAGAGGAGTTCTCGCGTGCGCTCGAGGGCGCGCTCGGGGACGCGCTCGCCACGGGGAGTCACTCGGCCAGTTGGGTCGCCACGCCTGGACCTACCAAGCAGCGCTCCCGCGCCGTCTGGATCTTCGCCGCGATCGTCCTCGCGCTGGTCGTGATCCCAACGGCTCTGTGGCTGACGGTGCGCTCCACCGCCGCATCCAACGAGCCAGCGAACGTGGCCGCCGTTGCCTCCGATCCAGAGCCGCTGGCTTCGGTCGAGGCGGTTGTCAGCGAGGAACCCGCGGAGGTCGCGAGCTCTCCAGAAACAGCGCCCGCGAGCGCCCCGTCGGCGTCGGTGACTCAACCCGCGCACGCCAAGCCCAGGATCTCGCCGAAGCCCGTGGCTGCGCCCCCCGTCAAGCGCAAGTCGGGCGATCGCTACGGGCGCTTCGAGTAGCGCCCGTCGGCATCGGCTCCGATGCACACCACCGAGCGTTCGGTGCGTGGCCTCGCGGAAATACGCTGGGATGGGAGTTGTGCAGTGGAGCCGTCACGTCGAGGCGTCACTTCGCGAAGCGCGGGCTGGGCAACGTCGACGACGCAGCGGCGCTGCGCCTTGCCGAAGCGAAAGAATAAGCCTTCGGGCTCGCCAGATTGGCGGGTTGGCGCGTTGCGGCTGCGTGAGTTTCGGTGGTAGCGTCGCGCGAAATGGATCCGAGGGAGATGGACGCGCTGGTACAGCGCCTCGTTCAGAATCCACACGACGAAGAAGCCATCACGTACGCGCATCATCAGGGTCAACAAGACCCGCGCTCGTACGCCATGCTTCTGGAGCGTGTGGGGCGCACCACCGGCGACGCTTTGTTCGCCTGCCACTGGCTCACTGAGGCGGCGAACGTCTGGGCGACCACGCTGGGCGACGCGCATCGCGCCGCTCGCGCGCTCATGACCGCCATCGATCGCGATCCGACGCAGGCGGCGCCTGCGGAAAAACTCGCGGATCTGTATCGAGAGAAGGGCGACAACAAGGCGCTCGTGGCGCTGCTCGAGCGACGCACCAAGGCGCTCGGGCCGCTCACTGGCCAAGACCCGAGCATGGCCGCGTACGTCGCGGCGATGCACGAGGAGCTCGCGCGCCTGTGGGCCGAGCCGCCCCTGGCGCAAGCCAAGAAGGCCATCGAGAATTACCGCAGGGCAATCGAGCTACAGCCCGGTAGTCAGTACTCCATCTACGCGCTGCGAGAGCTCTACAAGTCCCAGGAGCAGTGGCTGGAGGCGATCCCGCTGTTCGCGATGGAGCAGGCGCTCACCGACGATCCCGAACGGCAGATCGCCCTGTATAGCGACGAAGCCGAGGTCCGGAAGCAAGCCGGTGATGGCGCTGGCTCCAGCATGGCGTTGCGCCACGCCTGGTCCGTGGATCAGGGCCAGGATCCCGCGCTCCGTCAGTCGCTCGCCTCGAGCGTGCTCGAGCGGGTGCAGGCTGGGGACGCCGTGTCCGACGACGAGCGCTTCGAGGCTGCAGGGCTGTTCAACCAGCTCGCCGAGGAGTACGGCGGCGAATACGGCATCTCGTACTCCATCTGCGCGCTCGAGATCGAGCCGGGAGACGACCGCGGGATCCAGCTCGCGATGTTCTATGCGGGACAGGAGGGGCGCGACGACGAGGTTCGGCCGCGAGCCGCGAAGTACCTCACGCTGAACCCGAACGGCGCCATGGCCGCCGAGTGCCAGGCGTACATCGGTGACGTCGACGTTCGCGCCCTGGCGGCGCAGGTGCCGGCGCCCGGTGCAGGAGCGCGCGAGTCCGAGCCAGGGCTCGCGCAAGCTGCGCCCATGGCTTCCACGGGGAAGAGCTCGCGGCGCCTCGAGGTGGCTGATGAAGTCAGCGCCGTGCTGGAAGCCGAAGACGACGAGCCCCTCAGCGACGATTTTGCCCCTGCCGCCGACCCAGACCGGGTGCGAGCGCTGATCGACGAGGCGGATGCGCTGGCGCGCAAGGGACGCAAGTCCGAGGCGGGCGCCAAGTACCGGGAGGCGGTCGCGCTGGATCCAGGCAACGAAGAGGCGCTGACGTTCCTCCAGACTCACCTCCGACAGACCCGCAAGTACGCCGAGTTGCGGGATATCCTGCTCGCGGCCACGCGCTCCGTCGGTGCGAGCCAGGACGCCAGGCGGGGCTGGCTACGCGAGGTCGCGGGGCTGTGTGAGACCCAGCTTCGGGATCTCGACACGGCGATCCACGCGCTGCAGCAGCTGGTCTCGCTGGATCCGGGGGAAGGCCCCCGCGCCCAGCTCAAGCGCTTGCTCGAGCGCGCCGGTCGCTGGGATGACGTCGCCACGCTGCTCGAGCAGGAGGCCGAGCAGGCGCCGGATCTCGAGGTGCGTATTTCCTTGGAGAAAAATCTCGCGAAGCTCCACGAGCACAAGCGCAAGGACGTGGTCGCGGCGGGCGATGCGTGGGCGCGCATCGCGTCGCTCACCCCCGAGGACGACTCCGCGCTGCTCACTGCGGTCAAATTCTACGAGAAGGGCGAGCGCCTGGATCTCGCCGCGGACGCCATCGCGGGCAACGTGGGCGCGCTGGAAGACGAAGCCGCCAAGGGCCAGCTCTTGGACCGACTCGGCCAGCTTCGTCGCGACGCCGGGGACATGCTCGCGGCTGGAGATGCCTTCGCCGAAGGCGCCGCATTGACCCAGAAGGCGGAGCTGTGGGCGGAGGCGGAGAAGTGCTTCGCGGCTGCGGAGGCCTGGGACCAGGCGGCCCAGGCGGTGGACGAGCAGGCGCAGCTCGCGGCCGAGCCAAAGCAACAAGCCGTGCTCTACGCTCGGGAGAGCGAGCTGTTGAGCCGCGCCGGAGACGACTCGAGCGCCGTCTTGCGCCTGGAGCAAGCCACGGATCTGGACCCCACCAACGAGGACTTCGCCCGCGCGCTGGAGGAGCGCTTCGAGAGCGCGGACCGCTTCCCCGATCTGGCTGCCTTCTTGCTGCGCCGGGCGGACAAGCTGGACAGCGCCGCGCTGCGCATCGAGCTGCGCAAGCGCGCGGCTACGATTCAACGGGACACCCTGGGTGACCCCGAGGCGGCGCGCGAGAGCCTGCAGCAGCTGCTGGCCGACGGTGACGACGAAGAGGCGTTGCTGTTCCTCGCGGATGACGCCGGAGAGCGCGGGGAGGCCGCCGAGGCCGTCGAGTACCTCGCTCGCTTGAAGCGTGTCGTGCAGGATCCCGAGCGCAAGGCCGAGGTGATGCTTCGGGAGGCGCGTTTGCTCGCGGAAACGCTCGAGGACGCGGACGCGGCGATCGAGTGCTACCAGGAAGTGTTGAACAGCGTCGATCAGACGAACGCCGAGGCGTTGACCGCGATCGCCGACCTGGAGGAAGGTCGCGGCAACCTGGGCGCAGCGGCCCAGGCCTTGGAGAAGTACCTCGAGGCCGCCGCGGAGCCGGGACTCAAGCTGGAGCTCGCGCAGCGCCTTTCCGGTCTGTACGAGGGCGAGCTGGACGATCCGAAGGCCGCCGTGCGGATCCTGGACGTCATCGTGTCCATCGAGGAAGAGGATTTCGACGCCATCGGTCGGCTGGTCGCGCTGAACGAGCGCCTGGAGGACTGGCCGCGGGTCGCCAAGCACCTGCAGCAGTTGATCGAGGTCGAAGGAGACGAGGAAGAGCTGAGCGAGATGACGCGTCGCCTGGCGACCGTCCTCTTCGAGAAGTGTGAGCGTGGAGACGACGCGCTCGCGGCGCTGGTCGAGGTTGCCGATCAGGGCGATGGGCCTTGTCGAGATGCGTACGTCGAGTTGGGCGATCAGCTGGGCTGGAAGGGTATCGTCGCGCAGAAGCTGGTGGAGTGGTACGCCGAGGCGCCCGTCGGGCCGACGCGCAACGACGCGCTCCGCAACGCCTTCGACCGCTTCGTCGAGGTCGGGCGAGACGCGGACGCCGCTGGCGTGGCCAAGGAGTTGGCTCGCACGCGCGGTGCGGACGCGGGGATGGCCAGTCAGCTCGAGGAGCTGGGCATCAAGCTCAAGGATCTGGACGCCCTCGGCGTCGCCCACGACCTGCTGTCGTCGGATCTGAGCGGTCCGACTCGCGCCGAGGAGATGGTGCGACAGGCAGAGGTGCTCAAGCAGGCGGGCGTGGGCGCGGAAGAGGCGCTCCAGCACGGCGAGCAGGCCTTGACCAGCGTTGGCCCCGAGGAGGTCGAAGACCTGCTCGGCCGACTGGTGACCCTGGCGGACGAGCCGAAGCAGATCGTTGACCTGTACGAGCGTCAGGTGGGGCGCTGCAAGGCGCCTCAAGACCGCCTGCGTGCCCTCGCCCGCGCGGCGCAGGTCGCTGCGGAGCATGGGGCGCCCGAGCGCGCGCGCGGCTTCTTCGACCTGGCGCTGAGCGGTGGTGTCCAGGAAGACAACCTGGACGCCCTGGAGAACGTGGCTCGCGACGCGGACGAAGCTGCGGGCACGGACCAGGTTCGGCGGCTCCTGGCCACGGCGATGGCCGGCGGCGGGACGGGATCGCGCGACGGCGGGCGCACGCGCTCGGCGCTGCTGCGGCGCGCCGCGAACATCGCGATGCGAGAGCTATCCGATGCCGAGCAAGCGCTGGCCTGGCTGAAGGACTCCCTCGTCGCCCACGTCGATGACGCGGTGCTCGACGACCTGGAGGCGCTGGCGAACGAGCTTGGAGAGCCAAAGCGCGCCGAGGGAGTGCTCAGCACCGCGCTGACCGAGGTCTTCGACGGTCCCCTGGTACGCAAGCTGCTCGGGCGGCGCGCCGCCTTGCGACGTGACCAGCTCGGGGACTCCCGAGGTGCGGCCGAGGACTTGAAGCGGCTGCATGACCTGTCTCCGTCGGACCAGGCCGTGATGGACGACCTGGCGAAGCTCTACAAGGAGCTCGAAGACTGGCGTGGCATGGTCCAGCTGTACGAGGATCAAATTCTGCGAGGAAAAGATCCGTCGAGCCGCGCCGAGCTTGCGCGCAAGGTCGCCCGGCTCTGGGAGGAGCGCCTTGGTGACGCGCGCGAGGCGGCGGACGCCTGGCGCCGCGTCCTGCGCATGAAGAAGGAGGACCCCGAGGCGACCGAGGGGCTCGACCGCGCCAAGAAGGGCATGCTCAACACGATCAAGGCCGAGGACATGCCTGCCGCGAGGCCGAAGAGCGAAGCCCCACCCAAGGCCAAGAGCGAGGCTCCACGAGCGCCGGCGACCCCGTCTCCGGCCGCGGTCGCCGAGCCCGAGCCGGCGCCCACGTCCGCCGCGGACGAGCTCCTGGATCTGCCCCCAGCGCACTCCGCCATCGACGCCATCGAGGACGAGGTGACCTCCGTCAGCAAGCCAGAGAACGAACCGCCGCCCTCGGCGGTCCTCGGCTCCGATGACGAGGACGACGACGATCAGCCGACGGCGCCTCCTCAGATCTCCGAGGCGCAGGCCGTGGAGCAGGCCGAGGACCAGCTTCGGGCCCTACGTCCCCAGCGCCCGCAGCGCCCGGACATCTCCTTCGAAGGAGACGACGAGTCCACCATGAGCGCGGAGTTGTTGGCAGAACCCCCGGCGCCCCCAGCGCCCGCGGAGCTCGAGTACGGCGACGCGCCGAGCGATGCCACGGAGGTGCGCCCGGCGCTGGTGCCGGAGAGCGACGAGGACGATGACGACGACGCGATGGTGGTGGACGAGGACGCACTGTTGGTGGACGAGGACGAGCTCCTGATGGAGTAGCGCCGCTCGTGGCGACCTCCCGACTGCAGGCCCGCTGCAGGCCCGGCACCGGGCCTGCGGCGACTCGAGGGCTCAGCGCGGTACGGCGGGCTCAGAGGCGCAGCCAAACAGGATGTCGACCCGCGCCTGCTCTCCCGCGGCTTGGATGCGAGTGCAGGTCTGTGGGCAGACGTAGATCTTCGTCGGGCTCGACGGGTTGTCGTAGTACCAGCCGTCGACCACGTTGGCGCACTCGGCGGCCGAGCCGACTCGACCGAAGCTCTCACCGTTGCCGCTTCCCGGGGGGAAGTACTGCACATTGACCTTGTTCTTGTCGAAGGTCTCGCCCTGGGGCGGCGCGGGGATGGCCCACTCGCAAGCCAGCTTGCTCCCCACGATGACCGACTGACCCACGCGGGTGAACACCGCCACGAAGCCCTGCTCCTGTTCGCAGAGGTTGCCCTTCTCGCCGCCGGTCATGTCGGCCAGGTCTCGGTAGACGGTGCCGACATCCGCGGTGAGGGCGATGCCGCCGGATCCGCAGCAAGGGTCCGTGCCGCCGCCCAGGCAGGCGAATGGACCGGGCTTGGTGAAGCCGTAGACGCCGTGGAACGTGTAGCTCGAGTAGAGCGGATCCACACCGGCGAGAAGTGGCGCGAAGGCCGCGTCGAACTCCGCGGCGGTCATCGCGGAGTCGTCGTCACTGATCACCACGACGTGCTTCGACGCGCCGGCGCGCAGCATCGACTTGTAGCTGTCGAACTCCTCGATCAGGATCTGCAGCGCGTTGCTGCTGCCCACCTCGCGGTTGTCGTGCAGGAAGTTCGGCGGGTTCGAGTCCGCAGGACACTGCCCAGAGCCGAGGGGTGTCGGGGCGCAGATGCCATTGCTGTCGTTGCTGTCTGCGCTGATCAGCACCACGTGGTAATCGATCCCCACGGAAGCAATGCCATTGGAGAAGTTGTTGATGGCGGACTGCACGAAGCCCGCCTCGGCGGTCATGCTGCCCGAGTTGTCGACCACGAAGATGATGTCAGCCGGCTGCAGCTTGTTGTCCGCGGTTTGATTGAAGCTCTGACAGGCAGCGTCGGAGGTCAGCCCACCGCTGCCGCCGTTGCCACCACCGTCGAGTAGACCGCCTCCGAAACCGTCTCCGCCCTGACCGCTGCCGCCCTGGCCGCTACCGCCCTGACCGCTGCCGCCATTGCCCACGCCGCTTCCGCTGCCGCCTCCGGCGGAGCAGCCCACGGCGATCGCCACCCCCAGACCAGCCAGTATCCAGCTCTTCACCACGCGCGTTCCCTTGCCAATCCAAGCCTGCCGGGACTTCATGCCCAGCCAAGTCCGGCAACTGTAACGCGACTCGAGGATACGCCCCAACGCCAATCGGGCGTTTGCCTGGCACGAGGCCTCGCGGGGGCCCAGCGCAGCTACGAGCGGGGCCAGCGAGGACCAGTGGGTCTCACCCCCAAACCAGGCTGGACCCACCGAGGCGCGAGCTGCCACCGATCCCGCGCGCTCGATTTCGCTCGGGGTGGGGGGAGAGAGCTCAGCGCGGCGGCGTGAGCCAGAGATCGTCCCCTTCGAGGCGTGCCCAGCTGCCCAGCACCAGCGAGCGATTGAGGTTGCCGTGGCCCACCGGCAAGTCAGCCAGTACCGGGACCGAGAGCTGCCCGAGACGCTCCCGGAGCACGCTCTCGGCGCTCACCCCGTAGCGCCCCGCGGGGCAAGCCAGGAACTCACCCAGCACCACACCGCGCACACCAGCGAGGTCCCCGGACTGCAGGAGCGCCGTCAGCATGCGGTCGATGTGATACGGCGGCTCACTGACCTCTTCGAGGAGCAGGATGCACGGATCGGGCAGGCAGAGGCGGCGGGCGGCGCTGTGTACCGAGAGCAGCGTGAGGTTGCCCCCGCACAGGCTGCCTTCGGCGACGCCCGGCGTCAGTGCGCGCAGGGAGTAGTGCTCCTCGTAGCTCGTGCGCTCCAGGACGTCGAACCACTCGCGGTGGCGCGGCAGCCAGCCACGCCCGAGGCCGGCGCAGTTGTGCCCGTGCAGCGTGGCCACGCGCTGGCGGAGCGCTTCGAGGTGCATGACCGTGATGTCGCTGAACCCGACCAACCACTTCGGGTGGGCGCGCAGGGCCGTCCAGTCGATGTCGGCGGCGATGCGGCTCAATCCGTAGCCACCTCGGGCGGCGATCACGGCGTCGAGCGCAGGGTCGTTCAAGGCCGCTTGAAGCTCCTCTCGGCGGCGCCGGTCGTCACCGGCGAGGAAGCCATGCGGTCGGAACATGTCTCGCGCGAACGTGACCCGATAGCGCTCGGACAGCGCGGCGAGGCCACGCCACACCAGGGTGTGATCGAATGGCCCCGAAGGTGCGACGACACGCACCCGAGCACCGGGCCGAAGCGGGCCTGGTAGCAGCCAGGGGAGTGGCCCGTCGGTCGCTGCACGCTGCCTGGTGCCCTGCATGAGCGCAGGGTGCCCCGGCTCGGACGGCCTGGAAAAGTGTTTTCCCCCCAAGGCCTCGACGACAACGGGTAGAGTCGATTGGGTGCCTGACTCGATGCGAGGTGTTCCCGGCTCTGCGCAGAACCCAGGCGCGCTGCTGCGCCATCCGCTGCTTGCGCGCCTCACGGACTTCGCCGCCCAGGACGTGATCCCACGAGCCCAGCGGGCGTATGGCTCGGCCCGCGAGAGCTTCGAAGATGCCACGGTTCGCGTGCTGGGGAGCGATTTCGACGCCCGCATCGAGCAGCTGCGAGCGCGCTACCAGCGCATGGGGGGTGATCCCTTCGGGCTCGATCCGGAGACCGCCAAGCTCGCCCTCGGCATCGTCTCGATCTTCCATCGGGTGTACTTCCGTGCGGATGTGCACGGGGTCGAGAACGTGCCATCCGGGAGAGTGCTCTTGGTGGCCAATCACTCGGGCCAGGTCCCAATCGACGGCGTGATCATCGGCGCCAGCATGTTCCTCGACGGTGAGCCGCCGCGAGTGATCCGCGCGATGGTCGAGAAGTGGGTGCAGACGCTGCCCTACGTCAACGTGCTGTTTCGCAGTCTGGGACAGGTGGTCGGCGTACCGGAGAACTGCCGCCGCTTGCTCGAATTGGGTGAGATGATTCTGGTCTTCCCCGAGGGCACACGAGGGATCTCCAAGCCCTTCAGTCAGCGCTACCAGCTTCAGGACTTCGGTCTGGGTTTCATGCGCCTGGCGATCGAGACGGACACGCCGATCGTGCCCGTGGCGGTGGTCGGCGCCGAGGAGCAGTACGTCAATCTCGGCAACTTCGAGCTGCTGGCGCGCGCGATGGGAATGCCGGTGGCTCCGGTCGTGCCGCAGTGGTTCATTCCGGGCCTGCAGATGCCGCTCCCCACGAAGTACCGGCTGCACTTCGGGGAGCCCATGCGCTTCTCGGGTGATCCCGACGACGACGACTCGGTGATCGAGGAGAAGGTGTATCTGGTGCGGCAGACGATTCAGGCGTTGATCGACCGCGGACTGCGGGAGCGACCATCGGTGTTCTGGTGAGCATGGACCGAGACGACGCGATGCAAGCCGACTTGGAGGAGGGCACCGACGATCGCCGCCAGGGGGACCGGCGTCAGGGCGGCCGTCGACTCAGCGACTCGGCCAGCTTCCTGTCGGAGCGGCTCTCCGCTGGGCCGGTCGTGATCACGGGGATCTGCGGGCGCCTCGGCAGGCGTCTCGCGCGTCAGCTGCATCGCGACCGTCCAGTGATCGGGGTGGACCGGCGCCCGTTTCACGATCGCCCCAAGGACATCGAGTTCCACCAGCTGGATATCCGCCGCAAGAAGGCCCAGGACATCTTCCGCAACGGGGACATCGCGGCGCTGGTTCACCTGGGAGTGATGCACAACCCGAGGGGTAACAGCGAGGAGCATCACTCGTGGAACGTCACCGGCTTCCAGAAGATGCTCGAGTGGGTGAGGCGCTACAACGTGCCGAAGCTCGTGCTGATCTCGAGCGCCAACGTGTACGGACCTCGCCCGGACAACCCTCAGTTCCTCACGGAAGAGGCGCCGCTGCTGGGCGCGGGCGCGTTCAGCGAGATCCGGGATCTGGTCGAGCTGGACATGCTCGCGCAGTCCTTCTTCTGGAAGCATCCACAGACGGAGACCGTGGTGCTTCGGCCGACCCACATCCTGGGCACGGTGCGCAATGCGCCCAGCAACTACCTGCGCCTCAAGGTGGTCCCGACCCTGATGGGCTTCGACCCGATGATCCAGGTGGTCCATCAGGACGACGTCGTGCAAGCCATCCGCTTGGCGTTGCGCCCTGGTGCGCGAGGGATCTTCAACGTCGCCGGCCCCGCGCCGGTCGCGCTCGGTCAGGCGCTTCGCACCCTCGGGCGCGCTACCCTGCCGCTGCCACATGCGGTCGCACGGCGTGGTATTGAGCGCCTGTGGAATCTACGTATGACCTCCTTCCCCGCGCCGGAGCTGGACTACATTCGCTACGTCTGCATGGTCGACGACAGCCGCGCCAGAGAGGTGCTTGGCTACGAGTCGCGCTTCGACCTCACCTCGACGCTCAAGGCGGTGGACGAGGAGCGCTGGGTTTGAGCCGCGGAGGAGCGCTGGCGATCCTGCTCGTCGGTTGCGCCTGCTGGGGCTGCGACGCGCTCGGCGGTGGTGGAGAGCGTGCTCCGTCCCCCTCCGCGATCACCGAACCAGCGCCTCGCGCCCTGGGCGCGCACGCTGCATCCCAGCTGCCGCTCGACGGCGGCACCGTGGGGAGCCTGCGGGAGCAGGATCCGGACCCGCTCGCGCCGGAGCAGGCGCCAGACGGCGAGGCTCCCGCCGTGCCTCCGCTGGCGACGCCGGACGCTGGGGTGGCGCTGTGAAGGCGGTGGTCGCGAGCTGCGTGGTGCTCAGCCTGGCAGCGGGCTGGAGCTGCTCTGGCAAGCGCACGCGCCCAGCGCTGCCCGCGCCGGAGTACGAGCGTCACGAGGTCGCCCCCTACGATGCGGGGCGCCCGGCGGACCCTCTGGACGACGACGCTGGGGAATGGCTCGACTTCGAAGACGACGAGCCCGGGCCGCCCGCGGCGTCGCCTGACGCCGGAAGCCAGGACGCCGCTGGTGTGGAGGCGGGAGATTCCGCTGCTCCAGCTGCGGCTGTCGACGCTGGAGGGGGCTCCTGACGCGCCTCGCATGCACGCTGGCTCGCTCTGAGCTAACCTTCGCGCCCCCGCGGAGCGGAGGGAGTGCGCCCAGGGGCGCGGAGCGAGCGAGATGAGTGGAGTTCGGGAACAAGCGGTGAGCGCGCGTGGGGCTGGCCGGCGGCTGGCAGCGCTGGAGCGAGCGGCGAAGGACGCCGCGCTCGCGGCGATCGCGCGCCGACTGCGCGGCAACGTGACGGAGATTGGCGAGGCGAACGCCAAGGACGTGGCTGCCGCGCGTGAGGCGGAGCTCAGTCCGGCGATGATCAACCGCCTCGAAATGACCCCCAAGGTCGTGGAGTCGACCGCCGCTGGTGTCGAGTTCATCGCTGGGCTCCCCGACCCGGTGGGCAGCCGCGCGGGCATGCAGCGGCTGCAGAACGGTCTGCTGATCGGCAAGCAGCGCATCCCGCTCGGCGTGATCGCGATGATCTACGAGTCGCGCCCCAACGTGACGATCGATGCCGCTGCGCTGTGCCTGAAGGCGGGCAACGCTTGCCTGTTGCGCGGCGGCAAGGAAGCGCACCACACGAATCAATTCCTCGGGGAACTGATTTGCGGGGCGCTGGAGGAGACGGGCCTGCCGACCGGCGCCGTGCAGATCGTGCCAGCGACGGATCGCCAGGGCATCAAGGAGCTGTTGGGGCTGACGGGGCTGATCGACCTCGCCATTCCTCGTGGGGGGGAGGGGTTGATCCGGTTCGTCCACGAGAACGCCCGCGTTCCCACGGTCGAGCACTACAAGGGCGTGTGTCATCTCTTCGTCGATCGAGGTGCTGACCTCGACATGGCGCTCGAACTGGCGTTGAACGGCAAGGTCCAGCGCCCTGGCGTGTGCAACGCGCTGGAGTGCGTGCTCGTGGATCAGGCAGAGGCTGCCGAGTTCCTGCCCAGGCTCTCGGACGTCATGGCAGCCGCGCAGGTGGAGCTGCGTGGTTGCGAGCGCTCGCTCCCGCTCTTGAATGGCGCGGTCGCCGCCCAGGAATCCGACTGGGGGGCTGAGTTCTTGGAGAAGATCCTGGCCGTGCGGGTCGTCGACGACTACGCCGCCGCGTTGAGCCACATCGAGCGCTATGGCTCGAACCACACCGAGGCGATTTGCACGCGGGACTACGCGCGCGCCCAGCGCTGGCTCCGCGAAGTCGACGCGAGCTGTGTGCTGGTCAACGCCTCGACCCGCTTCAACGACGGCGGACAGCTGGGGCTGGGAGCCGAGATTGGCATCTCGACCAGCAAGCTGCACGCTTACGGCCCCATGGGCATCGAGAGTTTGACCACCGAGAAATGGGTGGTGTTGGGGGACGGCCAGGTTCGCGCCTAGTCGGACTGTCAGCGGTTCGCGTCTCTCCCTGGCGTGGATCGTGTGCGCGCTCGCGAGGGCGCGCGAGCAACGAGCCCAGTCGGCAAGCTGGGTGTGACGAGAGTACTCAGTGAGCAAGATTGCAGGAATGAAGCCAGTACCGCGTCCTGTACGCGCACCCGCAGAGACGCGCTCCTCCGTCGAGCAGAGCCAAGCGCTCGCGCTTGCCGCTGCGAAGGCGGGGCTCGAGAAGAAGGCCATGGGCGTCGAGATCATCGATGTCACGGGGAAGGTCGACTACGCCGACTTCCTCGTGCTGATGACCGGTCAGAGTGATCGGCATGTCGCTGCCATCGCGGACAGCGTCGATCAGGAGCTCGCGGCGCAGGGCACCGAGGCGATCAGCGTCGAGGGTCTGCCCGCGGCCGAGTGGGTGCTGATCGACTTCGTCGACGTGGTGGTTCACGTCTTCCAGCGCGATTTCCGCTCCGTCTATGACCTGGACGGCCTGTGGATGGACGCGCGCCGGGTGCCGGTGGCAGACGACGAGGGCGGACCGAGCGATGCGGCGGATGGCTGAACAAAACCGCGCGGCAACTCGCCAGTGAAGATCCGCATCGTGGCGGTGGGCAAGGTCCGCGAGCGGGACCTGCGCAGCGTGCTGGACGACTACCTGGGTCGCATCCGCCGCTACGCCCCTCTCGACGAGCTGGAGCTGAAGTCGGACGCGGGCTTCGCCAGAGCGCTGAGGGACGACGAGCTCGTGGTCGCGCTCGAGGTCACGGGGCAGCGTCTCTCCAGCGAGGCCTTCGCGCGTCGTCTGGAGAGCTGGGGGAGTCGCGGCAAGGGGAACTTCTGCTTCCTGATCGGCGGCGCAGAGGGGATCCCTAGGGAAATATCCAACGCCGCCGCCGAGCGACTCAGCTTGTCCAGCATGACGTTGCCACATCGCCTGGCGCGAGTGCTGCTGGCTGAGCAGATCTACCGAGGCTTCAGCATCCTGCGCGGTGAGCCCTACGCCCGCGAGGACTAGCTCAGCTCTTCGACGCCTTGGAGTCCAGCTCGCGCACGCGCTTGCGTGTGATCACGTAGCTGATCCCGATCGAGATGCCGTAGAGCACGAGCAGAGGCGTCGCCAGAAGCACCTGGCTGGTGATGTCTGGCGGCGTGAGGATCGCCGACAGGACGAAGGCGATCACGATGAAGTAGCGCCCGAAACGAATCAGCTGGCGGTAGTTGACGATGCCCGCGACGGACAGGAAGAAGATCAGCACCGGCAGCTGAAACGTCGCACCGAAGGCGATCAGCATGCGGGAGACGAAGTCCAGGTAGTCGTCGACCATCACCGTGGGCTTCACCTCGAAGCCCTGGGTGCCGACCGGGCCCGCGAAATCCAGCAGGTAGCGGAAGGCGAGGGGGAAGGCGATCTTCCAGCCGAACAGAGCGCCGGTCACGAACAGGGTGGTCGAGCTGAGCACGAACGGGATGGCTAGCCTGCGTTCATTCGAGTACAGCCCTGGCGCGATGAAGGCCCACAGCTGGTAGAGCATCACGGGTAGAGCGAGGATCAGCCCCGCCATCACCGCGAGCTTCACGTAGGCGAAGAACAGCGAGGCAGGCGCGGAGAAATGCAGGCTCGCCTTCTCGCCTAGCGCGCCGGTGTTCCAGGCCTCCACGAAGGGTCTGGTCAACCAGGCCAGCACCTCCACCCGGTAGATCCAGGCCACCACCGCCCCGACGACGAACGCGAGCGCCATCTTGATGATGCGGCTGCGGAGCTCCTCGAGGTGCTCCCAGAAGGTCATCGTCTGTTCTTCGGGTTCCGAGCTCATACGTTGTCTTCGCGAGCCGTGCTCCGGTCCCCCGTTGTGTGCCCCGCGGAATCAGGAGGCGCCTCGGGATCTGGCTGCGCCTCGGGATCTGGCTGCGCCTCGGGATCTGGCTGCGCCTGGGCGACTGGCTGCGCCTGGGCGACTGGCTGCGCCTGGGCGACTGGCTGCGCCTGGGCGACTGGCTGCGCCTGGGCGACTGGCTGCGCCTGGGAGTCCGCCTGCGACGCTTCGCTGGGATCCGTGTCGTCATCGTCCAGCAGCAAATCGTCCGGGAGCGCACCATAGGCGTCCGGACCCTCCACCGGGTATTCTCGGGAGCGATCGTACTCGATGGGGTCCTCGTAGGGATCACTGGAGGGCTTCGAGCTGCGAGCGCGCGGGCGACCCACGGAACTCAGATCGCCCCGCATGATGCTGCGCAGCTCGCCCAGACCGCCGTCGATGCCTTCCTGCCGCAGGATCTCGTCGATGCCGGTCTGTTGGCGAACCTGGGTCGTCAGCGAGCGCACCTTGGCGATCCACTCCCCAAGGGTTCGCAGCATCTTCGGGAGCTTCTGCGGGCCCACGAAGACGAGTGCCACCAGGGCAATCACCACGATCTCGGTAAACGAGATGCCGAACACGGGCGGAAGCTACCTTCAAGCCGAGCCTCGCGCTAGGTCTGTGTTGGTTCGTTCTCACCCCCAAACCCGATATCCCGATCGTCGATTCGTCCGCTGGCGTCGATTCGAGTCGGATCCGGGCGCCAGCACCTGGCGTCGAGCGCTCGTCACGAGGATCGCTCAGGGTTCGAGCCAGATCGGGTTGCTGAAGGCGAACGGCTTGATGTTTGGCGTGAAGGTGTTGGGCAGCGCCTTGGTGCCCTTGACCAACACGACCACGAATGTCTTTCCGGGCACGTCGAGCTGAATCGTTTGATCGAAGCGCAGCGGAGCCTTCTTCTCTTTCACCGTCAGCCAGCGGACTCGCCGCCCATCCCCGCCAAGCAGCACCTCGACGCTGTCCACGCTGACCCAGGACGGCGCCTGGATGCGCACGTGCAGGGGCACCTTGCCGTCGAGGATCTTCGCCGTCTCACCAGGTCCCTTTCCGTTCACCTCGACTTCGAGCATCGGACCACTGCTCACGGTCACCCGTCCCTTGCGCAGGGAGGCGATGATCTGGCTCTCCGCGACCTTCAGATCGTCGGCGTCGGACTTCGAGCCGGGGACGCGGATGTAGTTGCGGGGCAGGCCAGGGTCGAGGAAGAACAGGTTGTGGCTGTCGCTATTGCCGGTGCCGGTGTAGCGGTGTCCGCGCCCGAGCAGCTTGATCCAGTCGAACAGCACCTTGCGGAGCTTCGGTTCGCTCATCATCTCGAGGCCGTTGAACACCTCCAGCAGGTCGTAGTCCTCGGAGTACTCAGCCTGGTACTGCAGCGGCACCAGCATGCTCTGTGGGTCGAGCTTGTAGCGCGCCCAGTAGCCGATCTGGTCCATGCGCGGGTGGTTCACCTGGATCAGCCCATCGGGCGCCACCTGACGCATCTGAGCGAACATGCGCTTCGGCGTCGTGTCACGATACTCGACGAAGTCCCCGGCCTTCATCGGGAAGAGGTTGAAGTGCCCGAAGAGATTCCCCACGGTACTAACTTCGGAGCCGATCATGGTGACCAGTGGTGTCGCCAGCTTGCCTTGCTTCCTCAGGTAGTCCACTGACGGTCCCAGATCGGCGACGGTGTAGTGATCCGTCGCCGCGGCCAGCTCGACGCCTTCTGCGGCGACCGAGATCACGCGCGTCGCGCAGCCAATGTCCGAGTCCGGGCTGGGTGCCTGGTGCAGGTGCAGATCTGCGCTGATCCAGCCCGGCGTGGCGAAAGCGCGGGGGAGCTCGCCCGTCAGCTCCAGGGTCTGCTGGGACTTGATCTCGACCTTCCAGCTCTTGGCTTCGCGTTCGTAGCCTGCGGTGGCCCAGACCTGATACTTGCCGGGAGGCAGACTGCGCTGGAAGTCGCCGGTCCCGCTCCACACGAAGCGGTTGGCGCCCTCGAGCCCACCCGTGTTGCCGAAGTCCGGCGCGCGCGTCAGACCGACGCCCTGGATCGAGAGCTTCGCTGCCAGGGGCTGGCCCGCCTCGTCGCGAACCGTGACCTCGAGCGCGCCCGGCTTGACCTTGGGGGGAGGTTCGTCGACCTGGATCGGCTCGTACTTCAGCGCGCGCTGCACGATCACGTCCTCGCCCGGGTTGAGCGCGACGTTGCGGTATGCCGTGCGGATCTCACCGCTGAGACCGTTGTGGTACGAGCGAAAGCCCACGAGCATCGGCTTGCCCTCGAGCGTGGTGAGCTTGAGGTCGCCCCCGGCGCCCTGACGCCCGACCCATTTGCCCTTGCCGCTGTAGGTCGCCTTCTGGCGCTTCCCGTCGACGAAGTAGTCGGTGTTGCCCCACTTCACCGCGTCGCCGAGGTTCAGGTGGGTCAGGCGGCCGCCGGCGATGTGATCGAACTTGGTGGTGATGATGATGCGTGGCTCGTCCGGTTCCAGGCGATAGCTGGTCTTCACTCGCACGCGGCCGGCGCCGAGGCTGATCGCCGCCGACGTCTCGATCGTATCCCCCTGGATACGGACCTTGTCCGCCACGACGTCCACCTGGTTCTTCCCGTCGTGCAGCACGGGATGCAGCTGCCACAGGCCGTCCATGTGGCTGTGGCCACCCAGCTGTCCGCCCGTTGCCCGGGTCGCTTGATTACGCCAGAAGTCGACGAGCCAGCCGTCCTTCTTGCGCACCACGACGGTGACCTGCCCGTTCGTCAGCGCCAGGTCCCCGGGCTCGGCGAAGACCCGCATCTGGTCTGGTACGAAGTCCTTGGGGATGGTGAAGCCCCTCACTGGCGAGGCGCTCGCGGCTGGCGGCGAGCGCTCCACACGGGCGTCGTCTGGCCCCGATTGAAGCGGACGTGCCGGCGCTCGCGCGAGCACGAGCGCTGCGACCAGCGGAGGCGTCAGGTACCCAGGCCAGCGCAGCGAGCGCAGACGCTCGCGGACGGAGCGGCGCGAGGGCGAGGCGGAGGGCATCGCTCAGAGCATACGCTGGCGCTTGCCGGAGTACACCAGCCTACCCAAAGAAACCTCACGAATATCGCAGCGAGCGCCACGGCGCCGGCTCGAACGCACCCGAGCTCTCGGGAGAGGGGAGTCAGCGGCTCAGGACGTTCTTCGCGATCACGAGGCGCTGGATCTGGCTCGTGCCTTCGTAGATCTGCAGCACCTTCGCGTCGCGCATCAGCTTCTCGACGGGGTACTCCTTGACGTAGCCGTTGCCGCCGAGCACCTGGACCGCGTCGACCGCCGTTTGCATCGCGCTGTCCGCGCCAAAGGCCTTGGCGTAGCTCGAGACGATCGGATCGCGCACCCCGTTGTCGAGGTTCCATGCCGCCTTCATGTAGAGCAGGCGAGTCGCTTCCGTGCGGATAGCCATTTCCGCGATCATGGCCTGCACCATCTGGTGCTCTGCGATGGGTACGCCGAAGGTCTTGCGCTCCTTGGCGTAGGCCACCGACTCGTCGAGGCAGCGCTGCATCAAGCCGGTCGCGGAGGCGGCGATGTCTGGGCGGGTCTGGTTGAACGTCTCCATCGCCAGCTTGAAGCCCTGTCCGGCGGGGGCCAGCAGGTTCTCCTTCTTGACCACGACCTCTTCGAAGTGCACGACGGCGGTGTCGCTCGCGCGCTGTCCGAGCTTGTCCTCGTGCTTGCCGACCTTCACCCCGGGGGTGTCGCGGTCGATGATGAACGCGCCGATCCCCTTGTGGCGCTTCGCCGGGTCCTCGGTGGCGAAGACGACGTAGAAGTTTGCGTGGCTGGCGTTGGTGATCCAGCACTTCTGGCCGGTGATCACGTACTCGTCGCCCTTCTGCTCGAACCGCGTCTGCAGTCCGGCGACGTCGCTGCCTGCGGCCGGTTCCGTGGTGCAATAGCTGGCGAGGATTGGTTCCGCGGTGAGTCGCCCCAGGTACTCCTTTTTCTGGGCATCGCTGCCGCCGAGCTTGATGGGGGTGAGGGCCAGGCCATTGGCGAGCATGCTGGTCTGGATGCCGGTGCAGCCGTATGCGAGCTGCTCCGTGATCAGGGTGTTCTCGAGCTCGCCCATTCCGGAGCCGCCGTACTCGGCGGGCACCGTCGGGTTGATCAGACCGATCTCCCACGCCTCCTTGAACACCTCGATGGGGAAGCGGCTCTCGCGATCGCATTCGGCGCTGACGGGGATGATGCGTTCACGCGTGAAGCGCTTCGCGGTCTCGATCAGCGACTTGTGTTCGTCGGATAGGCTGAAATCCAGCATGGGTCTGGTTACTCCTTTGCGCGGTCCTTCAAGCGCTTGAACTCCGCGCGCACAGCGCGGGCGCCGAGGACATAGCCAATCGTGAGGCCCACGAGCAATACCCCTGGGATGTAGATCACGTGTTCGAAGGTCGGTAGTTCCACGTCGAATTCCAGAGCGGCAAAGAGCCTCGCCACGCCCAGCAGTCGCTCGGGCGTGCCGGGGACACGTGGCGGCGCTCAGCCGGCAGGCTTGCGGCTCAAGGCCTGTTCCAGGCGCGCCACGCGATCGTTGATGCGCTGCTGGCGCAGCCAGGTCATCAGCACGAACCCGAGCAGCATCGTCCACATCAACAAATACGCCCAGACCAGCAGCGACCCCGCGCTCGCGCTCTCGGCGCCGCCGGTGGTGGGCACGAACTCCGTGGAGCGGTCAGCTGGCGTGAGCGTGCCACTGCTGGTGGGCGCGGCCTGTGGCTGGGTGGTGTCGGTCTGCATTGGTACGTCTTCTTCGAGCGAGTTCAGAGCTCGTCTATCTGGCCAGAAGCGATCAGGCGCTCTTCAGCGTGGCGCGCTCGGCTCTCCGAGACCTCGAGCGAGATCCGCATCCACAGCAGCAGGATCCACAGCAACGTCATGGCGAGAAAGCCAACGCCGAGCGCCTGGTACATCGCTGGGTCTCCCAGCCCTCCTCCGCCCTTGGTGACGACGGTCGGGTGGTTCCCTCCCCATTTCCGCACGGCATAGTGGACGATGGGGAGGGTGACGGTGCCGAGCACGCCGAGCGCCGCCGCGAACTTCCGCTCGGCCTCGCCATCGCCACCGAAGGCCCGCAGCACCGCGATCGCGAGGTAGATCAGCACGCTCAACATCAGCGTGGTCAGGCGAGGGTCCCAGGTCCAGTACACGCCCCACGCCTTCTTCGCCCAGAGTGGTCCGCTCACCAGCACCAGCATGCCGAACACGACCGCCGTCTCGGCGCCCGCGCGAGCCCAGGCGTTGCGAGTGTCCGTCGCTCGCATCAGGTAGGCTGCGGAGCCGAGGAAGCAGGCGACTCCACCGAGGTACATCGCGTAGGCCGACGGCACGTGGAAGTAGAAGATCTTCTGCGCGACGCCTCCCGCCGCCGCCTGGGCGTCGGGGGTGCGGTTGAAGATGAAGTAGATCAGGTACAGAAACACGCCCAGCGTGATGACCCAGAGCCCGCTGAACACGTAGCTCCATGGCGACTGCTTGGTGGCGGCGGGAGCCTGCACCTGCGTTGGAAGCGCGCTCGGCGGCTTGTATACGCCCTCGCTCTCGGTCGCCATGATGAGGGGATAGTACACCACGTCACCTCGCGCCCACCGCTTTTGCCTCGCACCATCAGCACTGCGGCAATCCGCCGCCCGCGAGCTGCTGCGGGGCGTGCCCCGCGTTTGCTTCGAGAGCGAGGGCCGCGCACCGCGCTCCGGGTGGTGAGGCGGTTCGAGTCGAGCCGTGGTCGCGCTCGTCTGGTGGTCAGACGTCGCAGGTGGCCAGCGCGAGCATCGCGGTGATCCGGGCGCGCACGAGCTCGAACTCCTTGATGGCCACGTCGATCTCGGCCTCCTGGAGGCGCCGGCTGGAGTCTACCAGCTCGAAGCTGGTGCCGCTGCCGTTGACGAAGGCAAGGCGGCTGAGCCGCGCGGTTTCCCGGGCCAGATCGCGGGTCTTGTTCGTGACCTTCAGGGTCGCGAGCGCGACCTCGACCGAGCGGCGGGCTTGCCGCACCTCGAGCCGAGCGCGCCGCTTGGTGTCGTCGAGCTTCGCCTCGGCGAGCTTCATGTCGGCTCGGCTGACGTCCTCACCCCCGCCCCGGCGACCACCGTCGTAGATGGTCCAGGTCAGCACGGCGCCGATGGTCCAGGTCACGTGCTCCTGATTGATCTGCGTTTCGGGCTCGAAGTAGGTGAGGCTGGAGACCGCGTCGATCGTCGGCGCGAAGCCGAGCTGAGCGCTGGTCACACCGCGCTCGGCGACGTCGACCTGCGCTCGCGCCGCCAACACGTCGGGACGGCTCTCGACGCTTGGTTCCGTGCGGCAACTACCCTTCGCGTCGCGGGCGAGCGCATCCAGCTTGATCTTGGGCGCGACTCCCCAGGCTTCGGAGTCACCCAGCGCGATCCCGAGGGCTTCGCGAGCGCGCCGCACCCCCTCGTCAGCGGAGACGATCTGCGCTCTCAGGAGGTTCACCTCCTGCTCTGCGCGCAGGACGTCGACGGCGCTCGCCGAGCCGAGACGAAACCTGCGTCGGTTCAGGTTCAGCGTGGAGAGAGAGCTCTTGAGGGATACACGTCGGATCTCCGCCAGGCGCTCGGCGGTGATCACATTGACGATGGACTCGGCGACGCCCGCCAGCACCTGACGCTCGACCTCCTTGGACGAGAGCCTCGCGGCCTTGATGCTGCGCTTGGTGGTGCCATGGTCGTGCCACGCACCCAGGGCGAGCAGCGGTTGAGTCACCGTCACGCCTGCCTGCCAGGTGGTTGCTGGATCCGGGATGGGCGCGTCCTGAATCAGCGCTCCGTTGCGGAACGTCGTCCCATTTCCGCGCAGCAAATGCCGCTGCACAGAACCGTTGGCGATGACTCGGGGATAGGCTCCTGCAAGGGCCTGGCGAGAGCGCGCCGAGGCGGCCTCCACCTGAGCGCGCGCCTGACGCAGGCTGGTCGAGCGTGTGCGCACCAGCTTGAGGGCTTGTTGCCACGACTTGACCGTGTGCTTCGCGGGCGGCACGGGATCCAGCATCGGGTCCGTGATCTCCGGTAACTTCGCCCTGGAGGCCGGATCCGTCTGCGAGCTCGCGGCGCCTCGGTCGGTCGCTCGCGCCGGTTCGCCATCGGTGGGCTTCGGTTGGGCGAGGGCGCTCGGCGCGGAGAACAACACCGCAGCCCCGAGCCAGGTCGGAAAGAGTCGTGTGATGGTGGGTCCCATGGCAGCGGCTCTCCCGATAGTGTCCCTCGGGCGGCGCGGGAACCCTCACCAGCAGCAAATCGTCGTTTGGCCGAGGGGTCTCGACCTCGAGCTGCTAGCGGGTCTCGACCTCGAGCTGGGCTAGTGGGTCTCGACCTCGAGAGCTGATAGCGCAGCTTGCAGCTCCTGATCGAGTTCCGGGTCGTCTCCCACGAGCAGATCCTCCGGTAGGCCGCTCTGCTCGTCGCCCTCGCTGCTCCACTCGGGCTGAGCTCGACCCACGTCCTTCGTACGCTGCCAGCGCGCGAGGAGGCGCTCGATGCGGGTGCCGTCGGAGCGAAAGACGCCCTCCAGGACCCGTCGAGCTTCGGCGAGCCGCGACGTGCGAACCAGGGCGTGGGCGTAGCTCGACGCGATCTCGTCTTCTTCGGGCGCGCTGCGGTGCGCCTTGGCGAGGTGCATCAGGGCGGCGTGGGGACGGTTGAGCGCCACGTCGAGCAGGTGACCCAGGTTGTGACGGTAGGACGCGCAGGTCGGATGGAGCTGAATCGCCCGCGCGTAGGCCTTGGCCGCGCTGCGGAAGTGACCGAGCAGCGTGTGCGCCAGGCCCAGCACGGCCCAGGCGCGGTGATCGTCGTCCTGTTGCAGCACGCTCTTGGCAAGCAGCGCCGCTCGCCAGGGGTTCTTCTCGACCAGCAGTTCACTCAAGAACTGGCGCGCGAAGACCCCGGCTCTGGAGCTCGGTGCCGCGCGGGACACCAACTTCTCCAGCATGGGCACCAACTCGATGGGCTCCAACTCCTGGGCCATTGCCCAATGGACGTCGTGGAGAAGAGTCGCTACGTCGTCCGGCTGCGCACCACTCATTAACGCTCCTTCGTAGCCTTCCGGACGCAGGTGCGCAAACCACAATCGCGGAAAGCCGAGACAAACTTTGGCGCCCTGACCCATGCGCTTGCGCCGCTGTGAGCGTTCGCATTCTTGGCTCCTTGGCCCGTTCGTCGACGCGTTGACCGAGCGCTTCCGTGTCGATCCTTCAGCAGCGTGCCTGAGGGTCGTAGAGGAAGAACGCTTGACTTGGCGCTGAGATGTGCTCGGCGGAGCTCGCATGCAACATGTGCTGCGCAGGAGCGATGGAGCTGGCGTGGTGACGGCGAAACGCTCACCGCTCGGGTCTGCACGTATCCGGGCGGAACCGCTAGCCGCTGGGCGTGAGCTCCGCCTTGGCTTCCTTGCCGGCGATGGTGGCGCCATTGAGCGCGTGCATCGCGCGATCCAGCACGCGGGTCTTCACGCCCACGAAGGTGTGCTCCGGTCGCACGTTCACGTGCTCGGTGTCGGCGTCGCTCAGCGAGCCTCGGTCCATCAGCGTGCGCCGGAAGTCGCTCGGGCGCGCTCCGTCTTTGCGCCCGACGTTGACCCGGATCTCCCGTACCGCCTCGGGATCGCCAGCGATGTCGGTCGTGGGAGTGCGCAAGGTGACGTTGGTTTCCGCGCCGTTGGTCTCGCTGGACGGACGCTCCGGCTTCGCCGCTGTGGACTCGCGAGGTGTCCCGTTGCGCTTCTCACCGCCAGGCTTCTCGGCGTCGGGCCTGGTCTCGCCGCGCCTGGTGTCTCGGCGGGGACGTTCGGCGCCGGAGGCCGTGGATCGGCCGCGGCGATCGCCGTCGTCACGCGCTTCGCGTCGAGCCCCGCGGTGGTCCCTCCCCGGGCGCGGCTCGCTCTCGTCCTGTCTGCGCGGGCGATCGCCGCGGGGTTCGCGAGCGGCCGCAGCTCCCCCCCCGCGATCGTCCCCTTCGTCGCCCGTCAGCGCCGCGACGAGCGATGGTGAGGCGTCCTCGACGACGTACCCAGGTAGGTCGAGGTCGTCCTCGACGACCTCGTCTTCGAGGTCATCCCGGTGCGTTCGCGCGCGCTGCTGTGTCGGGCGATTCCGTCGGGAATCGCCTCTCGAGTCTCGTTCGTCGCCACGAGGGCTCTGCTCGAGCTTCCGATCTCGGCGGCGCTCTTGCCTGGGCGCTGGCTCGGCTTGGGGCTCGCGCTCCTGCCTGGGTTCTTCCTTGGGCTCGCGCTCTCGCCTGGGCGCTCGTTCTTGCTTGGGCTCGCGCTCTCGCCTGGACGCTCGCTCTTGCTTGGGTTCGGGCTTGGGCCCGCGCCCTTGCCTGGGCGCTGGCTCTGCTTGGGGCTCGCGCTCTTGCGTGGGTTCGCGCTCTCGCGTGGGCTCACGCTCTTGCTTGGGCTCACGCTCTTGCCTGGGCTCGCGCTCTGGCTTCGTCGCTTGCGTGGCCTGGGGCTCTCGCTCGCGCGTGTCTGGGGCCGGGCGGCGCTCCGGGCGGGGCTTGCCGTTGCTCGACGGCTTGCTACGCGGCGCCGGCGTGGGCTTGGCGGCGCGTCGCGCCTGTGCGGCCTCGGTCTCGGCTTCCTCGCGGGGGCCGAGGTGATCTTGCAGCAGCATGCCCAGCACGACTTCTGCGCGATCGTGCGTGAGTAGACGGCGGGCGAGCGCGCGGTCGCGCTGGGTGACCTTGCGGCTCTCGGCCAGTCGGACGAGTCCCTCGACGAGGTCGAGCTCGGCGCGAGTTCGCTTCTCCGTCGCGCTGGGCAGGCTGCGCTCCACCGGAGTGATGCGATAGGTCAGCTTGAGCATGTACACGCCACCAATGTCTTGTGGTGTGATCATGCTGATCGCCGTCCCCGTACGTCCCGCACGCCCTGTCCGCCCGGTGCGGTGGACGTAGACCTCGGTCGACTCGGGGAAGTCGTAGTTGATGACGTGGGTCAGGTGCGAGATGTCGATGCCGCGCGCCGCGACGTCCGTTGCCACGAGGAAGCGTAGCCTGGACTCGCGTACGGCTGCCATGACGCGCTCTCGCTCTGACTGCGAGAGGTCGGCGTTCAGCCAGTCGGCGTCGTACCCCGCCTGCTTGAGCTGGTGAGCGACGCGCTTGGTCTGCTCCCGGGTGTTGCAGAAGATGATGGCGCTCTCGGGGTTCTCGGTCTCCACCACCTGCAGGAAATCGCCGAGCTTGTCCCCCGCCGCGAGGTAGGTGAAGTGCTGGATGGATAGCGCGCCGATCTCGTCGCCGCTCAGCGTGATGAAGCTGGGGTCGCGCAAGCGGTCTTCCGCCATTCGCACGACGTCCCGAGGCACCGTCGCGCTGAACAGCAGCGTGTGCAGCGTCTTCGGCAGCGCCTCCAGCACCTCGTTGATCTGCGGGAGGAAGCCCATCGAGAGCATCTCGTCGCTCTCGTCCAGCACGAGCACGCGGATCCGCGCGGGATCGAGTGTGCCCCGTCGCAGATGGTCGAGGACGCGCCCCGGCGTTCCGACGAGGATCTGCGCGCCACCCGCGATCTCGTCGATCTGGCGTTGCATCGGGGCGCCGCCGTAGATGCTGACGACCTTCAGCTCGCGATACTTGCTGAGCGCCGTGATCTCCTTGGCGACCTGGAGCGCCAGCTCCCGGGTCGGGCAGAGCACCATCGCCTGAACGGCGGAGACGTCCGGCTTGACCAGCCCATCCACGAGGGGCAGGCCGAAGGCAGCGGTCTTGCCAGTGCCGGTTCGAGCCTGGACCACCAGGTCTCTGCCCTTCTTGGCTGGCTCGTAGATGGCTCGTTGAACGGGGGTAGGGTTGACGTATCCGAGCTCATCGACGGCCTTGCGCACCTCGTTGGAGAGGCGCAGCACGTCGAAGGTCGGTTGAATTTCGGTATCGGTCTCAGGCACGGCGGCGCGGTGCTTATAGCGCTTTTCCACAGCCTTGCGGCCAAAAGCTGGTCTGCAGCAGCAGCCTGCCTGCGTCCGACTCCTCAGCGAGCGGGCTGCATGCTGCTGTCGAGGGCCTTGACCCGGCGGCGCAGGCCGGCCAGGTCGCCGGCTTCGTAGCGCACTGCGTGTTCTTCAGCGTAGCGCAGCCGATCGATGAGCTTCAGGGCGGTCAACGCCTGCTTGTCGCCCTGGCACAGCGCCTGAACGCTTTGACGTCGCTCCCAGGCGGGTCCCAGGCCTTGTCTGAAGCGCGTGACCGCCTCCCGCTCCCCGCCGGTCTCTTCCGCGGCGGCTCGCTGGGCGTTCCTCACCCCCGAAATCAAGTCCTGCAGCCCCGATCGACAGCTCGAGGCGGCGGCTCCCGGGGCAGGAAACCAAACAGTTGCGAGGATTTGCAGTGCGCAGACCAGGGTGAAGCCACCCACCAAGAGCCCGTACACGACGAGCGCGATCCGACGGCCCAGGCGTCGGCCGCGTTCACGTCGGGCATGCTCATCGGCTGACTCGACCACGCCCGCCACATAGCACAGCCAATGGCCCCGAAGGACTCTTCAGGCACGCTGCCGATTGACCCGCCGGGGGTGGCGGCCTAAGCTTTCACGGCTGTTTGAAACTATCGAAACCGATGAATCTCGCCGGGATTAGCCTCGAAAAGGGCCTTGGAGCCCTGTCCGACTCCGCCGCAGGACTGCCTCCGAGCGACGCTACCGAGCGTCTGCGTGGCCGGCTCGCCGCGGTTCACTCCCTGATTGGTCAGGACCTCCAGCAGGTGGAGTCGCTGCTTCAGCAGCGCTCTCAGGACGGTCCGCCGCCAGGCAACGCCGCCGCCGAGCATCTGGTCTGCCAGGGTGGGAAGCGCGTGAGACCGATGGCGCTCTTGCTGAGCGCAGCGTGTTTTGGCGCGGTCCCGGAGTGCGCCCGCGACCTCGCTGCCGTGGCGGAGCTGATTCACTCGGCGACGCTGCTCCACGATGACGTGGTGGACGACGGGACCGAGCGCCGCGGCGTGCCGGCCTCGCGCATGCTCCACGGTAACGCGGTCAGCGTGCTGTCCGGGGATCTGCTGCTGGTTCATGCCCTGGATCTGACTCAGCAAGCAGCACCCGAGGTGTTGCCGGATCTGATCGCGACCCTGCGCGCGCTGGTGTCCGGGGAGATCATCCAGCTCCGCGGGCGGCGCACGCTGGACACCAGCCCAGAGTCCTACGAGCTGATTCTGCGCGGAAAAACTGCGTCGCTCTTCGCCTGGGCGACCTCCGCCGGCGCTCGCGTGGCGGGGGCGAGCGCGGAGCAGCAGGCGCACCTCAGGACCTTCGGGGAAGGCGTCGGGATTGCGTTTCAGCTGGTGGACGACACGCTGGACTACACCAGCGAAGAGACCGGTAAGACGCTGTTCGCCGATCTGAGGGAAGGCAAGCTCACCCTGCCGCTGGTGCTCACGGCCGAGCAACGCCCAGAGATCCTGCAAGATCTGCGCGCGATTCACGCGGGTGATCTGGACCCGATCGAGCGCGTGCGCCGAGCGGTGCTCGAGAGCGGCGCGTGCGAGCTGGCACGCGCGCGTGCTCGAGAAACCACCGAGCAAGCGATTTCGGCGCTACGCTCGGTGCCAGAGACACCGGCGCGGCAGCTCCTGGAGGGCGTCGCTCGGCAGCTCACCACACGGACGGCATGAGCGAGGAGAAGAGCGACAGCACCCCCCTCTGGCGGAGCGAGATCCTGGTCAGCGACCTCGTGGGACGCCTGATCGAGTTCTGGGGCTTCAAGCGCAACATGGGTCGCGTGTGGGCGATCCTCTACCTGTCTCCAGGGCCGCTCTCGGCTCAGGACCTGCGCGACGCGCTTCAGCTGTCCGCGGGCGCCGTCAGCATGACCCTGAACGATCTGGGGCGCTGGGGGGTGGTGCGTCGCGTGTGGGTGCCGGGGGAGCGCCGCGACTATTTCACCGCGGAAGTGCAGATCTGGAAGATGATCTCTCGCGTCTTCGCCGAGCGCGAAGGCGGAGAGATCCGCCACGCCATCGAGGCGCTGGAGCAGGCGCTGGTCGCCCTGGAACCGCACCTGGCGTCCGCGGACAAGCAAGAACGCGAGCGAGCCGAGCTGCAGCGCACCCGCGTTCTTGCGCTGCTCGGCGTGGCGAAGATCGGGCGCCAGCTGCTCGACTCCTTGGTGTCCACGGCGAAGGTGAATGCGGAGCCGCTGAGCCGCCTGGAGCTCGCGCCGCCGGACGATCACACCGGGGACGCGGGCGCGGGCTGAGCTGCTTCGACCGCGCGGTCAATCGACACAGCGGTGCGTCGGCTCTTGCCGTTCGATGAACAGCGCCGTGATCTCGCGGTCCAGAGCCGCGGTCAGCTCGCTCTCGATGTGCTCGAGCGCTCCGGCGAGTCGCTCCAGGTTGCGTTGGTACACGAAGAGTCGCGCCTGATCCGCAGGCAGCCCGTCCGGGCCAGCGACCGCGTCCAGCAGCAGCAAGGCGCGCGGGTCGACGCCATCGACCACCACCTCCACGCCGGGGACGTCGGAGACATAGATGTTCTGCTCGTCGACGAAGGCGCGCAGCTTGGGGTCCAGCGCGGAAACGGCCTGTCGCACGCTGTGCTCGAAGGTCTCGGCGGTCAGCGACCAGGAAGCGCTCGGTAGCTCGAGGTCCAGCTCCCGGGAGCGCAAGAACGCTTGAGTCGCGCCCGGGGTGTCGCCGCGCTCGTCGCGCACCAGGCCCAGGTAGTAGAACGCCTCGGGGTTCTTGGGGCTGTCCTTGACGGCCTGCTCGACCAGCGGCGCGGCTCGATCGACTTCTCCGACCTCGTAGAGCGCGCGGCCCACGAGGAAGGTGTGGTTGGGGTTCTCGAACGGTCCCTCGGGGAAACGTGCGCAGAGCTCTCGCGCACGATCCAGCTCGTTCATGCCGAGCAGCGCGTCGAACTTCAGGAGCAGGGTGTCGACGACCTCGTCGTCGTTTTGGGCAAGGTCGAGGGCTTGATCGCACAGCGCGAGAGCCTCCTCGTACTCACCCAGCGGATGGATGTAGACCTCGGCGGCGTTGAGCATCGCCTCGAGGTAGCCATCGTCCAGAGCGATCGCCTGTCGGTAGTGCTCGACGGCGTCCTCGAACTCACCCTGGAGCGCGCCGACGTAGCCGAGCAGGTTGTAGGCCTCGGGAGACTGACTATCCAACTCGAGCGCGCGCCTCGCGCTCTGCTCTGCGCCGCGCGAGTCACCGCGTTGGACGAGGTCCCAACCTCGATCGAGATGTGCGGAGAACTGATCCATCCAAGAAGCAGCCTAGATGGTCTGGTCCGGGGCACGAGTCAAGCGCGCCCGGAGTCTGGAGGGGTACCAGCCGTGGAGGGTCACCCGCGTCGAAACGTCCGCTTCGGACCGCGCCTTAAGTGGCGGGTGGCTACTCGTGGACACGTACGCGGCTGCCAGGTCGACCATCCGTGGCCCAGACGCCGTGCCAGCCCTTGGGCAGCTGGGGATCGGTGAACAGGAACACCCACTTGGCGTCCAGCGGCGACAGGTTCACGCAGCCGTGGCTCATCTTGATGCCGTAGTTGCTGTGCCAGAACGCGGCGTGCAGCGCGTAGGAGCCCTTGTAGTACATCACGTACGGCACGTCCTCGATGGAGTAGGGCAGGTCGCCTGCAGCGGTGCCGTCGCCGTCCATCGTGGTGGTGACGTGCTTCTCGCGGATCCTGAACTCCCCCTCGGGCGTGCTGTGGTCCTTCTTCTTCACGCTCGAGGTCTTGCCGCTGGAGACCAGCGTGGCGTAGACGGGCGTCGAGCCCTTGTACGCGACCAGGGTCTGCTCCTTGAGGTTCACGTCGATCCAGCGCTCGTCGGGCTTGAGATCCTCGGGCATTGGTCCCGGGCGCGTGATTCTCACGTGGATATTCTTCACCCACTGGCCATCCGCCATCTCGCTGTAGGTGATGCCACGGATCTCGACCTCTTTGCCCGTGAGCTGCAGCGGCTCGAAGCGCTTGATCCGCTCCTTGGGGTGCACGCGGCGCTTGTCGTCGATCTCGTAGGTCGGCGCGGTCTTGCGCCCCCCGTAGGCCCAGGCCAGGGGTAGCTTGTACTTCGTACCGAGCTCGGTGCCCTGGAACTTGGAGCCCGCCGTCTGCCAGAAGCGGTCCGCGGGCGTGACCAGGCCCTTGGTGGTCTTGTACCAGGTGCGACCGTTCCAGCGGAACGTCTTGTCGACGGCCACGTAGAAGCCGGTGACCATGCGCTTGGCGAGGATGTCGTCGGCGTCGGCCGAGAGCTGCTCCAGCGTGACCTCGTGGAGCTTGTCCTTGATGTTGTCGCGCTGCCACCAGGGCTGATCGGGGGCTCCGGCGTCTCCTTCGTCTCCCGGCTCGGGCGCGTCGCCCAGCTCACCTGGTGAGGCCGAGGCGGCGCGGGTGGGCTTCGGGTCGGCCTTGTCGTCGCTCTTCTGCGGCGTCTCATCGGACTTCTCCGAAGATTTCTCTGCGGATTTATCGGAGGACTTCTCGCGGATGCCATCGATCAGCGACGGCGTGTCCTTCTCCGCGACGGGTTTGTCGCTGGCCTTCGCGCCGCCGTCCTGGCTGTCGGCCTTCTCGTCCGTCTTCTCGCTCTTCTCGGCCTTCGCGTCCTTCGCGTCCTTCGCGTCCTTGCTCGCCTCGGCCTTGGCCTTCTCGGCGGCCTTCGCGGCTTCCTTGGCCTTCTTTTCGGCTTCGGCCTTGGCCTTCTCCTCGGCCTTCTTCTTCGGATCGAGGTAGGGCTCGTAGTCGAGCATCTGCTCCTTCGACGGGACGGAGCGGTAGAGCGGGGTGCCGTTCTTGGCGTTGCGCGCGTAGACGTAGGGCAACACCTCCGCGAGGTCTGGCGCCTTGATGGCGAACTTGACCTCGGGGTGCTCCATGTCGGTCGTCCCGAGGTTGCCGCAGACATACCCGACGCCATTGACGTGATACCAGCCGCTGCTGCAGTTGGTGGTGCTCACGGGCTTCGGGTCGACCGGCACGCGACCACCGTTGCGGATGTATCCGAGCTTCTGCTTCTGATCGAACTTCGGCTCCGCGAACACCGCCGCGGCGATCTTGGTCACCGCGAACCAGGGACCCGTGTACGGCGCTGCGTCGACCGCCGCGTCCTCGGCTTCGGCGCCCGCGTCCTGGGCGTTGGCGGTCTGAGTGAGCTCTGCCGGCAGGCTGGGAGCCGCTCCAGAGGCCTTTGGATGCGTCTGGTTTGGCTTCTCCGCCTTCTCGTCGACGCCCGGCGGTTCCTCTCGTGTGCCGCAGGCGACCAGGCACAGCGCGGCGAGCGAGACGCACCAGGCGCGGCGCAGCCGCTGGCGGGTCGGGGAATTCGTGGCTGAACGGCGTTCGACGATCACGGGCAGGCCCTTTCTTTCCACAGCCCGGCAAGCGGATCCACTTCTCGGCGGTTCTCGATCCGGGCGGGGCGGGATGACTCGGGTCGCGGGGCGTTCGTGGGGGGCCGAAGCGGGCGTCGGCCACGAGTCGGGTGTGAAACCACGAGAGCAGGGCATATTGGTCTGATTCTGGCCATTTGGACGGGGAAGCTCAGGTGTCGCTCTAGAGGTGTCGCGTGAGGGTTTGGGGGTGAGGAGCGCCGCTCGAGCTCCCGAGCGAGCCTGATGGCTGGAGCACGGGCTGGGACGACGTCACGCCTTGGGAGAGCGAATCGCGTGCCAACCCGTCGGAAGCGGACGCGAACCCGATCCGCAGAATAAAGCGGGGGATTCGCACGCCTGACTCCAGAGCAGTATGTTGAGACCTGTGGCTTTTCGAGTGGAGTGGCGTGGGCGACGCGACACCCGACTCCGACTCGTGTTGGGGGCGCTCGGGATCTCGCTGCTGCTCCACGTCCCGCTCACGCCGCTGAGTGCGCCGCTCGGCCTCGTGTCGCTGATGAAGTTCGGCGATGACTCGGACATCCAGGAGCCTCCCGACTGGATCGGGATCCCCGTCACGCTGGAGGACGAGCCGCCACCCCAGGCGAAGCGAGGTGAGGCGCCAGCGGCGGCCGAGGACGAGGACGACGACCTGGAGTTCGACGACGACGAGCTCGAGGACGACGGCGACGATGAGGACGACGAAGCGTGGTCGCTACCCAAGAAGAAGCCAGGCACGTCGAAGCCAGACGCCGGACAGGCCGAGAACCCCATGAAATCGTCAGGAGACGCAGGCGCGGACGCCGCCGGTGTGGCTGACGCAGGAGCCGACGCGGGCGCGCCCTCGCCCACGCTGACGGATGCAGGAGCCGACGCGGCGCCGGTTGCGCCCGAACCGAAGCCGGAGCCCAAACCCGAGCTGCCCAAGCCTCAGGCGCCGGTCGCCGAGCGCTCGAAGACGATCAAGGACCCCGTGGCCCTGTCCGGATCGGCCGGGCAGGTGACTGACGCGAACGCCAACGTGCGTCTGCTGATCTTCGGCGATCGCATCCGCAAGCACGCGACGGGCCCGCTGATCGGTGATCTGCTGAGCGCGGTCGAGCAGTGGGCGGCCTTCTTCAAGACGGCGAAGCTCGACCCGATCCGCGACATCGACCGCATCCTGATCGCGGCGCCACAGCTGCGCGATTCCTCGAAGGCCGTGATCGTCCTCAAGCACCACGCCAAGGAGAAGACCATCCACGGCGCCATCGATCGCCTGGTCAAGCGCAGCAAGGACAAGGGCGAGTGGGTCGACGAGCGCGTCGCCAGGGCTCACATCGACCGCGCCGATCGGGTGCTCGTGCAGCAAGGGCACGGCGTCGTGATCGTTGGTCCGGTGGGCATTGAAGAGCAGGCCAAGCACCTGAAGGGCCCGCTGAGCTTTCCCGATCCCGACGGAAAGGAAGTGCTGAGCGTCTTTCTCCGCACGCCCTACCGCGCCTTCAAGGGGATCCCCTTCGACATGCCGGAGTCGATCCGCTGGGTGCGTATGAAGCTCGTCCCGGCGGGAGACGGTGTCTTGGCGCTGGTCGAGGCTCAAGACGAGAGCCCCGCCGCGGCGCAGAAGCACGCGGCTCAGTTCGACTCGGCGCTGAACGCGGTCGTCACGATCAAGCTCTCCGGGCTCGCCGCGAAGCTGCTCGGCAAGAGCGAGAAGCGGCTCGTGCAGAGCGTGGAGTTCTCGGCTCAGGGCGATCGCATCGTGGGCAAGGTGTCCGCGACCGGACGTCAGCTTGCGCCGTTGCTCGAGGCCATCAGCGAGTACTCGAAGCAGCTTCAGGAAGAGGCCGATGCGCGGGCGAAGCAGCGCAGGGAAGAAGCCGAGAAGAAGAAGCTTCCCCCCCAGCCCTCGGGGAAGCCGGCAGAGTGAAGACGGCGGCTGGGCCGGCCCCGGGTAAATTCTAGGCGGAAATACTTGGCTGCCGTCGACTCAGAGCTTGGTCTGTTCGGCCAGGCGCTGCAGCATGGCGTCGGCGGTGGCGGGATCCAGCGTAGCGACGCACAGCCGCTTGCCCTTGCGCGGCTCGACCACCAGGCGACATTTCCCTCGCGCCGAGTCGCTCAGGCTGCTCAGCCCGAAGTCGACGCCGAGGCCCACGATAACCAGGGCGAAGGCCATGCCGAGCAGGCTAGGGGAGGAGCCAGGGACCCGCACGCCGTCGACGAACAGGCTGATGCCGGCGTAGAGCCCGATCGCCAGCGCGAAGAGCCCGGCGTAGAGGCCCACGCGAGCGTAGCGGACCTCTCGGGTGACCTTGGCGAGGTTGTCGATGGGCACCAGCGTCTCGCGGTCGCGCAGTACCCGCCCCAGCATTTCCGTGCGGTGATCGAGCTCGAGGCCGCGACTGGTCAGGCGCACCGCGGCGGGGCGCTTGAACGCCAGCGCGTAGCGCCCCAGCAGCTTCACCAGCCAGACGACGGCCAGGATGCCGGTCAGACCCAGGATCGCGGTCCAGACCGCGTGGCGGGGTGCCGCGGTGAGCTCGCCTCCAAGGCTGCTACCGTGCTCGCCCGTGTCGCTGCTTGGGGTGAGCACCGCGGCCAGCAGGGGATCGTGCGTCCGGGAAGCCAGCTCGCGGACTTCACGGGCCGCTGCCGCAGACTTGGTCGTCATCAGCGCGGCGGCAGCGGTCAGGGCCTCCCCGCGCCCCAGCCCGAACTCCTGCGGCGAACGCGCGATGTGTCCGAGGCGGGGCCAGAGCGCTTCCGCGTCCTCCCCCAGCGCTTCTTCCAGCATCGAGAGCGCGTCGACCGGTGTGTTGGCGGCGAGCCAGACCAGGGCGTCGGCCGTATCCGCGCGGCGTTCGTCGCCGACCAGCGCCAGGGCGCAGAGGGCGCCCAGGGTCCAGCGCTCGGTGTCGTTCTGGGGCTCCCGCGCGAGCAGCTCCTTCAGGTCGCCGTACGGCGTCAGCGAGTCGCCTTCGATGCGCGTCGGATCGGCGATGCGCACGCTGCGCTCGCGCCTGGCGTAGGCGTCGAGCGCGCTCTCGCGGACGGCGCTGGCCCAGGTTTCTCGAGAAGGGTGCGCCGAGAGGACGGCGAGGACACTGCTGGCGGTGGGTAGAGTCATGGCTCGATAGCGGTTTGTCCGCGCTGGCAACGGCGCCCAGCAGCGAGTACCCGGCCAGGCCTTATCTGAACGCCGTCAGCGTCGCCAGTCTTTCCCATCAAAAAGTGGCTTTGCCCGGTAGGTCCGGTTTCAGCCCTTTCCATCGGTCAAGTTCTCGTCATCCTTGGTTTTGTCGGTCACTATTGGTCATTGGGCCGAGGGGGAGGGACCTGGACAAAGCGGGGCTTTGCCTTGGAAGCCTCGCGCGAGCGGGGGTTCCCGATCAGCGTGGTGAATTTCACGATCATGGAGCCCGTGGGCGGTGATCCACTTGTTGCGCCAGTAGATCATGCCCCTCTTGCGCCTTGAGCCCTTAGTACGACGCCTCCGAGATGCCATCCACGATGTGCTTGAGGTTTCGTTCGACTATGATTCCGACATGCCGAAAGTCGACAAGGCACATTCGATCAAGGAGTTCTTCTTGGGGAACAAATTCCAGAAGGAGTTCGACAAGTGGAAGGCCGAGGTCGAAACCGAGCAGAAAGGCCGGCTTGAGATCGTGCACGAGGAGGTCGTTCAGAACGACGCCAAGATCATCATCTTCTGGAGAGTTGTGCCTCGGCCAGCGACCGCACGTTCCCGGTGACGGAGCCCTGTGGCTCCTTTGAGCAAGGCGACGGTCGGTATTCGGTTAGGGAGTGGACCTAGTGGCTAGTTCGGGGCACATTTCTAGCCAGCGGAGTGGAGAAGAATGTCGAGCGTAGCTGAGACGATCGCCTCCGGGCAGGCGATTACCGAATACGTCGAGCGCAGGAGGCAGCGTCGCGTCGGCGCCGGGGAGCCAGCAGCCAGCGAAAGCCGGAAGCCACCACCTTCACTCCCACCGGTGGATTTGGAGCCGGTCTTGAGCCGGATAGAGAGCAGCGTTCTCTCCAGCAGCGTCGCCAAGCTGGAGACCACGATCGGCGAGCTTCTGCGAGACCCTGACTTTGCCGAGGCCTGGGTCGACGCCAGCTTGGCGCTCACAGCACGAATTCCTCTTCCCGAGCTTTCTCGTCCCGTCGTGCGTGGAGAGGTGCGTGAAATCGTGGGTGGGTACCATGACGAGCTTCAGGCCGTTGCGACCGCTTTCGGGGAGGTCTACCGGCACGCCGCTCAGGCCGACAGCGTGCAAGACGAGGTGCGCAACCTTGAGGGCTGGCGGTTGTTCCTCCCTCACTACCTCGACGACCAGCTGCTCCCGATCGAGGTTTGGAAGGCACTCCGATCCCGAGACATCGCGTCGATCAGCTATATCGCCTTGATCGAAGGCACTCACGGAGACGCCAGCATGGAACTGCTTGCAGAATGCGCAGAACTGCACTGCAAGCACCAACGCCAGTGGCTGGACTTCTATGCGTGGATGGTCAAAGCGCCGTGCCCCGAGGTCGTACCCGCCGGATCGAGGCGTGACTGGCCTGAAATATTTGAACAGGCTCGGTTGGCGGAACTGGGGGCGCAGGCTCTGATGGACTGCGCAGAGGGATCCACTGGCGGGTTCACAGTTGACCTCTGCGAGTTCGGCGAAGACTGAACCATGGCGCTTGGCGACGTTTACTACCTGTACGTGCCCAAACAGGTCGGTTGGCACTATTGCGTGGTGGTCCGTGAAGCCCGACAGATGGTGACCCTAATCTACGGGCAGACTCAGAACTACTCGTCTGGGGCACATATCGTGGATCCGGGAAACGATGACGATGCGGAGATTTGCCGGGAGTTCGGGGGTAACCTCAATCGCCCGACCCACTTCCACCCGAACAACCTCGTTGTGTTCCCTGAGTCGGAACTCCCAACCCAGCTGGGTCGTGTCGACGATCCGTCAGCGTTCAGGAGTGCGGCCCAGAAGGGCTTCATCAAGCTCGCTAGGTTGACCACTGCACGTGAGGCGGCGAACAACAGGTGTGAATGCCTGGCTCAAAAGTGCGACCGACGTAACCGTTCACGGACCGAGCACCGTTTGAGCAGCTGACCCGCTAAGTGATC
>JAWKRF010000028.1:0-107408 GCA_041389745.1 Polyangiaceae bacterium
CGCGCGAGCAACAGGTAGTTGTACATCGCGCCAGCGTCGTCCGCGGGCACGTTGCTGGCGCTCGCGGGTTGATCCTCGATGAAGAAGTCGTCGGCTAGCTCCGCCGCGGTCAAGGGGCTCACGCCGCCGCGCGCCAGGTAGCCCTTGTCGTTGAGCGCCTTGCGCAGCTCGCGGATCCCTTCCTTCATCGCGGCCTGGGCGCCAGCGACGTCGAAGCTCGTGGCCTTGACGTGGCAGCCCGCTGCCTGGCAGGTGGAGAGCTGCGGACGGAAGGAGTGATCGCCGATGCCGCCGTTCTCGGCGACGGGCGCCATGTGGCAGTCCACGCAGCCGTTGGTGAACGCCTGGTGCGACGACGAGGTGTAGGTCTTCCCGCTGTAGTGGTAGCCGCCCTTGCCCGTGTAGACGTCAGATTGCGGTCCCTCGTGCGGTCCCCAGTACGCCGAGAAGCGGTTGCTCGCCGTGACGTAGTTGGTCACGTCCTTGCGCGACTTGTGACACCAGATACACGCGTTGCCCTTGTTGTAGGTGCCGGCCGCGGTGCCATCGACGGTGCCGACAGCGGAGCTCTTCTCGATGTAGGTCTGATCCGTGGCGCCCGTCGGTCCCCGCAGCGGGAAGTCGCCGCTCTCGTAGACCTGCTTGCCGGTGCGGTGCGGATCGTTCGCGGGGCTCGAGTCGTGGCAGGTCGTGCAGTGCACCACCGCGACGCTGGCGTGGCCGCCGTAGTTGGCTTCGCTCGCCGAGCCGCCGCTCAGGTAGTTCAGCTGTCCGTTGGTCACGTGATCCGGAGCGGCCGCGCCACCCGAGGTCAGCACGTTGCCGGCGACTCGCTGCTCGATCGCGTCGATGGCGTGGCAGTTGCCGCAGGCCCGCGCGCCCGTCCAGGTCTCCACTTCTTCACCGCCCAGGTTGGCGATGTAGGTCGCGAAGTGCGTGCTGGTCTTCCACTGCTCGACGATGCCCGTGAAGCCGTGGCAGGGGCCCAGGCACGAAGCCGTGAGCCCGCCGTCGGGGCTCGTCCCGGCTTCACCGTTCGTTCCAGGATCCCCGGGCGGGCCCGCTTCCCCGGGGATACCGGGATCACCCTGGGGCCCGGCGTCGCCTGCGGGGCCAGGTTCACCCTGAGGACCCGGCTTGCCGTCGGAGCCATCACTTCCAGAACACGCTAACGCGGTGCCGAGCGCACCCGCCAAGATGAGGACGAGAGACGTAGTCTTCATAACCAGCAACCCTTTCGAACGGCCTCTATATAGCAGTCCCTCTCACCGAGCACGAAGTCCCCGAGCCCTTAAAATCACGGAAACTTTTGCAGGATCTGGAGCAGGAAAGTGCGTCGCGGAGTCCGCGCGGAATAGCGACACCGGCGTCGGGCTAGGCCTGCTCGTCGTCGCCTTCGTCCGCTGCCGGCTCGGCGGCGCGCTCTGTGGCTTTTGCGGCTTTACCGCTGCTGCTCTTTGCGGCTTCACCGCTGCTGCTCTTTGCGGCTTTGGCCTCGGACGCTGCAGGGTTGGGTGGGGGTGAGGAAGCGCTGGTGGTCCCTGCGGAGGCCCGTCGGGTGTCGAGGATCACTGCGAGCAGGTAGCAGAGGAAGGCGAAGATCCCGATGCCATGACCCACGCTCATGGCGAAGATCACTGGCAGCGGCTTCAGCGAGATCACCGAGTACGCCATCAGGCTCAGCGCGATCAGCGCGGCGACACAGGCGACGCGGATCAGGTGCGAGACCGACTGGTGCACCAGCCAGTAGCCGATGCGGCTCATGGCGCAGCCCCTGAAGCAGCAGGGCTGCTTGGCGCTCCGGGCCTGCCAGGAACTGCAGAGGCTGGCATTGCCGCAGACGCTGGAGTTTCCGCAGACGCTCGAGTTTCAGCAGACGCTCGAGTTTCCGCAGACGCAGTGCCTGGGGCGACGCCGTGCCCCTCGGCGGCCTGTTCCTGAAGGGCCTTGCTGAAGGGATGGGCGTAGCCGTGGCACCCCGCGCTGGTGCAGCTCACGCGATTGCTGGCGAGCTCTTCCGACAACGATTCGTGATCGGGCACCGACTGCCACACCGTTGCGGTGGCGGTGTGACACTGGCGACAGTTGGTGTTGTCGTAGGGTTTTCGCAGGTGGATCTTCTTCTCCGCCTCCTCGAGCGTCATGTCCTTGTAGCCGCCGAGGTAGTACTCGTAGACGTGGCGCATCCCGCCCGCCTTGGTCATCGCGTAGCCGTACATGCCGTAGTCGGCGTGGCAGACGTAGCAGCTGCGATCGCCGAAGAAGGGCGGGCGCGAATGCCGCGCGGCCAGCGACTGCGAGTTCGGATCCGTGGCGTTGGCGTAATGGGCGCCCATCACGTGACACGAGCCGCAGAATTCCTTGTGCGTCGTGGCCTCCATGCCCGTCACCGTGGAGGTCACCGCGGTGAGCGTGGGAAAGACCCCAAGGCCCAGCAACAACCGCAATTTCGTGCGCAGATCCAGGGGCGGACGGCGCACCAGGTAGTGCAGGCAGATCGATCCGGCGATCAGCGCGCAGATCAGAGTCAGCGCAGTGAGCGGTGACGAGTGGGCCACGACGGGAGAATAGGAGGGCTGAACGAGTTCAGCCAGAGCCTTCTTCGCTTCTGTTCCCCGCCTGGCCGGGACAACGCACGACGAACGCAAGCGTTGCGTGTTTCCGCGAGCGACAGCGACGGCGCGAAGAGAGTCGCGAATCCGTGGCGCGCGCCGCGTGCGGATCAGGCTATATGATGGGCCCGTTGTCCCGTTCGCGTCCGTCCTCCCTCGGAGGTGTGCCCCTCGCGTGGCTGCTGATCGCGCTCTGCCTGGCGTGGGTCGTGGCCTGCTCCGACGACGGCTCGCCCGGACCGCTCGGAAACGGGATCTACATCGGGACGGAGTGGCAGGAAGCCCGCGCCCAGGCCGGGCACCAGGTGCACGTCGTCGAGCAACACATTCCCTGCGCCAAGTGCCACAGCATGGGCCGGGACAGCATGGGCAGCTTCACGCCCGATCGCTGCGCGAGCTGTCACGAGAAGGAAGGCAGCATCGTCCACGCCGAGGCTGAAGCCCACGCGCGCTTTGGCGCGACCGCGAAGGCGGACTGCACCGACTGCCACGTCTTTCGTCTCCGGGATCCGGCGCTGGAGCGTCCAGCGCAGGCGGCCCCGGGCGCGCCCGAGCTGCCGCCGCCGGACCTGAGCCAGGTGGGCGCCTACCAACCCAAGGACTGCTTTCGTTGCCATGCGGAACAGCAGGGAGACACCCCGGCCGTCGAGGTGCATAGCTCGGCGCCGTGTCTGACCTGTCACGACCCCCATGGCGAGAAGAAGGTCAACGTCAACCCGTGCAGCGAGTGCCACTCCGAGCTTACTCAGGCGCCCGTCGCTCACGGCCTCGGCAGCGAGGGCATCGTCCAGACCTGCACCACCTGTCACCAGCACCAGCACGCCCGTGCGGAGGACGCCCTCGAGACCTGCGCCGACTGCCACCAGAAGCAGGAGCCGCTGATCCCTGCGACGGCGCTGTTCGAGAGCGGTCACCGCGCCTGCGTCGGCTGTCACCAGCCTCACGCCTTCCGCAAGCAGGAAGCGATCGCCTGTCGCTCCTGCCACGAGGAGATCAACCTGCTCGGCGGCAAGCGCATCAAGGCGCACCAGGAGTGCACCTCCTGCCATCAGCCTCACGCCGTGCGCGAGAGCCCCGCCAAGGCCTGCGCCAGCTGCCATCAGGACGTGCACCCGAACCACCCGGTTCGCAAGGACGCGGGCCAGTGCGTCAACTGCCACGATCCGCACCCTGCCAAGCAGCGCACGCAAGCGTTCGCCCGCAGCTGCAGCGACTGCCATCAGAAGGCCGCCAGCGATCGCTCGTTCCACGCCCAGGTGGAGTGCAAGAGCTGTCACCAGCCTCATCGCTTCGTGCTGGCGAAATCCGATCAACAGCCCCTGTGCAAGGGCTGCCACTCTGAGCAAGTCACGCTGGCTTCCTTCATCTCCAACAGCAGCGCCAAGGCACAGGGCACCGCTGGACATCAGGACTGCCAGGGCTGCCATCGCGGCTTACCGCACCAGCCCAAGGCGCTGCGCGCCGCCTGCGCCAGCTGCCATCAGACCCAGGGCACCTCCGTACGGAAAGGCCACACGGACTGCCAGAGCTGTCATGAACCCCACAGCGGCAAGCAGGTCCGCGGTGATGTGCCTGCGACCTGCGGCGACTGCCACCGCCAGGAACGCAACACCGCGCCCACGGGTCACCTGGCCTGCGCCAGCTGTCACGAACCCCACAGCGGCGACCGCACGAAGACCTGCGCGAGCTGTCACGCGGAGCCCGCCAAGACGGCCCATGGCAAGATCAGCGCCGACTGCGCCAGCTGTCATCGCCCCCACGGCCCAAGGGGGATCACCTCGCCGCCCGCCTGCAAGAGCTGCCACGAGCCTCAGAAGCTGCCCGGGCTCCACCGCCTGAAGCAACACGAGACCTGCAGCAACTGCCACACCGGTCATGGCGAGATGCTCGCGTCCACCGGCGCTGTGGTGAAGACGCTGGACCGCGGCGCCTGCACTGGCTGCCACGAGAAGCGTGAGGACCACTTCCCCGACGCACCGACCTGCACCAGCTGCCACCTGTTCGACCCGACCAAGTGAAGCGGCGGCGAACGCCCTCGGGTCGCGCCTCTCGAAAGGCGCGCGCGACTCCGCCGCTCAGGGCAGCTCGAAGGTGACCACGCCGTCGACGTGCAGATCCCCGCGGATGAAGGTCAGGTTGTCACTCGAGATGTTCTTGTGACACTGACTGCAGTCGGTGGGGTAGGGGTGAGGCGGCGGCGGCGGCAGGCTGTGACAAGAGCCGCAAACGGCCTGGCTTCCGTCGACCTGAGTCCACACCGGCGCCGTGATGCTGCCTCCCGAGCGGTGTCCGTCGGGGAACTGACCGCCGTGGCAAGGCGTGCCCTGGCAGCTCGTGCCGTTGTAGGTCGGCGTGGAGCCGAAGGCGGCGCCGACGCCGGAGAACACCACCTCGGCGGGCAGCGGAGAGTCGGTGTGCCCCGGGCTCGTGACCTCGCTGGGCTCGATGTGGCACTCCCCGCACTGCACCGCGCGGAAGTTACTGCTGCCCGCGAGGTGCACCTGGTGAGCGCCGACGCCGGGGAAGCTGGTGGTGCTGTTTCCGCTGACGTCGACGGGCGGCGCCGGGTTGGTGCTGCCATGGCAGGCGGTGCAGCTGGAGTCGAAGTCGACCTCCACGTTGCCGTTGACGTGCAGCTCTCGGTCGAGGATGGTGACGTTGTCCGCCGCAACCGTTGCCGCGTGGCAGCGGTTGCAGTCCTTGATCTGGGGGTGGGGTGCGGGAGGCGGCGCGCCGTGGCAGCTGGTGCAGGCGAGCGCCTGGGCTTCGGTCCAGGCGGGGGAGCTGTGAGGATCGCTTTCGCTCGGCGCGTGGCAGTAGACCGTGCAGCTCTGCGCCGCCGAGTCGTAGCTCGGTGCGTCTGCGCTAGCGGTACTCACCCCCGAAAAAACTAGCTCGGTCTGGCCATTGGGGTGGCTGAGATCCGAGGTGTCTGGCACCTGGTGGCACTCGGAGCAGAGCACCGGACGGCTCCCGTTGCCCCCGGCGAGGTGCGTCGCGTGAGCGCCCACGCCTGGCGACGTCGGATCCGTGTTGCCGCGGGTGTCCGGGGGCGGGGCGGGGGTCTCTGCGCTGCCGTGGCAGGCGTTGCACCGGCCGAGCAGGTACTCGACCTCGCCGTTGACGTGAAGCTTTGCCTCACGGATATGTTTGTCTGCGTCGATGCCGGTGTGGCAGGCGGAGCAGCGCTCGGACTGCGGGTGCGGCGGCTCCGGTGGCAGGCCGTGGCAGCTGCCGCAGGCTTCGTCGGAGGGCCTCGGCTGCGTCCAGGAGGGCGAGCGCGCGCCGTGGCAGTAGCTGTCGCTGCAGCGTCGTGTCCTCGAGTCGTAGCGGGTGTCCAGCTCACCCTGAGTGGCCAGGGCGCCGAAGTTGATCTCTGCAGGCGCCGCGTCGTCGGCGTGACCGGGGTCGCTGACCTTCTCGGGCACGATGTGGCACTCGTTGCAGGCGACGGGGCCGTGGGTCTCGCTGCCGTAGACGTGAAACTGGTGCGCGCCGACGCTGGGGTAGGCGATGTCGGTCGCGCCGATCAGGTTGATCGGAGGCGCCGAGCGCTGGAGGTAGTCGCCGCCGCGAGCTGGATCCCCATGGCAAGACGCACAGCGAGTGACATCGCTGTCGACGGCGCGCTCTTCGTGGCGCTCGAGGCAGCTCGGGGTGAGGCCGAGCATCAGCGCGCCGCTCAGACTACCGAGGAGCAACCAGCGCGACCCGACGCGAGAGAGCCGAGCGCCGTCACTCATGGCAGTACCTGCACATTCCCGCAGTCTCGCTGCGGCTGCTGCGCCAACCGCCGGGGTGCGGATTACCGCCGTAGGCGCCCACCTTGTGGCAGCGGATGCAGTTCGTGGCGGGGCCCTGGTCATGGCAGCTGGCGCAGCTCAGGAGATCGCGCCGGGCGGCCTTGCCGTGGAGGCTCTTGATGCTCGCGCTGTTGCCGACCCAGTCCGGCGGATGAGGATTCCGTGAGGAACTACTATTGGCGCTCACGCCGCGCCGGGTGTGACAGGCGTCGCAGGTCGATGGCTCGTGGCAGCGCTGGCATTTCGCCGGGCTCGCCTGAGCCTCGATGGCGTGACGACTCATGAAATCACCGCGGTGCACGAAGCGCGACTCGAGGGCCTCCGGACGGCGCTTCGCGAGCGTCAGATCCTGCGAGGCGTCGTGGCAGTTCTCGCAGTCCTGCTTGGCGTGACAGCTCTGACACAGCCGTTGCTGCTGCACGGCCTGGATGCCGTGGTGCTTGAGGAAGCCCGCGTCGTGGCGCAGGAAGGTCTGCGGCGTGATGCGCTTCAGGTCGGCCCTGGCGTGGCAGGGCACGCACTCACCGCGATCCCACTCCGCCTGATGCTCGTGACATTTGAAGCACTCGTTCATCGGCGGGATGTTGCGCTTGGCGCCCTCGACGACGCCCTTGTGGCAGTCGACGCACTGACCGTTGAGGCGGGGCAGCGCCAGGTGCTGATCGTGGTTGAACTGGATCTCGCCGTAGGGTCGCTCGGGGATCGCCTTCAGCGCCTGGACGGCGGTCTCGGCGTCCTTCTGGTGGCACGTCTCGCACAGCATCGGCCCCGGCAGCTTGTCGTCGCGTCGCGTCTCCGAGACGGTGTGACAGGTGTTGCAGTTCAGGCAGGCGCGTTCCCCGGGTCCGCCGCAGGGCAGCTCCTCCAGGTGCTTCTCGTGAGGAAAGCGGGGTGGGGGGTGAGGCGTGCTACACGCAGCGAAGACCGCCGCAAACACCAGCGCAGCCAGAAACAACAGCGTCAGCCCGTGACCCCGCTGCGCATCCGCCGCCGGCCTCATTTGCGCGCCTCCAGGCTGCTGTCGAAGGCGTAGCGCAGGCGCAGCTGCGTCTGCGCGTCGAGGGACGCGTACGGCGAGCGCGCGATGGAGCCGCCCCAGAGCACGTCGAGCTGCGGCGTTGCTTGATAGCCGAGGGTGCCCGCATAGACCGTCGAGCTGCGGTAGCCGCGGATCGCCTCGTCGTAGAAGTAGGCGTAGACCTCCAGCGTGCCCGAGACCGCAGGCATCAGCCGACTGGAGAGTCCGCCGCGCAGGCTCTGATAGCCGTTTTCCGGCGCGATCAGCCGGGCGTAGCCGAGGCGCACCACCACGCGGCGCAAGCGATCCGCCAGGAAACGCCCTCCGACTTCGCCCCGGGAGCCCGGTCGGCCCTCGTCGTAGATCTCGAAGCCGCCTTCACCCTCGAAGCTCAGGGCGGGCGTCACCTCGAGCTCTGCGCTGCCGCTGACCTCCTCGTAGCCCGAGCCGCCGAACACCGACAGCACCGACTGCCGCGAGAGCAGCAAGGCCGGTTCCGTGTGGAGATATTCAACCGAGACGTTCAAGGGATCCCAGGGCTCGGCGTCGACCCAGACTCGCGCGTCGGCGAAGCGCGTCGCGTCGGTGTCGAAGAGGGCGTTGCTGCCCAGCGTCGCCGTCTGCCAGGGCCCGGCGCGCAGGTCGAGGCCGAGGTTCCGCCGAGCGAGCTCGGTGTCCTCCCGCTGCTCGTGAAAGGAGAGACCACCGCCGACGACGTCCTGGGAGTAGCCCAGGCGCCCGCCGGCGAGCCAGTAGCCGGAGCGAGAGACGGTCTGCAGGACGCGGGGATCTTCCACTCGCGCCTCGGGCAAGCCGCCGAGGGACGCATAGCCCGGCGCGCGGTTCCAGCGCGGCAACACCGTGAAGCCGCCGTAGGTGTTCACGTCGAGCCCGAGGCCCAGCTCGGCGCCCACGGCGGCGCCGTCGAAGCGGACGTAGCGCGCGGCGGGAGACATCGCGATCTGTCGCCCGAGCTGCACCTGCGCCGGGCCCCTCCGGTAGCGCACGAAGAACGTCTGGATGTCTCCGTCCAGGCGCTGTTCGTCCTCCAGGGCCCCCAGGGCCACCTGACCATAGCCCGAGAACTCGACGTCGACGCTGTCCTCGTCCCAGCCGGTGTCGAGGCCTCGCGCGTCGAGCAGCACGTACTGCTCGAGGGGCACCACCGTTTCCGTGGTGATCAGGGTGCCACGAGGCCCCGGCAGGAGCGCGCGCTGAAAGAGGCCGACGTGGCTCTCGCTCTTCGCCACCAGCGAGAAGCGGTCGGGGTGATAGCCGCGCTCCGCGGGCTCGGCGCTGGCCAGGGAACTCAGACACACGACGCAGGTCGCCGCGCAACCTGCGAAGCGCTTCCGCGCCCCACGCCGTCGCTTGGCCTTCCGCACTTCGAACCGCCGCATGCCGGCTCCAAGTCTTACTTCCGTTGCCGGTCGACCAACAGGGCCGCCGATGGGCGTCGCAGCCTGCACCAGCTACAATTGCTGGTGCTTCGAGGCGCTGGCGCGTCGAAACGCGCAATTGTCGCGCCGGCGGTCGCGCGGGCCGTCGCGCGCCAGCAAGCCGTGCGTCGCGGTGCGGTAGCCGAAGACGTCGCCCAGGCGGCTCTTCCTTCGGCCAGCCATCATCGTTCTGCCTGTGTCACGAGCGCCGCCCTGGTCTCGTTGGGCGCTTCGGCCAGTGCGCGGTCGCGCGGCCCAGGAAGTCCACGACTGCCGCGCTGAAGTGGTCGTTCACGTCGCCGGCGACCATGTGGGTGGCGCCGGTGAGGTCCACGAACTCCGCGTGGGGGCATGCCTCGAGGAACTCGCGGGCTCCCGCTTCGCTGACGACGTCGCTCTGCTTGCCGCGGATGAGCAGGGCGGGCACCGTCAGGCGCCGCGCTTGCTCCAGTCGTTCCGCGTGGATACGCGGGCCCTCGGTGGGGTCGAACGTGTTCGGGTCCCAGGTGCGCATCAGCTTGGGGTCCCAGTGCCAGCGCCAGCGCCCGTCCGGGTGCTGGCGCAGGTTCTTCTTCAGGCCGTTCAGGTTGCTGGGGCGCCTTCTGTGAGGCAGGAACTCTGCGATGAAATCGGCGGCCTCCTCCAGGTTGGCGAAGCCGTCGGGGCGCGCGTCCATGAACTCGAGGATGCGCCGGATCCCGTCGACTTCCATCTTGGGGGTGATGTCCACGAGCACGATGGCGCTGCACGCGTCATCGCCTCGTGCCGCTTCGAGATCCTGCGTGGCGAGGGACGTGATCCCGCCGAGGGAAGCGCCGATCAGCGCTGGTTTGTGAGGCAGGAGCCGGAGGAGCGCCCGCAGGTCCTGCACGAAATGATCCGTGTGGTACTCGCCGTTCGGCGCGAAGGAGCTGTCTCCGTGGCCGCGAAGATCGAGGGCGATGGCGTAGAAGCCAGCTCGCGCCAGCGCTCGCGCGCTGCCTCCCCAGGCGTGGCGCGTCTGACCGCCGCCGTGGAGCAGGAGGACGCCGGGAATGCTGCCTGATTCATAGGCGCCTCGGTCGCCGTGGGCGTCGCCGACGAGGGTGATGCCGTGGGGTAATGCGAACGAACGTACCTCATGCGCCGCCGCGCTGCGGCGTGAAGACGCCGGCGCCTGGGTCTCGGACAGGAAATCCGCGATTGGGGGAAAGACCTCCACCGGGGCGTGCCTACCGATCAACAGGTCGCCGTGGCCGTAGTCCTCGCGGTGCCCCTCGGCCTTCGAGAACAGCAAGTAGCGCTTGTCCGCGGAGCCTGCTCCTTCGAAGGTTCGCTTCACGAGGCGCGGCGGCACCAGCAGATCGCGATTGCCAGCTATGAACAGGGTAGGGTGCTGATAGCGCGAGAGGCCGTCTGGCTCCGGCAGGCGGATGAACTCGCGGAACTTGCGCGAGGACACGTTGGTGAAGCCGTGCCACAGGTAGCGACGCTCGACGCCGCGCTCGACGTTGGGTGCGTGGTAGGCCGTGGCCTTGTACTTCGCCGGAACCAGTGGCGCCGCGATGGCGAGCCCGCGCATGAAGGGCCGGGCCGGGATCACACCCAGACGGCGCGTGATCGGGCTCATCAGCTGCGCGAGGTCGACGCGCCGGCGCTCACCTCTTCGCGGGTCGTGGCTGCCGGCCTCGTCATTCTCCCCGAGGAAGCGAAAGTCCGCGGAGCCCACGGTGACGACGCGGCGCACCCGCGGGTCGTCCTCCTGGCTCAGGTGGGCGAGGATCAGCATGCCGCCCATCGAGTGCCCCACCCAGTCGACCTGGGAGGCGCCGGTGTGGCGCGTCACGAAATCGAGGGTCGCCGGTACGTCCTGACTCAGCAGGTCATCGATGGTCCAGCCCCGCTCGTACTGTCGCTTGCGTCCGCGCGGCGAGCGGGCGAGGGAGTCTCCGCGCCCACGTAGCTCCACGGCGAACACCCGGCGGCCTTGCTCGGCGAGGTACGGCGCCAGGCCCTCACCCCCACCCCAGTCGTAGATGTGAAAGCGGCTGAACGCGCCGTGGCACAGCACCACTGGCGGCAGTTCGGAGCGCGCCACGGATTTCTCTGGGGAATATTCGTAGAGCGCGATGTGCCAGCCGTCCCCGGTCGCCACCCGATGCTTCAGGCGATGGCTCGGCCGATGCTTGATCTCGGCGAACAGCGAGCGACGTTGCGTCGGGGCGAGGTGCATGGGCCTCTTGGGGCGAAGCTTCACTGATTGGGAGCCATTGCGCGGATGAACATCTCCACCATCTCGAACGGCATGCCGTTCGGCAGGTTCAAGATGGGCAGGCCGATGCCGAACTCCCGGCGACGCCTGAGCTCCGCGACGCACTCCTTCGGATCGCCGGTGACCGCCAGGGCGTCGATCATCGCGTCGGTGACTGCGTCCGCCGCCTGGCTGCGCGTGCCCTTGTCCTTGTACAGCGCGTCCACCTTCTCGCACTCGTCCTTGAAGCCGAAGCCGCTCAGCAGCTCCTTGTAGTAGTCGCCCATGCCGCCGATGTAGAAGCTGATGATCTGCTTGGCCTGGGCCTTCGCCATCTCGCCGCCAGTCGGGATCACGGTGGTGAACGGCGCGACGGTGATCTCCTTCGGGTCGCGACCGGCCTTCTTGGCGCCGTTCTCGATCCACTGCATCCCGGTCTTGAACTCCTGATAGGGCCAGAACGTCGGGATCCAGCCGTCTGCCAGCTCACCGATGCTCTCGATGGACTTCTGTTTCAGCGCGGCAACGTAGATCGGAACCGTCTTGCGCACCGGCGTCATCGCCAGCTCGAAGGGCCGATAGTCGTTGAGCTTGGCGCCGGCGTCGGAGAGCTTCTCTCCGGCCAGGAGCGTGCGCACCACCCGGATCACGTCACGCACCTGGGTCAGCGGCTTGTCGAAGGAGCGGCCATGGAAGCCTTCGATCACGCGCTTGCCGCTGGTGCCGAGACCCATGATGAAGCGACCCTCGCTGATCTCGTCCAGGGTCGCCGCGTGCATCGCCAGGAGACCCGGGCTGCGGCTGAAGGCGTTGACGATGCCTGTGCCGAGCTTGATGTTCTTGGTGTTGCCGGCCATTTCCGTGAGGAGACTGAAGATCTCGTAGCCCCAGGCTTCGGGGAGCCAGAACGAGTCGTACCCGAGCTCGTCGGCCAGCTGCGCGGCGCGCAGGTTCAGCTTGCGGTCGTAGTTCTTCCAGAACGCGACCAGGCCAATGCGCTCGGTCTGCTTCGTGTCGGTCATCGGGAGTCTCCTTCTCGCCGTCTAGACGGCTGCTCGCCGCTGGCTCTGGCCAGTCGGCCTGCGATCCCATGGATGTAGAGCAAACACTCCAGTGGGGGAAGGGCTGCCTCGCAGATCCGGTCAGTACGCAGGAGTGCCTCGGCGATTCCTACCGTGGAAGGCACGAGCGTTCCGCGCTGCGCGGCCACGAACACGACGCCCCGCCGCTCGGGCCACTGCCAGCACTTCAGCTGAGCAGACCGAGCAGATCCTCGCGCGTGAGACTGAGCGCCTTGTCGGCTTCTCCGAGCGCAGCGTCGGCGATCGCGCGCTTCTGTTCCTGCAGCGCCAGGATGCGCTCCTCGACGCTGTCCTCCGCCACCATGCGGTGCACGATGACGGGTCGCTCCTGACCGATTCGGTGGGCGCGATCGGCGGCTTGATCCTCCACCGCCGGGTTCCACCACGGGTCGAGCAAGAAGACATGATCCGCCGCCGTCAGGTTCAAGCCGGTGCCGCCGGCCTTCAGGGAGATGAGCATCACCGGCGGGCCGGATTCCGCCTGGAAAGCTTGCACGACTGCATCGCGGTTCGCGGTGCTTCCATCGAGGCGCACGAAGTCGAGACCTGCGGCGCGCAGCACGGGCTCAGCGAGATCGAGCAGGCTGGTCCACTGCGAGAACACCAGGCTCTTGTGGCTTTCGGCGGCGGCGCGCTCCAGGTGATCCACCAGCAGCGCGATCTTCGAGGAAGGCGGCGTGTCGCTCACCGACCCGACGTGGCCAGGCAAGAGCGCCGGGTGACAGCAGGCTTGGCGCAGGCGAAGCAACGACTCCAGCGCCGCCAGGACGCTGCCTCCGGCGCCCAGCTGGCTCGCCAGCTCCTTCTCGGTGGCAGCGCGCACTGCGTCGTAGGTCGCGCGCTCGCTGTCGCTGAGCTCGACGTACAGGGTCACGTCGGTGCGCGGCGGCAGCTCGGGAGCGACGTCCCGCTTCAGGCGGCGCAGGACGAAGGGCGCGATCCGGGCTCGCAGGCGTTGAGCGGCGCCGCTCTGCCCCTCCGCGATGGGCCGCGCGAAGCGAGCGTCGAAGTCCGAACGACCTCCGAGCAGGCCCGGATTCGTGAAATGCAGCTGGCTCCACAGCTCATCCAGGCGGTTCTCCACCGGCGTGCCACTCAGCGAGAGCCTGAATTCCGCAGGGATCGAGAAGGCAGCCTGCGCAACCTGGCTGTCGGGGTTCTTGATGGTCTGGGCTTCGTCCAGGATCAGCGTGTCCCACTTCTCCGCGGCCAGCGCGTCCCGATCGAGTCTGAGCAGGGCGTAGCTCGTCAGCACGAGGTCGGCGTCCGGATCCAGCTCGCGCTTGGCTCCGTGATACACGCACACGCATAAATCTGGACGGAATTTATTGGCCTCACGGCGCCAGTTCATCAGCACGCTGGTCGGGCAGACCACCAGGGTGCGCTTGCGCTGATCCCCGCCGCGCACCTCCGGCAGGCTCGCCAGCGCTTGCAGTGTCTTCCCGAGACCCATGTCGTCGGCGAGCACGCCGCCCAGGCCTGCCTGGCGCAAGAAGCCGAGCCAGGCGACGCCCGCCTCCTGGTAGTGCCGCAGCTCGGCGTTCAGCCGCTTCGGCAGCGTTGCTTCGGGCAGTCCATCGAAGCCGTCCACGAGGGGAGCCAGCGCTGCAAGCTCAGGCGGTGCCGGGTAGTCCAGGTCGCGGCAAAGCTGCAGCAGCTGGGGCTTCGCGTAAGCCGCGAGCTCTTCTTTCTGCTCCTTCGCCGAGAGCAGCATCAGCACCCGGTGCCCGTGGCGGCTCAGGAAGTCAGCGGGCAGCGGCGCGAAGCCTCCGTCCGTGAGCGGGACCAGATCGAGGCCCTGTTGCCAGGCCTTGAGCACCGCCGCCGCGTCCGCGCTCACCGCCTTGCCGTCGTCGGACTCGCCGCTGAAGGTCAGCGAGAAGTCGGAGCCGCTCACGGCGAGCTGCGCGTGGAGCTCGGCCTTGCGCAGGAAGCGCTCCGGGGCGTCTCCGGTGACGCGCCCCGAGCGGCCACGATAGCGGTCGAGCCGTGTGGCGAACTCCGTCGCCGCTTCTGCGTGGAAATGCTGGCGGCGCCCGGGGATGAGCCCCAGGTCTTCACGAAGTCGATCGGCGACCTGCTTTTCCTCGGCGGTGTCGCGCACCGGGACGGCGCCTCCGAGGATCACCAGCTCGTCGTTATCCACGCGCGCCACGGGCGGATCCCCGTAGACCAGCACGGCGAACGCGCTGATGCTGCCGCCTTCCTGGGTGATCTGCACCTCCGCGCGCGGCCTCAGGTGTCGCGCCGCCTGGGGCAGCTCGTCGGTGAGCACGTCGACGTCCATCTTCTCGCGCAGCGCAGGCAAGATGGTCGTGATCAGCTCGGCGCTCTTGGCCTTCGGGTACTCGCGGGTGCTCGGCAGGTTCTGCAGCCGCTTGCCGGTGAGCTCGGTGCCGCGCAGGGACTTGAGCACGTCGCCCTCGCTGGTCTTCACCAGGGCGACTCCCGGCAGCACGACCCGCAGCACGTCGGGGTGCCGCTCGATGGTCACGCGAAAGCCGTTCTTCGTGGCTTCGACTCGCGCCCTGGGCGAGACGCTCTCGGCGGACGCGCGACAGGCCTTGCCGTTCAGCTCCAGGTACTTCACTTCCGCGAGGGAACGCAGAAGGCCGAGGAAGAAGTCGGGGGCAAGCTGCCGCTCGGGCGTCCGGACAGAGCGCGATCCAGCTGCAGATCGGCTTGCTCCACGTCCAGGGCCTGCGCCCCGCTGTCGTTCTTCAACAGCGACGCGATGGAGCCCTCGACCAGCGTCTCCTGATCGCCTTGCTGCATCACGCGGATCAGGAGCACCTGCTCCGCCGGCTCGGCGCCTTCGGGCAACGTCTTCAGGCGATAGATCAGCTTTCCCAGGCTGCGTGGCGGCTTGGGTAGCGCCTGGCCTTCCTCCCGCGCGCGCTTCAGCGCGATGGCTGCCGCGGCGACGTGGGCGCACGGGTCGTCTCCGCCGCAGCTGCAGTCCCACTCGGCGTCTTCCACGAACAGCGTCGCCACCGGCGCGATGCGCAGCTTCGGATCGGTGACCTTGAGGCTGATGGAGTCCTCGTCCTCCTCGGCCCCGAATACGTGCCCAGCTCGCGCCATCTCCACTCCGCGGCTCCAGTTGCGCGCGCTGGAGGCGCCGCGCACCTCCTTGAACAGCTCTTCCAACGCGGCGCGCTCGGCGGGGGAGATCATGGCGCGCCATGTACTCGTTTTCCGGGGGTGAGGCCAGCCAGGTACCGCTCGGGCGTCCACCCGTGGTACCCCCGCAGCATGCTGCGGCAGCGAAGCGCGCTCTTGGGATTTTTCGTGGGTCTCCTGCTGTGGGGCGTCACCGATGTCGCCCGCGCCGAGGAGGACGACCCGCCGTACAAGCTCCAGTCCTGCGCCGAGCCGAATCCCGATAGCAGCCTGCAGGCGGACCTCGGCAGCGGAGTGCTCGGCATCGGGTACGAGCACCGCCTCGTCAAGCACCTCTCGCTGCGGCTCACCGCGCAGTACAACAAGCCCTGGTACACCGAGACCTGGGGCGGCCCGGACACCGACGCCCATGCCTGGGTCGTCGAGCTGCGCCCCTTCATCTTTCCGTTCGGAACTGGAATGAAGGGCTTCTACCTGTCGCCCTTCGGTCGCGCCGGTGTCGGCTACGCCAGGGATGGTCTGGACGAGACCGCCTCGAATCCGGTGTGGAGCGTGGGCGCGACGGCGGGCTACGGCTGGATGTTCGACTACGAGCGCATTCTACTGAGGCTCGGCGCTGGGGCGCAGTACTGGCATCACGAGGTCGGCAAGCGAGAGAAGGCGGGCGTGAACGGCGTCTACCCGCAGGTCGACATCATCGCTGGCTGGGCCTTCTGAGCACACCTGCGTACAGGCCCGCCTTGTTCAGGCCGCGCCAGATCCAGGCTTCGTAGCTTTGCCGGTGATTCTTTCCGGTTCTTGAGCCGAAATTCAGACTCCGTTCAAGGTCTGCGCGGGAGTAGCTCGGTAGACTGATCGCGTGTCCTACCCCCAACCCCAAGGCCCGGATCTCGTCGATCGCACGAAGCAGGATCTGCAACAGACCACGAAGAAGGTCGGCGGCTTCTTCAAGAAGTACAGCGGAGGTCAGTACCAGCTGTACTGGACCTACGGCATCGTCCTGCTCTGCGGGGTGATCTACGGGATCTACTGGGTGGGAACGAAGATCCGCTATGAATTTCTTGGCGGAAAGCAAGAGCTCGCCAAGGCGCGCTACAACACCGCTGATTACTGGGTCAAGGGTGAGGCGGGTACGCCGGTGCCGCTCGAGCTCAATGGAGACGGGACCACCGACTTCGTCGGTGGGTACTCGGGGCTCGACCCGAAGGGTGACTACGTCGGCGCCTTCGACGGCAAGACGGGGAACGTCATCTGGCGCGTTGGACCGTTGAAGTTCGGCGTGGGGCCGACCCTGCACGCGACCAAGGACAAGCTGCTGATCGTCAGCTTTCCCCAGGACCTGCAGCTCGTCGATCTGAAGACGGGAAAGCAGCTCAGGACCGCGAAGGCGCCCCACGCCATCCGGGAGATCTGTCCAGATCCGTCGGGCAAGGACCGCGTCGTGCTCAAGAACTACCGTCAGTACACCGAGCTCGACCTGTCGACCCTCGCGACGTCGACCGGGGACGAGTCGTGGTGCGGGCGCCAGCCGCACCCGGGGATCGGCACGGCGCTCGACGGGGCACCGCTCCCCGACGGCATGCGCACGGGTCGCGCCATCGAGGACCCAGCGGGGAACCGCTACTTCACGGGTAGCCAGCAGGTGCCGGGTGGAAACGCGAATGGTGTGCCCGTGCTGATCGCCAGCGACAAGGACGGCAAGCGGCTGTGGCGCAAGACCTATGCTTCGAAGGTCCCGCCCCTGGTCGCCTTCGCCGGAGGCCGCGTCTACGCGGTCTCCCGGCTCAGTAGCCCGACGGCGCTGATCGCCTATGAAGCCAAGACTGGCAAGGAGCTCTGGAAGAACACGGAGGTGAAGCTGCTCACCTCCAGCTCCGTCGTCGCCTCCAAGGATGCGGTCTATGTCCAGGTTGGGCGCGGCCTCTGCGTGTTCGACCCCAAGGACGGCAAGCTGAAGGCCGTGCTCGGCGACGAGACCGCGTTCTGAGCGCGTCTCCGCGTGACGCGCGGACCCTCAGCCGAGGGCCAGGGCGGCGTCGGCGTCCAGGTTCGCCTCGTCGAGCACCAGATCGATCCCGTGCTCGGCGAAGCGCCGCGCGGCGTGCAGGCTGCGCGCGTCGCCGCCGTGATCCAGCTCCCACTGGGCGTGCTCGATGAGCAGGCTCAGCGCCAGGCAGCGCCCGAGGCTGAGCGCGCAGCGTCGAGCGCCCGCCTCGAACGCGCGGGGATCGTTGGGGCCGGTCCTGCTCACCCACTCGAGGGCGTGCCCCGTGGCCTTCAAGGTCGTTTCCGCGAGGCTCTTCAGGCGCGAGTCCTGGGCTACCTGCGCGTGGCGCTTGATCTTCTCCGAGAGCAGCCCCCAGGCGTTCTCCCGTTGTAGCGCGCGGAATGTCTCCAGGCTGAGCACGTTGGTGGTGCCCTCCCAGATGCTGAGAACCTGCGCGTCTCGTAGCAGCACCGGCAAGCCCGTGTCCTCCACGTAGCCTGCGCCGCCGAAGCACTCGAGCACCTCGCTCGCGTGAGCCACCGCCTGCTTGCCAGTCATCAGCTTGGTCAGCGGCTGGATCGCATACAGCACCCGCTGGTCGTCCTCGCTGATCTCGCCGAGCTCCGCTTGGCCCATCAAGCGCACCTCCTCGAACACCAGCTGGAACGCGGCCTCGTACTCGGCGGCGAGCCCAGCCAGCGTGTCCAGGTGGAGCGGTTTCTCGCTGAGGGCGGCGCCGAACGCCACCCGGCGTCTCGCGTAGTCCCGCGCGAGCGCCAGGCCTCTACGCATGCTGGAGACCGCGACCACTGCGTTCCAGGTGCGCGTGATGTTGAGCATGTTGGCCATGTTGCGGATGCCGTTGTTCAGGCCGACGACGGGCTCCGCGAGGGTTCCGTCCAACGTCAGCTCCGCGGTGGGGAGGTTCTTCGTGCCGAGCTTCTCCTTGAGGCGGTTGACCAGGATGTGGTTCAGGCGGTTCTGCTGATCCCGGAGCTGGACGAAGAACAGCGCGAGGCCCTTGCCTCCCGCGGGGTTGCCCTCGGGGCGGGCGAGGGTGAGCGTCACCTCGCTGGTGACCGCCGAGGTGAACCACTTGGTGCCGAAGAGGCGCCAGCCTTCCGGGGTCTCGCGAGCTACGGTCTCACTGAGTCCGACGTCGGAGCCGCCGGTACGCTCGGTCATCCACTGACCGCTGGTCCAGGCCTGGGCCGGATCCCTGTGGATCAAATGGGGGAGCACCCGATCACGCAGCTCGGGCTTGGCCAGCGTCTCCAGGGTGCGCGCTGCGCCGTCGGTCATCGCCAGCGGGCAGGTGTAGACCTGCGTCGAGGGCGCGAAGAGGTACATCAGGGCGAACTGGTGGATGCGCGAGTAGGCGCCGTGCTTGCGCTCGTAAGCGGTGCCGACGACGCCTTTCTCTGCGGCCACGCGGGCGTACTCCTTCCAGGCGGCGTTGACCTCCAGCTCGTCGATACGATTACCCCAGGGATCCCACGACGTCAGCTGCGGCTCGTCGTTGCGGTGGCGCATCGACAGCTCGTAGAGCCGCCCGGCGGCGAGCTCACCCATCTCCTTCAGGCTCGGCGTGACGTCGCGCAGCACGTCGTCGGGTAGCTGGCGCTCCAGGAAGCGGCGCAGGACGCGGTCGTCATCGAACTGGGGCGCGAGCTCGGGCGGTGCTTGGATGAATCCCATGCCGCTTCTATCCCAGGGACTCGCGGCGTGCGCAACACGGCTTTCTGCCGCATGGACCGCGCGGCGATTGCGTACGAGAAAGGACTGTGGTTGTTGCAGGCGATGCGCGTTTGCTCGCTCGTCGGCATTGGTTTGACCTGTCTCGTCGTCGCCTGTGGATCCGACCCGGATGGGGGTGAGGGGAGCGCTGGGGGCGACGGCGGCTCTGGAGCGACGGCTGGCGTCGCTGGGGCGGGTGGAGGCGCCGGGACCTCCGGGGGCGCTGGTGGCTGCGTCGGTGATCCTGCGCACGACGCGCGCTTCCCGGAACCGAGCGCGATGGATATCCAGTTCAGCCCTCGGAGCCCATTACCGCAGGGAGAAAGCATCGTCTACAACGACTGGGGTACACCCAACGCCGTGCGGGCCATGCGCCCCGACGGCAGCGAGCCGGTGCTGGTGTTCACGGCGCTCCGCGTCTGGAGCATGGGAGTCGAGTCGGGGGGAGCGCACATCGCCTTCTCGGCGACGGACCCTGCTCAGGAGGCGAACTACGGTCTCACCTATCTGGACTCGATCCAGCACACCTGGCTGTACGACTCGGCTACCCAGCAGGTCCGGCTGGTTTCACACGGAAACATCAACGACGAGTGTCATCACTTCGGTCCCGATGCGAGTCAGCTGTTCGTCTGCCGGCGCTTCGACTTCGGCTACGACGGCGATCAGGGGCACTTCAAGGGCTGGCAGCTCGGGCGCCTGGACCTCGAGTGCGGGACGTATCAGGCGCTGGGGGCACTGCAAGAAAACGTCTTCGAGCTGAATCCGGCGCCGATCCCGGCAGCACAGGGAGGAGACGTGTCCGAGCTGCTGTTCTCACGCATCACTCTCACCCCCCCAAGCACCCAGACCCGGGAGATCCGCCGCCTGGACCTCTCGAACGGTTCCAGCGAGAGCGTCCTCGCCGACGCGGACAACCCGGTCGTCTCGCCGTCGGGAGAGCGCTTCCTCTACCGAGCACGCTCCACGCCGCGAGGGCTCTACGCGCGAGACGTCGCCGGCGGAACACCCACGCAGATCACGACCGAGGACGTCACCAGCCCCGTCTGGTCGCCGGACGGGACCCGCGTTGCGTATCTGGTCCAGGACCCTAGCCAGTGCTCACACATCGAGGTGCGCGACGCTGACGGTACCGGAGACGCCACGCGGCTGCTGGACTGCGTGGACTCGGGCCAGTTCGTGACCAAGCTGAGCTGGATCCAGCGTCCTTGAGCTCTAGTCAAGACCGGGACGCTTCGGCTAGCGTCCCCCCATGTTTGGCAGCAACGCTGGAGAGCTGAAGGGGATCTGGGAGCGCGGTCTGACGACGTCGAGCGCCGCGCTGGCGCTGACGCTGCTGATGGGGTGCGCCCACGAGCCAAAGCCCGCGCCGCCGCCACCGGTCTACCAGGCGCCGCCGCCCGCGCCCCCAGCCGAGGACCCGTTCCTGCACCTGCCCAGCGCCTCGGCGCCAGCGGCGCCGCCTGCTTGGCTCGACCTCGCGAGTCCAGCCGAGCCTGCCTCGGGCTGGCTCGCTCTGGAGCCCAAGAAGAGCGCCTGGAGCGAGCGAGCGTACCTCGCGGTGACGGCGTACGGCGTGCTGCTGCTGGAGCTCGATGCGGGGATGCGAGGCCTCGCAAAGATTCCAAAGGGAAATCTCACCGCTGCCATGCTGGTGGGCGACGGGACCACGGTCCTGCTGGCGAACGACGCTGGTGAACTCTACCGCGCGCAAGACCTCGACGCCGCCGCGAAGGGGGAGTTCGAGCTGGTGAACACACTGGAGGGCGCGGAGTTCTGGGACGGGCGCGGCAAGTTCGTGGTCGCCAAGGGGCAGAGCGGCGACGACGACAAGCTCTGGATCTCTCAGGATCAGGGCAAGACCTTCCGTCAGGGACCGGCGCTCCCTCCGGAGGTGCGGCACATCGTCGTGCGCCGCGACGGGGTGATGGCCGTCGAGGCGAGTGACTTCAAGGTCTGGGTCAGCGACGGCTGGAGGCAGTTCGCCGAAGCCAAGGCGAAGTTCCCGGAGATCAAGGCGCGGGATCGCGAATACATGATCGAGCGCGGAGTGCTGCGGCGCCACGGGGACGCCGTCTTCTTCGCCTACGGCTGCCCCCAGAAGACGCTCTCCAGATCCATGTGGAACTGGTTCGATGCTTCGCCCGTCAACGCTCGACTCGTACGGGGCTGGGCGGGGGAGATCGTCGATCCAGAGCTGCCGACAGTGCCGACCAAGCCAGTCAAGGTGGACTGCGGAGGTGTCTCTGGCGTGCTCGGCGCGCTCTCTGGCCGGTCGACTCGGGGCGGTGTGTTCGCGCTGGAGCACTCCGAGTCGCCGCTACCGACTGGAAAACGTGTCGCGATTGCTCTCGGGGACGCGGCCTGTGCACCAGCCCAGAGCGAAGAGCGGACCGAGACCTACTCCCTGGTCAGCACGAAGCAGGGCACGAAGAGTGAGGAGAAGAAGCACACGTATCGCGTCTGCAAGGCCGACGCGAAGCTCGAGCGCTGGGGTAGCGTGGGGCTCGTCACGTCCACCGGGCTCACCCTCGTGCCGGTCAGTCCGGGCTGTCACCTGGAGTCGGTGAGCAACGCCGCTGGGCTCGGCCTGTTCGCCTGCCGCAACCCGGAACAGCAGAACGTGACCTTCGGAGTGGTCGGCGCCGGTGGACTCCAGACCGAAGTCGCGCTTCCGGGAAAGAGCACGAGTGGCCTGCGCGCCCACACCTACGCCGCGGACGGCACGCTCGTGCTGAAGGCGGAGCTCGACGGACAGTCGCGCTTCTTCTTGCGCAGCCCCGCTCAGCCCGGCGCCGGGCGCTGGCATAGTCTCCCCGCGGAGACGGTGACCGCCAAGGCGCTGGTCGGTGGTCGCGCGTTGCTCGCCTTGCCAGGGCCGGCAGGCGACCCGAAGACGCTGAACCTGGCGCTGGATACGCCCCAGGGCCTGGTGCCCCTCCCCAGCGTCCCGCTGCCGCAGAACGCGGTCGCCTGGGCGGTCACCGGCGACGGTCGACTGAAGCTGTGGCTCCATCCGCGTCTCACCTACATGACGCAGAAGCGGAACCCTGGCGAGCCACCGCCGCTGCCGTTCTGGGTGACCAGGACCGGCGCACTGTTGCCCGCGGACCAGTGAGACGGCGAACTCGGGCGATGAGTGCTCAGCTTGCGCGGGCGGCGAAGTACGTTTCGACCTCGGGGCGCCCGAGCACCTTGCGCGACCAGTTGTAGAACACCAGCAGGCCGATCCCCCACACCAGCGCGAAGACGGCGCCGCCGATCGTTCCACCCACGACTGCGGCCTTCATGATGCCCATGGCTCGGCCAGCGGATCCTCCCGGCATCGACGAGGTCAGTCGCTCCATGAAGTTCATGAACACGCCGTAGGTCCGAGTGGCGATGAATAGCCCCCACGCGAGCTTGAGCGCGGTGAAGCCCATGACCACTGGCAAGGCGACGCGGATCAACGCTTCCCGCGCGGAGTCCTTGTACTGCTTGGCGCTCCAGGCGCAGAAGAGTACGTAGCCCTCCACGCCCGCTCCGAGCAGCGAGATCACCGTGGCCGGGCCCTTCATCGCTGCTTCTTGCATCTCTTCGTACATCTTCGTCTGCGCCTCGATGAACCCTGGGGGCATGCCCGGCTGTGGCGGGGGCGGGCTCTGTCCGAGGCCTGTCAGGTTGGAGACGATGGCGAACAGCGCGCCGGCGACTCCCAGAGCCGACAGCACCAGCAAGATCACGAGCACGGTGTTCAGGCTCTTGGGCTCGGCGCCGGGCGTGGGCTGCGCGGTTCCTGGCGCCGGCTCCTGGGGTGGGGCGTAGACGTTCGACATGGGCGGATACTACCGGGCTCGGGCCAATGCTCAATCGCCGTTCGTCGACGCTGAAGCCTCGAGGGCGCGCAAGGCCTCGTGGCGCACCTTTCCCGTGGGCAATCGGGGGAGCTGGGCCACGAAGTGCAGGTTGCGAGGCCACTTGTAGCGGGCGAGGCGGTCCTCGAGGGAGGCCAGCAGTCTGGCGCTGAAGGCTGCGTCGCCGCCGCGCTCCCGCTCGGTGCGACCCTCTGGGGAGAGCTCGATCGCCGCGCAGACGCGCTCTCCCCACTCCGCATCCGGGGCGCCGTAGACCGCGACGTCTGCGACCCAAGGAGACTCCAGCAGCTCCGCTTCGACCTCAGCAGGGTAGATGTTCACACCGCCGCTCAGGATCAGGTTGCTGCGCCGCGCCGAGAGAAAGACGTAGCCCTCGGCGTCGACGTGCCCCAGATCACCCGCCGTGAAGACGTGGGGCTCCAGGTAGCATGCTCGCGTCTTTGATTCCGCGCGGTGATAAATGAAGGGCCGAGGTAGCTCGCGATGCCGGCAATACAGAGTGCCTGTCTGGCCAGGTCCAAGGCGCTCCCCCGCTTCATCCACGGCGAAGACCTCGAACTTCGGTAGCGGCCTACCGACGCTGCCCGGGTGCCGCAGCCACTCCTCGGAGTCTATCAGCGTGTAGACGCCGCCCTCGGTTGCGCCCCAGTACTCGAGCAACAGCGGTCCCCACCACTCGATCATGCGCCGCTTGACGCCTGGGCTGATGGGCGCCGCGCCGTGGAGCACCAGCGAGAGGCTCGAGGCGTCGAAGCTCTGCCGCTCGTCCTCGCCGAGGCGCAGCAGGCGCACGCACATCGTGGGGACCACGTGGGTATGGCTGACGCGGAGGCGCGCGACGCTCTCGGTGAAGTCGCGCTCGCTGAAGCGGGGCAAGATGCAGACCCGAGCGCCGTTCAGCAGGTCGTAGATCGCAAACATCAGCGGCGCAGCGTGGTACATCGGCCCGGTGATCAGGTGCACGTGGCTCGCGCCGTCGGGACGGAGTCCATCCAGCCCCAGAGCCCGCCCCGCGGTACGCAAGCCCTCCCAGGCAGCGTCCAGGGTCGATGCGCGCTGGCGCTCGACGCCCTTGGGGCGCCCGCTCGTTCCGCTGGTGTAGATGCGGGTTCCGCCCGGTGAGCCATCGCTCGCCAGGGGTCGCGCCCTGAACAGATCGATTCCGCGGGTCAGAGCGGCTTCGTAGTCCGAGCCGAGGCGCAGACGCGGCGTGCCCTCAGGGAGCAGCGACTCGAGCTCTGGATCCACCACCACCAGCGTCGAACCCGAATCCTCGAGGATATAGGCTATCTCTGCAGTGCTCAGGTGCCAGTTGAGCGGCGTCAGCCACGCGCCGCCAGCGATCGAGCCCAGCACGACCTCCAGAAACTCCGAGCGGTTCCTGGAGAGCAGCGCCAGGTTCTCGAGCGGAGCGCTCCCTTGCGATATGCCGCACCGCTGCGGCTCACGGAGCAGCGCCCCGAAGCCGAGGGCGCGCTCTTCCAGCTGCTCGAAAGTCAGCAGAGCCTGGCCTTCGGGTGAGAGAAGCGCCACCTCGCGGGCGAGGGGCAGGGCGCCAAACAGGGCGCCAAACAGCGAACCGAGCATCTCGCGGATGATAGAGCCTGACCTGCCGCGAGGGCAGGCGAGAGGTGACCACCGCCGCAAAGCGCTACTCCGCGCCGCGATTCGGTCGTATCGTTCGTGCAGCATGAGTGATGCCCTGGAGCGGATCCGCGAGCAGAGCCAGCGCCTGGTGGAGATGGCGCGGGGGATCCAGGTGCTCGGTAGGCTCACCTGGCCCAGCGACGTGGTCGACGCCTTCGTCGAGGGCTGGCATCAGGGAAAGCGGGAGCTGCCAGTGGTCGCGCCTCCCAGCGTCGACCTGAGCTCGGAGATCGATGGCCTGGAGGGCTTGCTCGACGAGCTCGATCTGGGACACCCCCTGGGCCGTTACCTCGCGGCAACAGCCGCCTCCTACCTCGACGCCGCGCGCCTGGTCAGCGCCGCCGGGACCCGGGGTTTCCTCGAGTTGAGCCGCAACCTGTATGGCGACCCTAGCTCGCGTATGCCGGGCACGGACGCGTCCTACCTCGATGCTGCTCAGGCCTTGCTGGACGCCACCGGGCCGCTGGCGGAGAGCGTCGGTCCCGATCCCGGCGACTACTGCCTCACCGCGGAGCACGTGCGAAGGGAGCTACAGCAACGCATCGATGGCTTCTTCACGCAGCACCAGGTCGAGGTGGTGATCGACGAGTCCCTCGCCAGCAAGGCGGCGGCCAGCGCGACCCGCATCCGCATCCGCGGCCGCACCTGCTTCAGTGACGAGGATCTGGCGCAGCTCCTCGAACACGAGGCGTTCGTGCACTCCGCGACGGCGCTCAATGGTCGTGCGCAGCCTCTCGTCGACGCCCTCGGGCTCGGAGCGCCCCGCACGACGGCGACTCAAGAAGGCCTGGCCACGCTGGCCGAGGTGCTGACCGGCGCCATCGATCTGGCCCGCTTGCGGCGCCTGGCGCTGCGCACCGTGGCGGTCCACAACGCCCTCGATGGTGCAGACTTCATCGACACGTTTCGCTTCTTTCTCGAGCAGGGACAGACCGAGATGGAGAGCGTGCGCTCGGCGATGCGGGTGTTTCGCGGGGGAGATCTGCGGGGGCGCGTGGTGTTCACGAAGGACGCCGTCTACCTCCACGGCCTGTTCAGTGTTCATACGTTTTTCCGTAAGGCAATTGCGGAGCATCGCGTCTCTCTGGTGCGCCGGGTGTTCGCGGGGCGCCTGAGCCTGGCGGACGTGCTCGACCTCGAAGAGGCGTTCGAGGCTGGCTGGATCCGCGAGCCGCTGTACGTGCCACGCTGGGCAGCCAGCACACACACCTTGGCCGCGACCCTCGCCTTCTCGCGTGTCGTCAATCGCATCGACCTCGAGCAGGTCGGGCTACACGATCTGAACCCCGTCTCCGTGAGGCCTCCGCCAGTCGCCCCACGAGGCGGGGAGTGACGCGCTTCCGCTCGCCGCAGCCGCGGTGCCGGTCGCGTGCCCGACCTCGGCTGCCAATCGTGGACGCAGGCCTTGTGTACGCCGCGCCTTCCGCGTACCGCTGAAGCATGAACCCCGATGAACTGACGCGCTTTGCCGAGCGGGCCGACGAGGGTCCCGTGTGCATGCTGAATCTGCTCAAGTTCTGTGACGGTGGAGCAGCGCTCTATGCCCAGTACGCGCGAGCCGTGGAGCCCATGCTCAGCGCTCGTGGTGGGCGCGCCGTGTACATGGGGCGGGGCGCGGAGCTGCTGTTGGGGCCGGAGGATCAGCGCTGGGATCTGGTAGCGCTGATCGAGTACCCCAAGCGCGCCGCGCTGCTGGACATGGTGCAGAGTCCGGAATACCAGGCGATCTCCCACCTGCGGACGGATGCGCTCGAGCGCTCGGTGCTGTTCGCCACCGAGCCGATGCTGCCGCCAGGTGGCTGAGCCGCTCGCGCACGGCGCGTGACCCGCGGTGCATGAGCTAGTCGACGCGGTTCTGGCGCTCTCCATTCAGATAGGCAGCCAGGTTCCCTGCGGCAATGTTCATGAGGCGTGCGCGAGCTTCGCGGGTCGCCCAGGCGACGTGCGGCGTGATGACGAGCGGTGTCCCGCTCGGATCATCGCTGGTTCGCGCCGCGTAGGCGACCAGCGGGTGGTCGGCGGGCGGGGGCTCACGACGCAGGACGTCCAGCCCCACTCCGCCCAGGTGCCCGCCTTCGAGCGCGGAGAGCAGCGCCCCTTCGTCGATCAGGTGACCTCGGCCGGTGTTGAGCAAGAAGGCGCCAGGCTTCATCCGCGCGAGGCGCTCCGCGTCGATCAGGTCCCGAGTCTCGTCGGTCAGTGGGCAGTGCAAGCTCACGACGTCGCTGGTGGCGAGCAGCTCCTGGAGCCCAAGCCAGCGGAGCTCTACCCCCGGGACCTCCGGACGACTGCGCTGGGTATCCGCCACCGCCACGTTCAGGCCCAGCGCCTCGGCGATCCTCGCCACGCGAGCCCCGATCGCTCCTAACCCCACGATCCCGAGCTGCTTGCCCGCGAGCTCTGGTAGGCTCGTCAGGCTGAAGCAGAAGTCCGGGCAGCGCGCCCAGTCGCCTTGCCGTACGGCAATGGAATGCTGGTAGGCGCGGTTCGTCAACTCGAGCAACAGCGCGAAGACGTGCTGGGCGACGCTCGCCGCGCCATAGCCGGGGACGTTCGTCACCGCGACGCCGCGCTCCCGTGCGCACTCCAGGTCGACGACGTTGACTCCCGTCGCCAGCACTCCGACGTAGCGCAGGTCCGGGAGTTGCTCGAGCCTCGCCCGGTTCAGGTACTCCTTGTTGGTGAGCACCAGCGCCGCGCCCTGGGCGCGCTCCACGCTGGCGTCCCCGCTGCGCTCGTGGATCTCAGGCGACGAGATGGCTTCGAACGCGGTCCAGTCGAGATCTCCGGGGTTCAACGTGTGCCCATCGAGCACGACGAGTCGGGGTTTCATGGCTGGAGAATACACGTGTTGAGTCGCCATGAACGCTGCGCGCGGAGACGGCGCTTGCGGAGAGCATGACGATGGGTCAAGTCGGGACTTCGTGAACCCATTGCTCGCTCTCAAGCCCGGACACGCGCCTCACGAGCGCTTGCCGTGGCGCAACGTGCTCGCGCCGATGGAGGGCGTCGGTCATCCCGCGTTCCGTCACGCGATCGCCGCGCAGGGCGGCCTCGATCTGGTGTGCACCGAGTTCGTTCGCGTCACCTCGTCGGAGTTGAACCCGGAGCTGATCCGGCGGGCCATTCAGCCGTCGCCTGGCGTCGCGCTCAGCGTGCAGGTGATGGGCAACGTCGCCGAGCGCATGGCCGAGGCTGCGCGCTACGTGTCGGAGGCGGGCGCCGCGGTGATCGACGTGAACCTCGGCTGCCCGATGCCGCGCATCGTGAAGAAGGGTGTCGGCGCGGCGATGCTCAAGGAGCCCAAGCTGCTGTTCGAGGTGCTGAGCCAGATGCGCGAGGCGACGCCCGGCCTGCTCTCGGCAAAGATCCGCGCCGGCTTCGACGACGCCGAGCACGTTCTGGAGATCGCGCGCACCGTCGAGGCGGCGGGTGTGGACTTCATCAGCGTGCATCCTCGGCGCCGCGCGGATTTCTACTCGGGGGTCGCGGACTGGCGCATCGTCGGGCTCCTGGCGCGGGAGCTGACCGTGCCGGTGATTGGCAACGGTGATCTGTGGTACGCGGCGAGCGCGCTTCATCTCCAGGAGGAAACACGCTGCGCCGCGCTGATGATCGGTCGCCCGGCGATCCGGAATCCGTGGATCTTTCGTCAGCTGGCGGAGCTGCGAGCCGGGCGTGAGGCGTTCGAGCCGACGCCTCGTGACGTGCTGGAGTACCTGCACGCAACGGTGGACCGCTACGTGCCGGTGTTTCGCCACGTGCGTGGGCAGGGCGTGCTGGGCAAGCTGAAGGAGCTGTGCACGTTCGTCTCCCGGGGGATCCTGGGCGGGGACGAGTTCCTGGGGCGGGTGCGTCGCGCCCAGTCGCTTGACGAGTTCAAGGGGGTGAGTGAGCGGTTCCTGTCCGCCTTGCCCCAGGAGCACCTCGATCTGGGCCCTCGGCCACGGCTCGGACTCGAACGCGTCGGCACGGCGAATGGGGCCGAGTCGGACAGAGAAGTCAGGGTGCGGGGGCACGGCGGCGGGTTTGGCTCAGGATGCGTCGGCCCGACGCTCGCGGATCCTTGCTGATCTGCGCCTCCTGCGCGTGCTTGCGTGTCGAGAGCGACGAGGCGGTGGCTTGGCGCGTGGATTGCACGCGAACGACCGATGGCTTGGCTTGCTTGGGGAAACGGGGAGCGCTGGCGCGCCCGGTGGTCGGGCTTGGCCGTGCTCGCGGCGACGCTCGGAATCGTTCACTGTTCCGCCGATGAGTCCGCGGAGTCGGGAGCCGGCGCGCCTCCAGTGGGCAACGGCGGGTCCGGCAACGCCAACGGCGGCTCGAGCAACGGCGGCAGCGGCGGCAGCGCCGGGACACCTCCCGAGCAGGAGCTCGAGAGCACGTTCCAGAGCCCGGTGTCGACGGGTAAGCTGGTCTGGACGGCGAACCCCGACAGCGGGCGCGTCGCCTTGGTCGATGCGCTGAGCTTCGAGGTGAGGATCGTCGAAGCTGGCCTCGCGCCGACCTACCTCGCGGCGGTTCCGGGTGGAAAGGATACCGCGATCGTGCTGAACACGGGCAGCCGCGATGCGACCTTGCTCCGCGCAAGCGCAGATGGGATCAGCGGCTTGAGCCTGCCGACCCATGACGGTGCGAACGCCTGGGCGATCAGCTCCGCAGGGAAATGGGCGATCGCCTGGACCGACGCTCGTCGGGTGAAGGCCGCGGACGTGACTCAGGGCTTCCAGGACGTCAGCGTGCTGCGCCTCGACGCGGGGTCGGAGAGCGCGACGCGGCTCAGCGTGGGCTATCGCCCGGAGCGCATCTTCTTCAGTGACGATCAGAGTCGCGCGTTCGTGGTGAGTGAGCCAGGGGTCAGCGTCATCGAGCTGGACGACGTCGGTCCGCGGGTGACCCGCCAGGTCGAGGTGAGCGACGATCCACTGGAGAACCCCGCCTCCCGCGACGTCACCATCACGTCCGACGGGACCATCGCCCTGGTGCGTCGCGATCAGAGCTCTGCAGTCAGGTTCGTGAACCTGGAGGATGGTAGTGCCTCCCAGGTCGAGCTTGCCGGGAACGTCACCGACCTCGACCTGAGCGCGTCCGGTTCCCTCGCCGTCGCCGTGGTGCGCGAAGCCGGAGCTGTCGCTGCGCCCGCCGCGGGCGGTTCCGCGGGGATGGGTGGTGCCGGAGGCACGGGCAGCGGGGGCACTGCAGGAGCTGGCGTGGGCGGCGCTGGGGCGGGCGGCGCCGGGACCGGCGGCGCTGGGACCGGCGGCGCTGCGGGAACCGGCGCTGGAGGCAGCGCCGGAACGGGAGGCAGCATCGGCGGCTCCGGCGGCGCTTCGACTGCAGGCAGCGCCGGAGCTTCGACCGCGGGCGCGGCGGGGTCCCAGGGCGGCGGCGCCGGTGGTAGCGGACCGATGCCCGAGCACAGGTCTCAGATGGTGCTCCTTCCGCTTCCCGGGATCCTCACGGATTCGAGTCTCGCCAGCACCCTGACCTCGACGGAGTACTTCGGCAGCGTGAGCCTCTCGCCCACCGACAACCCGGCGTTGCTCTACACCAACGCGGTCGCGTCGAGTACGCTCTCCATAGCCGACACCCAGGCGCTGAGCCTGCGCACCGTCGATCTCAAGGCGCCGGTCCAGGCGGTCTTCGCGACGCCCGACGGCACTCACGCCGTGGTGCTCCAGGGCAGAGCGGCGGGCTCCACCAAGGCTGGAGGCTTTGCCATCGTTCCCGCTGCGGAGCTGCGCGCGCCCAAGATCGTTGGCACCGACGCGGCGCCGATGAGCGTCGCAATCAGCCCCGACTCCGATCGCGCGCTGATCACCGTGCGCTCCGACGACGCGCGGCTGTACGGGGTGTACCTGGTTCGCATCCCGAGCTTGCAGGTCGACTACTTCACGCTCGCCAGTCCGCCGCTGGCCGCTGGCATGGTCGCTGGCGCACGTCGAGGTTTCGTGGCCCAGGAACACCCCGAGGGGCGCGTCACCTTCATCGACCTCGATCAGGGCGAACCTCGCACGCTGACCGGCTTCGAGCTCGGGGCGAAGGTCGTCGACTGATACCGTAAGGAATCAGAGGCGCTCAGGCCAAGCTGAGCTGCGTGGCACCCACGATCGCTCCCGAGGGCTCAGAGACGAGGGCTGCCGCGCTGAGCCCGGATCTGGGGGGGAGGCCCGTCAGGTCTGGCTTCCACTCGCCCGTGGTCCCGGCGCCGCTTCCCTCTAGCTGGCGCTCGGTCAGTCGCCTCACGACGTGGACGTGGCTGAGCTCTTCCCCGCTGTTCTCACCCCGCGGCACCGGGTTGCGCGCGGCGTCCTGCAGCACGAGCAAGCTGATGCGCAGACCGCCCCGCTGCGCGGCGACCTGGTAGCGCAGGCTGTCCTCCCGGAACTGGAGCCGAGGCCTGGCCAGCGGGGATACCTGCTTCTCCATGCGGATCAGGTCTTCGAGCTCGCTTCGAGCCGAGCCGAGGGCCGAGTGGCGCCCGTTGACGATGGCCTGGGGAGTGAAGACGCGGCCGGCGCTCAGGCGGGCGGCGTAGCTGCGTTGACGGGCGGAGTGAGCCGGGCTGCTGTAGGGATCGGTCCAGCCGAGGTAGTTCCAGTAGTCGACGTGAAAGCTCAGGGTGAGCACGGCGGGATCCGCTGCTCGGGTGAGCTCTTGCAGCACTCGGTCTGCCGGTGGACAGCTCGAGCAGCCCTGAGAGGTGAACAGCTCGATCACGGCGATGCCCGGTCCCGGTTCGCGAGCCTCGAGCAACGGGTCCTTCGCGCTCGAGGTAGGAGCGCGTGCCTCGGCGGAGGCACCCGAGGGCGCTTCGGTCGCCCGCGAGCAGGCGACAGCGAGTGCGCCGCCGAGCCAAGCGCGGCGGCTCAGGCTAGCGGCAGAGCGGGAGTTCGACACGCCAAGGCCCTACGCAAGCCGGCTCCGCCGGTTTCAGCGCGCGCTGACGGACGGGCTTTGTGAGTGCCGGGGGGCAGCCCAGGCGTTATACGAGGGGCATGGCCGGCGACTGGATCCGCGTTCACGGTATCGAGCTCGAGTGCGTCGTGGGCATCCATCCGCACGAACGTCAGCAGAAGCAACCGCTGATCGTCGATCTCGAGCTTGGCCTCGATCTCGGCAAGGCGGGAAGGAGCGGGCGCATCTCGGATACCCTCGACTACGACCGCGTCACCGATCAGGTGATCACGCTGCTCGGCTTTCGTCGCTACCGGTTGCTCGAGAACGCCGGGGAGGAGCTATGTGCGATGCTGTTCGGGGTGCTGCCCGGACTGGAGAACGTCCGCGTGCGCATCAAGAAGCCCCACGCGCTGCTCGGGCGCGCGGCGGCGGCAGAAGTCGAGCTGCAGCGCTCCCCTGATCAATTTCCGCGTGGCGAAGAACAGGCGCGTTTCGGTCGTGTGGAGGTCTTGCTGGAGACGGGAGAAGCTGGGCTGTACCTGCTCCACGTCGCGCCGGGTGGCGAAATTTCGGCTCATCGGCACGAGCAGATGCGAGAGCTCGAGTGGCGAGTCAGTGGCAAGCTCGAGCGAGATGGCCAGCGTATCAAGGGCCTCTCTCCAGTGACCTGGCAAAGGGGCCAGGTGCATCACTACAGGAACCTGGGCAGCGGCTGGGCGACGCTGTTCTGCTGTGACGTGCCTGCGTTCATCCCCAACGACGAGATAGAGGTCGCAACCCAGGGCTCCGGAGGGCCGGGCGCATGAGCGTGCTCGTCACCGGCGCCAGTCGCGGCATCGGCAAGGCGATCTGCGCTCGGCTGATTCTTCAAGGGGACGTGGTGGGTGTGTATCGAGACAACCACGCCGCCGCGAGCGCGCTGAGCGACGAGCTGGCTGGATCCGCGCACAGCCTGAGCCTGCTGGCCTGCGATCTGGTCGATCCCGCGGCGCGTGATCAGCTGCCGAGGCGCCTCGGAGCCCTGGAGCAGAGGCTCTCCGGAGTCGTGCTCAACGCTGGCGTCGCGCGCTACGCGCCGTTCGCGGGCGACGCCTCGCGACCCGGCGAGGGAGCGCTGAGTGACGCCGCCACGCGCCTCGATCCCTTGCTCGAAGAACTCCGGAGCAACCTGGAGGCGCCGCTCGCCCTCCTGCAGACGCTGCTACGGAGCGAGCTGATCCTCGATGGGGCGTCGCTGGTGTTCATCAGCAGCAACCTGGCTCGTCATGCCTTGGCGGGGCATGTGGGCTACGCCTCGGCCAAGGCGGGGCTCGAAGCGGCCGTCAAGCAGCTGTGCGCCGAGCTGGCTCCCCGCGGAATCCGCGTGAACGCCGTGGCCCCCGGTCTGATTCGTACGGACATGACGAGCCACATGAGCGAAGCAGAGCTGGCCCGCTACGCGCTCGAGGTGCCTCTTGGACGAGCTGGTGTGCCCGAAGACGTTGCGCGCTGTGTGGCGTTCTTCCTGTCCGAGCAGTCAGCCTACGTGAGCGGTCAGGTGCTCGACGTGGATGGAGGCTGGGGGTCGCGCTAGCGCAGCGTTGGTCAGCGCTTGGCGCGCCGAGCGTTCGCCGCGATGGCTTCGGCGATGGCGTCCCAGAGCGGCTCCGGCAGATCATGGCCCATTCCGGGCAGCTCCAGCAGGGAGGCGCCAGGGATCGCCTTCGCTGTGTCGCGTCCTCCCTCCACTGGAATCAACGGATCTGCCGTGCCGTGAATCACGAGGCTCGGGATGTCCACGCTGGCGAGGGCCTCGCGGCGACTACCGTCCACCGCCACCGCCGCGAACTGGCGTACGAATCCTGCGGGGTGAGTACCGCGGTCGAAGACTCGACCCGCCGTGAGCCTGGCCCGCTCCGGACCGACGAGCTCGGGACTACCGATGACTCGCCACAGCTTCTCGCTGTAGTCGATGAACGCGTCGCGCTCCGTGGGTGGCGGCGCGATCAACGCCATGAACGCCTCGCGTTTCCCCGAGGGAAGTGAGGGATGACCCGTCGTGGACATGATGCTGGTGAGGCTCTTCACGTGTTCCGGGAAATGAAGCGCCGCGCGCTGGGCGATCATCCCGCCCATGCTGGCGCCGACGATGTGTGCGCGTCGATACCCCAGAGCGCTGATGAGCGAGATAGCGTCTCGGGCCATGTCGGTCAGCGTGTAGTCGACCTCCGGCCTCTCCCCCGCCTGCGCTCGCTGGATCAAGTCGAGGACACGAGGAGTCGAGAGATGATCGAGGTGGCTCGAGAGCCCGATGTCGCGATTGTCGAAGCGCACCACGAAGTGGCCCTGACTGGCCAGCAGGCGGCAGAAGTCCTCGTCCCACTGCACGCACTGGGCGCCCAGTCCCATGATCGCGAGCAACGGCTCGTCCTGAGGTTCGCCGAAGGTCTCGTAGTAGAGTTCGAGGGGCACGCCGCCGGTGTTGGACGCCTCTTCGAGTCGCAGAGTAGGCATCGCGCGACCCTGCCACAGCCTGGGCCCGCGCGACAACGCGCGCTGTGCTCTTGCCGGTGTCGGCTCAGCTCTCCGCAGGCAGCCAGATGCCGTGGAACGTCACTGGCACGTGGTGCTCGAAGAACGCCCTGAACACCGGGCCCGCGCAAAGCTCACGGGTATCGAGCACCGCGAGGTGGCTCTGATCCGTGTCGGCTCGATACACCAGGCTGAGCAGCCAACCGTCGCCCTCCTGCGCCGACCCCGATCGCGGGACGAAGATCCCCTCGGAAGCGTAGCTACCCTTGGGGAACAGGTACTCCTCCAGCCGTCCGCTCGGTGTGTGCAGTCGCGCGAGCCCCGTCTGTTCACCGCGAGCCGTAACCACCCACGCCTGACCGAACTCTCGTCCCTCGAATCGGGGGTCGATGCGCGGGAACTCACAGGGCACCTCGCACAAGCGCTCGCGTCGAACCGCAGCGCGTCGAGCATCCAGCGTCACTCGCTCGTAGTACCCCGGCTCGTCGATCTCGCCCCGCTCCAGATCCGAGAAGCTCGAGAAGTCGGCGTAGGCGATCAGATCCAGGCACAGCTCCTCCCCACGCTCGAACGCGCCAGCGAAGTGCCACTGGAAGAATGCTTCTGTGCGGAAACGACGCACCGCCTCGGGGCGGTCGATGGGAACCACGATCACCTCGGTGCCCCGCTCGGGGTGCCACTCGAATAGCTCTGCGAAGCTGCCGATGCCGAGCAACGCGCGCAGCACGCGCACCTCGGCAGGTGCCACCAGGAACACCAAGTGGTTCTCGGTGGCGATGAAGTCGTGGAGCATCACGGCGCGGTCGAGGCGAATCCTGGTCAGGTGCCTGGCGCTGCCGGTGTCTGGCAGCTCGTAGATGTCGAGGCTCACCTGGCGGCCGTAGGACACCCCGAAGTTGTAGGTCGCGTTGCGCCCCACGACCCGGTGCGGGTGTGCGGAGAACGGGCCGCGGACCACTTCGCCGAGTCGCGTCACTCCCAGAGTGCTGAGATCCTCGGGATCCAGCTCGGTTGGTGGGGCGGCTTCCATCAGCCCCAGCAGGCGCCCCTGCCAGTGCATCACGCTGGTGTTGGCGGTGTTCTTGATGCGCATCGTCAGCCCGTTCTTGAGCCGCCGGGGCCAGGCGGCGACCGTGCTGTAGAGCGGCTTCTGAGCGCGGCGCTCCTCTCGCAGCTCTGCGCTCTCCACCACGCGGTGGGCGCCGAGCGCCGCGTCGGACTCCAGGCGAACCGCGCTCGGGGCGCCATCGCCTTCGAACAAGTGGGGGTAGGGGACGCCGAAGGACTCGAAGAGCCCGGGACCATTCCTCACCAGCGTGCCACGGAGTCCGTCCGGCAGAGACCCCTCGGTGCGTAGCCTTTCGAAGCCGTGCTCTCGAATCAGAGAGCGCCGCTGAGCCCGTGGAATTTCAAGACGTTGCGGCAGATTCGAGGGATCGAAATCACGACCGCGCGGCGCGCTGTGGGAATGGGCGGGGGGGGTGGTCGGTTGCATGGGGCGATTCTTCCTGACTGTAAGCGCTGCTTACGCTAACGGTGCTTACATAGCCTGTCCCGGGTCCGTGTCAATCGCTGCTCCAGAAGGTGAGCGGTGCTTCTCGCGGCCCTCGACTGCTGGAAGATGTCCTTCGGCTCGAGAATCGAAAGTCTGCGTTCGCGCCGTGTTGGTGTGAACTGCTTTGTTGGCAGCCCTCGAAGGCTGTGACTGTGACGCCACTTTCAGTGGCGAGCTTGGAGCGCCCCCGTGACCAATCCAGAACCACAAATCGCGAACCCGACCGTTTCCACCCCCAGCGTCTCGAGCACTCCCGTGTCACGACCCGCGACCAAGCCACCGCTCCGAGAAGCCCTGGTGCAGGCGACCCTGGAACTCGTGGAAGAGGTCGGGCCCGCGGCGGTCAGCGTGCGAGAGGTCGCGCGGCGCGCAGGGGTGTCGAGTGGCGCACCGTTCCGGCACTTCCCTGACAAGTACGCGCTCATGGCGGCGGTTGCTGAAGAAGGGGTGAAGCGCCTCAACGAGGTCACCGAGGCGGCCATTGGCGATCTGGCCGAGCGGGATCCTCTCGAGGCCTTCCGGCTGGCTGGTATCGCCTATGTGCGCTTCGCTGTCGCTCACCCGGCGCACTTTCGCGTGATCTGCGTGCCCGAGTATGCGGCCTACTCGCAGACCTTGCGGGACGGCTTGCGCAAGGGCCGCGACCAGCTGAAGGCGCTGATCGTGGCCGCTCAGAAGCGAGGCGCGATCATCCAGGGGGACCCCGAGAGCATCATGCTCGCGGCCAATGCCATCATCTACGGGGCCGCCCGCATGTTCGTGGACGGGCAGATGCAGGCGGAGGGGATCGGGACGGATCTCGCCGAGGAGACCGCATCGACGCTCACCGACCTGCTCGGGCGAGGCATCGTCGACCCGGCGCACTCCGCCCAGGGCTGACGACCAGCCGGGCACCGGGGGGCATTTCTCGAGCGGTTGGGTGCAGGCGGTTGCCTGCCTCCAGCCGCTTGCATGCTACACCCCGGCCCAGGAGCGTGAGCAGTGCGCTCTCTTCAGGGTCCGTCAGAGCATGAGTCAGGAGGAGCAGAAGAACCTGCCAGCGGCCAGCGAGCAGGACGGTGGAGGGGCTGAGTCCGGCGTCGCACCAACCGCCCCGGACGGGCCACCACCGACGGCTCGCTCTGGCGCTCCAGACACGGAGCCCGACCCCAAGGCGTTGAACACGCTGGTTGCCATCGCGCCGGCGAAGCCGCGCGAAGCGGAAGACCCCGCGGTGATGAGCCTGCGGCCGACGGAGCAGGACATCGGTGCCGCGCGGCAACCGCTCAAGCGGGTCACTCTGATGCGCCCCGGAGACGCTTCGGCGCCCTCCAGCGATCCTGCGCAGGCCTATATCGGCTGTGTTATCGACGATCGCTACGCGATCGAATCCGTGCTCGGCAAGGGCGGAATGGGCGTGGTGTATCGCGCGCGACACCAGGTGATCGACAAGCTGATCGCGGTCAAGATCCTGCTCCCGAACTTCGCCACGGACCCCGAGGTGACCGAGCGCTTCGTCACGGAGGCGCGCTCGGCGTCTGCGATCGGCAACAGCCACATCGTCGATATCAACGACTTCGGGGAGCTGCCCGACGGCTCGACCTACTTCGTGATGGAGTATCTCGACGGCAAGCCCCTCGGCCGCGTGATCCGCGAGCAGGCACCGCTGTCGCAACCTCGCATAGTGCACATCGGCCAGCAGATCGCACGCGCCCTCGGAGCGGCTCACGCCGCCGAGATCGTCCACCGTGACTTGAAGCCGGACAACATCTTCCTGCTGGATGGGGACAACGGGCCAGACTACGTCAAGGTGCTGGATTTCGGCATCGCCAAGGTCGCCAGGGGGCAGAACAAGATCACGCGCGCCGGGACCATCTTCGGTACGCCGCACTACATGTCTCCGGAGCAGGCTTCGGGATCGGACGTCGACGCTCAGAGCGACGTCTATTCCCTGGGGATCTTGCTGTATGAGATGGCCACGGGAGAGGTACCGTTCGACTCGGACAATCCGATGGGGCTGCTGACGCAGCACATGTTCACGCCCCCGCCGCCGCCGAGCCGCTTCAACCCCGAGATCACCCCAGGCCTCGAGGCCGTCATCCTCAAGTGCCTGGCGAAGGAGTCGGAGCATCGCTTCTCGAACATGGCCGCGCTCGCGCTCGAGCTCGAGTTCCTGGCCAAGGGCGTCGACCCGCAGTGCCTGGATGAACTCCGGCGCTTCCCTGAGCGCTTCAAGCTGGACGAAGCCTGGGCGCGTCAGCGGTTCGGCCGACGTGGGGGAGCCGGGCGAGTCGTCCTGGTCGCGCTGATCGCCCTGCTCGTCGGCGCCGGAGCGGTGGTCTTCACGCGGCCCACGCTGGGTCCGGATCCAGACGCTCCGGAAGCCTCGATTTCTTCGACGGCCGCCGAAGCCTCCAGCGAAGAGCCCGAGTCGACCAGCCGCGCCGCCGCCGTTGCCGTGGCCATCGTCGTCAGTCCCATCGACGCCCACGTGTTTCGTGCCGGGCGCGACCTCGGCGCCATGCCGGTCACGATTCATGTGATCCCTGGGGAAAAGATTCAGGTCGAAGTGAAGCGCGATGGGTTTCACACCAAGAACCTGACCCTGAGCGGCAAGCGGCGTCGCGTCGTGGTCGAGCTGACGCCCATTCCCGGGGCGAAGCCTGCCGTGCCCGTCCCGGACGCTGGTCTCGACCTGGACGCAGCGCTCGGCGGAGCCGCCGCCCTCGACGCGGGGCCACCCGACGATTGGGTCGAGCTGGACGAGCCGGAGTTCCAGGAGCTGCCCGCCAGCAGCGCGGCTGCGTCCGCGAGCGCCGTGCCGAGCGGCAGCGCGACCGCGACGTCCAAACCGATGCCGAGCGCGAGCAGCGTTCCAGCGCCCGCGCCTTCACCCGCACCCTCCTCGGAGCCCGAGTAGGCCGCGCGCGCGGCGGTTTCGGCTAGAATCCCGGTAATGGACCTCTCCGACATCGAAGTCGTGGACCACGCGCTGCCCGAGGACGGCCCGCTGGTGCGTGAGCTGACGCTGGCGCGTCCGGCCAAGAAGAATGCCTTCTCGGTCGGGCTGGCGAGCGATCTTGCCCTTGCCGTACGGCAAGCCGATGCGGACCCCGCTGTGCGAGCGATCCTGGTCACGGCGCGGGGCGACGTGTTCAGCGCAGGTGCGGACCTCGGGCTCTTCCTGGGGCAGCCGCCCGACGTGGGCCAGCGTCCCCCTGAGTCCGTGACGTCTCCGGATCGCGTTCATGAGGCCCTGCACGCCTGTCGCACGCCGCTGATCGCCGTCGTCGGCGGCAAGGCCGTGGGCATGGGCGTCACGCTGCTCCCCCACTTCGATCTCGTGTATGCGTCGGAGCGCGCGAGCTTCAGCTGTCCGTTCGTGAAGCTCGGCTTGGTGCTGGAGCTCGGCAGCTCCTTCTCCTTGCCACGGCTGATCGGCCGTCAGCGCACCAACGAGTTGATGCTCCGGGCCAAGCCCATCGACGCGGAGACGGCCGAGCGCTGGGGGCTGGTCACGCGGCTGTTTCCCCACGAGTCGCTGTTCGAACGCGCGCTGGAGATCGCGATGGACATCGCCAGGCTTCCGCCCGGTGGCGTGCAGAAGAGCAAGGCGCTGATCCGCCGTGGCGAGCAGACGCCCGCGTGGACTGACTGCGCGCAGGCGGAGAACTCGGAACTCCAGAGCTGCTACGGCTCGGAAGAGAACGTTCAGGCGGCGATGGCCTTCTTCAACCGCCGTAGCTGACGACGCTCACTCACGTTTCGCGAGCGCCACCAATTGCACTTTGCCTCGCGCGGCGTATGGTCCCGCCAGACACACACATGACCCAGAATTCGTCTGCCGACAGCGCGCGAGATCTGCTCGACAAGCTGAGGATCCCCTTGGTGCTGGTCGCGATCGTCCTGATGACCGCGGCAGGCAAGCTCGAAGACATCAGGCCATTCACCGCGCGTGCGATCGTCTTCGGCGTGCCCTTGATCGCCGTCGTCTATACCTCGGTTGGTCTGCTCGACACTCACCCCACGCTCAAGAACATCGGGCTGGCGCTCAGCGGAGTCAGCCTGATCGCGGCGCTCTGGGTGGGCTATGGGCTGTTTCAGGTGCGAGCACCCTTGGCTACCGCCGATCTGACGGATCAGGGACCTCGCAGCCTGAGCGTCCCAGACTCTCGTCACGACGTGGAGCTGGTGGTGCACGGCAAGGTGGTCCGTGCGGAAAAAGGTAGGCTCGCGCTGACGGTGAGTCGTGCCGGGCACGATCAGACGGTGGAGCACTATTTCGAGCGTCACCTGGTAGGCAAGAAGGGACAGCACTCGGTACAGCACGCATGGCGAGCGCGGCTCAACCTCGAGGGGGAGGGGCCAGTGCAGCTTGCGGTCAGTCACGCTGACACCGACATCAAGCAGCCCATTGGCGTCGAGGTGCTGCCGCCTCCGGTGTATCCAAAGCTACCCAAGGCGGCGCTGTTCGGCTTGGTCGCCCTGGCGGTCCTGGTCCAGGCCATGGTCGCGCGACGCGGACTCAAGGCTCACGTCGCCACCGGGGTGGCGATCGCGCTGGCGTTCGCCGCCTATGCACCGGAGTTGGTCGATCCGGAGCGACCCTACGACGGCGTCTTCGGACTGATGATCGCCGCGCTCATCGCCGGCGGTGTCGGCCTCTTCGCGGGATACGTCGCCACGCGGGTGGTGCGACCGAAGGGACCTGGCCAGGCGGCGAAGGGCGCGGCGTGAGCGCTTCAGCGCTCCAGCGACGGCTGCTCGACGCGGCTCGGCTGCCGGACATCGAGGCGTTCCTCTCCCAGGTCTGGCAACGAGAGGCGCGACTGCTCGCCGGGCTGTGTGGTGACCTGACCAGCATCGTCGACGCAGACGAGCTGGCAGGGCTCGCTTGCGAGCCGCACGTCGAGAGCCGCATCGTGCTGAAGGAAGGCGAGCACCTTCGCTTGCGTCAGGGGCCATTTTCCCCGCGGGATTTCAGCGTGTTGCCACCGGAGGGCTGGACGTTGCTCGTGCAAGACGTCGACAAGCACGTGGCGGCGGGTCGTGAGTTCCTGGAAGGCTTCGACTTCGTTCCGCGCTGGCGCCTGGACGACCTGATGGTGAGCTACGCAGCGCCGGGCGGTGGCGTGGGGCCTCACGTCGACTCCTACGATGTGTTCCTGTGCCAGGCGCTCGGTCGACGGCGCTGGGAGCTCAGTCACCAGATCGACGTGCAGGCTCTGTGCGCCCAGTGCGACCTGAAGGTTCTCGAGCACTTCGCCGCTGAGCAGCGCTTCGACCTGGCGCCGGGGGACTGCCTCTACCTGCCCGCGAACGTTGGTCACGACGGGGTCGCGCTGGAGGAATGCATGACCTTCTCCGTGGGTTTCCGTGCGGTAGAGGCTTCGGAGCTGCTCAGCGCGGGCTCGCTGGTCGCGGAGCTCTCTCAGGCTTGGCTAGAGCGCGCGCCGCCGCTGGGCCATCGAGCCTACGTGGACGGACTCGTGTCCTCGCCCCCAAACCCCGGCGAGCTGAGCGAGGAGACGTTGCGGCGCTATCGGGGGCAGGTCAGGGCGCTGCTCGAGTTGCCTCCCGAGCGGCTGGACGCGCTGATCGACGCCGCCCTTGCGCGTTTTCTCACGGAACCGAAGGAGAGCCAGTACGTGGAAGCTCCAGAGGACGAGCTGGATGCTCCTCGGCTACTCGAGCGCCTGGCCGCGGGCGCAATGCTCCGGCAAAACCCTGCGTCTCGCTGGCTGTTCGTGCGGGGGGGGAGAGACGAGTCGCCGCGCGTCTCCGTGGATGGGGAGCTGTTCGAGCTAGGCCCCGAGGGTGACGGTTTCGCCGAGGTCGTCTGCGATCGCCTCGCCCTGCCGATGGAGCGTATGCGTGCGGAAATCAAGAACCCGCGGCACCTCGAGCTGCTGCTCGAGTGGGTGAACCGCGGGCTCCTGCTGTTCGGGTAGGGAAGCTCGGCTTCGCTCGAGCCGCTCAGCTTCCCTTGAGCCGCTTGGCCAGCTTGGGATCCTTGGCGAGGTACTCGCTGGTGAAGACCTGAACCAGGCTGAGCTCCTCGCTGCTGCCGACCAGCGCCTGGAGACCGCCGAGACTACCGCTGAGGTTGCAGTGCTTGAACTCCGCCACCTTGCCGTCGACGGTGCTGCCGAAGGTGCGGACCACGGTGTTCGGGCCGAGCGCGTCACAGCTGGCGGGTCCGAGCGGCTTCGTGCTGATGATGAAGGCCTTGGGCTCCTCGTTCCAGTACTTGACCTTGATCGGAGTCGGGTCGCCTGCGGCGCTGCGCGTCGCCTCGCACCAGCCCTCCTTCTTCTCTTTCTTGTCCGGGCAGGTGGCGCTCTTCGCGATCTTGCTGCCATCGTCCTTGCCCTGCTCGGCGAGTTGCTTCACCAGCGCGGTGATCGCGTCGGCGGTGGCCTTGCGCGCCTTCTTCTTCGCCTCTGCGTCCAGCTCGGCCTTCTCGGCTGCGGTGATCTCGCCATCCAGCACGCTCGCCGAGGACGCCTCGCAGTAGGTGTACGCGCGCTCACGCCACTGGCGCGCCAGGTTGAAGTCCTTGGAGGAGATGCTCTGACGGGTGACCTGCATCGCCTCGTTGCACTTCTCCTGGTTCTTCTGGGAGCAGCCCGAGCTCAGTAGCGCACCACAGGCCACGCCGCCCAGAACCAGCCAGCGTGTCGCCCGCATCCATGCCCCTCGCTCGTTCACGGTGACCTGATTCATGGCTTGCTTCCTTCCTCGCTCCATGGCTCGCCTGACTATAGACCAGGCAGCCAATTGGCGAGCAAGTCTCGAGTGTTCCCTCGGCGGCGCCGGCGTCGCGAGATGCCTCGCTTTGGGACTTCGCCGGCATTGTCGCCGAGTTCGTCCCAGGCCTTGGCGCCGGCGCGTCTGCCGGTATAACCGGGCGGTGTCCGCGTCAGATAGTGAAGTTCCCAGCCTGGAATCGGAGCAAGCGGCTGCTCCCGCGAGCCCAGCGGGAGCCGCTCTCGCCCCGGCTCGCGTGCGCGTGCTGTGGCCCAGGCTGCTGGTGGTTGCGCTGCTGGTGCTGGTCGTCCCGTTGACTTTCGGGCTCGACCGCCTGCTCGGCTTGGGCGAGGTGCAGCGGGGCGTGAGCCTCGGGTCGCTGGCGCTGTCTGGTCTCGATCGCGCCGGCGCAAGGGCTCAGATCGCCCCCCTCGCCAGGCGCGTGGAGCGTGGGCAACTCAAGCTGGGGATCGGCGCGAATCTGCTCGAGCTGGACGCCGAGGCCATCGGGGCCAGCTGTGACGTGGACGCCACGGTCGGTGCGGCTCTCGATGCTGGGCGCTCCGGTGGGATTGGTTCTCAGTTCGTCTGGTGGCTCGGGTCTTTCGCCCACGGTCAGGCAGTCAGCCTGTCGGTGAGCCTCGACGAGGCTGCCTTCGACGCGGAGCTCACCCGCCTGGAGAGGAGCGCGCTCGCGCATCCGCCCTTCGACGGGGCGATCGTGCTCGAAGGCGAGAAGCTGGTGGCCAAGCCACCCGCGGCGGGCTGGGTGGTGGATCACGACGCCACTCGCGAAGCGGTACGGGAAGCGCTTGCCGACGCGAGTTCCCACGGCGCGCGCTTTGCCCGGGCGGAGCTGGTGCGGCAGCAACCGAAGGTCACTGCTCCTGAGGTCGAGGCCGCGCTGGCGACGGCCAACGCCATGATCAAGCAGCCGATCCGGCTCGAGAACGCCGAGGAGGAGGCGGAGGTCAAGTTTTCCGTGCGAGAACTCAGGGCGAGCGTGCGGTCCCGTCCCTCGAAGGCCGGGGGACTCGAGGTGTACTTCGATCCCACGGCCGTGGAGAAGAAGCTCGAGCCTCTGCGCAAGAACCTCGAAGACGAGCCGCAGAATGCGCGCTTCCTGACCGAGGGGGACCGCATCAAGATCGAGCCGTCTCGCCCTGGGACGCTGCTCGATGCAGCCGCCGTGGCAAAGGAACTCGAGGCCGCTGCCAGGGCAGGAACAGCGACCGGGACGCTGCCCATCAAGCGCAGCGCCCCGCCTTCCTTCACGACCCAGGACGCCGAAGCGCTGGGCATCAAGGGGCTGGTCTCCAGCTTCACCACCTACCACGCTTGCTGCCAGAAGCGGGTCCAGAACATTCATCTGATCGCGGATCTGCTGAACGACACCATCGTCAAGCCAGGCGAGCGCTTCAGCGTGAACGAGTACATCGGCCCACGCACCCATGGGAAGGGCTTCGTCGAGGCACCGACTATTTCTCGCGGGGAAATGGTCGACAGCTATGGCGGAGGCATTTCACAGTTCGCGACCACGCTGTTCAATGCCGTGTTGGATGGTGGGTACGAGATCATCCAGCGTCAGCCCCACAGCTACTACTTCTCGCGCTATCCCGAGGGACATGAAGCGACGCTCTCCTTCCCCGTGCCGGATCTGATCTTCAGGAACGACACTCGAGCGGGGATGCTGATCAAGACCGAGAAGGGCTCCACCTTCATTCGCGTCAAGATCTATGGCGACAACGCAGGGCGCAAGGTGCGTCGAATCGTCAGCCGACGCTTCGACATCGTCAAACCCGATGTCGAGTACGAGGGGGACGAGAGCATGGATCCCGAGAAGGAGAAGGTGCTGTACGGGGGTATGGACGGATGGTCGGTGGTCGCGACGCGCGTGATCACGTATCCTGACGGAAAGAAAAATGAGGAGGGCCGCAAGGTCATCTACAAGCCGCGCACTCGCATCGTCAAGGTTCACCCATGCAAGATCCCGAAGGGTTTCGAGGGCTACACCGGCGACCGTTGCCCCGAGCCAGAGGAGCCCGACGCCGGTACTGCAGAAGGGGAAGACCCACCGGGTGCGGAGCCCGAGGCTGCGGGGGCGGACCGAGGCGAAGACCCTCTCGACTAGAGATCGACAGCGGGCAGCGCCGGGTCTAACCTGATCGGCGGTGGGGGAAAGCGGTGGCAAGCTCGATGACTCTGACGCGCCGCGGGACCTCGACGCGGGGTCGCCGCTGCAGGCGCGCCCCCTGATCGCTCGCTGGCCAGTGCTCGAGCGCACGGGTTGGGCATCTCTCGGTCTGTTTCCGACCCCGGTGGTCGCCGCGCCCGAGCTTGCGCAGACGATCTCACCGGGCGCGTCCCCCCAGCTCTGGCTGAAGCGCGACGATCTTTCCCATCCGCGCTACGGCGGCAACAAGGTGCGCACATTGGAGGTGCTTCTCGGTGCCGCGCGGCAAGCAGGCTGTACGCGGGTCTACTCCACCGGCGCCTTCGGTTCCAATCACGCGGTCGCGGCCCTGATTCACGGCGCGCGCCTCGGACTCCAGGGCGGAGTGGTGCTCTACCCGCAGCCTTGGTCTGGGGCGGCGCAGGAGAACCTGGAGTGGATCCTGAGTCTGCATCCTCACGTGGTCTGCCTGCCGCATTGGTCTGCGCTGCCTCTGGGCATCGCGGTCGCGCGGCGATCCGAGCGCGCGCGTGGGGGCGTCCCCGAGGTGATGGTACCTGGGGGAGCGACGCCCTTGGGTGCGCTGGCGTATGTGTCGGCGGGGCTGGAGCTCGCCCAGCAGGTCGCGCGAGGAGACTGTCCGCCGCCGCATCGCATCGTGGTGGGGGTCGGCTCATGCTGCACCTCGGCGGGGCTGCTGGTCGGCCTTCGACTCGCCGCGCGTCTCGGTGTCGCTTTCCAGCACCGAGTGCCGACGCTGCATAGCGTTCGCGTCACGCCTTGGCCGGTGACGGCCCCCTGGCGTGTCGTCGACTTGGCAGTTCGCGCCTCGCGCCTCCTGGCTGACCTCGCTCGAGAATCGCGTCTGGCCTGCACCCGGGAGGAGCTGGGCAGTCGATTTCGCGTCGAGACGCAGTTCTTCGGTGCTGGCTATGGAGAGCCGACGGTCGAGGGGCGTGAAGCCATCGACCTGTGGCGACTCGCGGGGAGCGACATGACCCTGGACACGACCTACTCGGCGAAGAGCGCTGCCTGCGTCGTTCGTCTCCTGCGCGCTCGGGCTCCAGGACCGACCCTGTACTGGGCCACCAAGTCGAGCGCCGCTGTACCCGCCCTCCAGAGTCCCCCGGTGGGCGCTCCTGGCCGCATGAGGCGCTGGCTAAGATCCGCGCGGTCCACGCATACGAGAGCGTAGCTCGAGCGCTCCATCCGATCCGTGATTCGGGATCCCCGCTCGCGCCTCTGATGGCTCTCTCGCGCGTCGACCACCGCAAACCTGAAATACCTCATGGGAACACTCAAGTCGGAACGGCGTTCGGTCGTTTCGACTCGGTGTGGCGAGAGCGTCCCGTGGGGAGAGACCTAGGTCCAGCCAGCATATGGAAATCACTGCATTTCCACGTGTCGCAGTGGCAGCGCAGCGTCGGCAGCGCGACTTCGGCAGCGCGGCTTCCGGAGATGCGACGCCAGCGAACGGCCGAGAAACGAACGGCAGAGCAAGAACGCGGAAACACGACGGCCATCCAGTTTCCGCGTCGCATGGGTTGGTTCCGCCGCTGCCGGCATCGGAGTGTCGAACACAAGGCGTGCGACTCGACTCCGAGCGGGACTCCGATGTTCCAGTGTCGGATATCACCTACCAATCGGCGTCCCGCAATGGGACGACGAGCGGCTTCGGGGTTCACGCGTGGTTGAGAATACGCCGCGCCTAACCCAACCAAGGGATGGTCGGCCTCGTCCGATGATCGGATACTGAATGCTTCGCGTCGTGCTCGAGCAGAGGGCAGCGACATAAACCACGAGGGAACAACCGTCAGAGAAAGCACCCTCGCACAACCCAGGAACCACCACCTCCAACCAGCACTGGATTCACGAATGACGCGGAGCCCCGCGACGCGAGTCGAGGGCCTCCAACTGTAAGGAAACTGAACAACGCGCGGCAGCAGGCTACGAAAGCGCGAGCGACAGCACGAGGTTGCTCGACCATTGCCGTGGGTGGCATTGGTCCGTTACACTGACGGTTCGTCGGGCCAACGAGAGAAGCTCTGATCGATGCAGGTCGGCGAACAAGTCACCGGCACCGGCACCGGCACCGGCACAGGCACCGAAGCTGCCACATGACGATGCGAACGTCCGCGACGCTGAAGCGGTCATCGCAACGCCGTGAGCAGAACACCCGGCAGCAGAACCCGCCGGGAGCAGAGCACGCGGTAGCAGCAGAACACGCGGTAGCAGCAGAACACGCGGTAGCAGCAGCACCGAGCGGAACCTCGGGGAACCGCCCGGTCGTGCATGAGCTTCGAACTCACGCAGCAGCAAGCGTCCCGATCGGCATGTCGAGACGTGAAGGACGCAACCCATCCCAGCGAGTGCGTCACCATCAACCGCGGCGCCGCGAAAAGACAATCCCTTACGGAAACAGCGTTGAACGAACGTGAACTCTGGGCTAATCCATGGTCTTATGCGGGTAAAATCACGCGCAGGTCGGCGCACGAACAAGTCGGATAACAAAGCGTCAGCCAGCAAGCCGCGTGAAGTCGCCTGGCCAGAGGCCGTGTTCGACACGCGGCGCGGAAAGCTCAGACCGGAAGACGCCTATGCAGTTGGGCGTCTGATTGTCGAAGAGCTGTACGCCGGGGAACGCCCCGAGCACGGTCGCCGAGGTCGAACGACGTTCCGCAAGATCGCGTCGGAGCTCGAGGGGCGAATGAGCGCGCAGGCGCTGTATCGGTGCGCGGCTATCTACGAGATGTGTCGGGACCTGGACATGCAGCCCAACTGGGAGCACGTCGGCATGAGTCACCTCAGCCTGGTGCTCGGACTCTCACCCGCTCAGCAGCGGCGCCTGGTCAACCAGACCGAGAAGCAGCGCTGGTCGGTCGAGCGCCTGCGCAGTGAGGCCACGCGCCTGAGGGCGACGCGCAAGGCGCGCAAGGGTCGAAAGCCGCTGCCGCGCTTCGCCAAGGCAGTCAGGCAACTGGACCGTTTCGCAGATGGTCGCGAAGACCTGCTGGGCGATCTGGAGAGCGCGTCGACTCTCGAACCGGACGTGCTGGGCGAGATGATCGACCGCGTGGTGGAGCTGCGCGGGCAGCTCGACAGCCTGGCGAAGGCGCTGCGTCAGGCCCAGAAGCGACGCTAAGTGCGGTGTTGAAAGCACACCCTGCCAGGGCTCAGTCCTGGGCAGGCAGCTTGCGTTTGCGCTCTGCGATCACCGCGACCAGCACCAGCTGCGCCGTTTGACGCTCGAGGCCTTCAGCATCCGACGTCGTCTGCAATGTCGCTGAGTCCAGCTGTCATCAGGCTGGCCCCCGAGATGGGCAAGCCGATGCGGTCCGGTGCAGCAGTTTGGAGCAGGCGCTGCAGCTTGGATGTGGGCACGCGGGTCAGTGGCCTTGAGCAACATGCGGGCGGAGCATGAAGCCTGCTTCCGTGCGGCTGACCAGCCGAGCCGCGCGCTCGGTGTGCGCCGCCGTCTTGAACGTTGGGGCTCGCGACGCTAGGCAGCCTGGACATGGAGTCGCGCATCCTCAAGACAGCCAGTGATCCCGGGTGGGCCCAGCAAGCCGTGAACGATCTGGACCGCACGTTGTGTGACCACGCGCACTGCGAGAAGAAGGCGAGCGTGAGCGCCATCGCTCTCATCAACGACTACCCGGATGACACCGTCCTGGTGCGAGCGATGAGCAAGCTCGCCGAGGAGGAGATGCGTCATTTCCGCGAGGTCTACGCGGTCCTACTGGACCGCGGGGTGCGGCTAGGGAGGGATCCTGGGGATCCCTACGCCAGGGCTCTGTTCAAGCTGTTGCGCTCTCACCCCCGGGAGCGAAAGCTGGATCGCCTGCTCGTGGCGGCGCTGATCGAGGAGCGCTCGTGTGAGCGCTTCGGGTTGCTGCGCGCCGAGCTCGAAGTCCGCGGGGAGGACCAGCTCGCGAACCAGTTCCGCCGCTTGCAGATCTCGGAAGCCGGGCACGCGACGCTGTTCGTTCGCTTGGCGAGCGACGAGTTCGGCGATCAAGGGTGTCAGCGCCGCCTGGACGAACTCGCGACGCTGGAGGCCGAGATCGTCGCTGGGCTCCCCATCGAACCTCGAATTCACTAGCGCCGCCTCGAACTCCAGGAGGCGGTTGGCAGGGGGCCACTCCGTAGCGGCACTATCGAGTCCGGTCGTTCGACGTGTGGGCCGGGGCGAGCTCGAAACAGGCGGACGCGCTGCTCACGCTCGCCTCGCGTCCGCCCCGCTGGGTTTTTGGGCCCAGACCGCCCGAAGCGGCCCAGGGCTGGGCGCTTGCGGGCGGAAACGAAGAGGTTGAGCCACCGATTGGCTGGTTGCTGCGCTCGAGGGAGCGCCTTGGGGGGATGGGCTCCATAGCAGTTTGTTCCCGTGACCTCAGCGAGGCTCCTGGACTACATCTGTGCGCCGTCGCGCTCGCCGTTCGTTTGGGTGGGGGCCTGGAGAGTGCATGATTGGATTCGAGATCACGGGCAGTGGCCGCTACTTGCCTGGTCGCCCTTACACGAACGACGATCTGGCGCGGGTGATGGAGACCAGCGACGAGTGGATCCTTCAGCGCACCGGCATCGCTCAGCGCCACTATTGCCCCGAGGGGATCGGCGTGAGCGAGCTCGCACTTCCTGCCGCGCGGAAAGCTCTTGAGATGGCCGGGCGTGCGCCAGAGGAGCTGGACTACATCCTGTTCAACACCATGACGCCGGACCATGTCTTCCCCGGCTCCGGTCCGCTGCTGGGCGCGGCGCTTGGCTGTCCAGGCGTGCCGGCGCTGGACATTCGCACGCAGTGCGCCGCCATGATCTATAGCTTTCAGCTTGCCAGTTCGCTGATCGCCAGCGGCGCCGCCCGCCACATCCTGATCGTCGGCGCCGAGGCTCATGCCGGGTTCATGCCCTGGCGCGACTGGGACATCCTGGACGGGGCCGATCGCAAACCAAGCGAGGCCGACTGGCGGCGAGCCACGGATCACCGAGGCTTGGCGATCCTGTTCGGCGACGGCGCAGGCGCGCTGTTGCTCGAGGCGCGCGAGGAGGCAGGAGCAGGTCTGCTGTCGCTGGACGTCCACAGCGACGGACGGCAGGCGCGCAAGCTGTACATCCCCGCTGGCTTTCGCGCGCGGCCGTTCGTCTCTCAGCGTACCGTGGACGAAGACCTGATGATCCCCACGATGGAAGGACGTGATGTTTTCCGTACGGCAGTGAGCCGCCTGCCGGAGAGCGTGCGTCGGGCATGCAACCAGGCGCGGGTCAAGCTGGAGGACGTCGACTGGTTCATCGCTCACCAGGCCAATCAACGCATCAACGACGCGGTGCGCGAGCGTCTCGGGGTGCCCGCGGAGAAGGTACCTTCCAACATCGCCCGCTACGGCAACACCTCGGCGGCGACCATCCCGATCCTGATGGACGAGATGCGCCGGGACGGCCGCCTGAGCTCGGGCCAGACCGTGTGTCTGCTTGCGCTGGGCGCGGGGCTGCACTGGGGAGCCGCGGTGCTCCGTCTCTGACGCCACATCTTTGGGCCCCAGTCGCCAGGTTCGTCGCCTTTTTCAGCGAACTACGGAGACAGGACACTAGTTCAACGTGCCGGAGCTGAAGTTCGTCGGAGCGGTAACCAAGGATCGAGTTCGCGGACCACGGTCCTGGACGCCTGGGGGAGCCGTGCTCTACGGCGGAGCGGCCGCGGCTTGCGTTGGGGCGAGGGTCTGCGTCGTGACCGCGCACGGGCGTGACTTCGAGCGCCCGGAGTGGACCCAGAGCTGGTGCTGGCGCCGGATCGAGTGCGCCGAGTCCACGAGGTTCGAGAACGTCGAGCAAGGGAAGCAGCGGCAGCAGACGCTGTGGTCGCGCTGCGCGGGCATCGACCGCGGGCTCGTCGCTCCCGTAGGCCCCGAGGATTGGCTCGTGCTGGCGCCGGTGTTCGACGAGCTGGCGCTGGAACCCTGGTTGATCGCCGCCCGCGAGATGACTGGCGTCAGGCTCGCCGCGTTGCCTCAGGGATGGCTCCGACGCATTGCCGCGAGGCAATGTCCAGCGCGGGTCCGAGCTCGTCGAAGGTTGTCCGAGTTGGTGCGGGCCGCCCGCCGTCTCCAGCTGACGTTCGCATGCTTGTGCCTCAGCGAGTCGGAGATGCGCAGTGAACCGGAGGCGCTGCCCGGGCTTCTCGAGCTCGTCGAGGTGCTGGTGGTGACGCGAGGAGCCGACGGGGCGGAGGTGTACGTCGGTGGCGAACGCCTGCTCGTGGGCGTCGCCGATGTCTCGCCGATCGACGTGACGGGGGCGGGGGATGCCTTCGCCGGGGCGCTGATGGGTGCGCTCGCACAGGCTGCAGCGCTCGACTGGGCGCTGCGCCTGGCGAGCGCGGCCGCCGGGCTCACCACGGAGCGGGTGGGCGCTCATGCGCTGGACGCCGAGCGCGTCGAGGCGCTGGCTGAAGGCGTGACGATCGAGCGGGGACGGCCTGCGACTCGAGACCGCAGGCTCGAGCCGTGACGAGCTGGTGCTGGTCTGGTAGGCGTGGCAGGTGTCGCAAGGGCAAGAGCCATCCGAGCAGCCAGACTCCGGGCAGCCGGAGCGAAAGCTGCCGCCACCTCGCTCGGTTCAGGCTGGAGCCTCGCTCTGGTGGTGGTTCTTGGTGTTGCTCGCGATCATCGGTGTCTGGGTGATCGCCATGCTGTTCATGCGGGGCCCCCTGACCCCGAGCGACGACGATGACGTGATCTTGCTGAACCCGAGTTCCGAGCCCAGCAGCACGCCCTGATCACCTCACCTCGAACGCGCCCTGGTCGTACTTGCCGCCAAGCGGGCGCAGCTGCCCATTCAGATCGGTGATCGGGCCCGAGAACCAGGGAGCGGGATCGATGCCCGCGTTCACGCAAGGGCTGGCGTTGCTGATCTGCAGGTTCCCATCGAACTGAGGGTCCACCGAGATGTTCCCGCAACTCGGAAGCAGGCAGTACTTCGAGTTCACGTCTTGAGCGCTCTTGGTGCAAGCGTACAAGCTGTTTCTCACCAGGCAGTCGCTGGTTGGGCTCCAGATGTCGTTGTACAGGCTCTGTACCGCGCCACGCGCTCGCACACCGCTTTCTGCGTGGAATTCAATGATGCTGTTCACTGCGACGCTCGCCGTGCCGGGGTACAGGTCCCACGCGTGGCCCTCCAGACCTTCGTTCCCGATCAGTGTAGAGCTCACGACCAGGCCTTGCCCCGTGCGCTGCACGAGAGCCGCGCCGCTGCCCGCTTGCCCGGCGTTCAGCAGCGCGTTCACGACGGTCAGCCCTCCCGAGGCGTCCACCGCGCGGCTGACGAAGCAATTGCCTCCCGCTTCGCCGCTGGAGAACTGGCTCGACTCGAGCAGCGCCGCGCTGCCGCTGAACCCGACGGCGACGCACGACGGCGGGTACTCCACCTCGGTCCACGCGCCGGTGCTGGTCCCGCTCTGTACCAGACTCTCCAGGACGTCGAGTTTGCCTGATGATTCCGTGAGGATACCATAGCTCGTCTGCGCGCGTCCTCCCATCACGCTCGAGCGCCAGACGGTGCCTCGGGCGCCAGGCTCCAGCAGCACGCCTGCGCTGCGCATCGCGGGCGCGACCTGGCTCATGCTGACGCTGCTCTCTTCGAAGTATGCCCAGCCCTGGCTCGCGCGAACGCCGAACGTACCAGCGTCAGCGGTGCCGCTGTACACGTCGCTCTTGATGATGAATGCGTTGCTGTTGTCCTGGAGGATCCCCGCAACCTCTCCGCCAAGGGTCTGGTTGCTGCCTCCCGAGACGCGCACGCTGTGCAGCACGAACGTTGCGTCGGTCGCGCGCAGTGGCGATGAAACCAGGGAGGTGGCCGCGCTGGAGCCTTGAACCTCGAAGCCTTGCAGCGCGACCTTCGACCCGCTCGCCACGTGAATCGCTGCGTCCGACGGCGCCGCGATGGCGGTGAGATGAACCAGTGCGTTTCGCTCCCAGGTGTTCGGGTCGTAGCCGCCGAAGATGCTGACGCTCGTAGAGACGTCCTCCGCGTAGTAGCCGCCCGCGACGAACACGGCGTAGAGCTGGTTGCTCTCCGCTATCTCGATGCCACGCCTCAGGGTCTGCACCGGGAGGGCACGAGTGCCGGGGTTTGAGTCGTTTCCTTGTGGAGATACAAATGTGCCCACGCTCTCGTCGACAGCGATGTCCACGCCATTGCAGTCCCAGTCTTCGGTGTCGGCGGGTCCAAGCGGCGGGGCGTCGACCATCTCCTTGTTGATCCAGGGTCGGACGTCGTCGCAGTCTTCACCCTTGAGCGTGACGTACGCGTCGCACCCGGCGAAGTGGCCGTCTGCATCGCGGTCGCGACAGGTCGCGCAGGAGACCCAGTTGTTTGGGTCGCCGTCGTTGCAGTCACCCACCACGTCCACGTAGCCCGCGGGAGCGGTGCAGTCCTGGGTCGTGTCGCTTGCGACTCCATGTCCGTCGCTGTCTGCGTCCCGATAGAAGACCTGGGTGCACAGCGGATCTCCACCGACTCCACCGACCCCACCGACGCCTGCCGTCGAGCCTCCGATGCCTCCGATGCCTCCGATCCCCGCGGCTCCAGCGGCGCCCGCGAGCGCGCCGCCAGCGCCTGCAGCCCCCGCCGAGCTCGGCACACCTCCGGCCCCCGCGGCTCCCGCCGTCTGCTTTCCAGCGGCGCCGGCCGCGCCACCGCTGCCCGCCTGCCCGCCGCTAGGCGCCCCAGCCCGAGAGATCTCTCCAGCGCCACCGCCGCTCGCCACCTCGCCGTTCCCCCGCTCCGGATTCGGGTCCTGGGAACCACATCCCACCAGGACCAGGGTGCTCAGGGGCCATACGATGTGCCGGTTTCGGATGCGCAACATGACTCTTCCTCCACGCCTCTCACGGCTGCCCCCGGACCGCGGCTTCGCCGGCGCGCGAGGGCTTGGTCCACGCCAGATCGCGTGAACACCCTCCAGTTCGGCATTCCGACGGGTTCCTTGAGTGGATCCGGGCACGCCTGTGCAGGTTCTTCCTGAGCTGGTCTCCGAGTCGCACCAGCACCGATTGGCAGGGTGGTGCCTTTCAACACCCTGCTACTAGGATGCTGGCGTGACTCGCCTACATGTGGTCGCGGCAGCGATCTTCACCGACCAGCGCGTACTCGCGGCGCGACGAGGTGCGGCCATGCGCGAAGCGCTGAAATGGGAGTTTCCTGGGGGAAAAATAGAGCCGGGTGAGTCGGCGGAGGCAGCGCTCGCGCGTGAGTTGCGCGAGGAACTCGACGTTCAGGTGCTGGTGGGCGAGCGACTCGGGGTGTCACTCACGAGCTCGATCGAGCTCGAGCTCTACGCGTGCAGGCTCCACGCGGGAACGCCGGAGCCGAGGGAGCACGCTGAACTCCGCTGGCTGACGAGCGGCGACCTCGCGGTCCTCGACTGGGCGCCAGCGGACATTCCGCTGCTCGAGGTCGTCGCGGCCGCGCTTCAGCGGTAGGGGTTTGCGAGATCGACGTCGCTCGGCTTGGACTTGGGCTTCGGTTCGGGCGGCTTCGGCTCGGGCGCTGGGCTGGACGTCGCTCTGGGTTCGGTCGAGCCTGCGTTGCCCCGAGGTGGATCGCTGACGGGGCGGGGGCGGCTCTGCCAGACCGGGATGTCGTCCACGCTGAGGGCGCCGTCTGCGTTCTGGGGCTTGGATTCGGGGGCGAGGTGCTCGGTATCGTCGCTCGTGGACTTCGGCGGTGCCGTCTTCGTGTTCGCGTTGGGGCTGATCACGGTGGTCTCTGGCGGATGACTCCGCTGCCAGGCGACTACCAGCAGCGTGCCGACCAGTGCAGCAAGGCCGAGCAACAACACCCACTGCCAGGCGCGGCTCCCTGGAGGCGGGGCGACGCTCGGCTGCACGGGCAGCGCACCCGCGGGGAGATAGGAGACCCGTGACCCGTCGGCGAGCGCGCCAGGGGGGACGCTCGCGGACGGTGGTGGCCCGACATAGCTTGGATGGATGCTCGCTCGAGAGGCTCGGGGCACGTCGACCGCCACTGGAGGTGGCGTCTGGCTGCGCGCGTCGACCTGCGCAGGGGCGGCACCGTTACCTGGCGGAAGCGAGGGAGGGGGGCTGGGAGGGGGTGAGGAAGGAGCGCTCCACTGCGGTCCGGACTCCGCCGTGGCTGCCGCACGCGCGGTCGCTCTCCGCAGCTCCAGCTCACGCCCGGATGCTCCCAGCACGAGGTCGGACACTTCCTTGCGGGACAGCTCGAGTCCAGCGGACTCGACCGCTGACTCCAGCGCGTCTGCGAACGCTTCGCAGCTGTCGAAGCGGTCTCCTGGCTTCGGTGACAGCGCCCGAGCGACGCACTCGTCCAGCGCCTCTGGCAGGTCCGGCTTGACGCCGCGAATGCGGGGAACGCGCTCGATGACGTCGATCTGGGCACCGTCGTGGCGATGCTTGAACAGGCGCTTCGCGGTCAGCAACTCCCACAGCACGATGCCCAGCGCGTAGACGTCGGCCCGTCCGTCAATCTCCTCACCCCGCATGTGCTCGGGTGACATGTAGGCGAGGCGGCCCCTGACCGCGTCTCCACCCTTGGGATCCAGGTCGACGCCATGCGCGATGCCGAAATCGACCACCTTCGACTGACCGCCCACGCCGACCAGGATGTTCTGTGGGGAGACGTCTCGATGGACGATGTTGGCTGGTCTGCCCCGCGAGTCCCTCAGCGTATGCGCAGAATGCAGCCCAGCGAGCGCATCGATGCAGATGGTTAGCGCTGCGGTCTTGGTCAGCCAGCTCCCCGTGCGTGCGGTGTGGGCCTGGAGCGTGGCCAGGGTCGCTCCCTCGACGTACTCCATGACCAGGTAGGGCTCACCGGCCTCCTCGCCAAACTCGATCAGGGAGGCGACGTTCGGGTGACGAATGTGCGCGACCAGCTCACATTCCCTGCGGAATAGCTCTCGGTGTTGCTCGTCGTCCTGCAAGTGCCCGTGCAGCACCTTGACGGCGACCAGCCCGGAGTCGCCCTCGGAACCTGTCCTGCGCGCGAGGTGGACGCTAGCCATCCCTCCGCTCGCCAGCTCGCAGATGGCCTCATACTGACCCCAGCGCCGATTGCTGGGCAGCAGTCTCACCCCGCTCCTCGACCCTCCCGCAGGAGGTATCGAGGCGGGTTGCTTCCAGGAGCCTCCACTTCGCACGAGTAACCGAGGCAGCGAGTATCCGCTCTCCCGCCAGTCGATGCCAGGGTGCTCCCCGAAAACCTCGTGGAATTGGCGTCGACGCAGGCCGGAGCGCGGAGCACCTCGCAGCGCGTCGACTCGCGTCCGCCGGCTGCCGTCGTAACGCGATGCGTAAAGTGCTCAGCGATGCGCGCTCACCCCCGAAATCCCCTGATGCGTCGCGTCCTCTGGCGACCGCTTGGTCAAACCCCGAGCAGGACACCGTCGCACGGCGCTCCAGTCGCCAGCTCGAGCCCGTGGCAATACACCGCGACCTGCAGGCGATAGGCGAAGGGAGCGTCCTCGATCACGTCCGTCTTGAAGTCGACGACGCACCAGCGTCCAGAGTGCAGGAAGGCGAGGTCCACCACGCCCTCCCACAGCTCGCCGTCAGGTCGCCGGTAGCTCAGCGCGTGTTCTCGCCGCAGGTCCGTCGCCTCGCGGGCTCGGAGCAGCACGGGATGGCGGAGCGCATTCAGGCACGCATCGCGAGCGGCCAGGAGCTCGCGCTCGGTGGCTCCGAGCTGGCGCGCGAGCAGCTCCCCCAGGCGAACCAGCTGCGTCGTGTCCTCTGACGACGCCTCCAGGGTCGCGCGTTCGAGCAGGCCGTGCACCAGTGTTCCGAAGCGGGCTCCCCGAGGACGGCCGCTGCTGCGTGATAGCGGCGCCTCGACACTCACCGCATCCGCGCGGTCAATGATTGCCTTGGGGAAAATCTGTTGCGCGAGCTCTCGAGCTCGTGCGTTGCTCATCTCACCAGACTCCTCCGGGGCGTGTGAGACTTCGAGTGCGTGGGCGACCTGGGTGACGCTGCGAGTTGGCCAGCGGGAGCGAGACCCGCGCTCCAGGCGCGCTCGCCGTTCGTCGGACCACGCCTGATGCGCCGCCTTCGCCGCATCCGCCTCCCCGCTCGCCATCAAGATCTCCTGCTGGCGCACGCCGCCCCGCTCACGCTGGTCCAGGTCGAGCTGTGCTGGGCACCACCAGACCACGCCGCCCCCGGCCGCCAGCTCCCGGTGCAGCCCCGGCTTGACCACGGGCTGCTCCAGCAGGTCGGAGGAGAAGGGCCGCGTGTTCACGCTGTCGGGGCCGAAGCTCGGGCAGCCCGGAGCGGGCTCTGCGTTTCCGCGCAGCCGCGGTTCTGGATAGATGGCCGGGTGGAAGATGCTGCTCCAGCGCTCCTCAGGGAAGGGCCCATCGCCGATGCCGGGGATGACCAGCAGATCGCGCGCCCGCGTGGCGGCGACGTAGCCCAGGCGGATCACCTCGGCGTCGTCCTGTGCCTTGATCTCGGCTTCGTTGCTCAGCAGCTCGTACGGCATCAGACCGCAGAGGCCCTGGGCCCAGAGGTTCGTCTCCGGGTCGATGAAGCGTGATGGCCGGTTGGTCTCGAGCGGCGCCCCGGGTTCGCAGAGGATGACCACCGGAAACTCGAGTCCCTTGGCGCCATGCACCGTCATCAAGCGTACGCCATCGGTGCCTTCCTCGATGACCGGTGCTTCACTGCCCTGGCCTCGCTCGGCGCTCAGCTCCAGCCACTCGACGAAGCCTCTGAAGGACAAGGCGCCCCGAGCCTCGTACCGCCGGGCCTTGTCTATCAGCGACAAGACGTTCGCGAGCGCCTGCTCCCCGGTTGGCCAGATGGCGACTCCAGCGTGGGCTCGGGTGGCAGCCAGCAGGCGACCAATCGTCTCGGCGATCGGGCGACGATTGCGGCTGACGTGGAGGGCGCCGAGGATATCCAGGGCATCGGCCACGGCGTGAACGCCCTCCGGCATGCGTTCGCGGGGAACGCGTCGCAGCGGATGCAAGCGGCCGAGGCGCGGTGTCTCGCTGTCGAGCGCGCCAACGAAGGCCTTGAACTCCAGCAGCTCGGAGTCGGAGAGCGCGAAGAACGCGCCACGAAGCGTGGCGTAGACCATCAGCTCGTCGTCGGGCCACTCGATGGCCTGCAGCGCGGTGCGCAACGCCATCACCTCTTCACGGCCATGAAAGGAGCGGCCTCCGACCAGGACGTGGGGTAGCCGTCGAGCCTCCAACGCCCGCACGTAGGGACGGGTCACGTCTTCACCGAAGTTGACGAAGCGTCGGAACAAGCAGCAGACGTCACGGGCGGCGATACGGCGCCGCTGACCCGCTTCCTCCACCTGCCAGTCGCTGTGCTTGACCAGCCAGTCTACATAGGCGCCGACTGCATCGGGCAGACTCAGCTCGAGCTGGGCAAGGGTCACCCGAGGCGTGTTCGTCCAGTTGGGGTAGGGGTGCGGTACGGGTAGAACGACCACGCTGGGCTGTTCGTTGGATTCCTTGCGGAAATTATGAAGGGCGACGTAGTTGGCTTGGCTGCTGCCTCCGGTCATGCGCGCCGCGAAGCAGTGGTTCACCAGGCTCTGAATGGCTGGTCGCGAGCGAAAGCTGGTGCTCAGGTTCAGCAACTCTGCGCCCGCGCCCAGCAGCTGCTCCTTGACGCGCTCGTACAGCAGGATATCTGCCCGACGGAAGCGGTAGATGGCCTGCTTCGGGTCGCCCACCACGAACAGCTTGCCCGGCTTGGGGCGGATCCTCGTCGGTCTCACCTCGGCTGCATCGCTGCTCGCCAGCAACAGCAAGATCTCGGCTTGCAGGGGGTCCGTGTCCTGAAACTCGTCGACGAAGAGGTGGGTGAAGCGAGCTCCGAGCTCGCGTCGCACCGCCTCGTCGCGTACCAGCAGGTCGCGCACGCTGCGCAGCAGATCGAGGAAGTCGAGCACGCCCGCGCTGTTCAGCCGCTGGACGTAGGCGTCGACGACGGGACGCAGATCCTGCTGCAGGCGAGCGGCGAGATCGGCGTCGAGCAGCCGGTTCAGCGTCTTCAGGTCCTCGACCACCCGCGCGCGGCGTTCACGAAACTCGGCGATGGGCAAGTCGGGCGCGACGTCTCGCGGCGCCCCCGCATACTCCCACCAGTACCTTCTGCCCGTGCGGAAGCGGGCGCGGGGGAGCTCGGAGAACACGGCCTCCAGCGCGTCCAGGTCGACGCGCTCGCCGCCGATGGGTGCAACCCGTGAGATGCGGCGCCCCAGCTCACGCAGACCCTGCACGATGTATGCGTTCGGATCGAAGGCGATCTCGCCGATCGCCGCGAGATCTCGCAAGCGGTCCAGCATCGAGAGCAGCTCGGGTTCGCGCTGAAAGCCCGGAGGGCAGCTCCACGGTGCGGGAAAGTCCCGATGGTCCACCAGCGTCGCCGCTGCCCAGAGGATCAGCTCTCGCGGGCTCTCACCATGGCGCAGCGGCTTGCGGCGCAGCATGCGCCGCAAGCCGTCCGGGGGCGCTTCCAGGTTCTGCTCGAACCATAGCGAAAACACCTGTTCGAGGTGCTCCTGGCTGGCCTCGGCGTCGATCACCTGGAAGTCGGGGTCGACACTGGCTTCGATCGGTCGCTCGCGCAGCAGATCCGCGCAGAATGCATGGATCGTCGCGATGTGTGCGGTCTCGAGCTCCTCCAGCGCGCGGTTCAGGTTGCTGCGCTCGGCGGAGCTCTTCTTCGTCTGCTGGCGGCGCCGCTCGAGCTCTGCTCTGAGACGAAGCTTCATCTCACCAGCAGCCTTCTCCGTGAAGGTCAGCGCGACGATTCGTGAAAGCTGAGTCGTTCCCGACTCCACGAGCGTGGTGATACGCTCGACGAGCTGAGTGGTCTTGCCAGTGCCGGCCGCGGCTTCGACCACGAAGCTGGTGTTGAGATCCTCGCGGATACGCCTTCGGGCCTCCGCATCTGCCAGCGGGCTCATGGCTCCTCCCGTAGACGGCGCAGGCGCTGGATCAGCGGGTGGGGTTCGGTCTTGCGCTGAGTGCGCTGCTCCTCGTAGGGCCCGCAGACGCTCTTGAAGTCGCAGTACTCGCAGCCGCGCGGCTCCGGTGCCGCAGGGAGAAATGCGCCGTCCAGGAAGCTCTTGAGCGTGTCGCTGAACAGACGCGCGGACTGCCGCGTGGAGTCATCGAGGGGCACGAAGAACGTGCGATACTCACCCCGCCGTGTGGAGTAGGAGAGCCGACCTCCGCACACGCTCGCTCCGGGGAACAAGCGCTCGAGCGCTTCGGCGTACAGCAGCGGCTGCAAGGTGCGACCCCCGCGGATCACGAACTGGCCACGGTTCTCGGGCAGCGCCGCGCGACGCACCTCGAGGGGCGCCCCCGTCTTGTAGTCCGTGGCGCGCAGCGTTTCCTCACCCCCGCCCCTGCTGCGTTCGACGCTGTCGATGGCGCCTCTCAAGGTGATGCCGCAGGCCAGCTTGACCGGTTCGAGACGGCTCCCACGGTCGCGCTCGGCGCGCCGAATGCCGAACGCCAGCTCGAAGTGGACGGGCTCCCAGGCCGGCTCGTCCACCAGCTGCTCGAGCCAGCCCCGAAGATCCCCTGCGATCTCTTCGATCCCGTCGCTCCACACCCGCTCGATGGCTGGCGCCAGCCGTTCGCGGTAGCGCTGCTCGGCGCGGGTCAGCTCGGCCTCCATCAGCTCGCTCGCGGCCTCGAGCTGGGCTTCGCTGAGCGGAAGCTGGTTCGCCGCCTTCAGCGCCTCGGCAACGGCCTGCTGGACTTCGTGGATCATGCGGCCGCGCGTGAGCGCGTCCAGGCGCTCCGCTCGGGTCGCGACCTCGCGTGGGGAGAGCCTGAGCACCGCGGACAGGTAGAAGCGATAGGGGCAAGCGGAGAAGTGCTCGAGGGCCGTGGCGGAATACGGCCGCGCCTCCAGGCGGTGCAACGCCAGCGCGTCACGAGCAGCCGGGCTGGGCTCGACCAGGCCGTCGGCGCTCCGCCAGCCCTTGAGGTTCCAGCGTCTCGCGCGGAAACGCAGGGCGCGTCCGAGGTGAGGGTTCGCGCTCACCAGGTAGCCGGCGGCCCCCTGGCGTGTCCTGGCGTCCGCTGAACCGAGACAGCTCTCGAGCAGCGCGAGGTCGTGCTCCGCGTCGTCGATCGCCTGCTCCGGATGTTCGGGGGCTGGCCAGCCCATGCGCCCGTGAGCGCCTTCCCGAGCACGCTGAGCCAGCTCTTCGAAGCTGGGCAGGTGACCGCTCGCCGCCCGCACTACCTCCAGGGCATAGAACGATGGCACCCGCGGGCGGGCGCGCTCCATGTCGACCCGGGGATAGCTGAACACGACCGCGGAGGTCGCGGCCCCCACCGCGAGGTGCAACATCGCGCGTTCCAGACCGACGCGTTGCTCGTTCTTGCCGAGGGCCTCGAAGTCTTGCCGCGCGGAGTCGAGCAACAGCGGGTCCTCGGCTACCTTGTGGGGAAACAGCTTCTCGGCGAGCCCGGGAACGAAGACCACGTCGAAGGCCAGCCCTCGCGCGTCGTCCACGCTGGCGATCAGCACCTTGCCGGAGGGTGCGCCTCCCGGCCGGCCGGCGAGCTGCCCGAGGCGCTCCGCCAGCACCAGCTGGACTTCGTGGATGGTCACAGGTCCCACCGATCCCATGGGCTCCAACTCGGCTAGCAGCTGCAAGACCCGGGCTGGCTGCTCCAGCGCGTGGGCGGCGAGTTCGCGGATGGCCTCGAGCCACTCACCCCAGCGGGCTTCGCTCGGTAACTCCTCCAGGAGCTGGATGATCGGCAACGCGAACTGCGCAAGCTCGCGCAGCGCCTGCGCGTCGCGCGCCAGCCGAGCCCGCTCGCTCTCGCTCTCGCTCTCGGAGCTCGCGAGCTCGTGCTCCTCCGCGAGCCCGGTCAGGCGTTTCTTCCAGCGATCGGCGCCTCCGATCACGGCAGCGTCGTTCAGCAGGCGTTCCCAGCGCCGCGGCGCGGGACGTGTCCCGCTGGCGTCGAGGTTGTGGCTGCGCGCGGCCGCGAGGAGCTGTTCTTCCGACACCTCTTCGGTCGGGGGTGGAGCTTGGGGCAGCAGTCCATGTTCGTCCACTGGCGCCGCCCAGCTCTCGCGCTCGCGGTCCTCCGCTGGGTCTCGCGCACAACCCAGGGACAGGTACTCGGCGAAGCGTCCCGCGCTGAGTCCTTCCGCGCGGCAAGCGAGGAGCGCGAGGAGTCCACGCCCGGCGGGATCGGGGCGCTCGAGGCCCCGCGCGAGGTGATGGGGCACCCCAGCGCGAGTCAGAGCTTCGCTGATGTGGGCGGCGTAGTTCTGCGGGCTGCGTAGCAGCACCGCCATGCGCTCGAAGGGCACGTCTTGGCCCGCGTACTCCACGATCTGCCGTGCGATCTCGACGCACTCCCGGTTCTCACCCGGGGCGCTCAGGATCTTCACGCCAGCGTCCAGCTCGACGCGTCCGAGCTCACGTGGGTTGAAGAGCTCGAGCTGCAGGCGGTCCAAGCTGGTCCCGCCGCCGTCTGCCTCCAAGAAGTCGGGGGCCGTGTCGAGCGCACGGGCCAACCAGTCCTCGCTCTGTTTATCGCCGTGAGGAAATGCGACCCAGCAGGGGATGCGACGTCCCAGAGCACGAACCAGCTCGGCCTCCGCCGCGTGATGCACGCGCGGATCCAGGATCAGTGCGGCTGAGTACTCGAGAGGTGCGTCGGTCAGCGCCTCGGTCGCCTGCCTCAGCACCTGAGCGCGGGTGACGAGCTTGAGCCGTGCCAGCTCGGTGCGCAGCCGCCCGAGCAAGCGCACCAGGTCCGGCGTCCGAGTTCGCAGCTCGTCGAAATCGAGCCTGGCTAGCTCCAGGTCGTTGAACGTGCGCACCAGGGCCCGCGGCAATCCGGGGCGTTGTCCCACCGCCGAGAAGCGCCCGAGCTCACCTCGTGCCTCGAGCTCCGCGATCACCCGGCACGCCGAGGCTTCCAGACTGAGGTTGGTCGTCGGCAGCTCGCCTCGTTCGGCCAGGCGCGGTTCGGCGAGAACACCGGCGAAACTCAGCAGAGTGTGCCGCTGCCAGCCGAAGCAGGCCTGCTCCGCGGTGAGGCTGCCGTGCACCAGTCGAGACAATGCCAGTGGCGAGCCGAGGAGCAGTAGACGCGCCGCCTGGCCGCGGCTTCGAAGCCACTCCCGCGCCTGACGCAATCGTCGCTCCGCGCTGTGGGAGACCCAGAGTTCATGGCTCGCATCAGGCACCGTCAGACTCTATAGCGGTTCCAGGCGCGCTACAGGAGCCCCCTCGGCCAATGACTAGAGCGCAGCGAACCGGACCTCGGCTATGATGCGAGGGATGCGGTGGACGCTGCGCCAGCTGGTTGGCCTGGAGTCGGCGACTCCGGCCGCGCATCCCCTGTGGAGCAGCTGGGCTGCGGTATGAGCGGACCTCCTTCCACGCGCTCCGGTTTCGCGCAGTCCAGTGAACCCCCGGCGAGCGTCGGACCTCGCAGCAGCATGCGCCCGAGCATCGTGCCGGTGGCGCAAGAACCCCGCATCGGCTTGGTGCTGAGCGGCGGCGGCATGCGAGGCGCCTACGAGGTGGGCGTCGTCGAGGGCATCGTCGAGGCTCTCGGAACACCGACGCATCGACCGTCGCCCTTTCGGGTGTTCGCCGGGACCAGTGTTGGTGCGATCAACGCTTCGTACCTCGCCGCCAACACCCACCGCGCGGACATGGACATCGAGCGCCTGCGTCACACCTGGATCAGCCTGGAGATCGAGCGCCATCTGCGCTTCGATCCGTTGGGCTTCCTCTCCCTTCGGGCTGGCCTGCGGCGCGCCGGCGACGGCTCTCGGGACCCAGAGCACTTCGGGCGCTCGCTGCTGGATCCGCGGCCTCTGGAGTCGATGATCGGGGGCAGCATCGAGTGGGAGACGCTGCACGACAACGTGGACGCCGGTCGGACGCTAGCGCTGCTCGTTGCGGCATTGGATGTCGCCACGGGGAAGACCACCATCTTCTCCGAGGTGGCGCCTGCGGCAGATTTCAGACCATCGCGCGATCCGCGGCGCCGTGCGGAAATTGGACAGATCGGCGACGAGCACGTGCTGGCGTCGGCAGCGATTCCGCTGCTCTTCCCTGCGCGGCGCATCGGCGCGTCGTACTACTGTGACGGCGGGTTGCGCTTCAACACGCCAATTTCTCCTGCCATCCGCGCCGGCTCGGATCGCCTGGTGGTGATCACCCTGTCGGGCACCCGGGAGGAGGGCGTCGAGCCCGAGGTGAAGCTCGACGAGTACCCGGGGTTGTTTTTCCTTGCAGGAAAAGTGATGAACGCGCTGTTGCTGGATCAGGTGGTCTACGATCTCGCCGTGCTCAAGCGCTTCAATCATCTGGTCGCCGTGCTGGAGCAAGCCCTCCCGCCCCAGAGCTTCGCGGAAGTGGAGCGGCTCTTGATCGACTCCCGGGGGGCTCCCTACCGTCGCATCGAGACCCTGGTCTTCAGCCCCTCGGAGGATCTGGGCGCGATCGCTCAAGAGCACCTCGAGCGTCACCTCGACTCCTGGCGCTTGTCGCGCATCCCACGCTGGCTCCTGGGAGTCGCCCGCGGGTCCCAGGCGGACTGGGCCGCCTACCTGCTCTTCGACGGCGGATTCGCCGAACGCCTGATCGAGTTGGGGCGAAAAGACGCTCTTGCGCGCAGCCAGGAGATCCGCGAGTTCTTCGGGGCCGCCTGTGTGCTGGCGCCCTGAGCCGAGGCGGCGTTCGGGGGCTCGACCGTGTCACGAACATGTGGCATTGGTCGCGCCCTTGGCCTCACTAGGCTCGAGCGCTGCGGTCGAGGCGCGTCAGCCGTGGGGCTAGTAGCAAAGCAGTGGAGGAACGATGAGCAAGGTTCTGATCGTCGGTGCGGGCGGTGTCGGCAAGGTCGTGGTGCACAAGTGCGCCCAGGTGCCCGAGGTGTTCAGCGAGATCGTGCTGGCGAGCCGGACGCTCTCGCGTTGTGAAGCCATCGCCGCCGAGGTGAAGGAACTCACTGGGCGAGACATCGAGATCCGGGCGCTCGACGCGGACGACCCCGAGAACACGATCAAGCTGCTCGACGAGGTCAAGCCCGACCTGCTGCTCAATGTCGCCCTGCCTTACCAGGATCTGGCGCTGATGGACGCTTGCCTGGCTCGCAAGGTCGACTACCTCGACACGGCGAACTACGAGCCGCCGGACGTCGCCAAGTTCGAATACAAGTGGCAGTGGGCCTACCAGGATCGCTTCAAGGACGCGGGCGTCATGGCGCTGCTGGGCAGCGGCTTCGATCCCGGCGTGACGAACGTCTTCTGCGCCTACGCCCAGAAGAAGCTGTTCGACGAGATCGAGACCATCGACATCCTCGACTGCAATGGGGGTGACCATGGTCATCCCTTCGCGACCAACTTCAACCCTGAGATCAACATCCGTGAGATCACCCAGAACGGCCGCTACTGGGAAGCCGGCGAGTGGAAGGAGATCGCCCCGCTGAGTATCCACCAGGATTTCGATTTCCCGGGGGTGGGGGTGAGGCGCGCCTACGTGCTCTATCACGAGGAATTGGAGTCCCTCTGCCAGAACATCAAGGGCCTCAAGCGTATCCGCTTCTGGATGACCTTCGGCGAGAAGTACATCACGCACCTCAACGTGCTGCAGAACGTCGGCATGACCAGCATCGAGCCGATCGAGTTCCAGGGGCAGCAGATCGTGCCGATTCAGTTCCTGAAGGCCCTGTTGCCGGATCCAGCGTCGCTCGCGAAGAACTACACCGGCAAGACCAGCATCGGTTGCCTCATCGAGGGCAAGAAGGACGGCAAGCCGAAGCGTGTCTTCATCTACAACATCTGTGACCACGCCGAGTGCTATCGAGAGGTGCGCTCGCAGGCCATCAGCTACACGACCGGTGTGCCCGCGATGGTGGGCGCGATGATGATGCTCACCAAGAAGTGGCAGGGTCACGGCGTCTTCAACATGGAGCAGCTCGATCCCGAGCCTTTCCTCGAGGCACTGGGCAAGCACGGCCTGCCCTGGCACGTCGAGGAGCGCTGACGTGGGAGACGGCGAGAGCGACATCCCCTGGGCCCAGCCCTGTGATCCGGGGACGGATGTCTCCCAGGTACAGACTCCAGCCTACGTCATCGACCTGGACAAGTTGCGCGAGAACCTGCAGGTGCTGCAGCGTGTGCAGCGGGAAGCAGGCTGCAAGATCCTCCTCGCGCTGAAGGGCTTCGCGGCCTGGTCGACCTTTGGCGAGATCCGCAAGGTTCTCCCCGGCATCACCGCCAGCTCACCGGATGAGGCTCGCCTCGGGAAGGAGGAGTTCGGTGGTGAGGTACATGCGTACGCGCCGGCGTACTCCGAGGCAGACTTCGAGGACCTGCTCCCGCTGGTGGATCACCTGGTGTTCAACTCGCCCAATCAGCTGCGCCAGTTCGGACCTCGAGCACGCGCCGCTGGCATCGAAGTCGGGCTCCGGGTGAACCCGGAGCACTCCGAGGTGAAGACACCGCTCTACGATCCGTGTGCTCCAGGATCGCGGCTTGGCACGCGCCGGAGCGCCCTCACCCCCGAGCTCGTGGAGCGACTGGACGGCCTGCATTTCCACACGCTGTGCGAGCTTGGCTCGGACGCGTTGGAGCGCACCCTCGCCGCCTTCGAATCACGCTTTGGTGAGTTCATCCCCAAGCTCGAGTGGGTGAACTTCGGTGGAGGCCACCACATCACGCGTCCCGACTACGACGTCGACCTCTTGATTCGCCTCGTGAAGGGCTTCCGGGAGCGCTGGAACGTCGCTGTGTACCTCGAGCCGGGCGAAGCCATCGGGCTCAACACCGGCACGCTGGTCACCTCGGTGCTCGACATCATCCCTGGCGAACCACCCATCGCGATCCTCGACACCTCGGCCACCGCCCACATGCCTGACGTGCTCGAGATGCCTTACCGTGCGGAAATTCGAGGAGGGGCGCGGCCCGGGGTCCTCGCGCACGACTTTCGTCTCGGGGGCCTCACCTGTCTGGCCGGAGACGTGATCGGAGACTACTCCTTCGCCGAGCCGCTGGTGATCGGCTCGAAGCTGGTGTTCCTCGACATGGCTCACTACACCATGGTCAAGAACACGACGTTCAACGGCGTGCGACTTCCGAGCATCGTGCTGGCAGACGGCGAGGAGCGCCGGGTCGTCCGGCGCTTCAGCTACGCCGACTACAAGCACCGTTTGAGTTGAGCGACAGGCCTGCCGAGCGTCAGGTGAGCGTCGCGAGCGGACCCTCGGGACGGGGACTCGTCGGTCCGAGTGTCCCGCGACGCGTGCGTCTTTCAAGCGGCTCTGGCGGCGCTTTTCATCGCCGTGTCGGCTGGCGCTAACGGCTCGCGATATGCGGATCGGGGTGTTATAAGCCTCGCAACCCAAGGGCCGAAGGAACACCGCAGCCCGAGCGGCGCGAGAAACACCCTGGCGCCGCGGGGGCGCGAACGAACACGGCGGCGGGCCGGGCGCCCGCGCAAAAACACGGCGGCCCCCTTCGGGGCGCGTTGTCGGTAGGTCCGCGGACCTGCCAGTTGGAGGACGGGATGATCGACGAGGTGCTCAGCGAGCTGGCAGTAGCCATCAACAAGGCGCACGAGGCGTTGAAGCGAGATCTGGCCAAGCTGCGAACTGGACGCGCCAACTCCGGGATGCTCGACGGGATCCGCGTCGACTACTACGGGCAGTCCACGCCCATCTCCCAGATGGCGTCCGTCGGTGTGCCCGAGCCTCGGATGATCACCGTGAAGCCGTGGGAGAAGAACCAGGTGCAGGCGATCGAGCGCGCCATCCGGGAGAGCGATCTGGGCTTCAATCCCCAGACGGACGGCGACCTGATTCGTATCCCTATCCCCCCGCTCAGCGAGGAGCGACGTAAGGACCTCGCGAAGCTCGCCAAGCGCAATGGCGAGGACTGCAAGGTCGCCATCCGCAAGGCGCGTCACGACGCCATCGACATGCTCTCTGACCTGAAGAACGAGGGCGAGATCGGCGAGGACGATCAAGAGCGGGCGAAGAAGAAGGTCGAGGAAGTGGTGGGCGGAGGCGTCGCGACGGTGGACCAGCTGGTGACCGCCCGCGAGAAGGACATCATGGAGGTCTGAGCGCCTGGCGTTGAGTACACGACTCGCGTTTGGCCGATTCGCCGCCGGGCAGTCAGGCAGGTGCTTGCGTCCTGGCGCGGCTGGGCTGCCGGGTTCCCTCCAAACCAGCCGTCGGCCCTTCGGCAGGCGCCGCGGCCCCCAAGCAAGAGGTGGCTCGGGCCGGCCTTCGGCGAGGAGCGAGGGTGAGGATCTGGAACGGACGTGCAACTCCGGGCAAGGGAGCGGTCCCGGCTGGTGTATGCTTGACACTGGAGGTGGCCGCGTGAAACCGTGTGATGTGATTCCGTGCCGGGCGTTTCTCCCTCCGTTCCGCGCTCGATCGTGTTGCAGTCACTGCAGTCGTTTGGGATGGTGCTCGTCTGGGATGGTGAGGGCGTAGCGTGGGTCGGTTGAGAGCAAAAGCGGCTGGGATCAGCGACGTTGGGCTTCAGCGAGAGCACAACGAGGACAGCTTCGCGGTGCTGGATGATCACGAGCTGTTCATCGTGGCTGACGGCATGGGCGGACACCGAGCCGGGGACGTCGCGAGTCGGATCGCGACGGACTCGATCGCCGAGTTCTTCCGCGCGACGGCGAACGAGGACGTGACGTGGCCATTCCACTTCGACTCGCGCTTGAGCGAGGAAGAGAACCGCCTGCTGACCGGGATCCGACTCGCCAATCGTCAGATCTTCGAGCGCAGCCTGCAGTCGCGGGAGTGTCAGGGCATGGGCACCACCGTGGTGGGTGCGTTGTTCAGCCCGAAGAAGAAGAAGATGTTCATCGGCCACGTGGGGGATAGCCGCGCGTACCGCATTCGCGACGGCGAGATCACCCAGATGACCCGGGATCACTCGCTGGTGAATGACTACCTGCTCGCGATGCCCGAGCTCACGGAGGAGCAGCGCAGCGAGCTGCCAAAGAACGTGATCACGCGCGCGCTCGGCATGCAGGATCAGGTCACCGTGGACCTGCAGAGCGACGACGCGAAGGGCGGCGATCTCTACGTGCTTTGCTCAGATGGTCTGAGCGGCATGATCGACGACGACGAGATCCGCGAGGTGGTCACCTCCACGGACGATCTGCAGCTCGCCTGTCGACGCCTGATCACCCTCGCCAACGAGCATGGGGGGGAGGACAACATCACCGCGGTGTTGGTCCAGGTGTTCACCCTGGATGACGAGGAGGCTCCCGTTTCCCTGGGGGACACCATGCCCATCCCAGGACAGGGGAGTGAAGCCGATGACGCGACGGTGGAAGAGACGGCTCCGACCCCACCCGCGGGGATCGCTGCGGTCGAGATGGCACCACCGAGTTCGCGTGGCGGCACCTGAGGCAAGCCCCAGCTCAGCCTGAGCACCACCGCAAAATACAGGAAGCCGGACCCCTTGGGGACCGGCTTCTTTGCTTGAGCGCCTATCGGCGGGCGCTCAGCGATTCCTCGAGGAAACCCTCTGCCAACTCACTCCTCGCAGTTCTCGAGCACGAACTGCGCGTTCGCCTGGCAGTAGCTCTGGTCACTCGGCGCAACGACCATGGGACAGGTGACCTGCGCCCAGATGGCTCCAGGCTTCACCTGGGCCTCGCCGGCGCGGTCCTTCAGCACCTCGAGGGTGCACAGCGGAGGGTCGCTGACCTGCGGGCAGGAGATCGCGGTGCAAGTCGAGTAGCCAATGGTCTTCCCCGAGACAGCGTTGATCCGCGCACTGCCGATGTTGGAGGTGGCGTCGAGGTCATCGCTCGAGATGAAGAACGAGTCGGCATTGCGAGCGACCGTGCCACTGATCACGTAGTGGTCGCCGCTCTTGCGCACCTTGCAGCTGACGCTGACCTTATCGTCGCCGTCCGAAGTCCGATCGCCAGGCTCGCTGCTCGTGGGGTCGCCGAACCCGAAGACCGCGCCGCCCCCCAGACTACAGCGCTTCGGGGCACCTGGCGCGTCCCCCGCGATCTTGACAGCGAAGTTACCGGCGGCGGCGACGGGAACCGGATCGCTACAGCTGACGGCACTGACGCCGAGCACGCTGATTGGAAGCAGCGCCACCGCGCGCGGGATCAGACGACGAAGAGCAAGATCGAGCCCAAGAGTCATGCCGAGACATTAAGCTCCTACGAGCCAAATTCCTACTCAGTTTTCGCTCCGAGCAGACGGAGACGAAGCTAGAGGCCCGCTGCCGCGAAGGCTCCTTCGAGATCCGACCAGAGATCCTCGACGTCTTCCAGGCCGACGCTGAGGCGCACCAGGCCGTCGCCGATGCCGATCGAGTCACGGGTTTCCTTGGGAATCGAGGCGTGAGTCATGATGGCTGGGTGCTCGGCCAGGGATTCCACGCCGCCGAGGCTCTCAGCCAGAGTGAAGATCCTCAGTGCCGACAGAAAACGCTTGGCCTGATCGACGCCGGCGTCCAGATCGACGCTGACCATCGCACCCGGAAGACGCATCTGCCGCTTGGCGAGCGCGTGATCCGGGTGGCTCTCCAAGCCGGGATAGTGGACCTTCTTCACGCCTTTGCGGCCCTCGAGCCGCTTCGCTAGCTCCGCCGCGCTGCCTGCCTGGTGGCGCATGCGAACCGGAAGCGTCTTGATTCCGCGCAGAACCATGTAACAGTCGAAAGGCGAGGGGACGCCGCCGATGGCGTTCTGGTAGAAGCCAACGCGCTCGGCGATGGCTTCGTCCGAGGTGATCAGCGCGCCTCCAACCACGTCGGAGTGGCCGTTGATGTACTTCGTCGTCGAGTGCACCACGATGGTCGCCCCGAGCTTCAGGGGCTGTTGGATCACTGGCGAAGCGAATGTGTTGTCCACTGCGAGCGGCAGTCCGTGCGCCCTGCAGCGTGCAGCGATCGCCTCGATATCGAAGAGCTTCAGCATGGGGTTGGTAGGCGTCTCCATCCACACCAGGCGCGTCTGGGGGGTCAGCGCCTGCTCGAGTCGCTCGGGATCACGGAGGTCGACGAAGCTGGTGTTCACACCCATCGGTTTGAGCACCTTGTCGAAGAGGCGAAACGTTCCGCCGTACACGTCGTCTCCGCTCACCACGTGGTCCCCCGGCTTGAGGGTGTGCAGAAGCGTGAGCGTGGCCGCGCTTCCGCTGGCGAAGGCGAAGCCATGCTTCCCGCCCTCCATTGCCGCGAGGCAAGCCTCGAGCGCCTGCCGCGTGGGATTTCCACTGCGTGAATACTCGAACAGCTTGGGCTTGCCGGGTTCAGCCTGCGCGAACGTGCTCGCCAGCACGATCGGCTGCATCACTGCTGCGTGGGTCGGGTCGGGCTCCTGCCCCGCGTGGATTGCCAAGGTGTCGAGGCCAAGCTTGTCCGAGTGCATGGGGCAGCCTCTACCACACCGCGCGCTGCCCAGGGCAGTCACCGCGGCGCTCGGAAAGCGACGGCGCAATGCGTCTCACCCCACCCCACGAGGCCGACCCCTGGAGCCGTGACACGCCGCGCGCCGGAATCCCGGCGGCTGACCCTCGCGACGCCCGTAGGCATCCGCCCAGCGCTGACGGTCGCTTGGCGTGCTCCGAACGCTGGAGGCGCGTCTTCGGGGTGGATGATGGGAATTGAACCCACGACAACTGGAGCCACAATCCAGCGCTCTACCACTGAGCTACACCCACCGTGTGCCTCGGATCGTCGCCTGACGTTCCGAGTACTTCAGTCGCGAGCCGGCCTCGCGCCAAAGTGGCCCTCGCCCCCAGAGCGGGGACCAGGAGCCAATCAAGGAAGTCGCGGGTCGCCCCGCGAGAGCGCGGAGTCTTAGCTCACGGGGTGGGGGACGCGCAACACGCTGAGCTCCTTTTTTGGCTAGACCTTCCAGAACCGCTTGGCCTGGCTCCGGGCCGACCAGAGCTCGGACTCGTGGCGCGACGACGGGCGCTCGGAGCTGCCCGTTTCAGCGGGGGTCTCGACCAGCCGCCGCAGCGTGGCCTCGAGGGACTGCTGGAGTCCGCCGAGGTCGTAGCCTCCCTCGAGCAGCAAGCCGAGTCGACCACGACCATTCCAGGCATCCAGCAGCACACCGAGCACGCGGGAGTAGCTCTCGGCGTCGAGCAACATACCTGCCAGAGGGTCCCGCGCGTGAGCGTCGAAGCCAGCGCTGATCAGCAACAGCTGTGGGTCGTACTGGCTGAGCACGGGTGCGAGCAATTGCCGCGCGGCATCTACGTACACCGGCTCCCTGGCGCCCGAACTGAGTGGGATGTTCAGGGTGTAGCCCGTGCCGTCACTGCTGCCGGCTTCGCTCGCCGCGCCTGTCCCAGGGTAAAATGGAAACTGGTGCAACGAAGCATAGAGCACGTGGGGGTCGTCGTAGAACATCTCCTGAGTGCCGTTGCCGTGGTGAACGTCCCAGTCGAGGATCATCACGCGCTCGAGTCCTCGAGAGCGGGCGTGCGCGGCGGCGACCGCCACGTTGTTGAGCAGACAGAAGCCCATCGCGGAGTCGGGTCGCGCGTGATGTCCTGGCGGTCGTACCAACCCGACGCCGAAGTCGCATCCTCCGTCGAGCAACTCGTCCACGAGCGCGACGCTCCCACCGCACGCTCGGACCGCTGCCGCGACGGAGTCCGGTGAGTAGTAGGTGTCGGCATCCAGGTAGCCGCTGCCGCCGCGCGCCTGGTCGAGCTGACTTAAATATCCAGATCCATGAACGCGTTCGAGCTCCTCGACGCTGGCGTCTCGGGGGCTCAGCGGGCGGAGCTGGAGAGTGTCGGGGCTGAAGCGCTGCGTGAGTTCGTCGAGGGCCTTGCGCGCTGCCCGCAGGCGCTCAGGACGTTCCGGATGGGCAGCGGGGGCGCCGCTGCGATCCAGTGCGCGGTGGCGCTCGAACAGCTCATCGTCCACCAGCCCAAGCGTCGTCACCATGTTTCGTTCTCCGCAGTCGGGATGATAGGCTGCTCGCCAGTTTTGAACATTGCTTGCAGTTCTCGCCTCGAAGGTGCGAACTGTGTGCTTCGAAGACGCACCGAAACTGCGTCGCGCGTACGACGCCGAGTTTAGGGCGGTCCGTGGTTTGGGCCCACCCAGGTGGGCTGTGGGAGACGGATCTCCCAGCGGCCGAGCAATGAGGGCAACAGGAAGGGGCGACAGGTCATGCGGGGCAAGATCATCATCGTCAACGCAGGCATCGTGCTGGTTGTGGGACTGCTGTCCTACTTTCTCCTGCTCACGGCGCTGAAGGACGTCGTATCCAACCCGCAGAATCGCAAGAGCGACGTCGAGCGCGCCATCAAGAGCGCCAACGCTCGTCTGGCGCTGGACGCCCTGCGGCTGGAGCGCTGGCTCGGCGCCCAGGCGGACACGAAGGACGTGAAGGACGTCTTCGGAGCCGGCACGGAGAAGGCCAAGAGCGAGGCGGCAACCGCTCAGGCGAACAAGATCCGCGACGCCGCCGTCGCCGACGCGCAGTTCGCGCGCATGGCTCCGTCCCTGGTGCTCTTCGTCGACGACTCGGGGGTCGCACTGGGCCGCAACGGTTCCGCGCTGATGCGTGGAGACAAGCTGGGCGAGATCTACCCGACGTTGGGACAGGCGCTGAAGGATGGTCAGACCGGCTCCGACGTGTGGATGAACAAGCAGCGTCAGGAGCAGATGCTCGCGAGCTACGCGCCCGTGCGGGGCGAAGATGGCAAGGTGGTTGGAGCGCTGGTCGTGGGCACCCCGCTCAGCGATGAACGGCTCACCCGCACGAGCGAGCTCACCAGCGGTCGCGCCTTGATGCTTGGGGTCCTCAACGGCGAGAAGCTCGAGATCGTGGCCAAGAGCTCCGAGGTCTCCGGGCCGATGCTCGAGGCGGGGACCAGCGACAAGACCAGTAACGGTGCCAAGGCCTCCACGGAGTCTGGAAATATCAGCGTGGTGGACGACGCGCTGCCAGGTGAGCTGTTCGCGACCCAGGGCTTGGCCGGCTATGGGGACAGCAAGCGCGCGGTGCTCGTGGCGGCGGTGCCTGCTTCTCTCGTGGGATCGATCAACGGCTTGCTGTGGCCAGTGTTCGCCGTGACGGGCCTCGGTGTGTTGCTGGTGGTGGTCGGTGGCTTCCTGCTCGGCAACTACATCCAGAGCCCCATCAGCGAGATGGAAGAAGGCCTGCTGCAGGTCATCAACGGCAACGCCAACTACCGCTTCGAGCTGGAGCACGCGGAGCTAGGTGGCTTGGTGCACCGTCTCAACTCGCTGCTCAACGCGCTGATGGGCGTGCCAGAGACGGACGACGAAGGACGCCCCTCGGCGCCGCCAGGCCCAGGCGACTACGGTTGATCTCCAGGCACACGCCCAACATCGCCGAGCGGCGCGTGAACAGCACTCACGCGCCGTTTCGCGTTGGGGAGCTCGAGTTCGTCTCGGGTGAGCGAGCATCGATCCTGCGGAGTCTTGCGGCTTCCTCGAGCTTTCTGGCCCATTCACTGCACTTCTTGGTCATTCGAGCTATAAGCACGCCCGGCTGACGCACCCTCCCGCCCGTCAGCCTGGAGTGATGCGATGGGCTTGTTCGATATCTTCAAGAAGAAAGACGCCGCTCAGGACTCGGGATCGAGCGGCAAACGCGCGACACCCCGCGAGCTGAACCGACTGACCCGCGTCGCGGGTGACAAGCTCGCCCAGAACTACGATCGCCAGGAGGCCCTGCAAGAGCTGACCAAGATCGGTACGGCGGACGCCGCCGCTGGGCTGCTCAGGCGCTTCACCTTCAGCATGGAGCCCTCGATCACCGATCAGGAAGAGAAGGAGATGGCCGTCGCTGGGGTGGTTTCCATAGGGGAAGAGGCGCTGGAGCCCATCCGCAAGTACTGCGCGAAGGCCGAGAGCCTGACCTGGCCGATCAAGATCCTTCGGCAAATACTCGAGTCGGAGGCGTTGGTCGACGAGCTGTTGACCATCCTCGACCAGTTCGACACCGAGTATGTCCGCAACGCCGAGCCCAAGGTCCAGCTGATCAATGCCCTGGAGGAGTTCGTCTCCGAGGACGTGCGGGTCGCCGTGGAACCTTTCCTCGAGGATATGAGCGAGCCGGTGCGCTTCCACGCCGTGGCCACCGTCTTCGCGATGAACAACCCCGAGAGCGTGCCTGCGCTGATCACCGCGCTGGCGGAAGACGAGTCGCTCCGCGTGCGCAATCGCATCGCTCAGCGTCTGGCGGACGCGGGATGGGACATCGAAGAGTCGCTGCGCGAGCAGTGCGCCGAGGCCTTGCCCGAGGAGTTCGAGCTCCAGGGTGCCCGCGTCGTCCGGGTTGGGTAACCGCACGAAGCGCGGGCTCGTTCACCCCCCAAGGCTGCCGAACCCCTCGAAGCGCGCGAGCGTCTCACGGGGCATTCGTCGTTGCACCCTGCCGCGTGCCTCTGACGGGGCATTCGTCGTTGCACCTCGCCGCGGGTTTGGGGGTGAGGGGAGCCGACTAGGCGTCATTCGTCGATGCAGTTCGCCGCGAGCGTCTCACGCGTCATTCGTCGTTGCAGTTCGCCGCGGGTTTGGGGGTGAGGGGAGCCGACTAGGCGTCATTCGTCGCTGCAGTTCGCCGCGAGCGTCTCACGTCGCCTGAATCGTCCCTTCGAGCGCGGACTGCGGTCGTCCAGCGCCGAGCCAGCGACTGATGAAGAAAGACAAAAGCGAAGCGCCCTCGACCAGCTGGCCAAGGGCGCGCGCGCGTTCTCGCTACTCGCTACTCGCTGACGCGGTACTGCTGCGGGAAGTAGAAGTTGTAGCTGAGGGTCAGCATCTGGTTGAACTTGAAGTCGCGATCGTCGGCGTTGACCTTCTGATCGGGGAACTTCGAGTCCGGGCCGCCACCGTGGTTGTCGAAGCCACCGGTGTTCCGCGCGAAGGGCACGCCGCGCCACTCGAAGCCGATCGCGTTCCACTTGTTGACGTAGAACGTGAAGCCCAGGCCGAAGGTGGGCGCGATGGCTACCCGACCCTCGCGCGCATACGCCGCTTGATCGTCCGACTGACAGGGCTTGCCAGCGTCGGGATCGCACTCCTTGCGCTCGCTCACGCCGATGAAGGCGGGGCCGGCGAAGAAGTACAGATCGGTGTCGAGGTAGATGTTCTGGAACAGCGCGAGCTTTCCACGGAAGGGGACCGCGGTGATCTGCGGCGCGGCGATCCAGTCGATTGTGCCGATCTGCTCCTCGAACTTGGGACCCATGTTGGTCGCCGTCAGTCGTCGGCTCACCGAGGGTCCCGAGCCCGCAGGGCGCTGAGCCTCGATGTCGCGACGGCTCTGGTTCACCTCCTGGACGCGATCGGTCAACCCGGTGTTGAGCTTGAGCCCACCGAATCCACCCCACACGCCAAGCGCAAGCCAGTCGGTGAAGTTGTAGTTGATCCGTGCACCAAACAGCATCGTGCGTTGGTACTCGTCGAGGAGCGTGAAGGAGATGGCCGGGGCCACCTCGATACGTCCCTCCCGGTACAAGCGCAATTTCCGCACGGCAGGGGCGCCGGCGAGGGGACCGGTCAACAGGATCTCCTGCGCGCTTGCAGTCTGCTCGCCTACCGCCGCGAGGGCGAGGCCGGCAGTCAGACCTACGAGTAGCCGGCGCATCGTTTTCTTCGTCGTCTTTCGCATGGGTGCAGACCTCGACTACTTCGGCAGCCGGTACTCGAAGGAGAACGGCAAGAAAATGGCAACCCCTAGCTGGGCCTGGACTGCGTTGGTCAGCGAGTTGTCGCCGTACCAGTTGTCCTTGTTAAGCGGGTCGTTCGGAGCCTCCAACACGCTCGTGTCGTCGTTCTCCAAGCGATCGCTGAAGATGTAGTCGCGCACCTCGAGGATGGCGGCGAACCAACGAGTGAAGAACACGCGGAAGCCGATTCCCGCGTTGAATGCCAGCTTCGGCTCGAAATCGAAGGTTCGGTTGTCCGGGTCGATGACCGGAATGGGCCGCGTGCTGATGGCGCCCACACCACCGACGACATAGGCGTCGTAGTGGAAGATGAAGTCACCGAAGCCAGCGAACTTGCCGTAGGCAGGCACGTAGGTGAAGTTCAGCGCCGCACCCCAGTCGTACTCCGTCAGGGGCACACCGACGCGAGCAGCGCGACGCACCTGTGCGTTGAACGAGCTGTCCGCGTTGAACGGCCGGTAGTAGTTGAAGTTGGCTCCAACCGCGAGGACGTTCGTGATGTAGTAGTTGAGCGCCAAGCCCGGACCAGGGTGGTTCACGAACTGGTCGTTCAAGCTCGTCGCCCAGTAAGGCTGTAGCTCGACGCGACGCACGCGCAGCGCGTACAGCTGCTGCACGGCGTAGATCTGTTCGTTCAGATCCTTCGCGGCTTCCTTGTCGAAGTCTAGCTTGGGGCAGGCGGCGGGATCGATCTCGCAGATGTCTCCGAGCCCCTCGCCGCCAATGTCGCCGCCAGGAACCTCGCCTTCAGGGATCTCGCCCTCGGGGAGTTCACCTCCCTCGCCCTCAGCTCCTTCGCCGCCTTCTCCTTCGTCAGCGGGTGCTTCCTCCCCGTCTGCGGGTGCCGCAGCCTCCGCATCACCCTTCTTCTGGGCGAATGCGCCGGCCGGACACATGCAGAGCGCCGCTGCTACGAGGAGCCCGATGGGACGTTTTTTCATCCGATGCCTCTTCCGCTCTCCTCAGGGACCATCGCTACTGAAGTCGCGCAACTGCGTGAAAAGATTGACGAAATCCGCCAGTCGCAAGTGCCGGGCGACTATATCACGCAGGATTTCGCGCGATCAATATCCAAGTTGAATCCACACTAAAACTCAGCCCAGGGTGTTGGTTGACAGTGTTGGTGGATCGCTTCCGCGGTGCACCCACGAGACCTGCGCTGTGTTGATGGTCGTCCGAGTTGACCCAAGCTGTGTTGGTTTCCGCGTCGAATCGTGACGCTGGGTTTCATTTCCGTGGAGATCCCAGCGAGCCGTGCTGGATCTCGAAGCTAGCGCCTCGTGAGAGCGAGTCCTGCGATCGCTTCGCGAGGTGCCCCTCGCACCGCCCTGCGTGACCCTCGAGAGGGGAGAAGGACGCTTGCCAGGAGCCAGGAAGCGGGTGGGGACACGCGCTTCCAGAAAGTGGGGGACACATTCTCGATCCGGTCAGCTCCTCGCGGAGCCAGTCCGGACGGCCTTGGGGGCCGTTCAGTTCGCTTCCTCCCTGCCAAGCAGGGCTTCTACGAAGTCCGAAGGGACAAAGTCATGCAGGTCGTCAGGTCTCTCTCCAAGCCCAACGAAGCGCACCGGCAACTTCAGCTCGTCGCAGATGCCCAAGATCATCCCGCCCTTGGCGGTTCCGTCCAGTTTAGTCAGAACTAGACCGGTCAAGTCCAGCGCTTCTTTGAACTCTTTCGCCTGGGCGAGAGCGTTCTGGCCGTTGGTCGAATCCAACACCAAGAGCACCTCATGGGGAGAGCCAGCGAGCGCCTTCGCCGCGGTCTTGGCGATCTTCTTCATCTCCACCATCAGGTTGGTCTTGGTGTGGAGTCGTCCAGCGGTGTCAGCCAGCACGACGTCTGCGCCGAGCTCCTTGGCCTTCTCCACCGCGTCGAAGATCACGCTGCCAGGATCTGCGCCGTCTTTGCCACGTACCACCTCGCAGCCGACTCGCTGACCCCACACGATCAACTGCTGAACTGCCGCCGCACGGAACGTATCCCCCGCTGCGAGTACGCAGGTCTTACCTTCGCCTGACAGCCGCGTCGCCAGCTTGCCGATGGTGGTCGTCTTGCCCGCCCCGTTCACCCCCACCATCAGCACCACGGTCGGGGCTCCGTTCAGCTTGAAGGCGCCGGGTTCGCCGACCTCTAGGATGCGGAGCGCTTCCTCGCGGAGAGCCTCCCAGACCGCGTCGGGATCCTTCAGATCGCCCTTGGACAGGCCATCGCGGATGCGCTCGAGCAGCGCTTCGGTGGTCTTCACCCCGACGTCGCTGGTCAGCAGAACCTCTTCGATCTCTTCGGCGATCGACTCGTCGATCTCCTTCTTTCCTGCGACCAGGGACTTCAGTCGGCCAAAGAAGCCCTCGCTTCCGCGGCTCTTGGCCAAGCCCTTGCGCAGGCTCTTGATGTCATGGCGGGACGTCAGAGACGGACGCCCGTCACCGCTCGACGCTGGCTCTTCGTCTTCCGCTACCTCGGGTTCCGGCTCAGGCTCGGGTTCCGGCTCAGGCTTCGTCGCTTTCGGGGGAGGCGGTTCGTGCTCTGCTTCGTCTTCCTCCTCCTCGTCCTCCTCGGGTTCGGGGGCCTTGGCCTTCGCCGCGGGCTTGGGTTTGGAGGGAGCCTTCTCCGGCAGCTTCTCGGGCTGCGGGGCCGCGGGAACCTGCGGCTCGCCCTTCTTGTTCATCAAGAAAAAGGCGACGACGGCAATGATGACGACTGCGATGATGACGTAGATCATTGGCTTTCAGCGCGCGATGAGCGGTGACCAGTGGGCTCCGACTCGCGGACGCCGCGGACTATAGGGAGCGGCGTTCTGGGGCGTCAACGACTGCAAGCCGATCTCCCGCTTTCAGTCTTCCCCGCGCCGGGGGGCGGGCCGCAGTTGGTGGCTATTCCGCCTCGATTCGGCCTGGCTGTCGTTCGCCGATTCGACGCTCGGTCTCCGCGTCGGGGGCGACTGGACCGTACGCTGCTTGCTCGACCTCCTGCGCCCAGTGAGCCACCTCGGGCTTGCCCTTGGCGCGAGCGACATCAGCGACGTGTCCTGGTGTCGCGCCGCCGTCGGCGGACCAGGGGCGCCCCTTGCGCCCAGTCCACTGCACCAGCCGATCGATCAGCGCTCGGCGTCGAGAAACCATGGAAATCGCGATTGCGCCTGGACGGGGGACCGGGCGCTCCAGCGTGCTGTGCCAGGGCGCCTCGATGCGGAAGCGGGAGCCTTCGGCAGTGGCGAACTCCACGTGACCCATCTCGAAGCGCCCCGCATCGTCGGTCTTGGTTTGGGCTGCGACCCCGTCAGAGGAGAACGCCGGGATCAGAAGCGTGATCGTCGCGCTCGCGATCGGGGTGCCCTCGTGGGCATCGCAAACGCGACCGCGCCAGCCGTCGCCCGCACCGGCGGGTTCCAGCAGCTCCAGCGCGGGCTTGCCGCTCGGGATGCTCTTTCGCTCCTCGCCTTCCTGGGGCTCCCGTCGGCCCGGTCGGTACCATGCCCTGACCAACCATGCGGTGATCAGCAGCGCGCCGAGCACCAACAGCACGCGGCCCCAGGGGCTCGGTGGCGGCACCGGAACCTCGATCTCCAAATTCCCTGCGGAGATCCAGGCTGGAGAGCTAGGGAGAAATCGTAGCGTCAGGTGCGCTGGGCCCCCGCCCGCGCCCTCGAGTTCCAGGCTCAACGCGGCGCGCCCGTCCCGCACGGCCGTCGTGCCCATCGAACGTCCGTCATACAGCGCTTCAATGCTTCCGCTCGGAACCGGTCCGACGCTGGACAGAACCGAGAGTTCTAGCGGTTTGCCCCGAGCAGTCTCGGCGGTCGGTGCCTCGTCGAGCGTGAGAGTGACCTGCGTCGTCCTGAGTATCGGGGCTTCGGTTTCGGCGGGAGACAACGCGCGACTACCCTTGAAGCGAGCGATCAGCTGCGCCGCGCCCGGGGCTCCCAGGCTGGTGGTAGGTACCAAGAACTGAGCGCGTTGACCCACGCTGACGGAGACGGCGCCGAGTCGGGATTCGTCTCCAGTGAATTCCTTCAGGAACAGCTCGAGTTGCACCTTCTGCGGTTCCAGGCCGAGGTCGGTGTCGGAGCGTGTCGCCACCCAGATGGAGTGCTGCTCCCGCTCGAGCGCCAGCGTCGCTGGCATGGGTTGGAAGCGAAGAGCCACCGGCGTCCGCGACTTGTCGACCTCTATCTGCTTCGTGAGGGCGTCGTAGTCAGCGTCGCCGTCGAAGGTCAGCTGCAGCTTGGCGTCGTCGTCAAGATCGAGGATGCGTAGGCAAAATGTGCCCTCGGCCGATGTATCCAGGATGAACTCGCCCAGGGAGCGATGGAGCGCGGTGAGCGGAGTGTTTCCGCACACCGTTGCCGCAGGGAGCTTGCGCGGCGGCGGGGTGATGCGGAGCCGCACGTGGGCCTTGCCGATCGGGCGCCCGGTGTCGTCCGTCAGACGAGACCTCAGCTCTACTCCTGGATCCGTTGGGATCAGTCGTGCTTCGAGCGACGCGGTCCCACGGATACGCACCTTCACTGCATGTGCAGGCACGGGTGCGAGCCACCACGCCAGAGCAGTCAGCAGGCTCAGAAGACACCAGCTCCTGCGGGCTACGTCGTGTGCCGAAATCGCGGTCACGGCGCTTGGAGCACGAACCTTGGATAGCCGAGGATGAGCAGGCACACGACGCACGACCCAGCGTACACCAAAGCACGCCATACCCAACCTGGTCTGGGGCGTTTGGGGTGAACAGCCGACGGCGTTGACCGTCCAACCAAAATCTCGCCGCTCCCCCCTCTCGAACCGATGGAAACGCCTCTCCCCCGTTCCCTGCTTCACTCGCTCGAGGCGATGGGCGCGCCTGCAGAGACCATCGTCGACACGCCGATCGAGGACGTGCGCAGCCGGACGGCTCGGGAGGCTCGGGACTACTCGGTGCGGAAAAGTAGTCGCGCGGTCCATGGGGAGGCGCACCGCCGTGCCCGCTCGGCACGGCTCGACATGGATCCAACGCGTGAGGCGGCATGGTAGTCTGGCACAGAATGACTTCGTGGTTCGCCCGAGCGTTGCCGTGGTTGCTTTGTTTGCTGGTGTTGACCACCAGTGCGACCGCGTTCGCGGAGGACAAGGTCGATCGTCTCGCGCAGCAGCTGAAGTCGAGTGACGACTTTCGTGTGCGGACCCAGGCGGCTCTGGCGCTCGGCGCGACGAAGGACAAGCGCGCTGTCGAGCCGCTCTGCAGTGGCTTGGGAGACGACAGTACGACCGTCCGTGCCGCGGCCGCTGCGGCCCTGGGCAAGCTGAAGAAGGGGGGAGTCGATTGTCTCGAAGACCGCCTGAAGAAGGAGAGCTCCTCTTCGGTGAAGTCGGTCATCAAGAAGTCGATCAAGAAGATCAAGAAGGCGCTGAAGAAGGCGGGCGGCAGCATCACCGCGGACACGAAGTTCTACGTGGCGCTCGAGATCAAGAACAGCAGCGATCTGTCCGATTCGTTGGTGCAGTCCGAGGTTCGCGATGGCCTGGTCAAGAAGCTCGAGAAGTTGGATGGCTTCGCGGTCGCGCCGGAAGGTGAGAAGCTGAGCGACGCCAAGACGCTGCTCAAGAAGCACAAGGGCGTGGACGGCTTCTACTTGATGGCGAAGGCGAAGCTCACCTACTCCGGGGGCACCATGAAGGTGAAGCTCTCGGTCAGCGTCTTCACCTACCCGAACAAGGCCTTGAAGGGCAGCTACAGCGTCACCGTGGGCTTCCCGGACGTCGAGGAAGACGACCAGGGCGCTCAGAAGGAACTGCTCGGCGAAGCGGGGCGCAGCGCCGCCGAGAAGTTCGCGGACAACGCGGAGCGATTCAATTAGCAGGGTGCTGAAAGAGACCCTGCCATCAAAACCACCGCGCCCGCGCAGCCTGTCAGGGGTGCGTGTGGAAACACGCAGTCGAGTTCTGCGCCTTATGCATCCCCTTCAGTGAGTACCTCGATTTCGTGCGCTCACGACCGCCGAAGGGAAAGCTTAGTTGCTCGCTCGGGCGGACTGCCCGTACGCTATTCAGTGCCGAGTTGTAGCTTGGTAGTCACCACGCCCGCATGGGAACGGGACGAGGAGTCAACATGTCCGGCGGTCGCCACCAACGAAGCTTCAAGAACTACCTGCTGGATCCGCATTTCCAGCTGAAATACACTGGATATCTCGTGCTGATCGCGATCGCGCTGTCGGCGGCGCTCGGCGTCATTCTTTGGCGCACGAGTGACGCAGTGATCAGTCAGAGCCAGAAGAGTGTGACCCTTGGCGAGGAGGTCGTGAAGCGCGGTCGCGACGTCGTCGAAGAGAGCAAGAAGGTCAGCCAGGTCGTCAAGATGAACATCGTGAAGGACCCGGACTACAAGGACAATCCGGCCCTTCGCGAGGCCTTCGACGAAGACGCCAAGAAGCAGGATGAGCGGCTGAACCAGCAGCAAGCCGATCTCGAGGCCCAGGCGAACCGCCTGAAGGAGCAATCCACCCAGCTCGCCCAGCAACGCAGCACCATGGCCCTGGCGCTGACCGGGGTGCTGGTTGCGCTGGTGCTGTTGATCGGCGTCGCTGGCATCATCGTCACCCACCGCGTCGCAGGTCCCATTTTCAAGATGAAGCGCCATCTACGCGAGGTGGGGGAGGGGCAGCTGAAGGTCCCGAATGGCCTGCGCAAGGGCGACGAACTCGTGCACTTCTTCGAGACTTTCGCGGACATGGTTCGCGATCTCCGCAAGCGCCAGGAATCCGAGATCGCGATGCTCGACGAGGCGCTGGAAAGCCTGCGTGGAAAGGCCGCCGACGAGGACCTCAAGCCGCTCGAGGACCTCAGGAAAGAGATGCAGGACGCGCTCGGCTGAGCAACTCACCCGAGCCCTCAGCCCTCGATCGTAGCTCCGCACCGAGTCGGCTCAGAACGCCGCCGGAACGTACTCGACGTGAGCCCCTGTGTCGTCGAAGACGACGCTGGCTACGTCGAAGCGCAGACGCTCTGCGCTCGAATCCATGCGGTAACGTCGGTTCCAGAGCCGCTGACCGGCGCGTCGGATGCGCTCGCGCTTCTTCCAGTCGACGGAGCCCAGCCCACGGGTCCATGCCGTTTCCCCGCGGGTGCGAACTTCCACGACGACGATCAGACCAAGCTGGCGCGCAACGACGTCGATCTCCAGCCGACCAACGTGGAGGTTCGTTGCGACGATCTGGAAGCCTTCGCGCCGCAGGTGTTCCGCGACCAGGCGCTCGGCTTCGCGCCAAAGCTCGCTTCCCTTCTCCACCTGGAACCCATCGGCACCCGGATGCGATGAGTTGTTCCCTGAAATGCAGAAACGCCCAGCCGGATGGCTGGGCGTTCGTGCTGTTCGACTCGGCGAGAGTGGCTCAGTACTCGTACTTCGGCGGGCAGTTCTCCTGCACCGAGTTACACTCGGCGCCCGTACCAACCTTGTTGGTGCCTTCCCGAACGCAGTAGGAGCCGGCGAGCTGAGTGCCGCCCAGGCCCACGTCGTCGACCAGCTTCTCGCAGCTGAAGCCGCTCGGGCACTCGCAGTAGTTCGCGCCGTCGTCCGTACCACCCTGGGCGTTGGCGCAGCGGCAGGAGCAGTAGACCGCGTCGTCCTCGCGACGGTCCACCTGCTGCGGAGTCACCGCCGCGGTGACCTTGTCTTCCAACGCGGTGCTGTCCGGGGAGGTGCCAGGGATCGGGCACAGCGACGTCGGGTCCGCGTCACCGTTCTCGTTCTGCCCTTGCGAGCCATAGGGGCAGCTCACGCGACCCTGGAATTTGTTCACGAGGCAGACGCGCGTCTCGCACTGGAAGGAGCGGCTCTCGACGTTCACCTCCTCGCTGGAGAAGCTGGAGAAGCTCGGGTTGTACTCGTCCTCGGGGATACAGGGATCACCAACGCCGCCGCTCTCGCAACCCAGGGCGATCAGCCCCAGGGAAGCAACGGCGAGCATGAACAGGCCACTGCGCTGTGATGAACGGCTGGAGCCGCCGCGCTGCGAGGATTCTGACGTGAGCTTCTTCATCGTGTTCCGCCTGCTTTCGCGTCTTTCAGAGCTGCGTCGGAGTTCGTTCGGGGGAACTCCAAGCTAGAGCACAACCTTGGGGGATCAGCCGAACCCGGTCCCCGTCGAGCACCTCACTCCAAGCTAGATGAGAGGCTTTCGATGCGTTGCGGCTGGTGGGCTACCAGTGCCGCTCGAGGCTTCGTGTTCGGCGCGTACGCTAGTCGAGTGGTGAGTAAAAGGTCAATCCGAATGATGGCAGCCAAGCTGGCTTGGTTTCGCGTCGGAGCGCGGGTTTTGACTGGGAAACTCGCCGCGAAGGAGACGTCTCACAGTGGCCTCGGAAGGTTTGCACGTGACTGCCATGAAGCGTCCTCTAAGCGTTCGACTGCCCTGGGCCTTGGGTGTCACTGGAGTGAGTCGCCGCGAAGGGCCCGCCTGAGCGTTCGCCGTTCGCGATCCACTCCGATCGTTTCGACCGACGCGTTTCGACACCGCGCGGCAACCACGGATCGGGTGGTAGCGACCCGCCGCGAAACGGCGTCGATCCTCTCCCCCAAGAACCCAAGCATTCGGTCGGCTCGCTGTTACTGCCAGAGAGGATTAATCGAACGCTGATAGAAGGCGGAAACTTTGGGGATGTTGGGCAAGGGGAGGCGCTTGACAACGCTTGGCGGGGCTTTCTAACATCGCCCACGCCGCGTCCGGTATCTATTGATTCTCATTACGTTTTTGGCGCCGAGGGGGAAAGCGCTCCTGGGGCCAGCCACGGAATGTGAGTTTTCCAGCGTGATCCACGAGGATCGCGACTGATCAAACGCAGCTCGCACGTCGCGACTGTCGTCCCCCGCTCCCCCCATCGAACGCGCGTGCTCAGCCCACTCAAGAAAAGAGGACCGATGTCGAGAAAGCGCTTTGCCGCAGCCTGCATTCTCAGCTCCGTGTTTTTGTTCGGTAGCGTCTACAGCTCCGACGCGCGAGCGCAGGAGGTCATCGACCTGGACGAGGACACTCCTCCAAAGGACAAGAAGAAGGACGCCAAGGCAGGTAAGTCTGGCGATGTCGACATCGACCTGGACGAGGAAGGCGAAGGTCAGGGTGGTGGCACCGGTCCCGTCGTCGCGGGGCAGATGACGGAGGAAGCGGCGCAAGCCAAGAAGCTGTTCGACAAGGAGCGCTGGAGCGAAGCGGCACTGGCGCTCTTTCGCGTATGGAATGGCGAGACGGGAGATGACCCCGGCAACCGTCAGCTGGGCGAGTACTACCTGGCGATCTCGCTCTATCGACTGAAGTTCTACCAGTCGAGCTACGCGCTCTTCAGCTTGATCGCGGACAACAAGAACCACTTGAAGTTCAAGGAGACGCTGCTCTGGCTCGCCAAGCTTGCAACGCAGTTGCCCGAGCCCGCGGACATCATCGAGCGCGTCGGCAAGTACTCCGACGCGGAGATCAAGCGCTTCGACAACCCGCAGCAGCGCGACCTGTACTGGCAGCTCAACTACATGCTGGGCCGCTACAAGTACCGCAACCGTCAGTTCGCGGAGGCAATCAGCCTGTTCCAGAAGGTGGACCCGTCGAGCGAGTACTACGTGAAGTCGCAGTTCTTCAGCGGCGTCAGCTACGTGCAGTTGCGTAAGTCCGTGCCCGCGGTGAAGTCCTTCCAGCGCGTCGAGAAGGCCATCGACGATGGCGCCACGGGTGTCGAGGACGAAGCGCGCATGCGGGATCTCGCGTACCTGTCGATGGCACGCACGTACTACTCCGCATCCATCAAGCTCGATGCCGAAACCAATACGCCATCGGTCAACAGCACCAAGCTGAGCGCCGCGGTGAAGTACTGGAACATGATCCAGACCGCCAGCGAGTACTGGTTGGATGCGCTGTTCGAGCAGTCCTGGGCCTATTTCATGGCCGGTGACTATCCACGCGCGCTGGGCAACATCCACACGATTCAGTCACCGTACTTCCCGAACTCGTTCTATCCCGAGGCGGACATCCTCAAGGCGGTCATCTACTTCGCCAACTGCAACTACGAGGGTGCGACTACCATCGTCGCGAGATTCAACAAGAAGTACCAGCCCATCAAGGACGACCTGGACAAGACCCTGAAGCGTTTCAAGGGTCCGAACCAAGAAGAACCGTTCTTCAAGTTTCTCAAGCAGGTGCAAGACGACAAGGCCGACCTGAGTCCGAGGATCAAGCCGATCGTGAAGAACGCGCTCAGCGATCGTCAGCTCCTGCGCAACATCCAGTACGTGCGCGTGTTGGACGACGAGCTTGCTCGCTACGGGCAAGCACCCGCCAGCTTCAAGAGCTCGAAGCTCGGACAGCAGGTTCAGGACGTCGTGAAGTTCGCCCGCCAGCAGGCGGTGAAGCGGGCCGGAGAGCTCGCCATGGAGCGCTACCAGCGCAACTTGGATGAACTCGACGAGCACCTGCGAAACGGTGAGAAGATCCTCATCGACATCACGAACGCGCTCCGCAACAAGCTCGACGAAAAGCTCAAGGGTGGGCAGGTGTCGAAGGCGGACGCGAAGATTTTCGGCGTGGTTCAGCCGGACGAGGAGCACGTCCTGTGGCCGTTCGACGGCGAGTATTGGCGCGACGAGCTGGGCTTCTATCGCCAGGTCGTCGAGTCCGCGTGTGGGAGGTAAGAAGGTAACTCATGAACTCTTCACGAGTCGTTCCCGTTCTGGCCGCGCTACTGGGGTTGCTGCTTAGCAGCGCCAGTGGCTCGGCTGCGCAGTCGGCAAAGCCGATGCCGAATTCCTGCGTCGCCCCCGCGGCGGAGAAGGAGCTCAATACCTGTCCAGGCGGGCCAAAGAGCTTCGAGATCAAGCAAAAGCGAGGAACCGCGTTCAAGAGCGCGCCCCCGCCGCGCGAGGTGAACTCCAAGAAGGACACCAAGCCGAAGAACCCCGATCAGGAGATGGCGGCCGGACAGCGCGACGCGCGCAAGACCCGGCTACAAGCGCGTGGCCGAGCGCTGCTCATCACCGAGATCCAGGGACTGGAGCGCTTGTTCAAGCGAACGGGCAAGCGTTCGCCGGATCGCCCTCAGCTGATCCGTCGCCTCGCGGAAGCATACGTCGAACTCGAGAGCGCGGCGAATCGCGACAAGATCGAGGCCGAGATCAAGGCGCAAGACCTCAAGTCGAGCCGCCGCAAGGGCAAGGTCGCGGCGATCAACAAGGCGCGCAAGGAGGCTTCTCAGGCGCGCAAGATCGTTAATGCCGCACGGAAAAAGGCCATCGCTTACTACAAGCTGATGAAGACGGCCTATCCGAGCTACTCCAAGATCGACGAGGTGCTCTACTACCTCGCCTACGAGTACGAGCAGGCGAAGGATCTGAAGAACGCTCGCGCGGTCTACTACGAGCTGATCCAGAAGGCGCCCAAGTCGCCTTACATCCCCAACGCCTACCTCGCGTTCGGTGAGTTGTTCTTCCTCGAGGCCCAGGCCGATCCGAGCGCCTGGGAGCTGGCAGAGCAGTCTTACCGCAAGGTGACTGAGTACCCGCCGCCGACCAACAAGGTGTTCGGCTACGCCCACTACAAGCTGGGCTACGTGTACTGGAACCAGGGCGAGTACGCCAAGGCGCTGCAGGAGTTCAAGGAGGTCATCCAGTACGGTGACAAGTACGCGAGTCTCCCGAACGCCAAGCAGCTCGCGAAGTCGGCGCGCCGGGACATGATCCCCGTCTACGCGGCAAGCGGACGCCCGGAGGTTGCGTACAACTTCTTCAAGGGCCTGAGCGGCGACGGAGCGGGCGAGAACACCAAGACCATCGAGATGCTCAATGAGCTGGGCTTGGCGTACCTCGACACGGGTCACTACCGCGAGGCAATCACGCTCTACAAGGACCTGATGAGCCGCGACAAGGGCGACCGGCTCTGCTTCTACCAGGGACAGGTCACTGGCGCGGTCATGGCGCTGAGCGGCAAGGACAAGGACTCGGTCAAGAAGGAGCTCGACCGCCAGCTGAGCGTGCGTAACTCGTACGTCAAGGAGAGCCACAGCGACAAGTCGAAGCTCGAGTGCTCCAACGTGACCGCTGGTTTGCTCGCGGAAACGGCGATGTCCTGGCACCTCGAGGCCGTCGGCTCCGGTGGCGTACGCGGCACCGGCGACAAGAAGACGATGGACCTCGCGGCGTACCTCTATCAGAAGATCGCCGACAACTTCACGTCGCAGGAGTTCGCCAAGTTCGAGTTCCCGCGCATCGTCAAGGAAGACTGGCCGAACCTCTACAAGATCAAGTACGCGATGGCGGACTTGCTCTATTTCCAGGAGCGCTGGGACAAGTGTGGTCCCGCCTTCGACGCGGTGGTTGCAGAGAACCCCACCGGCCCTGACGCGGCTGAAGCCGCGTTCGCGTCGGTCCTCTGCTACCAGAAGATGTACGACCAGATTTACAAGGGCGACGCGGATCGCAAGGGCAAGGGCCTGGGTCCGAAGGGCGTCGGAGGCAAGGACGACAAGGACAAGAGCGAGTGGGAGAAGCTGAAGCCCAAGGAGTTCACCGAGACTCAGAAGGGCATGGTCACCGCCTTCAATCGCTACGTCTGCTACGTCAAGCCGCCCAAGGGCGACGCGAAGGCCTACGACAACTACGTCGACGTCAAGTTTGCTCGTGCTCGCACCTACTTCGAGTCACAGCACTGGGAGGAGGCAGCTCTCGCTTTCCGTGACATCGCGATCAACCACGCGGATCACGAATCAGCGGTGTTCGCGGCCCAGCTGTATCTCGAATCGGTGAACGTTCTGGGGTCCAAGGCGGATCCACCGCGTCCTTCGTGCTTCGATGCGATGGGCTCGGACGTACCCCTGTTCATCGAGTCGTTCTGCACAGGCAAGAAGGCGGAGGACAACGCCGAGCAGTGCGAGACCCTCAACCGCATCCAGTGCGACATCCAGCGCTTGAAGGCGCAGAAGACGGTCGAGCTCGCGGACGACACCCAGTCCAAGGGCGACGTTGCCAAGTCCCTCGAGCTCTACAAGGAAGGTGGCGACGCCTACCTGGAGCTGTGGCGCACCTACGGTGAGAAGCAGCTGGAGAACGGGGAGAAGTCCCAGTGCGGTCAGATGGACGAGATCGTCTACAACATGGCGAAGGCCTACCAGGCCGGTCGTCTGTTGGCGAAGTCGATCCAGGCTCGCTTGATCCTGCTCAACCCGCGCTTCGGGATGAACAAGACCGAGCTAGCCCAGAAGGCGACCTACGAGATCGGCGGCAACTACCAAGCCATCGCCGTGTACGACAAGGCGGCGGACTTCTACGAGAAGTACGCGGCTGACACGAAGTACAAGGGCGAGTTCGCCGACCAGGCCTTGAGCGACGCCGTGGTGCTTCGCCTCGGGCTCGGCGACGAGGAGCGGGCGATCGACGACGCGAACAAGTTCAATCGCTACTACGGCGCTCGCAAGGCGGAGCAAGCTGCACAGGTTGCCTTCGCGGTCGCGGCTTACTACGCGGAAAAGAAGGACTGGGGACAGGTCGCCAAGCGTCTCCAGGGCGCCATGCGATTGATCGACAGCAAGGCCGCCCTGGACGTGAAGGTGCAGGCACACGCCCTGGCCGGTCGCGCCTACATGGAACTGAACCGAGGACGCAACGCCGACACGGAGTACGGAAAGGTGGTTGCCACATGGAAAGACCCGGCGAAGGCAGCGGAGTCCATCCAGAAGGATGGGGGCGACGCTCGGAAGCTAGGTCGAGCCCTGGAGGCAGTCGGCGAGGCGATGTTCTACTTCGCCGAGAAGAAGCGCGCCAAGGTCGAGGCGGTCAAGTTCCCCGAGTACAAGGGGCCTAGCACCACTCAGGCGGTCAAGGACCACATCAACACCAAGGTCAAGGCGTGGATCACCAAGAAGCGCCCGCTGATCGAGGACGCGACGGCTGAGTACAAGAAGATCATCGATCTGGTGCCCAGCCCACCGCCGAAGTGGGTCATCGCAGCAGGTGCTCGGGTTGGAGACATGTGGGGAACCTTCGTCAAGGAGTTCCGTGCGGCACCCATCCCGGGTTGGATGAAGCAGGACTACGAGCTGCGGACGGCCTACTACGGTGCGCTGGACGACGCTTCGGAGCCTCAGAAGCAGATGGCCAAGTCCGCCTTCCGGACCTGCCTCGACTACTCGGTCAAGTACCAGTACTTCGACGAGTACTCTCGTACCTGTGAGGAGTGGCTCGCCGACAACTACAAGAACGAGTACCACCTCATCGACGAGTTCCGCGGTTCTCCGAACCTCGTGAACAGCACGCTGAAGGAGCGCCCCTATCCGCTGAAGATCGGCGGGGAGCCCTTCGTCACCGCACCGGCCGCAGAAGCGGAAGAGCCCAAGCCGGGAGCTTCCAAGGAGTGAGGTCAGGAGGCCGAGTCAGCGGCGCCATCGGGGCCGCTGACTCGCCAACTCTCAGGTCTCTCGGAGAATCATCATGAAATGGACTAATCTCTCAGTTCTGGGCGTGCTGGCGTGCGTGGCTTGTGGCGGTAGCAGCACCCCGGGTGCCATCAGCCCCAAGGACGACAGCGGAAAGCGCACCAAAGGTGGCCAAGCGGTTACCAAGGCAGCGGCGGCCGGCTTCGCTCGCGCCCTCGATCAGTTCGTCTCCAACGACCAGAAGGGCAGTTGGAGCGAGGCGAGCTGTGGCAGCGTCGCAGGGGAGTTCCTCAACTCCGCAAAGGAGCAGCAGAGCGCGTCGGGCAAGGCTTTCCCCGAGGCACTCTACAACGCGGGGCTCGCCTACGCGCGCTGTGGACAGGACGACAAGGCCAAGGCGCAGTTTCAGGCTGCGGCCAACGCCTCGAAGGACTTTCATCGCGCCCGCGCTCAGCTGGCACTCTACGAGTACCAAAGTAGCAAGAACCTGGATGCGACCATCGACAAGCTGGAGCAGATCATCCGTGACGCGAAGTTCCAGAACGTGGAGGCGCTCGTCAGCGTTGCCGCGTTGCAGATGGAGCGCGGAAACGACGTCAAGAACGCGGATGGCGCCAACGATCTCGAGCGCGCGAAGCTGAACATCCAGCGCGCCCTGGCGATCGATGACAGCTTCATGCCTGCCTTCAACCAGCTCTCGCTCTACTATCTCGAGCTAGCCAAGCGCGACGCCGAGAAGAAGGACAAGAAGAAGGGCGGTAAGCGTGGTGGGCTCGTGGTTGCGTCGGACAAGGGCTTGGACGTCAACAAGCAGCAGCTCGACCTGGCGGCGCTGGTGGCTTCGCAAGCCATTCGCAAGAACCCGAAGTATGCCCCGATCCACAACACGGCCGGCCTGATCCAGGTGCAGCTGAAGAACTACAACGGTGCGGTGCAGAGCTTCAAACGAGCTCGCGCGCTCGACCCGAAGTTCTTCGAAGCCCACATGAACTACGCGGCGGTGAACTTGGGCTTCCGGGGCTTCACGGAGGCAGAGCAGGCCTACCGCGAGGCCCTCAAGTTGCGTCCGAACACCTACGAGGCGCACTTGGGCCTGGCCCTGGCGCTGCGCGGTCAGATCAACGACGCGAACTACGACAAGAACATCGCTGAGGCTCAGAAGGAGCTGGACGCCGCGCGGAAACTGGAGCCGAACCGTCCCGAGACCTACTACAACGAAGCGATCCTCACCCAGGAGTACAAGGCGAAGGGTGACGAGAAGAACTCGATCCCCATGCTGAAGAAGGCCGCGTCGATCTACGACACCTTCGTGGCCAAGGCGGGGGCGGACCCAGCGTTCGCGCCCGCGGTGAAGATCGCCAAGGACCGCTCGCAGGACATCGGTGACACCATCAAGTTCATCGAGGAAGGGCAGAAGGCCGCGGCGGAGCCACCGCCTCCGCCGCCTGCAGAGGAGAAGAAGTAGCGGTCTCACGCTACTCAAGCGCAACGAGGGCGACCCCAAGGGGTCGCCCTTTGCGTTGTACGCCCGGCATGGGCACTCATCAGGAGGTGCAAGTCCTCCAGGGAGTTCTTATTCGGGGAGATCTTGCCTCACGCCTGAAAGGGCGACGCGCAGGCGGAGCGAGAAGTCAGCAGAGGCCATTGTAGTTATTGCCGTGAGGCAATAACGAAGGGCCGAACGAGAGAGAGGGTGAGACGACGATGAGTCTCGGAAGCACATCGCCTCAGATGTCCAGGCAACTGGAGCTCCCGCTGGGAGGCAAGGGTGCTGAGTTCATCGGAAGCGCCCTCCCATGGCCTTGCGGAGCGAGGAAGTGCGACCGGCGGCGAAACGCACCGCGCGCCCAGGTACGCGCGACTTGCTGGAAGCGGCGCTTCGGCGTCCCAACCTGCAAGCCGCACTAGCGAGGCCTGCAAATCAACGAGGAAAAGAGCGCCATCGCGCCAGCCAGCCGAAGGCAATTTCTGGGATTTTCCCATGGTATGCCAAGGGCGGCGAGGTGCGCTGTCGCGTTGCAGACAGAGCCATCAAGGCGATGAAGGATCGAGTCCGACAGCTCACGAAACGCACCCGCGGTCGGAGCCTGCAACAGATCGCGACAGACCTACGGAGCTACCTCCAAGGCTGGAAGGCCTGCTTCCGCCTCGCCGGCACGCCTCGCCGGTTTAGCGATCTGGACGAATGGATCCGGCATCGCCTGCGGGCCGTGCAACTCAAGCAATGGAAGCGAGGCAAGACAATCTACGCGGAGCTGATCAGGCGGGGACTCTCGCCACAGCAGGCCCGCCGCGTCGCCCGAAACGCGACTCGGTGGTGGCGCAACTCGGGGATGCTGCTCAACCTCGCCCTTCCGAACTCGCTCTTCGACAAGCAGGGAGTCCCCCGGCTCGCGACGTAACCTCAATCTCTCGAACCGCCCGGTGCGGACCCGCATGCCGGGTGGTGTGGGAGGGAGCCCCCCGAGACGAGGCTCCTATCCCGATTGGCCCAGCAGCTTGAGCGCTCATCGGAACGCTGAGGGCGCTCCGCGAACTGGCTTCAGCACAGCACTGCATGGCCCCCACGGCGGCCCATGCAGCGGTTCTGCAAAGTTCCTCGATAGAGAAACTGTCCAAGGAAATCGCCGCCTGCGGAACCTGAGCATCCAAGGGCTGTCTTAGTGCGCCGTGCTTCGACATTCCGCCCTCCAAGTTGTCGCGGTCCACCGCAGCTGGGTTGCCCCCGTCGGGTACTCGGCTGCGTTCGATCTCGGGAGTGCGCCTGTCAGCGAGCCGCCTCGGTCGGACGATCGTCGTTCGCCTCGAAGCGGTGCGGTGGTAGGTAATGGGTGCTCCGTGGACTCAGCCACGGTGCAGCGACAGAGGTCTTGGCGTTGACCCGCTCCCCAGGAGTTTGGCCAGCGGTGAGAGCAAAGTCGGTTGACGGCTCGGGTCCGAGCCAAGTACAATCACACTGTAATTCGAACGCAAAGTTCTGAGGAGGCTGGAATGTCGAAGAAGATCCGTTTTGCCGTTCTCGTAGGCGCAGCGATCGCTCTGACCGCTCCCAATGTTTTCGCCCAGGCCGGAAAAGACGATGACAAGGGGTACGGCTACGAGTTCGACGATGACCCGCTCAACGCCGGTGGTTTCGGGCCCAACGACGCCACCATTCGCGTCCGTCCGCGCGCCGCTCGCACCACTCTGATTCGTCCCCGCACCTCGTTCGTGCCGGAGATGTTGAAGTCGGTCGAGAACCTCTAAGTTTTTCATACGGAAAAGGCGTTCGCGCCAGCCAGCCTCCCCTCGCCGCTCACCGGCAGGGGAACCGACCTCAGCGCAGCCCAGGGTGACTTGGGCTGCACGCGGCGCCGCCGCACGAAGGAAACGCCCGATATGTCGAAAGCTGTTCTCACATTTGCGCTCTACAAAGGCGATGAGCTGCTGCGTCGCGAGACCGTGACGCAAGACATCGTCAAGGTTGGCAAGGACCCGAAGAGTCACCTCCAGGTCGACGACGAGCTTGCATCGCGCATGCACGCCGTGATCGAGGTCGGGGGGCCAGACGACATCACCCTGATCGACCTGGGGAACGACCCTGGTACTCAGGTGAATGGGGCGCGGGTGAACAAGTGCAAGATTCACGTCGGCGATCAGATCGAGGTCGGTGCCACGCGGATCGTACTCGAGAGCGCCGAGGCAGCTGCGGCTGAGGCTCAGCCTGCGGCCGCACCGACTGCACCCGAGGCACCCGCAGCGGCGCCTCCGCCACCGGCCGCGGCCGCCCCGGCGCCTGTTGCCGCTCCAGCGGCGGCGCCTGCGGCGCCTGCACCAGCCGTCGACAACCCGTTCGGTAGCAGCAGCGGCGCGTCCAATCCGTTCGCGAACGCGGCGGCGTCGAACCCGTTCGCGGCAGCGTCGAACCCGTTCGATATCGCGCCCGCGAATCCCTTCTCGGCTGGAGCGACCGAAGCTCAGCGTCGCGCGGCCCTAGCGGTGCCCGACGACGCGCCTCCAGGTACGTATACCTATACGTTGATCAAGAGCGCGCCGGATGTTCCTGCAGACGAGGTGGAGACCCACGCAGCATCCGTCGAGGTGATGGTTCTGTGGGGAACCAACGTCTTGCACGTCTCGCACCTGACGCCGCCTCGTAGCTTCTACGTCGGCGAGGAGGCCGGGAAGAACACCGGCTGCGACTTCTTCATCCCCGCGGAATCGCTGTCCGTGGCCCGGATGCCTGTGGTGTTGGCAGGCGGCGGCGGAGTGAACGTCGTCATCCCACAGGGAGCGAAGGGCTTCATCGAGATCCCTGGGCAGCCCCGTATGACGCTGGACGAGGCCCGTGCGAAGGCGCAGCCTTGTGCGGAACTCAGCGGTGCCCACCAGCTGGCCATCCCCGGTGGGGCAAAGGCGCGGGTCGAGGTCGGCGAGTTCGTCTTCCAGGTCGCCGCCGTGAACGCCGGGAAGCCGGTTCCCGTGGGGATCTTGGTTGGGCTCGAAGTCGCGGTGCTGATGTACTTCGCGCTGTCGTTCTTCACCGTTGGCAGCCTGATCGCCGCCATGGCGTTCTTCGTGCCTCCGATGGGCCTGCTCGATGACGAAGGCATCGACAAGGACCAGATGTTCCTCATGCAGCAGTACCTCAAGGCGGCTGCCGAGCGTGAAGAGGAAGAGAAGGAGACCGAGCAGGTCACCGAGCAGGACGCCGACAACAAGGAAGGCGGCACGGGCACTCGCGCCAAGGGCGAAGAGGGCTCGATGGGCAAGCAGACCAGCAAGGACACCAACAAGCGCTACGCTGTGCAGGGTCCGAAGGACAACCCGGATCCCCACATCGCTCGTCAGGCGGCCCTGCGCGAAGCCCAGGAGTTCGGACTCATCGGCCTCCTGAATACGGGCGCAGCGGGTGACCCGAATGCGCCGACCGCTGAGTGGGGTCGCGACACGTCGCTCGGCAGCGACGAAGTGAGCGCGATGGGCAACATGTGGGGTGACGAGATCGGGGACGCCTACGGTGCTGGTGGTCTTGGCCTCTCGGGCATCGGTGAAGGTGGTGGCGGTCGAGGCGAAGGCATCGGCCTGGGTTCCATCGGTACCATCGGTCACGGTGCGGGTACCGGAACCGGTCAAGGCTTCGGCTCAGGGCACGGTCGTCTCGGTGGCTCTCACAGCACACGTGCTCCGAAGGTCCGCATGGGTGCCACCAGCGTGTCCGGTCGTCTTCCACCGGAGGTCATCCAGCGTATCGTGCGCCAGAACTATGGTCGCTTCCGCATGTGTTATGAGAACGGCCTGCGCAACAACCCGAACCTCGAGGGGCGCGTGACCGTGCGCTTCGTCATCGGACGTGATGGTGCGGTCTCGAACGTTTCCAACGGTGGTTCGGATATCCCGGACAGCGGCGTGGTGGGTTGCGTCGTGCGCGCATACTACGGTCTGTCGTTCCCGCAGCCTGAAGGCGGCATCGTGACGGTCGTGTACCCCATCATGTTCAGCCCCGGCTGACGGTCCTGGTTGAGGGCAGCGAGGCGGCGTGGGCGAAGGCTCACGCCGTCTTCGCGTTTGGTAGGCCGGACATGGGTATTCGTCGTTTGGGGGAGAGGGCAAGGCACACCGCAAGGTGCCCCGCTTGTCAGCATCGCTCGCGGATCCACTGCTCGACGAAGACCGCTGGATTTTCCCCACGGTATTCCAAGCGGGGCGAGGTGCGCTGTGGTGTTACCGACAGGGCACTCAGGCGGCCGAAGGCCGCGCGGGCGAACTCACTCGCCGCTCGGGCGAACGGAGCCTCAACCTGATCGCCCAAGCCCTGCGAAGCTACCTCGTTGGCTGGCAGAGCCGTTCAGGCTAGCAACGAACGGTTCTCGAAAGCTGGGCGAGTGGATCCGGCATCGATTTCGGGCCGTGCGACTGAAGTCACGTACCCCCGATTTCTCGAACCCGCTCGGTGCGGACCACAGCCGGATGGTGTGGGAGCGGTCCCCCTGGACAACTTCTCCCGGGCCGCCTTTCTCGATTGCCCAGCGCCTGTGGTGCTCCAGACGCGGGGGCAGGGGAGAGGTGCGCCGGACAGACGTCGCTTCCTCACCCCCGAACCCGCGAGCGCTTCATGAAGCACTGCGTGGCGTTTCCGGACGCATTCAAGGCGCTGTGAAGACGGCTTCGAGCAAGCGCGCGGTCGGCGTCTTGGAACGCTGCTCGTGGGTGACGTGCGGCGGCTCGAGCAGTGTGCTCAGAAGAGCTTACTGCGGGCGGAATCGAAGCGGCATCGAGGTGACGGAACTAGCCGCGGAAGCGCGTGATCCAGCGGAGATCCTAGCGCGATCCGCCTTTACTTCGCTCGTGCCGTCTGCCTATGCTTCGGGCCTCTTGGAGCGGGAACGAGCGCCGTGGATAGGCGCGAAACCAGCGCGATGTTTGTTGTTTGTTCGAACCGTCGGAGGCTCGAACTCGGTTGCTCGCGGCGCCCGACAACGGTCGTCCGTGAGCGGTTTCAGGCGCCCACGGCTGTGCTGCTGGGCGGTGCCTCTTCGGGAGGCGAATCGGTTGATCGCGCCGCCGTCGGCGTGACGAACACGCTTAGCGACTAGTTTGAGCTGACCGCGCAGGGGCGTTGCTTGATAGCCATGCTGGTTGGTAAGCGTGAGGAAGAACAGAGAAGGGTGAGCTCGCGATGAAAGTGTTGTCGAAGTTCGTGGCGGGAGCTTTGGGCTTCAGCCTCTTGCTGGGGGTGACGGGGTGTAACCGTGACCACATCGAGGCGATCAACCTCTCCAACGAAGGTGACAAGGCCTACCGAGTCAACGTCGAAGGGGCGATCTCCAAGTACGAGCAGGCCACTCAGCTCGACCCGACGAACCACCGCATCCTCTGGAAGCTGGCCAAGGCGTACGAGCGCAAGGAGGACTGGGACAAGGTCGCGTCCACGGCCTCTCGCGCCGTACAGATTGCGCCCGACTTCGCGAACTACTGGTACAAGCGCGGCTTCGCGTTGATGCAGCTCGCTCGCGCCGGGGACAAGGATCGCTACGAGGAGGCGAAGGAGCCTCTGAAGAAGTGCATCGAGAAGGACCCGAACTACGCCGAGTGCTACCACGAACTCGCTGAGGCGGATCTGTGGACCGACGATCTGCAAGGTGCGGTCGAGAACTACAGCAAGGCGATCGAGCACGATCCCACGGTGGGCTACTTCTATGCGCCGCTGGCGGACGTCTACGTCACCTTGCGGCTGTACGACGAGGCGGAGAAGGTGCTGAAGGAAGCCACGCGGCTCCTGCAGCCCACGGAGAAGAACGCGAACTATCTCCACGCCTCCTACGTCCTGATGGCCAAGGTCTATCAGGCCAAGGGCGACAACGCGGCGATGATCACCGCCCTCGAGAAAGCCCATGAGATCGGCGGCGACAAGCACGCGGAGGACAAGTTCTTCTTGGGCTCCGCGTACGCCACCAAGGAACCGCCGAACAAGGAGAAGGCGGTGCGCCTGCTGAACAGCTTCAGCAAGACGTCGTGTCGCGGGGCGAAAGCCAAGCAGTTCAAGGAGCAGTGTCAGGCAGCTCAGGATCTCATCCAGAAGCTCGGAGGAGCCAACTGACACGTTTTACCGTGTGTGAATTGCCTGTCGAACCTGGCGTACTGCGAGCAGCGACCGCCGGGCGTAGTCTGGAGGCCCCATCGAGTTGGGGCTCGGACGGCGCCCGGCGCTCGTCCATTGCAGGGTCGGATTTCGCGTCTGATCACGGCTCCGACGTGGGACCACGCCCGCAGCACCCGACGGTCGTCGTCACGACTGACAGCCCCAGAGTTCTCCCTGAGCGCGCATCTGGTCACGCCTCCCCGGCCAGCCAGCGCGACGCTCAGCCCCGGAGATTGGGCCAGATCGGCCTCACCTCCAACAAACCGAACAAGTTCGCTATTTTTGGCGCGAGGCTCGCTGTAGTCTCGTGCGACAGTTGTGGGGTCACCCACACCCCCTGAGCGGAACCCGCGGTCGCTCCGTTCCCGCACAGTGCCCCCGAGGAAGCATGGATCTAGAGGCGCGTCTCAATAACCTGGAGAACTCCCACGAGTGGCATGCCATGGTCGAGGCCCTTGAACAGGGAATCGCCGGCGCCCAAGACGATGGGGTCAAGGCACAGCTTCACCTGAAGCTGGGTCGCTTGTTGCGTGATCGCTTCTTGCAAGGCGTCAAAGCACTCAAGCACTTCCAGGACGCTTTCAAGCTCAACAACCAGCTCACGGAGGCGCTCGAGGAAGCGCGCTCGGTCTACTGGGAGTTGGGCAAGCTCAACATGGTGCAGAAGCTGCTCGAGTTGCAGCTCAAGAACACCTCGGATGACGCCGCCGGTTCGGAGCTGTGCGTCCTTCTGGGCGACGTGCTGACCGACCAGGGCGACTACGATCGAGCGACCGAGGCCTACGCCAAGGCGCTCCAGCTTGCCGCGGGGCAACCCAGTCGGGCGAGCCAGATGCTGGAAGACGTACAGGTCGCGCCCGACCAGTGGCAGGATCACATCGGCACGCTACTACGGTCGGCGCATGGTGCGGACGACGCCAACGGGAAGGCGATCGCATTCCTCCGGGCGTCCCGCGTGGCCAGTCGCTTCGCCCCCGAAGAGGTCGAAGGGATCCTGGGGCAGGCCTACGCAGCGGATCCCTCCGGAACCGTTTCCGGTGCCCTCTTCGAGGGTTTCCTGGTGTCTCAGGATCGGACCGACTCAATCGTCGAGGCCCAGCGCAAGGTACTCGACTCCGACCTGGATGCGGCAACCAAGGCCGCGGTGGCCTACCGCTTCGGGGTGCGTTGGGCGACGCGTCACCAGAACCTGGATCTGGCCAAGAAGCTGTTCGAGGAATCGCTGAAGGCCGACCCGACGCGCGACGACGCGTTCAACTGCCTGCGAGAGATCTATGCCGCCGAGGGCAACACGGCTCGCAGTCTCGAGCTGGCGGAGCAAGTCGCTTCGAGTACGAACGGTGTGAATCACGCGGCGGCGCTGGCCGCAGCCGGGAGCATTGCCTGGCGGCAACAAGGCGACCTGATCCGGGCTCGAGGGTATTTCGAGCAACTGGCAGGTGTCTTCCCTACTCATCCAGCTTTGAAGGCGTTCGAGGCTCAGATCGGTGAAGAACTCGCTCCAGGAGATGCGGGGGCGGTCGTCGCGCAGGCCGAGGCCGACGAAGAGCTGGTGGTCGAGGAAGCAGGAGACGAGACCTCCGCGGCCGACCAGGCCGTGGATGAGGCTGGCGCTCCCGACGAGGCGGCGCTGGAGGTCGTCGAAGAGGAGCTGCCTGCCGAAGAGCTGGCCGACGTGCAGGAAGCGGATGATATCCCCGCGGAAGCTACGGGCGGCGACGAGGCCAAGATCGCGGAGCTGCGTGACCAGCTGGCCAAACAGGAAGAAGCCAAGCGCTATCACGAGTACGTGAAGACTCTGATCGAGCTCGGTGACGAGGTGCAAGATCCTGTCGAGAGGGTGGAACTCTACACTCAGGCAGCCGACCTCTACGTCAACAAGTTCGTCAACCAGGCCGAGGCGGTGAAGACCTACGAGAAGGTGCTCGAGGTCGATCCGCAGAACGACGGCGCCATCGAGTACCTGCGGGGCATGTACGAGAAGCGGCGCGACTGGGAGAAGCTGATCGCGCTGCAGAAGTCGCAGGCCGACTTCCTGCCCGCTGGGCCCGAGCGCACCGCAGCCTACAAGGAGATGGCTCAGCTCGCGACCGAGCGCGTGAAGAAACCCGACGTGTGTATCGACCTTTGGGCCGTCGTGTTGAACAACGACCCGGACGACGTCGACGCACTGGGCTCCCTGGCGCAGCTCTACGAGCGCGCGCGCGACTACGAGAAGCTGGCCGATGTGCTGGAGAAGCAGGCCGATCTCACCTTCGACACCAAAGAGAAGATCGACATCCTGACCAAGCTGGGGCAGGTCACCGGGGATCGTCTCAAGGACGACGAGCGCGCGGTGGAAGCCTACCGCACGCTGCTCACGCTCCAACCGGACGACCGCCGCGCTCAGGAGCAACTCAAGAAGCGCTACGTTGCCCTGGGGAGATGGGACGATCTCGAGACGTTCTACCAGGACAGCGGTAAGTGGGACGAGTTCATCCGAGTCCTGGAGAGCAACGAGTCGAAGACCAAGGATCCCGAGCAGAGCATCAAGATGCTCATCAAGATCGCCGAGCTCTGGATGACCCAGAAGGGCAAACCCGATCGGGCGGCCCGCGCGTACGAGAAGATCCTCTCCCTCGATGAGCAGAACCTCGACGCTGCCGAGCGACTGATCCCGATCTACGAGTCCGCGAACAACCCCAAGGGGCTGAGCGGGGCGATCGAGGTCAAGCTGGTTCACGAACAGAACCCCTCCGAGCGCCTGGACTTGCTGCGTCAGGTCGCTGCCCTCTACGAGGGGCGGATCAACGACAAGACGAAGGCCTTCGAGCGCTACCTGGCTGCGTTCGAGTTGGAACCCTCGGACGAGCAGTGTCAGACGGATGTCGAGCGAGCGGCTCAGCAGATCGGCAGCTGGGACGCTCTGATCAACAGCTACCGCGCGGCAATCGAGAGCCTCACCGAGAGCGGTGACGCGATGGGTGCGATCAACCTGCGCTTGCGCCTGGGTCGTGTGCTCGTCGAGGAAGTCCAGCGCGTGGACGAAGCGCTGATCGAGTACCGCGCGGTATACGAACTGGAGCCCGAGAACGCCCAGGCGCTGAGCGCACTCGAGGGGCTCTATGCTCAGACCGAGCGCTGGTCAGATTTGCTCGAGGTCTACGGCAAGAAGCGCGACCTCGCGGTCGAGCCGGAGGAGCGCAAGCAGATCCTGTACGGCATCGCGCGCTTGCACGAGGAGCGCCTGAGCGCGCTGGATCAGGCGATCGAGACTTACCGTGCGGTACTGGAAGACGACCCCGTGGACACCACGGCGCTCGAGGCGCTGGATCGCCTCTACAGCCAGACCGAGAACTGGGGACCCTACGCCGAGATCTTGTCGCGTCGCATCGAACTCGATGTGGGAGAGAACGAGCTCATCGACCTCAAGTTCCGACTGGCAAAGACCCAGCTCGAACAGCTCGACGACCCTGCTGCAGCGCTGGAGAACTACCGCGAGATCCTGTTCCTGAATCAGGACCACGAGGGCGCCCGGGCTGCGCTGGAAGGGCTCCTGGAGCACGAGACGCTAAGGGGAGAAGCCGCGTCCATCCTCGAAGCGATCTACGAGGCCAGAGGGGACTGGACCAAGTTGATCCACGCGTTGGAGATCTTGGTCCTGGCCGCTCCCGACGTGGATCGCCAGGTGGAGCTTCTGAGGCGTATCGCGCAGACCTCCGCGAATCAGCTCGGCGATCTCGAGAAGGCGTTCGATGCCCAGGCCCGTGCCGTGAAGGCGGATCCCGCGCACGGAGATGCGCGCTACGAGTTCGAAGGGCTCGCCCAGCAGGCGAATGCTTGGGAGCAGCTGCTCACCATCTACTCGGAGGTCGCCGAGGGACTCTCCGACTCGGACCTCGCTCGCAGCTACTGGATGCGCCTCGCGTCCATCGAGGAGCAGCTTGGGAAGGTGGACGAGGCTGCGAAGGGCTACGAGCGCGTGCTCGCGCTCGATCCCGGTGATGCCGAAGCGCTGCAAGCCATGGACGCGTTGTACCGCGGACACGAGAAGTGGAGCGAGCTGATCGGCGTGTATCGTCGCCGCATCGAGCTCACTCAGGACGGCAGTGAGCGCGAGGGCCTGTACGCGCAAATGGCGCAGGTTTACGAGGAGCGCCTCGGACAGCCCGCAGACGCCATCGGGGCCTACCGTGAGGTGCTGGCCCTCGATCCAGCCAGCCAAGTGGCTCTTCGAGCCCTCGATGGCCTGTTCAGCCGCCAGAGCATGTGGCCAGAGCTGGCCGAGAACCTGGAGACGCAGCTCGGCCTGGCGGAGACCGAGGACGAGCAGCTTGGCCTGATGTTGCGCCTGTCCGCCTTGCGAGAGCAGCAGATGGGCTTGGTCGAGGCCGCCATCGAAGGCTACCGCGAGGTGCTGGAGCGCGATCCAACCAACCAGGCAGCACTGAGTTCCCTCGAGCGCCTCGGGCGCGACCAGGCGCATGAGCTGATGATCGCCGAGATCCTCGAGCCGCTCTATCGTCAGCAGGGCGACTTCCAGAAGCTGATCGGCGTTCACGAGGTCCAGGTGCGACGTGCGGACGACGTCAATCGTCGGGTCGAGCTGCTGCACCAGATCGCAGAGCTGTACGAGGACGCAGCGGGCGATTCGAACGCGGCCTTCGATACCCTGGCGCGCGCGCTCGCGGCAGACCCAGCTCACGAGTTCACCCAGGAAGGTCTGGATCGCCTCGCGCGGACTACAGGTCGCTTCACCGATCTGGCGCGTGTGTTCGAGGACCTGGGTGCGCAGCAAGAGGACCCGGAGCTGGGCAGCCAGCTCTATACCTTCGCCGCGCGCGTCTTCGTGAACGATGTGGGCGACGTGGATCGCGGCATCGAGCTGTTCCGCAAGGTACTGAGCATCGATCCCATGAACCTCGCCGCGGCTGAGTCGCTGCAGACCTTGTTCCATAGCACCGAGCGCTACTCGGACATGTCGCTGATCCTTCAGCGCAAGGCGCAGATCCTCGAGGATATGGATGCCCAGAAAGAGGCGCTGTATCAGTCTGCGACCCTCGAGGAGGAGGTGCTGGACCGCAAGGAAAACGCCATCGGCGTCTATCAGAAGATCCTCGAGATCGACCCCGAGGACCTGCGAAGCGTGGACGCGCTGATCAACCTGTTCCTGGGTCTGTCGCGGTGGGAGGAACTGCTCGGCGTCTACAGCAAGAAGGCCGACTTGGTGATGGATACGGAGGAGCGCAAGCTCATCTACTACCAGGTCGGAGCGGTCTACGAGCGTGAGCTGTCCGATGTGACCCGAGCCATCGACACGTATCAGCGCGTGCTCGAGCTCGATCCTGACGATCTGACGGCGCTGGGTCGACTCGACGTGCTGTACCAGAGCACCCAGAACTGGTCGGAGCTGCTCAGCGTGCTGACCCATGAGAGCGAGCTCACGGCGGACCCCGCGGAGGCGATCAGCTACCAGTACCGGATCGCCGAGCTGTACGAGAAGCACCTGGACGACGTCGCCAGGGCGGTTGAGCTCTACCGCGACATCCTGGGTATCCAGCCAGACCACGAGCCCACCTTGGCGGCCCTCGAAGGCATCAAGAACGGTGAGGTCGAGGCGCTCCTGGCCTCCAGCGTCTTGGAGCCTGTCTACGACGCCATGGGCGAGTGGGCGCGCCTCATCAGTGTGCTCGAGGTCCAGGTCCGGTTCGCGGACGATCCCTTCAGCAAGGTGGACTTGCTCCACCGCATTGCGCGCCTCTACGAGGAGAACCTGGGACAGCACGCCGACGCGTTCCAGACGTATGCGCGCGCTGTGGCGGCGGACAACCAGAACGAGGAGTCCCTGGGGTCCCTCGAGCGGCTCGCGATGACCATCGAGCGTTGGCCCGCGGTGGCGGAGCTGTACGACCAGCAGCTCGCGACCTTGACCGACGAGCCAGAGCGCCTGGTGGAGCTTGGACTGCGTGTGGCGCAGGTCTACGAGGTTCAGCTCGAGGACGTCGACAGTGCGATCGCCCGCTACCGCAAGGTGCTCGAAGCCGACCCAGAGAACCAGAGCGCCGTGCGCTCGCTGGATCGTCTCTTCTCGCAGTCGGAGCGTTGGGCGGAGCTAGCGGACGTGCTGACCCGAGAGGCCGAGATCGGTCAGACCCCAGACGAGATCCTGGAGTTCAAGTATCGCCTCGGTCAGGTGTACCAGATGCGGCTCAACGATCTGGATCGCGCGATCGACGCCTATCGAGAGGTCATCGGTGCGGCGCCCGAGCACGTGGAGACCCTGGAGGCGCTGGAGTCTCTCTTCGCCATGGGCACGAAGCAGCTCGAGATCGCCGAGATCCTGGAGCCGCTCTACCAGTCCACCGCGGAGTGGGAGAAGTTGATCCGCGTTCACGAGGCTCAGCTCGCCCACACCCAGGACGCGGACGAGCGCATGAACATGTACTACCGCATCGCAGAGGATGCGGAAGAGCGTTTGATGGATCCCTATCAGGCGTTCAACGTGTACGTGCGCGCGATCAAGGAGCGTCCGCTCGACGAGCGCACGGGTGAGGACATCGAACGCCTCGCCGCGATGATCGACGGTGGCTGGGAGCAGCTCGCGAATGCCTACGCCGACGTGCTTGGCATCGAAGGACTCCCGGTGGAGACACAGGCTGCAGTCGGAAAGCGGCTGGCACGGGTGTTCGAAGAGGAGCTGGCGGATGTGACGAAGGCGGAGGAGACTTACCGCTACGTCTTGTCGGTTGCACCTGGTGACCAGGACTCGCTCGCCAACCTCGACCGCATCTACTCCTCCCTGGAGCAGTACGCGGAGCTCGCTGGAGTCCTGGAGCAGCGCGCGGTCGGCGCGGAAGAGCACGAGCAAGTCGAGCTGTGGGGACGTCTGGGGCAGGTGTACGAGGAGGCGCTGCAGCGCATCCCGGATGCCATCCGCGCGTACCGCAAGATCTTCGACGAGCTGGAGCCAAGCAACGAGGAAGCCATCGCCGCTCTGGGGCGCATCTACGAGCAGACCGAGGACTGGGAAGCCCTGAACAAGGTCTACGAGCGTGAGATGGAGACGGCTGTTGGCGACGTCGCGGAGGCGGAGATCCGCGCCAAGATGGCGCACCTGGCTGCTTCTCGCTTGGGTCGCATCGATGACGCGGTCGAAGGCTGGAAGCGGGTGCTCGACTTGCGGGGTGAGGATCCCGAGGCCCTCAACGCTCTGGCGGGCCTGTATCAGCACTTGGGCCAGTGGGCGGAGCTCACCGACGTTCTCGAGCGTCAGTTCGACATCGCCGAGGACGACGAGGAGCGCGTCAACGTGCTCACCAATCGCGCACGTCTGTTCATCGAACAGCTCGGCCGGGACGATGAGGCGCTCGAGACCTGGCAGCGTGTGCTGGACATCGACTATGCGAACCTCCCCGCGCTGCGCGCCGTCGCTCAGATCTGGCGCACGCGAGAAGACGCACAGGAGTTGGTCAGCGCTCTCCACGCGATGATCGATCGGGCTGCGGCGTTGCTCGAGGCCGACGAACTCAAGGAGGTCTACCGCGAGCTAGGTCAGACCTACGGCGTCAAGCTGGAGCAGCCGTACGACGCGGCAGACGCCTGGCGTCAGCTGCTCGAGGTCGATCCCTTCGACTTCGAGGCCATGGCGGAGCTCGAGAAGATCTACCGCCTCGACGAGAAGTGGCCCGAGGTCGTCGACGTGAAGATGCAGCGCGCGGAGGCCCTGCAGGAGCCCGAGGAGAAGATCCGCGAGCTACTCGAGGTCACCCAGATCTGGAAGAAGGAGGTCAACGACTACGATCAGGCCACGGCCGCCTTCGAGAAGATCCTGACCATCGATCCCGCCCATACCGAGGCCTTCGAGGCGCTGGAGCGTCTCCACACGGCAGCGGGCCGCTGGGAACCGCTGATCGAGCTGTACCTGAACCGTCTCGAGACCCGGGAGGACGTGGACGAACGTGGCGATCTCCTGCGGCGCATCGCGCAGGTCTGCGAAGTCCATCTCCAGGATCCGGATCAGGCGTTCGTGGGCTTGCTCGAGGCCTTCGGAGAGAACTACTCGGACGACGAAACCGTGCGCTACCTCGAGCGCATGGCCCAGCAGACCAACCGCTGGCCCGAGCTGATCCAGAACGCCAATCAGTGGCTCCAGGAGACCGAAGATCCGCAGCAGAAGATCATGCTCTGCCTGCGTCTCGGCAAGTGGTACGGCGAGGACCTGGGGCACTTCGACTACGCGAAGCCCTACTACGCCCAGATCATGCAGCTCGACCCGAACAACGTTCAGGTCTTGCGGCAGATGGCCAACATCCACCGCATCGGTGCCCAGTGGCAGAAGATGGGCGAGATGCTGACTCGTGCGTTGGACGTCGCGGTGAGCAGCGAAGATCGCAAGGCCATCCTGTGCGACCTCGGTGAGCTTCTCGACAAGCACATGGGCGAGACGGACAAGGGGATCTCGTTCTACAAGCGGGCGCTCGAAGTCGATCCGCTGTGCATGCCTGCGCTCGAAGCGCTCGAGCGCATCTATGACGAGCGGGGTAACCATCAAGAGCTGGTCGAGATTCTGAGCCGCAAGGTGCAAGGCCTCGAGGACTCGGATCGCATCGCTCAACACAAGCTCCGGATGGGCGGTCTGTACGAGACGGCGCTGGGCGACTTGGAGCGAGCCGGGCGTCAGTACCGCGAGGTACTGGAACTCGACGGCGGCAACCTCTTTGCGATGCGCGGCCTGGAGCGGATCTACGAGGCGACCCAGAACTGGAACGAGTTGGTCGACGTGCTCGAGCGTCAGCTCGACGTCGTCGAGACCGAGCGAGAGCGAGTGAGTGTGTTGCTCAAGCTGGCGTTGATCCAGGAGGAGCAGTTCCTCAAGGCAGACATCGCCGCGCAGCGCCTGGAGCAAGCGCTGGAGATCGACCCGGCGGACGCCCGGGCGTATGTCGCTCTCGAGCGCTGCTATCGTCGCCTGAAGCAGTGGCTCGACCTCATCAACACCTACGAGCGTCACATCAGCGAGGCGGCTTCGACCGACGACAAGATCGAGCTCTACGGTCAGATCGCTCAAGTCTACAGCGACGAGGTGGGTGATACGGATCGCGCCATCGACGCCTATCAGAACATCGTCGATCTCGATGACACCAACATCCCAGCGCTCGAGGCGTTGAGTCGGCTGTACGAGAAGCAAGAAGATCCGGCGCGCGCCATCGAGAACATGACGCGAGTCGCCGATCTGACCACGGACGGCGGCCAGCGCGTGGAGATGTATTTCCGCATCGGCACCGCGCTCGAGCAGCAGCTGGG
>JAWKRF010000029.1:0-99519 GCA_041389745.1 Polyangiaceae bacterium
TGTTCTTCTCTCCGCGCGAGAAGCAGACGGTCCACGACCACGCCGAGATGAACCGGCACATCAACCCCGGCATCGACCGGTACAAAGCGCTCGAAGAGAAGCCGCGGGAGGAGTTCAAGAACGCCCTCGGCGCGTTTGTGAAGCTCTACGCGTTCCTCTCGCAGGTGATGCCGTTCACCGACCCGGACCTCGAGAAGCTCTACACGTTCGCGCGCTTCTTCGAGACGAAGCTGCCGCAGGACCCAAAGAAGGATCCGCTGCAGCTCGATGGCGACGTCGCGCTCCGGTACTACCGCCTCGACAAGCTCTCGGAGGGATCGATCGTCCTGCGCGTCGCGGAGCCGGGCGTGGTCTACGGCGCGTCGGAGGTTGGCACCAAGAAGGCCAAGGACGACCAGGCTCAGCTCTCCGAAATCATCGAGGTCTTGAACGAGCGCTTCGGCACCGAGTTCAACCAGGCGGACCAGATCCTCTTCGACCAGTTCGTTGCCGCCGCGAAGCTCGACGACGAGGTGGTGCAGCGCGCGAAGGCCAACCCGCTCGACAACTTCGCTCTGGCGATGAAGGGCAAGGTCGAGGGGCTGATGGTCGACCGCATGGACCAGAACCAGGAGATCGTCACCCGCTACCTCAACGACCCGCAGTTCCAGGACCTCGCGTTTCGGCTCCTCGTGAAGCGCATCTACGACGAGATCCGGGGCGGCAAGAGCGAGGCGTCTGGAGACGGCGCATGACGACGACCAAGTTTCCGCTGCTCGTCCAGTTCGAGTTCCACCCGGCGTCGAAGGAGGCGGCTGCCGCAGCAGAGTACTTGCACGAGGTGTTGAACGCGGACCCGGCGGTGCCGGGCCTTCAGATCCCGACGTGCTTCACGCCCAACGACGGCTCGGGAGAACCGCCCGAACCTGCCGTCGCCACCGAGGCCGACCGCGTGCTCGTGGTGTTGCTGGCGGATGACCATCTGGCGGTTGCCGCGAGCAAACGGACGAAGAGCGGAAGGACATGGGGTGAGTACGCGACCAAACTCCGCGAGATCACCGAGGCCGCTGGGCACCGCTTCATGCCAGTGCAGCTCACTGAGAGCGCGTGGCCCATCGACAAGCGGCTCGACGACACGAACTTCCTTCGAGCGTGGGCGATCGACGGGGTCGAAGAGCGGCACAAGTTCATCGCGCGGCGTCTCGTTCATCTGCTAATTCGAAGGCTACGGCCACGCACGGAGCACGAGGACGCACCGCCGGTCACGATCTTCCTCAGTCACACCAAGATGGACCTCGAGCACGAGCCGCGCGTCGTGAAGACGCTCCTCGGCCACTTGACGGCCACGCAGCCCGAGAAGACCTGGTTCGACAGTGGTGACATCTCGACGGGATCACGATTCGCGTACGAGATCGAGAAAGGGGTCAAGGACTCTGCGCTGCTGGCGATCGTGACCGACTCGTACTCGTCTCGTTCATGGTGCCGGAAGGAGGTGCTCTTCGCGAAGCACCATCAACGGCCGGTCGTCATCGTCGACGCCGTTCAGGAACGAGAGACTCGCCGCTTTCCCTACTCTGGCAACACGCCGGTCATTCGCTGGAAAGCTCAGGACGCCCAGGGCGTCGTGGACCTCCTCCTACGTGAGGTGCTCCGTCACGCCTATGCCGAAGAGAGCCTGAAGCAGCGCAAGCGTGAAGGAGATGTGGTCCTGCCGGCAGGCCCCGAGTTGGTGACCATCGTTCACCACAGGAAGGACAAGGACCAGCCCGTCGTCCTGTACCCGGATCCGCCCCTCGGGCCCGAGGAGCTGGAGGTGCTTGAGCGTTCGGGCGTGCGGGTCGAGACGCCCCTCCAGCGCCACGCGCTTGCCCACGATCTTCGCAGCCGCAACCTCACGGTTGCGTTGTCGGTGTCGGGCGCCGAGGACCTTGGTCGTTACGGCCTGCGAAGCGCCCACCTGGACTCGATCCTCCTCGATTTGTCTCGTTACCTGCTCGTGGCTGGGGTCCGGCTGGCCTACGGCGGGCACCTCGGGCCCGAGGGTTACACGCTGCGTCTCGCTGACCTTCTCCGTGACCCGATCGTGGAGCAACTCCGGGGCACGCCGATAACGGAGCATGTTGCTGCCGAACTCGTCACGTACCTCCCGTGGCCGATGCTCGCCTCGGTTCGCGACGAGGCCCGCCTCGGTCCGCTCGTAGACATGCTTCGTTGCGACCGACCGACGGACATCGACGAATTGCTCGACCCTTCCTTCGTCGCGACGCCCGACGTCGAGGTTCCAGCCGACACACCTGTTCGTCGCTTCGCGTGGTCCAGAGGGCTGACCGCGATGCGGGAGCGACAGACGACCGAGATGAGCGCGCGCGTCGTGGTTGGAGGAAAACTCGGGCGGCGAGACAGCCCCTACCTTGGCCGAATGCCTGGCGTGCTTGAGGAATCGCTCTTCGCCATTCGGGCGCAGCGCCCGGTCTACCTCATCGGTGCGTTCGGGGGCTGCGCGCGGCTTGTGCTCGACGCGCTTGATGGGATCGAGCGCGCTGAGCTGACCTCGGTATACCATGATTCGCTGCCGCACGCGGCCGAGCTGAAGAAGCTTTACGCGGACCGCGGCGTGAAGTGACGAGTTCGAGAGTATCGCCGCCGAGCTGAAGGCGTGCGGCATCTCGGGGCTCAAGAACGGACTGTCCGTCGAGGAGAACCCGCGAGCTCGCGACCTCGCGCTCGGCCGAGCGCATCGTCGAGCTGGTCCTTCATGGGCTGCAGCAATTCAACCAGCCAGCAGCCGCTGGCAGCAGGGAGTGAGGAACATGTCGGACAAGAAGAACATCTTCATCTCTCACGTCCACGAAGACGACTCCCTGCTGCCGAAGCTGAAAGACCTCATCTCGAAAGCAGGCATGGAAGTCCGCGACGGGTCGATCAACAGCGACAAGCCCAACGCGGCGTCGAACGAGGACTACATCAAGCGCGACATCCTCGCGCCGCGCATCCAGTGGGCCAGCACGCTGGTCGTCCTGATCACCCATGACACCGCCCAGAGCGATTGGGTGAACTGGGAGATCAAATACGCCATCGAACAGGGGAAGAACGTCGTGGGTGTGTACGCTCAGGGCGCCACGGACGCTGACATCCCCGAAGAGTTGGCAAAGCACGCTGCGGCCATCGTCGGCTGGCAGAGCGACCGAGTTGTCGACGCCATCAACGGCAACATCACCGGGTGGGACGACCCCGCAACCGGGGCACCACGCACCACGGGGGAGTGGACGGTCAAGAGGTATAGCTGCGGATGAAGCTCTACTCGTACGTCGTCGCGCGCGATTTCGGGTTCGCTCCGAACCCGTTCTTCGGGTTCTGCACGTTGGCCACGTGCAAGCCGAAGATTCGCGAGCACGCGTCCGTTGGAGATTGGGTCGTCGGCACCGGTGCAAAGGTCCGCTATGGGTACTCGGGCCGTCTCATCTATGCGATGCAGGTGAGCGAGGTCCTCGACTTCAACACGTACTGGAGCGACCCACGGTTTATCCAGAAGCGGCCGAACCTTACCGGCAGTCTGCAGGTCCTCTACGGAGACAACATCTACCACCGCGTCGGCAAGCGTTGGGTGCAGGCCGATTCTCACCACAGCAAGGAGAAGGGCCGCCTCGATAGGGACAACCTCGCGTGGGACACGGGCGTCGATCGCCTGCTCGTCGCGAGCAAGTTCGTCTACTGGGGGCGCTCAGCCCCGACGATCCCGAAGAGGTTCCGGGCGTTCGGCAAGGAGAAGGACGACATCTGCGCTGGCAGAGGCCATCGCGTGTTCCACAACGAGCTGCCCGCTGCGTTCGCGGCATGGCTCGAGGAAGAGAACAAGTGGGGCGTCCAAGGAGAGCCCTTGGAGTTCGCCAAGCACCAGCGCGCATCTTCGACGGCGTCCAAGAATACGCAGCCGCGCTCGAAGACGACCCCTAGACGGAGAGCGCGATGACGGCGGACGTCGAACGGGCTTGGCTCCTCGAGTTCGCTGCGCTCGCAGCGAAGACGGACAAGTTCAAGGACAAGGTGGACCACGCGGCGCTGCTCGCTGCAGGCCTGATCGGCGAAGCTGGGAGCGTCGTCTCCGAACTCAAGAAGAAGCGCCGCGAGCGCGAGGCCTACCCGGTCTACCGCGAGAAGATGGTCGAGGAGATCGGCGACTTCCTCTGGTACTTCGTGCGCCTCGCTGCGGTCGTCGCGCCCGGCCTGCTCGAAGAACTCCCCGTGCCGGGCAAGATCGTGCTTCCGGCGACAGACGGTCCTCAGCTCACGGGGCACCTCGACTTCGGAGCGGCAGTGGGGGAAGTCCTCGCGGGGGTCAGCACGTCGAAGCACGATGACATGCGGACACGTCTGGGCCGCACGTGGGCGTTGCTGACGGTGATCAGCAACGACGCGGACGTCTGCCTCCGCGACGCCGCTGAGCGCAACACGGCGAAGACCAGGAGCAGGTGGCCCGACGAGAAGCGCTACGCGCCCCTCTTCGACGACGCCTTCCCGGTGGAAGAGCAGCTCCCCCGATGGCTTCACGTGGACTTTCTTGAGCGAACGCGTGGCTCGCACAGAGCCGTCATCCTACGGTGCAATGACATCAACTTCGGTGACCGACTTACCGACAACATCGAGGACCCCGACGGCTACCGCTTCCACGACATCTTCCACTTCGCCTACGCCGTGCATCTCGGGTGGTCGCCGGTTGTGCGTGCGCTCATGCGGACTAAGCGCAAGAGCAACTCGAAGATCGACGAGGCGCAGGACGGCGCGCGGGCCGGCATCGTCGAGGAAGCGGTGGCGGCGATCGTCTTCAGCCGCGCCAAGCAGCTCAAGTTCTTCGAGGGGCTCGATCACGTCGACCTCGACCTGCTGAAGACGGTCAAGGAGTTCGTCGAGGGCTTCGAGGTCGAGTGTGTACCGCTGTGGCAGTGGGAGACAGCGATCCTCGACGGCTACCGCGTCTTTCGCTCGTTGTGCGCAGGTCCGGGTGGGCGCGTCACGCTCGACCTCGGCGCCCGCCAACTCACCTACGCGCCCCACGCTGCGAGCGACGACCAGCAGCGGCTGCCGTCAACTTCGCGAGGAGCACCATGAGCAACAGACACAAGGTCTTCGTCAGCTATCACCACGCGCTCGATGAGGCGTACAAGACGAAGTTCGAGCGATTTGGCAGCATCTTCGACGTCCTCGTGCCGGGCTCGGTGAACGATGGAGACATCGACTCGAACCTGCCTGCCGAGACGATCCGCCAGAAGATCCGCGACGAGTACCTCCGCGACACCTCGGTCACGGTCGTCTTGATCGGCGCCGAGACGTGGCAACGGAAGCACATCGACTGGGAGATCGGTTCATCGATTCGACAGACGGCGTACAACCCGCGCTCCGGCCTTCTGGGCATCTTGCTGCCCACGTACCCGCGAACCGACGCGTCGAAGTACAACCCGCACACGATTCCGCCGCGCCTCTACGACAACATCAAGTGCGAGTTCGCGACCATCTACAACTGGTCCGACAACCCCACGGCGGTCCAAGGCTGGATTCACGACGCCTACGTACGGAAGAGCACGAAGCAGCCCGACAACTCCCGAGAGTCGTTTGGCAAGAATCGCACGGGGAACGCATGGACCGACTGAGCATGCGAGCGGCCTACGAGATCCGCCTGCCGGGCGGGCGCGTGCTCAAGACGACGCCCGTGTTCGACACGTACTGGCGCTTCGCGTCGGAGCGGCAGGAGATGTTCATGCGTCGCGTGGTCGGCAGCACGCCGCCGTGGACCGAAGACCCGATCCTCAGTGGGCACCGCTTCACGAACGCGTACCGAGCGTCGGACCGCGTTAGCCAGTACCTGATCCGCCACGTGATCTACGAGGGCTCGCAGAAGCCGGAGGAGGTCTTCTTCCGCACGATTCTCTTCAAGCTCTTCAACAAGATCGAGACGTGGGAGAGCCTGAGCACGAAGCTCGGCGCGCTGAGCTGGCGCGACTTCTCGTTCGACGCTTACTCGAAGGTGCTGGACGGACTGCTCGACGAAGGTGAACGCGTCTATTCGGCCGCGTACATCATGCCGTCGCCGGCGTTCGGAAGCCCGCGCAAGCACCGAAACCACCTCCGGCTCATCGAGCACATGATGGCCGACGGGGCGCCGAAGAAGCTCGCGAAGGTGGGCTCGCTCCGAGGAGCGTTCGAGCTGCTGCGCGGCTATCCCTCGCTCGGCGACTTCCTCGCGTTCCAGTTCGCCATCGACATCAACTACAGCGAGCTCACCGACTTCTCCGAGATGGAGTTCGTCGTGGCGGGGCCCGGTGCTCGGGACGGCATCAGCAAGTGCTTCAAGGAGATGGCGGGCCTGAGCGAGGCCGAGATCATCCAGGTCATGGCTGAGCGCGCGAGCGAGGAGTTCGAGCGGCTGGGTATGAGGTTCCAGAGCCTCTGGGGCCGCAGCCTGCAACTCATCGACTGCCAGAACGTGTTCTGCGAGGTCAGCAAGTACGCGCGTGTTGCGCACCCGGAGATCGAGGGCGAGTCCGGTCGAACCCGCATCAAGCAGAAGTACACCCCGCGCCCGGTCCCGATCCCGCAGTGGTACCCGCCGAAGTGGTCGCTGAAGCTCGACGTGCCTGCACAGCCACTGCCGAGCCAAACGAGCACGACTCCGCGCCGGAGGAAGGGGCGGGCAGACGAAGAGGTGGCGAGGCCGTGAACCGATGTCTCCCGCCCGTCACGCACAGCGCGCCCACCTGCGCGCTGCTGCCCGCGTCCGCGCCGATGCTCGGGACCAGCGCGTTCGGCGCGCCCTGGGCCAACGTGGGCGCCGTGGTGGCGCTCATCGGCGAGTCAGCGCGCTGCCTTCAGTTCGGACCGGGTCAGCAGCGCCTCGACGGCCGAGCGCGGCACGCTCCGTCGCGGCACGCGACGCCCGTTCTGGGTCGGCCTCAGCTCGAAGACGAAGGCGTTGCTGGGCGCGTCGATGATGCCCGGGAGGCGACGCGCGTCCTCGGGCAACATCGTGCGCTTGCGAAGCTCGAAGCCGACTGCCTCGACGAACCACTGCATCGCGCTGACGGCGTACATGCGGCCGACGCCGACCTCGTACGCGTGGCGCACGATGTACTCGACGAGCGCGCGGCCGTGTTTCTGCCGCCGACAGGTCGCGCGGACCGCGAGCGCCCGCAGCACCGCGGCGTCGCCGTACTCGTCGATTACCGCGACGCCGATGACGACGCGGCCGTACTCGAGGATGACGCGCGTCCGCTTTCCGCCCGCGGGCTCGAGCCAGAGCTCCGACGTGGGAAACCAGGTCATCTCCAGCAGCATGTTCGCGACCAGCTCATCCCGGGCCTCGAGCTCGCGGAAGACTCGGCGCGGCGGCCCCTTCGGCTTTTCGATCTGCCCCGAGGTGACGAGCGGCTCCGGCTTCGGCGGCTCCGGCGGCGGCCAGGGCTCCCCACGACGCTCGGCGCGGTGCTTCGCGCGCCACATGCCGAGCAGGGTCTCGGCAAGCACGCCGGCCACCTCGTCGATGCGACGCTTCACGTCAGCGTGGTCCATACGCGCGGTGCTCGCGGCGGCGATCTTCGAGCTGCTGGGGCTGGTCAGCCTGCGGACTGCAGGCTCGCTCGCCGCTACAGTCCAGCGGGGTCGGGACGGCTCGCTTTCGCTCAACGTGTCCCGAGGGCACTCGATCCGAGGCGACGGACTCGTGATGGGACAGGCAAGATCGGCGAGATCGTCCCAGCGCTCTCGGCGCAAGTTCTCAGGTGCATCGCCGAACCTGCGTGGACCATTACGAACATCCAGATCGCCCGAAGCGTTTACCGAGCGTTCGCAAGCGGCGACGAATGCGGAGCCATTTACGGCGGTCCACCAAAAGGTGGGCCGCCACCAGTTCACACAAGCCCCGGTCGGAAACGCCCGGGGCTTTTTCTTGAATCCCCCAGTCTTCGCAGGCTTCTACGCGACTCGTGACGGTCGCGATGCTCTCGGCCTCGTGCTCGCAGAGATCACGCCCGGTCACGACGAACGCGGTCTCGGGGCGTTCTCGGCTCTCTGTCTCTGAGATCGGGGAGAGAGCGCGGGGGCCTGGTTTACAGCGCGGCCGGGTTCGTCGTCGCGAGGCTCGAAGGCGGGTTTACTGCGGGATGGGGACAGCGTTGCGTTGGACCATCCCCTCCGTGCTCCGTTCACCGCCGAGCACAGGCATCGCGTGTCCCCGATCTTGTTTGGATCTTGGCACGGTGATACATTCCGGCCCCGTTCGCACCGACTACGGAGGCCGATGCTTGAAGGCATCCACGACCACCAGCCGACGGAGCTCGGTGGCCGCGAAGAACTTGGGGCCCCGGTCGATGAGGCAAACGCACAGCGTCAACATCTTTCTTGCAGCCCACCAGGCGGTGGCCGCGGGCACGCACATGAAGCCGCGGAGCAAGAACGACAAGGAGTACTTCCCTCAGGACTGGTTTGCCGACCGCGTAAAGAGCCTCAACCTCCCGTACGAGCCGCAGGGTCGGAACAGCTATCCAGACTTCTGGGTCGGAAACGCCGCGACCGCGCCAGCCGAGGGCTACGAGATCAAGTCTCTCTCGTTCTCCAAAGGCAAGCCCGCGCGCAAGGACTACGACTGCAACAGCAGTATTCCTTCGGGGACGAAGGATGGCAAAGACGTCTTCCTCGTGTTCTTCCTCTACACTGGCTCGGGAGCGGACCCGCGGCCCGTCCAGAGCCTTTGCATCGCGCATGGGAACCTGATTAACGCTGACCACGACGTCGCCGCTGCCCACGTCAACGAGGCGATCAAGGGATTCGGATCCTACGGCGAGGGCTTTATACGGAATCGGAAGATGTACGTCTTTCCGCATCCGCTCACGATCGATCCATCCGGGCTGGGCCGCTGCAGGCTCATCGTTCCTTCCGAATGGAAGGTCTCGCACGGTGACTTGAAGAAGATCGGGACACTCAACCGCACGGTCGCATCCACGTCGCTGGTCAGTTACTCGATTCACCTCGACGGCGTCACCAAAGCCTCCAAGAACACAAACCCGCGGGGCGACGCTGGCGTGGTTCGAGCCTTCGACGTTTTCGAGCACCGATAGTCTCGGTGCTTCACAGAGTCAGTTGCAGCTGTCCGCGCTGAGGACCGACGGGAACCCTTGGTTCGGTGGGGTTCTGTGCTGCGTGAAGTGCTTCGATCACTTCGTTGATGTTGTTGGTGATCTCATTGAGCGCCGACTCAGCATCCGTTAGTTCTCGTCCAGCGGATAGCTCAACCAACACCTGGCTGAGCAGAACGACCCTTACATCATTCCGCGACAGATGTCGGTTCGTCGCGTTGAACCTTCGAATCTTCTCTTCCGAGAGGTGTCGCGCCGATGCGAGAGCATCGGGCACGTCTCGCCGTTGGCGAGCGTCAGCCGCTGCTTTGCGACATACAAGTAGAACATCGATATCGATCGGTTCCTTGGCCTGGCTCTTGGGAGCCGCAACTGACATCTCAGCCTTCACAGGTTGTGATTGGACCACGCGAAAACCGGAGCCAAGCACGGCCTTCGCGAGGGAGTGCCAGCCATCCTCTCGGGAATGGTGGTAGCTGAATACCAGCAGACCATCATCCTTCAGCACACGATGGCACTCCTTGAATACGTCTCGCAGCTTGTTCGCGAAACCGTCGACATTGACGTCCTGAACCTCTCTCTCGTTTCTGGTGGTGGCCCCCGAACGCCCGCCCTTGCCAAAGTAGAGTTGCTGCCAGACGTAGAAGAAGTCAGCCAACTCCGAGTAGTGGACGTTGTCGAAGAACGGCGGATCTGTCACCACCGCATCAACGGACTTGTCTGGGATGTCGGTGTCCGAGGAGTCGCCGCAAGAGAGATAGATCGCCCCCGCCGGCAGTCCACTCTTCGGGTACTTCGACGCTATTGCAGCCCCCATCGGAGGACTTACGCCAAGAACCTTGCGGCCCGACTTCCGCTTCCCCGAGTAGTCGACCGAGAGTTCGAATGGGGCATTGCGATAGTCGATCGACCGCAGCAGCCGAGAACGGTAGAGGGTCGAGAATGAGCCCGAGCTCTTGGGAGTGCCCCAGACGTTTGCCTCGATCGGTGTTCGCTCCGGCTTCAGGATGTGATGGGAGAACATATGGCGCACCGCGCCCGTCCCCTCACCCTTATACGATGCGAACATGTTGTTGAACTCGAGGGCTCCGGAAAAAAGGATCGCCAGCGCCTCGCGCGCTGCGGCATCGTCGATCTCAGCGATTGCGGTTGCGAGCATGCTGAGAATGAGAAGCTGCCGGTCGTTGAAGAGCTGCTTCCACGAGGAGTAGCCGTAGTTGAGAATCTGCTTCGTGTTGTGGCCGTGGGTGATTTCCACATCCGGAAGTCGGGGCTTTTCCTTCGCTAGCCGTTGTGTCGCCTTGCGGAATCGACTGAGGTCGTTTTCCGTGATGCGTAGATACTCCTTTGAACCATCCGCTTTGAGCACCAGCTTCGCGTAAAGCCGGTGTTCGGGTGGCTTTCCAGCAGACCGTGCCGTGCGGCTAATCGAGAACTCGTGGCTGCACGATGTGCATGTGGCCGTCGTTCTTCTTGCAGGCCCGTGTTGCGGATCGAAAGTGAGACCGCACGCACACTTCTCCTCAGTGGAGTCGTACCGGCCCTCGATGATGTCACCACATCCTGGACACAAGATCCGCGACAGCGGGTTCTTTTTTTTGTACGCGTGGGTCGCGAATACGTAGTTGGAGAAGAGATCGACGTCAGCACTACAGTCCGGGCAAGGCAACACCTTCACCCAGAAGAAATACAAGACCTGGCAGCGCTTCCCTTCACTGTCTTCTGCCTCGTAGAGCGTCCGGATCTTCTTCCCAACCGTCTCGTCAAGGGAGGCGAAGGCTCGCTCCACGGCGTCCTTGTTGAAGTTTCCGAGAGCCGCGTGGACAGAGCGGAATGCGACGGGGTTGATGTCCCTACCGATCGCGGTGCAACCGAGCTTATGGGCCTCGCCAACCGTCGTCCCGCTACCCATGAAGGGGTCGAAGACAACGACACCCGGCAAGCGCAGGGGCTCGTAGAAGAGGTCCATGACAGAGGATCCCTTTGGCGACGTCGCCCCGATTATCGCCGCACGGAAGACCGAGCCGAGCCGCTGCGCCCACCACTTGTGTGTGTGGTAGATAGGCCTGTAGACCTCCTTGCGCCAGCTCTCCACTTCAGCGACCTCGCTGAGAGCTTCGAACGGAAACCCGTCCTCGATAGCTCGAGTGCCTCGCTCTGCAAGAAGAGGCTCACCGTACGGTGCACCCGGTTCCGCAACGCACATCCTGGCCATCTGATTCAGAGCTGCTGCCGCACGGCTCGGATACTTCGCGACCATCCCCCGCATGGCTGGCGGCACGCGCCCAGCGAGAAGCAGTAGATCATCCGCGCTACAACCAAGACTCTCGGCCGCTCGTTCCAGGAGTTGGTCTGATGGAGGCACCTTACCGGCCTCTACGCGGGACAGGTATGCGACGTCCACACCAAGCGTCTGGGCCGCGACCCGCAGCGAGAGCTTTTTCTGCTCCCGAAGCTCCTTGAGATGCGTTCCGATCATGGGTGCGCACCATCGCAGGTGTTGATAGGTTTGTCAACACCGTGTCGCGGCCTCCGGCGGCGTGCAATGAACCGTTGTGATGCCCGGTGGTCCCACGGCATGATAGTGGGAAACCGTGCGAATTCTCGGACAAAAGCTGGCGTTGTCAGCAACCGATTTGGCCAACCACCTCGGCTGCAGGCATCTCACGATGCTCGATCTGCAGGCTGCGCACGGCCGCATCTCTCCTCCCACGTTTCGAGAGCCGATGCTGGAGGTGCTCCAGCAGCGCGGCTTCGAACACGAGTCCCAATACCTCAATCACCTGCGCGACCGTGGGATGAGCGTCGTCGAGGTCACCGCCGAGGGCGACGGTTCTGCCTTCGACGCGACCGTCGAAGCCATGCGCAGCGGCGCCGACGTGATCGTTCAGGCCACGCTGGCGGACGGACAATGGTTCGGGAGAGCGGACATCCTCCGGCGAGTGGCGGTCGGCAGCGGGCTTGGTGACTGGAGCTACGAGGTCATCGACACCAAGCTGGCGCGCGAGACCCGAGCTGGCACGATCCTGCAGCTCTGCCTCTACTCCGACATCGTCCGCGAAGTGCAAGGCGAGCTGCCCGAGTTCATGCACGTCGTGTCGCCGGGCGTGGATTTCGAGCCCGAGACCTACCGCGTGCACGACTACCTCGCCTACTACCGGTTCGTGCGCTCGCGCCTCGCGGGGGCCGCTTCCGTCGCTGTGGACGACACGCCTTCCACCTATCCAGAGCCAGTGGCCCAGTGCGACGTCTGCCGATGGTGGTCCGCTTGCGACCGGCGTCGACGCGACGACGACCATCTGTCGCTGGTGGCGGGGGTCTCCAAGTTGCAGCGGCGCGAGCTCGGCACCTGGGGCGTCAACACGTTGGCCGATCTCGCCCAGCTGCCGCTGCCTCTCGAGCGCAAGCCGAGTCGCGGCTCTATGGACGGCCTGGTGCGCGTGCGTGAGCAGGCCCGCGTCCAGCTGCAGGGACGCACCGAGAGCCGTCCGGTGTACGAGCTGCTTCCACGAGAGCCCGAGCGTGGGCTTGCGCGGCTACCGACGCCCTCGGCCGGCGACATCTTCTTCGATATCGAGGGCGATCCCTTGGTGGGGACCGTCGGCCTCGAGTACCTGCTCGGCTGGGTCGTGGTGCAGGATGGCGCCACCGCCTATCGATCCCTCTGGGCGGTGACCGCCGCCGAGGAACGGGTGGCTTTCGAGGCGTTCATCGACGAGGTGATGGAGCGGTGGTCGCAGCACCCGGACCTGCACATCTTCCATTTCGCGCCCTACGAACCCAGCGCCATGACGCGACTGATGGGTCGGTACGCCACACGAGAGGACGAGGTCGACCGTTTGCTCCGGGCCGGCGTCTTCGTCGACCTGTACTCGATCGCCAAGCAGTCCATCCGCGCGAGCGTCGAGCGCTATTCGATCAAGGACCTCGAGCAGTTCTACGGCTACGAGCGCGAGGTCGAGTTGCGCGAGGCATCCAAGAACCTGCGCGCGTTCGAGCGAGCCCTCGAGCTGGGGCAGGTTGATGTCGCGCCCGAGGACGTACGCACCGCCGTCGAGACCTACAACCGCGACGACTGCGTCTCCACGCTCCGGTTGCGGGACTGGTTGGAGGAGCTGCGTGCCGGCCTTGTTCGTGATGGCGAAGAACTGCCCCGGCCCGATCTCGGGGATGGAGCTCCGAACGAGAGCGTCGACGAGCGTCAGCAGCGGGTGCAGGTTCTCATGGCGCGCCTGCTGAGCGATGTGCCCAGTGACCGGGACGAGCGCAGCGATGAACAGCACGCAACGTGGCTGCTCGCGCACATGCTCGACTGGCACCGGCGCGAGGAGAAGGCGCCGTGGTGGGAGTACTTCCGCCTTGCTGACCTTGGCGACGAAGAGCTGCTCGACGAGAAAGAGGGGCTGGCCGGACTCGAGTTCGACGAGCGCGTGGGCGGGACTGATCGGTGCCCGGTGCACCGCTATCGGTTCCCAGCGCAGGACACCGACATCTCCGAAGACGATCCCCTCCACAGGGTTGGCGGCGAGCCACTCGGGTCGGTCGCGGCCATCGACACCCAAGCTCGGACCATCGACATCAAGAAGCGCTCGGACACCGCGGACCTTCACCCGACCGCCCTGTTCGCGCATTCGGTGGTGACCGCACGAGAGCAGGCCGAAGCCTTGTTCCGTCTCGGTGAGTGGGTGGCATCGAACGGGGTCGATGCGCCGGGTCCTCACCGCGCAGCGCGGGACCTTCTCTTGTCTCGCGCACCGAGGCTGCGCGACCCCTTGGCTGATGGGGCGTCGCTCCAGCGGGACGGCGAGCCGCCCGTGGTTGCCGCCCGTCGGATCGGGCTGGAGCTGGACGGCGGCGTGCTGGCCATCCAGGGCCCGCCGGGGGCCGGCAAGACCTTCACCGGCGCACGGATGATCTGTGACCTCGTTCGGGCCGGGAAGAAGGTCGGAATCACCGCGGTGAGCCACAAGGTTATCCGCAATCTGCTCGACGGCGTCGTCAAAGCCGCGGCCGAGGAAGGCCGTTCCATCCGTTGTCTACAGAAGGTCAGCGGCAAAGCGGCGAAGGATGAAGGGCAGCCGATTCGCGAGACGACCAAGAACAAGGACGTCGTCGCGGCGCTCGAAAGCGGAGAAGTGCAGGTAGCCGCCGGCACGGCCTGGTTGTGGGCCCGCGAGGAGTTGTTCCAGTCTGTCGACGTGCTCTTCGTCGATGAGGCCGGACAGATGTCGCTGGCCAACGTGCTCGCCGTCGCCCAGGCAGCTCGCAACGTGGTCATGCTTGGCGACCCCCAGCAGTTGGACCAGCCCCTCCAAGGCAGCCATCCAGAGGGCACCGAGGTCTCCGCGCTCCAGCACTTGCTCGGCGAGCGGCAGACCATCCCGGCCGACCGAGGGCTCTTCCTGGCGGAAACGTGGCGACTGCATCCGTCAATCTGCACACTGACCTCCGAGCTCTTCTACGAGGGCCGTCTGCAGTCGCGCCCGGATCTTGAGCTTCAGGCGCTCGAAGGCGAGACGTCATTCGCGGGGGCCGGGCTCTGGTTCCTCCCGGTCGAGCACGAGGGCAACCAGAACAGCTCGGCCGAGGAGGTCGAAGCTGTGGTGGCGCTCCACCAAGCGTTGGTGTCGAGCGGCCTGAGCTGGACCAACCGCCTGGGAGAGCAAGCCCCCATCACCGAGCGGGATATTCTCATCGTCGCCCCTTACAACGCGCAGGTTGGGGCGCTCGGTGAGCGGCTTCCGACCGCGCGCATCGGCACAGTCGACAAGTTTCAGGGGCAAGAGGCTCCGGTGGTCATCTACTCGATGGCGACATCGTCACCCGACGAGGCGCCGCGAGGGATGGAGTTCCTGTTCAGCCTGAATCGACTGAACGTCGCCACATCACGCGCTCGATGTGCCTGCATCCTCGTCGCCAGCCCACGGCTCTTCGAACCCGAGTGCCGAACGCCGCGACAGATCCAGCTCGCGAACGCCTTCTGCCGCTACTTGGAGCTGGCGAATACGGTCTGATCGAGGGCGCCGGCGCGGAGAGCGCCCCACTCGACTCGCTGCGCGCCCCAGTCCCCGGCGTAGATCACCGTCCGCAGGTCCCGCTCGCTCATGGGCTCCCGGCCGTTGACGGCCTCAAGGAAGAGCACCTGCTCCTGGATGTCCGGGGCCAGCAGCGTGAGGTTCATGAGCTGGGTGATCCTTGCCCGCGTCAGCTCGAAATGCCGGGCGGCGTCGGCCTGGTCGCGGAAGTCGCCCCGTTCGATGGCAGCGCCGAGTCCGTGGGCAAAGGCCAGCATCTGGGCCACCCGGGCTCGCTGAGTGCGTGGGGACTCAACCTGGGCTTGCCGAGAGCCGCGAAGCGGAAGCCGCGGAGCGCTCGGGGCGGGTTGCCTCAGACCCGGCGCGAAGACCACAGGCGACCTCACCCGCTACTTCGAGTTCTTCGCGAGCGCCGTCGGCGACGGCATGTCCGACATCGCTCGCGACCTCGAAGGCCGCCAAGAGACGGAGCAACGGCGTCCCTGGATGACCGTTCGTCCTCCAGACCAACTCGATCGTCAGATCTTCGACGCCGTGCAGCGACTTGGCAGCGCCACCATCCAGCAACTCCTCGGCGCCGTTCATGAACCGCCGCCGCTGCGCACCGTTCAGCGCCGACTCAAGAAGCTCTGCGACAAGGGCGGCGATTCGGGCGTGTAGGCTAGGGCCCTTCCGCGGCGAGCCACGGCACCAAGCGGTCATCCAACGTCCTGGTGGCGGTGGAGTATGCCTTCCTGAGTCATGGAACGGGGTGAAGCGTTCGTGGCATGGTGCGGCGCGGATGAACACGCAGGCGCCAATCCCTTCCGAGTACCGTGGCTGGTGGCGGATCACTGAGACTTCGCAGTGGTCGAGCAAGTTTCTCGACTCGCTCGGTCCGGCGCTGCTCTCGCTCACCGGGCACGGCGATCGGCTGCGCATGCACTGCCTGCTCGCCTACGTGAACTGCAAGCCGACGAAGACGGGCGTGTCGTTCACCTGGGAGGGCGCGTGGGAGTACGACTCGATGGCGGGCACGGGCCGAGTCACGCTCGGCAAGGACGGCCGCTCTCAAGGGATCGATTCGGATCAAGGACCGCGACTCGAGCACGTTCGTCGCAGTGCGTGCCGAGGCGCCCGACGTGCCGATCAGCGAACCACCGAGCTATCGAGACAAGTGGCGACGCCGCTGGTGACACCGCCTGAGATAGCGGGCAGCGAATGAAGTGGGCCGAGTCGTGGAGCGATGGGGGGTGAAGCTGTTGGGCCTCGCCGAGGTGCTCGGTGGTGTCTGGGCGTGCACGACCAGCGGTGGACGTGACGCTCGCTCGCGGAGTACCTTCGCTTCGTGGCAACGAAGAAGGCGACGAAGGCTCCCAAGAAGTCGACCAAAGGCGGTTCAGCAAAGAGCCCGATCGACTCCTATCTCGCGGCCATCGAGCACGTCACCGCACGCGCGACGCTCACGCGTCTCTGTGCGCAGCTCCGTGAGCTGCTTCCCGAGGCGACCGAGACGATCAGCTACGACATGCCGGCCTTCCGGTTACCGAGCGGAAAGATCGCCGCAGGGTTCGCCTTCTTCGGGAAGAACTGCGGGTACTACCCCCACAGCGGCAATGTCGTCCCGAAGCTCGGCGCGCTGCTCGAGGGGTACAAGGCGACGAAAGGCGGCATCGCGTTTCCGCCCGACAAGCCGCTGCCGAAGAAGATCGTGAGCGCCCTCGTTCGCACGCGCCTCGCCGAGATCGCCGAGAAAGAGGGCGCGCCGAAGAAGACCAGCAAAACGACCACCCAGACCGCGATCGCCAAGAAGGCGACCACGAAGAAGGTGACCGCCAAAGCGACCGTCACCAAGCCCCCGGCAGCGGATGCAGCCAAGAAGCCGCGCATCTTCGGGATGTCGTTCGCGAGCGTGTACCCGCTCTACGTGCAGAAGGTCGAGAAGAAAGGCCGGACCCAACAGGAGGTCGACGAGGTCATCGCCTGGCTCACCGGCTATCGCGGCAAGACCCTGCAGCGCGCCATCGATCGGAAGCTGGACTTCGAGGCGTTCTTCGGCGCCGCACCTCGCTGGAACCCGAAGGCCGAGCTCATAACGGGGGTCGTCTGCGGAGTGCGCGTCGAAGATGTCGCTGATCCGCTGATGCAGAAGATCCGCTACCTCGACAAGCTGGTCGACGAGCTTGCCAGAGGAAAGAAGCTGGAGAGCATCCTTCGCCAGTGAGCGGCCGGCGCGTCGCTACCATACCTGCCACCCAGGCCGCGCATCCGCGGCTCCGCAGATCCACACCGTGCAGCTGACGTCGCCTTCGATCGACGGTCGCCGCATAGGCAACCAGAGGGTTGCGCGTATGGGGAGCCTGGACTATACGCAACCCAGAGGTTGCTCATATGACAGACAGGATCGAGAAGACGACGACGCTGAAGGCTCCGCTCGCGAAGGTTTGGAGAGCGATTGGCGATTCGGCGGCGTTCGGAGCGTGGTTTGGGATGACTCTCGACGGTCCGTTCGTCGAGGGTCAGACGGTCATCGGCGCGATCGCGAAGACGCAGGTGGACGATGCGATCGCCGCACACCAGGAGCCGTACGTCGGGATGCGCTGCGAGCTCCAGATCGAGCGTGTCGTGCCTCGCAAGCTCCTCGCCTTTCGCTGGCATCCTGGCGCCGATCCCGACCTGGAACCGAATGCGCCGACGACGCTCGTGACGTTCGAGCTCGAGGAGGTTCCGGGAGGTACGCGCCTGACCATCACCGAGTCGGGCTTCGACGCGCTACCGCTCGAGCGTCGTGCGAAGGCCTTCACGGAGAACGAAGGCGGGTGGGAGATCCAGCTGTCGCTCGTCGGGAAGTACCTAGAACGAGAGGTGTGAAGTGGCGTCCCGGCTGACTGCCTCGGCTCCCGTGTTCGCGGCCTTGGGTGATCCGCATCGCATGATGCTGGTCTCGCGCCTCTGCACGAAGGGGCCGCTCTCCGTCACCGCCCTGACGAAGGGAACCCCGATCACGCGTCAGGCGGTGACCAAGCACCTCCGCGTACTCGAGGCGGCAGGGCTCGCGCGCTCCGAGAAGTCGGGACGCGAGACGGTGTGGGCGCTGGACGAGCGCCCACTCGCGAAGGCGCGTGACCACCTCGACCTGATCGCACGGCAGTGGGACGCGGCGCTCGATCGCCTGCGAGCGTTCGTCGAAGAAGAAGACTGAAGCGCGCGCCTCCTCGGGGAGCTTCCGGGAGACGCGTGAGATCTCCGAGGACGCATGAGGTGCTGGGCACCGCTGGTGAAGGGTTTGGGGGTGAGGGTGTGCAGCGCGAGGCCGCCTTTCGTTCTCGACGTCCAGTCATGGCGGGCTGGCGCAGCTAGGCAATTGAAACCGCTAGCTCAATCCAGCGCTCGACGTCCGCCTTGGGCGCTCGCCAGTCCAGGTCGAGTTCGTGGGTGAAGAAGGCGTCGGGCGACTCCGCACCCAGTGCCGCGTTCAGCTCGCAGTAAGTCTCGAACGCGGCGCGCATCCCCGCCCGCTCGGCATGGATGTCTCCAGCACACGCCTTCATGCGCGCAGGCAGTTCTTCGAACAGATCCCTCAGCGCTGATCTCAAGGCCGCGGGTCTTGGGGGCGTGACCTGCGCTCCTCCGCGCAGCGCGTCGCGGATTGCTCTGGTCTCCGCCCGGGCGTGCGGCCAGCTGGACAGCAACGGCAGGCCCTCACTTTCAATCCACTCCGCGTGGCGCTCCACCCAGGCATGGGCGGTCTCCGCCACCGAACGGCTGCTGAGCAGCGCCGCGATCACCCGCAGCGTGCCCGGAGCACGGATGGCGCCGATCTCGGCCAGCGTGCGCTCCTGCTTCCACTTCGGATTGCCCCGCAACTTGCTCACATCGCATTCCGTGAGGAAGTCATGTCCCAGCGCATATACCAGCTGTGCATCCACCCAGTCGGTCGGCCAGCGCGCAACATGCGCGCGCAGCGCCGTCAGGTCGCGGCGCGCGAGGCTCACGCCCAGACGTCCAACTTGCTCAGGGATTGGCGCGGAGTCGTCAGCACACGCGCGCAGCACCGCCGTGTAGGTTGGGAGCCTTGGATTGCCGGCGAGCATGGGCGACGTGAGCTGGCTCCAGCGCGCCGCCGGGAGGCGATGGCGTAGCCAAGGCAGCGCTAGCGCGACCCGAGCGTAGCCGGCGCTCACGCTATCGACCTCGGCGACCCGCCTACTCCAGCGTTTGAGATCGAGCGCTGCGACGCAGTGCTCCACCACAGCGCTGACCACCGCCTCGGTGCCCAAGTAGGCCTCCAGCAAGAACAGCACCTCGCGGATCCGAAAGTCATAGGTCTCCCCGACCTGGGACAAGCGGTCTCGCAAGATGCGCGACATCAGCGCTTCGTCCACCTCTACGGGGGCTGCCACCGCCGCCTTCACCTCATCCGGCTGTTGGAACGGGTGAAACGGATAGGCCGACAGCACGCGCCGGGCGATCTCCCGCGGAACCACCGTGGGCAAATAGGGATCCACGGCGCGGGAGGCCTTGCGTGCCTCCCCCCTCGCTACGGTGAGCGTGACAGGTTCATCGCTCAGCACGCGCAGGTACGGCCAGCCTCGGGCGAACAGCATGTCCAGTCGAGGGCTGAACGCGAAGACCCCTGGGGGCCCGCCGGGCGTCAAGAGCTGCTGCTCACCGAGCGCGAGCCGGTTGGGCATGCCTCATCCGGCTTTTAGCTGATTGAGGATCGCGCCCACGTTCGCATCGATCTTTGACTCGAGCAAATCTCGCTGATCTGCCTTCACGGTGATGCAGAACCAGTTCTTGCGCTTGGGGATGGCTGCGTACGCCATGCGCGGGCTCTTGAACCCCTGGATCTCCGGCATGCGCTCCTTCGTGGCCAGCACCTCCACGTAGAAAGCGTCGTCCTGGACCTCCAGGACCGCGAAGAGCTTCCCCTTATAGGCGTACTCGAATCGCGTGTCCTTTTGCGTTTCCGTAAGGTTTGGATCGAGTCCGAACCCGCTGAAGTTGTTGCGAGTCTGGAGCAGCAGCTTCTCAACTTTGGTAAGTCTTGCCATGTGTGTCTCCAGGCAACTCTACCAAACTTCACTCTGGCCACACCACCCGCACCACTCAGCGGCGCGGGGGTCCGCGACGGGTGCCGTCTGCTGCCCTGGGTGCCATGATCGCCGCCGCCCGCGCAGCCTCCGCTGCTGTGGGCGGACGACTCGCCAAGCCGCCGCCCTGGGTGTTGGAACACCGCGGGCAGTGGGGGTAGATACGGACCACCCCGGAGGTGTTGCCGCGAACCGCGTCGCCGGCAGCCACGTGACTCAAAGGTGGCTGGTGGTCCTTTCGCCAGTGCCCAAAGCTGCCGTCCGCGGCCTCGACTTGCGCTCGACTCCTTCCACAGCTGTGGCACCCGTAGGCGTCACCCGCAGCATCGACGGTCGCGGTTGTTCCCGCGCGAAAGCCGCGTCCGGTGCGCTCGGTATCATCCGCCACCACGTAACCAGGCACCGCCTCGGTACCGTTGGTCGCGTTGTAGCCTGGAGCGGTGAGGTAGGTGTGAGTGTCGTCAGTGGACATCGTCGACGGGTTCGGACGCCGTGGACGCGGGGGATGGCCACGACCTGCCGTCGCGCGACCGCCGGGAGGCTGGGCCATGGCCAGCCCCAACGGATCGACCCACAGGTACGGATCTCGGACGTAGTCCCTGGGATTCAGCGTCCCTTCTAGCTCCAGAGGATCGCGGCTGACATACATCCCGGCTCTCGGCTCGTACCAGCGGAAGCGATTGTAGTAGAGCCCGACGTCGGGGTCGTCGAACTGATTCACCATCCGCGCGGTAACAGACAGCTCATCTTCGGCGATCGTGTACACCCCATAGATGCTGCGTTCAGCCGCGAACACCTGACGCCCTTGCTCATCGAAGGCGGCCACCACCGCTCCGCTTGGGTCATGGGCGTAGAGGTACGCCCGATCTCCGCTGGCGCTGGAGTCGATATGCCCAACGATCTCCCACGAGCCATCACGGCGTACATAGGTGCGGGTCGCGCCGCCGACGCGGTCCACCTCGCGCAGCACGACTTGGTTGCTCCAGATATAGTCCGTCGCGGAGACCAACTCGTCCCCTCGGAAAACGCGCTTGCGCATCCTGCGTCCCCGCCCGTCATAGTCCATCTCCACGCGATGCTTCGGCGTGACCACTTCCAATAGGTTCGTGCTAGTGCTCCAGCGATACAGCCACTCGCCCTCAGCAGTTTGCCGCGCGGCAAGCCGGCCCTCGGCGTCATACCGCCAGATTTCCCCGCCGACGCTGATGGGCCGCGCCAGGCTGTCCAGGACCACGTCGGGAAAGCGCGGCGACCCAGCGGCGTCGTAGCTGAGGCTCTCCACGTCGACCGCCCCCGACCGCTGCCGCGTGCGAGAAAGCACTTGCCCGAACGCGTCGTGCTCGTACTCGATGAATGTACCGTCCGAGTGCAGCTCGGAGACCAGCCGTCGCGAAGGCCCGTAGTGGTAGTTTCTCCACCAAAAGCGGTTCGGATCGGCGGCCGCCGCCGCGTTCTCGAGGCTGACCGCGGGTGAGCGGCGCGCCAGCGCCGTGGTGCTGAGCCGTCCGTTGTCTGCGAACGCTTTGCGGCTCACCAGCTCTTGCCCCAGGGTATCGATGGTCTCGTTGCCGCTCGGCTGGTTCAGCACGAACAGCACCGATCCCTGTGTGACCCTCACGTCGGTGTCGGCTTTCGTTTCACTCTGCAGCGGCGGACCCACACTGGGGCTGACCACGGCCACTCGGCCGCCCTTCCATCCGATCGCCACCTCGTGGTCACCCTGAACTTCGCGCACGGGTTGGCCGACGCCGTCGAACCAGGTCTCGACCAGGACGCTCGAGTTGTCGATGCGCGTCGCGCCTGAGCCGACCAAGTGGGCAAGCTCGACGCTCTCCCCATCGGCGTACTCCATCCCCGCGAGCTGACCCTCCGCGTCGTAGGACAAAGTCGTGACGCCGTCGGGGGTCTCACAGCTGATCATACGACCCATCAGATCCAGCGCGCCACGGAGGCGCACCCCTTCGAAGGTGTCGGAGCCGATGGCTCGATTCTCAAGATCGAAGTACTGCGTATAGGTCTGTCCACGAGCGTTGCGGACGTGCGTCAGGTTGCCCTCGACATCATACCGGAAGTGAGTCACGTCTCCGCGTGGATTCACAATCTGATGGACCCAGTTCAGGCCACCGTACTCGTAGCGCCACACGGCTGCCCCTTCGCGGATGCTGGTCGGCTTCATCAAGCCGTTGTAGGTGACCGAGATCTCGGTTCCATCGGGCTGGCGCTTCCACACCACCTCGTTCATGCGGTTCCAGAGCCACTCAGTGCGCGCGCCTTCGGCTGACACGTAGCTCGTGCGCCTGCCCAGGTAGTCGTACTCTGATAGCTCGCTGCGACCATCGCTAGCGGTGAGCGAGGTGAGGTTTCCCATCGCGTCGAACTGATAAAAGGTTCGCGAACCGCGTCGATCCACCCACGCGGTGACCAGCCCGCGCGCGTCGTACTCATACTCTTCCCACGTGCCGTCGGCGTGCCCCACGTAGGTCGGGTTCTCCCGAGCATCTGATCTGCGCCGGGTGACGCGGCCGTTCCGCCAGTCGACCTCCACCACCGTGCCGTCGGCCTCCACATGGATCCGCATTCCGTCACCGTTCGGTGAAGTGAAGCCCATCGGATTCTGTTGAGCGTCCGAGTGGACCTCCATGTCGTTTCCGTCTGGATCTGACATGCGCGTCAGCGCGCCGGTCTCGTCGGAATAGAAGTACTCGTACACGCCACCGTTGGGCATCACCTTGCGCAACACACGTCCCGCGGCATCCCCGAAGTAGCGCGTGATGGCACCACGCCCGTTCTCGGTTTCGCAGTAGTACTCGTCCGGCTGGTAGTCGAAGCGGACGCTCTGAATACCCTTCACCGGTCGGTTGTCTCGACCTTTGGTGGGGGCTGGCGGCAGCGGCTGCTCCAGGGCGGGATCGACCGCGCCTAGGTACTCGCCCCAGGTCTCCAGACAGCGCGCCTCCTGCGTCTTGCCATCGTAGCGATAGCAGTAGGACAAGCCGATGGGGGTGCGCTGCTCCACCATCAGGTGGTTCACGTAGCGATAGTTCCAGGCGTGACCCTCGGCGTCTACGACCTGCACCAAGTCGCCAGCAGCGTCGTAGACGTAGCTCACGACGCGCATCCAGGCGGAATGCTGCGCGTCGGTGGCGACGCTCACCTCAACCAGACGCCCGTGGCCATCGGTCTTGACGCGGTACGGCCGCTTCGCCGAGTCAACGATGCCAGTGAGCCTGCCCCGCGTATCACGCTCGATTTCTGTGCGGTTATTATTGAGATCGCACACGGCGGACAAGCAGAAGCTCGCTGGGTCGGCGGCGAGCGGACGAAACTCATAGCGCAGCCGGTCCTTCGGGGTGAACAGCTCGTAGCCAGCAGCCGTCCTGCTGAGCGTCCAGCCGAGCGCGTTGGATTGCGGAAAGCCAGCCTTCAGGGAGAACCGTTGGACCCGCGCGCGCGCGTCGAGCACCTCGATCTTGCGCCGGCCAACCTTCAGCGACCAGCCAAAGTCGTGACTCCAGCCGTGACCCAGGTCGCGCGCCGTGGCGGAGGTTCGGCTGTTGTATCCCCGCATCCAGCGCAGCGGGCGGGGCGCGTTGTAGGCGAAGTCCAGCACGTCCAGGAACACTCTCCCGGTGATTGGGCAGACTGGATCGCCACAGCCTTCGCCGCCGTCGTTACCATCTCCGCTCGCGTCTTCGTCGCCATCGCCGGTGCCAGCACCCTCATCGCCGCTGCCATTCTTGCCGCCCTTACCGCCTTTGCCGCCGCCATCGCCGCCGCCGCCCGCGACGAAGGCACCGGGATTCATACCTGGAGGGGCTGGGATGTTCGGAACGGGAGCGGTGCGTGCCATGATGATACGTCTGCTGAGGATATGGGTACGCGCATCCGGGCGCATGGCCAATCTGCAGTCAGGCGCCTTTTCTGTCGCCTTTCAGCACCTCCCCGTGAGCCATCGCCGGTTGGGTGAAGTCTCAGTCGAACACCTGCTCCAGGCCGGCCTTGTACGCTTGCTCGTCACCTGTCTCCCCCCTGCTGAGTCGGCACTGGCGGCGAGCTCGAGCTTCGGCGGCGCGATCGGCTCCGAGGACGCCAGAGCGGTTTGAACTCCCACGGTCCCGATTGGGCCGGGGATTGGGGGGAGGTATGCACCACGAGGCGATCAACGCGCGGCTTATAGCCACGAGGAAAAGAGATGACGCGTCGGCCCTCGCGACGTCAGCTGGAAGATCGAGCACGCTCTCGAGAAGTTCGCGGACGGCAGCTACGGCCCGTGTGAGGGCACCGGGGAGCCGATCGAAACCAGGGAGAAGCGATCAGGTTCCGCAGAAGGTCTGATAGCCCCTGTCACCGTCCGCGGGCGGATCGGTGTACGCGGCGGTCGACGGGCCCACGTCGTAGGGATCGCGCAGGACCTCGACGAGGCGCTCCGCCGGTCCGGTGTCTCCGCGCTCGACGACGGCAGCGAGCGCCGCCTCGACGTGGTGGTTCCGCGGGATGACGCGCGGGTTCGTTCGCCGCATGAGGGCCTGGGCGTTCGCTCGAGAGCCTGCGTCGTCGAAGCGGGATCTCCAGCGCAGAAGCCACGGGTCGAGCTCCGAGGGCAGGGGCGAGTCGGCGGTGTCGTCGAGGGCCCCGCTCAACGCGGCGAACGTGTTCGTGTGATCGAGGCCATGCTGCTGCATGAGCTGCTGCAGGTCCGTCACCAGCGACTCGTCGTCGGGGCCGAGCTCCGAGAGGCCAATCTTGGTCCTCATCATCGCGCGCCACGCGGCGTCGATGCGATCGGGGACTTCGTTCAGGCGTGGCTGGATCATGTCGATCGCTCGGTCGCTGTCTTCGTGGAGGAGCGGTAGCAGGGTCTCCGCCAGTCGTGCCATGTTCCAGGCGAGGACCACGGGCTGGTTCCCGAAGGCATAGCGCCCACGGTGATCGATGGAGCTGTACACGGTCTCGAGGTCGTAGGCGTTCAGCATCGCGCAGGGACCGAAGTCGATCGTCTCACCCGAGATCGACGTGTTGTCGGTGTTCATGACGCCGTGTATGAAACCGACGCGCATCCACGCGGTAACGGTTGCGATCTGTGCGGAGACGACGCGCTCGAAGAAGGCGAGGGCGCGCTCGGGGCCGCTCGACGCCTCGATGTCCGGGAAGAGCCGTTCGACGGCGTAGTCCACGAGCGTCCGGATGGCGTTCGTGTTGTGGCGAGCGGCGAAGTACTGAAACGTGCCGACGCGCAGGTGGCTACGCGCCACTCGCGTCACGATCGCGCCCGGCTGGGGACGCTGGCGCCGAACGGTCTCTCCGCTCTGGACGACGCACAGGCTGCGGGTGGTCGGCACACCGAGCCCGAACATCGCCTCGCTCATGATGAACTCTCGAACCGCGGGTCCGAGCGCGCAGCGGCCGTCTCCCCCCCGAGAGAAGCGGGTCGGCCCCGAGCCCTTGAGCTGGATCTCCCGTCCCAGCCCGTCGCGATCCACGACCTCTCCCAGGAGGTGGGCTCGGCCGTCGCCGAGGGAGGGGACGAAGCCGCCGAACTGGTGCCCTGCGTAGGCCAGCGCGATGGGCTGGAAGTCCGGCAGCACCACGTTGCCGGCGAAGATCGACGCCTTTTGCTCGTCGCTCTGCAGCGCCTCCGGGTCGAGCCGTAGCTCCTCGGCGAGCGGTCCGTTCCACAGCAGGAGGCGCGGCGCGCTCACGGGAGTCGGTTCGATCGCCTGGTAGAACTCCGCTCCGAGGCTGGCGTAGGTGTTGAGCGTCTTCATGGGAACTCTCGCGAGCAGAGCTTCACTGATCTGCTCCCACGCCTTACCACGGCCGATGGATTGCGTCGGCACGTCCGTGCGCGATGGGCGCTCGGGGGAGCCGCGGCGCGCGGTGTGGTACACGCAGAAAGTGGGCGCCGTCACTCAGCAGATCGTGCGGAGGTTCGTCGAGGTCAGCCTTGCTCCGCTGGAGTCTGCGGCGTGGCTCGAAGGCGAGGGGCTAGCGCTGGAGACGGACGTCGCGAGCGCTGCACGCCAGCCCGTTTCCGCGGACCTCTACTACGAGCTGCTCGAGCGGTGTGCTGCTCAGGGCGATCACGGGTTGCCTTTCCGCTATGGCACGGCAATCCGCCCCGAGGACTTTGGAGCGTTTGGTCTGGCGATCAAGACGGCTCGCACCGTGGGCGATGCGCTGGAGCGGCTCGTTCGCTACATCCTCGTCATCACCGACACGCTGGAGTATCAGCTGGTCGACGAAGCAGGTGGGCGGCGCTTCATCCTGGCGGGTCGATCCTCGGAGCAGCGTCGTGGGATCCAGATCGCGAACGAGGCAGCGCTGGCCGCGGTCTGGTCCATCTTGCGCCAGGTTACCGTCGACAGCGTCGTCCCGGAGCTGGTCTCGTTCCGCCAGGCGTGTCCTGCGGACGCGGGCGAGCACCGCCGTCACTTCGGCTGTCGGGTGCGGTTCGAGGCAGGTATCGACGCGCTTCACTTGAGTGAGCGAGTGCTGGCCACCCAGACGCGCCTGGGTGACGAAGGCCTGTCGGCGTTCTTGCTGTCGCAGCTCGATGAACTTCACGCCCAACGCGCAGAGCGGTCCCTCGTGGCGGGCGTGCGGCGCGCCGTCACGGACGCGCTGTGCGACGGCGTTCCGCGGAAGGGACGGATCGCCCGCCAGCTCGGGATGAGCGAGCGGACGTTGCAGCGCCACTTGGCGGAGGGTGGACGGTCGTTTCAGGCGTTGGTGGACGAAGTGCGGCGCGAGGTGGCCGAGCAGCTGCTGGTCACCACGACGCACAGTCTGAGCGAAGTGGCCTTCCTGACGGGGTTCTCCGAGCAGAGCGCGTTCCAGCGTGCATTCAAGCGCTGGACTGGACGCACCCCGCTGGCGTTCCGGGGGGTGGCCGGCTAGAGCGCTTTTGGCTCGATCGGTCACTGCATTGGCCGCTGCGGTCCAGAGCCGCACGAAGCAGAGGTCTAGGGTCAGGCTCATCCACACCACGAAGGGAGAGCCAAACATGACCGACCTCAGTACCCTGCGGATTGCTCGCACGACCGGCATTGCCTACCTGGGCATCATCGTCACTGGCATGTTCGCGGAGTTCTTCGTGCGCATGCGGCTGGTCGTAGCGGGGGACGCCGGCGCGACGACCGCGAACATCGCCGGCTCGGTCGGTCTATTCCGCGCGGCACTCGCGGCGGACCTGGCCATGATCGCGCTCGACGTCGGTGTGGCCGTCGGCTTGTACGTGCTCTTGCGGCCGGTGCACGGGCCGCTCGCGCTGCTCGCTGCCGTCTGTCGCCTGATGCAGGCGGCCGTGCTGGGAGCCAACACGATGAACATGGCCGCCGCTCTGGGCTGGGCCACTCGTGGCGCAGGCACTGCGCTGGGCACAGACGGGGCGGCGGCGATGGTCCTGGCGTCGCTCGAGCTCCATCGCTTCGTCTACGATCTCGCACTCGTGTTCTTTGGAGTGGCTTGTGTGCTGCTCGGACACCTCCTGCGCACTTCACGACTCGTGCCGAGGCTGCTCGGGATCGGCCTGGTGGTTGCGGGTGCGGTGTACCTCGTCGGGTCCGGCATCGTGGTCTTCGCGCCCGCGCTCGCTCCAAGCTTCGATCCCATGTATGGCCTCGCGCTGATCTCGGAGCTCGCCATCGCTGGGTGGCTGACGGTGAAGGGCGTGAGTCGTTCCGGCCACGCCAGCGCGCGCTCGCCGAGGTTCGCCTGAGCCGCAGTTGACCGCTCCTTCAGATCACGATCCCCTCGTGCTTCACCACGGCGAGCAGCGCCTGTTCCATCTCATGACGCGCGCGCGCTGCCGCTTGGTTCAAGGAGCGATGCACGTCTCGATCTCGGTCGTCCTTGCTCGAGCAGCGGGCTGAGTACTCCTCGAACGCGCGCAGTCCAATCACCAGCTCCGCCAGGTGGTTCGGGCACTCGCAGTCGATGGTGCTCCGCACTTCCTGCAGGCGGCCGAGCTGGGCGGAGGTGAACACGGGCGCTTCCACTGGCTCTGGGTCTCGCCTGGGCTGGTCCGCGTCCGACGAGAGCAGTTGACGTACGATGACGCTCATCATCTGCGTGCGCAGCGTTGCCAGAGAGACGGGCACACGGATGGCGCGCAGCTTCCCCTGATTCATCGCCTCGAGGGCCTCTCGGCGCGCGAAGGTGTAGAGGCAGAGCACTAGATCCGCGTGGGTTGCGTCGAGGAGCTGTGTCAGGTTCTCCGGGGAGTGACCACCGAGGAGCTCCACGTTGACGATGAGCACGCTGGGTCGCGTGAGCCGAGCAGACGCCTTGAGCTGCTCGACGTCGGTGCCGGTCCAGACCAGGTCGACGCCCTCGAAGGCCCCGGGATTCTCCCGGATCTGAGCGGGCAGTCGGTCGTCGAGTACAGCGATACGAGTCATCTCTCAAAGCCTCCGTGAGCGCCCCCTCCCGCGCCAACGGCTCGTAAAACCCGCTCGGGCAACTCGCAAGCGGTTGCCTACCGATGCTGCCGTCTCGGCAGGCAGCTTGCGAGTCTCCGTTCGATCCAGTACATAACCAACAGGTTAATTAACGAATCGGTTAGATTCGTGGGAAAGGAGAAACGAGAGATGACCGAAGCAACTGCAACCAAGGAATGGCCGCTGGAGCGAGAGATCGTGATCACGCGGGTGCTCGACGCGCCTCGGGAGCTGGTGTTCCAGGCCTGGACGGATCCCAAACACATCGTGCGCTGGTTCGGCCCCAGCGGGTTCACGGTCACGACCCAAGAGATCGACATCCGGGTTGGGGGTCGCTGGTGCTTCCAGTTCCAAGCACCCGACGGAACCCTCTACGACAACCGCATGGTGTTCCTGGAGGTGAAGCGCCCCGAGCGCCTCGTCTTCGATCACGGCCATGATCGCGACGAGGACCCCGAGAGGTTCCGAGTCATCGTGACCTTCGACGCGCAGAGCAACGGCAAGACCGTGTTGACGCTGCGCCAGCTCCACCCGACGAAGGAGCTGCGCGACCAGAAGGTCGGCTCTGGCGCGGTCGAATACGGCTTCCAGACGCTGGACAAGCTGGCGGCACATCTGTCGGAGCTGTGATGCAGACCGATCCTCTGAGCGTGACTTTCGCTGCCCTGGCTGACCCCACGCGCCGCGCCATTCTGGCGCGGCTCGCCCAGGGATCGGCCACCGTCAAGCAGCTCTCGGAGCCGTTCAGCATGAGCGGTCCAGCCATCTCCAAGCACCTGCGGGTGCTGCAGCGCGCGGGGTTGATCAGCCAGGGCAGGGAGGCTCAGTGGCGTCCCTGCAGGCTCGAAGCCGCACCCATCAAGGCCGTCGCGGACTGGACGGAGACCTACCGACGCTTCTGGGAGGGCAGCTTCGATCGCCTGGAGGATTACCTCGAGGAACTGAAGAGCCAAGCTGATCAGGGTGCGAAGCCTCCGCGCAGGGGAGCCCGTCGCAAGCCGAGGAAATGACTCGTCGTTCGCGCGCCCCGGCGGCTTCGCTGTGTCAAGCCAGAACCACCGGCTCCATATCCTCGGGGATTTCCTGGAGCTCGGCATCCGTGAGCCGTGCGTAGACCTCGATCAGGTTTCCTCCGGGATCCTTCAGCCAGAGCTCGTGCAGCGGCGTGCCTCGCCAGGTCGTGCGCGCGGGCTTGTGAATTGGCCAGCCCGCGCGCCGGGCGCGCTCGTGGGCGGCGATCACCGCCGCCTTCGAGCCGACGTCGATCCCCAGGTGATACAGCGTGTCGTGGTGGAGCGGATTGCCGTCGTCGACCAGGATCACGAAGTTGGTTCGTAGCGCCTCGCTGACGAAGGTCACGTAGCGATGGGTCCACTCCTTCGGGGCCACACCGAGCAGCCAGGTGTAGAAGCGCGCTGCCGCGGGCAGATCCGGCACGCGGATGCTGGCGTGGAACTCTTGCGGCGCCGGTCCCTCGGGCACGTCGCGCAGCGCTGCGAGCACCCGCAGGCGCATCAGGATCTGATCGCGGGTGACTCGGAAGTGGTGCAGTCGCTCCTCGTCGTTGAGCGTCTCGTGCTTGCGATCGGGGTCCTGCAAGGGCCAGTGCATGCGTGGGGCGCTCGACAGGAAGACCGGGCAGACCTCTTCGGCGCACAGCGTGATCACCAGGTCGACGCTCGCGGGGTCGATGCTCTCCACGGCCTTGGACGTGTGCGCTCCCAGATCGATCCCGAGCTCGCTCATGGCCTGAATGGCGAACGGATTGACTCGGGACGGCGCGGAGCCGGCTGACTGCACGCGCACGGAATCGCCGAACAGCTGCCGGCCGAGCCCTTCGGCCATCTGAGAGCGCGCCGAGTTGGCGACGCACAGGAAGAGGATGGAGTCGAAGCGCAATCCGGACATGGCAACACCCTTCGTCGCGTGTGGCGGGTTGACCGAAGCTTGCTCGTGCCCAATCACATCGTCGAGCATCAGTTGCTGCCGAAGTACTTCTTCAGGCGTTTGTCCCAGTCAGCTGCGTTGATTCGTTCTAGGAGCGAGGTGTTGATCGCCTCCCGCAGCGGGCTGCCGCTTGGCAGCGCGAACGCGTAGTCTTGCCGCTCGAGCTGGATCGGCAGTACGTGCAACCGACCCTGGTAGTCACGCTTGATCTGCCAGCGCAGCAGCGGAGCGTCGTAGACCACTGCGTCGACGCGGCCGGCGGCCAAGTCCTTCAAACCAGCGTCGAGTGAGTCGACGCTGGTGTACTCGTTCTCGTTGCTCTTCAGCCACTGTCCGCTGGTGCTGCCGTCGATGCTCGCGACGCGCACCCGACCGAGGTCATCGGCGCTCTGGATGGAGTTGCTCAGCTTGCCCACCGTGAGCGCGCTGGTGATCGACGCGGTGAAGAACGAGATCACGATCAACGCCGTGAGCATCCACACCATCGCCAGCAGGCGGCCAGGCACGGTGCGGGGCGTGACGTCGCCGTAGCCGACCGTGGTCATGGTGACCATCGCCCACCAGAACCCCGCGAAGATCCCCTGGCGATGGCTGCCGCCGAAGTTCTCCGGGTTGCGCTTGCGCTCGAACAGCCACGCGAGCAGCCCGACCGTGAGCAGCAACAGGCACAGCGCGCCGATGACCTTGAGGAAGGCTGGCGAGACCAGCGCCTGAGCCACGGCGAGCCAGCCGGCGCCCTCTTCCTTCCGCGCGGCGACGCCCAGGCCCGAGCTGGTGATGGGGTGAGCGAAGTCCATGCGTCGTTCACGCTCCGCGGTTGCGGTGATCGCGCCCAGCCCGACGTCCACCTGCTGTTGCTCCACGGCACCGAGCAAGCCCTCGAGGTCGTACGCCTTGTAGCTGTACTTCCAGCCGTGATCCTGGGCGACTTCCTCCCACAGGTCGATGGCGAGCCCCCGGTACCGATCGCCCTCCTGGATGACGAACGGGGGCGCGACCTTGACTCCGACGACGAGCGTCCGCTCGGGCGAGGCACCGGCGGGCTCCGCCGACGCCGAGAGCGCGACGAGCATCAAGGCGAGGAGAACGAGTATCGGGTGCAGGCGGCGTTTGATCATCCAGGCTCCATCGACGAGCGCACCCAGCTCGCGATGCGCCAGGTCCTTACCCTACATGAAAGCGCCCGCGCTGACAGGGACACCTCGAGGATCGCCTGCGGCAAAACGCGCCAATCGGCAAGATTCCGCCGATCCCTTGCCGTTTCGACGTTGCTGCGTGGAAATGTCAGGACGGCTGGACCGGCTCCCGAGCGACCTCGACTCAGCCGATGAGTGCGTCGAGCTGCGCGCGCCAGTGGCTGAGGGCATCTTCGAAGCGCGCGAAGCGGAAGTGCGTGTTCGCGCCGGTGTGAAGGCCCCGCTGGATCTGCTCGGCGATGGCGAAGTCCTCATCCAGCGTTCGCAGCGAGAAGGCGTGGTTCTTGTCGAAGAAGGCTCGGGCCTGGGGGGAGAGATCGCCCTGGGGCGGCGCTGCACCCACCGTCAGCACCTCGATCTGCGTGCTATCGACGGCGAGCGGAGTCAGCACGATCAGGTCGAAGTGGGACTTCTGCAGCAGGATCATCGCGTTGGGGTGGAGGGTGTACACGACGTGGGTGTGCTCTCGCAGGCTCCAGCCTTCTCGGGGTAGACCCTGGAGCTCCAGGATCGAGGCCTTTGGCAACACCGACCGCAGGTGCTTTCCGATGGGCTCCCAGGTCGAGTTCGTATCGCCAAAGACGGAAGCGATGGTGTCCTTGTGGGCGATCTTGAAGTGGTACGACTCGATGCCGCCCTCGACCACCAGCTTCCAGTTGGCGGCCCAGGCGCGGGTGGTCGAAGCATGGACGGTGGGGCAGGGACCGAGCACTTGCTCCAGCTCCTCCACGAGCGCCTCCGGTAGCGGTGGCGGGGAGCTATTCGGCGTGGGGCACACGAAGACCAGGCCGGCGGCTTCCTGACAGGGCAGCTCCACCAGTCCATGTTGCTCCATCCGGAGCGTCGGGAAGCCTTCCTGGTGCCGAACGCGTCGGAGCTGCCCGGTGTTCTCGTAGGTCCAGGCGTGATACGGGCACACGAAGCGCTTGCAGTTCCCGGAGGATCTAAGCTCGACCGTCGCTCCGCGATGACGGCAAACGTTGAGGAAGGCGCGGAGTCTACCGTCGTTTCCCCGCGCGACCAGCACGGGGGCTCCGACGACTTCCGCGGTGATGAAGTCGCCGGGGCGAGCGACTCGCGAGGAGAGCGTCACCAGATTCAGCGCGCGGCGGAACACCCGCTCGCGTTCGCGCTCGAAGCGCGCTTCGTCGGTGTAGTCTCGAGTCGCGACCAGTACCTCGTCGCCTTTCAGCGGGCGCTGGTTGTGCGTGGCGAGCTCGAGCGAGGTCGCCAACAGCGCTAGCTGCTTCTCTCGGTTCATCCCTCACCCCCGATCCTGGATGCACAGAACGCGCTGCATGAAGCGCTGGAGCTCTCCGATGACGCGCTCCCGAGGCAGCTTTCGTCTGCGCCTCAGGGCGCTGTGTAGCGCCTGACTCACGCCGCCCATCAGGAGCGCCCCGCAGAGCTCGGCGTCGATGTGTGGCGGCACGCGCCCCAGGGCTTGTCCCCGGGTCACGTTCTTCGTCGCACCGCGCACCTGATTATCCGTGCGGATACGTTGATGCCGAACTGCCTCCGCGTCGCCGACCAGGCGTTCTCGGGTTCGACGGCCCCGCGAGGGGGGGGCAGCGGGCTGACTGGTCGACATGTGAAGTGAATTCACTCTATACGATGAGCCCGGATCCTCAACCAGCTGTACGGCATCGAGGGCTGATGAGACGGAGGGCCGGGACGCTGGATGCCGAAAGGGAGAGGGCGCCGCGGCCGCGTCATCACAGGGGGCGCATGGCCAGGACGCGTTGGCGAAGCGCCTGCTTGTGCGCCCGTAGCCGCTGGAGCAGCTCCTGGTCGGCGCGTGCGCCACCGGCGGCGAGGATCTGCACGGCCAGTAGACCTGCGTTGTACGCGCCTCCGATAGCGACCGTGGCGACTGGCACCCCCTTGGGCATCTGACTGATGCTGAGCAGCGCGTCCATGCCCTGCAGCTGGCCGATGGGGACTGGGACGCCGATGACGGGAAGCTCCGTGTGCGCTGCGACCATGCCGGGCAAGTGGGCGGCTCCCCCGGCGCCGGCGATGATCACCGACAGCCCGCGACTGGCGGCGGAGGCAGCGAACTCGGCCATCTCGAGTGGCGTACGGTGCGCCGAGATCACGCGCATCTCATGCTCCACGCGCATGTCGTCCAGGGCTTCGGCGGCGAGCTGCATCGTCGGCAGGTCGGAGTCGGAGCCCATGATGATCGCGACCCGTGGAGTGCGAGTCATGCGACGCGCCCCTCGCGACGCAGCTCAGACCAGAGCGCCTGCTCGAACTCCCGCAGGGAGAGCCTGAGCGCAGCGAGCTCCCGGCGATTGCGAGCTCGTGCGGTGAGGTGCCCCATCTTGCGGCCGGGAAGCGCCTGGCCCTTGCCATACCAGTGGACGTTCACGCCAGACGGGAGGTCCCCGACCTCGCTCGGGGAGCGGGCGATGGCGCGCGGCCCGAGCAGGTTGCGCATCAAGGCGAAGCCACGGCAGCGTGGCTCGCTCAATGGAAGGCCGAGCACTGCCTGCACGTGAAGGTCGAACTGGCTCGGACCGTCTTCGTACAGCGTGTAGTGACCGGAGTTGTGCACGCGTGGAGCCATCTCGTTGATCACCAGCTCTCCCTTCGCCGTCAGGAAGAACTCCATCGCGAACGTTCCGCAGATGCCGAGCTCCGAGGCGACGCGGTCCATCATCTCCCTCGCCTGGGCCTCCGCTCGAAGAGGAACCCCGAGAGCAGTCGCGGGGCCAAGTACCTCGCGGCAGACACCGACTTCCTGCTCCGTAATTACCAAGGGGAAATGTTTTGCGACGGACCCGTCGCGGGTTCGTGTGGAGACCATGGCAAGCTCCAGCGCGAACGGCACCAGAGCCTCCGCGTAGACCGCCGTTCGCGAACGCTTGCTGGTTTCGAGGAACTCCACCACCTGGTTCCGGCCACCCGGGCGGTCCACGATCAGGTTTCCACGGCCGTCGTAGCCCCCACGAGCCCGCTTGAGTACGAACCCCGAGCCGAAGCGCTCTTCGAGTCCCAACAGCGATTGCAGAGGGGTCGTCAGGTCCACTTCACAGAACTCCGCCGTCGGCAGGCCCAGGGCTCTGAAGAGGCGCTTCTGTTCGAGCTTGTCTCGAGTGAGGCGGATGCACTCGAGGCTCGGGGTGATAATTGCCTCGGGGAAGCGATAATGCGCCCTCTTCAGCCGCTCGGGGTCGACTAGCTCGCTTTCGATCAGGATGTGGTCACAGCGACTGAAGAGCCGGCTGAGAGCCTGCTCGTCATCCAGGCTTCCAAGCTCGATGGCCGCGGAAGTCTGAGTGGCCGGGGCCCGGGAGTCGGGGGTTAGCACGCGCACCGTGGCGCCATGACTCAGCGCGGCTTCCGCGATCATCATCGCCAGCTGTCCACCACCCAGGATGCCCAGTCGGGGCGCGGTCTCCGACGTTGTGGGGTCCATGCCAGTGGGGCGCTTCATGACGCCTGGCTCCAGTAGGCCTCTGCTTCGCCCCTCTCGGAGTCCATCGAGGCTGGCTCGAGGTCGCGCCAGCGGAGGCCACCGATGTAGCGCTTGCTGACCCGTCCGCTCTCATCCAGTGCGAAGAGATGAATCCAGCCGTTGTCCAGCAGTTGCCGGACGCTCTCGTGCTTCGCGATGACCGCGTTCATTGCCTCGGCGGGAGCCTCGATGAACACGTTCAGGCGCAGCGGTTCGTGCTGCAGAGTATGACCGTCGTGGACCGATTGCCACGGGAGGCCCACGCGAAGATCGCCCGTGTTTCCCTCGAGCACGCCGAGGTTCCCGCCGACGACGTTGTGCAGGGTCTTGTTGCCAGCGCCGAGGACATCGGGGTCGACGCTGGAGGCGTAGTACTGGAGGTTGATCCAGGTCGCGACCACCATCGGCGCGGTCATGATCGTCTCCAGCACGCGGAAGCCTTCGTCGCGCTTCCAGGAGTATGAGTGCAGAAAGGCCCGACCCTCGAGGTCGACGCTTGCGGTGCGGTGCCTGGGTGCTGCGACGAACGCAGCGCAGCCAGCGAGGCCCCACTCGGGGCGAACCTGGGCCCAGTCGCGGCTACGCTCGAACCAGGCCGACCCAGTGGCGGTCGGGTCTAGCCGGCGGGCACGCTCCGCCCGGCAGCCCTCGCTGGCCGCGCGCAAGCCTAGCTCGAGGGTTTCCAGATCTTCCAGGTGACTCGAGGGGATCCGTTCGCGGTCGAAGACGTTCACCTCGTCCGTGGTGGTGTCGTGCTGTGCTGCAACGAATAGCGTTTCCCGGGGGATGCGTACGCCGAGCCTTCCTACCCCGAGACGGACCGCCGGATCGTTGAGGGCAGCGACGGCGACGCGCGCGTTCACCCCACCAGCGCGTCCGCCGCAGGCTCCGCAGTCGAGGCCGGCGGCGTGAGGATTGTTGACGCTGGAGGAACCGTGCCCTACCAGCAGCACCAGGCGAGCGAAGCCCTGAGTCAGCGACATGCCAGATAGCAGGCTCGCTGCGAGTTGAATGCGATCTTCCAGCGGGATGCCAGCTGGCGATCCGTCGTTCGTCGGGCTGAGGTCGATCGGGTGGCGGGCGTCACCCATCGAGGTGAGCGGAGCCGGGCGCGTGAGACCGAAAGCATCGGTGATCAGCTTGGGCAGGTAAGCCAGTCCCACGGGGCCGACGAAACTGAAGCACGAGATCGCGCCGAGCTTGAAGCTCTGCCACGCACGGGCCGCGCTCGACCTGTCCTTCAGGCTCTGAATCGAGTGTGCCGTCCGATCCGCCGTCCCCGCCGTCGCTAGCACGCGGTGCGACGGTCGGAGCAGCACCGGACACTGAGGGATCGCTGCGCCATGTCCCAGCTGAGTGAACTCTACAGGGAAACCAAAGAAGCCGGCGAAGCCCAGCGTGTCCAGGTCGTCGATGCTGGCTTCGAGGTGCCTGCGGAAGACCTCTGACCGCACGTCGATGCAAAAGACTGCCTGGAAGCGCGGGACCGATCGCTCCCTCGGACCGCTGGCGAGTTCGAACATCGGAAACAGCCGCTTCTGAAATGTCCGCTCGTAGGCGACCTGGAGACTGACCCGAGCGACCGTTTCCGGTGCGGGTGAGGGAGCGTCCGAGAGGTGCTTCAGCCTGGCCAGCACCGCGCTCCAGCGCGACCCATCGAGCAACGTCTCGTGCAGCGCGACGTCGATGGCCAAGAGCACCGTGAGGAGCTCGACCAGCGTGTCGTCGTGCTCGTCGGCGTACAGTCGGCGTTCCCAGACCAAGCGGGCGGCGTGACCGCACCAGCCCGGCAGCCTCATCGCAAGGCAATGCACGTAGGGAGTGAGCGTCTCGGGGGTGAGCCCGAGGCGAGCGGCTGCATGTGCGGCGGCGGCTTGCCAGGAGTCGGGTAGCTGGCGGACGACCTCGCGGAAGCCGCGTGCGCCCTCGATCTCCGGAGTGCGATCCACCTCGGCCTCTGCTTTCCAGCTACGAAACAAGGACTGGCTGCGCCTGGGCTGCCACGCCGCGTAGTCTTCGTCGAAGTAGCTGGCGAGCCAGCCTCCGAGGTGGTCCACCACGAATCGACTCCAGCGTCCGCCCGTGGCCTCGTCGGCCACGTCTGCAACGGTGAGCAGCCGTCCGTTCGTGGACGAGCTGGCTGCGTCCCGGAGCACGCGCAGCACGTCTGACCGTTCGAGCGTCCCGTCGGATCCTTCGAGCACCTCGTCGAGTTCGGCCAGTGAGAGCTCCCCGCGCTCGATGAGAGCCGCGTAGGCGCCCAGCGGAAGCGTGGACCTCACACCACACACCTGCTCCAGGTAGCCGGCGGACTCTTCGAAGCGGCGTTGCTGCAGACCGAGGTAGGGGTTGACCGCGACGAATCGGTCGAGTGGCCACACTGGTGCGACGATGCTCGATGCGGCGCGCAGAGTGTCTGCGACGGACAAGGCACTGGACGGCTGAGCGTTCACGAGAGGCCTCCTGATGGGAGTCGAGGGTTGGAGTGGCGCACGAGGCGGTCGAAGAGAGCGTTGGCATAGAAGCCGTGCTTGAAGTGCACCCGGAGCCGCTCTGCGAAGCCCGTGTGACGCCCCAGACCGCTGAGTTGAAGCACGCTCGCCAAGGCCCAGACGCTCACGACCACGCCAGCCAGAATCAGCTGTGCGGGCCGTGTCTGGGCGTAGGCGGGCAGTGAATCCGCAAGGAATGCGTGAGCCAGCGCTTCGAGCCCGAAGAACGCGATGGTCACCCCGCCCGCAGCGGCGAGCACCCGCAAGTAGACTCGCGGGTTGAACGGAGCGTCGAGTCCGGCGCCGACGAGCTGCATCATCCCGAGCACGAACACCGCCCCCACCAACCAGAGCGACGGTTGGTCCCAGGGGGAGACTCCCAGGGCGTGCGCGAGCCCGAGGTAGAGGCCGGTGGCGAGCGCCAGCGCAAGTGCGGCGCGTCCCGCCGACGGCTCGCGCTGGTCCACCGCGACCCGCTTCGCCTGGTTCACGTCGACGGTGCTACCCGCCGAGAGAAACGCGTGGGCCTTGTAGAACGAGTGCGCGACCAGGTGCAACGCGGCGGCCGCGTACACCCCGAGTCCACACACGAACAGCATGAAGCCCATGTGGGCGGCGCTCGAGTAGCCAAGGGCGACCTTGACCGACGGCTGCGTCCGAAGCGCCACCGAGGCGAACAGCGCCGTGAAACCTCCTCCGACCAGCAGCGGCCACGCCGAGCCTGGAGCCGCATCCAGCAGCGGGGAAAAGCGCAGGATGAGGAATGGACCGGCGTTCAGGATCCCGGCGTGCAGTAGCGCGGAGACGGGGGTCGGCGTCTCCATCACCTCGACGAGCCAGCCGTGGGTCGGAAACTGCGCCGACTTCAAGAGCGCGGTGAGGGCCAGCAGCACTCCAGCCGTCGACAGCGCCCAGCCGGAGTGCGCAGACGAATCCGCGAGGATTCGAGACAGGTCGCTGGTGCCGGTTCTCCCATAGAGCGTCAGCAGCGCTCCCCCCAGGCAGGCGTCGCCGAGGCGCGCGACGATGAACTTCTTGCGCGCGGCCAAGACCGCCCGGGGACGGTCGGGGTAGAAGACGAGCAGCCGATGCAGGCAGAGGCTCGTGGCGACCCAGGCGACCCAGAGCAGCAAGAGGTTGTTGGCGATCACCAGCACCTCGACCGCTGCCGCGGTGGCCGCGAGTCGCCCGAGAAACGTGCCGTGACGCGGGTCCCCATCGAGGTACGTCACGCTGAAGCGGGCAATCACCAGAACCAGCAGGACGACCATGCTGAAGATGGTCGCGCTCAGCGCATCCAGCCGAATGGCGGCCCCGAGTCCTGCGTAGCCGAGCCGCGGGCTGGTCAGCTGACCCTGGGCTCCAACCGCGATCCACGCGCTCAGCGCGGCGAGCACGCCGAGCATGGTCGCCCGCACCAGGTAGCGTTGTACGCGGCGGGGCGCCTGACCGGGTTCGCCTCGTGCGGCCACAGCCACGCCAATCAGGCTCAGTGGACCGAGGAGGGTGACGAAGAGGTGGACTAGCGGATTCATGTTCGTGACCTCACGATGGCGCGCGGAGCGCAGCACCGCGGCTCTGGCCTCGGGACGCGAGGCAGCAGGGAGACGCCGCATATTCCTCTGCTGGTGCCGAGGGCGTGCGCTGCTGGGATTCGTCAGCCGTAGTTCCTTGGGGCAATAATCGCTGACGAGGTGGGTTCTAGCCCCTTGCCGAATGTTCTGAGAAACAGATAAAACTTATTGAGGTTATCTAGGAAATAGATTGATGGAATGGCTCAACTTTCGGCATCTGTACGTTTCTGGATGGTGGCTCGTGCTGGGCACTTCACTCGTGCGGCGGAGGAGATGCACGTCGCGCAGTCGGCCGTCAGCGCCCAGGTTGCGGCGCTCGAGGACTACGTGGGGGAGAAGCTGCTGGTGCGCAGTCACCGTTCCGTGGATCTCACGCCGTCGGGCCAGAAGCTGTTTGGGTACGCGAACTCGATCTTCGAGCAGAGCCGGGCGATCAACGCTTTGATCCGCGACAAGACGGAGCTTCAGCGCGTGAGCGTGCTGCGTGTTGGAATCGTCGGCGGTGTATCTCGCAACTTCGTCTACCGGCTTCTGGAGCGCTATCAAACGAAGGCCGATGGCATCCAGGTGTCCGTCTCCACCGGCTCGTACGAGGAGCTGTACGGGCTCCTGCGCCGCTTCGAGCTCGACGCGATCGTCACCCTCGAGCTGCCGAAGAAGCAGGATCTGGCCGAGGTCTCGTACAAGAAGCTCGGGGAGAGCAGGCTCTGCCTGGTCGCGGTTCCGCGGGTGATTCGCAGGGCCCGTCGCAAGAACCTCAAGGGTCCGGTGGACGTCTTCAACTTCAGACACCCGTTCGAGGTGGACGTGCTGAGCAAGTACGTCGAGCCGGCCCTGAGCTGCGGTCTCGCGGTCCGGCTGGACACTGACGACATCCCGCTACTGCGTTTCTTTGCCAACAGTGGTCGGGGCATCGCGGTGTTGCCGCGAGTCGGTGTCCTCGAAGACCTCGAAGCCGGCACGGTGGAGGCCATCGAGCTAACACGTTGCCCTGAGGTAATGATCTACGGGATCACGATGAATCGTTCCCTCGCGCTGTTGCCCGGTGAAGGCTCGGTGGAGCTCTGGCCTGTGGATGGATGAGGTTGGCGGGGGTGAGGGGAGCTCCGCGCTCTGATGGAACGCGCTATCGGACTCCGCCGAGCCACGCTCTCAGCGCGTCGTCGAGTCCGGCGTCCGTGTCTTCACCAACCCACGCAACGTGCCCATCGGGCCGGATCAACAGGGCGTGGGGCGCGCTGACCTCGCCGACTCCCGGCAGCTCCCAGGCGCCCGAGTAGCGGGCTTCGACCTGGCGCACGCGCCCGTTCCAGCGGCTCAGATCGAATCCCCGGGGATCTTGTAGGTTCAAGAGGACCGCGCGAGCCTCATGGAGCAGTTCGAACACTCGCGTGGGTCCACGTGAGGTACTCAGCTCGAGATCCGGCACGCGGCGTCCGAGCAGCGCGTGCCCCTCACCGAGGTCGTAGCGGATGTCGAGGCCCGCCATCATCGCGGCGTAGCGCCTGCGAGGCTGTTCCATGGCGAGCAACTCGCCGAGCGCCTCGCGAGCCGCCTCGGTGCGCGCGTCGCCGCGATTCAGCGCGGTCATCGCCAGCGTGTGCTCGAGGACCCGGGCAGCCACCGGGTGGCGTTCGTCGTGGTAGGTGTCGAGCAGGCGTTCCGAAGAGTGGCCGTGCACCACCTGGGCGAGCTTCCAGCCGAGGTTCACGGCGTCCTGCACGCCGGTGTTCAGGCCTTGCCCGCCGACCGGAGAATGAACGTGGGCGGCGTCTCCCGCGAGCAGGACGCGGCCCTTGCGATAGCTCGCTGCTTGCCGCGCGGCATCGCTGAAGCGCGATAGCCAGCGCGGCGAGTGGAAGCCGAAGTCGCTGCCGTAGCTGGCGCGCAAGCCTTCGCGGATGTCTGCGACGCTCGGCGTGTCCCCATGTCGGACCTGGGGCTCGATCAGCACCACGCGCACTCCCTCGCCGTCCTCGTGCTTGCCGATGCCGAAGACGCCGAGCTCGCCTCGACGCATGCCGTACTCTGGCTCCTCGCGCATCTCGCCTTCGGCGAGCAGGTAGCTCACGGAAGCATCCCAGCCCGCGAAGTCGATGCCTGCGCGCTTGCGCACCACGCTGCGCCCACCGTCACAGGCGACGAGATACTGGCTCTGAAGGTGCTGACCGTCAGCCAGGATGACCGCTACGCCAGCGCCGTCCTGAACGAAGTCGACCACCTCACGCCCCGGGTACAAGGGCACCGAGAGCTCGCTCACCCAGTCGGCCAGGATACGCTCGATGTGTCGTTGCCAGAGCCCGAGAGTGTAGTTGTGCCGCGTTGGTTGGTCGCCGATGTCGAGCTGGTGAACGAAGGAGACCTTCGGGTGCTTGATTCCTTCCGTAAGGAATCGATCGACGACCCCGCGCTGGTCCAGGACCTCGAGCGTCCGCGAGTGCAATCCCCCTGCGCGCGAACCGATGACTCGCTGGTCTTCTCGCCGCTCTACGACGGCGACGTCGACCCGCGCCAGCGCGAGCTCTGCGGCGAGCATCAATCCAGTCGGTCCACCACCTGCGATCACCACTTCGTGTTCAGTCATGGTCGAGCACTCTGCGGCCCCCCTGGGGTCTTGCCGCAAGCCCCTGCCTCTGGCATATAACGGCAGTGGCTAGGGGGGAGAGGCGCGCCTCCCGGGCGCTGGCGAAGCGACTGCTTCGCGCCGGTTCGAGCCGAAATCTCGAGGCGGATCCGATGCTTGTGTGAGGCTCGCGAGGTCGAGTGGCGGGTCTCAGCAAGACCCCGTTGCCCTGATACTCTGCGGTTCGTGCCCCTGGATACAGCGCTCTTCAGGCTTCCCGCTGCGGTGGAGCACGCACCCGAGATCGACGGCTGGCTGAGCTCCCGACGGGAAGACCTGCGTCCGCTCGTCGAGCGCTGGTTCGAACGCCTGCGAGGTCGTGGCGCGGACGTGCGCGAACTCATGCATGACGGTGCACCGACGGTCTGCGTCGGCGACGCGGCGTTTGCCTACGTGAATGCGTTCTCGAAGCACGTCAACGTCGGCTTCTTCATGGGCGCGTTCCTGGAGGATCCGCTAGGGCTGCTTCAAGGCACGGGCAAGCGCATGCGCCACGTGAAGCTGCGCCCGGACGCGGACGTGGACGAAGCAGCTCTCGAGCGACTCATCGATCGCGCCTATCGAGATATGCAGCGGCGGGTGGCTGCAGGCTCTTGAGCCCTAGGCGGGTCCCATCGTCCAGTCAGCGCTCGAGCTTCAGGGTCCCGAGTCGCTTCAAGCCTGAGAGCAGCGCTGGTAGCGGGGGACGGGGCGGTAGCGGCGGGTCTGGAGGAGGCATCACACTACGGGGCAGGAGCGATCCTCGGCAGCGGTGGGAGAGCCCAATCGCCGAGGCTCCGACGAGGACTCCGGCGACGGCGTCGGTCGGGTAGTGCCAGCCCAGCACCATCACTGCGACGATCGTCAGGCCGGTGAACGCTGCCGCTGCCACGAAGGCGAGTCGCGAGCGACGCGCATACCACAGCATCACCACCTCGTGGGCCACGTGCAGGCTCGGCATGCACGCGATGTACCCCCAGGTGTGGAGTACCTTCGCCTTCCCCGTGAGCACCGCATGGGTGTTTCCGTCGAGCCAGGCCCGAATGGGCGCCGTCGATCCGTGGGGAATATCCAGGAGGAAACGAAAGGGTTCGGGATCGTGGTAGCTTGGTCCCAGGCCAGGGAAGACCCAGTAGAGCGGCCCGCCGACGATGTAGCAGATCGCGAGTGCTCCGAGATACTCGATGCGCTTGCGTGGGGCCTGCAATCCGACCAGGAACACGTTGACGAGCGCCATGTGTGGGAAGAAGTGGAAGTAGGCCCAGTCGCACCAGGCGGCGAGACCCGGGTGACGCGCTCCGAGGTCCGCCATCACGCGATGCGGCCGTACACCGAACACGCCATGTTCGAGCGCGACGATGCGCGCATCCCAGAGCGTACGGTTCATCAACACCAACGCCTTGAAGACCGTGAACGCGTAGCAGATGAGGAGGAACACCAGCGCTGCGACGACGACCTCTCGGAGAATGCGCCAGCGTTGACCAGCGCGCGGTCCGGTGACGACCCCTGCGGCCACCATCAGAGCGATCGCATCGAGCAGCGTGTGGTGCTCGAACACGAGAGCATCGGTCGCGATCAGTGCTGCCCCAGCACCTGCCCGCAGCAGCAACCGGCGCACGAGCGTCTCTTGGTCCGCCTCGAGCGTGAACTTCCAGGCGCCTCGCAGTCGCAACCGGCCCACCAGGAACACCACCACGATGGCCGCCGGGAAGTTCGGTTCGGCGACCACATCTCTCAGGGTGCGGATCGGTTGGAGCCAGGTGTAGGCGTGAGGGAGGGACGTGAAGTGGTGGAGAAGCGCGGCGATTGCCGCGACCAGCAAGGACAGGAGCGGCAGCAGCCCGATGGCCCGGTAGCCGTGTTGCAGGGGACGCGAGATCACGCCAGCCCGCGGCGCGCTCGACCGAGTCCGTCACCACGGTCGAGGGTGGCAGGAAAGGACAGCACCAAGCACAGCACTCCCGAGACGCGCGTCCGCTTCATCCAAGCTCCAGGCAGCGAACGTAGGTGAGTTTCGGGAGGTCGGTCAACGCTCCGGTTCGCCGCTGAGCCGCGGCCCGAAAGGCGGCCGTCCGGTGCTGGCACGGGACGGCCAGGGCGCAGTGGGTGGAGCGCTGTCTGAAGCGCTGTCTGAAGCGCCGTGTGGGTCGCTCTTGCCGCCAGCGGCTCACCTCACGTCGAAGCGGTCCAGGTCCATTACTTTGGCGAAAGCAGCGACGAAATCCGTGACGAATTTCTTTTCCGCGTCGGAGCTTCCGTAGACCTCGGAGAGGCCGCGCAGCACCGAGTTCGAGCCAAACACCAGATCGACGCGGGTACCGGTCCACTTCAGATCGCCGCTCTTGCGATCGCGACCCTCGAAGACGTCCGCGTCGTCGTTGGTGGGCTTCCACTCGGTGCCCATGTCGAGCAGATTCACGAAGAAGTCATTGGTCAGTGTGTCTGTCTTGTGCGTGAAGACACCGTGCCTGCTCCCGCCGTGGTTGGCACCGAGCACGCGGAGCCCGCCGATCAGGACGGTCATCTCGGGTGCCGTCAGCGTGAGCTGCTGCGCCCGATCCACCAGCAGCTCCTCCGCCTTCACCGAGTATTTCTGTTGCTGGAAGTTGCGGAAGCCGTCGGCGACCGGCTTCAGGTAATCGTAGTTCTCGGCATCGGTCTGCTCCTGAGAGGCATCCATGCGGCCTGGCGTGAACGGTACCGTCACCTCGTTGCCTGCGTTCTTCGCCGCCTGCTCCACCGCGGCGCAGCCACCGAGCACGATCAGATCCGCGAGGGACACCCGCTTGCCGCCGCTAGCCGCGGCGTTGAACTCGCTCTGGACCTTCTCGTAGACGGGCAGCACGCGCCCGAGCTGCTCCGGCTGATTGACTTCCCAGTCCCTGGCGGGAGCCAGGCGGATCCGTGCACCATTCGCGCCTCCGCGCTTGTCCGAGCCACGGAAGCTCGCGGCCGCGGCCCAGGCCGTGGTCACGAGCTGGCTGATCGACAAGCCAGAGCCGAGCAGCTTCGCTTTGAGCGCACCGATGTCGTTGGCGTCCACCAGCGGGTGATCGACCTCAGGGATGGGGTCCTGCCAGAGCAGGTCTTCCTCGGGCACCTCGGGACCGAGGTAGCGAGACTTCGGACCCATGTCGCGGTGGGTGAGCTTGAACCAGGCGCGAGCGAAGGCGTCGGCGAACTGGTCGGGGTTCTCGTAGAAGCGGCGCGAGATCGGCTCGTAGTCGGGATGCAGCTTGAGCGTGAGATCCGTGGTCAGCATGGTGGGCTTGATCTTCCGATCTTCGAACGCGTGGGGGATGGTCTCCTCCGCATCCTTCGCAACCCACTGATACGCGCCTGCAGGGCTCTTGGTCAGCTCCCAGTCGTACTTGAACAGGTTCTCGAAGAAGCCGTTGCCCCATTTCGTGGGCGTCGTCGTCCAGGTCACCTCGAGCCCGCTCGTGATCGCATCCTTGCCGACGCCACTGCCAAAGCTGTTCTTCCAGCCGAGACCCTGCATCTCGATGGGAGCGGCCTCGGGCTCGGGCCCGACATGACTTGCTGGTGCTGCGCCGTGAGTCTTTCCGAAGCTGTGACCACCGGCGATCAGCGCCACGGTCTCCTCGTCGTTCATCGCCATGCGCGCGAAGGTCTCGCGGGTGTCGGTGATCGCCGCCAGCGGATCGGGATCCCCGTTGGGACCTTCGGGGTTCACGTAGATCAGTCCCATCTGCACGGCTGCCAGTGGGTTCTCGAGGTCGCGCTCTCCCGTGTAGCGCTTCTCCCCCCCGAGCCAGGTGCTCTCTTGGCCCCAGTAGACGCTCTGGTCCGGTTCGTGGACGTCTTCACGCCCGCCACCAAAGCCGAAGGTCTTGAAACCCATGGACTCGAGGGCGACGTTGCCCGTCAGCACGATCAGATCCGCCCAGGAGATCTTGCGCCCGTACTTCTGCTTGATGGGCCAGAGCAGGCGTCGCGCCTTGTCCAGGCTCACGTTGTCCGGCCAGCTGTTGAGCGGAGCGAAGCGCTGCTGCCCGCTGCCCGCGCCGCCGCGGCCATCGCCGACGCGATAGGTCCCGGCCGCGTGCCAGGCCATGCGGATGAAGAAGGGACCGTAGTGACCGAAGTCTGCGGGCCACCACTCCTGGGAGTCGGTCATCAGCGCTTCCAGATCTTTTTTCAACGCGGAAAAGTCGAGGCTCTCGAACGCCTCGGCGTAGTCGAAGTCCTGCCCCATGGGGTTCGACTCCGCCGGGTGCTGGTGCAGCAAGTCGAGTCGGAGTGAGTTCGGCCACCAGTCGCGGTTCTGGGTTCCCCCGCCCGCCGTGTGGAACGGGCACTTGCTTTCAGTCGTCATCTCTCTCCTCCTTCTGCTCGCTTGGGTAGTCCCGCTCCCCTAGCGAATCGCGTACCAGGTCAAAACGCACTATTCGCTGCAGTTTGGGCGAGGTACGCGCCTGAGCACCGAGATATCGCTGTTGCGCGTAAACGATATATCGGTGCATGACGAGATGTCGTTGTTGTTGTGGGTGGGGGTCGATGGCGTCTGCGTCAGGGCCGGGATCCTTTGGGGGTGAGGTACAACTCCAGGATGCTCCACCTGCTGCTTGGCCCCGTCGGAGCGGGGAAGTCGACCTACGGCCGTCAGCTGGCGAACGAACAGCGCGCGCTGCGCCTCACGCTGGACGACTGGATGGCGCGGCTCTTCGGCGATGACCCACGTCCCGAGGACGGCCGCATCGCCTGGTACGTGGAGCGCACCCAGCGCTGCCTCGGGTTGATCTGGGAGCAAACCGAGGAGCTCTCTCTCCTCGGCGTCGACGTCGTGCTCGAGCTGGGGCTGATCCGCCGTGAGGAGCGCAACGCCTACTACGCCCGCGTCGACGCTGCCGGGCTCGAGCTCAAGCCGTACCTGATTGACGCGCCCCGCGCCGTGCGTCGCGAGCGCGTGCTCGAGCGCAATATGAACCGCGGGGAAACGTTTCACGTCGAGGTGCCGCCGCAGTTCTTCGAACTGGCGAGTGACCTCTGGGAGCCACCCGACGAAGCCGAGCTCGAGGAGCGGGGCTTCGTGGTGGTCTCGAGAGGGGATTGACCATGCAACCAACCGATTCCAGTCATTTGCTGCTCGACAATGACGCCGTGCTGCCGAGCGTGCCGGACGCTTCGGAAGCAGCTCTGACCGCATCCCTCGATGAAGAAGAGCTGCACGCCATCGACCAGCGGCTGCTTGCGGAGACTCGCAAGAGTTGGCTCAAGTACCCGCGGATCGTTGCGAATGCGCTCGGCGCCGGCAACTACGATATTTGGCAGCCCGGAGTCGCCGAGCTTCACACGCGTCGGCTCATTCAACTGATCGACGCGGGCAAGCTCAAACTCCAAGGCAACCCGCTCCGCCCCCGCCTCAGCGAAGTTCGCACGCTGGAGCTACGCTAGGTCGTCGCCGTTCCGAACCTCGCGGATCCGGGTTACCCTGCTGTCGTGGCGGGATCCGATCGGGGACTCTACGAGGCGTTGCTAACTGAAGAACTCGAGGCCCGACTGCACGAGCTGGGTGAGCGATTGGTCGCGCAGCGACGCGAGCTAAGAACCGCCGAGGCCGCCGATCGCATCGCTTTGCACCTGAGCCGCGTGATCCAGCGGGCGGTCGAGACGATCGACGACTCGAATCGAGTCAGTGAAGGGATACGCCTGGCGCAAGACCTCATCGCTCAGCTCGCAACGACGCTCGACAGCCCTGACTTCTCCGGCGACGCACCGCGTTCCCCCGGCGGCGTGCTGCGCTCGGTTTCCGAGAGGTTACCCGATGGAAAGCTGGAGTCGCTCGAGGAGCCGCTCATCCCGCTGCTGGACACGGCGCTGCTCACGAACGCGCCCGGCGAACCGGGCGTCGGCCGTCAGCTTCGCACGGAGATAGCTTCCGCCGATCGAATCGACCTCGTGATGGCATTCGTGAGGCTCAGCGGCATTCGCCCCCTGAGCGAGGCGCTGCGAGCGTTTTGCGAATCGGGTCGCGTTCTCCGTGTTCTCACCACCACCTATACGGGGTCCACCGAGGGTTTCGCGCTGGAGCTGCTTCGCAAGCTCGGGGCGCAGATCCGCGTGTCCTACGACACTGGTGTGACGCGCTTGCATGAAAGCCTGGTTGTTTCAGCGCAGGTCGTTTCACGGCATACGTCGGCTCGTCGAACCTGACGCATTCCGCTCAGGTGACGGGGCTTGAGTGGAACGTGCGAGTCTCGGGAGCCCGCAACCCCGCAGTGATTGAGAAAATCGCTGCGGTCTTCGAGACGTACTGGAACTCGGGGGATTTCGCACCCTACGATCGCGATGAGTTCCGCGCTCGCACGGAAGTCGATCCCAGCAACGCTCCAGCGCTCGTACTCAGCCCGGTGGAGATCCGGCTCGAGCCCTTTCAGGAGCGGTTGCTCGAGCAGATCGAGATGTCGCGGCGCGCTGGCCACCATCGGAACCTGCTGACCGCGGCGACGGGCACAGGGAAGACGGTGATGGCGGCGGTCGACTACGCGCGACTCAGGCAGCGGCTGCCTCGGTCCCGCTTGCTGTTCGTTGCGCACCGCGAGGAAATACTCGCGCAAAGCATGGCGACCTTTCGTCACGCTTTGCGCGAGCCGGCGTTCGGTGAGCGCTGGGTCGGGGGAAGGCGTCCTCAGCGATTCGAGCACGTGTTCGCGTCGATTCAGAGCCTGCACGTAACTGGGCTCGAGCTTGTCGATGCGGATCAGTTCGACGTTGTCATCGTCGATGAGTTCCATCACGCCGCAGCGCCCTCATATCAGGCGCTACTGCATCATCTCACGCCGCGCGAGTTGCTCGGACTCACAGCCACTCCCGAGCGAGCCGATGGGTTGCCAGTCCTCGAGTGGTTCGACAATCGCATCGCAGCCGAGCTGAGGCTCTGGGATGCGATCGACCAACACCGCTTAGTGCCCTTCGCGTATTACGGAGTTCACGACGGTCTAGATCTGCGTCGCATTCCCTGGCGGCGTGGTGGCGGCTACGACGTCGAGGGCCTCTCGAATCTCCTCACCGCCGACGACGCGTGGGCGCGCATGGTACTCAGCCAGCTGGTCGACAAGATCGCAGATCCCTCGCGCATGCGGGCACTCGGTTTCTGTGTCGGCGTTCAACATGCCCAATTCATGGCCCGGGTGTTTCGGAACGCGGGAGTTGCGGCGGTAGCCGTGTCCGGGGACACACCCGAGGAGGAACGGAGAGATGCCCTGCGGAAACTCGCCAGCGGTGAACTGAACGTCGTCTTCTCCGTAGATCTGTTCAACGAGGGTGTCGACGTCCCCGCGGTGGATACGCTCCTGCTGTTGCGGCCGACGGATAGTGCAACCCTGTTCCTGCAGCAGCTGGGGCGTGGCCTGCGACGGCATTCGAACAAGGCGATCTGCACGGTGCTCGACTTCGTGGGGCATCATCGGAAGGAGTTCCGTTTTGATCGGCGTCTGCGAGCGCTCCTCGGCGGAACGCGGAAGCACGTCGAACGACAGGTAGAGGAGGGCTTTCCGTTTCTGCCTGCTGGCTGCCACCTGGAACTCGACCCGGTAGCGAGCGAGATCATTCTGCGCAACATCCGGGAAGCGGTGCCTGCCCGGTGGGAGGCGAAGACAGCTGAATTGCGAGCATTCGCGGCCGCGGGTCATGAGCTGCGTCTCGGCGACTTCCTAGAGGAGAGCGGCCTCGAGTTGGAAGACGTCTACACGAGTAACCGTTCTTGGTCTGATCTAGTTGAGGCGGCTCGACTCCCAACGCTGGAAGCTGGCCCTCACGAGAAGAGTCTGCGCCGTGCCTGCGGTCGACTGTTGCACATCGACGACGCGACCCGGATCGAAGCCCTCCGACGCTTCGTCACTGCAAAAGCGGCGCCCCAGCGGGGGGAGCTCGAAACGCGGGATGAACGACTGTTGCGCATGCTGGTTGCGAGCGTGGCTGGGTCAGCGGTCGACAGGCACGCCGACCTTTACGATGGCAGCCGCTTGCTATTTTCTCACCCGCAAATCCTTGAGGAAATAGACCAACTGCTTGCTGTATTGGCGGAGCGGATGGGGCATCTTGGTCGCCCGCTGACGGAACTGCCAGACGTTCCTCTGGAGCTTCACGCCCGCTATACGCGGGTGGAGATCCTCGCAGCATTCGGGGTGGGTGAGGGCGCTCGCGTGCACTCTTGGCAAACCGGCGTCTACTGGGTGGACACTGTCCCTGCAGACCTCTTCGCGTTCACGCTCGACAAGACGAAGGGGCAGTTTTCGCCGACGACGCGCTATCGGGACTACGCAATCAGTCCCAATCTGATTCACTGGGAGAGCCAGTCAGTCACTCGGGCGAACAGCGAAACCGGACTTCGCTACCAGCGCCACGCCGAACAGGGCTCTCACGTGATGCTGTTCGCGCGCCATCGGGTGGACCATCGGTCGTTCTACTTTCTGGGGCCCGCACGCTATGTGAGCCACGAGTCCGAACGACCGATGTCCATCACTTGGCGACTTGAACACTCCCTGCCGGGCGACTTGTTCGCGTCGTTTGCCGCCGCCGTGGCTTGAGAATCACTCCTGCATCAACCGGACGTCGATCTCTTCCACCTTCACCACGTCGGCGAACTCGATGGCGTAGTCAATTGCGGCTTGCTTCGACGGCAGTTCGAGGATCACGTAGCCCGCGATCAGTTCCTTGGATTCGGCGAAAGGGCCGTCGATGACTGAGTGCTTTTTACCTTCCAAGCGAATGCGCGCGCCTTCTGCGGTGCTTGCTAGCGCGCCGGTGGCTTGCAGCGCTCCAGCTTCGGTCATCTCTGCGATCAGCGCGCCCATCTTCGCCATCAGTTCGGGGCTTGGAGGTGCTGCGGGCTTGCTCTCATCCACACGGTGCGTGGACAAGAAGCGCAGCGGAGCGTTCTTCGGCTTCTCCATCATGCCGAGATCCCAAGGTTCCACCACGGGGCCAAGGAAGACTTCCACATCGCCGAGCACCGCCGCGAACTTGTCGCACCACGCGATGGCCTCTTCCTCCGAGCGCACTCGGAACAAGCCAAAGCCGCCTGGTAGGTCGGGCTTGTTCGTGAAAGGACCACGAGTGAGCGTGCGCTTGCCGTCCTTGTAGGCCAGATGCACGCGCTGCGAAGTCGCCTTGAGACCTTCGCCCGACACGAAGACGCCGCTCTTCACGCCTTCTTCTAAGAGCTTGCCGACACCGGCGATCACTTCGGGGGGCGGCGGCTCGCCGCTTTCCATCTCTGCCGTCTGCTTGTGCATCACCATGAATCGCATGTTCGTCTCCTAACCGTGGGGGTTCTAAGCAGCAACGAACCGCTCAGCGGCCGATCGACACCCTTTTGAGATTTTTCTCTGGCGGTTCCGTCGTGGCGCGGCGCCTCGGTCGTCCGATCGCCCGCGTAGGCGGTAGTGCTGGATTTCCCCGTTGCGGATCCTGGGTAGCTCCTCGAGCAACTCGATCCAGCGCGGGTACCGGTACGGGGGCGAGCTTCTGCTTGACGAATGCCTCGAGCTCCGCGGCCCGCGACTCGCTCCCGATTTGCCGTTTCACCTCGAACGGAGATACCTGGCTGCCGCCGACCTTTCAGCATGTCGTCGGTCCGCCCGGGTAGACCTAGTAACCGCCTGTGCGTCGCCCACGTAGTGACCCCCAAAAAAATGCCGCGTGGAAATCATACGCAAGGGCAAGAGTAGTGCGCGGCGCTGCTCACGCTTCACGTCTGGGGACAAGATTCCGTTCCCGACGCGTGCGGGGTGCTCCGTCAGATCGCCATGGGTGTGGACGCCGCTCGCGTCGGAATCAGCCTCCTGGGTTCCGCTCCCCGCCTCCCAGTGGCGGTCCACCAGGTCAGCGGCAGCGTCGTAGCAGCGGGGAAGCTCACTCGCGGCAGGCGCCGGGGTGCGTTTCCGAGCGGTGTTCAGCCATGAACGGAGCATAGCCGGTGCGTCCCGCCTCTTGGCAGAGTTCCTCACCCCCAAACCCCGATGGGGCGTGGTAAGCAGACGTGATGCGACGCGTCGCTCACGTCTCGGACCTGCACGTGCTCTCTCCTTTCGGTGCGAACTGGCGGCAAGCGTTGTTCAACAAGCGCATCACGGGGTACGCGAACGTGCTGCTGCGGCGTGGACGAGTGTTTCGCCCTCACTACCTCGAGAAGGTCCTCGAGCAGGCAGCAGAGCGCGCGGATCACGTCGTGGTCACTGGGGATATCACGAACCTGGCCCTGGAGAGCGAGTACGCCGAGGCGCGGCGCTTGCTCGACCGCATCGCCGAAAAGGCCGAGGTAACCGTTGCCCCAGGGAACCATGACATCTACCTGCCGGAGATCGGGCACGAGCGGCACTTCGAGCAGCATTTCGCTCCGTTCATGCAGAGCGATCTGCCAGAGCTCGCCGTGGAGGTGCCCGCTGGGCATTTTCCTTGCGTGAAGCTGCGGGGCTCGGTGGCCTTGATCGCGCTCTCGAGCGCAGTGCCGCGCCCCCCCTTCGTCTCCAGTGGCATCCTGGGGCGCGCTCAACGACAGGCGCTGAAGCAGGTCTTGCTCCACCCAGAGGTCAGGCGGCGCACGCCCTGGCTCCTGGTGCACCACGATCCGCTGGATGGCTCGTCTCACCTGGAACAGCTGAGGAGTGGCCTGGTGGACGCGCACGCGCTCAGGCGGATCCTGGCGACCCTCGAGCGTGGGGCGGTGCTGTTCGGACACCTCCATGTTCGCTCGAAGCGCAGCTTCACGACCTACGCCGGAGACCTCGATGTGGTCGGTGCCAGCGGCGGGAGCCTGGACCACCACGACGATCGTGTGCGCGCTGGCTTGAACCTCTACCACCTCGGGGAAGATGGGTCCCTCGCCAGAGCGGAGGCCTGGGTCATCGACCCGGATAGCCTCGAGCTCGTGGAGAAGCCCCTGCGCGGTGCGCCGTGAACTACCGTCGCGCGCTGCTCCTCGTGGACCTCGGCACGGAGCCGGGGCCGATGCTCGGCGCGCTACGCAACCTCAGCTCGGAGCTCGAGAGCATCGCGCTGGTCGTGCGCGGTGAGCCCGAGGACAAGCAGGTTTCCGTGTGGTACGAGGCCGCGGTCCGGCAAACGCCGAGCGTTGCCGTGCACCAGGTGCGGGACGTGAGCCTCGAGGCTCTGGTGGAGATCAGCCGAGCCTACTCCGCGGATCTACTCGTCGCCGGGGCGCCGTCGCTTCAGAGCGCGCGCTTGCTGATGGCGACGGCGAAGCGAATCGGTGCGGCGGTGCTGTGGCCCGGGGCGGGACCACCCGAGCGGGCAATCGAGCACGCGTTCTGCATCGCCATCGGGGAGCGCACGCGCGCGGCTGTGTTCGACTTCCTGCGGGATCACGCCGACGCTTCGCTGACCGTGTCCATCGCAGGCCCCCCTGCGCTGACCTCCACGGATCTCTCGGCGGCGGCGCGAGCGAGCGGCGTTCAGGCGCGAGTCGAGCTGATCCCAAGGCGACACTCGGTGCGGGCCGCGCTCGACGCGGCGCGCGGGGGTGAGCGAGTCGACCTGATCGTGCTCGCACGACTCCCGGCGCTGCTGCTCGTCGGCTACACCTGGCCTGCGCCAGTGCTCCTGGTGCCTGCCGCAGGGGCCGATGTACCCAGACGGCCGCTGCTCGATGTGCCGGATGTCGTCGAACTCGCGGGGACCTTGCTTTGCCGCGTGGAAGAGGTGGTCGTCGGCGACGTGCTGACCACCGCTCGAGAGCGCGGCATCGCGTTCACGCTGGGCGCTGGCGAGGCGGTGGAGGCCACCACCAGCCCAGATGGTGAGGTCTGGCTTCCCACCTCGTGCATCGACGCGCCAGAGATCGTGGCCTGGGTCGCCGAGGAGGGGCCTCCCGACGTGCTCGCGGCGGCTGATCAGCGTTTCAGGGTCTTGCGCCCCGGGCAGGCGCGCTGGACGCTGTTCGACGCCGAACTGGACGCCGATCACTTGCGCGAAGTGCCGACCCCGGGGGCGCATCCCGTCGCCGTCCGGCTGCGACCCAGTCGGCGCGTGGCGACGATCCGCGAGCGCCTGCGCGAGGAGGGGCTCTCCGCGAGCGTGATCGACGCGCGGGCCGTGCTGGACGAGGGGCCCGCGTACGACGTTGCCGAGGCGAACGACGCTGTTCGTCTGCGTCGTGTTGCCGCGCGGATGAAAGATGCGGGGCACCGTGTGTCGCTGTTCGAAGCTCCGCCAAGGCGTGGACGGGTGGCGCCACACGCGGAGCTCCTCCCCGGTAACCACGTGGAACTCGAGTTCGACAACCGGCGGGCGCGCCGCTGGTTGCTGGATGCCATCGCTCAGGCGAAGCGATCGGTGAGCTTTCAGGTCTACATGGCGGCGGACGACGCAGTCGGTCGCGCCGTGGAAGGGGCGCTCGTCGAAGCCGGTCGACGCGGGGTCGCCGTGCGGGTGCTCGTCGATTCGCTGCACGGGCTCCACGGCTCGTATGGCGTGGAGAACCCGCTGCTCACTCGCCTGGCAGCGCAGAAGGGCGTCGAGCTCAGGGTCTCGCGCCCGCTGGAGAGCGTGCCTTCGATGGTCGATCTGAAGCGTCGCGACCACCGCAAGCTGGCCGTCTTCGATGGTCGGGTCGCGCTGATCGGAGGCCGCAATCTGAGCCACGAATACTACTCCGGCTTCGACGAGGTCGCGTTGCACCCGGACTCGAACTGGAGGAGGGTGCCCTGGCTCGACGCGGGGGCGCGTGTGCTGGGACCCGCAGTGCGTGAGATCGAGGAGGCGTTCGTTTCCGCGTGGGTCAACGCCGGAGGCAGCGGCTTCGAGCCACCCCGAGCGGAGCACGCGGGAGAGGTGCCGGTGCGGGTCGTCGTGCATCGCGGGCTCCGTGACGCTCACACACTGGAGACCTATCTCGCGCTGATCGCTGGCGCGCGCTCCCACGTGTACCTGGTGAACGGCTTCCCGCTCTTGCTCGAGATCCAGCACGCGCTGCTGCGGGCGCTCGCACGAGGCGTTCGGGTGTGTGTCCTGGGTGGTCACCCGATGCCCCTGCACGATGGAGAGCCATTCCCTGGACCCTGGGCAGCTGCGCGCAGCACGGCAACGGAGGTGGCGCATTCCCGTTTGGATCCGATCGTCAGGGCGGGGGGGGAGGTGCACCTCTATGAAAAGCGCGCGGTACATGGCTGGGATCCGAGGCTGGTCGTGGTCCAGCCCCACGTCCACGCCAAGGTGTTGAGCGTGGACGGTCAGCGTTCGGTGGTGGGCAGCGCGAACTTCGACGTGACGTCGTCGTACTGGGAGAGCGAGCTGATGATCGTCGTCGAGCAGGCCGAGGTCGCGCGTGGTTTCGAGGCGCGCATCCGTGAGCTGATGCGAGAGGCGACGCGGGTGGATGCCGCGGATCCCGAGTGGCGGGCCCGCGCCGCAGCGCGCAGCTGGCTGCGCCGTTGGCCAGCCGTCTTGTCCCCCTGATGGGCGCTGCGCTTGACGCGGTGTTTCGATCCGTCGATACCCAGTCATGGGGTTGAAGCTCGCGCCGGTGAAGCTCGGCTGGGAACGGCGGGACAACGCGACGTATCTGCGTTCGGGGCATGCGCTCGAGAGCCATCCCGAGACGCTGGGTGCGCTGCTCAGGAGCGCGGCCGAGCGAGCACCGGAGCGGACGTTCTTGGCCGAGCGGGCGGGGGACGGGCTACGCGAGGTCAGCTACGGAGAAGCGCTGAGCGCCGCCGAGGGGATCGGCGCGCTCTTGGCCGAGGACGACCGGGGTGCTGTCTTGGTGCTCAGTGGCAACAGCGTCGATCACGCGCTGCTGATGCTCGGAAGTTTCCTCGCGGGAACAGCGGTGGCGCCGGTCTCGGTGGCGTACTCCACGCTGAGTCGAGACCTCGGCAAGCTGCGCCACATCGTCGAGAAGCTGCGACCGGGACGCGTCTTCGTGGAGCGCCGGGACGCCTTCGAGCGTGCGCTCGCCAGCGACGCGCTTCGGGATCTGGAAGTGATCACTGGCGACGAGCTGCGGAGCGCCATGGCACGCCCCGCGAGTGAGGCGCTCAGGCAGCGCGAGGCGAAGGTGACGGGGGACACCACCGCCAAGGTCCTGTTCACGTCGGGATCCACGGGCACCCCAAAGGGCGTCGTGAACACACACCGCATGTTGACCGCCAACCAGCAGATGATCGCTCAGCTGTGGCCGTTCCTCGAAGCGGAGCCGCCTGTGCTCGTCGACTGGCTCCCCTGGAGTCACACCTTCGGCGGCAATCACAACTTCAATCTGGTGTTGCGCCACGCGGGGACGCTGCTGATTGACGAGGGCAAGCCGCGGCCGGATTTGCTCTCCGCTACGCTGCGTAATTTGAAGGCGCTGCCGCCGACGCTCTATTTCAACGTCCCAGCAGGTTACTCCGCGCTGGTCCCGCAGCTGGAGCGCGATCGCGAGCTTCGCGAGGCGTTCTTCTCGCGCCTTCGGGTGTTGTTCTATGCTGCGGCGGCGCTACCTGAAGACCTCTGGCGGCGACTATCCCGGCTCGCGGAGCAGAGCGGCAACGGGGAGCTGTTCATGACCACCGCCTGGGGATCGACGGAGACCTCGCCCCTCGCCACATCCGCGCACTTCCCGCTCGAACGTGCCGGGAACATCGGCGTCCCGGCGCCCGGAGTCGAGCTCAAGCTGGTTCCTCAAGGAGATAAGCTCGAGGTTCGGGTCAAGGGACCGAGCGTGATGAGCGGCTACCTGGGCGAGAGGGAACTCAGCGAGGCGGCGTTCGACGAGGAGGGCTACTACCGCATCGGGGATGCCGTGCGACTGGTAGACGCCGAGCACCCCGAGCGCGGCTTGCTCTTCGACGGGCGCGTCGCGGAGGACTTCAAGCTTTCCACGGGCACCTGGGTCAGCGTCGGCGCGCTGCGCACGGGTCTGCTCGCGGCGACGTCGCCAGCGCTGCAGGACATCGTCCTGGCAGGCCACGACGGCGAGTTCATCGGTGTGCTTGCGTGGCTGAACGCTGCGGGCTGCGCGCCGATCGTCGGCGGCGAGCTGCCAGTGGCCGAGCTCGTGAACCATCCGGCGTTGCTGGACCACGTGCGCCGCGGGGTGGAGGAGTGGAACGCCGATCATCCCGGGAGCTCCACCCGGATCGAGCGCCTGGTGTTCTTGACTCAACCCCCGGACATCGACGCTGGAGAGATCACCGACAAGGGCTATGTGAACCAGCGAGCGACGCTGGATGCCCGCGCGGCCGAGGTGGAGCGGCTGCTAGGCTCGAGCCCGGAGACGGGCGTGATGGTGTTTGGCTGAACGGGGAGAGGTTCGATGAAGCCTGTGATCAACTTGAATGACCTGGAGCTCCAAGCCGTGCCCCCTGAGGGCCATTTCGAGCAATCGTATGCCGTGATCAGCGAGCAGATCGGCGCGAAGAAGCTGGGCTACAACCTGACGGTGGTGCCGCCGGGAAAGCGCGGGTGTCCGTTCCACAACCACCACGTCAACGAGGAGATGTTCTTGATCCTCGAAGGCGAGGGCACGCTGCGCTTCGGCGATCAGGAGTACCCGCTGCGCGCTCACGACATCATCGCGTGTCCGCCGGGAAAGCGCGACGTGGCCCACCAGATGATCAACACGGGGAGCGAGCCGCTGCGCTACCTGGCGCTGAGCACGGTGGAGCGCGCGGAGATCTGCGAGTACCCTGACTCGAACAAGGTGGGAGTCTACGTCGGGGAGTGGGGAAACATGGATCTACGCGCCTTGTTCAAAGCGGACCAGACGGTCGACTACAACGACGGCGAAGTGTGACCAGACGTGGCGACGATCCGGCGCGGTGACCTGTACTGGCTCAGCACGGACGACGCTCGGGGTGAAGGCAGCGTTCCTCACCCCCACGTGGTGGTGCAGGAGGACGTGTTCAACCGGTCGCGAATCGAGACGGTCGTCGTGTGCGCGCTGACCTCGAACCTCAAGCGGGCGACAGAGCCAGGGAACGTGCTGCTGGACGTTGGTGAAGGGGGCCTGGAGAAGCAGAGCGTGGTCGTGGTGTCCCAGATCGACGCCGTGGCGAAGTCTGCGCTCGGGGAGCCGATGGGTCGACTCTCGACGGCGCGAGTAGAGCAGATCCTCGACGGCCTGCGCTTTCAGCAGCGGGCGTTCTTTCGTGAGGAATGATCGCGTGCAGGTTCGGGGGTGAGACCCGGTGTTCCTCCCCCCCAAACGGCCTTCAGGCGCCCGCAGGCTCAGATACTCTGGCCGCCAGAGACCTCGATGCGCTGAGCCGTGATCCATGCGGAATCAGGGGAGAGCAGCATGGCGACGGCAGCGCCCACGTCGTCGGGCAAGCCGACCCGGCCGAGGGTGGTCATCGAGGCGACCATGGCGTTCACTTGCTTGTTGTCGCGGACCGTTCCTCCGCCGAAGTCGGTCTCGATGGCGCCTGGTGCAAGGGTGTTGACCGTGATCTTTCGGGGTCCAAGCTCCTTGGCCTGATAGCGAGTGAGCACCTCGATGGCGCCCTTCATCATCGCGTATGCGCCGTAGCCAGGCAGGGTGAAGCGGGCGAGCCCAGAGGAGATGTTGAGGATGCGTCCGCCGTCGCTCAGCAGCGGCAGGAGCTTCTGCGTGAAGAAGAAGGGGCCCTTGACGTGCACGTTCATCAGCGCGTCGAACTCCGCCTCGGTGGTCTCTGCCAGCGGCTTGTGTAGGCCGAAGCCCGCGTTGTTCACCAGGTAGTCCACGCGCTCGCGGTCGAAGGTCTGTTTCAGTGCGCCCTGCAGTCGCTCCACGAAGGCTCCGAACGATCCCGTGTCGGAGGCGTCGAGCTGCAGCGCGACCGCCTTGCGGCCCTTGGCCTGCGCCTGCTTGACGACCTCTTCCGCCGAGTTGCCGTTCTGGTTGTAGGTGATCACCAGGTCCACGCCCCGCTCTGCGAGGTGGAGCGCCATGCTGCGGCCGAGGCCTCGGCTGCCGCCGGTGATGAGTGCGATGGGGTTGTGCTGTGCCATGTCCTTGCTCCTTTCGACACACAGCTTGGGCCGCTGGCGCAGGTTCTAGAAGCCACCTTCTCCCACACGCATTGTCTCGAATCGTGAGACAATGCGCGCATGGACGTCGAGGCGTTGCGGATCTTCCTGAAGGTAGCGGAAGTGCAGAGTTTGACTCGCGCTGGGCACCACCTGGGGCTACCGAAGGCCCATGTGTCTCGCAAGTTGCGAGCGCTCGAGAGCGATCTCGATACGCTATTGTTTCACCGATCGACTCGAGTGGTGCGGCTCACTCCAGACGGCGAGACGTTGATCCCCCGCGCACGCAACATCGTTCGCGAGTCGGACGAGGTGGCGGGTTTGTTCCGCACGGGAAAGCGGCTGCGAGGTCGCGTGCGCGTCGACCTGCCCGTTGGGCTCGCTCGAAGTCGAGTCCTGCCGGCGCTGCCTCAGTTGCTCGAGCGCCACCCGGAGCTCGAGCTGTTCATCAGCACCACCGATCGCATCGTCGACGTGGTGGGGGAAGGGTTCGACTGCGTGCTGCGGGTGGGGGCCTCGATGGATCTCGAAGTCACCCAGAAGAAGCTGGGTGAGCTGAGCGTGTTGAACTGCGTCTCCAGGAGCTACGTCGAGCGCAGAGGCGCGCCTCGGAGCCTCGAGGACCTCGACCGGCACCAGCTGGTTCACTACGCCTCCAAGCTCGGCACCGAGGCGCCGATGTTCGAGTATGAGCTCGAGGGCGAGACTCACCACCGCGCGATGCCCTCGTCGGTCACCGTCAACACCAGCGATGCCTACTCCGCCGCGTGTCTCGCGGGTCTGGGCATCGTGCAAGTGCCCCGCGTCGGCATGCTCGAGCGGCTCGCCAGTGGCGAGGTCGTCGAGGTGCTCCCGCAGTATCGCTGTGCACCCATGCCCGTGGTGATCTTGCAAACTCACGGCCGCCGCCCACCCCAGCGCGTGCGGGCGGTGATGGATTGGATTACAGACTCGCTCGGGGGGCACCTGGAGTGAGGCGAGCATGATCCTGAGGACCGAGCGACTGTTGATGCGCCCGTTCAACGAGAGCGACCGGGATGCCTTCGCTGCGATCAACGCCGATCCTCGGGTCATGGAGCACTATCCGGCGCCGCTCTCGCGGGCCCAGAGCGACGCCTTTCTGGACCGCATCGCCTCCGCCTTCGAAGCCCAGGGCTTCGGTCTGTGGGCGCTCGAGGTGCCGGGGCGGTTCCCGCTGCTCGGCTACACGGGGCTTGCGATTCCTGTATGGAAAAATCACCTCACGCCCTGCGTCGAGGTGGGGTGGCGTCTGGGCCACGAGCACTGGGGCCAGGGCTACGCCAGCGAGGCCGCGCGTGCGGCGCTGAGCTGTGCCTTCGAGCGTCTGGGGCTCGAGGAGGTGCTGAGCTTCACCTCGCTGCCCAATCGGCGCTCGGCGCGGGTGATGCAGCGGATCGGCATGCGGCGGGACGAGGCCTCGGATTTCGCGCATCCCAACTTGCCCCCGGAGCACCCGCTGAGTCTGCACATCGTCTATCGCGCGGCTGCCGCAGACTGGCCGAAGCTGGGAGATCCGTGACTGCTGCGGCCGCTCCTCGTATTGCGCTTGCTGGCGTCGCCGAGGGGCCCTAGGGATCCCCACCATGTGGAACGACCGCTACGCGACCACCGAGTTCGTCTATGGCACGGAGCCCAATGACTTCCTGCGCGAGAACGCTGAGCGCTACCTCCCACAGGGAGGCGCCGTGCTGTGCCTGGCGGAAGGGGAGGGGCGCAATGGCGTCTACCTCGCGGGGCTTGGTTACCGAGTGACTGGCGTCGACGGGTCGTCCGTGGGCCTGGAGAAGGCGCGTCGCCTGGCTGGGGAACGCGGCGTGGAAATCGAGACCGTCGTCTCGGATCTCGCGGACTTCGATTTGGGTGAGGCGCGCTGGGACGGCATCGTCTCCATCTGGTGTCACACCCCGCCAGAGTTCCGGCAGAAGCTGCACCGCGCCGTTGTGAAGGCGCTCGCGCCGGGGGGCGTCTTGCTCCTGGAGAGCTACACGCCGAAGCAGCTCGAGTACAGGACCGGCGGGCCGCCGAACGCCGAGTGGATGATGACCGCCGATGGCTTGAAGCGCGAGCTGTCAGGCCTCGAGTTCGTTTCCGCAGAGGAAAAGATCCGCGAAGTGCACGAGGGCAAGTTCCACGGCGGGACGAGCGCGGTCGTGCAAGTCGTCGCTCGGAGATAGCGATGGCGGCCGAGCGCCCACTGAACGCATTGCGCTTCGCCAAGCTCGCTCTGGTGCTGTTCGTGCTGAGTGGACTGGGGATCGCCTATCGTCACGGCGTCTTCGACCAGCTGGGCGATCCGCAGCAGTTCGCCCAGGCGGTGGTGGCCATGGGCGCCTGGGGCTACGTCGGGTTCATCCTCGCCTACACGCTGCTCCAGCCGTTCGGCGTGCCGGGGACGGTGTTCGTGGTCGCGGCTCCGCTGATCTGGCCTTGGCCCATCGCCTTTGCGCTGTCCATGGTCGGCACCATGAGCGCCAGCGTGGTCGGCTTCTCGTTCTCGCGCTTCATCGCGCGGGACTGGGTGTCTGCCCGCGTTCCGGAGCGCTTCAAGAAGTACAACGCTGCGCTCGAGAGGAATGGTTTCCGTACGGTAGTCATGCTGCGGATGATCTTCTGGATGCCCCAGGTGCTCCACGGTTTCCTTGGCGTCTCGAGGGTGCCGTTCTGGACGCATTTCTGGGGCTCTGTGGTGGGCTACATTCCGCCGCTGCTGGTGGTGAGCTATTTTGCGTCGGAGGTCTTCGACGCCTCTGGCGGGCTCCAGCCGGGCGCCTGGAAGTACATGGGGGGCCTGTTCGCGGCCTCGCTGGTGCTCCTCCTCGTGATGCGCTGGTTCGAGCGCCGAGCGGTGACTCGGTCCGACGTCGCGTGAACGAGGCGGCGAGCGCGTCAGTCTTCGTCGCACGCACGAGGCGCGTCTACGTACGCTTGGCCGAGCTGTTTGAGTTTGCCGTCAGCGCCCAGTAGATCCACGAAGGGCACGTTGTCGGCACGACCTGAGAACCAGGCGTAGCGTTCGATCCGAGGGTCGTTCTCCAGGTACGCGACCGCGTCGATCAGGAACGCCGATTGTTCGTCGGCGTTCTTCGCGTCGTGGCGGTGCTCACCCCCGCCCCCCACACCATGGGGACGTACTCGAGCCCGAACGATGTGTAGTCGTTGCGCACGCCCTGGTCCGGCTCGAACGCCCAGTTGTACCACCAGCCAACGCCCCTGCTGAGCGCCCGCATGTCGGCCTCGGAGTGGTAGCCGTAGGCGACGCCTCGCTTGCAAGCAGAGGATTGCCCTGCGGAACCGCCAGAGCCGCCGCTGGTGGAACCCCCGTTGGTCGAGCCGCCAGAGCTGAACCCGCCAGAGCCGGAGCCGCCGCCGCCCTCCCCGCCCTGGTTGCTTGCCGCAGCACCGGCGGTTCCGCCGTTGGAACCCGCACTGCCGTTGCCCGCCGCGTCGTCGGAGCCAGAGCAGGCCGCCAGGGTCATGATGAGCAGAAGAGGGTGGTGACGCATGTGTAGCCTATCCGCCAGTGGTTAGTCGCAGGTCGAGCAGCGCATCGATGGCCTGTCTCGGGAGCTTCGCCGGGAGGCCCGGCACGATCGCAGCAGCGCCGCTGGGCACGGCGTCCGGGTGGATGATGGCGAGCTGGATCGTCCGCTTGGGTTCGTCAAAGAGCACCGGGAGTAGCGGTCGCCGACCGGGCGCCGCCAAACTGGGCAGTCACAGACGGGGTCTCCCGTGGGACGGTCGATGCGCCGGGGCCACCAGCCTGGTGCACCGACGTTGGTGAAGGTCATGGTACCCCCCAGGCTCAGCTCGCCGGGCTGCGTCGGGTACTCGCCCAAGCCACCCTCCGGCTCGCCGCTGCCCGCCGTTCCGCTGCTTCCTCCGCTCGCGCCGGCGCCACCACTGCCCCCGTTCGCCGGAGCCGCCCGTAGCACCACCGCCCCCAGTCGTGTCGCCCTCACGCCCACACCCGGCGCCGATGGTACCGGCAGTCAGCAGGATGCCAATCCAGGGCGCGGTCAAGCCGGTGTGAGCGACTCTCATCCTTGCACCGTTGCCAACTCCACGACGATCCGTGTCTCGAACCTGCACGCGGAAGCGGCTGAGAACCCTTGACTTCTCGGCGGATCGAGCGCTCGGCGATGCGTCGTTGACGCTCGATGCTCCTATTGCTCCACGGAAACGCTGCTGATCGCTGCGGCCGGTGACATGGGTGTGACATCGTGGCCGTGGAACGCCCACCTGCGTCGCACGAACCCAGAGCGGGTTCGGCGCTCGGCAACGCAAGCCTTGCGCGGCTCGATCCGGGCTCGAATAGCGCTCGGGATTGCCCTAGGCTTGGCGCGATGACGACCCAAGGAGAGGTCGAGACGATGCGTGAACTGCGCCGTGTGCGAAGGACGCTTCAGGAGATCGAGAGTCGGATGCTCGAGCTCGAGGCGGAGATGCACGTGGCGCTCCAGCGTGTCCCGGAAGAGCGGCGGGAGAGCGCGAAGAACCTCGTTCACTACATCGCGCTGCGGCAGCAAGACCTACGGCAGCTCCAGGTCGAGCTCGCTGACCTGGGCTTGTCCTCGCTCGGGCGCCTCGAAGGCTGCGCGCTCGGGACCATCCGGCGCGTGCTAGCGCGGGTCCAGGAGGGGCTGGCCTGTCGCGGTGACGAGGCAGCTCGCGCGACCTTGGCGCAGCGGCGCGACGAGGTCGAGGGTGCCCTGGATTGGTCCGCGGGGAAGGAGGCGCTGCACCTGCACACGCGGGTGATCCTCGGACCGCGTCCTGATGGGCGTCATGTCTACATCATGGTTACGGCGCCCTGCGCGAGCGAGGCCGACGGTTCCTGGATGGAGACGATGTTGCGGTCCGGGATGAACGTGTTGCGCATCAACTGCGCTCACGAGGGACCGGCGGAGTGGGCACAGATGGTGGAAGCCTTGCGCGCTGCCAGCAGTCGGACGCAGGTGCCCTGTCGTATCCTCATGGATCTGGCTGGTCCCAAGATCCGCACGGGCGGCATTCAAGGAGCGCTGCGTATCGCCACCTGGAAACCGGAGAAGGACGAGCTGGGCCGCGTCGTCACGCCCGCTCGCGTGAGCCTCCTGCGCCGCTCCGCGCATGCGCTGGAAGGCGACGACGCACAGCTGATCGCCGAAGACGAGGCCTTCGCCAGTCTCGCCCTGGGGGACTCCCTGGAGTTCCGCGATACGCGGGGCAAGCGCCGCTCCCTCGAAGTGATCGAGCTGGACGCCCAGTCCGCGGTCCTATCGGCGACCGCGCGCGCCTACGTGCTCGACTCCGTCGAGGCGACGCTCTGGCGCGGGGACGACTCCCACGGACGCCTGCAGCTGCAGGTCGCGACGGGGGCCGACGCAGCAGTGGACATGCGGGTGGGGGACGAGCTGGTGCTGAGTGGCACTCGCGCGTTCTGCTCCCCCCCAAAGCGCGATGCGGATGGCAACGTCGAGGTGCGTGGGGAGGTCGCCTGCACGCTCGCCGCGGCGCTGGAGGGGCTCCAGGTGGGGCATCGCGTGCTCTTCGACGACGGCAAGGTGGAGGCCGTCGTGCTCGAGGCGCGTGCCGCGGAGAGAGAGTATCTGCTCGAGGTGACCCGCACCCAGCGCCCGGTCGTGCGTATCCGCGCAGAAAAGGGCATCAACCTTCCGGACTCGGATCTGCCCATCGCCGCGCTCCAGAGCCACGACCTGGAGGCGCTGCCCTTCGTCGTGGCGCAGGCGGACGCGGTCAGCCTCTCATTTGCGCGCAGCCCCGAGGACGTCGAAGCGCTCCACGCCGAGCTGGATCGCCTGGGGCGCAGCGACATCGGCGTGGTGCTCAAGATCGAGACCCGCCGCGGCTTCGAGAACCTGCCACGGCTGCTCCTCGAGGGCCTGATCCGTCCACCACTCGCAGTGATGATCGCTCGTGGCGATCTCGCGGTGGAGGTTGGGTTCGAGCGACTAGCGGAGGTTCAGGAGGAGATGCTCTGGCTGTGCGAGGCGAGTCACGTTCCCGCGATCTGGGCTACGCAGGTGCTCGACAACCTCGCGCGGACCGGCGTCCCCTCGAGAGCCGAGGTGACCGACGCCGCCGCCAGCGTGGCCGCGGAGTGCGTGATGCTGAACAAGGGGCCGCACGTACACGAGGCGGTGCGCACGCTCTCCGACATCCTCGAACGCATGGAACAGCACCGCTTCAAGAAGCGTAGCCTGTCCCGCGCGCTGAAGGTGTCGACCTTCGACGGGCACCGGGAGACCTCGACGGACGAGCGCAGGCCGGAGCCCCTCGAGGAGCGCCGAAGCGACCCCGGGCGCGTGCTCGGAGAATTGCCACGCGGATAGCTCAGAGAGACGCGATCAGACGCTTCGGCGCGATCTGCCGGTAGCTCGCCCAGATCAGCTCCTGGAGCAACGACCAGGGGACTCGACCGTCGAGGTGTGCGCCGACCCACCCTTTGTGTCCGACGTAGGGCGGCACGAAGAAGATCTTCGGGCGCCCGGCGAGCAGTGGCTCTCGCGCCTCGTTCGTCGATTTCAGCCAGACCGATGGTCGGGCACCGGAATGGTTGCCCTTCTGCATCGCGAAGATCTTGTCGCGTACGCGCCACGTGGGATCTCCCCACGCGACCTTCTCCGTGGTCTCCGGCAACACCAGGCAGATGGTGCGAAGTCGTTCGAGGGCAGCGGGGGAGATCGGCTTGTTCATCAGGGGGAGAGGATAGTCGCTGCAGACGTGGAACGCTCGGGCTAGCAGGATGTTCTTCAACACCCTGCGGGAGCCGGACCGGGCGCGGGACGCGAGCGATATTCAGAGTTGTTTGCTTCCGATCTAGATATGCATATGGGAAAGTCTCGAGCCTGAAGCACAGATGGGCGATGAGTGCACTTGCGCTGACGCCACTGTGGGAAGGGGTCTTATGTCGATCTTCTCGCCTGGACGCGCGCTGAGCGTGCGTTCGCTCGTATTCGGAGCTGGAGCAGCGTTGACGCTCTCCGCTTGTGGGGCCGATGATGGGGGCTCGGCGTCCGCCGCGGGTGCTGCCGGGGGGAAAGGCGCTGGAGGAGCTGGCAACGCGGGTGGCGCAGGCGGCTCGGGCACCGGTGGGTCGGGCGCCAGTGGGTCGGGCGCGAGCGCTGGTTCGAGCTTCGGCGGCGCCGCAGGTCAAGCGGCCGGGGGAGGCGGCGGTAGCGCTGGCTCTGCGGGGAGTGCTGGTTCCGCGGGGAGCACGTCGACGGAGTTCGACTACGCACCCGACTTCGCGCGCCACCTTGGCGGTTCCCGCCAGGACAATCTGAGGGACGTCGCCTTCACCGAGGATGGCGGGATGGTTCTGGTCGGCGGATCGTTCGTCAACGGGACGCAGCACGACATCGTGCCGAGCGGCGCGACCTCGAACATCGTCAAGACCACCTGCCCAGGCGGGACCTCCGGTAGCGGCGCCGACATGGACATCTTCGTGATGCGTCTCGACTCCAGTGGTCAGTTGATGTGGGTCACGACCCTCGGAGGGCCCTACTACGAGCGCGCGTACGGCGTCGAGATCGCTGCCAACGGCGACATCGTACTCGCCGGTCGGGCGGGAAAGTGCGCGCCGATCTCCGGTGCTCCCGTGCAGCCAAGCTTTGGCGGGGACAGCGCCGCCAACGCCTACGGTGAGCAAGACGGCTACGTGGCGCGACTCGATGCTTCGGGCAACGTGCAGTGGGCGACCTATCTCGGCGGGAGCGCCAACGAGTTCATCCGGGATCTGGCTCTCGACTCCCAGGGCAACGTGCTCGTCGGAACCTTCCTGCAGCCGGGCTCGACGCTGCCTGCGTGGGGCAACGGCGCGTTCTCGAAGGCCTTTCAGACCAGCAAGACCGGTGGCGAGGACTCCCTCGTGGTCAAGCTAGCCGCTGACGGCAAGTCGGTGCTCTGGGCGTCTCGGCTCGGAGGAAGTGCCAACGACGGCAGCCAACCAAGCATCCGTGTGGATATGCACGACGACAGCGTCGTCTTCCTGACCCATGGCAAGTCGGCTGACTTCAACGCGAACGCAGGCGCGAGCAGCGTCTTCGGTGCCTATCCGCCCGGTGGCAGCGTGAACCACGGCAATCTCGTGAAGCTGACTGCCAGCGGAGCCCATGTGTTCACCCGCTATCTTGGAGCCTCGGGTCCGGTGAACGGCGATACCCACAACCTCGCCGTGCACAGCGATGGCACCATCTATGTCGCTGACAGCTTGTGTCGGGACAGCGGCTGCTTCTCTGGTGCCGGCGATCAGTCAGGCAGCTTGGGTACCCTCGATCCCGGCACCAGCGGCGCCTCCGCGCAGCCGGACTACGCCGGCGGTGGATATCCGAGCGGTAATTGGATCCTCGGCAACTACCCGGGCGACGCCTACATCGTGAAGCTGAACTCGGACGGTTCGGTCTCCGCAGCAACGCTCTTCGGTGGTTCTCGGGGTGAGGGGATCGAAGGCGTGGGTGTCACCGCCAGTGGCAACGTCGTAGTCTCGGGCGCCACCAACTCGGCAGATCTGCCCCCCGGCGTCGTCACTCAGGGCGCCTACGCGGGCAGTCTGGACGGCTTCGTTGCCGTCTTGAGCAACGACCTCGGTCGAGTGCTGTACCAGCGTCAGCTTGGCAGCGATCAGGACAACACGGGCAACACCCTCACGGTGCGAGGCAGCCGGGTTCTGGTCGGCGGCGCGACGGGTCAGGTCAACACGCTTCACATCAGCTTCCAACCTCAGACACATCCCAAGGCTCACCTCACCAACGCCGGAGCCTCCGGAACCCAGGTTCTTTCGGACCTCGGCGTGGGTGGTGACGAGGACGCCTGGATCTACGTGTTCGACGAGATCCCCAGGTGATCCAGTCGAGTCACTGCTAGCGGAGCCTGGCCCAGTGCTCCAGCGCACCGGGCAGCTTGGCCCGGGAGGCTAGCCCGATCGACCCAGCTGCTGGCGGTGCGCGACTGGCGTCTGGCCGGTCCAGGTGTGGTAGGCGCGGAAGAACGAGTTCGGGTCTTCGAAGCCCAGCAGGAAGGAGATTTCCGTGCAGGAAAGCTCGGTGCGGCCGAGGTAGTGGCGTGCGAGCGCGGCGCGCGTCTCGCTGAGCATGCGCTGATAGGTCGTACCCTCTTCAGCCAGCTTGCGTTGCAGTGTGCGCTTGCTCGTGGAGAGCCTGCGCGCCACGAGATCCATGCCACTCTGGCCGCTGGGCAGGGCTTCCAGCAAGATTGCACGGACGCGATCACGAGTCGACGCCTTGTGGTCGAGCCCGCCCAAGCGCCGTCGCAAGACGGGCTCGAAGCCTTGCCAAAGCGTTTCATCCGTCGCGCAGAATGGGCGAGTCGCGTCCGTGGCGTGGAACTCCAGGGCGTAGGCCGAGCCCAGGCTGGGCGTGACACCGAAGAAGTCGCGATACTCTGCCTCCGGGTGCAGGCCTTGGGGCGCGGTCACGAGCGTGGGCACGATGCACTCCCGAGTGGCGAAGCGCGCCAAGCGAACCAGGAACGCGAGCTCCGCGCCCGCCCAGGACTCGGGTACCGCTCCTTCCGTGTGTGACCAGCGCAAGCTGAGCCTCAGCGCCTCGTGCGTTTCCGTGAGGTTCAGCAGCACGGGGGCGTGCAGCCTCTTGTAGCTGGCCAGGCGATCTGCAGCGACCGTGAGGTTGGGGCTGCACAGCGCGGCGAACAATGGTGGCGAGAATGAACCCGTGGGGATGGCTTCTGCCAGTCGGAGGGGGAGCGCGGGGGCGTCCACGGCTTGCTCCAGGGCGCGCCAAAACTTGACGTGGTCGCGCGTGGAGATGCGTGTGTTCCCGCGGGTCCAGAGATCCTGCGAAAGGCCCGCGCGACGCATCACGTCTTGGGCATCGAGTCCGAGGTTCTGGAGCAACGGCGACCAGCTGGTCTCGAGTGGGGTGTCTGAACGATGAAACATGGCTTCTCCGGCGGGCGCCTCTGAAAGGGGGCGTAGGACCAGAAAAAGCCGATCGGCACCCGCAAAACGCGCCGCTGTACGCAGTTGCCGACGATTCCCGACCCGCGACACCAACTGCTCGAGATCGTTGAAGAACGGCCCGTTCGGCCGCTGGTGCGAGGGCTTCGAAGGTACCGCGAGGCCCGCGGCCTTGTGCCGAGGCGTTTGGAGTCCTGGTATGCCGACTGGCGTCCCGACGTCGAGGCCGCAGCCCGGGCCAGCTCGATCGAGGAGGAGTGCTACGGGAAGAAGCGCCCAGGGGTAGGGCATTACAGTCCGCGCCGCTATTTGCCTCGCGGTAAATGGCTCGAGCGAGGGCGTTTGGCCCGCGGCGGTCGTGGCGGCTCAGGTGCGCAGCGCTGGCAATTCAGCGAGAAAGCTCGCGCTGGTGCGCATCGAACGGGTTGGTACGCGGTGTGCTGTACTCCAAGCAGGAGGAGAGATGGAACGCATCACGCTGATAGACGCGCTGCCCGAGCCCAAGCGATCTCAGGCTCGGGAGCTGTTTGGGGCCTTGCTGGCCCAGGGACGCAAACGGGCCGAGGCTCTCACGGTGGCGGTGCAGCAATTGGTCGCCGATAGTCACGAGCGAGAACCGAGTGCGAGCTTGGAGAGCATGCAGCAGCTGTTGGAGCAGCAACGCCGCGCGGATGCGAAACGCGCGCAGATGAGAGCGCCGGTGGTCATCTATCGACGGCTCTTCGTGACGGACTGAGCGGCACGAGTCCGCGGCAGGCGCAGCGCGGGTACGGCGGGGATACGGCAGGGAGCGGCAGGGTCTGGCAGACTCTGCCGCCGCTGCGGGTCCGTGAATCAGCCCGTGGTCTCGACGACTTCGACCAGGATTGGGCGAGCTGGATCAGCCCGCGGTTTCGACGAATTTCATCAGGTCGCGCTCGATGGAGCGCATGGTCTCGAGCAGCTCGTGCTTGAGATCGCTGCCCTTGCCGTTGAGATCGCCGGCAAGTCGTTCCAGGCGGCGCTCGACGTCGTTCCAGGCGTCCTTGGCATCCTTGCTACCCAGATGCGCCTTGAGCGCGACCCGGTCGCGGAGCTGTTGGAGGTTCTCGTATTCCCGGCGCAGAGCGTCGGACAACTCGTTCTTGGTGTCGTGTGTGGTCTGCATGCCGATCGCGGATGCATCGAACGTGCCGACTCAGGCGCCGCGAAAACGCTCGGTGAGGGGGGAGCAGCCTCGGGGCGCCTCGCCTCGGGTGAGGCCTCCTGACGCCAGACGGACTGCGAGTTACCGTGAGGAACTAGTGGACGAAGGGGGTGTACTTGGTGTCGATGCCCTTGATGTGCGCGGTCAGCCAGCTCTTGAGGAAGAACTTGATCTTAGACTCGATACCCGCGTCGCCACGGGTCAGCTCCTGTTTGAGGTCGGAGACCTGTTTGACGAGCGCCTCGTGGATCAACTTGTGCCGCGGCAGGTCGGGATAGTTGACCTTCGCCATCATCGCCTCTTCATCCTTGAAGTGGTAGGCGGCGAAGCTGACGACTTCGTCGAAGATCTTCGCAAGGTCGCCGCGGGGGGCCTTTCGATCCATGGCGGCTGCGTAGCGGTTGATGATCTCGAACAACTTCTCGTGTTGATGATCCATCTGGTTGCTACCCACGGTGTAGGTCTGAGGTTCCCAGTCGACGAAAGCCATTGGCGGTTCTCCTTGAGTGATGCCTGTCGACCTCATCAACGGAGCCCGTACCCTGGACCTTGAGGGAATAGCCCGCTGCCGCAGCGGTTTCTGCCAGACAGGTGCCGCGGCGCAGCTCGTGCGCGATCGAGGACCGAGGACTCAGAGGCCAGAGACGCCGAATAGTCGTCCCACGCCAGCCGTGAGCAGCATCGCTGCGGCACCCCAGAACGTGATGCGGAGCATCGGTCGCAGCGGTGCGGCGCCGCCAGCGCGGGCCGAGAGCCAGCCGAGCACGCTGAGCAGAGGTAGCGAGGTGGCGCCGACTCCGACGGCGACATAACCTTGTGGAAAGAGCAGAACGAGCAGGGTAGGCAGGGCGGCGCCGACGGAGAACGCCGCTCCGGACGCCAGCGCGGCCTGGATCGGCCGCGCGCTGTGAGTCTCCGTGAAGCCCAGCTCGTCCCTAGCGTGAGCGCCGAGGGCGTCGTGCTGCATCAACTGGCGGGCGACCTGGCCCGCGAGCTCCCGGGTGCAGCCCCGGTCCATGTAGATCTTCGTGAGTTCAGCCAGCTCGTACTCCGGGTTCTCCTCCAGGGCATCGCGCTCGAGCTTCAGGTCGGCTTCCTCGGTGTCCGCCTGAGAACTCACGGAAACGTACTCTCCCGCGGCCATGCTCATGGCGCCAGCCACCAAGCCCGCGAAGGCGCCGAGCAACACGGTGCTCTTGCTCGCCTCAGCCGCGGCGATGCCCACGATCAGGCTGGCGGTGGACACGATGCCATCGTTCGCGCCAAGCACGGCGGCGCGCAGCCAGCCGATGCGATGGGTTCGGTGATGCTCGGGCTTCGCCAGGGGAGACCTCGACGTCTGCGTACGTCAGGCGGTGCGGCTGGTCAACGCACCTGCCGTGGTCCCATTCCAGCCGCCTGTTCGCTCTGTGCGCCTCCTGGCTTCGGCGCTAGTCTGCGGGCCGATGACTGGGGGCGACGAGCTGCACGAGGTCGTGATCGTCGGGGGAGGCTTCTCGGGGATCGCCATGGCGATCCGGCTGCTCCAGGCGGGCTTCGACGACTTCGTGTTGCTCGAACGGGCCAAGGAGCTGGGAGGTACGTGGCGGGACAATCAGTACCCTGGCGCCGCCTGCGACGTTCCAGCGCACCTGTACTCGCTGTCCTTCGAACCCAAACCTGACTGGTCGAGGGCCTTCGCCACGGCGCCCGAGATCCAGCGCTACGTGCTCGAAGTCGTGGACCGGCACGGGTTGCGGGCGCGCACTCGGGTCGAGACGCGCGTGAGTGGGCTCGAGTACCAGGAGGAGACGGGGACCTGGACGATCCGCGCGGAAGGGCCGGCCAGAGAAGAGCAGCTGCGCGCGAGGCTCGTCGTGGTGGCCTGCGGCGGTCTGAGCAACCCGGCGCCCCTCCCGATCGAAGGTACAGCCGGGTTTCAGGGCAAGCTGTTCCATACCGCAGAGTGGGCTCATGATCTCGATCTCGCGGGGAAGCGGGTCGGCGTGATCGGTACGGGCGCGAGCGCCATCCAGGTCGTGCCGGCCATCGCCGAGCGGGTGGGAGAGCTGAGCGTGTTTCAACGCACGCCGCCCTGGATCTTCCCGCGCAACGATCGCGAGTTCAGTGAGGCCGAACGGCGCTTCTTCACCGAGCATCCCCGAGCGCGCCGCTGGCTGCGCAGCACGATCTTCACGGTCACCGAGTTGATGAGTCTCGGCATGGTGTGGCGCACGCCGTTGACCGGCGTGCTCGAGCGAGTGTGCCACGAGCACCTGGCGCGCCAAGTGCCAGATCTCGTGTTGCGGGAGAAGCTGACTCCAGATTACCGACTCGGCTGCAAGCGGATGCTGCTCAGCGACGACTACTATCCAGCGTTGTGCCGAGCTCATGTCTCGCTGGTCACCGAGCCGATCGCGCGCATATATCCCCGGGGAATCGTGACGCGAGACGTGCGTGGGCGGGAACTCGAGCGGGAGCTGGACGTGATCATCGCCGCCACGGGTTTCGACGTGCCCGTGGATTCGCCCCCCTTCCCGGTGGTGGGAGCCCAGGGGCGTTCGCTACATCGCGAGTGGGCCGCAGGGGCAGAAGCCTTCTTCGGCGTCTCCATCGCGGGCTTCCCGAACCTTGCGATGCTCATGGGACCCAACACCGGCCCGGGTCACACCTCGGTGCTGGTGTACACCGAAGCGGAGATCGAGCGTGTGATCGCCATGTTGCGGCACCTGCGCGCGGAAGGGCTCAAGTGCATGGACGTGCGCCCCGAGGTTCAAGCTCGGTTCAATCGGGGGGTGCAGCGGCGCATGCGCTACACCAACTGGACGAGCGGATGTCACAGCTGGTACCTCACCCGATCCGGCAAGAACACGTCGCTGTGGCCCGGCTTCGCTGCGGAGTACGCGCTTCGCGCTCGACGTTTCTCCCCCGCCGACTTCCACTGCGAACGCTGACGTGAGCTTCCTCAGGCCCGAGCCGACACCGTATGAACCGCTCGAGTGGGTGCGCGAGCCCTTCGAACGCCGTGGACGCATGGTGTGTCAGGCGTGGGCGCTCCAGGGCTACGGTACGCCGCTCGCGGTTTACCTCGTCTACGCCGTGAAGGTCGCGCTCTACGTGCTGGGCTGGGCGTTGTTCTGCAGCACCTCGCCGGAGCTCGGTGGGCTCTCGTCGATCGCCTCGTGGTGGCTTCTCCCATTGGCATTTCAGAAGGCGATCGTCTGGAGCCTGCTGTTCGAGGGGCTCGGTCTCGGCTGTGGGAGCGGTCCGCTGACTGGGCGCTACTTCCCGCCTCTCGGCGGGGCGCTGTATTTCCTCCGGCCAGGCACCACGAAGCTTCCCCTGTTCCCTGGGGCAGCGCTCGTCGGGGGAGTGCGTCGCACGCTGCTCGATGTCCTGATATATGCGGCGCTGATCATCGCCGCCGTGCGCGCGCTGGTGGCTCCCCAGCTGGACGCGAGCCATCTCTGGCCGCTGGTCGTGCTGGTGCCGCTGATAGGGATCTGCGACCGCACGATCTTCCTGGCCTTGCGCTCGGAGCACTACTGGCCGACCTTGCTGTGCTTCCTGTTCGCACCGAACTGGATCGCGGGGGCCAAGGCGGTGCAGCTCGCGTTGTGGTTCTGGGCGGGGGTCTCCAAGCTCAACCACCATTTCCCAACGGTCGTTTGCGTGATGAACAGCAACAGCCCGTTCACGCGTTTGCCCGCCTTTCGTAGGCTGATGTATCGCAGCTACCCCGACGATCTGCGGCCTTCGCCCCTCGCGACACTGATGGGCCATGCGGGGACGCTGCTCGAACTTGGCGTGCCGATGGTGCTGCTGCTGGCTCCGGAGGGGCCGTACCTGCTCCTCGGTATGGCGCTGATGCTGATGCTGCATGGCTACATCACCAGCAACGTACCCATGGGTGTGCCCATCGAGTGGAACTTCATGGTCGTCTACGGTGGCTTCGCGCTGTTCTGGGCGCACCCCGACGTGCGCGTCTGGGATCTGGGCTCGTTGCCCCTCGCGCTGGTGCTCGGGCTGTTGCTGATTGGCCTGCCCCTACTCGGAAACCTGGCTCCCAAGGCGATCTCGTTTCTGCTCGCGATGCGCTACTACGCAGGCAACTGGGCTTACAGCATCTGGCTGTTTCGCGGTGAGAGCCATCGCAAGCTCGATCGTCTGACGAAAGTTTCCCCATGGATCTATGACCAGCTGGATCGATTCTATGACCGCGCTACTTCGATTGGGCTGGTGGGCAAGGTGATGGCGTTTCGTCTGATGCACCTCCACGGGCGCGCGCTGCCCTCGTTGATCCCCAAGGCGGTCCCGGACCTCCGCGACTACGAGTATCTGGACGGTGAGCTGGTTGCGGGCATGGCGCTGGGTTGGAACTTCGGGGATGGACACCTCCACAATGAGGGTTTGCTGCGGGCCCTGCAGAGCCAGTGCGCGTTCGAGCCTGGTGAGCTCCGCTGCATCTTCGTCGAGTCGCAGCCGCTCGGTGGGGGTGCCCTGGAGTACCGGATCTGCGACGCCGCGAGCGGAGAGCTGGAACGCGGCGCGCTCGCCGTCGCCGAGTTGCGGGAGATGCAGCCCTGGGGCGCCCCTAGCGCGCTCGACAGCGAGCCGCGTAGGCCGTCGGAGTGAAGCCGATCTGTGCCTTGAAGTCGCGGATGAAGTGCGCCTGATCGTGATAGCCGAGATCCAGCGCCAGCTTCACCCAGTCCACTTCTTCCCCCGAGGAAATGCGCTCGGCGGCCTCCTGAGCGCGCGCGCGGCACAGCACCCACTTGGGGCCAACGCCCACGAAGCGCTCGAACAGGCGCTGGAGGGAGCGCAGCGAGCAGTTGGCAACCTCTGCCAGCTGTTCGGCGCGCAGGAGCCGGCGATCGCGCTGTGCGCGCTCGACGAGAGCGTTGACCAGGCGCGGTGTCTCGACCTCGTGTCGCTGCAGGCGTTCGACCAGGAAGCCCTCGACCGAACGGCGAGCCTGTTCGAGGCGCGCAGCGGGGACGCGGGGCTCCAGGAATTCACCGCAGAGTCCGCCAAGTTCCTGGAACAGAGCCTCACCCTCGGCGCCGAAGACGTCTGTCACCGCGACCTGCGCGCCGACCCATGCGCTCATCGGGCGATCGCTGAAGGCCGCGAAGCCCGCCGGTTCGAAGCGCACCCCGAGCACCGAACCCGAGCCGCTCAGGCGCGCCACGAAGCGCTCCGCGCTGGGGCCCACCACGCGCGCCTCGCCGCGCTCGAAGCCAATATTTACACGAGGAAATGGCAGTATCTCCTGCTCGTAGCCCTGATCACCCAGATCCCAGCTCACGCTCCACAGCCCAGACACGTGGTCGGCCAGGCGTGAGTCGACCTCGAAGCGCAGCAAGTGGAAGCGCTCGAGACCCTGCTGTGGGGTCAGGATCCCGTGGGTCGAGTGCGGCGAGTCTCCCGGTGAGTGCATTCCCGCCCTCTAGCACGGCCCTCGAAGCTGCCCACATGAGGACGGCTCTCGCTCCGCGCGGATCAGCACGCTGGCCTCTGGAGAGCGCAGGTGTGCAGCTAGAATGCCAGGAACCCAAGGCGTAGGCGCAGGCCGAAGTCCAGCCAGTTCAGACCCGGGCGCGCGGAGAGCTGGCGCTCGCCGCCGAACACGGGCTCGTCTTCGCTACCCAACGGCACGACGAAGCCAGGGCGATACCAGAGCTCCACTCCACGGAAGCGAATGCCCAGTGGTACACCGACCCCGAGGCTGCTGCGCGCGCTCGAACTCGTGTCCAGGCCGCCCTGCAACGCGAGGCCGAAGGGCAGCGCGAAGTCGCCGCCGAAGGCGTACTCGAGCAGCGCCGTCTGTGTGAGCTGAAGCAGCCCGTGGCCGGTGTGATGCACGAATCCATAGCCGACCTCGCTCACGCTGCGCACGCCCAGCGTTGCCAACCGCCCAGCGAAGCGTCCGTCGACTCCCAAGGCGAGGCGACTGTTCCAGAGCCGTCGGTCCTCCTGATAGGTTTCTTCAGGGAAACGCACTTCGAGCCGTTCCGGAGAGTAACCGAGCTCCACGCCCATGCTCGGTGCCCAGCTCGCCTCGCGGGTTTGGGGGGGAGCAGCGGCGGAGGGCAACGTGAGCAGACACGCGGCGACGCAGGAGACAGCGGTGGCGAGGCGTTGGAGTGAGGCGTGGGTCGCGGCGCGAGTCATGTCACGACCCAGGCCAGTGGACGCCGCGGACTCTTCAACGCCCTGTCCCAGGGCACCCCGACCCGAAACAGCATCTGAGCGCCAGAGCGCGACTGACCGCTGAGCTTCGCCAGGCGGTCCCCGAAGTCGCTGGCTAGCCCCAGCGTCTCCTCCCTGTCCTGACGCTCAGCCATCTGATTCAGTGGCTGGAACGCGAGGTTCTGGGAGGTCGCCCAGAGGTGCAGGCGCTGGTAGGCCCGCCCCACCAAGAGCTGTTCGGCTCGAGAACTCCGGTCCGCCGTGCTCAGCATGCAGAAGGCGAAGCCCGTGGTTTGGTCGCCGCGGGTGCCTTCCAGCCAGTATTCTCCGGCGGTTCGCGCGCTGGGGCGCCCAGTGCTCTTGCCAAGGAAGCGCGTGAGGGCGCCGAGCCCCGAGGCGTCGAGCGTCAGGCCATCGCGTTGCTCTTCGATCTCGCGCTTCGTCTGACGCCACCAGGCGTGTCCCGCGTCGAGCATGCCAGCGTCGTCGACGATCGCTGCCGTGGCGTCGATTGTTCCCGCGCGGAAGTCTCGCGCCCGGGCTCCGCTGAGGAAGTGTAGCTCGACGCTCGCGTCCTCGAGCTGATCACGCAACGCCTGCTCGAGGGCGGCGGGCGGCCGAGCATCGAGGTAGGCGCCACGGTTCGTGTGCCGCCTGGAGATCGCGCCGTACAGCGCGTCGGACGTCGATGCGGACGCGGACTCAGTGAGCGTGACGTCGGCGACCCAGCTCGGCGTCGCGCTGTCCGGGAGCCAGTCGACGCGAGCGGCGAAGCCTCGCGCGGCAGCGGCGACTACGAGGTTCTCAACGGCGCAGCCCAGTCCGATGTGCCGTTCGCGGGCCAGGGAGTCCATGGCGCCGAGGCTTCGGCTATCGTCGACGAAGAAGGAGACGCGCTTCGGCCCGTAGGCGAACGTCCAGGGCTGGGTGTTGTGGGGGCTCGAGGCGAGCAGCGCCGCGTGGATCAGGCCCTCCTCCAGAGACTCGCCGGCTCGGGGAAATACCCAGGGCGAGTAGGCATCGCCGGTCTCCGCTGGATAGGCGCCGCAAGCCGCCAGACCAGCGCCGAGCACCACACCGAGGCTGCTCAGCCCGAGGGCGTTGAAGTCTCGCCTGGTCAGGGGGCGGGAGCCGGCTGGGTTTGAATTCGTCATGGCCTAGGCGTAACTCATGCGACCTTGGTATGTAATGTGCGCTATCTGGCTATGACCTATATGGAATGCGTATGAATGATTTGCTCGCGCTGCGTCTGTTCTGTCGGGTGGTGGAGCGGGGGAGCTTCTCGGCGGTCGCCCGCGAAGAGGGGGTCTCTCAGCCCAACGTCAGCCGCCGCGTCGCGCAGCTCGAGCGAGATCTGCAGGCGCAGCTGCTCACCCGCACCACCCGCAAGGTCGCTCTGACGGACGCGGGGCGGGCGTTCTATGAGCGCGTGCGCCCCGCCCTCCGTCACCTCACGGAAGCAGAAGCGGATCTGCGCAGCGGCGTTAGTGCCGTCGCGGGGAGCGTGAGGGTCGCGGCTCCCGGCGCGTTTGGGCAGCGCTTCGTCGTTCCGGCGCTGCTGGATCTGATGCGCGAGCACGCCGGGCTCCAGGTCCAGTTGCTACTGAACGACGCCAGCGTCGACCTGATCGGTGAAGCCATAGATGTTGCCGTGCGGATAGCTTCTGGGGCGCCGTCAAGCTTCAAGCAGCGAAGAATTGGCGAAGCGCGGCAGGTCGTCGTGGCCTCCGAGCGCTACCTGCGCCGGGCGGGCACTCCGACCCAGATGGGGGACCTCGCCGCGCACGCTTGGGTCCTCGCGCGCACGACCTTGGCCGCTATGGACGCGGCGAGGGGAACCTCGGCCTTTTCGCAGTTGCCCGTCATCGTCCCGCGCTTTCTCTGTGACGACATTCAGGCCGTTTCGGAGGCGGTTCGGGCGGATCTGGGGCTCAGCGTCCTCCCCAGGTGGATGGTGAGTGAGGAACTGGAGTCTGGAAAGCTATTACAGCTATGGCCGGAGCTCGCCCTGCCTGGAGCGCCCATCCTGGCGCTGTTTGCGAGCACGCGTGTACCCGTGCGGATCCGAGCAGTGGTCGACGCCATTGCCGCTCGGGTCGCCTCGGATCCTGCCACCCGGCGAGAACCCTGATCGGTCATTCGCCGCGAACCCGACCCGCGCTGATGGCGAAAGGACGTGCGGCTGACTTTGAGGGATCCGGGCGCACGATCCAAGCGCTGGACGTGATAAGGCAGGAGCTTGGAGGGGTCCTCGTGGGGCTCCGCGCACGAAAGGTCCACTGGCGGGGGAGATGACAGCCAAACCCGAGGTCTCAGCAAAGCCACTCGAGCTCGCGATCCTCGACTCGCTGAGCGTGGGCGTCATGTTGCTCGACGCCGAGCGCCGCGTCGTGTGCGTGAACCGTCGGGCCGCCGAGTTGCTCGAGGTCACAGAGGCCGAGGTCGTCGGGCGAAACCTTGCGGAGATCTGGGAGCTGGTCTTGCCTGACGGAGCGCCGCTCACGCTGGGCGACCGCCCCAGCGACCGGGTCGAACGAACCGGCGTCGCGGTCCGGGATCAGCTGATCGGGTTCCGCATCCACGGCCGGCCGCTGCGCTGGACCTTGCTCGGGCTGTCGCTGGTGGAGGCCACGCTGCAGACCCAGGCGCGCTTCCTGATTCACTTCCAGTTGATCAGCGATGAGCCGCTTCAGCACGACGTGCACGCCAAGCTGAGCGCTCTGGTGCAGCAGCGCTCCTTCGAACTCAATGAGTTCGAGTCACGCCTGGACGCTGCCCAGGATCTCGCCGCGCGCGCCCAGGCAGAGCTCAAGATCAGCGAGGAGCTGTATCAGTCCGTCGTCGAGGCGATGGCCGAGGGCGTGGTGATCCACGAGCCATCCGGGCAAATCCGCGCGGCAAATAATGCCGCGGCGCGCGTACTGGGATTGAGCCACGGCCAGTTGCTCGGGCGGGAGGCGATCGACTCGCGTTGGCGGTTGACTGATACCGAAGGGCGAGATCTCCCCACCGCGTCCATCCCGTCGGAGATCACCGCCGTGACCGGAGAGAGCTGTCATCGCCGACTCCTCGGGGTCGTACGCGGAAACGGCGAGCGTGCCTGGCTCGAGATCAACACGCGCCCTCTGGGTCAGGCCGTCGACGCGGGCCCCGGCGCGGGCCGCTTTCCCGTCGTGGCCACTTTCACGGATGTCACCCTGGAGCGCGAGGCGACGCGAGCCCTGGAGGAGAGCCGGGCGCGCTTCTCCAGTGTGCTCGAGGCGGTGCCTGGCATCCTGTTCCGCTACCTTCGGCGCGCGGACGGCCGGACGGGCCGCTTCGAGTTCCTCAGTGGCTACACCAAGGCGCTCGTTGGACTGGAGCCTGCCGAGATCGTCGCGAACCCCGACCTGTGGTTCAGTCGCGTCCACCCTGGCGACCTGGTGGAGGCTCAGAAGGTCACGGCTGACGACGGCGTGGGTGGTGCCGTGGAGGTCGCGCTGCGGGTGAAGGGGCCGAACGGCGAGTGGCGCTGGTTCCGGAATCGCGCGGTGCGGGAGCTTCACCCCAAGGGCGTGATCTGGACGGGGGTGATGCTCGACATCACCGAGGAGCGACAGCTCGCGAGCCAGGTGCGCGCTTCTCAACGCAGGGAGGCCATCGCGACCGTGGTCGCTGGGGTCGCGCACAACTTCAACAACGCGCTGGCGTCGATGATCCCGAACCTCGAGCACGCCCTCGAGTCGAGCTCGGGCGAACAGCGCATCGAACTCCAGGAGACCTTGCGGACGGCGCGTCTCGCCGGCGGCCTCGTCAGGCAGCTGATGGTGGTCGCGCGCCAGCAGACGAGCGGGGAGGTCGTGGTGTGTGACTTCGCCAACGTCGTGCGTGACGTCGCTCAGCTGTGTCGCGGCCTGTTCCAGGGACGCATCCAGATAGTCTCCGATGTGACCAGCTCGCGGGTGCCCGTCGCGCAGGACGCTGCGCAGCTGCATCAGATGGTGCTCAACCTGTGCATCAACGCCCGGGACGCGATGCGAGACCATGAGTCCGGGCGCCTGTGGATTCAGCTCCACGCGGCGGACTCGGAGGGGGCCCGGGGGTGCCGCTTGATCGTTGGCGACAACGGATGCGGGATGGACGACGAGACGCAGCGAAAGCTCGGCGAGCCGTTCTTCACCACCAAGCCGCCTGGCCAGGGCACAGGGCTCGGGCTGGCAACTGTCTACGCAATGGTGCGAGACCTGGCGGGCAACGTCGAGTGCGTTTCCGCGCCCGAGCAGGGCACGGAGTTTCGCATCTGGCTGCCCCGTAGCGAGCTGCTCCCGGTTGGACAGTCCAACGCGAGCCCGCCGGAGACTCCGACCGGGGAGCGAGTACTGCTCGTCGACGACGAACCCCTGGTCCGACGGGCGCTGGCTCGCGGACTGCGCGCGCGTGGTTGGCTCGTAGAAGAGGCGAGTGACGGCCTCGACGCGCTGGCATCCATTGCCGCGGGGCAAGACCGATTCGCAGTCGCCGTGCTCGACTTGTCGATGCCCGGGATGCCTGGAGAGCGCGTTCTGGCGGAGATGCGGCGCCGAAGTCCCAGGCTCCCCGTGATCGTCCTGAGCGGATTCGTGCACGCGCCTGAGGCCTTGGTGGGGGCTTTCTCCGTGCTCGAGAAGCCCATCGGGACGCCCCAGCTCAGCGCCGAGTTGTCTCGCGCGGTGGCGTCATCGGCCCCACCGAAGGTCGAGTCTGGGTGAAGCCCGAGTCTCGAGCGCGGTGCTCGGGGGTGAGCAGCCCTTCGAATTCTCGCCCGGAGTGACGCAGCTGCTTGCTGCCGGCGGGACAGTTCGGCGCTAAGCTCTCGAGGTATGGCGATCTTCTCCGGCGGAAGTGGAGCGACCAGCGAGCCGCTGGAGTGCCCGCATTGCCATGAGGTTCAGCTGCGGGCCAAGGACGCCCACCGACTGAAGCTGGTGTGCCGCTCCTGCAAACGCAGCTTCCTGCTCGCCGAGGGCAGGGAGCGCTACGCCAAGAGCCAGGCCCTGAAGCGTCGCCGCTGATACGTCGGCGTTGACCTCTGCCCAGGTTCGGTGCACTCGGCCTCGGGTGACGAGTGAAAAGCAGGCGGACCCGAACGCCAACGCCGAACCCTTGGCGGCGCTCGAGCCGAAGGCGGAGCAGAGCGACGACGTTGCCCGTCAGAGCGGCCGCGGCGGCCTGGCCATCGTGTTCGCGAAGGTGTGGTTCCTGGTGATGGGTCTGATCCAGAACATCGTGCTGCCCCGAGTGCTGGGCGCCGGAGGCTTCGGCGACTTTCGCAATGCGCAGTCCGTCGCCAGCATCTTCTACAACCCGATCGTCACGAGCTCGATTCAGGGCGGGAGTCGCGCCGTCGCCCAGTCCGAGGACGAGGCCACGCCGCAGGTGATCCGAAGGGTCTTTGGGATCCACGTCGTGCTGGCGTTGTTCTTCGCGGCGCTGTTCTTCTTCGCCGCCCCGTTCATCGCAGCGGCGCTGAAGGCCCCCCAGATCTCCCCACTGCTGCGGACGTTGTCCGGGGTGATCTTCTGCTACGCGCTGTACAGCCCCCTGGTCGGTGTCCTCAACGGTCAGCGCCGTTTTGGTCGTCAGGCGCTGCTCGACATCGTGATGGCCGCGTTGCGGACGATCGGGCTGATCGTCGGCGCCAAGGTGGTGGCGGACACGGCGCTGCGCGCGGAGGGCGCGCTCAGCGGGTTCGTGGTCAGCTCGCTGATCATCCTCGGCCTGTCCCTGTTCATGGTTGGAGTCGGCCGGGCTGGAAAGGGCGGCGTTTCCGCGGGGTCCCATCTGTCCTTCATGCTCCCGGTCTGGCTCGGGCAGATCGCGTTGAACTTCCTGCTTCAGGCGGACGTCAACCTGCTGCGCCGCTTCGCAGGGAGCGCCGCGGAGCACGCCGGTCTGGGCGTAGAGGCGGCCAGTCCCCTGGTCGGGGCCTATGCGGCCACTCAGCTGTATTGCTTCCTGCCGTACCAGCTCTTGCTGAGCATCACCTTCGTCTTGTTTCCGATGCTTGCCACGGCGTACCGCGACGGCGACCGCGAGGCGATGGCGCGCTACGTGAGGACCGGAGTGCGAATCGCCTTGATCCTCGCGGGTGCGATGGTCTCGGTGACGAGCGGCCTGGCGGAGGGACTGCTGAAGTTGCTGTTTCAGAAGGAGTACTGGATGGCATCCCATGCCATGGAGGTGCTGACGCTGGGCTTCGGTGTGTTCGCTATCTTCGGGATCTTCAGCGCGGTGCTGAACAGCCTGAAGCATGAGTTCGCGAGCATGCTGGTGACGGTGGCGGCTGTGGTCTTCGTCGCCGTTCTGTGTTTCGCGCGGGTGCCGGGCACGGCGTTCGGCGAGGACTTGCTGTGGAAGACAGCGACGAGCACTTCCGCAGGGATTCTGCTCGCGACGCTGCTGGCTGGGTTCCTGGTCAAGCGCGCTGCAGGGGGCGTCGTCGATTGGCTGAGCGTGGTGCGAGTCCTGGCAGCGATGGCGATCGCAATAGTCGCTGGCCGTCATCTGCCCTACGCGGGCAAGCTGATGACGCTCGTCTACGCAGTGGTGGTGGTCGTGATCTACTTCCTGGTCTTGCTGGTGTCCCGAGAGCTGGGCAAGGCGGATCTGCAGAACGTGAAGAGCGTGATCTCCAAGCGCAAGGCCAAGTAGCTCAACCGTGGCCCGGGTAGCCGAAGGCTCGCACCAGCGCGCGATGGATAGCCAGATCGGTTGCCTCGCCAGTGAGCTGCGCCTCGCGGTAGCCGGTGGCCAGGCTCAACACCTCGATACTCCTGGCGCGGGCGTCGTGGATGAAGCGGGCTCGCCAGGCACCGAAGGCGATCACGGCCGCGTCCGCCTCGAGCCGGATGCGGCGATAGGGGCGCGGGCTCGGTCCGGTCTCGAGCAGTGTCTCGAGCTTGGCCCCGAGGTCCTCGCCGAGCTCGGCCAGCAGCGCGAGTTGCGAGCTCGCGCGGGCGCTGAAGTGAACCTGCCAGCCCAGCGTCACGCTCGCCAAGGGCTGGAGCGGCTGCGACTCCTCTGGTGGCGTGCTCGCCTCGGGCAGCCAGCCGCTATTTGCCCCGGGGATACAATCGCTGTAGGGCACGTAGGGCTTGAGATCCAGGATCGGCGTACCATCGACGAGGTCGAGTCCAGCGACCTCCAAGCACAGCTCGCGTACCGCGATCAATCGCACCGCCGAGAGGCCAATGGGGTTTGGGCGGTGGGGAGAGCGCGTCGCGAACACCCCACGCCGGACCTCGCTACGCGGCGGAAGCACTTTCGGTCTCCAGTTGGTCACCTGATGGAAGTGGAAGAGCACCCACAAGTGGCTCCATGACGCCAGATCCTCGAGTGCGTGCTCGTAGCCAGTCTCGGGCAAGAGCTCGATCTCGGCTGGCGCGCTGAGCCCGGCCTGCCGCGGCACTTCGGCCTTGGTCTGGTAGCTCGTGCGAGCGAACCCGATCGGCTTGAAGGTCGCCACTAGTTCAGTGTCGCGCCTCGCAGCAGGCGACGCTCCAGGTTGAGCACCGAGTCGGGGTCGAAGCGCCCGAAGGGGCAGACGATCGTCCAGTCCGTGAGATGATCCAGGGAGTGCAGGCCACGATCTCCCGGGTTCAAGGCGATCGCGAACGGCTTGTTGGTCAGGGTGGCGTCCACGCCGCCGTCCTTCAGCCCGTGCACCTGGAACCAGAGGTGCTCTCTCCCCCCCTCGGGACCCTCGGCCACCGGGTAGCCCAGCTTGACGAGAAACGCCCACGCATCATCGTTCGCGTAGGCCGTGAGCAGACTCAGGAAGCGAGGTAGCCGCTCGGAGGCGAGCAACGCCATTCTCTGTGTTTCCTCGTGGGAAATGTAGAGCAGCGGGTTGTCTCGCAGCGTGGGGAGATGGCGGCGAATCGACTCGTATCCGTCTGACGCTGGAGCGACGATGACGCCGCGAAGGCCCGTGTGAGTGTCGTCCTCACGGTCCCGGGAACCTCCGACGCTGGTGTCAGGGAAGTGGTTCAGCGCTTCTTCCCAGGTTAGCCAGACGAGGTCGAGGTCCTTCCCAATCTCGAAGCGGTCTCCCGCGGCCGGAGCAGACTGCTCGAGGAACAGCGCAGCGACCCGCGCGAGCAGCTCGGCGCCCAGGCTGGAGTCGGAGTGCGGGACATCCAGAAGATCGAGATCGGGGTAGCCGCTGCGCAGCATCCCGTGAGTGTGGAGCCACACGCCGTCTCCCTCATCACCCGTTACCGCATGGATCGAGTACAGGCTCGTGGGAGAGGGGGGTACTTCGCTCTGGGCGTGGTCACGCAGCCAACCCGCTGGACGCGGCGCGAAGGCGTCGGCGTCGAGGACGAGCGCCGGGGTGGGCACCAGTGCGTGCAGCAGGCGGAGCTGGGTGTGAAACGCGGCGAGCGGCTCGGCCCCGAAGTTCAAGCTGAGGCCCAGCTGCCAGCGCGCGCGACGAACGTCCTCGTAGTCCTCGCCATCGATGCGCTGCTCGAGGTCGGAGTAGCTGTCGTCCTCCACTGGTTCGAGCCAGAGTCGCATCCAGCCTCCCAGCGCGTTCTGGACGCCGCCCAGGTCTGGGTCGAATACGAACTCGAGCGCCCATCCCTGCTCGGGCGGCTCTTCGGGTTCTCGCAGCTCGTCGATCTCGAAGCCGAGCTCGTCGAGCGCGTCCTGAACGTCGTCGGCGCTCGGCGGAGGCTGCTCGGGGTGAATCAGCACCAGCAGAGTCGACTCGCTGGGCTCTCGCTCACCGGCGAGGAAGCTCTCCGGAAACGACAGCATGGCTCAGCCGGCGAAGCCGCGCAGTCGCGACTCCTGACGCCGGTAGAGCTCGATCGCGGCGGTGAGCACCTTCTTCGCCGCGTCGGCGCCCTCCAGGTTCTCGACCACCACCTTCTTCAGCTCGAGGGCCTTGTAGTCCTGGAAGAAGCGCTTGAGTTCGCTCCCGGTGTGTCGCGGCAACTCCTCGACGGAAAAATAGTCGGCGAACGCCGGATCGTGGACGTGGACGGCGATGATCTTGTCGTCCTCCTTGCCCTCGTCCGCCATGCGCATCAGCCCAACGGGCCGCGCGACGAGCATGGCGAGCGGCACCACCGGCTCCGAGCTCAGCACCAGGACGTCGAGGGGATCGCCGTCGTCGCAGTACGAGCGCGGAATGAAGCCATAGTTGGCGGGATAGATGACCGAGCTGTGCAAGACGCGGTCGACGCGCAGCAGGCCCGAGGACTTGTCGAGCTCGTACTTGACCTTCGATCCTTTGGGGATCTCGATGACAGCGTAGAAGTCCATGCTGTCCGGGTCGGGATGGGTGGGGAGATCGTGCCAGGGGTGAACCACGGCGCGCTCTCTAACTCGCGCCTGCCCGGGGTGCAAACCGCCGCCCCCAGTTTCCACCGGCCGTGGGTGGGACCACGGCCTGATTGGCGACCTGCTCTCCACACCCTGCTACAGTCCGCGCCATGCTGATCGACGATATCAAGGCCCGATTCAAGCAAGCGATGAAGGCGCGCCTCGAGGTGGAGCGCGAGATCCTGCGGGTGGCGATCGGAGACATCACCACTCGGGACGCGACCAGCGACGAGGACGTGCAAGCAGTGCTGAGGAAGCTACTGAAGTCCAACGAGGAGACGCTCGGGCACGGCGTCAGCGACGACGAGCGCGCCAAGCTCGAACAAGAGAACCAGGTTCTGCGGGAGTTTCTGCCGCGGACGCTGGATGAGGTGCAGATCGTCGAGGCGCTGCAGCCCGTGGCGGAGCAGATCCGCGCGGCTGGCAACGACGGACAAGCGACCGGGGTAGCGATGAAGCAGCTGAAATCGACCGGAGCCGTCGTCGAGGGCAAGACGGTGTCCGCCGCGGTGCGAAGGATGCGGAGCTAGCGCCAGTCGATCGGGCTGCTGCCGTGGTCAGCACGAAACAGCGGCGGGCGTGGCCACTCGACCACGCCCGCTGGTGCACGACCGTTACCGCCCGGAACTAACTAGTTCGAGCCGCCGGTGCCGCCCGTGGTGCCACCGGTGCCCGTGCCGCCGGTACCGCCGGTGCCACCGGTGGCCGCGCCGCCGGTACCCCCTGCGCCGCCGGTACCACCGGTGCCGCCGGTACCACCGGTGCCGCCGCTGCCCGTGTCAGGGCACATCAGCTTGTCCTCGGGCAGCGCTGCATTCCCGTCGGCGCGGTAGTTGTAGTTCAGCTCGACCTCCATCGCGCCGAGGTCGTACTTGGTTGGCGTGAGGTCGATCTTGTTCTTGGTGGGCACCAGCAGCGAGCCCATCTCGATCGCCGCCGTGATCGCGAACTCGTTGAGGATGAGGCCGGCGTTTGGATCGAGTGACAGACCGAAGTCATCGACGCGGCCGGCCACGTACATGTCCTCGCAGGTGCCCCCGGCGCACTCCGCAATGACCAGACCCGGCAGGACCTGGGTCTTGTTGTAGTCGGCGCACATGGCGATGGCGCCGTAGCCGTAGGGCCTCGCCGACGAGGACGGGACTCGCTGGGTGAATGCGCCCCAGCTCCCCAGGCCGGTGCCATCCCCGAGGAAGCTGAACGTTGACGAGGTCTTCATCGTCACCACCAGCTTGCGGAACCCGACCATCGGGATGGTGACGTTCGTGCCGGCGCCCGCGGTCAGCGAGACGCTCTTCAGCTTCATCGGAGTGCTGGGCGAGAGCCCCTGGCTCAGGTCCGCGCCGCCCAGGAACACGCCCCACACCAAGGGGGGCTTGCCTGCGGCTACCAGGTCCTGCGCGATCGGATTGTCCAGGAACCAGGCCCGGACGTACACCGTCTCTGGCAGTCCATCGGCTTCCTGAGTGGTCAGGCTGTCCAGGCTCACCTCGCCGGTGCCGCTCGGCATCAAGATCTGCTGGATGGGCGTCGCCGGGTTGGCCGGATCATCCGGCGTCGCGGTGTCGTAGATCTGGATGATCGCGACACCCGAGCCGTCGATGTCGGCGTCCGTGCCGGGAGTCAGCTCCTGGGGGGCGAGGGTGATGCACGCCTTGGCCTTGCTGGAGTCCGCAGGAGCCGAACAATCGCCGCCCCCGCCCGTGCCGCCGCTTCCGCCGACCGCCCCGGTGCCACCACCACTTCCGCCATTCCCCGCGGTCCCAGCGCTTCCGGCGGTGCCGCCGCTTCCGCCGGAAGCGCCGCCCCCATCGTCGTCATCCGAGCAGGCGGGCAGCGCGAAGGACGCGCAGGCGCCGAGTGCCAAGAGTGCCAAGAGTCGTGACCCGTCGTTGAATCGCTTCATGTAATCCCTCCACAAGTAGCCAAGCTCTGCTCCGGATCAGGAGCCGCGATGGCTCGCTCGGTTCGAGTCAACGATCGCGGAACGCCCGGACCATAGAAGCGTCCTCGACGCACGGCGAGTCGTCAAGCTGCTGCGACCGCCGCATCCCGCTTTCGCCATGTAGGTGCCGAGGCCTCGTGGTAGGTGATCGAAAGGTCGCATGAAGATCATTCACGCCGCGGATATTCATCTCGACAGCCCGATGCTGGGGCTCGAGCGCTACGAAGGCGCGCCAGTGGACTTGCTGCGAGGCGCGACGCGGCGAGCGTTTTCCAGGCTGATCGACTGGTGTCTGGAAGAGCGGGCGAGCCTGCTGCTGCTCGCAGGCGACTTGTTCGATGGTGAGTGGAAGGACTATGGAACTGGGCTGTTCTTCCTGACCGAGCTTGGCCGCCTGGCCGAGTGCGGAACGCAGGTCGTGATGGTGCGAGGGAATCACGACGCGCAGAGCGTGCTGACGAAGCAGCTCGGTCTGCCCGCTCACGTTCGCGAACTACCGACGGCGCATCCGGGGACGCTGCTCTTCGACGAACTCGGGGTTGCGGTGCACGGACAAGGCTTCCCGGAGCGAGCCGTGGAGCGCGATCTCACCCCCGGATACCCGGCCCCCGCGCCAGGCTTGCTCAATATCGGGCTCTTGCACACCTGCCTGGACGATCGGCCCGGTCACGAGAACTACGCGCCAACGAGCACTCAGGCGCTGATTCACCACGGATACGACTACTGGGCGCTGGGACACATCCACAGCCAGGAGGTGGTGAGTCGAGAGCCCTGGATCGTCTACCCAGGCAATCTCCAGGGGCGTCACATGCGGGAACGAGGCCCCAAGGGCGCGGTGTGTATCGAGATCGAGGGCGGCAGAGTTCGCAGCGTGGAACACCACGCGCTCGACGTCGTGCGCTGGGAACGGCTCGAGATCGACGCCTCGGACGTAGTGGAGGTGGAGGAGCTGTTGGTCGCCGCGGGCGACCGGCTGAGCCAGCTGTACGAAGAGGTGGCTCGGCCTCTTGCCGTGCGGATCGAAGTGGTCGGGCGCTCGGCGCTGCATGGCGAGCTCTCCTCGGACCCCGAGCGCTGGCTTGCGGAGTTTCGGCGTGTGGCCAACGAAGTCGGCAGCGTGTGGCTCGAGCGCTTGGAGCTATCCACCCGCCCTCAGGTCGAGCTCTCGGCGCTCAGGGAACTCGGTGGCCCCGTGGGGCAGCTGGCGCGGACCCTGGAGCGCCTGCGTCGCGACCCCCAGGAACTCGCTGAGGTTTGCCAGGAGCTTGCCGAGCTCGAGCGGCGCCTGCCGAGAGAGCTGCGTGACGGTCCGGAGCGCCTGGGATTGACGGACGCCGAGATGACGGGAGCGGAGCTGGCCGCCGTCGAGCGGCTCCTGTTGCCCCTGCTCTTCGACGCGGAGCAGCGCTGATGCGCTTTCGGCGCCTCGACCTGAGCAAGTTCGGCTCATTCACTTCCGAGCGCCTCGACTTTGGCGAGCCGAGTCCGGATTTCCAGGTGGTATTCGGGCCGAACGAAGCCGGCAAGAGCACCACTCTGCGGGCGATCCAGGGCTTTCTCTACGGCATCCCGCATGTCTCCCGCGACGTGTACCTGCACAGCGGGTCGGAGCTCCGCATCAGCGCCGAGCTCCAGGGCGAAGCAGGCAGCGAGCGCTTCACACGGCGCAAGGGTCGCAAGGCGACGCTGCTCGATGCCTCCGGAGAGCCGCTGCCAGAGGAGCGCCTGAAGGCGTTGCTCCACGGCGTCGATGCGGAGATCTACGCCGCGCTGTTCGGGCTCGACCACGTGTCCCTGCGCGAGGGAGGGGCTGCGCTGGCGCGCGGAGAAGGTCAGCTCGGGGAGAGCCTCTACGCCGCGGGGATTGGAGCAGGGGGGGTGAGGGAAGTCCTCGCCAGGCTGCGCGCCGAGGCCGAGTCATTGTATTTGCCTCGGGGAAAAAGAGCGATCAATCAGCTCGTCGCCCGCTATCGAGAGACTCAGAATCAGCTGCGCCTGGCGACCACCGAACCCGAGAGCTGGCAACGCCAGCGAGAAGAGGTGAACCGTCAGCGAGCAGAGGAGGAGCGCCTGCGCGGGCGCCAGGGCGAGCTGCGCCTCGAGGAGAGCCGCCTGAAGCAACTCCAGCACCTTGGCCATGTCGCCGCGCGCCTCGCGGCCGCTCAGCGCGATCTGGAGGTTCTCGGGGAGCCGCTACGGCTCCCGGACGGCTTTCGAGAGGAGCGCGAGCGCTGGACCCTTCAATACACCTCGAGTCAGCGCGAGGCACGGCGGAGGCTGGAGGATGTTGAATCCGTGCGACAAGAGCTGAGGCAGCTCGGCGAGCCAAGCGCTCTGGCGGACGAGCTGGAACCAGCCGAGCTCGAGTACCTCGAGGATGCGCTGGGTAGCCACCGCAAGGCGATCGTCGATCTGCCGCGCAGGCGGGGTGAGCTCCAGGCCGTGGAGGCGGAGATCCGTCAGGCGCTGATCCGCCTCGAGCTGCCCGTAGACTCGGAGGAGCCAGCGCTGCCTGGCCCGGTCGTGCGCGGGGAGTTGACCCAGTTGATCGAGGAGCGGACACGCCTGGAGGTCACGCTGCGCCAGCAACGGGAGGACCTGAGCGAGCTGGAAGCAAGGCGGGCGGCGGTGGCCGACAGGCTCGCCGCGCAGGGTCCGACGCTGGACCTCTCCGCGCTCGAGGAGGCGCTCGAACGAGCGGCTGAGGAGCAGCCCGGCGAGGCCCGATCGAGGGAGCTCCGGGAGCTCGAGCGGGTGGCCTCTCTGGAGCATGTCGAGCGCTGCAGCGCCCTCGGCGTGCAGCGCTTCTCCAACCTTGCCCTGCCGTCTCGAGAGCGACTCGAACGATTCCTTGAGGAAATTCGGGTCGAGGAGCGCAAGCTGTCATCCCTGGTTGACGAACTCGCGCGCGTCGAGAGCGATCTGGAGCGCAACGCCCAGCGCCTGGCGTCGCTCGAGGGCGCAGGCGAGCTCTTGCGGCCAGAGCACCTCAGCGACGCTCGTGCGCGACGCGACCGAGCCTGGGCGCAGGTAGACGACGACCTGCGCAGCGGTCGGCTTCCGGCGCCCGCGCGCCTGCGCGGCTTCGAGTCGGCGGCGCGGCAGGTCGATGCGCTCACCGACGGGTTGCTGGGAGACGCCGAGCGCGTCAGTCAGGGCGCGGAGCTGCGGCGCGGTCGCGAGTTGCTGGAGCAAGCGCGAGCTGGGGCCGAAGGTCGCCGCCAGGTGCAGCTGGAGCGCCTCGAGGAGCTGCGTGGGGCCTTCAGCCTCGAATTTCCTCTCCTGGACCCGACCGATGCAGGGCTGGCGTCGCGCTTCGAGGCACTGCTGGAGGGGCGAGCAGCAGAAGCGCGCCTGGTCACGTTGCGGGCGGAGATCGATCGCTTGGATCAGCGCGCGCTGGAGAGCCGTGACGGGCTGCGGCGGTGCCTGGCCAGCTACGGCGAAGAGCCCGGCGAGCGCTCGCTCTCCGAGCTGCTGAAGCGAGGCAAGGCGACGTCGCTGCGGTTGTCCCGGGATCTCGCTGACGCGCGCGCGGACGAGCGGCGCGCCCGGGAGCTCGAGGAGGACCACGCCGTGCGCCTGCAGAAGCTCGAGCAGACCGAGCGGGAGCATGCGGACTGGAGCGCGCGCTGGGAGCGAGCGTTGCGCGCGCTCCACCTTCCCCCAGACACGGCGAGTCGTGTGGTGAACGAGCGCTTGGATGATCTCAGTCGACTGGAACGTCAGCTGGACAAGCGAGGCAGCCTTCGTGGACGCATCGCGGGCATGGAGCGTGATGCGCGTCGCCTGGCCGAGTGGCTCGAAGAGCGGCTCCAGCGCCACGCGCCCGATCTGGCTGAACCGGACGTCGCGCGTGCTGGCGCGGCGCTCAAGCGCCGCTATCAGGAGGAGCGCTCCAGAGCGGAGAAGCTGCGAGAGCTCAGCGAGCGCCTGGATCGATTGCAGCGTGAGCTCGCCTTGGCGCGTCGGGACGAAGCGGAGGCGGAGCGCGAGGTCACGAGGCTGTGTCGGCTGGCGGGAGTCGCCGAAGCCAGCCAGCTGATCGACGCGGAGCGGCGTGCGAGTGAGCAGAGGCGCTTGCGGGAGGTCATCCATGAGCGCCGGCGGGAGCTGCTCGAGGGCGCCGCGGGTACGTGGGATACGCTGGAGGCCATCCTCGCGGCCGTGCGTGAGACCTCGGCTCCGGCGATCGCGCTGCGCCTGAGTCAGCTGGAGAGCGAGCTCGGGGAGCTGGAGGAGGAGTACCGCGACGCGATCGCGGACCTCGAACGCAAGCGCGCGGGGCTGCAGCGGCTCTCCTCCGGGTCTGCCGCGACGAGGCGTGAGGAACAGGCCGAGGTGCTCGCGTCGCTGCGGCGAGAGGTCGAGCGCTACCGGCGCGTGAAGCTCGCAGAGCTGATCCTGGCGCGAGAGGTCGAGCGTTACCGTAAGGAAAATCAGGGGCCGATACTGGCGCGAGCGAACCAGCTCTTCCCGGCCTTGACGCTGGGGCGCTATCGTGAGCTGACGGTCGGTTTCGACGCGGAGGATCGCGCGATCCTGGAGGCGATCCCGAGCGTTGCTCGAGGAGACGAAGACCGAGTTCGAGTCGACGACCTGAGCGACGGTGCCCGAGACCAGCTGTACCTGGCGTTGCGCATCGCCAGCATCGAGCGGTACGTGGAAGCCGGGGCTGCGCTGCCCGTCGTGCTCGACGACGTCTTGGTGCACTTCGATGAGGAGCGGGCACGCGCGGCCCTGGTGGCGTTGGCAGCGCTGGCGGAACGCACTCAGGTGCTGTTCTTCACCCACCATCGCCGCCACGTGGAGCTGTGCGCGGCCGCCCTCGGCGATCGCTTCAAATTACACGAGCTGCGCCGTCGCGCTGCCTGAGTCGTCACCCGGCGCGGCCCTCGGGTTGGTGAGGCGCTCAGGCTCGAGTCAGCGCTTCGCTTGCGGACCCAGCAGTTCGTCGATGCGCACGCCGTTTATCGTGAGCCCAGTGATGTCCGCGTCTTCGATGGTGACGTGCTTGAGGCTGACGTTCGACAGCTTGGCGCGCTCGAAGTCGACCTCGGTGATCTGGGCTTCGACGGCGGCGCAGTTGGTGAGGCTAACGCCGGAGAGGTCGACGTTGTCCAGCCTCCCTGCCTTCAGGGTGCCATCCTGGAGGCTCAGGCCCGGGGCCTCGATGTCTTTCAGTTCCGCACGGCTCAGGTTGATGTCAGTGAGTCGTACGCCGGTGAGGTCGGCGTCGGTCAGCTGCATGCCCGTCGCGTCGATGTCGGAGAGCTCGCTAGCACGCAGCGCTGCGTTGTTGAGCTTGAACGAGGCGAGGTCGACGTCGTCGAGGGCGAGCTGCTTGAGCGAAGCGTCGGAGAGCTTGAGCTGATCGAGGTTCACGTCGCTCAGGCGTGCGCCGCTCAGGTTGGCGTCGGTCAGCTGGAGCCGCTGCGCGCTCACGTCGTTCAGTCGAGCGTCGTCCAGGTTCAGATCGTCAGCCGTGAGCTTGCTGAGCTCGCTGTCGGTCACGGATATCCCGTGGCCGATGCAGCGGGTCAGGCTCACCTGGGCAAGGCCACAGGCCACGAAGCGTGCGCGGGCGAGATCACAGCGCTCGAAGCGGGCATCCGGCAGAGGTTGCTGCTTGAACTCGGTGGTCTTGGGGGGCTTGGCCATCGAGCACAGGATACGTCGCCTCGGCGCGGCAGACGAATCATCACACCGCAGCAGCTGATGTGTGGGTGAGGGAGCGCGGAAGCACGGCGCGGGTTCAGGGGCCCGCGCCGCCGGTTGCTCGCTTCAGGGCGCCCTGGCCTCGGAACGCCCTGGCCTCGGAACGCCCTGGCCTCAGAGCGCCTTGGCCGCCTCGAGTGCTGCGGCGTAGTCCGGCTCCTGGCCGATCTCGGGGACGTACTCCACGTGGCGCACCACGTCGTCGGCGCCGATCACGAACACCGCCCGCGCGAGCAAGCCGAAGCTGGGCGCCTCGACACCGTAGGCGGGGCCAAAGGTCTTGAACTTCCAGTCGCTGAGCGTCTTGATCCGGTCACTGCCGGTGGCGCCGCACCAACGCTTCTGGGCGAACGGCAGGTCCACGCTGACTGCGACCACGTCGAGATCCAGGTTCGCGGCTTCCTGGTTGAAGCGCTTCATTTCCACGTCGCACACCGGGGTGTCCAGCGAGGGAACGGCGCAAAGGATTCGAGCCTTCCCGGCGAGATCCTTGCCGGTTACAGGCGCCATGTCGGTGCCGATCAGCGTGAAGTCGTCGGGGGCCTTGTCGCCCACCTTCAGCTCGGGACCCACCAGGTCCAGCGGGTTGCCCTTGAGCGCGGTAGCGCCCTTGCGTGTTTCAGCCATTGCTCCTCTTTCGCAGCTGCGTTTCCGGGAGGTTTACTCCGGACGCACGCCTGATATGCGCCGATCGCGCGGTTGTCGGTTGGTCCGGGGCGCTGTGGCACCCTGGATCTCGTTCGGGGGACTCGGACCATGAGGAGGCGCTGCCGCGCCGTCAAGGGCTCGAGCTAGCCGTAGCGGGGAAGCCCACGCGGGCAGCGTGGGCGACCATGGGCAGTCGGTCCTGGCCCCAGAACAGCTCGGAGCCGACCTTGAAAGTCGGCGCTCCGCAGAGGCCACTCTGAACGGCGTAGTCCGTGTTGTCGCGCAGCGCTTGCTTGACGGCGTCGGTCGCCGTCGCTTCCAGCAGGCTCGGCGGAAGTGACTGCTCCGCCAGGACTGCGCTCAGCACGTCCGGCTGAGAGATGTCGCGGTTCTGTGACCAGTAGGCGGTGAACAGGGCATCGCTCAGGCGCCGCGCCTCGAGCGCAGGCAGCGCAGCCTGCGCCGCGAGGCAGACTCGCAGCGGGGCGACGCTGCGCAGGGGGAAGACGTCGGGAAAACGGAAATCGACTGCGTACTGCCGGGCGAAGCGATCGAGGTCCCGAGCGACGTAGAGACGCTTGGACTCGGGGAACGTGAACAGGGGCACGTCCCCGGTGCCGACCGCCTTGAACAGCGCGCCGAGCAGGAAGGGGATTGGTTTCACCTCGACGCCGCTCCTGCGCTCTAGCCAGCCGATCTGGGTGTGGGCGAGGAAGGCGAACGGGCTCGAGTAGTCGAAGAAGAACTCGATCTGGCTGGCCTGGGGGGACGCTTCCGTGTCGAGTGCTTGCCAGCCGTCGCGGGCGGGATCGAGAGCTCGCGCGACGAAGTCCAGGCGGTCCTGTCCCCAGAACAACTCATTATCCACGCGGAAAGTTGGAACGCCGAAGATACCGGCTTCGAATGCTTCGCGGGTGGCGGCGGTCAGCGGCGCCTTCTGCTCGTGCGCCTTCGCGACCAGCTCGGCGCCCGGGAGTCCTGCGTGCTCCAGCGCGCCCTGTACGACCGCCGCGTCTTCCAGGTCTTCGCCACGGCCCCAGTAGGCGTCGAAGAGCGCGTGGGTCGCGGCTGGAAGGTCGGAGCTGGCCATCGCTGCGCGTAGCGCGAGCACGGTCCGCCGGGGGTGAGAGGCAGGCTTGCTCAGCGGGGCGCTGAAGAGCTGAGCGTAGCGCTCGAGATCTCGCTGGTTGATCCGGGCCTTCGCGTCGTTCAATTGGTTCGGGGCGTACTCGTTCGCCGAGCTGCCGCGCAGGTGATTGAATATCCCTCCCAGCAGGACCGGACGGTATACCAGCTCCGCGTTGCAGGCCTTGGCGAGCGCTCGCACCTGAGTGCTGGCGAGGTATGCGTACGGACAGACGAAATCGTAGAAGAACTCCAGGCGTTTCACGGCACCTCCGGTCGCATTGCAGCGTGCTCGCTGCAAGTCATTGGTTGGTTCCGGGAGGCACACCTCATGCTCGTGCCTCCCGTCGCGAGCGAGGCTACCTCACCCCCGAACCCGTTCGATCCTGCGAAGCCGCAGCTCTCGGGTGCGGCAACGCCCGGCGGGGGTGAGCTCAGTGCTCGCCGATGCGCACGCCGTTGATCTCGACTCCGAACACCACCACGGCGAAGACGCATCCCTCTTCTCCTGCCGTGAAGTCGTGCTCGGTGTCGGCGAGCATCTCTGCCACGTCCCCGGCTGCGAAGGTGCGCCCGGTGGAGTCGGTGTAGCCCCCTTCGAGAATCAGCGCTTGCTCGCGGCCGAGGTGGCGGTGGAGCGGAAACGTGGCGCCGGGCGCGAGGCGCACGAGGCCGACGTCCGCGCCTCTCGTGGCCGGGCCGCCCTCGAGGTGCAACAGCTCCACGCCAGGGACGGGGAAATCCTGCCACTCCGAGCCAACGGTGCGGGGGAGCAGCGCGTCGACCGCCGTTTCGTCCAGGTCAAACAGCGTGCCGAGTCGCGAGGTGAACGGCGCGTAGCGCTGTGAACCCTCGAGTTCTGCGAGCAGTCGTCGTCGCCCCGCGGCGCTCGGGGATTCCGCAGGGATCAGACCGCTGAGCGCCGACAGCGCTTCGCTCACAGCGGCTTCATCGCTGGCGTCGCCCTCGAGCGCGGCGAGAGCCCAGTCGGGAAGCTCCAGCTTCATGGCTTGCCTCTGTGGTTGGGGATCGCGACCACGGCGGAGTCGCCCTCCTTGAGCACGCCCCGCAGCTTGGCGAGCGCGGCTGCCACCCGGCTCTTCACGGTGCCGATCGGGATGCCCATGTGGCTGGAGATCTCGGTGGAGCTGAGGCCTTCGAAGTAGCCCAACACCAGCACCTCACGTTGCTCGCTGGGCAGCTCCAGTAGCACCTGACGCAGCCGTGCCTGGTCTGGGGCGGTGTCTGCGCCCCTTCTTCCGGTCTCTGGAAGCGATTCGCTCTCCAGGCTCACGCTGCGTTTGACACGCACCGACTTCTTGCGATCCAGGGCACGACTGCGGGTGCGCAGCAGCAGCCAGGCCCTGACACTGCCTCGGTTGGCGTCGTAGTCCGCCGCGCGCTTCCAGGCTTCCAGGAACACGTCATGAACCAGATCCTCGGCTTCCTGGCGTTGGGCGAGGACACGCAGCGCGAGCGCGAGCATGCTCGGGGCATGTCGGTCGTAGAGCGCCGCGAGCGCCCTCCGCTGCCCGTTGGCCGCTGCCCGGATGAGCTGGGCATCCTCGAGCGTCTCGAGGTCGGGGGCCGAGCTGGAGGTGGTGTGGACGAGGCTCACTCGCCGCGCAGCGTAGCAGCGCTGTCTGATGATGGAAACCGCTCGCCGCTCCGATGCTCCCGTCGCAGCGAACCGGGCGGGGGACGAGCCTGCGGCACCGTGGATGAGCCGAGCCCGGTGCCGGGCCAAGAAATCCCAGCCGGGCTGCATCCAAATGTCCTGTCGCTGCGAATCCCGACTTGGACGCAACGACTGGGCTGGAGCACCGGGCAGGTCTGCCACGGGATCCAATACGATCAGGTCACGGCTTCGGATCGGCGGCACCGCTGCGCGAACCATCTCGCCTTCGTGATGGACTGTGGTAGTCGCTGCCCGTGGCGTCCAAGCGCACAAGATCTCACGGGAAGGGGCGCCACGCTGGAGGCCGGCGCGAGGCACCCGCGCGGCTGACCCTGCGACCGGGGGAGCAAGTCGCCCTCGAGGTGGGACTCGACGAGCCCGATGACGCGGAGAGCCTACACGCTCGCATCGCGGGCGCAGCCGGGTGCGCGGTCGAGGAGCTACCGCCTCTGCGGCTGCTGAAGCGCTCTCTGGACGCTCGGCGCCACCGTATCCGGCACCGCTGGCTGTTCGAGGTCGGCGACGGGGAGGCTGCGCCGCTCGGGGGCGCGCCGCTCCGACGCGCCCTGGAGCCGGAGCGGGTCCTGATCGTTGGCGACGGACCGGCAGGCTTGTTCTGCGCCTATCAGCTGGCGCGACTGGGCATCGGTTCGACCATCCTTGAACGAGGCAAGGCGGTGCAGCCACGACGCCACGACCTGAAGGCGCTGAATCGCCACGGACGAGTCGACGAGGACAGCAACTACTGCTTCGGCGAAGGTGGCGCTGGCACCTACAGCGATGGCAAGCTCTACACCCGAAGCCACAAGCGTGGCAGCGTACGCGACGTGCTCGAGCTGCTGGCGCTACACGGCGCGCCAGCCGATATCCTCACGGAAGCGAGACCTCATATCGGATCGAGCCAGCTGCCCCGCGTCGTGACCCGACTGCGCGAGCGGATGGAGCAGGTTGGGGTGAGGTTTCACTTCGGAGCCCGGGTCGTGGACCTGACTCGCGATGCGCTGGGACGGGTGAACGGCGTGCGACTCGCTTCGGGTGACGTGCTTGGCTGCGAGCGCGTGGTCCTGGCCACGGGGCACTCCGCGGGGGGCGTCTACGAGATGCTGGCGGAGCTGGGAGTCCCCCTGGAGCCGAAGTCCTTCGCGGTTGGTGTACGCATCGAGCACCCTCAGGCGCTGATCAATCGCATCCAGTACGGCAAGGCTGCCGATCACCCACGCCTCCGCAACGCTGCGTACCGCATCGTCCACAACGCGGACGGTCGCGGGGTGTTCTCTTTCTGCATGTGTCCCGGTGGGTTCATCGTTCCGGCGAGCACCGAACCACGAGGCCTGGTCGTCAACGGCATGAGCCTGAAGCGCCGTAGCTCACCGTTCGCGAACTCCGGGCTGGTGGTCCAGGTCGACGTCGCTGACGTGGCCCGCGCGCTGGGGCTCGAAATAGCCGCAGGGAAAAATGCGCTCGCCGGGCTGCGCTTTCAGCGCGTGCTGGAGCAAGCCGCGTTCGCCGCCGGGGGCGGTGGCTTCGTCGCGCCGGCGACTCGCGTCAGTGACTTCGTCGCCGGACGGAGTTCGAGTCGCGTCGGCGACACCAGCTACATCCCCGGGCTGTCCGCTGGAGACATCGCGGAGGTGCTGCGATGCGGTGGGTTCGATCTCGTAACACCCATGCGCCGGGCGTTGGAGCGCTTCGGTCGGGACATGCCGGGCTATGTGAGCGAAGAGGCCCAGCTGATCGGAGTCGAGTCGCGCACCAGTAGCCCCGTGCGCGTCCCGCGAGATCCGGAGACCCTGCAGCTCCTGGGGCTGCCTGGCGTCTTCCCCAGCGGAGAGGGTGCTGGCTACGCGGGAGGGATCGTCAGCGCGGCGGTCGATGGCATGCGAGTGGCGCTCGGTGTCGGGCGGAGTCTGGGCGCCGACGTCGCAGCGCTGGAGGCTGCCTTCGGTGCCGGTGAGTGACGCTCAGGACCAGCCGGAAGGTGCCATCAGCTCGTCTCGCACGTCGGAGCCGGCGCGCAGCGCTCGACCCAGCTTTCGGCGGCTCAGGAACTGCAATACCCCGAGCACGAGCGCGGTAACGCCTCCCAACACGAGACCAGCGATCGCCTTGGTCGCCCACCCGCTGGGGCTGCCCAGCATCGCGAGCACGCCCGAGAGCCCGTACAAGGCGAGCGCGGTGAGTAGGCCGAACTCGAGTGCACCGCCCACCAGGAGAAACCGCTGCCAACCACGCTTGAACGCGGCAGCGAAGGGCAGGGGGGGAACAGCACCACGAGTGGGGCCCCACAGCCGCTCCCAGCGCACGTTGAGCGCACCGAACAGCAACGGGACGTCGACCGCGGAGCCCTGTGGCACCTGAAGTAGCGCGGGGAGCCAGGCGCGATCGAAGACCCAGCTGGTTCCCTGGGGATCTGGCGGGGAGCGACGCCCGCCCAATCGGCAGAGGACGCGGTGTAGCAGGCGTCGAACGCGCGGGCCTCCGCTGAGTCGTGGCTCCTGAAGCGCAGCGGTCACTTCGTTGTCTCGGGTGCCGGCGCGGGCCTCGAGCAGCGCGACCAAGTCGTCGACTCCGGCGCCGGGAGCGAGCCAGGCGATGCGCTCCCCCGTAGCCTCGCTCAGGGCGCTGCGCTGGGCCTCGAAGCTGCCGTCCGCGACCTCCAGGAGCTCGAGCGTCACGTCGCCGAGCACCGAGTCCGTCTGCGCGAAGCGCTCGCGCACCGCGGCCTCGAGGTGGGAGGACCCTTCGGCCTGACGATCAAGGAGGAGGCTGAGCTTCACGGCGGCGGACCATAGCCAGAACGCCGAGCCCGGGCAGCTCATTTTTCGCGCCGGACCAC
>JAWKRF010000030.1:0-97188 GCA_041389745.1 Polyangiaceae bacterium
CTGGGTGCCGCTGCTGCGCTGGGTGCCGCTGCTGCGCTGGGTGCCGGTGCTGCGCTGGGTGCCGGTGCTGCGCTTGAAGGCAGCGCCTTGGGCTCGCCCGACACGGGCGCGGGGGCCTGTACGGGGACGACATCGACCTGTGAGGCGGAGCGCGGCGCGCCCAGCGCGCGTGGAGGCGCCGCGACCGGCACCTCGGTCTCCAGGATCTCCAGCGCACGAGCCCACCAAGCGCGCAGATCTCTTGGCCGCTCGGATATCCGCACGGATACGGCAGGTAGGAAGTGCTGCTCGAGCGCGTCGGGCACGGCGGCCCCCAGCGCCCGCGGAGTCGCCGGGGTCTCGCCGCTGGCGCGGCGCCCGGCGAGGAGCTCGGCGAGGATCACCGCCAGCGCAAAGACATCACCCCACTCCGCAGAGACTGGTGGGTTCTGACCCCGCAGCTCGGGCGGTCTCACGTCCAGCGGCACCAGATCCCTGACGAGCCTCGGCCCGCCCAACTCCCGAGCCAGCGCCTCCAGTCCCGCTCCCGCCAGCGCGAAGCGCCCAGGCTCCCGCAGCAGGAACTCGCTCCTGAGCGCGCCGTGGAGCAGGCCCTGGTCGTGCAGCGTGGCGAGGGATTCGACCACCGGTGAGAACAGGCGGCGCAGCTCCACTGGCTGAAGCGGGGTGAAGCTCTCGCCCAGGGGCTCACCCGTCATGGGGTAGCAAGCGATCCCCCGGTCACCGGCCTCGCCGAGGCCGCTGGGAGCCAACAGGCTCGGAGAGCCGAGCGTGGAGAGCCGGGCGCGCCGGAGCCAGTCGTCGGCTCGCGCGGACAGACGCACGCCGGCGAGTGCCTGCGGCAGCTCCACGAGCAACACGTTCTCCGCTTCGCGGCTCCCGATCCCCAGCGGCGCGCCCGCCCCACTCACCAAGCGAGTGACCGTGAAGCCCAGGATGCGTTGACCGATCGCGAGCACCATCTTCGCCTTATAGCGCGGACCCAGAGCGTGCCGCCCCAAAGCCTCGAGCTGGCCCACGCAGCCCCTCAGCACCGATCACGGCGTTCCTCCCCCCCCGAGGAGTCGCCCCCGACGCTCGGCGTGTCAGAATGTCAGGGACTCCCGGCGACGAGCGTCTCCAGCGCCGAACTGACGCAAGGGCGACTCGCTTGGCCGGACTCCTGACCAACCAACGCTCCAGGATCCCACGCAGCGGGTCGAGAACCCGCCCGAAACACCCCTCGACACTCACTCCCAGCTACGACGCACAGCGCGCGATCCAGGTTTGCGCCGTGGCACGCTCTGTGCTCAAAAGGCCCAGCGATGCAGCTCTTCGATACCAAGTCACCGCGGCTCGTGCTGCCCAGCCCGGTTCCAGCCGGACTGCTGGCCTTGGCTGCGGTGCTGCTGCTGCCGAGCATCGGCCTGGCGCAGACGCTGACCGTGAACACCGCCCAGTTCAAGCGCACGCCCACCGCAGAGCGCGGGTCAGCGAAGCTGAATCTCACGATCTCCGGGGCCGACTGCAGAGCAGGCGGCAAGTTCAGCTTGCCCGTCAGCAACGCGACGACTGGGTTGACCCTGGCCGTCCGCGCCGGGACCTGCGACTCGTCGAACTACAACGTCGCAGAGCAGTGCCAGGTCGTGCAGACGCAGTCGGTGAAGGAGAGCAACTTCACGCTCGAGATCCCGTTCAACAAGATCATCGTCGCCGCGCGCAAGCGGTCAGCCATCTGCGCACTGACCAGCACGACCGACGGCTGCACCGAGGAAACGGCCTGTACGGACCTGGAGGATGGCCTCACCACCGACGTCACGCTGACCATTTCCCTCGACAAGAGCAGCGTGCCCGCCGTCACCCAGACCTGGGATGTCTCTTGGGATCTCGCCGGTCCAGCCGGCCCGAGCAACGTCGAGCTCGGGTTGGGTGAGGAACAACTCAAGGTTTCGTGGGACGCGCTGAGCGACCCAGACGTCGCAGGCTACCGCTTCTTCTGTGAGCCCCCGAGAGCCGCTTCCCAGACGCAATCCTTCGAACCGATGGGTCCTGCCACGGGCGGAACCGCAGGGCTCTCGGGGGGAGGCGCTGGAGGAACCAGCGGCGCAGCAGGCTCTGGCACCAGCGGCGCAGCGGGCTCGGGCGCCGGCGGCTCCGGGACGGCTGGTTCGTCGACCGCGGGCTCCGCCAGTGACGGCAAGAACGGTTGCGCCGCGAGCGCGCTGGTTCCGTTCAAGGCCCCTCCCGACGGCTACGAGTGCGGCAGCACCACCGCCAACACCTCGGGCACGGTGAGCGGACTCACCAACTTCACCACCTACACCGTCGGCGTCGCGGCCTACGACGATCTCGGCAACGTGGGGACGCTGTCCGAGCTGGCGTGCGCGACCCCCGAACCCGTGGATGACTTCTTCGAGGTCTATCGGCGGGCGGGAGGCAAGGGCGGCAATGGCTACTGCGCCATCAACCAGACGAGCACACCGGGCATGCTCGGCCTGGTGCTGAGCGCCATGGGCCTGCTGGTCTGGCGCCGCCGCCGCATGCCGTGAGACGGCCAACCCCACGGAAACAAGGTTCACCCGTCACTGCGAGACGCCGCACTCCAGAACTCCAGTTGACTCGCGCGCGAGCGCGATGCACGACGCACCCCAAGGTAACCAGGACTCTCAGCGTGTTCGACTCCCAGCATCTCTGGCGCACCCTGCGCAAACCATCGGCGCTAGCGGCCTTCGCCGCAGGCACCTTCGCCTGGGTCGGCCCCGCAGCCGCGCAGGGTGTAGACGAGCTCGGAGCCTATGGCGGGCGTGAGAACTATCACTACGAGTCGCCGCAGTACGGAGCGCTCGAAGTGCGCTTCGGACGCTACGTACCGAACGTGGACGATGAGTTCGGAGGCAGCGCCACGCCCTACGCGGATACGTTTGGCGACGACAGCCGCTACCTCATCGGCCTGGAGTTCGACTGGCAGGCGTTGCGCATCCCGCACTTCGGAAGCCTCGGCCCTGGCATCGGCTGGGGATACACCAAGTCGACTGCGGACTCGCCCATCGCCAGCACTGGAGAGCGCTCGGACCAGGAAACGAGCTTGGCGATCATGCCGATGTATCTCGTGGCCGTGCTGCGGGTCGACTTGCTGGCGAAGGACTACGGCATCCCGCTGGTCCCGTACGGAAAGGCCGGCCTCGGCTACGCTTTGTGGTGGAGCCGATCGGGGGACGAGTCAGCGCGGGACGACAGTGGCGCCATCGGCCGCGACACGTCCTATGGCTGGCAGTTTGCGCTCGGCGGCATGTTTCTCCTGGACTCGCTCGATGAACGCAGCGCGATCGAGATGGACGAGAACTCGGGCGTGAACAACTCGTACTTCTTCCTCGAGTGGTACGTGAGCAAGCTCGACGGCTTCGGCGGCGACAAGATGAACGTCGGCGACAACACCTGGATGCTGGGTCTGGCGCTGGAGTACTGAACCCTCGCGGCGGCTACGCGTCGCTCGAGCCAGTCACTCCACGCCGCGAGACGCTTTCAACGGCTCAGCGCCAACGCAGCAAGCGATCGATGTGGGTGCGTTCCCACTCCAGCGCACGCTCGTAGTGGCGAAACTCCTGCTCGCGACGCAGGAACTCATCGCTGTGCAGGATGAGTCGACCATTGCTGCGCTCCGCCGGCACGACATGGTGCAGGAGCTCATGAAAGACGATGTACTCGACGAAGTACCGGGGCACCCAGCGGTTGTCCAACACCGGGTGGATGCGGATCAGGCGCTGCGGTGAGTTGTAGGTCCCCAGCTTGATCGCTCGACGGCTGCGTCCCCGGGGCTTCGTCTTGCGCGCCCAGGTGATCAACACATCGTCCGTCGAGCCATCGAAGTAGCGCAGATCCAGGCGCTGCTTGATCTGCAACAGGTCGTGATGCTGCCCGCGAGAACGAAGCGGAACCGTGATGCGACGCTTGGGGCGAATGCGGTGCCCATTGGCTTCGATGAAGTCCCCGATGATCTGGGAGGACTCACGGTCTCCGTGTGCAACGAACTGCACCAGCGCCTCGAGCACACGCTCGGGCGCATCGAGGAACATCATGTGCACGCGGACCCGCGGGATCCCCCGTTCCTTGCCGCAGCTCACCATGCGGTGAAGGTTGTCGGTGACCGCGAGGCGCACGGGCTGCCCCAGCGCGTTCTCGATACGTCGCTCGAGCGACTGGCGAGCGCCTTCGTGAACGAAGATCTGCGGGACACGGGTCGCGAACTGGAGCGGGAGCTGCAAGGCGCGCCAGTCGGGGAGCCTCACTGCAGCAGGCGCCAGACGCGGAGCGTGAGTCAGCGGCTTCGCACGCCCGCGCCGCACTCCAGCAGGAGTGGCGAGGAGCCAGGGAAGCGAAGCGGTTCGAGGCATGAGTGAGGACACGCCGACCATCGGCGTGGGAGGTTGGCGAGTTCCTGACGTCTTGGACGTTTCGAGGGACGCTCTTGGCACGTACGGATGGCCCTGGGCGTCGTCAAGGCAGCCCCAGAGGCCCAATGATTTCCACAACCTAGAGGGCGTGCTTGGGGAGCCACTCGAACTCGGGCCAAGCGCTTGAAATCAAAACGAAAAGCCTGTGGCGAAGAGGCAAAGCGCGGACAAACCGGGGCGAGTTGTCCCCAGTTTGCGCGCAGTAGGCTGGGGTCAGCCGGGGGACAGCCAGGCCGCTGTTCTGCCCAAGCCCTCCAGAAGTTATCCACAGGCTGTGGAAACGCAGACCCTGCCGCCGCACACACTCGGCAGGGCCAGCCTCCGGCCTGACGCGCGATCAGTTGCGTGCGCTGGGCCGCTGCTTCGCCTGCTTCGCCGCGCCGTTCACCTTCTCCGGAGGCGCCTCTTTGCGCTCCGCGGCCTGCGCCTCTGCAGCAGGTCCGCTCAGCTTGCGCTGGATGCCAGCACGCTCCAGCACCATCTGCTCGAGCTTCTCCATCAGGGCGGGATGCTCTTCCAGGTACTGACGCGAGGCATCGCGCCCTTGGCCGATGCGCTCGCCATCCATCGAGTACCAGGCGCCGCTCTTCTGAACGATGCCGGCATCCACTGCGTGATCGAGCACCTCGCCGGAGCGGCTCACGCCGTTGCCATAGATGATGTCGAACTCCACCTCGCGGAACGGAGGCGCCATCTTGTTCTTCACCACCTTCACGCGGGTGCGGTTGCCGACCACGGACATCTCGCCCTTCTTGTCCTTGTTGGCTTCCTTGATGGCACCGATGCGTCGCACGTCGAGGCGCACCGAGGAGTAGAACTTGAGCGCGTTACCGCCGGTGGTGGTCTCCGGGCTGCCGAACATCACGCCGATCTTCATGCGGATCTGGTTGGTGAAGAAAAACAGCGTATTCGAGCGGGAAACCGAGCCGGTCAGCTTACGCAGCGCCTGACTCATCAGCCGCGCCTGGAGACCGACGTGGGAGTCACCCATGTCGCCTTCGATCTCTGCCTTGGGCACCAGAGCGGCAACCGAGTCGACGACGATGATGTCGACGGCGCCAGAGCGCACCAGCATCTCCCCGATCTCCAGCGCCTGCTCACCGTAGTCGGGCTGGCTGATCAGCAGCTCGTCGGTCTTCACCCCGAGGCGCCGAGCGTAGGTCACGTCCAGCGCGTGCTCCGCGTCGATGAAGGCCGCCACACCGCCTTGGCGCTGCACGCTCGCGATGGCGTGGAGCGTCAGCGTGGTCTTGCCGCTGGACTCCGGTCCGAAGATCTCGACGATGCGCCCGCGCGGATAGCCACCGATGCCGAGTCCCAGATCGAGGCCGAGGGAACCGGTGGGAACGACAGGAACGTCAGCGCCGATCTTCTCGCCGTCCTTGAGGCGCATGATCGCGCCGCGACCAAACTCTTTCTCGACGCTGGCAACGGCGAGCTCGAGGGCTTTGGCTTTTTCCTTTTCGTCCATCATGGCGTCTCCTGTCTGATCTTCCGGGCCCGATCGGGGCGAGCCACTCCGCGTGCGTTGGGCGGGGCTCGGCGATTACCTGGCTGTTAGTCCTGCGAACGACCGAACAAATACTGTTCAACCGTTCAGATGTCAATTCGGCGGCGGAAGAGCGGGGCGAGTTGCTCTCGGTGACCTCCGACGACCCAACGGAATATGCTGGATTTTCTGGGAGTTAGCTAGCCCCAGCAGGGACAGACAATGTCCGTTTCAGGGAGCGCGGCGCCTCACCCCCAACCCTGGATCCGTTGGCGTCTAGAACTCACAGCCTGGCTCCGAGCTCCTGGCTCCGCCATCGAACCAGTCGAGCAGCGTCTGTTTCTCGGCGGTGGTCAGACCCTCGACGGGAGGATCGAGCGGCGTCTTGGAGTCGTTGAAGAACGTGGCGGGCATGAAGTCCGTCTCCACCGCGTTCTGCATCGCCTGCCAGCGTGGGTTGCCCAGGTAGTCTGCCTGGGTGTCTTGCCAGGTCGCGAGGCTGAAGGGCGCGCCGTTCTCGGTTGGATCCCCATGGCAACGCAAGCACTTGGCCTGGACGACGGCGTAGACGTCGCACGGATATCCGGGGCCGGCGCTAGTGCCCGTGCCGCCACCGCCACCACTGCCGCCAAGGTTTTCGATGGAGTCGCAGTCGTAGCTCGTGCACTCCGCCGCGTCGTGATCGCCGCAGGCCACGAGCCAGGTGCCGCCGAGCAACCCTGCGAGCAGCAGTCTTGGCCAGCGCGACCTGGCCAGCGCGCGCTCCCCACCTCGCTCACAACGCTGTTTACCCATGCCCTCCGACTCTAACCCGTGAGCCTCGCTCGGGCCTGCGCTTTGGGCATGGGATCCGAAGATCTCTCGCATCGGCATGCCGGAGCCTGCTCGGTATGATCAGCCCATGGAGAATCCCTACGTCGAGGGCGATTTGGAACCGGGACTGCGGGCATTGCTGGAGAAGATCCACGCGACCAGACTCGCGCCGCAGCCCAACGAGGAGATGATGGGCATCGCGGACGGCCTCGGACCGGGCCCCCTCGCGGCGTTCGCGTTCGCTCTGGGCTCCCACCTGTGGATGGACGACCTCGGCAAGTTCGAAACGACGGCGGAGTTCGCGGACGACTCATACGACGACTTGCGCGGGTCGTTGACCGAGGCAGGGCTCGGTGACCACGCCGCGCTGTTCATCGGGTCCGACGGCGGCGGTTCGGAGAGCCTGCTGATGGTCGACGAGAGTTCAGCGGCGGGTTACGGGATCTACCGATTTGCCAACGACGGGATGCCCTACAGCAACGGCAAGGATCTGATCCGCGTCGGGCTCGTCGGCGACCTGCTACGAGAGCTCGCGGAAGCGCGCGACGGACTCTCCGACGATCTCCAGGCGGTCCTCGAGTCGCTGTAGCGTCGGCCGAGTCAGCTCGGCGGCGTCATGCTGCGAGGCCCCTGGCGGATCTCCACGCGCTCGGCGCGCTTGGGTGACGCAGCCAGCACCTTGAAGGTGAAGCCGCCGAACTCGACGGCATCGCCGGCTTTCGGCACGCGCCCCAGTTGCTCCGCGACGAAGCCGCCGATGGTCACGGTCTCCAGATCTTCCGCCTGGATGTTGAGGCGGTCGAAGACCTTGCGCGTCTCCGCCATGCCGCGACACACGAGGTTGCCGTTCGGGCGCTGCTGAACGTAGCGATCGATGCGATCGGTCTCGTCTTCGATCTCGCCGACGATCTCTTCGAGCACGTCTTCCAGCGTCACGATGCCCGTCGTGCCACCATACTCGTCGACGACGATGGCCATGTGGCGCCGTTCCTCCTGGAACTTGCGCAGCATTTGATCGAGCAGCATCGACTCGGGCACCACCACCAGCGGCTGCAGGTGCTTCTCCCAGCGCGGCTCCTCGGGCGTCTCGCGCAGCTGAAACATCAGCTCCTTCACCAGCACGACGCCTTCGACCTCGTCCAGGTTGCCCGACTTGGTGAAGGGAAAGCGGCTGTGGTTCGAGCGCCGGATGATCTCGAGGTTTTCCTCGATGTCCTTGTTGCCGCTCAGGTACTTCACACCTCCGCGCGGAACCATCACATCGTAGGCCGTCAGCTCCTTGAGCAAGGTCGCGCCCTCGATCATACCGGCCACCATTGCCCCGACCGCGCCCTCGGTACGGCCGAGCATGGCCAAGAGCCGGATCTCCTCCACCGACGTCACCGGCTTCTCCGGATTCCCCCGACGCAGCAGGCTCGAGAGGAAGTGCGTGACGAAGAGCACCGGCTTGAAGACGTAGGTCAGGAAGTTCACGAACAGCGCCACGAAGGGCGCGAAGCGCTGCGCCTGAGAGACACCGAGGGTCTTCGGTACGATCTCCGTCAACAGCAGCACGGCGATGGTGAACACCAGCGAGAAGATCCACAGCGTGGACTCGTCGAAGACCTCGCCATAGCTCGCGCCGGCGACCGCCGCGCCGATGGTGTGCGCAACGGTGTTGAGCACCAAGATGGCGGCGATGGGCGCGTCGATCTCTTGCTTGAATTTGCGCAGGGTGCGGCCCGCACGGCTGTCACCGAACTTCGCGACTTGAGCGTGAGTCAGGCTGAGCAGCACGGCCTCGGACATCGAGCACAAGAACGAGAACGTCAGTGCCGAGGCGACCGCCAGGACGAATGCAATCATCGGGGAGACCCGAGGTTATCACTGGATCCAGGTCGTCCCGCCACCACCACGCTTCAGCTGGCGTAGACCGCGTCTTTTTGTAGGCTTTGCGGGCGCTTGGGCCGCGTGAGCGATCGGCCGCGCGCCGGAAACGGCGCTCAGTTCCCGAGATCTGCGAGACCACGCAAGCCGACGAAGTACGCCTGAGTCGCTGGTGCGTCGTAGCCGAAGAACTTCTGGATGTAGCCAGCTTCCACGGCGAGGTGCTCGGTCACCAGGAAGTACGGGAGCATCGCCAGCGCGAACCGCGCAGAGCGGATCCGGTCTTCGTGCTGACGGGCTTCGGTATCCCCTGGTTGTGGCAAGACCTGCGGGCTGTAAGCGCGATCGTAGCGTTCGTCAAAGCGCTCGTTGATGTCACCCTCGACGTAGGGACCGAGCTTGACGCCTGCCTTCCAGGGCAGGATCCAGCTCTTGGCCTTGAAGTGAAAGAGATTCCCCAGGGCAACGCTACCGTTCTTCTGTTTGCTGAACGGACGCGTGCCGAGACCGAAGTAGAGCGAGCTCTCGTAGTCCAGCCACGGAGTAAGATGTACGCCGCCCTGCCAGCCGAAGGCGAGGTAGTCCATGCGGGGGTTGCCGAACTTCTCCAGGTTCATGCCGAGGGGCGCGCTGAACTTCAGGAACAGACCCAGGGAGTACTTCGGGTCGTGAATCACGGCGCCACTGACCGTGGCGCTCAGGATGGTGCCCTGGTCCTCCTTGTAGAAGCGACACAAGCCATCACCAAGATACTCGGCCCCGGCCGTGCACTCCGGTTGGAACTGCGTCGGGGTCGAGCTCCCCGCAGGTCCTACGGCCCACTCGCTGGGGTCGTTGGTCTCCTCCGGGGTCGTGTAGAAGGTGGCTTCTAACCGCGTGGAAAAGAACTCGAGAGGCCCGAGATCGCCCCAGGTGTAGCCGACGCCGAGCTTGTACTCCTGCCATCCGGTGACCTTGCGATAGGACGCCTGGTTCTCGTTGGGCTCGAGCTTGCCCCGCTCCAGGGTCAGCTGAGCGTTCACGTCCAGCTCCTTGGGGTGCCCGCCAACGGCGGTGGAGACGAACGCTGCCGCGTTCGTACTCAGCCCGAGCGCGCCGAGCCCTAGCAGCGCGGCCAGGCCGCACTTGCTCGCCCCCCTGCTGACGAGAGCAGTCCGACGTCCTCCTGCGCGCGCTGCCCGCGCCTGCCAGCCCTGATGCATCCTACCCCCTACGCTGATCGCGCGTCGCGGTTACGTCTTCAGTACGGGTTCTTGCGCAGCGCGACCCGGCCGCGGCGGCCCGAGTGCTTCTTCTGCTTCACCCGGGGCCCTCGCTGGCGGTGCTGCGTCGGCGTCGCCCGCTTCGGTTCGTTGCTCGGCTGAGCCTGAGGTTTGATGCTCCTGTCCAGGCCGAGGCCTCGCGTCATCGCCTCGACGAGGTCCGGCGCCTGCGCGGGCGCATCTTCCGCTGGCGTCACCTCGGGCCCCGGACTGGATTCCGTGGCCGCGGTGACTCGGGTCTCGTGACTCTCCGTGCGCTCGGATGCGCTCGCCGTCGACTCCCCACTACCTGCGCTGAGCGCCATCCCGAGCAGCGTGCCGCTGAGCGCGCTGCCCGCAGCGAGCAGCACTCGCGAACGACCGAGGCGAGCGAGCGCACTGCGGGGAGGTGCGACCTCCATCTCCAGGGCGAGCGGCGCGATCGAACCACGGGACGCCGGCGGCGGCAGGAAGGACGCGCGGGGTGGCGCCGCGGTCATGCTCAGGCGATCGGTCGCACGCCGCTTGGGGCCTGGGCGCTCCAGGCCCTGCTGATCCGCGAGGCACAGCGCCAGGCGCTCGAGGCGCTCGGCGAGCTCGGCGGCGCTGCCGATACGGTCCTCGCGGTCCTTCTCGAGGCACAGATCCACGATCTGTGACAGCTCGGGGTCCACGCTCGGCATGGCGTCGCTCAACGGCCGATGATCCCGCGTCATGATGTCGATCATCAAGGCATTATAATTTGCCGCACGGAAAGGACAGGCGCCACTGATGCACTCGTACATCTGCACGCCCAGCGCCCAGAGGTCGGTGCGCGGATCGACGTCCGCCGCGCCCCCTGCCTGCTCGGGGCTCATGTAGTCCGGAGAGCCCAGCACCGCGCCGCTACCGGTACGGATCTTTCCGTCGTAGCTCGGCCCAAGGTTCTTGCTGACTCCGAAGTCCAAGATCTTCGGCACTGGTGGACCGTAGCTCTGACTGGCCAGGAACACATTTGCCGTCGAGAGATCGCGATGGATGATGCCCTTCTCGTGCGCGAGCTTCAGCGCTTGAGCGACCTGACTGAAGATCAGGCAAACCTCGAGGCTGTCGAGCACGGTCTCGCGAGCGAGCCGAGTCTCCAGACTCTCGCCATCCAGGAGCTCCATGACCAGGAATGGCCGCCCGTCTTCCAGCTGCCCCACGTCGTAGACCTGGATGATGCTGGGATGCATCAGCTGCCCGGTGGCTTGAGCCTCCTGAAAGAAGCGCCCCAGAGCCTCCTCGTGCTCGGCGAGCTCGGGCAGCAGCAGCTTGATGGCGAAATCGCGATCCGTGTAGCAATGCCACGCCGACCACACCTCCCCCATTCCGCCCTGTGCCAAGCGGCGCCGCAGTACGTACTTTCCGACGATCGAATCCCCTGGTTTCACAAACGAAATTGTCGCCAGACCGAGCCCAATGCGGCCAAGATCCGGACCGTGAATTCTTCAGGCACTCGCCCCTCCCGCGCGCTCTACGTGCTTCGGCGCGCTTCAGTAACCTGGCTCGCGATCGGTCTGCTGGGCTGTCAGAAAGACGAACCCAAGCCCGCCGAGGCGGAACCAGATCCATCGGCCTGGTTCGCGCCAGCAAGCGCGTCTGGGCTGAGCGCGCTACCAGAGGCCCCGGCGAGCGCCGAGCAAGCCGTGCCGACACCGCCCGACTCCGACGGCATCGTAGAGGCTCCCGTCCGCCGCGTGCGCCCCAAGGACATGCCGCCCCTGGCGCCCGCGCCCACCGCCCGCGGCAAGGATCCGAAGACCGCGAGCATCGACGCGGTAATGAGCTCTTACGGCTTCCCCGTGCACAGGACACTCAAACACCTGTGTGCGGGACGCGTCATCGAGCAGGGGGGAGGTCATCTGACGTGGGACGCCTTCACCTCCACCGAGCCTCCGAGCTCGCTACTCACCTCCTACACGAGTCGCCTCGGGGAGCAAGGCTTCTCCGAGGACAAGAGCGGCGGCAGCTGGCGTCTGCCCGCCGGCAGCAAGTCCCCGAACCGCGTCCTGAGCATCCTCGCGGTAACGGATGGGGGCCCGCACCGAGGCTGTCAGGAGAAGCCCCCCGGTGATGCCAGGAGCGTGATCATCGCCAGCCGCCGCAACTGACGTCGTTCGAGGCGCCCGATCCGCATCTGGGGGGGAGGGACAAAAGACGAAGCGCGATGCGTCCCGGAGGAGGCACCGCGCCGTACGGAAACGCGTCGCCAGGCGACGCGCCGGTTCGCGAGACTCAGCCGCGCTGCTGTCCGCCGCTGGCCGCCGCCGCGACCTGACGTTGCTGCTGCTGGAGGTACTGCGCCACGGCGCGGGAGCGCTCGATGGCGAACTGCTTGACCTCGCGGTTCGGCGAACCGGCCAGGGCGTTGAGCAGCTTGGTGACCTTGTCGATCTGACGGCTCTGGAACAGCGCCTCGAAGTAGTTGTTTGCGAGGCGCACGTCGCGAGCCATCTTGGCTTCGTGGGGCTGTAGCAGGCTGATCACCTTGGGCAGATCGCCCTTCTGACCGTGCAGCGCTGACAGGCAGACCAGCGCCAGCGGGTCGTCGCTGTTGCGCGCTACGGCCTTCTCGGCCCACTCGAGCGCCTTGTCTCGGGTCTCCTCTTCGTTGGCGTAGAAGCCCTGGATCGCGATGAAGGGCGCCGCGGTGGTCTTGTTCGCCTCCTTGTCGGCGAGTTCTTCCACCGCCTTGATCGCGGCTGCTTCGTCGCCGTTTTCACGCGCTTGACTGAAGAGATAGGCCCAGGCGTCGACGCACTTGGGATCGATCTCGATCGCCTTCTCGATCAACTCGCGTTCCCCCGCGGTATCACCCTTGCCCTTGAACACCTTGGCGAGGTGCAGCGTGGGGAACGGGTTGCCCTTCAGCAGGTTCTGCGCGCCCTTCAGGGTGGCTTCGGCCTTGTCCCATTTCTCTTGCTGCAGCTGGGTCACGCCGAGACCCAGCCAGTCCTCTCCCACCATTCCGCCCTGAGCGACGACCTTCGCCAGCACCTTCTCGGCCTGCTCCAGACGCCCGTACTTCACCAGCTCCTGCGCGTAGATACGGCCACGGTTGAGATCCTCTTTGTTCTCTTTCCAGTTCTTTTCGAGGCCGCTCAGCAGGTCCTCGAGACCGATCGCTATCGGGCGACCTTCCTGATCCGTCACCTGCACCGCCGGACCGTTGAAGCCGAGCAGCTCCCACATCTGTTCGGGAGTCACCGCGAACGGCCCCTTCTCGAGGTGTCCCTTGAGCTCGTCCGACGGCTGGTTCAGCGGCAACAGGACCAGCGCGTTCGACGGCACGCCGCCGGGGAATGCACTCACGGGTGCGACGATGGCCGCACCGCCACTCAGCTGAAGGTTCGCGGCGCCTGCAGGCAGATTCTCAGTCATGGGTTCCTCTCGTGTCACTGGCAGCGCGCCCTGCGCCGGCTACTCGGCACAGGCCCGCGGCGTGACGGGGCGCGCAACCTAGCAGCGCGCCGAGAGCCGAGCAACACGCTGTGAGGAGTGCGGTCGAGGGCTTCCGAACAGCTGCTTTCGTGCGTCTCGAGCGGGACTCTGGAGCGGCCCCGACGCCGCGTTTCGAACGGACGGGGGGCGGGGCTCGGCTCGCTGGACACGGTCGAAATGCCAGGCTGCGTCGAGTAAGGTTCACCGCATGACATCACGCGTCGACGCGGCCCATCGAGCTCGGTGGGTGACGCCAGCCATCCCAGGTCGCGTTCCATCCTCGCTGGCGTTCACCGCCGCGATGCTGATCCTGAGCTTGGCGACCAGCGCATTCGCCGACACCTCGACCATCAAGCGCCCAGGCGCCCACCCTCGCTACACCCTCGAGGCCGAACCGCACCTCAGCGTCGGCGTGGGCAACGCGCCGGGACCGATCGAGGGCAATGGCTTCGGCCCAGGCGCCCGCTTCACCCTCGAGCTGGTCGACAATGGCTTCGTTTCCTCCATCAACAACACCGTCGGGATTGGCTTTGGCGCCGACCTGTTGTTCTGGGGCGATGGAGACGTGAACGTGTGCAGGGGCCCCGCTGGGAACCAGACCTGCGTCCGCGAAACGAACGACTACCGCGAGCTGGTGCTGCCCGTGGTGATGCAATGGAACTTCTGGGTGTCACGCAACTGGTCCGTGTTCGGAGAGCCGGGGATCGCCTATCGCATCCGACGCAACGCCGACGACCACCTCGACCCCTTCGCTGGCTACGCCGGCGGGCGCTACCACTTCGAGGACAACCTCACGCTCACGCTGCGCCTGGGGTATCCAAGTGTATCGGTGGGTGTGTCGTTCCTGCTGTAGGCGCCGCTCGACCGTCGACTTCGGGGAGTCCTGAGCGTTCAGGCTGAACCGAATGGGTCCCTCGCCCGTAGCCAACACTGCGGCTCCGGATCGTGGAGCTTCGCGCCCGTTTGGAGGGCGAGGGCCGCGGCAGGACGAAGTGGAAACGCCGCCAAATGGAGGCCAATCTCGGTTCGAGCGGGTCCCCGCTCGAGCGGGCGTGGCGGTGCTGGTCCAAGCGGACTATAAAAAGGGGATCGATGGATAAAGTTCTGGGCATCGTCGCTGCAATCGTGGGGCTGGGACTGCTGATGGTGGTGCACGAGTCAGGGCACCTCTTGGCGGCGCGAGCCTTCGGCATGAAGGTGCTCAAGTTCAGCGTCGGCATAGGCCCGGCCATCTGGCGTCACAAGCCGAAGAACAGCGACACCATCTACCAGGTCGCGCCCATCCCGTTCATGGCCTACGTCCAGATCCACGGGATGAACCCGCTCGAAGAGATCGACCCAGACGACAAGGAGAGCTACGCGAACGCCAGCCTGATCGCTCGCATCAGCGCGATCGTCGCCGGGCCACTCGCGAACTACCTCTTCGCCTCCATTCTGTTCCTCGCGGCAATCCTCGTCGGCGGACAGAAGTCCGCCACCCTGGGCGTCGAGAAGGTCAGCGAGGACATGCCCGCCAAGGCCGCCGGCTTCCAGAGCGGGGACGTGATCAAGCGTATCGACGGCAAGCCGGTCGCGGACTGGGAAGACCTGCTGACGAAGGTGCAGGGCAGCCCCGACAAGAAGCTCGAGGTGGTCGTCGATCGAGGCGGCGCCGAGACCACCCTCTTCGTTACCCCGAAGAACACCGAGGGCAAGGGCTTGATCGGCATCAGCCCAGCGCTGCGACGGGACCCGGTTCCCTTCGGCAAGGCAGCCAAGCTGGCCATCGTTCAGCCAGCGGAGCTCGTCGGACAGATGCTCGCGAGCCTCGGCCGCCTGATCACGCTCAAGGAGAAGGCAGAGCTCGGCGGCCCCATCCGCATCGGTGAAGAGATCACCAAGTCGGTGAAGCACGGTCCCGACTCGTACCTCACCCTCTTGGCCGTGCTCAGCACGTGGCTCGCCGTGTTCAACCTGCTGCCCGTCCCAGCGCTGGACGGAGGGCGCCTGATGTTCCTGGGCTATGAGGCGATCACCCGCCGTCGTGCCAATGCAAAGGTCGAAGCGACCGTACACCTCGTCGGGATGGCGGTGCTGCTGATGTTACTGCTGGTGGTCTCCGTGGGTGACGTGGGTCGCCTGACCGGCAGCTGAACGTCGATCGCACCATCGACCATATGGATCGCGTCGCCTTTCACGGCCAAGGGCTGCACACCGGTGCGGCGTGCAGCGTGGCGATGGATCGCGACCTCGGCCCGGTGCGGCTGCGCATCGGCAAGCGCAGCGTGCCCCTCGACCAGCTCCAGGTACTGCGCACCGACCACGGCGTCCAGGTCGGACTCGGAGCAGCCGAGGACAGTTTCCGCCTAGATTTGTTTGAGCACCTGTGCGCAGCGCTTGCAGGGCTCGGAATCTACGCCGACCTCGAGATCCGCGCGAGCGGTCCCGAGGTGCCGTTGCTGGACGGCGGCGCGCTGGAGTTCAGCCTCGCGCTGCTGGCTCTCGAGCTACCCGAGTCCCCTCCCCGCTACCGCATCACGCGCCCCGGCGAACTCACCCTCGGGACGACTCGCTACACCTTTCGGCCCGGACAGCAGGTGCGTGTCAGCGTCTGTGTGGACTTCCCTGGCGTCGGAGAGCAGTGGGCGAGCTGGGACGGCACGCGCTCGCACTTCCTTGCGGACATTGCCCCGGCGCGCACCTTCGGGTTCCGCAAAGACCACGAACGGCTGCTCGCGGCGGGTCGCGCTCGTTCGGTCGATCCACGCAGCGTGATGGTGCTCGATGACACGGGCCGCGTGACGCCTCCAGGCGCGCCGATGCGCGGCCCCGAGCTCGCACGCCACAAGCTGCTGGATCTGCTGGGTGACCTGTACCTCGGTGGGGGGCCCTTGCGAGGAGAACTCACCGCTGATCAACCGGGTCACGGCAACAACCATCGCCTGATGCGGGCGGCCAAGGAAGCTCAGCTGATCGAGGAAGTTTGAGGTATGGTTCCGACGTGAGGCGGGAAGCGCAACGCAGAGGACTCGTCGTGGGCACGCTCGGGTTGCTCGCGGGACTGCTGTTCTCGGCTTGCGGTACGCCCAAGGTCAACCTCAACGAGGGTCCGCGAGAGTACGTCTCTACCGACTACGAGGCGGTGCTCCGAGACTGGACGCGTGATGAAGAGCTGATCGTGATGAGCGAGCTCGACAACGTGCTCAACGTCACCGCGACCTACGAGAGCTGGGATTTCCGCTGGGCCTACGTCGTGCGCTACGCATCGGACTATCGCCTCACCGTCGATCAACGCAAGCTGCTCCTCGAGCGCTCTCTGTCGGAGTCCCGGGAGTATCATCAGTTCTACACCGCCCTGTATGCCGAGAAGCACAAGTGGGCAGACCTCACGGCGGAGAACGCCGCCTGGATCGTGCGCTTGATCGATGACCAAGGGAACGAAACGGCGCCCAGCGAGATCATCGTGATCAAGCGCCCTGGCGCCATCGAGCGCACGTACTTCCCCTACACCTCGCCCTGGCGGAGCGCCTTCCGCTTACGTTTTCCCACACGGAAAGCGGACGGCTCACCGACGATCTCACCCAAGGCGCGCTGGTTCGGCTTGCGCTTCGCGGGCGCCCAGGGCCACCAGGAGCTGACCTGGGAGGTCGATCGCGCCAACGCGTCACCCGCGCAGCCCGTCGGAGTCGCCGCCGCCGGGCGCTGATCGGGCGCTCCCCTCCCCCCCGATCCTGGCGACGGCCGCTCGAACCAGAGACGACGCGCTCAGGTGCTCAGGATCTCGAGCAGCGGCGGCACGATCATCAGTAGCTCGTGAGCCACCATGCGCTCGCCGAACAAGACCACGGCACCGCTCGCCCCGGCGCGAATCGTGGCTGGAGCCTTGCCCGCGCTGAGGATCTGCGCGGGCAGCACGAAGTCGCCGGGCAGGAGCTCTTCGACCTCGCTGCCGTTCACCTGCTCCAGTCGCCCCGCGCCAACGATGAACAGGCCAGGCACGGGGCTGCCCTCCTCGACGACGACCTCCTCCGGCAGCACGCGCCGGACGGCGAGACGATCGGTCACCTGACTCCGCAGCTGCTCGTCGAGGCGCTCTCCGAGCAGGCCCATGGCTGCCCCTGCGAGAGACTGAAAGCGATCCGCTACCAGCTTGAGTTCGTCCGCGACCCAAGGGCAGTCGGCGGTGGCCCGCTCCATCGCGCCCTTTCTCCACACGGCAACAGTCGCTCCGGCTTCGCCCGCGGTAGCCCGCAACGCCACGCCTTCCTCCAGTGACCCCGTGGTGAACACCACTTGCCCGACCCCCGCCGTCGCAGCGACCAGGTCGTCCACCGCGGGCATGACCCTCACCTCACCCGCGGTCACCAGGACGACCTCGAACTGGCTGATCTCCTCGTCTTGTCCCAGAGTCACCAGCTCGGCGCTCTGCACCAGCTCCTGCTGAGCGTCCTCGGGGAGGTCCTCGAGGCCCTGCACCTCCATCAGCGATACACCCGCGACCACGGGCTCCAGGCCTCCGCTCAGGGGCACCTCGGTGGGCCGTTCGTCCACGGGTGGCGGCAGCGACGAAGGCGATGCTGGCTCGGCAGCCGTCAGCTTGCGCTCCGTCGGCTCGGCGAGAGGTGGCTCGGTCTCCAGGGTCACCGGCGGTGGTTCCGACCCCGGTATGTCCGCGACCACCGTCGGCCGCTCGAAGGAGAGCATCTGTTCCGTCGGGTCATCCTGCGGAGGCCCCGGGATGCCCGCGTCCGGTCGCCGAGCGGCGGGCATGACGTCGGTAGGCGTTGCCGCACGGATTCGCCTGAGGGTGGGCGAGTCCTGAACCGGCGCCTCCGAGGGGTGGTGCTGACCGAAGTCCGGCGTCGGTCGATCGTTCTCCGTGGAGTCGGGGATCAGCTCGGACATCGACACCGGCGACGCGGACTCGACCAGCGATTCGACACCCGAGGCCTCGATCAGCTCCGAGGCAGACACCGGCGCCGCCCGAGAAGAGGCGGGGGAGTCGAGCAGCGCATCGACGGAGGAGTCGCGGCGCATGCGCTCCAGGGCCCGCTGGACCTGGGCGGTATTGCCTTCCGGCTCCTCATCCATTTCCACGGCCGTGTCTCGGATGGCCTCGGCGTCCAAGCTGACCGCCTCGGCGGCGACGCGCGGTGGAGGCAGCGGCGGCAACCCCGTCGCGCTGGGAGGTGGTGGTGGCGCAGCCGGGCGCGGAGGCGGCGGGGGAGCTCCCGTCCTCGGCGGTGGTGGTGGTCGACGGGGTGGCGGCGGAGGCCGATTGGACACGGTCACGTCGGGCTTGCGTTCGCTCGGTGCCCGAGGACGCGCGCGCGCCTCCGCGACCTCCGCGCTCTGATACGTCGACTGCTGAGTCGTCGCCAGGTTGACCGGGGGAGCAGGGGGTGAGGGGCTCGCCGTGGGCTCCGAGATCACGACGTCGACCTCGATCTCGCCGAGACTCTCTCGAGGCCGCACGTCGTCGAAGGCTTCGAGCTTGGGGGCAGACGTGATGACGTCGGTCTCCTCCTCGCTCGCGGCGAGGTCCGCCATGTCGTCGGCGATGCGCGACGCGACCTCATCGATCTGCTTGGCGCGCTCGAGCGCGCCAGCTGCCTTCGCGAAGTCCTCAGCGCGCCGCAGCCAGACGATGGTGTCGGCGTGGGCCTGACGATTCCACTGCACCGCCGCCGTCTGGAGCGCCCAGGCGACGTCGTCATCATCATCGTCCCGCGGCTCGGGGATCTCGAACGCCAGCAACCTCGAAGTCATCAGAACCCAGGCAGAGAGGGCGCTCATCATACGTGGTGCGCGCGGCGTCCGGGCAAGGGTGTAGGTCGAGTGGCACCGCCAGCTGGTGAGATTTCACGCGGGACTGCGGGATTCAGGCCGGTTTTCCACGTGAGGTCGAATTTTCCGAGCGCTGCAGCCAGTGCGTGCTGTTGGCGCCTGGCCGCTCGCCGAGGTGAGCTGTGTCAGGGGTGTCGGTTCCCGCCTGGCGATCACCAAACAGCTGTTAGGATTCGGCCGCTCGGCTGCCGGGGCTGGGACGCGCAGCCCGCGGATGGGGTGCGCCGCCGAGCGCTGGAGAGTCATGGAGTCGAGTCTACTCGTTAAGGTCATATTACCCCTCGCGCTGTTCGTGATCATGCTCGGCATGGGCATGTCCCTGGTCCCAGGCGACTTCGCGCGCGTCGTGAAGAAGCCGAAGGCCGTTGCCGTAGGGATCACCCTGCAGATGCTGGTGCTCCCGCTGCTCGGTCTGGGGGTGATCAAGCTCTTCGGGTTGAGTGGCGCGATGGCGATCGGGCTCTTCGTGCTCGCGCTGAGCCCCGGCGGGACCACTTCCAACATGCTGAGCTACCTCTCCAGGGGAGACATCGCCCTCTCCATCACGCTGACCGCCGTGGTCAGCCTGGTGACCCCATTCACGATCCCGCTGATGCTCGCGCCTGCCCTCGAGCACTTCATGACCGGTGGTCAGGCGATCGAGTTGCCCATCGGCAAGACCATCATCACGCTGCTGGCGATCACGGCGCTCCCGGTGGGGGTCGGCATGTTCATCCGCAGCCGCGCCGCCGGCTTCGCTATCCGCTCGGAAAAGCCAGTGAAGTGGCTCTCGCTCCTGTTCCTGGCGCTGGTCATCGCAGGCATCATGCGAGAGAACTGGGAGCAGCTCCCGACCTTCTTCGCCCAGGCAGGGCTGAGTAGCCTCACGCTCAACGTCTCGGCGCTGGTACTGGGCTTCTTCGTCTCCAAGGGCCTGCGCCTCGGCCGGGATCAGTCGGTGACCATCGGCATCGAGGTGGGGATCCAGAACGGGACCACGGCGCTGTTCGTCACCGGCGAGATCCTGAAGAACGCCGAGATGGGCATTCCGCCGGCCATCTACAGCCTGATCATGTTCGCGACCGGCGCGCTGTTCGCCGTCTTGGTGAATCTCGGACGCAAGGGCGCAGAGCCCGCAGCTGCCGCTCAGTGATTCGATATCAGGATCTCACGATCCTTCGCACCATTCGGTGGACCGATGATGCCCTGCTTTTCCATCATCTCCACGATCTTTGCCGCGCGGTTATAGCCGATGGTCATCTTGCGCTGTAGCCAGCTGGTGGAGCAACGCTGGGTCTCGGCGACGATGCGCACGGCTTCGTCGTAGCGCGCGTCCGTGGGCTCGGAGTTGTCCTCGTCCGAGGCGTCCTCCTCGGCGGCCTTCAGGATCTCGTCCTGGTAGGTCGGCTCTCCCTGAGAGCGACAGTGATCAGCCAGCGCGTCGACCTCTTCCTCGCTGATGAACGGACACTGCACGCGGCGGGTGTCGTTGGCTCCGTTCATCTTGACCAGCATGTCGCCCTTGCCGAGGAGCACCTCCGCGCCCATCTCGTCGAGGATGGTCCGACTGTCCACCTTCTGCGCCACGCGGAAGGCGATGCGCGTGGGGAAGTTGGCTTTGATCATTCCGGTGATCACGTCGACGCTGGGACGCTGGGTGGCGAGCACCACGTGCATGCCGGCGGCCCGCGCCTTCTGAGCCAGGCGCGCGACCGATGCTTCCACGTCCTTGCCCTGCTGCATCATCAGGTCGGCGAACTCGTCGATCACGATCACGATGAACGGCAGGCGATCCGGCAGCTGCAGACCATCGTCCCCGTCCTTTGCCGCGGGGATTTGCACCTCTGCACCAGCGGCGTCCAGCGCGCTCACGGTTTCGGCCTTGGGCAGCTGGATCTCGCCGCTACGCACCCGATCGACGTAGCGATTGTAGGTCGAGATGTTCTTGGTCCCTGCGTTCGCGAACAGCTGGTAGCGACGCTCCATCTCGTCCACCGCCCACTTCAGCGCAGTGGCCGCCTGCTTCATGTCCGTGACCACCGGCAGCAGCAAATGCGGGATGCCGTCGAAGGGCGCCAGCTCGACCACCTTCGGGTCGATCATCAGCATGCGCAGCTCTTCGGGCGAGCGGTGATACAGGATGCTGGTCAGCATCACGTTCAGCCCGACGCTCTTGCCGGCGCCCGTGGCACCAGCGACGATCACGTGGGGCATGCTGGCCAAATCCGCGTAGAAAGGCGCACCGACGATGTCGCGACCCAAGACGACGGGCAGCGGCGCCTTCTCCGCCAGCTTGGCGAAGCGCTTGTCCTCGATCAGCTCACGCAGGTTGACCGGGACGCGCTCGTCGTTGGGCAGCTCGAAGCCGATCCGGCTCTTGCCCGGGATGGGCGCGATGATGCGCACCTTGCGACTCAGTCCGAGCGCGAGATCGTCGCTGAGCCCCGCGACCTTGCTCACCTTGGTGCCAGCCTGGGGGGCGACCTCGTACGTGGTCACGGTCGGCCCTGGATGGATCTCCTCGACCTTTCCGGTGACGCCGTAGTCGTTGAGCGTCTTCTCGAGCCGGTCCGACAGCTCCAGGACGGAGGCCTTGTCCACCTCCTGGATGGTCGGAGGAGGCGCAGCCAGCAGGTCGGTGGAGGGCAGCTCGTAGGTCCCGGCCTTCTTCTTGGCGATGCGCCGCGCCTTCTCGGTCTGTTGCTGCGGCTTGGTATCGACGATGGTCGGGCCGAGCTCGTCGGCCTTGCCCTTGCTCGCCTTGGATTTTTTGGGGGTGAGGCTCGCCGGGGTGGGCTCCTCGGCAACCTCGAGCAACCCTTCGTCTGGCTTCTCCGCCGGCGCCTGAGCGTCGCTCCTCCGCTCCTTCTTTCGCTTTCTCGGGGAAACATCCTCGTCGTCAGCGCCGCCCAGCACCGCGTCGGCGAGCGACGGGGTCGGCGTCTTCGCCGTGGGAGGGCTCTTGCCAAGCTCCAGCACCGCGGCTTCCGAAGCCTGCCGCGGGCCCTGCTCTGGCACGCTGTCCAGCTGTGCGCGCAGCTGGAAACCTTGCTTCAGCTGCTCGCTGAGAGCCAGCGGGGGCTCCCCCGTGGACTCCAAGGGTGACCAATCGGAGTCATCGTCCGTCAGGTGGGCGATGATGGCCTCGTCGCTTGGCTTGTCGTTGATGTGCGGCGTCTTCGCCTGAGCCGCCTCAGCCTTCTTCTGGCGGCGGATTTCCTGAGCCTGGCGCCACGCGAGGCCCAGGCGGTCGCCTGCCATACGGAAACGCACCATGAGCCAGCGACCGAACGCCATCGCCCTCTGACAGACCTCGATGAACGAGAACGAACTGCGCCCGATGAGGATGAGACCGACGGCGGTGATCCCGACGAGGAACGAGCCGAGGGTGCTGAACATCGCGCGCATCAGCTCCCCGAACAACAGACCGACGTTGCCAGCAGCCGGTGAGCGCCCGAACGCCAGCAGCTCTGGCGCGACCACCTGCACCAATGACGAGAGGATGATCGCCACCACCAGGTCACCCGCCAAGCGCAGCGCGTTCGCGCGGTTCGCACGCTTCGTGAACAGCGGCGCGCTGAGTAGCGCGAGCTCGATGGGCGCGAACCAGGCGACGAGACCGAACGCTCGCACGAGGATGCTGGCGACGAACGCCCCGACCGGGCCCATCCAGTCACTGCCCTGGAGCGCCGGGTCCTGAGGATCCGCGCGATGGCTCGCCAGCGCGAGGCACAGGAACACTGCGATCGCGAACAGCAGCAGCGCCGCTGCTTCACGTCCCTTGCGCAGCGGCTCCGGAGCAGCGGCCTTCCTGGCGCTGCTCAGCTCCGGTTCGTCTGCACCTGCGACCGCGCGCCTGGGAGTGAAAAGCCTTGCACCCATTGAGGATTACCTTTGCCTACATTAACTCACCTTGACCTACCAGGAAAGCTCCTGATTGGCTTTTCGGCGCGCTCCCAGCCGGAGGACGCAAGCGCACTTCGATAAGTGCGAGGGTCGCTGGGTGTGGCTCTGGCCAGGTCGCGAAAGAACCACGGCACCCAGCCCGGAGACCACAAAATGGCAGGAACCGACGCTCTCGCTGCTAGCCTGCGCCGACGTGGGACAGGTAGAAGAGCGAGACGAGCGGACGCAGTGGGTCGTCTGCTTGAGTCACAGCGAAAGCGAAGGCTACTATTTGCCCCGCCAGCTTCTCGCCCGAGCGGGTCGCTGGTGACCATCAGCCTCACGGCGTTCTCCCGCGGATACGGAGAGCTCGCGAGGCGTCTCCCGCTTAGCAGGCGGGCAACCGACGGGTTGGGGAGAAGATAGGTAAACCAATGGTATGGCGCCTTTACGCGCGGAGAACCGCTGCAGCTGGGATGCTCACGGCGACCCTCGCCTCCGTCTTCATCACCACTGGGTGTCGCACGACCACGGACGACGTCCATCGCTGGGGTCGGACCAAGCAAGGGCCGACCAAGTTGGTCGCCGTGCTGACCCACGACAAGTACCCGCTGGAGCTACGGGTCGAGGCGGCGATGACGCTGGTGCGCATGAAGCCTCGGGCTGGCAAGCGGGTCGGCATCACGTGCGCCGATCAACCGAACTGTGAAGGACTGCTCGAGGCGCTGAGCAACCTACCCGCAGACGATCGCAAGGAGATCGTCTCCAAGCTCGTGCCCCAGCTGGTCGCGGAGATCCGCAAGCCTCCCCCTCAAGCCCAAGCAGGGCAGCCTGCTCCGCCAGACAACTCGTACCCGTACAAAGACGCCGCCTACGCGCTGCTGACCTTCGAGGACAAGGACCTGATCGGGGACGAGAAGCTGCGCGCGGACATCAAGAGCGCGCTCGCAGAGTGGGCAATGGCCGACTTCGCCAACCGCCTCGACAACACCACCCAGATGTCCGGCATGGAGCAGGTGCTGCGCACGCTGGGCGCAGCCGGAGTCAAGGAGCTGCCCAAGCTCATGGTCCCGGGCGCCAAGCGCATCAGCAACATGGCGAGCCTGGTAGCCGAGCTGGGCGATGCCCAGACGAAGCTCGCTGCCAGCAAGGCGCTGGTGAAGATCGCCAAGGAGATCGAGAGCGAGCGCTGGAAGAAGCAGAAGGAAGCAGCCGTCGACGCCGCGAACAAAGCGTCGGGCCTGACCAAGGTCACCAAGGAGCAGCTGGCAGGGCAGCTCGAGGCCTACCAGGAAGAGGAGCTGCTGCGCACCTTCAGCTCGATGAAGGAAGTGGGCGGGCAGCCGATCGTGGACTACCTGCTCGAGTACGCTTCACGCGAAGACAAAGAAGGCAAGCTCGAGAAGCGCCGCGCGACCGCGCTGGCGGCCCTCGCAGGACACCTCGACAAGGATCACCCGGAGCAGCTCGAGGTCGTCATGAAGCTGGCGTCGGCTCCAGACACCTCCAACACCATCCGGTCGGTGGCCTTGCAGCGCATCGGCGAGATGCCGCGGAAGCTGGTGATCGACAAGCTCTACGAGCTCTTCAAGGCAGACGACTGGAAGCTGCGCTGGGTCGCGGCGGATCTCGCGCTGCGCATGAGCGACCAGAGCCAGCTCGACGAGTTCATGAACAAGCTCGCGCGCAGCGACACGGGCATGTCGATCTCCGAGCCGGTGCTGTACGGGGTCCGGATCGGAGAACTCAAAGGCGACAAGAAGGGCGATGAGCTGGCGGACAAGTACCTGAGCTCGAGCTACTCGCCATCGGTCCGCCTCTCCGCGCTAGCGTACTACACCAAGTACGGAACAAAGGATCAGCTCGGAAAGGTCACCCCCTACGAACAGGACTCGACCCGCGTGCCCAGCTGCAAGGCGGACGACTGCGAGTGGAAGTGCGAGGTACCGGTCGATGACAAGGGTGACAAGACGGAGACCAAGGAGGTCTCCAACATCGGAGAGTTCGTTCGCTACTGCGTGAAGCCCTCGATGGAGAAGCGCACCGAGGCGGACAAGAAGAAGGAAGAAGAAGAGCGCAAGAAGCAGGAAGAGGCGAAAAAGAAGGCAGAAGACGACAAAGAATGAGTAAGCTCTCGACCCCCCACCTGCCCAAGCAATGAAGCTTTAGGTGTCAAGCATGACGGATCCCAACAAGAAGACGCCTCGCTCCTTCCAGTGTCGCGATGCCCTCTGGGTCAGATTCGAACAGATGGCGCAGGAGCTCGAATGCTCCGTAGATTACCTGATCAATGACGCGATGAAGCAGTACGCGCGTCAACGAGGCTATTCCGCGGGGCAACCCGCTGCCGCCGCGCCTCCGCCCGGGCCCCCGGCGCCTTCGGCTCCCCCCGCCCCGCCGCGCAGCTCGAAGGCGCCGCCTCCGCCGCCCTCGCGCAGCGTGCCTCCTCCGGCGCCCACGTCGAGGCGTGCGCCTCCGCCGCCACCGCCGGGACCCCCGCCGCCGTCCATGGGCGCCGCGCCTCCACCGCCCCCTGGGCCCCCAGCGCCGAGCCGCGTGCCGCCCCCCCCTGCGGGCCGGCCTCCGGCACCGCCACCGCCTCCGGCACCCATGCGGTCCGGTCCGCCCGCGCCGCCCCCGATGCCCCAGGCAGCGCCTCCGCCGCCACCGCCCCCGGCTGCACCACCACCGCCGCCTCCGGCGCAGCGCATGGCCCCGCCGGCTGCTCCGCAGGGATACTCACCTGCCCCCGCCCTGTTCGTGGAGTACGAGGGGACGCGCTTCCCGGTTACGAAGGAGCGCTTCATCATCGGTCGCGGCAAGCAGTCGAGCGATCTGACGATCAAGGACCCGAACGTCTCGCGACAGCACGCCATGATCGAGTTCCTCAACGGCCAGTACTACATGGTCGACATGGGCTCGACGAACGGCATCGAGCACCAAGGCCAGCGTGTCCAGCGCAAGGTGATCAACGAAGGCGACTTCTTCAAGGTCTGCGACCACGAGATGCGCTTCACCTTCCACGGCTGAGTTCGACTCGACACTGCAAGCGGCCTGCGCTCTCCAGCGTGGGCCGTCTGCTTTTGTCACGTCGAGCAGCGCCAACACCTCGCACGAGTGTGGGGGTGAGGTGCGCTGGCGCCCTCAACTGGGCCGTCCAGAAGGTGCCGCGCTAGGCTTCCCAGGTGAGACTCCGGCCGCGATTGCTCCTCGCTTCGCCCTGGCTCGTCGGCCTCGGCGCCCTGAGCATGGCCGCGGCCACGGACGAGACGGCTCACAGTCAGCCTCTCTGGCAATCGGCGGTCCCGCTACCCGAGGACGCGCGCAGCGTGCGCATCGTGAGGCAGGGCGAGTATCTGTGGACTCGCCCCGATCGCGAGTCACCTCGCAGAGGGACGGCCATGCGCGGCGCCTTGTTGCCGCTCTACGGCAGCAAGCGCGGCCCCGGCTGCAGCGGGACCTGGCTGAACGTGGGACCGCTGGCGTGGGTGTGCGACGTCAACGTGGAGCTCTCCCGCTCGGCGCCTTTCCCCGAGGATCCGAATCCAACGCCCACCACCAGCGGCCTGCCCCTCGACTACTACTTCGCCGGCCCTGACGGTAGCTTCGGCTACGCCAAGCTTTCGCTGGGTGACGTCGGCGCACCGGACAACCAGTACGAACCGGGGATGTCGGTGGCGCTGGTGCGCATCCAGCAGAACTCGATCGGGGAAGCCTACGGACTGAACACCAAAGGGCTCTGGCTCCCGATGCGCGACCTGCACCCGGCGCGTCCTCTGGGCTTCTCGACCATCGAGTACGACGATGGAAGACTGGATGGCGGCTGGGTCTACGCCTCGACCACGAGCGTACGAAGCAAGCCCAACGCCGGCGAGCGCGTGACGACCCTCGATCAGTTCCAAGCCATCCGCTTCACGGAGGTGGTTCGCAAGTCGAAGCGCCGTTGGTTCAAGACCGAGCGCGGCTGGGTCTCCGAGGGCGACGTACGCGCGCCGACGCCGACGGAGCCACCGCCCGAAGCCCAGGCCGACGAGCGCTGGATCGACGTCGAGATCGACCAGCAGGTGGTGACGGCTTATCGCGGCTCCACACCCCTGTTCAGCGCTCTGGTGAGCACCGGGAAGGGCACGGGAAAGAGCGAACGCGCTACTCCCAGAGGGACTCACCGCATCTGGGTCAAGCTACGCACGACCGACATGGACAACCTCGAGAACGAGTACGCGGGGCGCTACTACGCGATCGAGGAGGTGCCTTGGGTGATGTTCTTCAAGAAGGGCTATGGCCTGCACGGCACCTTCTGGCACCGACGATTCGGTCGGCGCCAGAGCCACGGCTGCGTCAACCTGACGCCACGCGCGGCCGAGCGCTTCTTCCACTGGGCGAGTCCGCGCATGCCTGCGGGCTGGAGCGCCGTGCTCCCCACGCAGTACGACCCCGGCACGCTGGTACGGGTGCGCTGAGGTAACATACACTACCGCCCCATGGACCTAAGCATCGGGCGCGACACCTTGGTGGCCTTGGCCGCCGTAGTTTGGGCAGACGGCCAGATGGCTCCTGAAGAGGCGCAAGGTCTCCGCATAGCCGCACAGCAGCTGGGCCTGGCTCAAGACGACCTGAGCGCCGTCGAGGCAGCGATCGCGCAGCGGATCACGCTAGACCATGTGGAAACGATTCGCATGAATCGTCTCACCCGTTTGTTCACCTACGCCGCAGCTGGCTGGGTCGTTGGACTCAAGGGCCACGTAGACGCCAAGGAACAGGAGGCCCTACGACTCCTGGGTGATCGCCTGGGGCTGAGCAACGTCGCGCGAGAGCGGGCGGAGCGGGCGGTGCAGTCGGTGGGGGCGTCTGGTTCAGGCTCCTTCGACCTCCTGGCGCTGCGCTCGAAGCTCTCCGCAGGACTCAGCCAGGTCGGATTGGAATAGCCCGTGGTGTCACTGCTGAGCGCCGCGCGAGATCTCGCGCGGGTGCGAGACATCGCGCGTGTCCTGGTTCGCCACGGCTTCGGGGAGATCGTCTATCGCACGGGTCTCGGAAGAAAGAAGGGCAAGGACTCCAAGGATCCCGAGCTCGACGCCGAGCTCGACGCCGAAGAGCAGAAGGGAGCCGCCGAGGCCAGGGAGATCTCCTCCGCGGTGCGTGCTCGGCGCGTGCTCGAGGATCTCGGACCCTCGTTCATCAAGCTGGGACAGATCATCAGCACTCGCACCGACGTGCTGCCCGCCGATCTCGTTCGGGAGCTGAAGAAGCTCCAGGATTCCGTCCCTCCCGTTCCTTTCGACGAGATCAAGCGGCAGGTGGAGCACTCCCTGGGTGCGCCCATCGACGAGATCTTCGAGAGCTTCGATCCCGAGCCTCTGGCTGCCGCATCCATCGCTCAGGTGCACCGCGCCACGCTGATGACCGACGAGGGCGTGGTGAAGGTCGCGGTGAAGGTACAGCGACCAGGCATCGGCGACACCGTGAAGAGCGACGTGGACATCCTCCACGGCCTCGCGGCGCTGGTCGAGCGCACCATCCCCGAGAGCAAGATCTACTCGCCCATTGGCCTTGTGCAGCAGTTCGATCGGGCCATCACCTCAGAACTCGACTTCAGCACCGAGGCCGAGAACGCCATTCGCTTCGCGGAGAACTTCGAAGGCTACAAGCAGGTCAAGTTCCCCAAGGTCTACAAGCAAGCCTCGAGCAAGCAGATCCTCACACTGGAGTTCCTTGACGGCCTGAAGATCTACGACGCAATGGAGCGAGGCTACGACGGCAAGAAGCTAGCGCGAGTCGCGGTCGATATCGTAGTCAAGCAGATCTTCGAAGACGGGTTCTTCCACGCGGATCCGCACCCCGGCAACGTGTTCGTGATGGGCACGCCGGAGCGGCCCATCTTCGCCATGATCGACCTGGGTATGGTCGGACGGCTCTCGCCCCGCATGCGTGACCTGACCGTCGATCTGATGGTCGCCGCCGTCCGTAAGGACTACGAGGGCATCGCAGACGCCCTCTACGCCATCGGCACGAAGACCAAGAAGGTCGACATGAACGCCTACCGCGCGGAAGTGTCGCTCCTGGCCGAGAAGTACCTGGGCAAGCAGCTGAAGGACATCGAGATCTCCGAGCTGATCCGAGATCTGGTGCAGGGCGCGACCAAGTACGGGCTGGAGATTCCGCCCGACTTCATGCTGGTCGGCAAGGCCCTGATGACGATCGAAGGCGTCGGCAAGGAGATCGACCCCGAGCTGGACGTCTTCAACGAGGTCAAGCCGCTCTTCCTCGAGATCCTGCGCAAGCGCTACTCCCCGGAGCGTATCGGCAACGAGCTCCTGCGTCGGGTGGAGCGTCTGAGCGGCGCCACCTACAACGTTCCCCAGCAGCTCAGTGAGCTGCTGGACGACGTGGCGCTGGGGCGGCTGGTGGTGAAGACGGAGGCCCTCCAGAGCAGCGCGATCACGGACCGACTCGGGCGGCGCATCTCATCCAGCGTCGTCGCGGCGTCTCTGATGCTGAGCGGCGCCTGGTTGGTCGCGGCTGAGCACCACTGGCTGGGGGGCATCCTGATGGCGCTCGCGGTGGGGCTCTACCTGCTGCACGTCTCGATGGATACGCTGCGAGGGCTTAGGAAGAAGTAGGGCGGCACCTGGTGCGCCTCACCCCCGTCCCCCCTAGCCACAGAAGGACAAAACACCAGTGCACGTCGCTTCTGTAGCAGAAGGACGTGCAGTGGTGCTTGGTCCGCGCTCGAGGCGCGAGGCGAATCAGCCGCCGAAGGTGATCTTGCTCTGCAGCAAGAACGCCACGAGGAAGCCGAAGAGCACCAGGGACTCGATCAGCGCCAGACCGAGAATCATCGGGGTCTGGATCTTGGAAGCCGCGCCGGGGTTGCGGCTGATGCCTTCGAGGGCGGCGGCAGCGGCGCGACCCTGACCGAGCGCACCACCGAGGACGGCGAGGCCGATGGCGATACCAGCGGCAAGGCCCATCCAGCCCTTGGTGTCCCACTCGTTGGCTGCAGCACCCGCCTGGGCGAACGCACTGGAGCTGATGAAGGTGGCAACGGTGGCGATGGCGAGGGCCAGCTTGTTCTTGGTGGACATCTTGAGAGTCTCCTTATTCGTCTCGATCGCGCGAGCGTTTAGTGTGTTTTGCTCGCGGTGGCCACCGTTTTTTGGGGGAAAGACCGGGGCCGTTAAGTGGGTTGGTTCTTGGATCCCGCGCGCGGGATGCGAAGCTGTGGGTTCTTTGCCGTGGGGAGCCGCTACACGCGCTGCGCCACGCTGTCTCGCGACTCAAGGTCGCGGCCACCTGTTCAGTGGTGATCGTGATGCATCGGCTCGGTAGCCAGACCAATGTAGATGGTGGTCAGCAGAGTGAAGACCAGGGTCTGCACGACGACCACGATGCAGCCGAGCAGCATCACGGGGATCGGTACGATGATCGCGACGAGCGCCATGAACGTGGTCAACACGAGGTGGTCGACGGCCATGTTCACCATGAGTCGGACCGCCAGCGTCACGGGGCGCACACAGAGCGAGATGACCTCGATGGGGAACATCAAGGGAGCGAGGTAGGGCGAAGGGCCCGCCAGGTGCTTCAGATAGGCGCCACCGTTGGTGATCAGACCGTAGGCGTTGAAGGCAATGAAGACGACCAGCGCGCTGCCAGCGGTGATGCTGAGGTTGCTGGTGGGGACGGGCATGCCGGGGATCAGCGCCATCACGTTGGCGAAGAACACGAAGCAAGCCGAAGAGGCGATCAGCGGGAAGTACTTCTTCGCGCGGTCGGCATCCATGACGCTCTTGGAGAGGTCGTAGAAGTAGCCGAGGAAGGCCTCCATGAACGTCCGCAGCGTGAGCTGGTCGTCGGGCACCACGGCCTCTTCGAGCTTGGTGAGCCGGCTGCGCACGCGCATGCCGATGAGGATCAACAGCACCGCCACGAGCAGGCTCGCGGTGATGGGCTCGAAGTCCTCCCAGGTGCCGTGACGATTGCCGACGAAGGACTCGCCCAGCATGTGAGCGTTTCGGCTCAGGTTGCCTTTGAACTTCTCGAGAAGAAGCGTCAGCCAGGTGTAGTGACCCATGTGTGCGCTTAGTTTCCTTCCCGCACTTGCGAGGGAGCCGTCTTGAACTGCCCGAGAACGATACCGAGCGGCAACGCGGCGTAACCCACCCCGAGTGCGAGGATGTCTACGGCGCCCAGACGAAGCAGGGCGAACACTCCGCCAAACAAGGCGGCAAACTTGATCAAGGTGATGAGGAACAGCCCACCCTTGGACTTGCTCTCATCGGGAGTCAGAAACCCGCTGATCACCTTGGCGATGACCCACAGGTTGCCAGCGGCCAGCAGTACCCCGAGGCCCGTGCTGAAGCCTGACTTCACACCGAAGTACGCGAAGGAGCCGGCGGTCAACGCGGCGCCCACCAGGCCGAGCGCCCAGAGCACGGGAGCGATCCCGGCGTTCGAGCTAGCGGAGGTGGTCTTTGCGTTCATGGTAGCGTTTGCGCTCTTCGCGTTCTTGGCGTTCTAGTTCTTCGGTTTCTCGCTGCAGCTGCGCTGAGGCGCGGACGATGGCGCGGATGCCGGCGACGAGTCCAAAAACCAGCCAGAGGGCGGTCATCCACGGCTCTGTCCCGAGCCAACCATCGAGCTTCTGGCCAACCCAGAGACCGATGGCGATGCTGAGGACGAACTCGAGCCCGACGGTTCCAACTGTTCCGAGGGCTTTCCAGTTTTGCTGCACGGTGCCCTTTAAGGCGGCGGTCGATTAGCACGCACCTCTAGCCAGGGTCAACGCGCGTTTCGACGCACCGCGCCTCGCCCCGAGCCAGGGACACGCCCGATGGTGAGCACCGAGCGCGGGCGGGCTATCGCACGTCTTGGAGCGGGGTGCCACAGAATGGGGAGCACGAGTCCGACAGAGCCCCTTGCGCCGCCGGTCGAGCGGCCCGAGACAAGGAGTTCGGGGCGTCGAAGGGCGACGTCAGCGGACGAGTGGTATCTTTCGTTCATGTCACGGCTAGGCATCTGTCCAGTGGCTCTGTTTCTGGCGCTCGGCGCACCCGCGAACGCGTTCGCGCAGGGCGCGCCGGCGGAGCCCCCTGCCCCCGAGGGGCCAGGGCCGGAGTACTACGTCGAGCCGGGCGACCAACAGGCGCCGCCGCCCGAGAGCGTGCCAGGCACACCACCACCTGCGCCTGGCTACACGACGAATGAGCCGCCACCCGCGGTCCGGGTCTACGAACCGCCTCCGCCTGGCGTCTATGAACCGCCACCACCACCCCGTCCGCGTCACCTCGCTCCCGCGTATTCACTGTGGGTCGGCGGACGCCTTGGCTTCTTTCATCCGTTCGGAAACGCCTGGGCCAACTGCACCGCCGTGGATCGCAGCGGCCTGTGCTTGGCCTCGGATGGTGAGGAGTGGCAGAACTACGCGAGCAGCGGGCCGATGGGCGAGCTCGACGTTGGAGCGCGGCTGGGTCGGCGCCACGTGCTATTTTTCACATGGGAACGTGCGTCACTGGGCAAGGGCGACTACGAGGTCCCTGGCAACGGGGACCAGCAGAACGGTGAGACTGACTTTTTCGGTCTCGGCTTGCGGTTCTCCTCGGACCCGGACAACGTCGGGCTGCTGATCGAGATCGTGGTCGGTGGCCGCCGCTTCCGCACCAGCTGGGCCAACGGCGACGAGCTCCGTCTGGAGGACGCCCCGTTCGAGTCGCGCATCGGCATCGGCGCGGACATCCGCCTCTCGCGATTGGTTGCCTTGAGCCCGATGCTCACGCTCGGTGGCGGTCAGTTCGGGTCGGCGACATACTACAGCAAGGCGACCAACACCGAGACGGAACAAGCGGACATCGTCGCGAGCCACGCCTGGGTGACGCTTCAAATGGGGCTGCACTTCGACGTCTTTGGCAGCGACTGAGCCTGGTCGGTCGACGAGAACCAACACGCGTCCGAGCCGAACTGGACACGGCGCCAGTCAACGCCCGGCGACCGCAGACGGACGACGCCAAGCCGAGGGAAGCGAGCCCCATTCGCGTTCGTCTCGGGCATCGTGGAGAGGAAAGGAAGCCTCTCCATGCCCCGATCTCGAAATGCCCAAGCCCTGATCACGCTGTGCTCGTTGCTCGCCGCCTGTTCCTCGAATTCGGATCCCCAAGGTAACACGCCGGACGGCGGAGGCGCTGGAGGCGACGCTGGTTCGAGCGCAGGCGGCAGCGCCGCGAGTGGCGGCACGGCGGGCGCTCAGGGCGGCAGCGCAGGCCAGGCTGGCAGCAGCGCGGGTGGCAGCACCGGCGAGGCAGGTGCTGGCAGCGGCAACACGGGTGGCGCCGCTGCAGGTAGCGGCGGAGTCTCCGCCCGGGACACGTACTACACCAAGGACGGCAAGATCTACGACCCTTGCGGAGAGGAGCTGGTGATGCGCGGGGTCAACCACCCGACGATGTACGTGGACCGCTCCGGCGCCGCGCTGCCCGAGATCGCGAAGACCGGCGCGAACGCCGTCCGCCTGTTCTGGTTCGGGACCCATGGCGTCGGTATCGGAGAGGCGGAGCCGGCCATTCAAGCCGCAGTGGACAACCACATGCTGCCCATCCTCGAGCTGCATGACTCGACCTGCAAGTGGTCCCTGGACGACATCCAGAGCTACTGGACCAGCGGTGAAGCGGTGAGCCTGATCACCAAGCACCAGGGACACCTGATCGTGAACATCGCCAACGAGGCGAGTTCCCCGAGCGACGACGCATTCGCCTCGGAGTACTCGGCAATCGTCCAGACCATGCGTTCCGCGGGGATCCACGTACCGCTGATGATCGACGCTGGCAGGTGCGGTAGGAACTACCAGGTGCTGCTGAACAAGGGCGCCGAGGTCATGGCGGCCGATCCGGAGCACAACCTGATCTTCTCCGCCCACCTCTACGACCCCCTCACACGTGACCAGCTCGCCAAGCTGATGGGCGACTTTCAGGGAGCGGCGCTGCCCTTCGTAGTCGGAGAGTTCGCGAACCGCGAGCCTCCGGGCTGTGGAGCAGCGCTGGACTACGGTGGCCTGATCACCGAGGCCAACTCCCGCGGCATCGGTTGGCTCGCCTGGTCCTGGGGAGACAACGATCCGAACAAGCGCTGGAACGGGGACTGCGACGAGTTCGATATGGCCGAGACATTCGCCTACGACTCCCTCTTCGGCTGGGGCAAGGAGGTGGCGGTGAGCCTGCCGGCGAGCATCCAGAACACCGCCGTGCGCTCTCCATGGTTGCGCACGGGGAGCTGTCAGTAGCCGAGCCCCAGGAGCGAACCGCGGCTCAACCCGCGATGCGCTCGGTCTCGTCCAGGAGCGCGTCGAGTCGCCGAAGCAGACGCGGGCGCAACGCGCCCACAGCGCGAGCGCGGTGCCCATACTGGTCTCGTTCGTCGTCGCTCATGCTGGACAGCGTCTTTCCCGACAGCTCGTCGAGCAACAGCAAGGGACCGTAGCCGAAGCCGCCGCTGCCCTGGGCGCTACGCGCGATGTGACCGCAGACCTCACCCTCGGCGCGCTCTAGCTCGCCGCCCCAGGGGCTGACCAACGATAAGACCGCGCGGAATCGAGCGACCCGCTCACCGTCGCTCACCGCCTCCAGCGCGCGGAGCAACGCGGCGTTGTTCTCGGCGTCGGTCGCACGGTCGTGCGCAAAGACCTCCGAGCGCGCTCCCGGCTTCCAGCCCAGAGCCCTCACCTCGAGCCCCGATGCGTCAGCAAGGCAGAGCAGACCCGTGGCATCGCAGACCGCCTGCGCCTTGGCAAGCGCGCTCTCCTCCAGGCTGGCTCGAGCGCCGGCAGGGTGCTCGTAGTCGCTTCCCAGTACGTCCCTCACCCCCAACCAAGCCACGGGCAGATCCGCGAGGAGACGTTGGAGCTCGGCGCGCTTGCGCTCGTCCGTCGTGGCTAGCACGATACTCACCAGGGCCTCCGACATACCGGCAGAGTCTCACACGAGAACGGCGCCGAGCGAAACCCGTTGGTCGAAGCGCTCGGAGCCAGCGGTCAGTAGTTCTCTGCGACCGAGCGCTCACGCTCGAACGAACCGGGCTCGCGCTCGGGTTCACAGCGTGGCAAGCGAATCGTGAACCGCGTGCCCCTGGGCTCCCGGGGCTCCACGCTGATGGATCCGCCATGAGCTTCGATGATCTGGCGAGTGATCGGCAGGCCAAGTCCGGTGCCCTGACTCTTGGTGGAGAAGAAGGGCTCGAAGAGACGCTCGCGCGCCTCGGGCTCGATGCCGGCTCCCTCGTCCTCCACGATCAGCAACACGTCAGGGTCGTCGTGCTTCACGCTGACCCAGAGCTCTCCGCCATCGGGCATGGCGTCGCCACCGTTTCGCACCAGATTGAACAGCGCCTGCTTGAGCTGAGCTTCATCCAGAAGCACGGGCGGGGGTGAGGGCTCGAGGTCGATATGCAGCTCGACGCCCCGGCGGCCCAAATCCTTACGGATAAACTCGAGCGCCTCTTCGACGACGTCGCTCAGGTTCTCGCGCTCGAGCTGGGTAGGGCGCTGCCGCGCCACTGACAGGTACTGCTCAGAGAGAGCGCTGAGCCGCTCGAGCTCACCCTTGATGGCCTTGAGCAGGCTGCGCGTCTCGTCGTCGGCTTGCTCCAGCTCTTCTTCCAGCAGCTCGACGTTGAGCCCGATGGACGACAGCGGGTTGCGGATCTCGTGGGTGACCAGCGCTGCCATCTTGCCGATGGTCGCCAAGCGTTCCTGGCTCACGAGCTGCTCGTTGGCGCGCGCGATGGCACGCACCATGCTCTCGAAGGTGTCCGCGAGCTCGCCGATCTCGTCGCTGGACGATACGACCTCGCGGGGGGTGAGATCGCCCTCGGCGACTGCCTTCGCCCGCTCGGTGACCAGCGCGAGAGGACGCAGCACGCGCCGTGCGTAGAGCGCAGCGCCGAGACCCACCAGCGCCGTGAACACACCGAGACCCAGCGCAAGCTGAATCGCCAGTCGCTCCCTCGCCCGCGCCCGGTCGAGCAGCGCGTCCACGTTCTTCTCGACGCGCGTCTCCAGATCGCTGAGTCGCCGCTTTCCCTTGCTTCCTCGCGTAACCAAGTTGTCCCGCAAGGACTCGGCGCGCTCGGCGTCACCCCGCGCGAGGGCGTCGAAGAGCTGGGCCAGCTCCTCCTTGTCCTTGCCGAGCGACTGCTCGATCTGAGTCGCCTCGCGAGATAGCTCGAGCCCGGTGTTCTTCACGCTCGGCTCGCTCGAGCTCACGAACGCGCGGGACAACGCGGCCCGTACCTCCCCGAACGCCTTGGGGCGCCCCACCTTCAGCGCGGTGTCGAACCACACGCGCTTGTCCACCGGGTTCCGAGCGCTGGTGATGTGATTCAGCTGGATGTTCCAGCTGTCCTGCCCGTGAACGGCGTCGCGCAGCGCCAGCGACAGGGGCAGGTACCCCGACCGAATCAGCTCGGCCTCCGCGGCCGCGCGCCGCTGCGCCACCACGCCCCACCCCGTCATCACCGCCAGCGCGAGGGTCACCAGCGCGTAGGACAGCAGCACCCGCGTGGCGACGGAGCGACGGCGTGATTCAACCATCGCCAGTGGCGAGGCTCCGCGCGACCAGGGCGACGATGTCGAGCACCTCGGCGCCGCTCTTCTTGAAGCGCCTCGAGCTCGAGGCACATCCAGTCACCACGGTCCCCCCGCCCTCCTCTGCGTGCTCCGCGAGGCGCTGCGCTGCGATGCGCGCTGAAGCGTCCGGCATCGTCAGCGGCAATAGCCCGCCCGCTCCGGAGCACACCGCTTCTTCTCGAGAGCGCGCAAACTCCGCAGGTGCTTCCCCAAGGATACGTGTGAGGACCGCGCGCGGCGCCTCGTAGACCCCCAGGCCGCGCCCGAGCTGACACGGGTCGTGCCAGCGCAAGGGTCGAGGCATGTCCTCGAGGCGCCCCAGCAGGTCGAGTCGCTGTGCCACCAGCTCGATAAGGGTCACGGCTCCGGCCGCCCTCAGCCCCGAATCGCGACCGCCACCAGCGCACCCTGGGTCGAGCACGATCAGCCGCTCCGCGCCCCTGGCAGCGCTCACCAAGCCCTGTTCCTCACGACGCGCCGTCTCGGCGTCCCCGGCGGCGCGGGATACGGCACCACAACAGCCGCTGAGCAAGCGCACCCTGCCATGCACTCGCAGCACGACGTCCAGTGCCGCGCGGCAAAGCTCCGGTTCCTGATTGGAGTAGGCGCAACCAAGCAACAACGCTGACTTCGCGTCCGCGTCGACCGCGGGATGATCTGCCAGCGACGCGAGCCCCGCCTCACGACGCGCGCGGCGCCTGGGTTCCGCCTTGGCGACGTCGCGCGCTCGTGGTGGCTCGAGTCCCCTGACGAAGGCCTCGGCGCGAGCATCGAGCAGGGTCTCCGCCACGGGATTCCGGTGGTCGCAGTGCTCTCGACAGGCGTAGCAGGTGGTGCATCCCCAGGCGGTCGCGGCATAGCTCGAGTTGAGTTCCAGACTTCCCCGCGCTTGGTACCAGGCGATGCCCATCTTGCCCCAGGGGGTGAGGGTCTCACTGGACTCCACGTCCGCCACCGGACACGCCGCGCGACATAGCTTGGGGCAGTACGCGCAGGTCTCGAGCGCTGCTTCACGTTCTTGCAGCAAGGGAAGCTTGAAGCTGGTCATTCAGGTGCTCTTCAGGGACGTCTTCACGCTCGGTCGCCGATTCGCGGCACGAGCTCGGGCTTTGGTTTCTGCGACTGGCCCCTCGCTGGGGAAGCGCAGGATGAAGCTGGCACCATCGTCGGAGGACTCGACCTCGATGGTGCCCTCGTGCTCTTCGACGATCTTCTTCACGATAGCCAGGCCGAGGCCGGTCCCGCCTTGCTTGCCAGCGGTGACGAAGGACTGAAACAGGCTATCCTCAATTTCCTCAGGGATACCAGGGCCCGTATCGGAGACGGAGATAACCAGCTCTTCGCGCGGCTTCTTCCTGGAGCCTTGCTTGGCGCCGTTCACCGGTTCTTTCCTGGCGGAGATCGTCAGCGTACCGCCGCGAGGTCCCATCGCCTCCACGGCGTTGCGCGCCAGGTTGTGAATCGCGCGCGCGACTCGACCTTCATCGAAGCGGGCCACCACGCGGTTGTCGACCTTGAACACCAGCTCCACCGGACGCCCCTCGAACTCGAGACGTAGCTGGGCGGAGATGTCGGCGAAGAACTTGTGCAGGTACACCTTGCGCACGAACACCCGACGCTCACCGCGGGCGAACTCGAGCACCTCGCGCTGCATGCTGGTCAGCATGTCGAACTGCTTCAGCACCGCCTCGGCGTACTCCGCGCGACGATCGCCGTCGTCTTCCGCCTCCATCAGCTGGACGTATCCGCTGATCACGGTCATGGGCGTCTTGAAGTCGTGGATGATGCCCGAGAGCAAGCGCCCGATCGTGGTCAGCCGGTGACTCCGCTCGCGCGCTTCGCTGGCGCGAAACAGCCTGACGGCGGTCGCGACGTTGGCGCTGACCAGCTTCAACAGCGAGATGTCTTCCTCACCGAAGTCACGGCCGCCTTGCTTGCTGAACAGGCCCATGGCGCCCAGCGGACGTCCTTCACCTTCCAGCTGCACGCACACTGCGTTCTCGACCTCGAAGGGGTAGGCACCCTCGACGCGCTCGCTGTAGCTCTCGTGTTGCCGCGCGTCGTTGATGCGCAGCACCTGAGCAGCACCCATCGATGCCGCGAGGAATCCCTCTCCAGACTTGACTCCGAGCTTCTGGACCTCGCTCGTGGCGTCCGCGTCCAGGACATACTCCACGAGGTCCCCGGTCTCCTCGTCCGCTACCAGCAGGGCCGCACCTCGAGCGTCACAGGCCCGGGCGATCTCCAGGAGCGACGCACGGGCCAGATCTTCGAGCGACGCAGCGCGAGCGGTCGCGCGCTCCAGGTCGAAGAGCAGTGACAGATCGCGCACCCCTCGCTCCAGCTGCTCCTTGGCGTCGAGCAGCTGACGATTCTTCTGAATCAGGGAGAGGAAGAGTCGACTGTTGTCGATGGCCACCGCTGCCTGGGTGCTCAGAGCGCTCAGGATTGCTTCATCCTCACCGTTGAACTCCGGTCGCTGCTTGTCGCCCTTCGACTGACGTTGCGCGCGCGACAGTCCGCCGTGCTTGTTCAGCACCTGGATCACACCGATGGTGCGCCCCAGGTGGTTCTTCAACGGCACCGCGAGGATGCTGGTCGTGCGATAGCCGGTGAGCACGTCCCACTCCGGCTCGAAGCGCGGATCGGCATATGCATCGGCGACGCGTAGTGGCTTGCCCGTCTGAGCAACACTACCGGCGATGCCGTGCCCCACCTTCACCCGGATGCTGCGCACCCGCGATCCAACGACGATGCGACTGACCAGCTCCTTGTTGGCTTCGTCGAGCAAGTACAGCGTGGCACGGTCGGCATCGAGCAGATCCGTGAGCTTGTCGAGGATGAGCTCCAGCAGATCATCCAGATCGAGCGTCGTACCCAGCGCCGAACCGACTTCGCGCAGCGCCTTTGAAATCCGCTCCTCACGCGCGAGCGCCGCCTTCAGCTCGGCTATCCGGGGGTCATCCCCCGCTGCTTCGGCGCGACGCGGACTCACTCGGCGGATCAGACCACGGAAGCGACGTTGCGGTCCACCGCCGGCGATCCCGATCCCATCCGCCATGAGCCGGGAATCATTCATGGATCCGGTGCGTTATGGGGCTCGCGCCGGGGTCCTTCAGGAAAATCACCTTCGCCCCACGGTCGACCGCGCATCGGATTCAGAGCCACGTCCGAACGCGCCGTCGTCCGCGCCTGGGGCGTTGACGGGGTTCGCTGGGGGTCGGGTGCAAGTTGCCAAGGCTCCTGCCCTCGGCTACCTACCGGGTTCTCTCATGGCCTTGAAACAACTTCATTTGATCGTTCGGGGTCGCGTCCAGGGCGTCTACTTTCGCGCTTCGACTCAACGTGAGGCTCGCCGACTCGGCCTGGGTGGGTGGGTCAAGAACCGCGCTGATGGCAGCGTCGAGATCCTCGCCGAGGGCGAGGAAGTCTCCATTCGCGAGCTTTTCGGCTGGGCCCAGAAGGGCCCCACCGCCGCGCGCGTCGAACGCGTGGACACCCGCTGGCGTAGCTTCACTGGCGAGTTCTCCGATTTCCGCATCCTGAGTTGATGCGCCCACCCGCGTCATGTCCTTGCTAACCACCCGGCGGCTGCGCGTCTCGGGGTTGATCGCAGCGCTCACCTGCAGCTTCGCCAGCCTGACCCTCGCGGAACCCGACACCGGCGCCCCCGACGCCGGTCCGGTCCAGAGCGCCTCCGAGCACCCGCTCGCCCCGCTGCCCGCGGTGCCGAGCCAGGATCTTCCGCCGCCGAGTGCGGATGCCCTGGAGGCCGTCAAAGACCTGCTGGGGCGAGTGGTGTCGGAAGACCCGGTGATCCGTGAGCGCGCCGTGCGTGAGCTGGTCGAGGCTGAACCGAAGTGGGTGTCAGCCATAGCTCACCAGCTGAACCAGCTCGCAGACTCCACCAAAGGTGAGGAGCTGAAGCGCAAGTTGCTCGATATTCGAGACAAAGCGCGTAGCGTCGAGCGTGAGCGCATGAAAGCCGCGGGGAAACGCGGGAAGGTCGTGACCCCCGACTACATGGACATGCTGGCGGAGTTCTCGGAGCCAAAGAACGCCGACTGGCAGGCAGTGACTCAGGTCGTGGCGATGAGCCGCATGTTGCGCGAGATCGGGACGACCCCTGCGGTGCGCACCTTGATTCAGGTGTACGTGCGCTTCGGCGAGTTCCTGCGAGTCGACACCCAGCTCCAGCTCGAGAAGCTGGGAGACAAGGCGTTGCCGGCTCTGATCGAGACGCGGCGTCATCAAGCCCCCCGCATCGCGCACTGGGCGGATCGTCAGCTGGACGCGTTGGGCAAGGCCATCCCCTCGGAGGCGGTGCAGACGCCCGACCCCGACGTGCTCGCGGACGTGTTGCGCGCGTATGGCTACATCCGGGATCCTGACGCGGCCCGAGTCGTGATCTCGTTCGCCAACAGCGAACGGCCTCAGGTGCGTGAGGCCTCACGCCAAGCGGTCGCGCTGATGAAGGAAATCGCGAACTGGCCGCTGCGCGATACCTACGCGAACATCGTCGGCAAGAAGCCGCCAGCCGACTGGGCCTGGGATCGCACCGCCCGTGAGCTCTTCGGAGAGTTCGATCGCCTGCGCCTGGCACAGGTCTACAAGCTCTTCGATCAAGGAAAGGCCCTGCAGAAAGCCGGCAAGCTCGCCGAAGCCAAGGAGGCGTTCGACAAGGTGCTGGCCCGGAGCCCGCTGTTCGATCGCCGCGGGGAAATGATCGACACGTACGTGGCCTTCGCCGAGAAGCACGTCGACGAAGAGCCAGAGAAGGCGGAAGCCGCGCTCAGGCGAGCGCGACGGCTGTCGAATGACGACGGCGTGGACAAGCGGGTGCAGAGCCTGCTCTGGTACCTCGAAGGTCAGGAGCTCGTCGCTCGCGGGGTCGCCGATCAGGTGCCCTTCCGTCGCGCCCTCGAGCTCGACCCCGACAACCAACGCGCGAAGCGAGCTCTTGAGGAGATCCAGCGCGGTGAGCAGAAGCAAAAGAAGCAGAGCGACCACTACCTCGCCGCCGGCGCCATTGGCATCGTGGCGCTACTGGCCATCGCCGTGATCGCGCTCCGCCGCGGCTCTCCCGAGCCCCGGTTGCCAGAGAAAGCGGCCCCGAAGCTCGAGCCCGCTGCCGACGACTCAGCAACGCAGCGCGACGATGGGTCTGGACGAGTCAGCGAAGCCGCTTCTCTCGGGGGTGAGGAAGCGGTCGAAGCAGCCGACGACGGCGCCTCGAAGGCCTCTGCCTCGCGCAGCCCGGCAGCCGCGGGAGGCACCCCGGAGCTGAACACCGAACAGCCGTCCCCGGACTCGCCCGGAGTCCCCTCGCCCCCAACCCCGACGGCAGAGCCGCAAGCCTCTCCCGCGGTCGCCACCCTGCATTTCCCCACGGTTTCGGACGACGCTGCGACCGTTGCCCAGACGGCGGGTCGAGCTTCTGACCCAGGGGAGACGAAGCCAGACGATGCGGTTGCGCGCCAGCCAGGGCTCGAGGGGGAGACCGAGCCCGTGGCCACTCCTCCCCACACGGCCATCGAGCCGGACGCTCCGACACGCGAAGGCGCCCACGCCAACACTCGACCAGGCTCGAGCGCCGCCGAGCCGGCTCAGGCTCCGGTGAGCGCCGACGCTCCTCCAGCGTCCGGAGCCGCCGACCCGCTGGACGGCGAGGTCCACCGCACGCCTCCGGAGCCCCAGCTGCCCCCGTTGCCCGGCCTCGAAGGCGGTGGAGAGCTCACCTTGCCGCCCATCGACGACGACTAGCGGAGGCTCGGCGCGCCGCGTCCACCGCCCCAGCACACCGCTTGGCACAAACGCCGAGCGGCCACGCTCCTCTCGGAGGTGGCCGCTCAGGCAGCTCTTGGCTCAGCTCACTCGGCGCTGGCGTCCGCCGTGGCGGCGTTGGTCGCCGGCGCGTCGCCGCTCACGAACTCGATGATGCTCATCGGTGCGTTGTCGCCGCGACGGTGCCCCACCTTGACGATGCGGGTGTAGCCGCCGGGACGATCCGCGAACCGCTTCGCCAGATCGACGAACACCTTCTCCAACAGGTCCACCTTGCGGGCCTCGATGCCGTCCTGGACGGTGCCGAAGCGACGCAGGAAGCGACCAACCTGCTGCTGAGCAGCTTGACGGCGCGCCTGGTCCGCCTGGCTGAGCTCGGCGGCGGGAGTATACGCGATCTTGCCCAGGCGCTTGGCGCGGGTGATCACCCGCTCCGCCACGCGTCGCAGCTCCTTCGCCTTGGCGTCGGTAGTCTCGATGCGCTCGTGGGCGATCAGGTTGGCGGTCAGAGCCCGCAGCATGGCGCGGCGGTGGGAGGTGTTACGGCCGAACTGGCGACCGGCTTTCTTGTGTCGCATGACTTATTTCCTCGTGGAATCTTCTAACGTTCGGCTATCAGCCCTGAGCTTGCTGCATCTTCCAGCGCTCGAGCATCTGAGGCCAGTTGTCGAACTTCATACCCAGGCTCAGATTCATCGTCGCCAGGATCTCCTTGATCTCCTTCAGAGACTTGCGGCCGAAGTTCTTCGTCTTGAGCATGTCCTGCTCGGTGCGCTGAACCAGCTCACCAATCAGCGTGATGTTGGCGTTCTGCAAGCAGTTCGCCGAGCGCACGGAGAGCTCCAGCTCGTCGACCGAACGGAAGAGGTTCTCGTTGAGAGGCTCTTCGTCCTGGGCTGGCTGGGTGTACTGGGTCTCCTCGGTCTCCTCGAAGTTGATCCAGATGGAGAGCTGCTCCTTCAGGATCTTCGCGGCGAACGCCACGGCGTCGGTGGGCTTCACCGCGCCGTTGGTCCAGACCTCGAGGATCAACTTGTCGTAGTCCGTCTGCTGACCGACGCGCGCGTTCTGGATCGTGTAGTTCACCTTGCGAACCGGAGCGAACAGCGAGTCGATCGGGATGGTCCCGATGGGCATCGTGGGGGTCTTGTTTCGCTCAGCCGAGACGTAGCCCCGTCCAACGCCAACCGTCAGCTCCATCGCCAACGGCCCCTTCTTGTCGAGGGTAGCGATGGGATGATCTGGATTGAGGATGCGCAGACCGTCGACCAGCTGGATGTCACCAGCGACGACGGGGCCAGGGCCTTCCTTCTCCAAGCGCAGGGTGTACTGCTTGGGCGCCTCCGCCTTGAACACGACCTCCTTGAGGTTGAGCACGATGTCGGTGACGTCTTCGACCACATCGTTGATGGAGGTGAACTCGTGAAGCGCCCCCTCGATGCGCACGGCGGTGATCGCGGCGCCTTGCAGCGAGGAGATCAGGACGCGACGCAGGGAGTTGCCGACGGTGATGCCGAAGCCGCGCTCCAGGGGCTCGCAGGTGAACTTGCCGTAGTAGTCCGTGCTGCTCTCGGGATCGATCTGGATCGCCTTCGGACGAATCAGCTCACGCCAGTTGCGCGCCATCATGGGAGTTACCATTCGCTGTTCCTTTCGCTGCTAGCCCCGCTCGCGGAGTCGAGGTCTTCCCTGCGCGACCGTCCCAAGGACCCGTGGAACCCGCTCCGCCGGTGCCCTTCGCGGTCTGCCCGCTGCCCGGTTTTCGTCATGGAAACTCCAGCCGGGCCATACGACGACGGCGGCAAGGTTGCCGCCGAAGTCTCTCATCTTGCGTCGAGCCCAGTTGGGCTCCTTCGACGCATCACCAGGGACGCGCCGAAGTGAGTGTGATCAACGTGAGTAGTACTCAACGATGTACTGCTCACGCATCGACGGCTCGTTGAGCTCGTCGCGAGCAGGCATCGACTTGAATACGCCCGCGAGCTTCTCCCGATCGACTTCCAGCCAAGTCGGTGTGGGGCGAGAGTCCGTGAGGGCGAGCGCCGCCTGAATGTAGGCGATCTTCTTGCTCTTCTCGCGAACCTCGATCTTGTCCTCGGGGTTCACGCGGAAGCTGGGGATGTTGACCCGCTTGCCATTGATCAGGATGTGGTTGTGACGAACCAGCTGACGCGCCTGGCGGCGTGTCGCCGCGAAGCCCATGCGGTGCACGACGTTGTCGAGGCGGCGCTCGAGCAGACCGAGCATCTCCTCACCCGTACGGCCGCGGAGCGCGCTCGCGGAGGCGTAGTAGCCGCGGAACTGCTTCTCCAGCACACCGTAGATACGGCGCACCTTCTGCTTCTCGCGGAGACGCAGGCCGTACTCGCTCATCTTGATGCGTCCCTGACCGTGCTGACCAGGCGGGTAAGGACGACGCGTCACCGAGCACTTCTCGGAGAAGCAGCGCGCGCCCTTCAGATAGAGCTTCGTGCCGTCGCGACGGCAGAGTTTGCAAACCGGACCAATGTACCGTGCCATGATACTTCCTAAGCCTGAATCAGACGCGCCGACGCTTCGGGGGGCGGCAGCCGTTGTGGGGGATGGGGGTGACGTCGCGAATCAGCGTCACGCGGAAGCCCGCGGACTGCAGCGCACGCAGCGCGCTCTCACGACCTGCACCCGGACCGCGAACGAACACAGCGACCGAACGCATCCCGTGCTCCATCGCGCGACGAGCGGCCTCCTCCGCGGCCAGCTGCGCCGACCACGGGGTGCTCTTGCGCGATCCCTTGAAGCCACGGGTGCCCGCGCTCGCCCAAGAGATCGTGTTTCCGTTCACGTCGGTGATGGTCACCATGGTGTTGTTGAAGGTCGACCGGATGTGGGCAATGCCCGCTCCGACGTTCTTCTTGACGACCTTCTTGCCGCCACGCTTCTTGCTCGTCGCCATCGCTACGCCTGTCTCGTATTATCCAAGTGGAAAAACTTCAAAAGCCTGTGTCTATCGACGCTTGACCGCGCCACGCTTCGGACCCTTGCGGGTGCGCGCGTTGGTGTGCGTACGCTGCCCGTTCACCGGCAGCCCCTTGCGATGACGCAGACCGCGGTAGCACCCGAGGTCCATCAGCCGCTTGATGCTCTGCTGAATCTCGCGGCGAAGGTCGCCCTCGACCTTGTAGTTGTTCTCGATGGTGTCACGCAGCTGCTTCACCTCGGCGTCCGAGAGCTCGTCCACCTTCTTCGTGTTCTCGATTCCGGCACGCTCACAGATCTCGCGGGCGGTCTTCGGACCGATACCGAAAATGTAAGGAAGCGCGAACTCGAGCTGCTTGCGACGGGGGAGATCAACTCCAGCAATACGGGCCATGTCCTAATCCTCTTCTCAGCCCTGGCGCTGCTTGTGGCGAGGGTTGCTGCACAGAACGCGAACCACGCCTGAGCGCTTCACGACCTTGCACTTGTCACAGATTTTCTTAACGCTGGGTCGGACCTTCATGGGGGTACCCTCTTAGAGCTTCTTGATGATGTGACCCCTGGAAGGGTCATGGCTGGAGACCTTGATCTGGACGCGATCTCCTGAGATGAGTCGAACCATCGAGTGACGAGAGGTTGGAGTGAGTCCCACGCGCACGGTCTGTCCGGAGTCGAGGCGCACGCGGAACATGCCGCGGGGTAGTACCTCTTCAACCAAACCTGCCTCGTAGGCGCTCTGTATCTCGTCTCGTTCTCGATCGTCCTCCTTGAAAGAACTCATCCGGGCGCTCGCCGTTAGTTGCCGAGTGCCTCGGTGATGCGGGCTGTGATTTCGTCCAGCTCGCCCACCCCGTCTACTTGCTTCAGCAGGCCGCGCTGCTCGTAGTAGGGAAGCAGCGCCGAGGTGATCGCCTCGTAGTCATTGAGGCGCTGGACGACTTTTTCCTCCTGATCGTCTGCTCGATGCTGGAGCTCCGCATCAGGGGGCGGAGGATTGTACTTGAGGTGATAGATCTGTCCAGTCCGAACATCGGTACGGCGCAGGACGGCGCGCTCGATCAGCAAGTCCCGGGGCACCTTGATCTCGAGCACGGTGGTCAGGGGCATGCCCTTCTTCTCGAGTACGGCATCCAGCGCCTCGGCCTGAGGCAGGGTGCGGGGGAAGCCATCGAGGATGAAGCCCTTCTGGGCATCCGCCTCGTCCAGCCGCTCGTTGACCAGGCCGATCACGACCTCGTCAGGCACGAGCTTTCCCTGGCTCATGAAGCTCTCGGCCTGCTTTCCAAGGGGGGTTCCGGCGGCCTTTGCGGCGCGCAGCATGTCGCCAGTGGAGATCTGGGGCACGCCCAGCTTGTCCACGAGCCGCTTGGCCTGAGTTCCTTTGCCGCTCGCCGGCGGTCCCAACAGCACGATCCTCATCATCCCCTCCCTACGCCGGTCGACGCCCACTCAGGCGAGTGGTGCGTGGCCCGGTCAATCCCTCGTAGCTGCGGGTGATCAAGTGTGCCTCGATCTGCTTGGCGGTCTCGAGGGCCACACCCACCACGATCAGTAGGCTGGTGCCACCGAACTGGAACGGCACCTTGAGTCCCTGGGCGATGAGCGCGGGCACGATGCAGATCGCGGCCACGTAGATCGAGCCGCCAACCGTCAATCGAGTAAGCACTCGATCGATGTACTCGGCGGTTTGCTTCCCCGGACGAATGCCGGGGATGTTGGCTTGCTGCTTCTTCAGGTTGTCGGCGACGTCCACCGGCTGAAACGTGACGGCTGTGTAGAAGAAGCAGAAGAAGATGATCAGCGCGCCATACAGGCAATGGAAGACCCAGTCCTGACGGTTCAGCGCGGAGCTGAAGCGCTGCATCCCCGGGATGTTGAACCCGGCGAGCGTGGCAGGAAACGCAAGCAAGCTAGAGGCGAAGATCGGCGGGATCATGCTCGCCATGTTCACCTTGAGCGGCAGGTGCGCTTGCTGTCCGCCATAGATACGCCTGCCCACTTGCCGCCGCGCGTACTGGATAGGTATCCGCCGCTGCGCCTGCTCGAAGAACACGACGATGCCAACGCAGCCGAGGATGACCGCAAGGATGATGGCGATGGTCAGCGGTTGCAGCTGACCAGAGTTGGCGGCCAGGTACTGCCCGATTCCCTGCGGAACGCGGCTGACGATGCTGGCGAAGATGATCAGTGAAATGCCGTTGCCGATCCCTCGCTCAGTGGCTTGCTCGCCGAGCCACATCAAGAGCGCCGTACCCGTGGTCAGCGTCACGATGGCAGTGAGGCGGAAAGGCCAACCGGAGTTGGTGACCACGTCGCCGAACCGGTTGCCACCGAGGCTCTGGTTCTGAAGGCCTTCCAGCATGAAGGCGATGCCCAGCGACTGAAAGATGCTGAGCACGATGGTGCCGTACCGGGTGTACTGCTCGAGCTTGCGCCGCCCGGCTTCACCCTCCTTGCGCATCTCTTCGACCTGCTTGGACACCATGCCCAGCAACTGCACGATGATGCTCGCGGAGATGTACGGCATGATGCCCAGCGCGAACACCGAGAGGTTCGCCAGGGCACCACCGCTGAATAGATTGAAGAGACCCAGGAGGCCTTGGCCCCCAGACACCACTTGCTTCATCACCCCGCGGTCGACGCCGGGAATGGTGACGAAGACGCCGACGCGATAGATCGCGAGCACCATCAAGGTGAACGCGATGCGCCGACGCAGCTCGGGCACCTTGGTGATACTTGCGAATCCGCCTAGTGCAGCCATTTAGTGGGTCCGGGGTGTAGCAGCTCAGGACGCGGCTTGCTCGGCGTTCTCGTCGCCTGCGTCAACGAAGACTGCCTTGCCGCCTGCCTTCTGAATCTTCTCGACAGCCGAGTTGCTGAACCGATTGGCCGAGACCGTAAGCGCCTTGGTCAGCTCACCATTCCCGAGGACCTTGATTCGCACGTCACGCCCCTGCACCAGGCGGGCGGCGCGAAGCGCTGCTTCATCAACCGTGGAGCCGGCCTCGAAGCGCTCGAGATCACTCAGGTTGACGATCACGGTTTGAATCGGGAACGGCACCCGGAAGCCACGCTTCGGCAGACGACGCTGGATGGGCGTCTGACCACCCTGGAAGTGGAGCTTGCCGAAGTTGCCACCATGACGGGCCTTCTGGCCCTTCATCCCGCGACCACAGGTCTTGCCAAGACCCGACCCGACACCCCGGCCCACACGCTTCTCGGCGTGGCGAGCCCCGGCGGGGTAGGTCAGACGTGAGAGCACGTCGCTCATGACTTCTTCTCCTGCACTTCCACGAGGTGCATGACCTTCTTGATCATCCCGCGGAAGCTGGGCGTGTTGTCGACTTCGACCACGCTGTTGATACCACGCAGCCCAAGGCCCTTGAGGACCAGGCGCTGGGGCTGCGGACGACCGATGGTGCTGGCGACCTGGCGCACGACCAAGCGTGTCACTGCTGGCCTCCCTCACCGAAGTTGGTGGTGCCAGGCACGATCGAAGACGACTGAGCCGCCTGCGAGGACATGCGCAGGACCGGGTAGTCCTCGAGCAGGTTGTTGATGTCCATGCCGCGAGCGGCTGCGAACGCCTCGGGGGCGCGCAGCGCCTGGAGCGCGGCGATCGTCGCGTGGACGACGTTCTGCTTGTTGTTCGAGCCGAGGCACTTGGTCAGGATGTCCTGAATGCCTGCCGACTCGACCACCGCACGAACGGGGCCGCCCGCGATAACGCCAGTACCAGGAGCAGCTGGACGCAGGAGCACACGACCCGCACCGAACTCGCCGATCACCTCGTGTGGGACCGTTGCGCCGATCATCGGCACCTTGAACATGTTCTTGCGGGCCTTGTCGTTCCCCTTGCGGATCGCCTCGGGGACCTCGCCGGCCTTGCCCAGACCAACGCCAACGTGACCGGCCTCATCGCCGACCACCACCAGCGCAGAGAAGCTGAAGCGGCGACCGCCCTTCACCACCTTGGCCACGCGGTTGATGTGGATGACGCGCTCCTTGAGGCGTTCCTCGTCGACTAGGTTGTCGAATGCCATCGTAAGCTCCTACTGCCTCAGAACTGGAGGCCAGCCTCGCGAGCGGCGTCGGCCAGAGCCTTCACGCGCCCGTGATAGAGGTAGCCGTTCCGATCGAAGACCACCTTGTTGATATTCTTTTCCAGGCAGATTTGCCCGATGAGAGCGCCAACCTTCTTCGCTGCCGCAGTCTTGTCGTCCTCGCCGAGCGTGGTCTTCAAGTCGCGGGAGAGCGTGGAAGCCGCCGCGAGCGTACAGCCGGCGACGTCATCCACCACCTGCGCGTAGATGTGCTTGGCGCTGCGGAAGACGCTGAGACGGGGCCGCTCGGCGGTCCCGCTGATCTTGCTCCGGGTGCGGAGCTTACGACGCTCCCTGCCCTCTAGCCTTCTTGCTGTCATGACGGCTGGTTCCTTACTTCTTGCCGGCCTTGCCCGCCTTGCGACGGATCTGCTCACCGCGGTAGCGAATCCCCTTACCGCCGTAGGGCTCTGGGGGACGGACGTTGCGCACGGTGGCGGCGAACTGACCAATGACTTCCTTGTTCGCGCACTCGAGGACGAGCGCCGCACCCTTCGACTCCGCGGGGATGGTCGCGTTGAGTCCCTCTGGCAGCTCGAAGGCCACGGGGTGGCTCAAGCCCACGGAGAGGTGGAGCATGCGGCCCTTGAGTTCCGCACGGTAACCGGTTCCGACCAGCTCCAGGGTCTTGGTGTAGCCAGTAGCTGCACCCTGAACCATGCTCTGGAGCAGCGCTCGAGTCAGACCTTGAAGGCGCGCACCGTCGCGACCAGGCGCACTGCTGGTCACCTTGAGTTCGTCACCTTCCCGAGTGATCTCGGTTTGCTCGGGCATGACTCGGCTCAACTTGCCCTTCGGGCCCTGAATGTCCACCTGCTGATCCTTGAGCGTCACAGTGACACCCTTCGGAACCGCAACCGGGCGCTTGCCCACCCGGGACAGCTTGGGTTCAGTTGAAGTTGCCTCGGCCATGATCAGTACACCTCGCACAGGAGCTCGCCGCCAACCTTGCGGCTGCGAGCCTCGCGATCCGTCATCAGGCCATGTGACGTGCTGAGGATGGACATCCCCAGGCCGCTCATGACGCGCGGGATCTCGTTGTGCCCCACGTACACCCGGCGACCGGGCCGCGACACACGCCGGAGCTTGCGGAAGGCAGGCGTCCGATCACGGTCGTACTTGAGGGCCAAGATGATTGAGGGCTTGCCCAGCACCTCTTCGGTGCGCACGTCGGCGATGTAGCCTTCGCGCTTGAGGATCTCGGCGATGCTCTTCTTCATCTTGGAGAGGGGCATGCGCGTCGTCTCATGATGCGCGAGGGCGGCATTGCGAATGCGCGCCAGCATATCTGCGATGGGATCCGAAACCATTTTCGTTCCGCTCCTTACCAGCTTGCTTTGGTTACGCCCGGCAGCTCCCCACGGAGCGCCATCTGCCGGAAGCAGATGCGGCAAAGGTTGAAGTCTCTGTAGACCGCCTTGGACCGTCCACACACGCGGCAACGATTGACGAACCGCACCTTGAACTTCGGTTCACGGTTCAACTTTGCCCACTGACTAGCGCGTGCCATTTCTTGCTCCTAGGCCTTACTTCCGGAAAGGCATGCCGAACAGATCGAGGAGTTCCTTGGCTTCCTCGTTCGTGGTCGCGGTCGTCACGAAGGTGACGTTCATGCCTTTGACAGAGTCCACTTTGTCGAAGTCGATCTCGGGGAAGATAATCTGCTCCTTGAGACCGAGCGTGTAGTTGCCTGCGCCGTCGAAGGCGCGAGGGCTGGTACCGCGGAAGTCACGCACGCGGGGCAGGGCCAGACTCATCAGTCGGTCCATGAACTCCCACATACGCTCTTTCCGCAGGGTAACCTTGACGCCAATCGGCATGCCTTCGCGGAGCTTGAATCCAGCGATGGACTTCTTGGCGCGGGTAACCACGGGCTGCTGCCCGGTGATCTTGCGAACCTCTTCGACGGCGGAGTCGATGACCTTCGGGTTACCCACCGCCGCCCCCAGGCCCATGTTCACCACGATCTTCTCGAGGCGCGGGACCTGGTGGATGTTCTTGTACTCGAAGCGCTTCATCAACGCGGGTACGACCTCTTTGTCGTACTTGGTCCGCAGGCGCGCCGCAGTTGCTTGCTCGCTCATGACTTGACTGGCTCCGCAATCTCTTTGCCGCTCTTCACAGCCACGCGAACCTTCTTGCCGTCTTCGACCTGAGCTCGGACTCGCGTCGGCTTGTCCGTCTCGGGATCAATCAGCATCACGTTGCTGGCGTGGATCGGCGCCTCGACTTCGAGGATGCCGCCGGGCTGGTTGGGCGTGGCCTTCATGTGGCGCTTGATGAGGTTCACTCCCTCGATCACCACGCGATCGGCGCGCAGCTGCTTGATGCGGCCGCGACGTCCCTTGTTGTTTCCGCTGGTGACGATCACTTCGTCACCGACTCTGAGCCGCTGCATCACAGCACCTCCGGAGCGAGGGAGATGATTTTCATGAAGCGCTTGTGTCGGAGCTCACGGGCCACCGGTCCGAAGATACGGGTCCCGACGGGCTCCTTCTGCGCGTTGATGAGGACGGCGCTGTTGCCGTCGAACTTGATGTAGCTGCCATCGGGGCGGCGATGCTCGCGAGCGGTGCGTACGACGACGGCCTTCGCCCGGTCGCCTTTCTTCACCTTGCTGTTGGGCATGGCTTCCTTGATGGAGACCACGATGATGTCGCCCACCTTGGCGTAGCGGCGGCCGGAGCCACCGAGCACCTTGATGCACTGGACTCGCTTGGCGCCGGAGTTGTCGGCGACGTCGAGAATGCTGAGAGCCTGAATCACGGTTCGCCTCCTACTCCTGCACGGGGCGTTCGAGCAGCTTGGTCACCTTCCAGCGCTTCTCCTTGGAGAGCGGGCGGTGCTCAGTGATCTCGACGCGATCGCCGGTCTTGAACTCGTTGTTCTCATCGTGCGCCTTGTACTTTTTCCGTACGCGAACGTACTTCTTGTACATCGGGTGCATCTTGAAGCGGGTCACCTCGACGACGACTGTCTTGTTCATCTTGTCGCTGGTGACTCGACCGATCAGACGACGGCGGAAGCCGCGGTTGGGGTCGTGCTGGTGTGCAGCTGAATTCTCTGCGTTCACGAGGCTGCTCCTTCACCCGCCGCCGCGCGCTGGCTGAGAATCAGCTCGATGCGGGCGATGTCCTTACGGGTCTTCGAAATCAGGCTCGTGTCGTCGAGCTGACTGGTGTGGTTCTTCATGCGGTAACCGAAGCCATCCTTCTTGAGCTGAGCCTTCAGCTCCAAGAGGTCTTCGGTGGACCGCTCCCTGAGATCCTTGGCCTTCATCACAGCACTCCACGAGCGAGGAAACGGCACGCCACCGGCAGCTTGGAGGCGGCGCGATGGAACGCGGCACGAGCCATGTCTTCCGGGACGCCGCTGATCTCGAACAGCACACGCCCAGGCTTGACCGCCGCGACCCAGTGGTCGACGGAACCCTTGCCGGAGCCCATGCGAACCTCGAGAGGCTTCTTGGTGACCGGCTTGTCCGGGAACACGCGAATGAAGAGCTTGCCTTGGCGCTTCACGTGACGGGTGATTGCCATACGGCCGGCCTCGATCTGACGCGCGGTCAGGTAGGCGGCCCCGACGGCCTGCAGCCCGAAGTCGCCGAAAGACACGTCGCTGCCTTTCCACGCGGTACCGCGGTTGCGGCCCTTCTGCTGCTTGCGAAATTTGGTGCGCTTCGGAGAAAGCACGACTACCTCACTGGGGGATGCGGCGAGCCTTGCGCTGAAGCACTTCGCCCTTGAAGATCCAGACCTTCACGCCGACGATGCCTGCCGTGGTCTTGGCCTGAGCCAAGCCAAAGTCGACATCCGCGCGCAACGTGTGCAGGGGCACTCGGCCCTCGCGGTAAGTTTCGATGCGTCCCATGTCCGCGCCGCCGAGGCGGCCAGCGCAGCGGATACGCACGCCCTTGGCGCCGAACTTCATCGCGGTGCTGAGAGCCTTCTTCATTGCCCGACGGAAAGCGATGCGGCGCTCGAGCTGAGTGGCGATGTTCTCGGCCACGAGCTGGGCGTTGGTCTCCATCTTGCGCACCTCCTGCACATCGATGAACACCTCGTTCTCGGTGAAGGCCTGCACGCCAGGAAACTTCGTCTCGCCCTTCTGAGCGGAGTCGAGGTTGCCGCTTTTCAGGATCTCGATGCCCTTGCCACCCTTACCGATCACCATTCCGGGGCGGGCGGTGTAGACGATGACCTTGGCCTTGTTCGCAGCGCGCTCGATCTCAACAGACGCAACGTTGGCGTTGTAGAGGTAGTCCTTGACTGCGCGCTTGATGCGCACGTCCTCGTGCAGCCACTGCTTGTAGTTCTTGTCCTCGTACCACTTGCTCGTCCACGTCTTGATGACGCCCAGACGAAAGCCGTACGGATGCGTTTTTTGTCCCATAACGCTTCGTTGCTCTCTGGTTCAGGCCAGTAATCGGTCAGCGCGCGTCGAGTTCGACGTGGATGTGGCTGACGCCCTTTTCAACGCGGGTAGCCCGACCCATCGCACGTGGACGCCAGCGGCGCATGTGCTGGGTTGGCCCCTTGTCGACGGTCACCTTGCTGATGAACAGCGAGTCGGCGTCGACACTTGGATTGCTCACGCGCGCGTTGGCAACGGCGCTGGCAATCAGTTTCTTCACGATCGGCGCGGCAGCCTTTGGGGTGAACTCCAGGAGCTGGAGTGCCTCCGCTGCGTCTCGACCGCGGACGAGGTTAGCGATGATCCGCGCTTTGCGCGGACTGATGCGCTGAAATCTCGCTGTAGCTTCACTGATCATCTCGACAGTTTCCTCTGAGAGACACGTCGACCCTGGGGACCGGCGAACCGGTACCCCAACATCACAGCCAGGTCCCGGTTGCACGCCTGGGGCCCGAGGGCCACTTGCGCGCCGCCGAAGGGCGGCTGTTGGAGGCGGTCCAACCACGATTGGTAGGGGCCTCCGAAAAGGGGTCGCCTTACTAGCAAACAGTCCTAGGCCGTGCAAGCGCGATGATTCGTTTTGATTACAACGACTTCCCGAACAGCTGTTCAGGTCGTTCTCGCGCTTTCTGTTGTCACCACGAGGAAACTCACCTGGTTGCCATCAACAGTGAGTGCCTCGTCGTGGACCCGAGGACCGCTGCATGCAGCGAGCTCGGCCTTGAGGATGGCGGGCGCATCTGCCTCCATCCGCAGCCAGGATCAAGATCTTTCGCGCCCCTGCGTGGTCCGCGTCCGGGCACCATGGTCAGATCTGGCTTTTCGTTGGGGGTTTGAGCACAACGAGGGACGTGGTCAGCCCGCGCGAACTGCGTCGGGCTTTCGGGTGGGGGCGAGATGTGACGTGCGCGCGCCCCGTGCGACAGCAGTGTCGCGGTTCGCGTTGCGTCTCACTCCCGGGCCCGGCAGCGAAACGTTGGCCCGTCCAGGGGAAAGGCGTGAAGGTGGACTCGTATTACTTCGTCAGACATGCGGCCGGGAGAAGCGGGGTAGGTGCTGGGAGGCACGCCGGTTGCAGCACGAAGCGAGGGTCAAGCGCCCTCCATCACCGCAAGGCCACCACTAGCTTGGGAGAATCAGCATGAAGCAGAGTATTTTCGCCTGGTCCGCAGTCGCCCTCATCGCCTCGAGCAGTCTGGTTGGCTGCGTCGTCGAGGAGGACGACGGCGTGGACAACGTAGACGGCGGCACCGCCGGCAAGGGCTCGGGGGGCAACGGCGCCACGGGCGGCACGGCGGGGACTGGCGGGAGCAGCACTGCCGGTACTGGTGGAACGACGGGCGGGAGCGGCGGAACCACCGGCGGGAGCGGTGGAACCACCGGCGGGAGCGGCGGAACCACCGGCGGGAGCGGCGGGACCACCGGTGGTTCTGGCGGGACCGGCGGTGCAGTCTGTTACGGCGACACGGCTACGACGACCCCTGACTGCGCCAACCTCCCCTACGCATCGACTGAGTGCAATGACAACGGCAACATCGTCCCGGCGTATGGCAACACCGTCTGCGCCTTCACCAAGCTCTACGCCCGTGATGGGGTGTTCGAGGCCGTCTACGACTGTCTGAACGCGATCGGCGGTGATGCTTGCTCCGCCACCCACGACAGCGCTGCGGATGACTGCTACTTCAACGTCTTTGGGGCCGCGTGCAGCATGTCCATGCCGGCCGGCGCAACGTGCGACGACTACGAGCTGGCGTGTCCAGGGGTGAAGGCGACGTGCGAGGCGGTGATGGACGGCTACACCAGCGACGCCCAGCTGAAGATTGGCGACTGCTTCAACGCGGGCAGCGGGGAGTGCTCCGCCGACTTCAACGAGTGCTTGGCTGATCCCACTGCCAACGCCAAGTGAAGTACTAGTCCCGACGAGCTCGCGAGGCGCTGGAGACGGCGCCTCGCGGCGTTTTGTGGCCGCGCTGGCTGCGGTCGGGATGACGGGCACCTGGCGTGCCTCACCCCCAAATCCTTGGGTTCAACAGCAGGACCGCGCGTATTGACTCCGATTCGATAGCCGCAGAGACTACGCGCCGAGCCGCGCGCTGCCGACGCGTCAGCGCACATCAGGAAGCGGGGAACGATGAAGCAGTTCAAGGGCCGGGTGGCGGTGATAACAGGGGCGGCGAGCGGCATCGGTCGGGCGACGGCGCTCGAGCTGGCGCGAGCCGGGTGCCACGTCGCACTCGCGGATCTGAATGAAGCGGGGCTCGAGTCCGTGCGGAAAGAGGCGGAACAGCTCGGCGTTCGTGTGACCAGCCACCGCCTGGACGTGTCGGATCTGAAACAGATGGAACACTTCGTCGAGGCCGTGATGGAGGCTCACGGAGGCGTGAACATCCTGGTCAACAACGCGGGCGTCGCAGCAACCTCCAGGTTCGAAGACCAGGAGCTAGGCGACTACGAGTGGCTCGTTGGCATCAACTTCTGGGGCGTCGTGTACGGCTGCAAGCTGTTCCTCCCCCACCTGAAGCAGGCGGACGAGGCACACATCGTGAACCTCTCCAGCATGTTCGGACTGTCGGGGATTCCAACTCAGAGCGCATACTGTGCGACCAAGTTCGCGGTGCGAGGTTTCTCCGAGTCGCTCTGGGTCGAGTTGAGTCCCCACGGAATCCGTGTAACGTCGGTGCACCCCGGGATGATCGCCACCAATATCGTGCAGGCAGGCCGCATGAGCGCGGCTGAGGAGCATCAACGCCGCATGGCGGCCGACCGGTTCGCGAGCCAAGGTATGCCGCCAGAGCGTGCGGCGAAGCACATCATCAAGGCGATTCGACGAGGTCGTCAGCGCCAGCTCATTGGTCTCGAAGCGCACGTCACGGATTGGCTACGGCGGGCGGCTCCGGCGCTCAGCATGCACCTGGTGAAGGCGATCTACCGCCTCGGCTACCGCAAGCAGGGCCAAGAGGTCGCCCCGCAGCCAACTCCGGATGCCCCTGAAGCTCCCAGAGAAGCGCTCAACTAGTACTGCGGATGCTCAATCCGCGCGGATCAACACACAGGTGGCAGGAAAAGCGCAGTTCCTCGGCAGCCCGACGGGACCCGGGGAAGTTCGCCGTGTCCGGCTGCCCTTCGCGGTTTCCTCAAGGTATCGGAGGTCGCCACCGGACGGCGGTGCGCTTCGCAGCTGGGGCTTGATTTTCGGCGCCAGCTGAGGACAACTCTCGGCGCCATGGCGATGCCCGAAGACTTCGAGGTCGAGAGCCTCTACACCCCGGATCAGTGGTACGTGGATGACGTGCTCGAAGTGACGAAGGAGCGCGTGCGCGCCATCACGGACACTTCGAAGCTGGGAGCGGTCGTCGCCGCCCAGAAGCCCTGGCCGGGTCAGCCGAAGCACGTACCCGGGATCCTGATGATTCAGATCACCGGCACTCTGGGAAACATCCACGCGGTATATGGGCTGGGACTGAAGATGACCGAAGGCTGGGTCGGCTTCGGCACGCATATCCACGAGGCCAGCTTCCGTAACCTCGGGGAAATAGGGCCCCCCATCGACCTCGAGCTGGTGGCTGACAAGGTGAAGACCGTGCGGGGGCAGACGTTTGGGCGCTACAGCTTCCGCTTCGAGCAGGCGGGGAAGCTGCTCTACGCCTCGAAGCAGACGGCGGTGTGGACGCGCAACGTGCCCGGGTAACCCGCAGGGTGAATTTTCGACCGCCCGGAGCTGACGGAGTTAGTCGGTAGCTCGGGGTGAGCACCAGCGTTCCTCACCCCCGAACGAAAAAAGCCTCCAGGAGACTGGAGGCTTTTTTCTTTGCGGATATTGACGTGATGAGAGGGCTCAGCGGCCCTTCTTCTTCTTGTCGCCCGCGTGGCCGTTGAAGGTACGAGTCGGCGCGAACTCGCCGAACTTGTGACCCACCATGTTCTCGGTGACGAACACCGGAACGAACTTGCGGCCGTTGTGGACGGCAAACGTCAGGCCCACCGCCTCGGGGTAGATGGTCGAGCGGCGAGACCAGGTCTTGATCACTTTCTTGGAGCTGGCCTCGACCGCCTCCTGGATCTTCCTCATCAGATGCCCGTCTATGAACGGACCCTTCTTTACGCTACGGGGCATTACTTCTGCTTCCTGCCTTTGACGATCATCACGTCGGTCCGCTTGTTCTTGCGCGTCTTGAGGCCCTTAGCAAGCTGGCCCCAGGGCGAACAGGGGTGACGGCCACCGCTGGTGCGGCCCTCACCACCACCCATCGGGTGATCGACGGGGTTCATCGTGACGCCGCGGTTGTGGGGACGACGTCCGAGCCAGCGCGCGCGCCCGGCTTTGCCAAGGTTGACATGCTGGTGCTCGGAGTTCGACACCGTCCCCACGGTGGCGCGGCACTCCAGATGAACGCGACGCACCTCGCCGGAGGGCAGCTTCACCTGAGCGTACTCGCCGTCCTTCGCCATCAACTGAGCCGCAACACCGGCGGAGCGAACCAGCTGGCCGCCCTTGCCCTTCTTGAGCTCGATGTTGTGGATGGCCGTGCCGACGGGGATGTCCCGCAGCCGGAGCGAGTTTCCAGGGCGAATGTCCGCGTTGCGGCTGGAGATGACGGTGTCACCCTGCTTGAGCCCGTCGGGGCACAGGATGTACGCCTTCTCTCCGTCCGCGTAGTGCAGGAGCGCGATGCGAGCCGTGCGGTTCGGATCGTACTCGATGTGAGCCACCTGTGCGGGGACGCCCACCTTGCGACGCTTGAAGTCGATGATGCGGTAGCGCTGCTTGTGGCCACCCCCACGGAAACGCGTGGTCACGCGGCCGTAGTTGTTGCGGCCACCGGTGTTGCTGCCCGGAGCCAGCAGGCTGCGCTCGGGCTCATCACGGGTGACGTCAGCGAAGTCGCTCACCGTGTAGAAGCGACGTCCGGGAGACGTCGGCTTGCTCTTACGGATTCCCATCGGTCTATTCCTCGTCCTGATCGTCGGTGTCCGACTCATCGAAGAACTGGATGTCATGCCCGTCACGCAGAGTGACGATGGCCTTCTTCCAGTTCCGGCGCTTGGCGAGACGCCGACCCATGCGCTTGACCTTGCCACGCTGGATCAGGGTGTTGACGTCTTTCACTTCGACGTCGAACAGGGCCTCGACGGCCTTCTTGATTTCGATCTTGTTGGCGCCCAGGGCCACCTCGAAGACAACCTTGTTGTCCTCCTTGAGGCGAGCCGCCTTCTCGGTGAGAGCGATGGGGCGCTTGATGATGTGCTCAGGGGCCAGGTTCATGACTTGCTCCCAATGCAGCGGGCCTCGAGGGCCTTGGCTGCGTCCTTGGACACCACCAGCGTGTCGTGGCGCAGGAGGTCATAGACGTTCACGCCCTCCGGGGGCAGGAACTGGTTCGACTCCATGTTGCGGATGGACAGCTGAAGGTTGGTGTTGCCCTTGTCGTCCACCACCAGAGTCTTGGTGGGGGCCTTGAGGGCGTCGAGCACGCCAGCCAGCGCCTTGGTCTTGATCTCGTCGATCTTCATCTCATCGACGATGACCAGACGGCCCTCCTTGGCGAGCAGGCTGAGAGCGCTCTTCAGCGCGCTCGCGCGTACGCGACGCGGCGGACGATGGCTCCAGTCCTGGGGACGCGGGGGGTGAGCGCGGCCACCACCAACGAAGGTGGGACCACTGATCTGACCGTGACGAGCACGGCCGGTGCCCTTCTGCTTGTACAGCTTCTTCTTGGAAGCGCTCACTGCGGAGCGCTCCTTCGCCGCATGCGTGCCGGCACGGCGAGAAGCCAGCTGCGACACGACGACCTCGTGCAGCAAGTGCTCCTTCACGTCAGCAGCGAACACTTCGTCCGCCAGCTCGAGCTCGCCAACCTTCTCACGCTTGAGGTTAAAGACGTCTAGCTTCATGGCGTCCTCAGCCCTTGATCTCGACGTTCACGCCTGCCGAAAGATCGAGCTTCATCAGGGCGTCAACGGTTTGGGGCGTCGGGTCGAGGATATCGATCAGACGCTTGTGGGTCCGGACCTCGAACTGCTCGCGGGACTTCTTGTCCACGTGCGGTCCGCGGAGGACGGTGTAGCGACGGATGGCCGTCGGCAGCGGAATGGGGCCAGCCACCCGCGCGCCAGTGCGACGCGCGGTGTCGACGATGTCCGTGGTGGACTTGTCCAGTAGCTGGTGGTCGAACGCCTTGAGGCGGATTCGGATCTTGTTATCAGCCATGATTACTCGACGATCTTCGTGACGACACCAGCGCCGACGGTGCGACCACCCTCACGAATGGCGAAGCGCATCTGCTCCTCCAACGCGACTGGCGCAATCAGCTCGATGTCCATCGTGATGTTGTCGCCCGGCATGACCATCTTCACGCCTTCGGGCAGCTTCACCGCGCCAGTCACGTCCGTCGTGCGGATGTAGAACTGAGGGCGGTAGTTCGTGAAGAACGGGGTGTGACGACCACCCTCTTCCTTCTTCAGCACGTAAACCTCACCGATGAACTTGGTGTGAGGCGTGATCGAACCCGGCTTCGCAAGCACCTGGCCGCGCTCGATTTCGTCCTTGTCGATACCGCGGAGCAGGCAGCCGACGTTGTCGCCAGCCTGGCCCTGATCCATCGACTTGCGGAACATCTCGACGCCCGTGACCACCGTCTTGCGCGTGTCGGAGAAGCCGATGATCTCCACCTCTTCGTTCACCTTGATCACGCCGCGCTCGATACGACCCGTCGCGACCGTGCCGCGCCCCTTGATCGAGAACACGTCCTCGATGGCCATCAGGAACGGCTTGTCGATCTCGCGAACCGGCTCCGGGATGTTGTCGTCCAGCGCCTGCACCAGCTCCGTGATCGTGTCGACCCACTTCTGCTCGCCCTGAAGCGCCGGAAGTGCTGCGCCCTTCACCACCGCTGCGTCGTCGCCCGGGAACTTGTACTTGCTCAGCAGCTCGCGGACTTCCATCTCTACGAGCTCCAGCATCTCCTCGTCCTCGACCGCGTCGCACTTGTTCAAGAACACGACGATGTGGTTCAGACCAACCTGACGAGCCAGCAGCACGTGCTCGCGGGTCTGCGGCATCACGCTGTCCACCGCGCTCACCACCAGGATCGCGCCGTCCATCTGCGCCGCACCGGTGATCATGTTCTTGATGTAGTCCGCGTGACCGGGGCAATCCACGTGCGCGTAGTGGCGAGTCGGCGACTCGTACTCCACGTGGCTCACCGCGATCGTCACCGTCTTCGTCTCGTCGCGAACGATGCCGCCCTTGGCGATGTCGCCGTAGCTGATCGGCTGCGCCAGACCCTTGTCCGCCTGGACCTTCAGCAGTGCCGCCGTCGTCGTCGTCTTGCCGTGGTCGATGTGACCGATCGTGCCGACGTTAACGTGGGGCTTCTTGCGTACGAATTTCTCCTTCGCCATGACTGCTTCCTGTTGGTCTCTCGTTACAGATCTTCGTTTGGGTTAGGTTGGCTCGTCTGAGACGACCTCTTTGGAGCCCACCACCAGGATTGAACTGGTGACCTCGTCCTTACCAAGGACGCGCTCTACCGACTGAGCTAGGTGGGCAAGGTGGTCCAAACTTGCTGGCTCGTCTCGCTTCGGCTGCCCGACTGAGCAGCGTGGCGAAAGTCACCGGAGCGGGAGATGAGACTCGAACTCACGACGTTCAGCTTGGAAGGCTGACGCTCTACCAACTGAGCTACTCCCGCATTCCCCCGGTCGCCCGGGGCGCACCCCGCCGGGCCCGGAGGCTCGGCTGAGTGCGTGCTGCGCCTCGCGAAGATTCGTGGGGCACAGACTTCAAGTTCTATCCTGGTTGATGGGTGTTCCTTCGAAGAGGCGCGCAAGCGCCTCGTCCTGGATTCAGTGAGCTATCGAGGCTCGCTACCCGTGGAGGGTGATGGATTCGAACCAACGTAGGCATAAGCCGGCAGGTTTACAGCCTGCTCCCTTTGGCCACTCGGGCAACCCTCCGGAGAGTCTTCGTGGGCAAGCCACGAATCAGCGATGTGCGAGGTCGATGTGTCTTGGGTGGTCGGCCGTGAGCTGGGGAGGGGACTCGAACCCCTAACCGCCTGTTTACAAAACAGGTGCTCTACCAATTGAGCTACTCCAGCGAGGGAGTGTTGGTGAGCCGGACCGGCCCGGGCGTGGCAGCGGGGGGGACCTTCGAAGGTCTCGCTACCGCTCTGACTGAACCTCCGTGATGAAGCTTTAGGTCTTAAGAGTAGGGTGAGAGGAGCGCCTCAGGCCGAACGGGGAAGTACGACCTAACTTGTCGACAGTGGGTCCCGCTGCGTGTGGGCTAGCGAGAGCCGATGGCGAAGCCGCCAAGGAGAGAGTGGCGTGACCGCCGCTGGAGTCGATGCGCAAAAACCGGACACCTCACCGCAGCCTCCCTCCGGACTCCTGGAAACCAGGTGAATGAAGCGAGGATCTTTTGACGAGGGCCCGACGAACCGGGGCTTGGTAGCGCCGAGCTTTTGACCTGTCAAGCACAATTCGTACCCGCTCCCGGAGGCGGGAGAAACAGCGGGATTCTCGGTACTTGCGCCCGACTTTCGGAGGCGGATTTGAGAGGTCGCGGTAGCCGGGCACCACTATCCCACGACGTGCGCGTGGCGTCCCGTGCCGATACGCCAAGCGCTCATCACGGAACCGCGGTCGTCTTAGCACGAGCGGCGAGGTCATCCAGCGCCGCTTGAAGCTCGGTGCGTGTGTACGGCAAGGCGTCCAGAGCCGCCTGCTCCCGCTTGATGGCTGCCTGAAGCTCGGCCTTCGCCTGACGGGCGCGGTTCACCCATGAGCTGTGCTCTCCGGTGCGGTCCGCCATGCTCAAGGTGTGCTCCATCAACTGCAAGCCTTTCTTGAGCAGCACCGAGTACCTGAGGCGCATCGCCCCCTCGAAGAGCTGTCTCCGCTGTTCGGTGTCAGCCGCCTTGGGCGGCGGCACCTTCATCAGGTCCTCGTGCAAGCGCTTGTAGAGTTCGCCCACGCGAAAGCCAGCCATCGCGGACCAGTGCGCGTCGTAGGCGCGCATGGTGTCCGAGTAGGCGCTCTGAGCATCGAGCAGCAGCTGGCACCGCTCCTCCAGCACCTGCGCGAAGTTGGGGGGCGCCGGGGAGAAGCCGATCGCTTCACCTCGCACGCGCCGGATCTCGCCCAGGGCGAAATACAGCTGCGCGAACTCGCTCGGCAGGCGCCCCGCGCGGTCGAGCTGAGACGCCTCGACCACCCCCCGCGCACGCTCCACCTGATACGACGCGCGCTCCACGTCGCCCTGCTGGAGCAGCGCCAGGGCCAGCGCGCTGCGCAGGGTGGCCACCTCGAACGGATTCGGTTTCGAGATGCGGCTCAAGCCCAGCTCGGCGAGCTTCCACCGTCCTCCCACCGCTCCAAGAAGCCAGCCAGCCGGACGCAACGGATCAGCGCGTCGCGCATCAACTCGGACTTTGGAAACTCCGAGAGCAGGCGTCGATAGCTCTCATAGGCCGCGTCCAGCTCTCCCGCGAGTCCTGGGAGTGCCCGGCGTTGAACAGCGCGTGAGGAGCGAGCTCGCCGCGCGGCTCGAGGCGGTAGACCTCATTGAATTTCTGCGCGGCAACCTTGAAGTGCCCGGCATCGAACTCACGCTTCGCCTCCTCGAAGAGCTCGCTCAGGGAGGTGGCGTCTCCTGGAGTGATGACCTGGCGTTCTACCGTCAGTTGCTCGGGGCCGCGCGTTTCCGCAGGGCTTCGCGCTTCGGTCTGGGTGGCGGTCCCGCCGCAACCCAGCGCGGCCAGCGTCAAGCCGACGAGCAGCGGGCGAAACGCATGGCGAAGCAGCATCAGCGGGGTTGGATGACGGTGAGGCATGAGGCGTTCAGTGTTCCAAGTTCGGACGTTGTTCCCCAGGGTTCTCGCTGGACGGACCCGGCGCGCCTCCCCCCCACCCTCACCTACAAACGCCTTGGAGCGCGCAGAGAAGACCTGAGCGGATGTTTCGGAGGGCTCGCCGTGTCATCGCGACACAGAGCTAATTACGGCCATACACTCAGGTTTCTGCAGGCTTCTGGCTGGTCTTGATCTATCCGCGGAGTGTCCCTTACCGTGACAGTTGGGTGGCCGGCCAGCGACATCGGGCCGGATCCCTTGGGTGACAGCGGGGAGAGGAAATCGATGGATCGAGCACAAGAGACGGACCTTGAGAGCCTGGAGATGGAGCACGCCGAACTGAAGAGGCAGCTCCAACGCCTCGAACGGCGAGGCCATCTGACCCCACAGGAACAACTCGAAGCCACGAATCTCAAGAAGGAAAAGCTGCTTAAGAAGGACGCGATCTTCGCCATCCGCAACGGCTGACGTGCAGTGAGTTCTTAAACGCAACGAGGCGCTGGGGATCCAGCGCCTCGTTGCTTTTGTGTTGGTGACTCCCTGGCTCAGAGCACCACGCACTCACCCGCCTGACAGGTCTCGCCTTCGGCACACGCCGGGTTGCAGCCGCTCTCGTCCTGAACCGGGACCGTCGTCTCCTTGACCGTCGAACTCGAGCCCTCGAAGCTCTCGGCGCCACCGTAGACGTCCTTGTTGAGATCCGTCAGAGACTCTTCCAGGCGAGTCTTCTCTGGAGCTTGCAGACCACCCGGGTGCTCTTGCTCGATGGCCTTTGCGATGGCGAGCCAGTGCCGCGCATCTGCACGGAAACCGAGCCGGTAGTCCGTCATCCCGCGGAGATAGGCGTAGCGGGCTTGATCTTGCAGCGACAGCGAGTCGCGATCGGCCTCCAGGTTGCGCCAGATCGCGAGCGCGCGCTCGTAGTCCTTGTCTTGGGAATAGAGCCGCTCGCCGCGGTTCAGGTCCTCGCGGTAGGTCGCGCAAGAACACAGTCCGAGCGCTAGGGCACAAGCAATCCAGGTGCGCAGCATGGGCGAGGGAGAGATTACCAGGGGAAACCCTCGAGGGGTCAAGTCGTGAGGACGAAGCGTCTCACGAGTCGCTCCGACGACGATAAAGCAGGCGAAAAACCGGGAGTTCATCCTGGATGGCCTTGCGCTCGCGTGGGCTCCTGGCGCCGAACGGGTTGTCCTCGATGCGGGGTCCGCCGGGTGCCGGCGCCAGCTCCAGGACGCGGTCCAGCAGCATCTGATACGCCTCCGCCCGCTCCTCCACATCCGTCTGGACGAACAGTTCCCCACCAGGGACCAGGGTGCGCACGACCTCTCGGATCACCTCGTCGCGCACCACCAGGCGCTTGCGGTGCCGCTTCTTCCACCACGGGTCGGGAAAGTGGATGTAGACGCGGCTGAGCGACGCCGGGGTGAAGCGGGGCAACACCCGGGCGACGTCCTCCGCGAAGACACGGGCGCGATCGCCGAAGCCGCGCTGCTTGAGACGCTCGTCGACGATGGTTGCCCACTTGAGCTTGACCTCGAGACCGAGGATGCGGGCGGACGCGTCGTTCTCGACACGCTCGACCATGAACCAGCCGCGTCCGGGACCGATCTCCAGCTCCACGGGCGCCTCACCACCGAGCAGCGAACGGGGATCGATGGTCTCGCTGTCTGGCAGACGCGGAGCGTGCTCGTAGGGGTAGTCGCGCATTGGAGCCAGCATTCAATCGGACACATCACGCTGAGCCAGCGGGGCGCGCAGCCACTACCACAACCGAGCCCGATCGCCACGCGCGAGATGCGCGCAGGGTTCAAAAGCGAGATTGCTCGAAAGCAGTGACTTTTGCCAAGCGAACGCTCTAGACTCCCTGCGTTCTGTCACGGTCACTGCATGAGGCTGAGCGCCCGGCTGGTGGCTCTGATCGCTCCCGAAGCTCGCCCGTGTGACGCGGTTCGATCGCTGCAGGAGCAACCCCGACTGCGCGACGCGTGTTTGGTTGGTGCACCGAACACACGACGCGCGTGAAGCGGCGCCAGCGCGCCCTTCCAGCAACGGCGGCTCAAGCTTGGTCGCAGCAGACGAGAGGAAACCAGCAAACGATGGGACTCGAGCGGATTCGAAGGGTGTCGCCCGTGATGCCGGTGACTCCCCGGCGCATCTACGATGCCTGGCTCTCCTCGGAGGAACACAGCGCGTTCACGGGCTCGCCTGCTGACGTTTCATCGCGCAAGGGCGGTAGGTTCACTGCACACGATGGCTACATCCAGGGGGCGAACGTGGAGCTCGAGCGCGGCAAGCGCATCGTGCAGACCTGGCGCACCAGCGACTTCCCCGAGGACGCGGAGGATTCCCAGCTGGAGATCACCTTCCTGCAAACCGACTCGGGCACGCGCATCGTGATCAATCACGGAGGACTGCCCGAAGGCCAGGGGGAGCGCTATCACACAGCCTGGGGGAAGAACTACTTCAAGCCCATGTCGCGATACTTCCTCAATCAGCGCGAGGATCCCGATGTGTTGCAGCGCGCCGCCCAGAAGGCCGCCCAGAAGGCCGAAGCTGCCACGGGCCAAGCGGCGTCCGACGAGCGCGAGCCTGAATCCGCCCGGAAACCAGTGAGCAGGACGAGCCCGGCGAGCAAGACAGGGACCCGGCGCAAGGGTCCAGGCTCGAGTGACGAAGCTCCGCGCGCGACTCGCCAGCGAGCGAAGCCGAAGGCAGCCCCCAGTCCAAGCAAGAAACCTCGTCGAGCGGCCCCGGCAGGGGCCGCCAAGTCGACGTCGAAGACCAAGACGCGCAAGCCCGCCAGGCGCAAGAGCGGCTGAGCGACAGCGCGAGGCCCGACTCGGCTGGCACGGATCGAGCCTCCAGCACCCCGGCGTCCGCTGCTCAGCAATCCGTCCCAGACACCCCGCGGAGTTCTGCTATACCGCCGAGCGCGATGCGCCGGACGGTACTCGGAAAGACTGGGCTGAAGATCAGCTCGCTTGGGCTCGGAACGTGGGGCCTATCGGGGGATGCGTACGGCTCGGTCAGCGAGGAGGACCAGGAGCGCGTGATCGAGCGCGCGAGGGCGCTGGGGATCTCGCTGTTCGAGACGGCGGACGTCTACGCTCACGGTGAGATGGAGCGGCGCCTGGGCCGACTGCTCGGCGCCGACGCGAAGGCAGTCGTGATCACCAAGGTGGGCACGGACCGCGACGCCAGTCCCCCGCGGAAATGCTTCAAGCCTGACTACCTGAAGCCTGCGATCGAGAAGAGCCTCGAGCGACTGAAGCTCGAGCGCGTCGTGGTCCTGTTGCACAACCCTTCGAGGAAGGCCGTCGAAGCCGAGGGTACCTGCGAGCTGCTCCAGAAGCTCACCGAGGACGGGACCATCGCGGGCTGGGGGGTGAGCGCGGGCGACGTGGAAGTCGGACGCGCGGCGCTCGAACGGGGCGCACAGGTGCTACAGCTGGCCTTCAACGCGTTCATGCGCCGTGACTTCACGGAGCTGAAAGGCGAGATCGAGGCGCACGAGGCCGCCGTCATCGCGCGCAGCGTTCTCGCTCACGGTCTCTTGTGCGGCCACTGGTCGCTGCACAAGGACTTCCCCGACGGCGACCACCGAGAAGAACGATGGACGCCAGACGACCTTCGGCGCCGCATCAATCAGCTGTCCGCGTTGCGTTCGGTGATCGGGGGTGAGGTGCTGACGATGCGGGCCGCGGCGCTGCGCTACGTGTTGGCGACGGAGGGCATCACGGCGGCGATTCTCGGACCGAGGAGCGCTGTGCAGCTCGATCAGCTGGTGCGCGAAGCCGGACGGGAGCAACCCTACCTCAGCGAGGAAAAGCTGAACAAACTCGAAGCGCGCCTCAGCGACGTCGGAGCGACGACATGAGCCAGGACAACCTCTCCGTGATGCTGACCCTCGCCCGCGGCGCGGCTGAGCTGATCCGTGGGATCTACGAGACCGATTTCAAGGTCGACTACAAGGGACCCAAGGACCCAGTCACCGAGGCGGATCGCAAGGCCAATCGGCTGATCTGCGATGGCCTGCGTGAGGCGTTCCCGGACGCTGCCATCGTCGCGGAGGAGTCCAAACCCGAGAGCTACACGCAGTTCCGCAAGGCAGAGCGCGTGTTCTTCGTCGATCCCCTGGATGGCACCAAGGAGTTCATCAAGAAGAACGGTGAATTCGTGGTCATGCTGGGGATGATCGAGGGCGATCTCGCACGACACGGCGTGATCCTGGCTCCAGCGACTGGTTACGCCTGGCTCGGCGAAGTCGGCGTGGGTGCCTGGGAGGTCTCCCCCGACGACGTGCGCAGCCCCATCCTGGTGAGCCCGCAGACCGATCGCGAGCGGGCGCGGGTGGTCGCGAGTCGCTCCCACCGCACGCAGGAGAGCGAGCGAGCGCTGGCGATTCTTGGCGTGGATCGCATCGACGCTCTGGGCAGCGCCGGGCTGAAGGGCGCCGAGGTCGCGAGCGGACGCGCGGAGGCCTACGTCTCACCAGGCACCGCCGGAAAGCGCTGGGATGCCTGCGCGGTCGACGCGCTGGTGCGGGCCGCTGGCGGCATGGTGAGCGACGCCTACGGCGTGAACATCGATTACCGCGGGGAAAGCCTGACCAACGACCGTGGTATCGTTGCCACCAACGGGCACCTGCACGCGACGCTGATCGAGCGCCTCGCGGTCGCCAAGGCGGCGAGGGAACGCGGCGGCTGATACGCCGGCGAGGGGGAGCATGGCAGGGGGAAAGCTCGGGGCGCTCGGACGATCTCAGCCGCTCAGCGCGCGCGCCGACGTGGTCATCGTGGGCGCAGGCATCATGGGCCTGTCCGTCGCCTACAACCTGGCCAACTTGCTGAATCGCCATGGGGTGGGCAAGCGCATCGTGGTGCTGGATCGCGGCTATCTGTGTGGAGGCGCGAGCGGACGCAATGGTGGCGGCGTGCGCGCCCAGTGGTCCAGCGAGACCAATGTGCGTCTGATGCTGGAGAGCCTGGAGATCTGCAAGAGCTTCGCCAGCGAGCATCGCATCAACACCTGGTTCCGTCAGGGCGGCTACCTGTTCGTCGCCCGCAGCCCGGAGAAGGTGGAGATGCTGCGAAACAGCGCCGAGCTGCAGCGCGGCTGCGGACTCGAGACGCGACTGCTCGAACCGCGTGAGGTCAAGCGCGTGGTCCCGGAGCTGGATACCGATCAGATCGGCATCGCGAGCTACAACCCGAAGGACGCCGTGGTGTTCCCGTGGCCCTTCGTATGGGGCTACGCCGAGGGCGCTCAGGCCCTGGGCGCGGAGATCCATACCTTCACTGAGGTCGTGGCCATCGAGACCAATGGCAAAAATATCCGCAAGGTTATTACGACGAAGGGCGAGGTCGAAGCCGAGCTGGTGATCAATGCAGCCGGAGCCCACAGCCCGGAGGTGGCGAAGCTGGTCGGCGTCGAGCTCCCCAACCACCCCCATCGCCACGAGATCTGCGCCAGCGAACCCCTCAAGCCGTGGCTCACGCCACTGGTCGCCGACCTGGAGAACGGCCTCTATTTCTCGCAGTCGACCCGCGGAGAGATCGTCGGAGGGGTGGGAAACGAACAGGTCCCGGAGGGCCCCGATCAGAGCTCCAGCGCGCGCTTCCTCGCCCTCTACTCCCGAGCCCTGACCCGGCTCTGCCCCGCGGTGGCTCGAGTGAAGGTGCTTCGGCAATGGGCCGGACTGTACGATCTCACCCCCGACGCGAACCCGATCGTTGGCGAGGTGGACGAGCTACCGGGCTTCTTTCAGCTCTCGGGCTTCATGGGCCATGGGTTCATGATGGCCCCGGTGATGGGCAAGCTGGTGGCAGAGCACCTGGTGACCGGGGCGCAACAGCCGCTGTTCGAGCGCTGGAATCCCCGGCGCTTCAGGCAGGGACAGCTGCTCAGCGAAGGCATGATCATCGGCTGAGCCAGGTCGGCGGCGAATGTGGGGCGCGGTGGGCGGCCAGTGCGACTCACCCCCAACCTCGCTGCCAGATGGTGTCGAAACGCAGCGCGTCGCGACTCCAACCGCAGCCTTTTCCGCCTCGATCCCGTCGGATGCACTGAAGTGCAGCCTAGAGCGATCGTTACAGCCCGGCCATAGCAGCTTTGTGTGTTGGCGCCAGACCGCGTTTGACAGCCTGGATGGTGCCAGCTTACCGTGCGCCAACACGTCGGGAATGCTCGGGAATCCTGCTGGGTTCCGGGCGCTCGGTGACACGCTGCCAACGCACCCGTGAACACCGCGCGTCGGTTCCCCGAGGACCCAGGTCCAAGCTACTACTGACACGCCGTTTCTGGGAGGAATTGAATGCTCCGGTCTACGCGCACCATTGCGACACTGATCCGCTCGTTGAACTTCGGAACTGCAATGGTGATTGGAACCACTGCAGTCGCCACTACGGTCGTCGGCTGCAAAGACGAGAGCCAGCCCGAGTACTGGGTCGAGAAGCTCAACGACAAGGCCTGGAAGCCGCGCTCGATCAAGCGCCTCGAGCAGTTCTTCGAGGACGCGATCACCAAGGCGGACAAGGACCTGACCAAGCCCGAGGTGAAGAAGCTACTCGATCAAATCGCAGAGCCGCTGACCAAGGTCTACGTCGATGACTTCGACACCCTCGACACCAAGACTCGCGTGAGCCTGATCAAGCTGCTCGCTTCGTTCCGCGACGAGCGCACCATGCCCGCGCTCAAGAAGGCCTTCGAGGAGTACGCCAAGAAGCCGAAGGAGAAGGACTACGAGGACATGAAGTGGGCGGCGCGCGCCGCCGAAGATCTGCGCAAGGAAGGCAAGGCCGCCGAGCTTGCAGATCCCATGCTCCAGGCGTTCCTCAAGCTGAAGTACACCAGCCAGGTCGGAGGCATCACCTACAAGGACTTGACCGCTGCGATGCTGGTGAAGCCCGAGAAGAGCTGGGCGGGCCCGCTGCGCTCGGTGTTGAGCAACGAGATCCCGAAGCCCAAGCAGGGCGACCTCGAGGTCCAGAAGACGATCAACAACCAGACCTTCTGGCAGGTGACGGCAGCGCGTATCCTCGGCGACCTGAAGGACGAGGAGTCCATCGAGCCGCTGTTCGAGGTGGTGCTGGATCCGACCAAGGGCAGCGTCGCGACCACCGCCATCATGGCCCTGGTCAAGCTGGGCAAACCGGCAATGGACCGCGCCGTGAAGCTGCTGAAGGGCGAGGACGAGAAGCTCAAGACCACGTCTCTCGCCAAGATGCAGAAGTTCACCGGCGCCAAGGAGCCGCCGAAGGACGAGCCCTACGTGCAGATGGCCGCCATCGTGCTCGGCACCATGGGCCGCACCGAGTCCATCCCCGCGATGCTCGAGGTGATGAAGGCGCAGAAGGGTGGCAACAAGGCGCTGATCGCCCAGGAGCTTGCGAAGATCCCCGCGACCGACGACAGCAAGGCAGCGTTCAAGGAGGTCTTCGAAGAGCAGAGCCTCGACTCGCGTATGCCCCCTGGTGGCGCGAACTCCCTGCTCTCCCTCACCGAAGCGTCGTCCCTCTTCTACGACGCGGGGCTCGTGCCCTGGTTGCTCGAGCGCGGCGAGAAGCAGAAGGGCAGCGGGGAGGATCTCAAGACCTTCCAGGCAAACCTGACGGTCACCGCCATGAAGCTGATGAAGGCCGATCAGGTCGAGTCAGTGAAGGCCGCGGTCGAGAAGTACGGCACCAAGATCGAGAAGGACTCCTTCAAGCAGGCAGAGGAGCTGGTGAAGGCGTGTGGTGATCGCACGGACTGCTACCTGGAGAAGGTCGAGAAGAGCGAGAACCAGGACAAGAAGAACCAGTTCATCGGCATCAAGGCCGCCTACATGATCGGTATCCTGGGTGACGAGAAGGCACGCGACGGCTTGGTCGAGCGCCTCGACGCCATCGAGAACGCGGCCGTACGCTACGTCGTTGCGAACACCATCGATCGCCTGACCCCGAAGGGCTCGACGGAGATCGCTGACAAGCTGCAGAAGATCATCGACAAGAACGCCCAGAGCCCGGACAAGCAGAAGGCTCAAGCGGACGCGCCGCTCCAGAGTGTGGCCTACCGTATCCGCGCTCGCGCCGGCGGCTGAGCGAGGTACCTCTGGCCTTCGCGGGCCGTGCTCCAGCGGGCTGCAGGTGCAGCCGAAGGGGCGCGGCCCGTCGTCGTTTGTCACTCCGCCGCTTGCCCCTGGATGGGCGGCGAGTGCTACTGTGGACGGCGGTTCACGGTCTCCCAATCGCGCCGGGTTTGGGGGTGAGAGGAACGCTGCGAGACCCTGTATGGCGACATTGCGAATCCACGTACTGAACGGGAACGAGGCGGGAAAGCAGCTGGAACCGGCTGGCGACGTGATCCGCATCGGCCGCGCGCCGAGCAACGACTTGTGCCTCGCGGAGACGCACGTCTCCGGTGAACACGCACGCATCAGCGTCGTCGGCGACCGGGTCTTCGTCGAGGACCTGCACAGCACGAATGGCACCGAGGTGGTGCGCGGCGAGCAGCGCTTCGCGGTCGACGAGCGGGTGGGCTGCAAAGCCGAGCTGACGAACGGCGATCAGCTGGCGCTGGGCGCCGGAGGTGGCGGCGACGCAGTGCTGATCCAGATCGGCATCGGGGACGAGGCGGACGTGGCTCACGTGATGGCAAAGCGGTCCCTGGCCGAGCTCGGGAGCTCCACGGCGAACAACGCCGCGGCGCTCAAGACATTGCGTGCGACGAATGACGCCATCGGTGGCGCTGATGGCCTCGACAGCGTGTTGACGGCGATCGCCGACTCAGCGCTCGAGCTCGTGCAGCGGGCGACGCACGTGACGGTCGTGCTGAAAGACAGCGAGGACGACGGGCAAGGTGAAGGCGCATTCGTCCCAGTGCTCAGTCGTATCCGCACGGACAACGGCGGACAGACCCCGACCGAGGGGCGCGTGCCCATCACCCGCAGCGTCTATCGCAAGGTCGTACGGGATCGCTGCGCCATCCTGGCCGCCGACGCCCCGAGTGAGACCTTCAGCTCGGAGTCGCTGCTCGGCGCGGGGATCCGCAGCACGATCGGAGTGCCGCTGTGGCTCGGCGAGGAGATCATCGGTGTCCTCCAGGTCGACAACCGCGACCGCCCGGCGATGTTCGACGAGACCGACGTCGACGCGCTGGGGGTGCTCGCGGCGAACGCCTCCCTCGCTGTCGCCAACGCCCGGCTGATCCGGCGCCTCAGGGACGCCGAGGAACAACTCAAGAAGGAGAACTCGTACCTGCGCCGCCGCGAGGAAAAGCTCCGCGGGCAGGAGGTGAACATCGTCGGCCAGAGCAAGGCCATGAAGTCGCTGTTCGAGCAGCTGGACAAGGTCGTCGACACGCGCGTCACCGTGCTGATCGAAGGCAAGACGGGCACCGGCAAGGAGCTGATCGCGTCTTCTCTGCACGCCCGCTCGCGACGCCGCGACAAGCTGTTCGTCGCCCAGAACTGCGCGGCGCTCCCCGAGAGCCTGCTGGAGAGCGAGCTCTTCGGACACAAGCGCGGCGCGTTCACCGGAGCAACCGAGGAGAAGAAGGGCCTGTTCGAGATAGCCGATGGCGGGACCCTCTTCCTCGACGAAGTGACGGAGATGCCGCTCTCGCTCCAGGCGAAGCTGCTGCGTGTGCTGCAGGAGGGCGAGGTCCGCCCGATCGGCGCCAATCACACGCGTATCGTCGACGTGCGCATCGTAGCCGCGACCAACCGCACGCTCGAGACCGAGGTCTCGGAGGGTCGTTTCCGCGAGGACTTGTACTACCGGCTCAAGGTCTTCCCGATCCGGGTGCCACCGCTCTCCGAGCGCCGGGAAGATATCCCCCTGCTCGCGAACTTCTTCCTGGAGCGCTACTCGCGGGAGTTCGGTCGCAAGCTGAACAGCCTCTCCCAGACCGCTACCGAGCTGCTGATGGCTTACGACTGGCCAGGCAACGTGCGAGAACTCGAGAACGAGATCCAGCGCTGCGTGATCCAGGCTGGAGACGAGGAGTTGGGCGGCCCGGAGCTGCTCAGCCCGAGGGTGCGGAAGGTCGAGGGTGTCGTCGATCGCGCCGGCGTGACCAAGGGTACCCTGAAGGAGATGCTGGAGCAGGTCGAGAAGTACTTCTTGGTGGAGTGCCTGCGAGAGCACGACAACAACAAGACGGCTGCCGCGAAGGCATTGGGCATCACGCGCGAAGGTCTGCACAAGAAGCTCAAGCAGCTGAACATCGCCTGACGTCGAGCCGGCGGAGCTCAGCGCTCCAGGGTCGGGCAGCTGATGTCAACGCGGAGCAGGGGTGAAGATGGAGTGAGCGGGGCATGGGATGTATGTCACCAAAGCGGCGCGCCACGATTGCTCGCGGCACGATCTCGCCCCCGAACCCGAGCCCCCCGAATATCACAAGTGCTTGAAATAACGAGTGTTCTCACCTGGGCACGAGGCGGGCTTTGGGCGACGCAAGGCGGGGGATCGATGATCACCAGGACTTCCGGGCGGCCCTCCGCGGTGGCATGACCCCATGCATGAGTGATCACCCCGTCTTGGCCAGCCTCGTCGCCCTGCTTCTGCTCTCGGCGTGCAACGAAACCCAGACGACGGCGGCGCCGACGCGGACCGCCACCAGTCCCACCGGCTCTGCCGGCAGCCCAGACACGCAGCCGGCTCAGAGCGGCGCGACCAAGAACCGCGTCGAGGGCGAGCTGCTGGCGGTCGGAGCCGACGCCCCGGCCATCGACGCAACCGCCCACGACGGCGAGAAAGTTTCCCTGGAGAAACTCAAGGGCAAACCGGTGATCGTCTACTTCTACCCGAAGGACGACACTCCGGGATGCACGATCGAAGCTCAGCAGATCCGCGACAGCTACGAGGATCTGAGCAAGACCGGAGCGGTCGTGCTCGGCGTGTCCAGCGATGGAAACGACTCCCACTCAGAGTTCGCGAAGAAATACTCGCTGCCCTTCAAGCTGCTACCAGACGAGGACCACCGCATCGCCAACGCCTTCGGTGTGAGTCTGCGCGGTGGAATGGCTGCGCGCGTGACCTTCTTGATCGACAAACAAGGAAAGATCGCCAAGGTCTTCCCCCAGGTGAACCCCGACGGTCACGCCAAAGAGCTGCTCGAGGCGCTGAAGGCCCTGCCAGAGTAGCCCGGCGACTTGCGTGGGACCGCGTCAGACAGTAGAGGACCGCCCGTGGCCAGCGCAGACGTAGCCGAGGACCTCGTCTCCGACGATGCAATGGACGACACGGGTGGGATCGCGCGAGGGCACGTCGAGCTGATCCGAAACGACGTGTTGGAGGCGCTCAACGCTCAGCCTGGCTCGCGCTTCAAGACCGCCGTCGGCCTGGCGGTGTCCGCCGCCGCGATCACCATCGTGGTCCAGTCGTCGCCTCAGAGCGGTGACCGTCCCTGGCTCGTGATCGGGATCCTGCTCGCGGCTCCGTTGCTGGCTCGGCTCGGCAAGCGCATGGTCGCCACGCGGATGTTCAAGGGCATGCCAGAAGCGCAGCGCAGGATGGACATCGAGATCGATGAGCAGGGGATCGAGGTGCGCAGCGCAGGAGCGCTCACGCGGTTGCGCTGGAAGCAGCTGGTGGCCACGCGAGAGACGCCGAGGGTGTTCCTGGTCTACACCAGCGCGACGGCGTTCCTGATCCTCCCGAAGCGTGCGTTCAAGGCCAAAGGCGCTCCCAAGGTGGCGGCCTTGCTCGCGCGGCACGCCGGTGACGTCGGCAGCACCGCCAAGATGTGGCAACCCCAGCTATTGCTGTGGGCGCTGCTCGGGATCGCGATGGCGGTGATCATCATGTACATGAAATAACCGTACGGAATTCATTGCACCGTCGGCGCGCCTGTCCCTTCAGGACCTTGCCCCGCTATTGGATCCCGTACTGCTTCAGGCGTCGGTAGAAGGTGCGTCGGGGCATCCCCAGCAGCTCGGCGGCCTTGACGCGGTTCCAGTTGCTGGCCTTCAGCGCCTGCAAGATGCGTTCGCGCTCGTCCAGCTTGTGCTGGCTCAGGCTGCTGCGCACGCTGGAGCCCGAAGACGGAGGCGCGGTGGTCGTGCGGCGCCCCGTGTTGCTGGTGGTCGACGCGGCGCTCCCGGTGAGACTGCTGAACAGGGCGCTACCGGCGCGACCATCCGGGATATCGAAATCGTCTTGATCGAGCTCCGGCTTCTCGCTCAGCACCCAGGCGTTGAGCAACACGTGCTCCAGCTGGCGCACGTTGCCGGGCCAGTGGTAGCCGCGCAGGCGCTTGAGTCCGTCTCGCGTCACTGCCTTCTTGTCGCGCTTGTAGCGCGCTGCGAAGATCCCGAGGAAGTGGTCCACGAGCTGGGGGATGTCCTCGGTTCGCTCCCGCAGAGGAGGGATGCGCAGCTCGACCACGTGGATACGGTAGTAAAGATCCTCACGGAAACTTCCGTCCTCGACCATCGCCGCCAGGTCGCGGTTGGTGGCGCAGATCACGCGAACGTCCACGGCCTCCTCGTTGGCTCCCCCAACCGGACGGACCTTGTGCTCCTGGAGCACCCTCAGCAGCCCCGCCTGCATCCGCTGAGGCATCTCGCCGATCTCGTCGAGCAGGATGCTGCCGCCTTCACCTTCCCGGAACAGCCCCTTGCGGTCGCGATCCGCACCGGTGAACGCACCGCGCACGTGACCAAACAGCTCGCTCTCCAGCAGATGCTCGGGGATCGCACCGCAGTTGACGCCGAGGAAGGCCTTCTTCGCGCGGGGCCCGGCGCGATGGATCGCGTTGGCCACGATCTCCTTCCCGGTGCCGCTCTCGCCGGTGATCAACACCGCCACGTCCGTATCCTTCACGCGATCGATCAACGAGTAGACCCGGCGCATGGGCTTGCTGGTGCCCACCAGCCCCATGTAGCCGAAGTGGCTGTACAGCGTCTCTCGAGCGTCGCGCAGGCGACGACGGGCGATCTTCAAGCGCTGAGTGCGCTGGTCCAGGAGCTCCTGGAGCCGGCTCTGCGCCTCTCGCAGTCGCTCGTTGGTGCGCTCGAGTTCTTCCGCGCGGCGACGGTTCTCGGTCAGCAGGCGCGCCGACTCCATGGCGACGGCGGCCTGATCAGCGAAGGCCTGCAGCGTGGGCAGCTCGCGCTCGAAGTGGTCTCCAGGCCGATTCCGCGTCTCGACGTAGAGCGCTCCGATTGGCTCTCCCTCGGGAGCGACGATCGGCACGCAGGCGACGGACTGCAGGTCCAGCTGGTGCACGGACGCGTACCCGCTCATGCGAGCGTCGGTCTGGGCGCTCTTGCTGACCAGGGGTGCCCCGCTGTCGATCACTTGTTGGGCGATGGAGCGCGAGAACTCCGCGTGGGTCTCGTCTCCCGAGCGTGTGCGTGACGTATGGACGCTGAGGCTTCCGTCTTGCTCGAGCAGAATCAAGTAGCCCCGCTCTGCCTGGGCGAGCTCGATGGCGTGACCAATCACGAGGCGCATCAGGCGCTCGAGATCGCGCTCCCGAGCGAGCACCGAGTTCACCTCCAGGATGTGCGCCAGGCGTTGCTCGAGCGGAGTCAGGCTGATGCTGCTGATCAGCGAGCGATCCGCGCGAGGAAACGTCGGCGATGGGGAGAAGCCCGCCAGATCCGTGGGCGCGGAGGTCATGGACTCGCGCTGAACCCGGGCGCGCAACGCGCGCCGCCGTGCGTCGTTCCAGTACACCTCGCGGAGATCCCTGGGGAGTCGTGCGCCGATCTCCTCGAGCACCGTCAACGCCTCTTCACGATGGCGACGCGCGAGGGTCGGCTGACCGCCAGCCTCAGCGACCTCTCCCAGGACCTCCTGGGCCCGCCACAGCCATTCCTTCTGCCCTGCGACGCGCGCCGCCTCCAGCGCCTCTTCGACGAACGTGCGCGCCTGCTGCTCTCTCCCGGCGACCCAGGCGACGCGACCACGGGCGAGCATGTAGAGCGGCTTGTGTGCCGGAGCGCTGGCCAAGGCCTCACGCGCCTGGTCCAGCTGGCGCTCCAGCTCGATCGTATCGGGAGCTTCCGCACGGCAAGCAGTGAGCACGCCCTCGAGGCGCGCCTCGGCCGAGTCGATGCCGCGACCGACGGCCTCATATGCCGCAGCGCAGGCCTCGTACAGGCGCACGGCGCGCTCGATATCGCCAACGCGACTGGCGAGCTCGGCCTGAAGGCCCGAGAACTGCGCGTTGAGCACCGGCGGGAGACTCCCCCGCTGTTCCTCGAGCAGCTCGATGCTCTCTCGGGCGCGCGCGAGACGCCCGAGATAGAGGTCGGTGTTCGCCAGGTTGAGCAGCGCGTTGCGGGTCGTGGAGCGACGACCCGAGCGGCGCCCCATGTCGACGGCGGCCTCGAAGTGCTCGATGGCTCCCGCGATGTCGCCGCTCACCTTGAGCAACCCCGCCAGGTTCAGCTGCGCCGTGCTCAGCAAGCCTGCATCCCCGGCGCGTTCACCAGCGACGATGCACTGCTCGTAGGCTTCTCGCGCCTCCTCGATGCGGTCATCACGCTGCAGCACCAGGCCACGGCTCACCAGAGCTACCGCCTCGACGCGCGGCGCGTCGTGTTGCCTCGCGCGTTCCACGGCGCTCTCCAGATCCTCGAGCGCCTGCTCGGTGTTTCCGAGGTAAGCCGCGCCCAGGCCGTGAAACGCGCTCGCTTCAGCGCCCAGCGGTCCGTCCTCGTCGACCAGCTGCACGAGCACCTCGAGCGCGCGAGAGTAGTCACCCGTCGCGACGTAGGCCCGTCCTACGTAGAGCATCCAGATCTTCGCCTCCAAGGTGCCCCGACGCTCCTTGGCAAGGCCCGAGACCTTCTCCAGACGGGATAGCGCGGAGGTGGAGTCGCCGAGTCCCAGTTCGAGGCGAGCCCGTAGCGTCTCCAACCTGAGGCGCTCGGTGCGGGACTCCGGCGTGTTTGGCACCGTAGTGCCCTCCCCCTCCGATTTCACGCGGTCCACTTCATCCATCGCCTGGGCCGCGTCGTTGAAGCGGCCCCGATCCAGGAAGTAGACGGCGCGCTCGAAGGGGTTCTTCGGTAGCTCCGACTCCGGCGCCGACGACTCCCCCGCCAAGGCTCGATCGATGTCGGCCTCGGAGGCGACAGGCTGGGCCGCGAGCGTCTCGACGAGGCCACGCAGCGCGCCGGGCCTGCCCCCCGAAGCGTCGACCACGTGAGCCAGCAGACGGCCGGTGAGCGAGGGCATCGCGCGCCGTACCAGCTCCTCTGCGTGGTGCTGATCCAGACGTGGCACCTCGAAGCGCTTTGCCCCCTCGCGAAGCTCGCTGTCGCCGACCAGCACCAGACGCGCACCGTCGGCGTTGAGCGCCTTGACCAGCTCGAGCGCCTGTTCCGCAAGGAGATGCGCATCATCGATCAACACCGTCACGCCGCTCTTGCCTTCGAACTCGGCCAGCTCGGCTTCCACCGCGGCGGGATCTTCCACGACGTGATCGTCGATCCAGACCAGCGGGCGTCCTTCGACCCCCAGGGACCAGGCGAGGCGTCGGAGCAGCACGCTGCGACCGGATCCCAGCGGGCCATCCAGCCATAGCCTTTTTCCGCGCGATAATTTGGATACGCGCTGCTGGAGCTGACTCGAGATGGCGTCGATGCCAAGCACCGGCCAGACCTCGTGGGCGTCGTGACGAGCACCCGACTTGAACCCAGCGGCGCGACGGATCGCCGTCGCCAGCTCGTCAGCGGAGGGGTGTCGCTCCCGAGGGTCGGTGGCGGTGGCCCGCGCCGAGACATCCATCAGCTCTCGGCGCATGCGCGGGTTGATGGTCTTCGAGGCTGAAGCGATGATGTCGGCGATGGTGACGCCGAGCGCATAGACCTCCGCGCGAACCGTGAGCGGCTTGCCCTCGAGCAGCTCCGGCGCCGCGTAGCGGGGAGTCAGCCCCTCCGGGCGAGTTCCAGTCTCGCGCCAGGGCGCAGCGAGTCCGAGATCGACCAGGGTCGCGCGGCCGCTCGGCTCGACGATGATGTTGTGAGGCTTGATGTCGCCATGAAGCATGCCGGCGCGGTGCAGCAGCGTGACCTGGTCCGCGGCGCGAATCAGCGCGCGAGTCGCGGCTTCGGCGTCTCCGGTCTCGATCAGAGCCTGCAGGCTCTCGCCATCGACCAGCTCACGCAGCATGAACGGTCGACCGCTCTTCGGCAGGCGACCGAAGCGCACCACACGCGGCACACCCAGGCCCTCGAGACCGCTGAGCGCCACCACCTCACGAACCAGCGCGGTCATCTCGCGCTCGCTCGCGGTGGGAGAGAGCATCTTGAGCGCGAGCTTGTCCCCGGTGTGGCGATCACGAACCGCCCACACCTCGCCACCGCCGCCCTCACCGAGGCGTTGCAGGCTGGCGTAGCGTGCAGGCAGCTCGAGCTCGCTCACCCCCGACTTGGCTTCCCCGGCAGCTGGCTGCTCAGAGGCCGTAGTCCGCCCCCACACCCACGAAGAAACCGCTGGTGCCGAAGCCGAGATCCAGCCGCGCGACGAAGCTCTTGGCGGGCTTGAAGCGCAACCCGGTCTGCAGCGCGAGCCAGGGGAAGACGATGGGCTTGGAGCCCCCGTCCGCCCAGGACGGCTCGTTGTAGTCGCCGTAGTGGTCGTTGTCGTCTCCGCAGAAATCGCCCGGGTCTTGGTCCTGGTTGGGGCTATCGCAGCGCTCGAAGTCCTCCGGATTCCCTGCGGAACCTGGACGCGGGTAGGCCTGGACGCGGTTCAGGTCGCCGAACATGAAGCCCAGACCAACGCCCGCGCCGTAGTTGAGGCTGAACGCGGGGCTGAACTCCTGGGACCACAGGAAGTCCGAGGTGATGTAGATCGCCTTCATCTTGCTGTTGACGATTTCCCAGGCCTTCTCGCCGTCGCTGGTCGACTTGAACGGGGTGTCGTCCATCGCGTAGTTCGCGAACCACAGGCCGAAGTTGTACTCGAAGCCGTCCTTGCGGATACCAAACTCGGGGCCGCCCGAGTGCACCACCACCGTGCGACCGCCGTCGCCGAACAGGTTGATCATGAACTTCGGCACGATGATGGTGCGGTAGCGTAGGCCGACGAAGTAGTAGGTCTTCCCGGGCAGCTCGAGGGCGGAGTCTCCGGCGCGCGCGTCGGCGACCGCGCTGTCGTCTCCCTGGGGAACTGCTGCGGGCGGTGGCTCGACCTCGCTGTCGCCAACCACGGCCTCGGGCTCCTTCGTCGCGGGCTCCCCTTCTGGTGTGGGATCGACACCGGGAGCCGGCTCCGCGGCGCCGGGCTCCGCCGCGCCCGGCTCCGCCGCGCCTGCCGGCGGATCCGCCGGGTCGGCGGGCTGCGCCAGGGCGACGCTCGGCAGCAGCAACAAACTCAGAATCCAACCCGCGCGTACCGTGTGTGCCATGTCTTCCTCCCTCTCGCTGCGCCGTCGCCGCGGCGCCAGTGTGCCAAACCCAGAGTCCCGCGCATCGTGCCATGGCACAGGTGCCCAGCGCAAAGCTGAATGGGCAATGTTTCCCTAACGTTATACCCTGGGATCCGAGGCTCTCTCGACTCCTGCTGGGAGCGGTTCGGTGCGCCAGCCGCAGTCGCGCTCCAGGCGTACTGGCACAGCTCGAGGCCACGAGTGAGCCGAATGCTCGGGTCACGCCGTGCAGACACTCGATGTCAGCAACACACGCTCCCGCGGGTTTTCGCCTTCAGTAAGTGCGCGGCGGAACTAGACTCAGAGTGTGATTCTCCATGGCCACGTGGTCGAGCAGGCCGTCGACGTCGGGCTCCCCCAGCGCCACTTCGTGAAGCAGCTGGTGATGACCCAGAGCCAGGCGCCCCTGGCGATGGTGCGCAAGCGCCTGGCGCAACGCCAGGGACCCGTCGGCCAAGAGCAAGTCGAGGTCGACGCCCTCGCTGCGCCGAGCCGGGCGGCGCTGCTGCTCGTGCACGGCTATAGCCAGAACCGCTACGCCTGGCACCTGCCTTCGCGCAGCCTCGTGAACTACCTGGCCTGCGCCGGCTACGACGTCTTCAACATCGACCTGCGGGGTCACGGGCGCAGCGACCACCTGGGTGCCGCGTTGCCCGAGCGCGTCGATCAGTTCGTGCAGGAGGATCTCCCCGCAGCACTCGACTCCATCCACCGCCTGAGCGGCTTTGACAAGGTGTTCCTGATTGGCCACTCGCTCGGTGGCCTGTGCTCCTACGGAGTGGCGGCGGAGCGCCCGCAACAAGTCGCTGGGGTGGTGAGCATCGGCTCGCCGTATCACTTCACGGCGGGTACGAGGCTGCTGGCGGGGCTGTCCGAGGCGTTCTTGTTGCTGGACCGCACCCTCGGCATGCCCAACATCCCGGTTCCCGCGCGGCTGTATGGTCGCTTCGTGCGGGTCAGCCAACGGGTGGTGAACAGCCGACTGTACCCGGTGCCGCTGCGTGGTTTCCGCAGGGGATCGATGGAGCCCGAGGTCTTGCGCCAGCACATGGCCCTGGCGATGGACCAGGGCAGCATCGAGACGATGCGCACGCTGTTCACCTGGGCCGCCGAGTCTCGCGCAAGTCGCAGCACCACGCTGTTCGGGCTCGAGCGCGCCTTCGAGGGCCTCGATCTGCCGCTGTTGGTCATCGCGGGCAGCCACGACGATCTGGCGCCTCCAGCCTCGGTCCGCCCCGGCTTCGAGCGCTCGCAGTCCAGTGACAAGACCTACCGGGAGTTGCCGTTCGGACACATCGACTTGCTGGTCGGACGGGACGCGCCGCGACTGACCTGGCCGCTACTCGAGCGCTGGCTCGATCGACGCAGCGGAGGGGTCAACCGCACGGAAACGACGGCGGCCTGAAACTGATGGCCGCCTAGCAGCGGGACCAGGTCACTTCGCCTCGAGCTTCTTCTTGAGACGCTCGACCTCGCCTTCCAGCTTCTTCACTTGGCGCTTCAGGTCCTTGAGTTCCTTCGCAGTCGCGAGGTTCATCATGCTGGCGAAGCGCTCCGTCTGCTCTTCGGTGAAGGTGTTCACCTTCCCTGGCACCTGGACGACCGTCATCATCGCCTTCATGAACTGCTCGTTCTGCATCAGCTTGAGCACACGCGGGTCTCCCATCAGCTCCATGCTCTTCTTCCGAACGGTGTCTTTGATGCCCATCTTTCGTCCTTGATCGTTGAGTCGTGGTGGATTCGAGCGCGCGCAGCGTTTAGCCAACGTGGCCGCACAAAGCCAGGATGCTCGGGCATTCGCTGCTGCTCCAGCCAGGGGGCCCCTGAACAAGTCGGCACCACACATGTTGCAGGCTCTCGCCCTCTCCCCCACACCCGCGAAGTTCGCTCAAGCGATGGATGTTGTTGGCCTAATGCGTTGGCGTCCACCCCGACCAGCAGCCGACCGGCGCGAAAAGGGCGCTGGTCACACGGGATGCGTGTTCCATACTGCGTTCGTTGTTAGGATGAGGGGCCAATGGGGAACTCCGTGAGCAGCGATGAAGGCCGGTCGAGACGCGCAGCGTCTGGCTGGCGCCTGTCTCACGCCCTGCTGGTGGTCGCCGTGCTGGGCCTTGCAGCCGGATGCAGCGGCTACGTCAAGCGAGGCAGCGCGCTCTACGCCGACGGCCGCTACATCGAAGCTGCTGAGGTGTTCGAACGCACCGAACACCGCCTCGACCAGTCCAACGCCAAGCAGCAAGCCGAGTATGGCCTGTACCGAGGTTTGACTCTCTTGGTCCTCGGCGACACCCCAGGCGCGCGACGCTGGCTCTCCTACGCCTATCAGGTGGAGCGGGCGAATCCTGGGGTACTGCGAGGGAATCGCCGGGCGCTGCTGGATCGAGGCTGGGTGGAGCTCCAGGCCCGAGGCGAGCTGCCGCCGGGTCCCGCTGCGCCAGCGATGGCCGCGCAGCCGATGCCGGCGACGCTGATCTCCTCCGAATCTGCGCCACCTCCCGGCCCCAGCCCGGCGCCCCCGGCACGTCGCAGCTTGATGCCTCAATAGCTCGCGTTGCATCCCCAGAGGCAAAACGCGAGGTGAAGCCGGCGGTCTCCACGGGCTAACCTCGTGGGGGATGTCGCCAAGTGCCAGCATTCGTAGCCAACGCCTCCTGCTGCTGACCTGCGCGGGCAGCGTGATGCTGCTTGCGGGTCCAGACTTGCCGGCCCAAACCGCGACGCCCGGTTCGGGCTACATCCAGCAGCCTGCACCTCAGTCATTGCCGCAGGGCAATGGTGCCGCAGGGACGTGCTCGGACGGAAAGCGCAACGGACTCGAATCGGACGTGGACTGTGGCGGCGACTGCGCGCCTTGCGAGGTCGGTGACAGGTGCAGTGCCTGGCGAGACTGCTGGAGCGGCCGCTGCGCGGAGGGCGAGTGCGAGGAGCGCGCCCTCCAGCTCGGAACCCCGGCGCCTCCAGGCTATGACGTCGAGACGTCGACGCACGACGGGGCGGCCACGGCCCGCTACTTCGGAGCGGGCTTCTTCGCTGCTGGCTATGCGGCAGCATACGTCGGAGCGATCGCCAACCCGACGGAGCTCGCGTGGCTGTTCGCGCCCGTGGTCGGTCCCTGGATCACCATGGGCAAGGTGGATAGCGGCGAGGTGCTCCTCGCCATCGACGGCGTGCTGCAGGGCGCGGGTAGCCTGGTCCTCCTGGGCGGCCTGCTTGGCAGCGGAAAGCAGCTCGTGCGACAGGAACTGCCTCGAGACGCGAACTCCGTGAAGCTGCACTATTTCGTGGGGCTGAGCAGCGTGGGTCTCTCCGGCAGCTTCTGAGCGAGAGAGGATCCCCGAGGAATCAGTTGTAGGTCAGCCCCAGACCCACGGTGGGCGCCCAAAGCGAGTGGCTCCAGTCGTTGTCACGAGCGTCCGAGCCTGAGCCGTGGGTGTAGTCCAGGCGAGCTTGCAGCCCGAGACTCCACTCCTCTCCGACCCACCACTCATACGCGATGCCGAGGTTGAAGCCCCAGCCCAGCGCGGTGTGACCGCGGGCCCGAGCGCCATCATCGGTATCCGCCTGACCTATCACCAACCCGACCACGCTCAGCCCCCCGGAGACGTGCAGTCCCGCGCTGGGATCGGGGAAGAAGTCGAACAGCGGTCCCACGCCAGCGACCTGGGAGATGCGGTACTCGTAGTTGCCGAACTCCCGGGCTGGGTGAGTCAGCGTCAGCTGGGGCACGGTCAGGGTGTTGAAGGCGAGAGCCAGCACCGCGCCTGGACGAAGCGCGCCGCCGACGGCGATCTGGGTGCCGTACGCGAAGCCGCCACCGCTACCATCGAAGTCGTCGACCTGGTCCCCGCCTTGACCCTCGACGTAGAACTGAAAGGGCTCGGTGGAGGCGGAGAAGCCGCCGAAGCCAACGCCTCCGGACAGGCGCAGGTAGAAGCCATCGTGAAGGTGACGCCCGGCTTTGCGCGAATGGCGAACGTAGCCGGGCCGGTCGAGGGGCGCTTCGTCGACCATCGGTCGGCGCTGAAACGGCCCCAGTTCTTGCGAGTAGGGCTGAGCCGGAACGTATCCTTGCGGATATACTTGAGGGTCCCTAGGCTGTGCGGAGTACGGCTGTCCCTGGGGTGGAGCGACCGCGGAAGGCCCTTGCACGGGTGGAAACCCAGCCTGTGACTGCGCCTGCGCCGTCGAGGAGAGCAGGGCCAACACCGGGACCGCGGCGAAGGTCCAGCAGGCGTTCGGTCTCGGCATCGACCCGCGAGGTTAGACCATGGCCCTGTCCGGGCAAGGGTCGCGATGCTCGCGTTGGTCGCCTGGACTACTCCTGAGGCAAGGTGATCACGTTGAAATCGAAGCTCTTGTCGCCGCTGCTGACCGTGACCTGGATCTTGGTGGAATCGACGCGCTCGAAGGCCAGCTTGGCGCTCTTCCCCTTGGGCGTTCGCAGCACGTACTGACCGGCCTGAGGCACTGCATCCACCCAGCGCATCTGCACCCCGTCGATCGCCAGATCCCACTGTCCCCCATCGGACTTCCACTCGCGGGAGCCGTCGACCTGGATCCCCTCGAACAGACCGCCCTCGAGCACGCTCTGGGTGCGGTCGCCGCTGCCGGTCCCTTGCTTCCCATCGGAGATGCGGGTCCAGGTCAACTCATGCCGCACCCTTCGCTCGCCGTCGGCGAAGTTCCAGGTGACCTGAGCGCCGCCAGTCACCTCGACCTTCCCGTTGGAGAGGTCCGTCCAGGTGTGGTCGACCTCGACGTTACCCTCATCGTTCCGCACGACGCTCATGTGGTGATTGCCGGTGTACGTGTGGCCACGGTAGGTGCAGTTGCCCTCCCTGGCCCCGTACGTCACGTCGAGCTCGCCCTTGCTTGCCTGAATCTCGGCGCAGGGAAGCTGGCTCTCGATGAACGTTCGCAGCTCATCCGCCGCCGCTTCCACCGCCTGGCCAATCGTGAAGTGAGTGGAGATGTCCACGCTACTCGAGGTCAGGTTCATCGCCTCACTGCTGAGCTGGGACTCGTCCAGCGCCTGCTTGGCTTCCGCCAAGGTCATGGCATCGTCGTCCTTCTTGCAGTTGGGCAGCAGTGCCAGGGGGAGCACCAGGGCGGAGGCGATAACGTAGGTCTTCATGACATCTCCTTCGGGTGGGAGTCGCAGCTCGAGTTTGCACTCGCCATGCCAGACGCGAGCACTCGCCCATCCTGCCCCCTGAGCATCCCGCCAGGCAGCGCGCGATCCTTCAAAATCTCGCATGGAATCTCCGCCAGGAACTGCTGCGTCGAGCCATCACGCAGAGCGCGCCGGCCCCGCAGCTTCTGCTCGCGGAGACCTCCAGCCTGCCCACCCGTTCTCGGTTCACGGGTTCGGGGGTGAGAACGACGCTTCACGGCGGGTCGCCCGGATTCAGGGCGCTTCACGGTTTGCTCAAGCAGGGCTCAAGCAAGGCCTCGAAGCGCCGCCTACAGTCGCTCCTCGAGGTCGACGCGAGCCGGCGCGACGCCGGACGCCGACCCCGATCAAGGAGACGAAAATGCTGGACTGGTTGATGTCGTTGTTTGGTGGCGGGAACAAGTTTGGAAACATCGATCCGGACGACTACGAGACGTTCTGGAAGGCGAACCACGAGATCGACCAGGCCGAGCGCCAGAGCCCCGAAGCGCATCGAGCGGCCCTGAACAAGTACGGGGTCAAGAGCCAGGCCCAGTGGGACGACGTCCTGGGGGCCTTCACTCAGCGCCACCAAGCAAACCCTGACTTCGCCATGGCGGCGAGCCGCGTGATGTCGCAGCTTCAGATGTCCGCCATGCCCGCGCAGTATCAGGTGAGCCCCGCGGACAACGCCCCGGTGGAGGGCGTCGACTTGAACCGCCTCGCGCTGATCGAGGCCACGGTCGACTACGCGCAGGCCAAGGGGCCCCAGGCCGTGGCGCAAGCGCTGCAGGGCTTTGGCCTGGACCAGGCGGCCTACGAACGTATCCGCGCGGGATGGCACGCACGCATGAGCGGCAGCGCCAACGCCATCACCGCCGCCACCCTGAGCTCTCAGTATCAGGCGTTTCTCGCTCAGGCGCGTGTCAGCGCCGCACGCTAGACCCCTCACCCCCTACCCCGATGAACGCGCTCCAGGCGCCTTCGCGAAGCACAGAAACAGAAGCGCCGCGTCGAGTCGAACGCGGCGTTCCTGCGGCTCGCTGCCTGGAGCCAGCTACTCCTTGGTGTCGCCGCGGGCGAAGATCGACGCGACGTAGTTGAGCACGTCGGTCGCGCTCACTTCGTTGTAGCCGAAGTAGCGCATCAGGCGGCTCTTGATGATGTCGATCTTCTCCTGAGTCTCCTTGTCGACCACGGCGCTGACCAGCGTCTTGAGCTTGATGCTGTCCTTCTGGTCTTCGAAGAGCTTCAGCTCGAGAGCGCGGCGCAGACGATCGTTGGTCTGCCAGTCGAACTTCTTGCCCTCGACGGCTCGGGCGCCGATGTAGTTCATGATTTCCCTTCGGAAATCATCTTTCCGGCTCTCCGGGATGTCGATCTTCTCCTCGATGGAGCGCATCAGCCGCTCGTCGGGCTCCTCGTCCTGACCGGTGTAGCGGTTCTTGACCTTCTCCTTGAGGGTGTAGGCCTTGATGTTGTCGATGTAGTTCGCCGCCAGCTTGTTGATGGCTTCTTCGTCGGCGCTGATCGCGCGCTGCACCTCGTTCTTGACGATGTCTTCGTACTCCCGCTTCACGACGCCGATCAGCTCACGGTAACGCTTGCGCTCTTCGTCGCTGGTGATGAGCGAGTGATGGTGCAGGCCCTTCTCGAGCTCGTTCAGCACCATGAACGGGTTGATGGTGCCTTCCCCCGCGTCGCTGACCAGGGCGTTGGAGATCTTGTCCTGCACGTAGCGCGGGCTCACGCCCTCCATGCCCTCGCGCTTGCTCTCCTTGCGCAGCTCCTTGACCGTGTCCTGGGTGTACCCCGGAAGCACCTTGCCATCGTACAGCTTCATCTTCTGGATCAGCTGCAGGTTGTGCTTCTTGGGGTCCTCCAGCCGGGTCAACACGGCCCACATCGCCGCCACCTCCAGCGTGTGCGGCGCAACGTGCTTGCCTCGCACTTTTTCCGCAGAGAAATCTTTTTCATAGATCCGGATCTCATCCGACAGGCGCGTGATGTAGGGGATGTCGATCTTGATCGTGCGGTCGCGCAAGGCCTCCATGAACTCGTTGTTCAAGAGGCGCTTGTACTCCGCTTCGTTGGTGTGGCCGATGATGACCTCGTCGATGTCCGTCTGCGCGAACTTCTTCGGCTTGATGCGATGCTCCTGGGACGCGCCCAGCAGGTCATAGAGAAAGGCCACGTCGAGCTTGAGCACCTCGACGAACTCGACGATGCCGCGGTTGGCGACGTTGAACTCACCATCGAAGTTGAACGCCCGGGGATCCGAGTCCGAACCGTAGACCGCGATCTTGCGGTAGTTGATGTCCCCGGTGAGCTCCGTGGAGTCCTGGTTCTTCTCGTCCTTCGGCTGGAAGGTGCCGATGCCGACGCGATCTTGCTCGCTCAGGATCAGGCGAGAGACGCGGATGTGCTCCGCCACCATCTTGCTCCAATCACCGTTGTAGCGGTGCATCAGCTCCTTGAAGATGAAGCGGCTCGCCGGATCCAGATCGCCATCGACGCGGACCTTGTAGCGGTCGTTGCCGAGCCCGAGGCGACGGATCGCCTCGTTGCGCCACTCCCTGGGGATCAGCCGCAGCGGCTCCTCGTGCATCGGCGACGGGAACTCCGTCTCGTCGACGCCCGCCAGACCGCTGCTGCCGAGGTTCACCCAGCGGAAGGTGTACAACGCGCCGTCTGGCGTCCTCGAGTAAGCCTCGAGGCCCTTCTTCAGGAGGCGCGCGATGGTCGACTTGCTCGAGCCGACGGGGCCGTGGAGCAGAATCACCCGCTTCTCGGGGCCATAGTTCTGCGACGCTGCCTTGAGCACGTTCATCATGCGCATCAAGGGGATGTCCAAGCCAAAGACCGCGTCCTTGCCGCTATCGTACTCGTCGCGGAAGAAGTTGTAGCGTACGAGCTTCTTCTTGTTGTCGATGTACTCTTCGGTTCCGTACGAAATCACCATGTCGTAGACGCGCTGAAAAGCGTTGCGCGTCACCTGGGGTCGCTCGCGGACGATCTTCAAGTAGTCCTCGAAGCTGCCTTCCCACGACAGGTCACGATAGAGCTCGTAGTCCTGCATGGCCGCGATCTGGGCGACCATGCTGGTGTTCGTAGAATCGCTCATCTATTCCCCTCGATGCTCTCTGCCAGACGGTGGATGGTGTCAGGGTTGGCGCTGGGATCGCCCTGCTCCTGGTCGCCGACGCCCGCCGCTCGGACAGAGGACGCCGACTCTTCGCACGCTACTACCGCCCCACAGCGTTTCAAAGCGTTTCAAGGTCGCCGCGGGAGTGCGCAAGATCGTCCCGTAGCAGCGGCGCAGGAGAGCGCTCGCACGGCTCGAGCAGCACGATTTTCTGGCGTTCGAGCGCTTCGCCGCACCGCGTGAAGCGTGCTCGCGAAGGGGATTGACAGCACCTGCTACGGGCTCGCGAAGGTGGACAGCCCATCCAGCACCTCGGACCAGGCGGATTTCGCCACGCCCTGCTGCGTGTGCAGACCGAATGAACAGTAAGCTGCTTCGGCGCGGTCCGGGTGGCTCTGGGCGTCACCACCGAGGGTGAGGCGGAAGTCGACGCAACGCTGCTGCCCGGGATCGTTCAATGCGTACACGCTGACGAACGGAAAACGCGCGCGTCTCCCCTCGAGCGCCCGGAACAGACCGACGAAGAACGCGCGCTGCTGTTCCTCTGACCCCGAGACCAGCATCGACGACGGATAGCCCACGCGATGCAGCACGATCGGCACCGCCGCCTTTCCATCTGAAATTTCCACAAGGTTATTATAGATGGCGTCGAGATCGGATACCACGAGGGATGGCGACTTGGCCAACAGATCCGAGTCGAGCGGCAGGTAGGAAACCACGAGCGCATCGCTCGACTGGATCCACGAAGCAAAGGGTGAAGTCGGCCCCTGCCAGCCGTCATGAGTCAGGCCGATCCCGACCTTGGCGTTGGGTGGCAGCGCCGGGTGGGATCGCGCGTAGTCCAGCGCACCCTGCATGCCCTGGACGAAGCCGCTGCCGATCGCCGGTGGGAGTGCGCGGAAGTAGCGGTCGGACTCCAGCCCCAGGCTGAGGAAACGCAGCTCGTCCCCTGCAAGCTCGAGCACCGCGTCGATCACCCTCCGGACGGCGTTGGTCATCCCGGTGGTGTTCCAGCCGAGGTCGCTGGAGGGTCGCGCGTCGACCGCGCGCTCGACCAGCGCGAGGCACAGGGAGAGCTTGGCGCCCGAGTCGCGAACCAAGCGGATGCGCGCGCCGAGCGACGCGAGCGACGCGGCCCTGAGCTCGAGCTCGTCGTTCATCAGCTCATCCCAGCGCACGTCGATGCTGACGGCTCGAGAGCCCGCGGAAAGGCTCTCGAGCTGAGCGATGCGCAGAGCCGCGTCGAAGCCTTCGTCCCCGGCTCGAGGCTCGGGCTCGACGCCGATGCGCACAGCGGGAGTCGGCGCGTCCGCGGGCGCATCGAGCGCCGCGTCTTCTCCACCGTCCGTCGAGGGGCCATCGGTCTCCGCGTCTCGGGGGGCGCGCGCGTCCGTCCCGGCGTCCGTCACTGGCTTGGAGACGACCTCCGCATCCGCGCCGTCACACGCCGTGCACACTCCCGTTACAGCCAGCAGCAGCGACCAGCCGATCCCTCGCATCCCGGCGATTCTACAACAGCCTCCCTGCGCTGTGGCCACGGCCTCGCCAGGTCGCTGTGTCTGGCCGTTCGCTCACCGAGTCCCCACTGACGCTGCGTGGGCCACGCCAGCGATGGGGGTGAAGCAGTGTTCCGCCCGCCGGTGGCTGTGCTTTACTCGGTTTCCGCCCCGCGGCGCCGGGCGCAGCGCACCCGCGCGCTCGAACCCGGCTGGAGACTCCATCCCGTGAACGACGACTCCCCCGAAGTGGTGGTGGCGCTGCCGCCCTCGCTGTCCGAACTGCCCCAAACCAACGCCCCTTCGTTGGACGACCCCACGCTCTACATCAATCGCGAGCTCTCCTGGCTGGAGTTCAACGCACGCGTCCTCGAGGAGGCGAAGAGCGAGCAGGTCCCGCTCTTCGAGCGCTTCAAGTTTCTGTCAATCTTCGGCAGCAATCTCGATGAGTTCTTCATGGTGCGCGTCGCGGGGCTCCAGGCACAGCGCTCTCAGGAGATCGACGAACCGCCTCCCGATGGGCGCACCCCGGACGAGCAGCTGGAGATCATCTCGACTCGTGCTCACGAGCTGATGGCCGAGCGCGATCACATCTGGTGCGCACTGGTGAAGCCAGCGCTCGCGGAGGCCGGACGGGCGCTGGTGGAACCAGACTCCCTCAGCCCGGACGAGCAGAGCCGCATCGACAAGCACTTCGTGCGGAACATCTACCCGGTGCTGACACCCATTGCCATCGATCCGGTGCACCCGTTTCCCCATGTGCGCAACAAGGCGATCAACCTGGGCGTGCTGTTCGAGGGTGACGAGCAAGGTCCGCGCACCGGGCTGGTACAGGTTCCGACCAGCCTCCCCCGCTTGCTCGAGGTGCGAGCCCAGGGCTACGAGCGCGCGTTCGTCACCCTGGAGTCCTTGATTCAGCGCCACGTGCAATCGCTGTTTCCGCGCATGAAGGTCGAAGGGCACTTCGCTTTTCGCGTCACCCGCAACTTCGATATCGAGATCGACGACGACGAGGGCGAGGACCTGCTGCTGACGATGCAGGCAGAGCTGCGGCGAAGAGAGCGCGGTGACGCCGTGCGCCTCACGCTGACCAGCAACGTGCCGCGCTCGGCGGTACGCTGGCTGTGCCGGCAGCTGCAGCTCGACGCCAAGCGGGACGTGTACCTCGTGGAGCCACCGTTGCATCTCGGCGACCTCGGCGCGCTGGTCGAGGGCGAGGCGCCCAAGCAGCTGCGCGACGAGCCCTTTTCACCCCAGTACGTGCCCCCGCTGCGCGACAGTGAGGACATCTTCGCCACCATCCGCGAAGGCGATCTGATGCTGCACCACCCCTACGAGTCGTTCGAGGCGGTGGTCGACTTCCTGACGCGAGCAGCCGAGGACCCGCAGGTCCTGGCGATCAAGCAGACGCTGTATCGCTCGGGCGGTGAGTCTCCCCTGGTGCGCGCGCTGCAACGCGCGGCCGAGCTGGGTAAACAAGTCACGGCCCTGGTCGAGCTGAAGGCGCGCTTCGACGAGGAGAGCAACATCCAGTGGGCCAGGGCCCTCGAGCGGTCTGGCGTCAACGTGATGTACGGCCTGGTCGGCCTGAAGCTCCACGCCAAGGTGTTGATGGTCGTGCGTCAGGAGAAGAACGGCCTGCAGCGCTACGTCCACCTGGCCACGGGCAACTACAACCAGCAGACGGCGAAGCTGTACGAAGATCTATCGATCTTTACCACACGGGAAGACATCGCTGAAGACGCAACTGCGCTCTTCAATCTGCTCACCGGGTACAGCGCACCGGACGGCTGGAAGCAGCTGCTGGTCGCGCCGCTGGGGCTCAAGGAGGCAGTGCTCGGCTTGATCGAGCGCGAGGCGCGCAACGCCGCGGCAGGCAAACCGGCTCGAGTCATCGCGAAGATGAACGCCCTCGTCGATCCCGACGTGGTCGCGGGCCTGTACGCCGCGTCACGAGCGGGAGTGGAGATCGACCTGCTCATCCGCGGGATCTGCTGCCTGCGACCGGGTGTGCCAGGCGTCAGCGAACGCATCCGCGTGCATGCGGTGATCGACCGCTTTCTGGAGCACGCCCGCGTCTTCTACTTCGAGAACGCCGGCGAGCCGGAGGTGTTCTGCGCCAGCGCAGACTGGATGCCGCGGAACTTCGAGCGCCGGGTGGAGGTGATGTTCCCGATCCTCGACGCGCGCCTCAAGAAGCGGATCACCACGGAGATCTTGGAGACGATGCGCTCCGACGACACCAAGGGCTGGCTGCTCGAAGCGTCTGGACGCTACCGTCGGGTGCGCCCATCGGGTGAAGACGGCAAGCCGCAGGTGAGAAGCCAGTACCGCTTCATGGAACTCGCCCGCGAGCGAGCTCGAGAGCACAGCGGCCCCGTCAAACGCAAGGTGGGTGGCCCCGCCTCGGTGCTGCGGGTGAAGAAGAAGAAGAAGCGCCGCAAGCCCTAGTGTCCCGCCTCCGTAGTTCGCTGCCTCGGTGCGCCGCTGGGGCTAGCCGCCGATGTGGCTCATCTCGACCTTCGGTCGCCTCGCGGTGGTTTCTCCGCGCAGCTCGGAGTAACGATCCGTGCGGTTTCGCCAGGTGCCGACGATGAGTCGAGCGAGCTCTTCGTCGCTTGCACCCGACCGTAGTGGCGCCTTCAGATCGCGACTCACCCCCGAGAACAAGCAAGTATAGAGCTTGCCTTCCGACGACAGGCGCGCCCTGGAACAATCCCCACAGAAGGGCTGCGTCACCGACGCGATGACACCCACCTCCCCCAGACCGTCGCGGTAGCGATAGCGATTCGCCACTTCCCCGGGGTAGTTGGCGTCGATCGCCTCCAGCGGGAACTGCTCGTGGATGCGCTCGATGATCTGCTTCGCGCTCACGACCTCGGCGAGCTGCCAGTCATTGCTGGTGCCGACGTCCATGAACTCGATGAAGCGCACGATGGTCCCGGTGCCGCGGAAGTGTCGAGCCAGGTCGACGATCGCAGCCTCGTTGTGGCCCTTCCTCACCACCGCGTTGACCTTCACCGGGCCGAGCCCCGCTTGCTCGGCCGCGCGGATGCCGTCGAGCACCTCTTCCACGCGGTAACGACTATCAGTCATCCGTGTGAACTCGGCTTGATCCAGGCTATCCAAGGAGACCGTCACGCGATCGAGACCCGCCGACTGGAGTTCACTGGCGAGGCGCGGCAACAGGACGCCGTTGGTCGTCAGCGCGAGATCCAGGGGCTGGGGGTGAGGCCGACGCTCGTCCAGCGCCCTCAGCTGCTTGATCAGCTCGGGCAGGTCACGGCGCAACAAGGGCTCGCCACCGGTGATCCGCAGCTTGTTCACCCCCGCCTCGACGAACAGGCCCGCCACGCGAGTGATCTCCTCGTAGCTCAGGAGCTCCGAGCGCTTCAGGAACGGGAAGTCTGCACCGAACTTCTCCCGTGGCATGCAGTAGGTGCAGCGGAAGTTGCAGCGGTCGGTGACGGAGATGCGCAGGTCCGACAGGCGCCGCCCCAGGGTGTCCCGCACCAGCTCTCCGGGAGCGAGATCGGCCGCAGCCAGATCGGTGTCACCGGAAGCGTCCCAGGTGCTGGACGCGGGCGACTCGCCGATCAGCGGCAGGTGCTTCGGGTCGCGCTCCACGGAAGAGGCATAGAGTCGACGGCTGGCGCGCGCAACCCACGCCGACGCCCCGAGAGTCAGCGCGCCCAGAGCTTGGCGTGGCCCGCGACGCTCACCACGGGCACCAAGCCTTGCTCCTGGGCGACGACGTTGGCGACACGCGCCTCCTCCACTTCGAGGTCCAGCTGGACCTGCCGTGGCAGATCGGTGGTCAGGCGCTTGACCAGCCCCTCGAGGGTGCCCGGCGCGGCGCTCAGATCGACAGGCAAGTCGATCACTCCACGCTGAGTCAACGCCGCGCTCAGCGCTCGCTCGAGCTCCGGCGGCAACGCTCCCGGAGCCAGCGCGCGGACTTCACTCAGCACCAGCACCTTGCGCTGAGGCTCCTCAACCGGTTCCGCGAGAAACCAGGACTCGCCACAGGCGACCCCCGATAGGGTGAGTCCCAGAGCGAGCCTCGACTTGCCATCGAGGGAAGCCGGGCGTGTCTCGACCTTGGCGACGCTGACGCTGCCGGCGTCGCTCTTGATGGGTTGCGTGGTCAGCACCCGCGTGAGCTGAGCCGAGACGCTGCTCCAGTCGATGAACAGCGGCACCTCGAGGTCCGCGTTCGCAGGCAGGTCGTCCTCGAGGTCAGGCGCAGGGAGCGGCTTCTCCGGGCTAGCCTCGTGGGGCTCCACGCAAGGGTCTTCCACCCTCACCTTGCCCCGCACCGCCAGACGCGTGGAGAGCAGCTGCTGCCCCTTGCCATCGCTCTTCAGCTTCGGCTTCTGCTGAGAGACCCCAGTGGGCTCGATGCGCAGGCAAAGGGTGTTGTCGATGGCGACCGGCATGTGCAGCAGACGCCAGACCTGCGCCACGTCACTGCGAATGTTGGGCAGCGATCCGTCGATGCGCGCCTTCACCCGCGCTTCCTGCTTGTGCGCGGCCTCGTGAACGCGCGAAGTCTGGTCGATGCCGATCGGCTGCAGCACGCACCCGCGCTCCACGTTCACCTTCGCACTGCTCGGTCCGAGGCGATACTGTGGGTCGACGATCAGCGGCAAGCTCACGTCAGCCCGCAGCCTGGGCTGACAGCTGCCATAGGTGACGCAGAGGGGCCCCAGGCGCTTGCAGACCTCCACGTCGGCCTGCACCGGAGTGCTCACGACAAGGCGCTCGCCCTGGAGCCCCACGGCGAACCCGCTTCTTTCCACACGGTAAGTCAGCTCACCAGCCGCACCGACGGATTGACCCTTCACGTCGGCCAGGCGCCGTGGCACCTGCTTCTCTAGCTCGCGGCCCAGGAGCGCGGTGCTCAGCTCCAGCTCGGCGACGAGCCGTGACTCGGGCGGCTTCCAGGCAATGGGAGCCTCGAGCTTCGGCGCCTCCGACCCGAGGTTCAGGCTGCATTCTCCGGACAGCGGCGCTGGCTCCGCCGCCTTCGGGGAACAAGCAGAAACAGCGCCACCAGCGCACGCTGCGGAGAACGCGCACAGGGCCGCGCCCAAGAGCCTCCCTCGCGCGATCTGCATGACGTTCAATCTAGAGTAAGCTCGACGGGTGCGCATCTACGCTTTTGACGAGGTCGGAGAGTCTCTTCATCTGGTACCCATGGCCGCGCGACGCGCCCTGGACCTCGCCGGCTTGAAGCTCAGCTTGGAGGCGTGGCGTAGCCTGCCGTTGACCACTCGACGCCACCTGGTCGAACTAGGATCCCACGATCAGCCTGACGCGACGGAGATTGCGCGCCTCGCCCAGCTCGCCACACCCGCTCCCGTCGCGCTTCGCCCCACGCCCTCGGAGCCCGACTCCGAGCGCGCCGCGGACGAGGTGGTCGCTGCCTTCTCGCATCAAGGCAGCTTGCCTGACAAACTCTGGCAGAGCCTCAGCCCGCTCGATCGCTACACGCTCCACAAGGTCGCCGAGCGCGCCCAGCGACGAGACGCGAGGGAGCGAGATGCGCGCCTCGAACGCGTCTGGACCGAGGTCGTTGGACATAGCGCAACCTCGACTCACGTCAGCCCGAGCGGCGGCGTGCGCATGATAGACGTCGGCGGCAAGCACGCGACGAAGCGTCGGGCGGTCGCGCTCAGCGAGGTACACATGAACCGCGACGCGTTCACGCGCCTCCAGCGGGCAGACGCGCCGAAGGGCGACGTGCTGGGAACGGCGCGGGTCGCCGGCATCATGGCCGCGAAGAAGACCTCGGAGCTGATTCCGCTGTGCCATCCGCTGGCGCTGACCCGCATCGAGATCCAGCTCGACCTCGACGTCAGCTCTCCGCGCGTCGTGATCCAGGCGAGCGTCGAGACCACGGACCGAACTGGTGTGGAGATGGAGGCGATGGTCGCCGCCAACACCGCGGCCCTGACGGTCTACGACATGCTCAAGGCGTTCGACCGCGGGATGCAGATCGGGCCCACCCGGCTGCTGGAGAAGGCGGGCGGCAGGAGCGGCGACTACCGCGCGAGCGAGGACGGCGGCCCCTCGGGGCGGCGCGCGACGCTCACCGAGACGGAGGGCGCGACTTCCAGCAGCACGGCAGAAGAATCGCGACTGTGCGACGTACGCGAGACACCGCTCGACGTCGACGAGGTGCTGGCCGCCGTGAAGCGGCCCGACGCTGGCGCCGTCGCGCTGTTCGTCGGCGATGTGCGCGACCACAACGCTGGTCAGCGCGTGACACTGCTGGAGTACGAGGCCTACGTGAGCATGGCCATCGCGG
>JAWKRF010000031.1:0-96889 GCA_041389745.1 Polyangiaceae bacterium
TCTTCGCGCTGCCGGGGGAAGCGAAGCTGCGGATGGCGGTGGAGGTCTTGTTTGCCGGGAGGCTCAGGGTTGGGGGCTGGGCGGTGCTGAACAGCTTGCCCAGGATCAGCGGGCGCTCAGGGTTGCCCTGATCGAAGGCAACCAGGGCTTCCCAGCCGCCGCGGGGCAGCGCCATGGAGTCCACCATGTTCTGTTGCATGACCCGGATCGGCAAGCTGCTCTGATGATCGGTAGCGCCATTTATATCCCAGCGGAAACGGACGTGGGCTCGGCCCAAGGCATCCACATGGATCTCCTCGCCTTCGGGCACGGTGACGGTGGCGGAGTGCACCCCGGCGAGCCGCGGCTCCGGCGTCACCCGGGGCAGGCGCACGGGCCGAGCCAGCGCCTGGCAGTGGAGTCGCACGTCGTATGCGTGCCCCGCGGCCCAGTCATGGTCGACCCGAGTCACGACGAAGCGACCGTCGGCGGAGATCACGCTGTCGTCCGAGTAGGGCAGCACCTCGCAGCAGAGTCCAGGGTAGATCGAGATCGCGTTGGTCTCGAAACTGACGGTGTCGGAGCCTGTTTGCAGCGCCTCGAGCAAGCGTCGAGCCTCGCTCTCCCCCACCGCTACGTCGCTGAACGCCACCCGAGTCTCGTAGTGCTCGAGCTCCCGCTCCTCTGCTCCTCGTGGCAGGTCGCTGTCGGTGACTGCGGCCGCCCTCAGGTCGAGGTTCGGCCGTTCGGCGTCGTAGTCGCGCAGCGTGACTCGCCCGACGCGAAGGTTGGTCTCGATACAGAGCTTTCTCGCGTAGCTCCCCGCGTGGGCTTCTCCGGCGTCCTCGACCACCTGCAGGGGTTCATGGCTTGGCTCGAGGCTAGTTGAAGTATCCGTGAGGATACAAATCTCGCGCAGGTCATCGTTGCCGCCGACCTCGAAGAAGAAATACAGCCCGGCGCGCTCGCAGATGCGGCGCAGGAACGCCTCGTCCGTCTCGTCGTACTGGACGATGTAGCGCTGGACTGGGTGCGCTTCACCCAAGCGGAGTTGGACCAGCTCGGCGTCCCAGCCGGCGCCAAGCAAGACCTGGACGGCGATCTCGGGCAGGCTGAGTTCCTGGAACGTGCGACTCCGCCGGGTCAGCCGAAGACGAGCGGTGCCAGACTCGAGCCTCGCGCGGTAGCGGTAGCGCGGTCCAGCGTCTGCGCCGCCTCGCGCGGTGCTCGCCGCGTGACTCACGCGCGTCAGCAGACCCACGACACGTCGCGCCGCGTGATCCGTGGTGATCTCCAGCACTCCCCAGGTGCCAATCAAGTCGCGAATGTCGAGGAAGCGATCGGCGGTGAACTCGAGCTCCAGCGAGCTGGCGGCGCCAACCTGTTCACGACCTCGAACCGACGCGCAGCGCAGCTCGAAGTCGCCGTGATTCAGTGAGAGCGTGACTGCGGTGTCCATGAACGAGCCATGCGCGGGGGCTGGAGGCGTCCGGTGAGAGCCGTGAGGTCTTCGCGCAGTACCGGGGTCGGCGGGTTGAGCGCCCAGTTGCGTGAAATCTGCAGCTGGCATCTAAGTATCTGAAATTGCTATCTTAGTATTCTCCTTCGGGGGTGAGGAGCGCCGCCCGAAAGACGTCAGGCGGCGCAAGGGCAGGCGCCACGATGCTGCCGGGTCAAGGCCGCAGACGTGTCGCCGAGGGTGCCCAAGCTGCAGCTCGGCGCGCAGGCCGATCAGGTGCCCACAGATCCAAGCGGGCTTCGCCAGCGGCTCGACTCCGCGATCAGTCGGCGCGCCCGATGGCGATGGCGGTCTCGAAGGTGCGCCAGCGCAAGCCCACCCACCCGTACTCGACGGGATGCCCCTCGGCGTCGGTGACGAGCAGGATGGTACCCATCCCGAATCCGTCGCGCTGCTCTCGCGTGTCGTCGTCGTGGCGCAGGCTGCTCGCGTCGGCCACGCGCAGCAGGAACGCGCCGGGAGAGTCCGGGACTGCGACTGGTGGGAGCACCGCAAAGGCGACGTGGCCGGTGTTCGTGGACTTCCTGAGCACCTTGGGCTTCAGCCAGGCGACGATGTCGCCAGGTTGCACGTCGACGACGCGCTCGATCTTGCGCCAGCCAGCGCGCGAAGCCTGGGTCGGGCTGCGCGCGATGACGTGGTAGTAGTCGCGGGCCAGGGGGCGACCCGCGAGGCCTTGGCGGCTGGCCTCGCGGGCCAGCGGGCTGGCCTTGCCCAGGACGTAGTGCACCATACCCGAGCAATCGAAATGATAGATGCCCCGCTTTGGATCCACGCGGAATCCATGGGTGTACACGGCGTCCCGCAGCGTCTCGTCGATCCGCCCCAGGGACCGCATCACCGGGTTGGCTGTCCAGTCGATTTCCTCGTCGGCGAAGCGCGGCGCTCGAGACGGAGCCGTGTTGGCTCGTGCCGAGTCGACGCGAGTGGTCGGCTCGGAGGCGACCGGCGGTGCGCCGGCGAGCGCCACGCTTGTGGGCTCTTGACGAGGTGCCGGGCGCTCCAGGTTCGTGGCCGAGCAGCCAACGCACCACAAGAGCGTGAAGACCGCGATCGCCGATTGGCATCCGCGAGGAAATGCACGACGCATGCGCCCTCGCCACTGGATGCGGCAGAATCGGGAACGGGGGCGCGCGGACACGGCGTATTCTAGCGCGTGGCTGGGTCGCCTCCCAGCCACGCACCTGGAGAGCGCTGCTCAGAGGTTGTATTTCACGGCGTTGGAGCCCCGCACCATCTCGTTGAACTCCTTGAGCGCGTTGTCGTAGGAACCGGGAACGTCGGCGCCGATGCCGTGGTTCAGGCGCATCTGCTCCTCCCGGGTGAACTTGATGTTCTTGCGGTGGCGCTTCACGTAGAAGGCGACCGCGTCGTGGTAGGCGCGGGGGTGGTCCTTGTACTGCGACCACATGAAGGGGACCTCGCCGGACTGACCCTTCTCGATCTCCTTCACGGTGACCTCGTAGCTGGCCAGGGCCTTCTCCAGCTTGTCGTAGTCCGTCTTCTCGGCGTCCATCAGCTTCTGAACGGCCTTTGCTTCGAGCATCGACTTGCGGTGCCAGTAGTGCAGCGTGTGGCCCTCCGCCTTCTCGATCTCTGCCAGGTTCTTCAACGAGCGCTCGTGGACGTATTTCTCGATCTCGGGCGAGAGCGCGTCGGAGGCCTTCACGAACGCCTGGAAGGCCTTCTCGAGATCCGGGTGCATCTTCTTGCCCTTCTCGAACTTGTCGGCCTTGTACATCTCCTTGTTGTAGTACTTGGCGGCTTCGTCGACTTTCGGGATCAAGTCGTTGATTGCGGTCTTGTAGTCGGCGCTCAGCTTCTCGAGCTGACCGAACTGCTGCAAGCTCTGGTTGGCTTCGAACTTGTCGTTGCAGAGCTTCAGCGCGCTGTCGTCCCACGTGGACATGCCGATGATGGTGTGCTCGCGACCCGTGGGTCCCTTCTTCGGATCCTTGACCCAGGAGTGGTAGCGCTGCTCGGACTGATGCAGGGCGTTGCCGACCAGGTTCGTGCAGTCGAGCAAGTTGTCGAGGGCGTCGTTCTTCTGCTCGTCGGGGTCTGCAGCCTGCTGCTCTGCGGCCGGTGCGGGCCCGCTCGCCTTGTGCAGGAATGCGTTTCGGACCTGGGGGACCATCATGGCGCCAGCCACGGCGAGGCCGATGACGGTCGGCGCTGCGATCGAGATGAGCTTGATAGGATTCATTGGTTCTCCTGGGAGCAACGGCCGGCTGGCCTGAACACGCGACCCCCCAACGGCCCTCGAGGCCACCGGATCGCCACGCAATGAAGCCCAATCGGTAGCCGCGCGGACTGGTTGCTAGAAAAAGGTGTCAGGCTCGCTTTGCTGGCGGCGATGTTCGGCGGTCTAGCCAGCCGCTGGTGGCTGTTTCTGGCTCAGTTCAGCTCGAGTGCGCGGCGCGCCCGTTTCAGCCGCTCTCGCAACGGCTGAAGCCGAGGGTCGCCCGGCAGCACGTCGGCGGCTCGACTCCAGGACGTGTCGGCGGCGTCGAGCTCGCCAAGCTCCAGCTCGACAGCCGCCAGGCCCAAGTTGACGCGGAAGGAGCCGGGGCTGAGGAGCCTCGCGTCCAGCAGAGCTTGCCGGCTCTCGCGCAGGCGCCCGAGGCGGCTCAGCGCCTTGGCTCGCACCAGCTCGGCGCCCAGGGAACGCGTCAGGCGCTTGCTGCGATCGGCGTGCTCCAGGCTGCGCGCGGGCTGGCCTCCGTCGAGCAGGGCCACCGCGAGCTCGAAGTGCGCCTGGGCCGCGTACGCATCGAGGCTCACCGCGCGCTGAAGCTCTGCCTCTCGCCGCTCCGGGTGCTCTCTGGCCGCGGAGACAGCCCGCTCGCTCAGCCAGTGTCCCGCGCTGAGTCGCGTCGCGACCCCGAGCAGAGCCAGCGCGACCCACCACAGCGGGAACCGGCGCACCCTCGGCAGGTGACCGAAGGCGTCACCGCCGAGGGCGGCCGTGGTCAGCAACGCGAGCACCAGAACCGCGGGTTGCTCGAGCGGCGCGTCAGCGATGGCGCACACCATCAGCGCGACCATCGCTGTCTCCCCGAGGATCCAGCCCTGACCAGGCTTCGACCGCAAGGCCAGAGCAAACCAGGCGACCAGCGCGAGCCAGCCGATGAGACCGTGCTCCACCAACGCCTGCACCCAGTCCGAGTGGGCGCTCTGCACCGCCTGAAACGCGCGCGCTGCGGAGCGCTCTCCCAGCTGGGCCAGCAGCGCACCCTGACCCTCCAGGAAGGCTCCGGCGAACTCTCCGCTGCCAAGGCCCGTCAGCGCCTGGAGCGGATGCAGGGCGAGGGGCTCCAGTGCGGAGCGCCAGATGAAGCGCCGCCCGGCGAGCGCCTCTTGCCAGCCTCCGCTGCCGCTCGGCGTGGCGCCCCAGGCGGCGACGGGCGCGGCGACGGCGCACAGCCAGACCAGGTGAGGTGTCAGCCGCTGAGTCGAAGCCACGCGGAAACGAAGCGCCGCGAACACCACTGCGACGCAGAGCGCGACCCAGGCAACGCGTGCTTCGGCCAGATAGAGCACCGCGAGCTGTGGTGTGAGCGTCAGCGCAGCCTTCAGGCGTCCGCGGCCGCTGCTCAGCGCTCGTGGACCTGGAGCGCCGAGCAGGAGCGTCAGTACCAGGAGCAGTCCGAGCCAGTTCGGGTTACCCATGCCGCCGTGCAGGTAGCTCCCCCGAGCACCGGTCAGGTACTGGTAGAGCGCCCAACCGGAGGTGCTCACCCCCAAGAACGTGGCCAGCCCGTGCAGTCCGAGACGCAGATCCGCGATGGACCACGACGCGCGTCCCAGCAACGCCAAGACGAAGGCCGCCATGGCCAGTCCTTGCCCGCAGACGGCGCTGGGGCTGCCCCACAGCAGGCCGAGGCAGCTCCAGGCGACCCAGACGCCCGCCGCTGCCAGCGCCCGGGGCAACACCAGAGGAGCTCTGCGAAACGCGCACCACGCGGCACCCACGAGGGTCACGGCGCAGACGGCGAAGGCCTTGGGAGCCTGTGCCGTCGCGTGCGGATCCCAGACCAGCAACGCGAGAGCCAGGAGCAACCACGGCCAATTCCTTGAGGAAATGACTGGGCGGCCCGAGGCGGCATCCGACGACGCGCGCGGGTCAGCCGCGGTCGTCGAGGATGACCCGGAGCTGGTCACGGGTGAAGGGGCGCTGTTCCCGGCTCAGCGCGCGCCGCATGACCCAGGTGAGCTTCTGCGAGTCGTCTCGCTCCAGGTAGTAGTAGGCCAGCTCACGCTCCTCGGTGCTCTTCGAGGACAGGCCGTCGAGCATGCGGAAGAAGCCCTGCTCCGGGTCCCAGTTGAGCAACACCGCCGCTGCTGCCATCGCGAGCTCGGTGTCGGGAGCCTTCGCGCGCTTCTCCAGCTCGGGCGTCAGAGCTTTCCGTGCGGCGACCTCCTCGATGGTAGAAAACAGCGAGACGGCGCGCGGCAACCACTCCACCGGCAAGTTGTCGTAGTCGCGCATCAGCTCCGCAGCCGCGACGCTCTCCCCGAGTCGCAGGCGAGCGACCCCGGTGTAGAGGCGGATCCAGGCGCGCCTGTGACCCTTGACCGAGTCGAGGCGCTGCTTGCTGCTGTCGTCGCCCAGGTCCGCGATCAGGAGTGAGCTGCGCTCGGCGTTGCCGAAAGCCTGATGGGCGAGAGCCTCGTCGAAGGCCGAGTTTGCGACGGCGACGCCGCCGGCGGGCTTCAGCTCGCCGAGCAAGCCAGTGAGCACGCTGCGCCCTCGCGCCCAGCCGAGGAGCAGGCGCCCGGCGGTGCGCGGATCCTTGTCCGCGCGGGCGAAGTCGTCGATCTGCCACAGGCTGCACTGGTAGCGCTCGAAGCAGCCCAGCAAGTAGTTGCGGACACGGGTGTCGCCGAGCCGGCCCAGGGTGACGGCGGCGCGCTCGCGCATCTGTGGACGCTTCTCCGCTGCCTTGGAGGCGTAGAGCTGCTTGTAGATCAGCTCCTTCTCCTTGTCGCCGGAGAGCGTGTTGATCGCGTAAATCGCTTCCTCGCGGATCGTAGGATTGGGGTCGTCCACGAACTTGCGGAGGCTCGGGATGGCCTTGGGCTCTGCCAGCTTGCCCAGGGCGACGATGGCGCTGGTGCGCACGAAGTCGCTGGGGTCGCCGAGGGATTTCTCGAGCATGGGCAAGCCCTCTGGCCGCTTCACGTCGCCGAGTACGAAGGCGGCGTTCAGGCGGATCACCGCCTGCTTGTGCGCTGCCAGCTTCTCGATGGCCGGGAAGAACGCCTTGGGGTTCAGGCGCTCGAGCGCGAACGCGATGTTGTTCAGCATGCGCGCTTCGCGCACCTTGGGCAGGTGGCCAATCAGGGCTCGGGTCGCGGTCGGATCGCCGATCTTTCCGAGCGCGTACACCGCCTTGTTCCGCACCTCCTCGTTGCGGTGACCCATCAGCGGCGTGAGCTTGTTCACCAGCTGCTTGGCCTGCAGCTCCGCGGCGGCCTCGGTGCCCTGGAGCACGAGCCAGTCGTTGTCCTTCAAGCCCAGGACATAGGCGACGTCGCCGATGAGCGTCTGACGCGCCATCAGGTGTCGGCTGCGCCAGAGCGCACTGAAGACGCGACCGCGGTTATCGTTCTCGTCCTTCTTGGGCGCCTTGCGTAGCTCCGAGCGCAGCACCCGAACCGCGCGCTGACTGCCCATCGCTCCGAGCGCGTCGACGATCGCTAGCCGGTTGCCTAGCGACTCATCGTCCCGTTGGTAGAGCTTGTAGAGCGCCTCGAAGGACTCCTCGTCGGGCATGGACTCGAGCGCCTGGATCACCTCGTAGCGAACGCTCGGCTCCCAGTCCGCGAGCGCAGCGCGGAGATTCGGCAGCGCCGAACGGTCACCCAGCGCACGCAAGAGACGCGCACACTCCGCGCGCACGTCGGTGTTGGCGTTGTCCTGGAGGCAGCGCGCCAGGGCCGCAGTGCCCCGCTTGCCCAGGTTGAGCACGTCAGGGCTGGCGGGCATCTCGCCGTAGCTGACGTTGATCAGCGCGGCGGGGTCCTTGGACATCTGGGCCAGCACCCGCTGCCGCGGGGAGAGCTGGCTCGTGCCCTCTTCGGCGCTCGCGTGCACGCCTAGCAACAGGCTCGGCATGAGCGCGATGCCGAGGGCGCCAATCGCGAAGGCCGCGCGGCGCTTCTTCTGGGTCTTTCCAGCGGTAGTTAGTTTAGCCATGTGGAAATTTTCGTTGTGGGTCAGCGCAGCTTGACGTCTACGGCGAGTTCCTGGATGCGCTTCAGGAGCGCGTCCCTGGCGATGCGCCTCGGCAGGTAGCGGATGGTGACCTGGCGCGCCTTGCACTCGCCGAACGGCTCCTCCCAGTCGATCAGCTCGACGCCCGGGTCCTGATACAGCGCCAGGTCGAAGTCCTCTTCACACCCCGCGCGCTGCTCGAGCTCCAGCTGGAGTCGAAGCTCACCGCGCTGCTCGCTCGCCGGCACCGGCCGATCGTGGCCCGGTGGCGCGCTCCGAACCGCGGCGCCACCGCAGGCCTGGAGCCCAACCGTCAGCGTCAGCAGGGCCCAGGGTCGCAGCCTCCGGCAGGCACGGGTGCACAGGATTCGCGCGGAAAGCTGCAGCATCACGGGCGGGTTCTTCGCACGGGAACACAACGACTTCAAGGTGACTCTTCGGGCTGGGACGCTGGGTGGCGCCAGGCGCAGCGGCTCGCCGCGCCCGGCGTATTACGCCTCCCTGCGTCTGCGCATTCCCGAACGGATTCACCCAGGTCGTGCGAAATCCTCGCCCCCGACCACGAGCGCTACGGGATCTCCACGGAGCCGAGCGTGCAGGGGTCGCTGCGCGGTTCCCCGCGCTGGTCCAGGGCGGGACAGTTCGTGCCGCTCTTGGTGAGCAGCGGACTCCCTGACTGCGGCAGAGCCGTTTCCGTGGGGCCTCCGTTGTCAGCCAGCGGGCCAATCAGCGGGTCGGCGCGCGTGAGCCCGCTCGCGCAGTCCATGTCGTCCTTGGGACCGCTGGGCCACTGGATATTGTGGTCGCCCGAGCCTGGCGGTGAGGCATAGCTCGAGCCCGTGCAGTTGAGCGGCGTGTACTGGTTCCGCGCCTCGTTGTGGATCACCGTGTTCAGGATCGTGAGCGGCGAGGCGCGGCCGATGCCCGAAGCGAACTGAGCGACGTTGCCCACGATGGTGCAGTTGGTCAGCGTGCCATCGACGCCGCTCCCAATATTGATCCCCGCGGCAAGGCCCATCATGGTGAAGTCGCTGCGCTCGAACACACGATTGCCGTAGACCGTGCTGTTGGTCATGGTCAGGCGACCGGGGGCCTGAGCGCCGTGTTCGTTCACCCAGACGCCGACCGCGAAGTTCGCCACGTTGCGGCTGATGGTGGATGAGTCGATGGTCACGAACGTCCCCTGGAGGTAGAGCCCGCCGGCGCCGTTGGGTTCGTTCGGGACGTCGCGGATGGTGTTGCTGTCGATGGTCACGAACTCGAAGTCGCTCGCCTCGGACTCGTAGCTGGTGCGGAAGACCGCGCCGCCAAACGCGCCGCCTTCGTTACCTCTGATGACGGTGCCGCAGACGTGCAGCGTGCGCCCGCGACCGTCCATGCAGATGCCGCCGCCGTTTCCCCCGCGTCCGACCTGTTGACCATTCTCGACCGAGTTCGCGCCCTGACCGGTGGCGACGTTGTCCTGAAGCGTGCTGTTCAGCACCTCGATCGCCGTGCCCAGGCCCCCGATGGCGCCGCCGTTGCTGCAGCGGTTGCCCTGGAAGACGGAGCCGACGACCGTCGTCACGCCCTTTCCGATGCCGTAGATCGCGCCGCCCGCCACGTCGGGGCCGTCCACGGGGCACTCGTTGTCGTAGAACCGGCTGTTGAAGACCGTGACGTTGCCGCCGAGGTGATAGATTGCGCCGCCACCTCCATCCGTATCGGTTCCGAGTGGAATCGGTGTGCCCGTGGAGTGGCCGTCCCGGAAGGTCAGGTTCTGGACCTCCAGGGTGGGGGAGGTCGCCTCGAAGTTGCCGGTGTCCAGGCTCAGGATGCGCACGTTACCGCCGCCGCTGAGCGTGACGAGATCGCCGCCGTCGAGCACGACGTTCTTGGTCACCGAGATGGTCTGGGTCAGCGTGATGGTGTGCGGCGCGGTCCCGCAGTCGAAGTCGATGATGCCGCCACCCTCGATCGCGGTGCGCAGCGCGCTCTCGGTGCAGCTGCCCGGAGCACCGGTACCAACGGTCCGCGTCGCGTTCGCCGTATCGGTCGGTCTCGGCCCATCGCAGGTCGGGTCCGGGGGTGAGGCGCCACCAGACCCACCAGACCCGCTGCTCCCGCCATTGCCGCTCGAGCCGCCTTGCCCTGCGGAACCGCTAGTGGCCCCCGAGCCGCCGGCCCCGGCGTTGCCACTGCCGCCGCTGGCTCCGGAACCGCCGCTCGCCCCTGCGCCGCCGGAGCCCCCGTTCCCCGAACCGCCGCTGGCCCCCGAGCCGGTCGAGCCAGCGCTGGCGCCCGAGCCACCACCGCCGGAGTCGTCGCTCCCGCATCCGCTCTGCCCGAGCGCTCCGATCAGACTCAACCCCAGCGAAACCGCGCGCAGCGAAGCTCTCATGCCGAGGAGTGTACTCTCGCGGGGCGCTCGAGTCAGCCTGGTCGCCGTGTGAGGAAAGCTCGCATCGCGTGCCGCGCGGAACCGATCCGTGCCGCGCCGGCTCAGCCGCGCCGGCTCAGCCGCGTCGGGCTCGACGCTTTTCCATGAGGGGAGGAACGCTCAGGAAGAGGATCGCGCTGATCACCAGGATGGCGCCAAACAGCTCCTGTGCTGAGGGAAATCGAGTGCCGAGCCAGAGGTACAGCCCGAGTGACGCGAGGAGCCCCGCGAGCACGGACGAGGCGCGATTGACGGGGACGCAGAAGCTGTTCTCGCGCCCATCCAGCAGGATCAGTCCGCCGAAGATCCCTGTGCCCTGGCTCAGCAGGCCGATCACCAAGCCGTATCCGGTCAAGCCGCGGTCGAAGAAGCTACCGAAGCCCGCGCGCACCTGCTGGAGCTGCGCCGAGCCAGGAAACACGCTGGCCAGCAGCGCGAGGACGATCAACGTCAGCACGATGGCTGGCGCTGCGGTCATCTGCTCTTCGACGAAGTAGCGCTTGGTGGCGCTGACGTCCGAGCTCTTCGCGAGGCGACTCATGAAGCGCAGCCGGATGAAGTACGACATCAGGTAGATCAGCACGTCCACCGCAGCGACCAGCGTCAGTCCGAAGTGCCCTTCGCCGAGCAGCGCCGTGAGAAGCGCCGACAGGCTGAGGCCCAGCGCCACCCAGGAGAACCAACGCACTCGCCGCTTGCTCAGGGTATCGACGATGGGCGCGATGACCAGCACACCGCCGCGCATGAGCAGCATCATGAAGACGATACTGGCGCCCTCGAAGGTGTAGGCCAGCGTCGTGGTGCCAATGATGGCGGCGGTGCAAAGGCCGCTGAGGAACGTCCAGCGGCCGGGCAGCGGCAGGGAGGCACCGAAGATCTGCTGCCTGGAGGCGGCTCGCCACCAACCGCTCAGCCACAGGAAGCTGAGCATGCCGAACATCGACGCGACGGTGGTGATGGGCAGCAGCTCGAAGCCGGGCACCGCTTCGTCCATGTGGGGGAGGGTGCCTGAGCTGATGGCCTTGGTCAGCGCGCTGTAGGGTACGTAGCAGGCGAAGTAGCCGAACGCGAACCACCAGATACTCGGGGGGTGATGGGGCGGGTCTTGGGTCATGGGATGAGCGGCTGGTGTCCTGACACGGACGTTGGTTCGCAGACCTTCGCGACTCGTGCGCTAGGCGCTCTTCTGGATGCCGTGCTTCTTCAGCTTGCTTTGCAGCGTGGTGGGCTTGAGTCCCAGCAGCTTCGCCGCGCCGTCGGGACCATAGATCTTGCCGTGGGTCGCGGCGAGGGCGCGTTCGAGGTGTGAGCGCTCGTTCTCCTCGAAGCTCGGCAAGCGCGCGGCCTTGGCGCTGCCGCGCTCTGGCGCCGCCGCCCCCAGGCTCGGTGTCGGCGACTTGGAGCCCAGCGCCGGACCGAGGTGGACGGGTTCGATGACTCCAGCAGGCTGCACGATCGTGGCCCGTTCCAGGGTGTTCGCCAGCTCGCGCACGTTGCCCGGCCACGGCCGGGACTCGAGCTCTTGCCTGGCGCTCCGACTGAGCTGCCACGGCCCGCGACCTTGCCGACCCTTCAGCTGTTCCAGGATGTCCTCGGCCATCGGCACGACGTCTTCCAGGCGCTCGCGCAGCGGCGGGATGTCGAGAGGGAACGCTGCGAGGCGATAGTATAGATCCTCGCGGAATCGACCTTCGCGTATGGCGCGCTCCAGATTGACGTGGCTCGCTGCGATCACCCGAACATCGACCCGCACGGTGCGGTCCGAGCCCAGCGGCTCGAAGCTGCCTTCCTGCAAGACACGCAGCAGCTTGGCCTGCGCGGCGAGGGGCATGTCGCCGATCTCGTCGAGCAGCAAGGTGCCACCGTTCGCGGTCACGAAACGGCCAGGGCGCTCCTTCACGGCGCCAGAGAACGCCCCCTTGACGTGGCCGAACAGCTCGCTCTCCACCAGGTTCTCGGGAATCGCAGCGCAGTTCACCTTCACGAAGGGCCCGTCGACTCGAGGACTCCAGCCGTGCACGGCATTCGCCAGCACTTCCTTTCCGCTGCCCGTTTCTCCGCGGATCAGCACAGGGAGGTCCGAGGCCGCGACCTGTTTCGCCAGGGTGGCCAGATGTCGCATGGCGCTGGAGCGCGAGGTCTCGATTCGCCGACACGCAACACTTGCGCCTCCCGCCTCCTCCACCAGCAAACGATTCTGCTGTTCGAGCTGCGCGCGGTAGCGCGCGAGCAGGCTTGCCTGTTCCGCGAACATCATCGCCAGGCTCACGAGCTGACCGTAGACGTCGGCGAGCGCGGCGCTCTCCCTGCTGTAGGGTACGCACTCCCGGCGATCCAGGGTGATCAGTCCCAGGTTCTTCTCCCGGGAGTACAGCGGTATGACCATGCAGCTGTGGCCGTGAGGCAGGTCGAGCACGCCGTCGTACGGGTCGCCCTCGCTCCCCGCATGGTGCTCTTCCGTCAGCGCGATGGCGCGGCGCGTGTTCAGTGCGCGACGAATCGTCGGGAAGCGCTCGAGCGTCAGGGTGTGGTGGCGCACCTCGGGCGTGGCGAGGGGGCCATCGGCTGCGCGCACGATCAACTCATCGCCCTCGAGCGCATACATCACGGCGAGGTCATAGGGGATGACGCTCGCCAGAGATCCCAGTACACCTTCCAGCAGGTCCTGGAAGGCTTCAGGGCGGACGGCCAGCGCGGCCAGCTGACGGAGATCTTCGACGGCTGCGACCACTTCGGGGGTGCTCTCGGGGCTGGAGGGGAAGCTCAGGCTAGCACCGAGATCTCGTGGCGCAACGATATTTAGTTGCTCCGTGGCGACGAAATATCGGTGAATGCAGCCCTATCCTGCGGAAATCAGAGCAAATCAGCCTGGGCCCGATTGGCACGCTCCTCGCTAAGAGAGGGGCGTGAAGCAACTGAGCCTGAACGTGGACGTGGCGGTGATCGGTGCAGGGACCGCAGGCCTGGCGGCTTACCGCGCGGCAACGAGCGAGGGCGCGCGCAGCGTCCTGATCGAGGGTGGACCCTATGGCACGACCTGCGCGCGGGTCGGCTGCATGCCGAGCAAGCTCCTGATCGCCGCGGCCGAGGCAGCGCATCACGCGACTCACGCTGAGCCCTTTGGCGTTTCTGTGACAGAAGTCGAGATCGACGGGCGCAAGGTGATGAAGCGAGTGCGCGACGAGCGGGATCGCTTCGTTGGGTTCGTGGTGCGTGACACGCTCGCGCTTCCAGACACCGATCGTCTGCGCGGCTACGCGCGCTTCGAGGACCAGCGCACGCTGGTGGTCACCGACGCCGAGACTCGAACGGAGACGCTAGTGCACGCCAGGGCGGTGGTGATCGCGACGGGATCGACGCCGGTCGTGTTGCCCATGTTCGATGGGCTGGGCGACCGCGTGATCGTGAACGACGACATCTTTGACTGGGAAGACCTCCCGGAGTCTGCGGCAGTGTTTGGCCCCGGGGTGATCGGGCTGGAGCTCGGGCAGGCACTGAGCCGCCTCGGCGTGCGCGTGAGGATGTTCGGCGTCGGGGGGCTGATAGGTCCCCTGACGGATCCGAAAATCCGTGAGGAAGCAACCAAGATCATGGGGCGGGAGTTCCCGCTGGACACCGACGCGAAGGTCCACTCACTGAAGCGAGTGGGTGACCAGGTCGAGATCGACTTCCAGTGGGACGGCGAGCGGCTGCAAGAGCGCTTCGACTACGTGCTCACCGCGACCGGGCGTCGCCCCAACCTCGATCGCCTGGCGCTCGAGCGCACCGGAGTCGCCGTCGACGGTCGCGGTGTCCCCGTCTACGATCCCCGGACACTCCAGGTGCTGGACAGCCGGCTCTTCCTGGCTGGCGACGTCAACAACGTGCGTCCGCTGCTCCACGAGGCGTCTGACGAAGGGCGGATCGCCGGGACGAACGCCGCGCGGTTTCCCAACTGCACGTATAGCGCGCTCTCGGATCTGAAGCCCAACGCGCCCCTTCAGCGGCGGAGCCACATCACCGTGGTGTTCAGCGACCCGCAGATCGCCATGGTTGGATCCTCCTGGAAAGAACTCGAGGCACTGCGTGACGAGGGCAGAGTCGTCGTCGGCGAGGTCAGCTTCGAGGACCAGGGACGCAGCCGCGTGATGCGCGTGAACCAGGGTCTCCTGCGGCTCTACGCGGATGCCGGCGACGGACGACTTCTCGGAGCAGAGATGATCGGACCCCGCGCGGAACATCTGGCGCATCTGCTCAGTTGGGCTCATCAGCAGAAGCAGTCGGTGATCGAGCTGCTGTGCATGCCCTTCTATCACCCGGTGATCGAGGAGGGAGTCCGCACCGCGTTGCGCGATGCTGCCAAGCAGCTCGAGGCGCGCGGAGGCCTGCAGCGCCGCTGCGCCTGACCCTCTCCCCCAACCCCCCAGTCCCCAAAACCGCGCCCCGTTTCATGACGTGACGCTCAATTCCCCAAGCCCGACGCGCCGTCTCCGCACGGGCGCCGTCGGCCAACTCGACGAGGAGCTCAGGCTCCGGAAGGACCACGACAAATGAAGAACAGCGAAGGACAGAAGGTACCCGAGGTCACGTTTCGCACCCGCGAGGGTTCCGCCTGGAAAGACGTGACGACGAAGGAACTCTTCGAGGGCAAGACCGTGGTCGTGTTCTCGCTCCCCGGGGCGTTCACCCCGACCTGCTCGAGCAACCACGTGCCCCGCTACAACGAGCTGGCGCCGGTGTTTCGCGCCAAGGGCGTCGATGACATCATTTGCCTGTCAGTGAACGACGGGTTCGTGATGCAGGCCTGGCAGGCTGATCAGCACGCGCATGACGTTCGCTTCATTCCGGACGGCAACGGCGAGTTCAGTCAGGCCATCGGCGCGCTGGTCGACAAGCGGAACCTCGGCTTCGGACAGCGCTCGTGGCGCTACTCGATGCTGGTCAAGGACGGCGTGATCGTGAAGCAGTTCATCGAGCCCGAGCAGGACGGCGACCCCTTCGAGGTCTCCGACGCCGAGACCATGCTGCGCTACCTCGATGAGAACGTGAAGCTGCCCCACGACGTGCTGATGCTCTCGCGACCGGGCTGCAGCTTCTGCGACAAGGCCAAGGCCATGCTCGAGCAGCGCGGGATCAGCTACGACGAGGTTGCGTCCAACCCCCGTCGCCTGAAGGCGGTCAGCGGAAAGACCACGACGCCTCAGATCTTCATCGACGGCGAGTACGTCGGTGGAGCCGCCGAGCTGGAGACCTGGCTCTCCAAGCATGCGTGAAGGTTCTGCGCGCGGTGTAGCTCAACGGTGATGCCGCGCGGAGAAAGGTCCTGTGGGTGAGGTCGGTTCGGTCCACGCGATGCGGCCGGCCACCGAGCCCACGGTTCCTGATTGATCGTGCCCAGCAACTGCCCCCGGGCTTCGTAGCAATTCGGCTTCGAGGTCCGGGGGCAGACCCATTCAGGCGACGAGCTCGCTGGAGCCCGCGAGGCGCGCCCCACGCTCGGCCATCTCGGCCAGCGCGTTCTCGCTGTCTTCCGGCCGAAGGTTCACGCCGCGACAACCATCTTCGACCACGGTCACGTCGAAGCCGAGCTCGAGGGCGTCGAGGACGCTGAACTTGACGCAGATGTCGGTGGCGAGCCCGAGGGCAATCACCTCGCTCACACCCCGTTGCCTGAGCCAGTCACCCAAGCCGGTGGCGCGCCTGTGGCCGTTGTCGAAGAAGGCGCTGTAGCTGTCGATGCCAACGTCAGTGCCCTTGTAGAATAGCCGCTCGATGCGTTTCGAATCGAGATCGTGGTGTAGCTGGGCGCCGAAGCCGAGCTGCACGCAGTGGTCCGGCCACAGGATCTGCTCCACGCCGCCGAGCTGCGTCAGCTCTCCGGGTGACTTGCCGGGGTACTGCGAGGCGAAGCTGCCGTGATTCGCCGGGTGCCAGTCCTGAGTGGCGACGATGATGGCCTTGCTGGCGAGCGCGCCGATCAGGCGATTGGCGACGGGGATCACGGCGTCTCCACCAGCGACCGGCAGCGAGCCCGACGGCATGAAGTCATTCTGGAGGTCAATCAGAAGGAGTGCTTTCATGGTGTCTCCTAGGGTTTGGGGGTGAGAGAGTGCCGCGCGGATACGTCAGAGCTCGAAGTTGAAGCCGCGCTTGACCAGCTGCCTGTAGCGGCGTTGATCGAAGCGGTAGAGCCGCGCGGCGCGGTGGGCCACGCCCTTCTCCACTTCGTCCAGGGAGCGCAGCAGGTCCATCGCCAGGATCTTCTTGCGAAAGTTGCGCTTGTCGAGCTCGGTGTCGAGCACGATCTCGTACAGGCGCTGAAGCTGGGTGAGGGTGAACTTCTCGGGCAAGAGCTCGAAGCCGATGGGCTGGTAGCGCACCTTGCCCCGGAGCCGCTCGCGCGCCGTCGCGACGATCTCGTCATGGTCGAAGGCCAGGTTCGTGGCCTCCTCGACGCTGAACCAGGCTGCATCGCTCGCATCCGTGGCTGCCCGCACAGCGTGCTCGCTGAGCTTGACCAGCGCGTAGTAGGCCACACTCACGACGCGCTCACGGGGATCGCGGTTCACCGCGCTGAAGGTGTACAGTTGCTCGAGGTAGACGTCGCGAACGCCGGTCTCCTCCTCGAGCTCACGCAGCGCGGCGTCGTCGGTGGTCTCCTGCATGTCGACGAATCCTCCGGGCAACGCCCAGCTGCCTCTGAACGGCTCTCCGGCGCGTTGCACGAGCAGCACCTTGAGGTCGTCCTCATCGAGGCCGAAGACCACGCAGTCGACGGTCAGCGCCGGGCGAGGATACTCGTAGGTGTAGCTCATGCCTCCTCCGCATCGGCTACTTCACGCAGCTCCCTCAGCTCCCGGGCGTAGCCGCCGTTCAGGATCGGGAAGCGGCACCAGGTCTTCGGATCCAGGTTCTCGTCGTCCAGATGGAAGCTCGGGGCGTAGCGCTCGCGCTTCCACTGGTTCTGGCTCCACAGGCGGAAGAAGCGTTCGAGCCACAGCAGGTGATCCGAGCGCGAGTACTCCGGAAAGCGAACCGCGAGCAGACCGTGGATCTCCGCGGGGCTACGCATGTCACGGATTGCCGCGCGCTCGATGTAGTCGAGCACCGGGTAAGGCATCAGATCCGTCTCGTCGGTCTGGGCGGCGGACTCCGGGCGCAGCTCGGCGGTCGGTCTGAGGTGATTTACCACGGAAACGCATGGCATGGGCCCGTGCCCCGCCGGTCCGCGCGCTTCGAGCCAGCGGAGCCACTCGAGCAAGTACGCCTTGTCGATGCCTGCGATGGGCGAGAGTCCACCCGCGGTGTCACCGTCCATGGTCGCGTAGCCCACGGCGGCTTCGGAGCGATTGCTGGTGGAGAGCAACAGCGCGCGCCGCAAATTGGCCAGCAGCCACACCCCTGGCGCTCGAGCGCGGGCCTGGATGTTCTGGAGCGGGATGTCGTGCTGCTGCCAGTCGAGGAGCTGATCCGTCGCGCCCTCGACCAGCTCGACGTAGCCCCGAGCCAGTCCCTCGATGTCGAGGAAATGGTGCGTCGACCCGAGCGCCTTGGCGACGCTGGCTGCGGCGTCGCGCGTCTTCTCGGAGCTGTTCCTGGTCGCCTGATAGACGGTGGTGAGCCACTGCTCCGGGCGTGCTCGGTCGCCTTCGAACAGCTCCGGCCAGTAGCTCAGGCGCCGCTTCAGCTCGGGTGCGGCCAGCTCTGTCTGAGCGCGGTCGAGGCTCATTCGACACAACGCGGCGACGGCCGTCGAGTCCGCGCCGCCGCTGAGCGAGACCACGAAGCCTCGGGAGCGACTCTTGCGCATGTAGTCGAAGAGCCCAAGCGTTACCGCGCGGCTAAACTCTTCGGACTTCAGGTTCTCCTCGTCGCTCTCCCAGTCGGGGCGCAGGGTTTCCTGGGGGCGAGGGGCGCTGAGGCGCGGACGAAAGTCACAGCGCACGCGACCTTCGGCGGCGACCCCCGGAGCGTAGCTCGCGACCTTGGCGCGATGCACCCGCGTGAGGTCGATGTCGATCAGCGCATGGGTCAGCTCGACCTCCTGGAGGCTGAAGCGCGGGCCACGCGCGACCAGGCGGCCCGAGGAAGCGATCAACGCGCCGCCGTCGTAGATCACCCGACCCGCTTCATTGCCCATCAGGTTCGAATAGACGTAGTTGACCCCCAGGGCCCGGGAGCCCTCGAGGACCAGGCGTTCTCGTGTCCGGTGCTTGCCGAAGGCGAAGTGACTGGCGCTGGTGTTGAGCACGATGTCGACACCGGCCAGGGACAGCTCGCGACCAGGGCGCTGAGTGACCCAGGCGTCCTCGCAGATCTCGAAGCCGATCTGCAGGGACTCGATCTGGCTGTAGCTGGCACCTGGTGGCTCGTTGCCGGGAGGATGCAAGGGAGCGAAGTCGAAGTGCACGTCGCCGATCGGTAGCCCTCTCCCCAGCACCCGACAGCTGCTGCGCGCTCCAGCTGGCCAAGGCTTGAACCAGCGGGGCTCGTAGTGGATGCCATCGCCCGCCAGGGCACGCTTGCAGACCAGGCCGAGAGGCTCGCCATCGGCGATCAGGCAGGCGGTGTTGTAGACGGCGTCCTGATGCCAGAAGGGCAGACCGACGGCGACGATCATGCCCTTGGTGGAGGGCAAGATCGCCTCGAGGACCTCGAGCGCCAGGCGTTGCACCGAGGGGGCATGGAAGGCGTCCTCGCAGCCGTAGCCAGCTATGCACATCTCGGGCAGCGCAAGTACGGCGACGTCGTCCGCGCGCGCCTGGGCAAGCGCGAGCTCGATGCGGCGCAGGTTTCCGTCCCAGTCGAGGGGAGTTTGATTCAGCGCAGCAGCGCCAACTTCCAGGAATCTCATGCGTCTTCACCTCGGGTCTCAGCGCGCTCGCGCTTTCCTCGCGCTTCCTGCTTCAGGCGCTGGTTCAAGCGCTGGAGTCCAGCTTCCATGCCCACCGCGACCGGAGTCGCGGTGTTCCCGTGTTGCCTCGCGGATAGGGGAAGGCGCTTGACCTCGGCCATGGCGCGCTCACGCAGCAGGGAGAGCGGCGCTGGGGAGTCCAGGCGCGTGCCGCCGCGCATGACGGGCTGCAGGAGCGAGCGCCAGGTGGCGGTCGCCGGCGGGTCCAGGCGCTGTTCGCTGTGCAGCCTGGTACCGCTCCACGGGGAAACGCGTTCCCGGGAGCTCTTCGGCGCCTCGCTCAGACCGGCGTCATAGAGCAGGTCGAGGCAAACCTGGCCGTCGAGCTCGAAGCGGGCGATGTCGAGCACACCCGCGATGGACGTCTTGATCGGCACCTCGGAGAGCTTGAGCTTGAACTCCCAGTCGGAGCTGGCATCGGGGCGCAGGGCTGCCAGCTTGTAGACGCCACCCAGCGCTGGCTGGTCGAAGGCGGTGACAAGCCGGGTGCCAACGCCCCAGACGCTGATCTTCGCGCCGTTGCGCCTCAGCTCGGCGAGCCGATACTCGTCGAGGTCGTCGCTGGCAACGATCGCCGCGTTCGTGAGTCCGGCGGCGTCGAGGCGCTCACGAGCCTCGATCGACAGCTTCGCAAGGTCGCCCGAGTCCAGGCGGATGCCCAGGAACCGATGACCGTTGCGCTCGAGCTGCAGGCCGACTCGGATCGCGTGCTCCACGCCCTGGATCGTGTCGTATGTATCCACGAGGAAAATACAGTTGTTCGGCATGGCCTCGGCATAGCGCTCGAAAGCGCTGAGTTCGCTGTCGAAGCACATCACCCAGCTGTGTGCGTGGGTGCCGCGCACCGGGATGCCGAAGCGCTTTCCGGCCAGGACATTGGACGTCGCGGCGCAGCCGCCGATGTAGGCGGCGCGACTTGCGCTGAGTCCACCGTCAGGACCTTGCGCCCGACGCAGTCCGAACTCGAGCACCGGCGAATCTCCCGCGGCGCTCGCGATGCGCGACGCCTTCGTCGCCACCAGGGTCTGGAAGTTGATGGTGTTCAGCAGCAGTGTCTCGACGAGCTGCGCCTGAGCCAGGGGACCCCGGACGCGAAGCAGTGGTTCGTGGGGGAAGCACGCGGTGCCCTCCGGCATCGCGTCGATGTCGCAGCTGAAGCGCAGGTCGCTCAGGTAGGAGAGGAACGACTCGCTGAACAGCGGCTCGTCGTTCGCCGCGCGCAGCGAACGCAGGTAGTCCGTGTCGTCGGGCTCGAAGCGAAATGCCGTCAGCTGCTCGAGCGCCGACTCGAGTCCAGCGCAGATGGCGTATCCGCCCTGAAACGGCAGCGTGCGGAAGAACAGGTGGAAGACGGCTTCCTGCTCTGCGAGGCCGTGTTGGTGGTAGCCCTGCGCCATCGTGAGCTGATACAGATCCGTCAACAGCCCGGTCGACGAACTCGAAGGGTGCGCGCTCGAGGGCGGTGTCGCATCGGTTCCACCGACAGGACTGGTTCGGCTGTCAGGCATGGTTGCTCCCTTCTGCTCGCGACGTGCTGGCGCCGCGCGCGCTCACTGTGGCCTAGAACATCTCAGGACTTAGTGTATCCTAGACACTAAGAGTGACTTGACAAGGCCCAACGATCGAAATCCGCGCCCCCTCGGCGGAGTTCAGGAGCAGGGGACAGCCGTGTGCTCGCCGATCGCCACGTCTGGTCCCAGCCTCGCTGTCGCACGGCACGTGCGAGGCGCGTTGGGGAGGAGACTCTGTTTGCGAGCCTGCGAGCCAAACAGAGGAGGGGTCTGGGTTCAGACCCCTCGGCGAAGTTCAGGAGCAGGGACAGCCGTGTGCTCGCCGATCGCCACGTCTGGTCCGAGCGTATCCGCATCGAGGTGTTTCCTCGCGGGGTGATTCAGCGCGGATTCAGTGTATCAGGCGAGTGATACACCCAGCTCCAAAGTACTTGAAATCATTGACCTCTCATCGCGGACACCTGCGGCATTGCGCTTGCTTAATGGGATGCACGCTCGCGGAAATACGGAGGTACGCAGTGTCAGATCAACTTAGCAAACGTCAGTCGCAGTTGAAGGCCATCGACCTGTTGGTGCAGGAGATCGGAGGCCTCGAGGAGCTCTCGGCCCTCGAGGACAGCGTCCGTCTCGGAAAGCTCGTCGTGGATCGCTTGTACGGGGGTGAGATCTCGGAGTGGCGACGGCGCGACGGCGCGAACGTCAGCTTCCGTACGCTGACCGGGCGCAAGGATCTGAAGCTGAGTGCGGTGACCTTGTATCGCGCGGTTGGCTTGTTCGAGTTGACGGTGCGCCTGGGCGCGCTGGAGCAGTGGCCGGACCTGGGCGCTGCGCATTTCCGGGCGGTCATGGGTATGTCTCAGGACGAGCAGCGGCGCTTGCTCGACTCAGCCCAGGCGCAGCACTGGTCGGTGCGGCGCATGGAAGCCGAGTGCAGCCGCATGCGTCCTGGCCGTCGTCGTGGCCGTCGTCGCTTGCCCGGTTTCGTGAAGGTGGTCCGTCAGATGGATCGCGTTGCCTCGGGGCAACTCGCGGAGACCAAGGGGGTCGAAGAGCTCGAGGCGGTCGAGGTGCAGGCACTGTATGACGTCGTCGTGCGACTCAAGCACCAGCTGGAGAACGTCGAGGCCAAGCTCCGGCCGCGCGCCGGTGTGGTCAACATGGTGCGTCGACCAAGCGGGATCTTCGAGAGCGCTGGCGCTGGGGAGCCCACGCCAGATTCATCCGAGGCGGTGGGCTGAACTAGTCAGCGGAAGCTCTCCGGGTCCAGCCCGTAGCTCTTGAGCCAGCGGTAGATCTGGGCCCGCGGCTTCCCCAGCGCCTTGGCCACATGAGAGACATTTCCTGAGTGTTCCGACAGCGCGGCCCGCAACTGTTCGCGGGTCGCGCCCAGGCGGATGGCGCCGGAGCCACTGCCTGAGGTCGACACGTTCGAGTCCGTGGTCTTGCGATCCCCGAGGTGGCTCACCAGCGCGGGCCGCGTGCGGTGCAGGTACGCGGCGTCCAAGGTGTGCTCGGCTTCTTCGGTCGCCACGAACGAGCGCACCAGGGACTCCAGCTCGCGCACGTTGTAGGGCCAGTCCCAGAGCAGCATGCCTTCTGCTGCGTCCGGAGAGATATCCAGCTCGCGGCCCGCGTTGCGCGCGAACGTCAGCGCAAGGCCCAGGATCTCCCGCCGCCGCTGCCGCAGCGGAGGCAGCTGGAGAGGTAGCTCTGCGAGTCGCGCGAATAAATCTGCGCGGAAACGACCCTGGGCCACCGCCTGCTCGAGGTTCACGTTGGTCGCGGCGATGATCCGGGCGTCCACGGCCACTTCGGAGTCAGAGCCGACGGGGCGCACGGCTCGCTCCTGGAGCGCGCGCAGCAACGCCGGTTGCAGATCCAGAGGTAGCTCGCCGATCTCATCCAGGAACAGCGAGCCCTTGGCTGCGCTCACGAACAGGCCGGGGCGGCCCTCGCCAGCGCCGGAGAAGGCGCCCCGGGTGTGGCCGAAGAGCTCGGCCGCGATCAGGTCTCGAGGCAGCGTCGCGCAGTTGACCGCGATGAACCGGCCGCGGCGCGCACTGGTCTCGTGGATGAAGCGGGCCAACACCTCTTTGCCCGTGCCCGTCTCCCCTTCGAGCAACACCGTCAGATCAGACGCTGCGCCACGCGCGGCGCGGCGCCGCACGTTCATCATCGGGTCGTCGAGGCCAAAGACGAACAGGCTGTTGCCGGCTCGCACCACGTCCCCGGGCTGGAGCGAGCAGGAGCCGACGCGCTGGCCATTCACGTACGTCCCATTGGACGAGTTCATGTCGACCAGCCGATGTCCTCGGGCTTCGCTCAGGATCCTCAGGTGCAGGCGGGAGATGCGTGGGTCGGCGAGGTTCAACCCATGCTTACCTGCTTCACGCCCGATGAGCAGGGGCTCGTCACTCAGAGACAGCTCGCGCTTCGCCGCTCGATTGTCTGGACAGAAGACGATCGACAACGTCGGCTCGGGCGCCCGCTCCACTTCGCGCTCGAGGTCGCGACAGGTGTCGAGCTGTGTCGTGTGCGCCTCGACTTTGCGGTTGGAGTTCCCTTGCACCTCCTCGGACTCTACGTGGGGCGTGGGGGTGCGGGCAATGCAGCCAGAGCTTTCCCACATCTGGCGTCATCGGAATGCCTTCACCCTCGCAGCTTCGAGACGTCGAACCTAGACGGACGATCAGCGTGCCTCGCCCCCAAACCCGGGACAAACGCCGAGAAAACTCAGTGGCCGTGGCGCCGGGTGTACGCTCGCGCTCGCTTCGGGAGCAGCTGCCGCAGCCGCCAGGCTCGGGCGAAGCCCCGACGCTCCGCCATCACCAGCGCGTCCACCGCACGTCCGACCAACACGTTGGCGAACACGACGATCACCAGCGAGAGCGCCGTGACGAGCAGGAGGCTCGCGCGTTGAGGCAGTCGGCCGAGGGCAGGCAGCAGCGCTGCGGTCTGGCCGAAGACGTTGGAGATGCCGTGGATGCCGAGGTAGTCGAGCAGGGTCGGTCCCAGCACCGAGGCGACGGCGAGGAGCGTGATCAACCAGCGCAACTTGCGCTCGGCTCGCAGGCTGACGATCAGCGCGGCGGAGGTGGCCACCGCCAGCGTAGGCACCAGCACGAACGGCCCAAACAAGCCAGAGACCATGCTCACCGCGCTGAATGCCAGGACCATCATGGCGATGGCGTGGCCACGGTGGCTGACGCGGGTCGAGGCCATCCAGAAGTTGTAGATGGTGAGCACGCCGAGCACGGCGCTCAAGGCCAGCCAGGCGTTGACGTTGCTGACGCCGAGGTACAGCCCGGCTTGGACCGCCAGCAGCCAGGTCAGGTAGGCGAAGGCGCGGACCTTGGCGGCCCGTGCGTGATCGCGCCGACTCGCAGATGCGAGCTCCGCCTCCGCTTCCGGAGGGAGCTGACCCGGCGCCGCCGTCAGGGCGCGCATCAGGGTGTCGAAGGCGGCCTGGTTGTCCGGGTCGAGGGCCAGCGCTCGCCCAAGCTCTCGCATCGCGTCCACCCGCAGCTTTTCCGTGCGGACATCGTCCAGGGTAGCGTGTGCCAGGTGGAGTTGCGCGTTGATGGTGTGGCGCTGCGACATCTGTTGACGCTGCTCGTCGTCCCTGGCGCCGTGCAGGTAGCGCTCGATGGCCTCGGACATCTCTCGTGCCGAGGTGAAGCGCTCTGCTGGGTTCAGCGCGCACGCGCGCTGGCAGATCTCGTCCAGATCCACGCTGATGCTCTCGCGCCTGGCGCGCACGCTCGGGCGGAGATCCGTGCCCAGGAAGGTCGACTGCAAGATCTCCTCGGGATCTCGCCCACGGTGCAGCGGCTCCAGGGCCAGCACCTCGAACAGGATCGCGCCCATCGAATAGATGTCCGCCCGGGAGTCAATGGAGACCATGCCACGGGCCTGCTCCGGCGCGATGTAACCTGGCGTCCCGAGCAGGGAGCCGATGCCAGTGTCTCCGACCTCGATCTCCCCTGCGTCCGGTTCCGCTTCGTCCAGCAGCATCGCGTCGGCAAGGAGCGAGTCGACGTTGGCGCCGGTGACCTTGGCCACGCCCCAGTCGAGCAGGTACACCTCGCCGTAGTCACCCAGCATGATGTTGGCGGGCTTGAGGTCTCGGTGGATGACTCCGCGCGTGTGCGCATAGGCTAGCGCGAGGCAGGCACGGCTGATGGCCCCGAGGACCCGACGCACGTTGTAGTGCTGACGAATCGCGTGGTCGTCGTTGCGCAAGCCGCTGATGATCTTGGCCAGGGTGAGCCCCTGGATGCGCTTCATCGTGAAGTAGGCTTCCCCCTCGGGGGTGATGCCCACGTCATACACCGGGACGACGCTCGGGTGCTCCAGCTGACCCTGGACGCGAGCTTCCCGGAGGAAACGCGACTCCAGGTCGCCGCGGCCGGTGTGCTGGCGGCGGATGCGCTTGAAGGCGACGTCGCGCCCGACTCGACCGTCGCGCAGCAAGTACACCTCACCCATGCCGCCGCGCCCCAGCAGCCGTGGCTTCGCGTAGCGGCTCTCGAACGGCGCTCGCAGCAGCTCCTGCTGACTGGCCTGCAGCTCCGGGGTGACTGGCAGCAGAGCGGGATCCGCGTCAGCCACGGGCGTCAACCCGCGACTCCCGGAGTACGGGCCACGCGTGCGACGGGAGGCACGACGAGCGAGCAGGCGATTCTGCGAAGAGCTCATGAGAGGGCCCGAGTGGGGCGGACGATGACCCGAGAGGAGGCTAGCAGATTGACACCACGAGCGGCGGAGTCGAGTGGATTACTCGTGCCGTCGGCAAATGCTTAGCCTACCTGACTGATCGCGCCCGGCCGCGTTCGGGCGTTCTCGGGTTCGCAACAGTCCCGACACGAACCGCGCAGCTCGGGGCAGTCTTGTCGCGGTCTGGGACGCGTCCTCGCAGGCCTGAGACCGCTCAGTGCCAGAGCCGCGCGCCAGTGGCGAAGAAGAGCAGCGCGCGCAGGCACGCTGAGCCGACGAGAGCGCCTGCACAGACGGCGAGAAAGCGCCGGGTGCGTCTCCGGCGCCAGCTGTCGCTGGAGACGCCGCGACTGGCGGAAAGCAACCAGACCTCCACGCCGCACAATATCCCGGCGGCAATGCTGCCGACGAGGTAGGCGAAGGAGAACCAGGGCACGCCGCCGTAGGTGCCCGAGAGCGTCGCGGCCAGGCGATCGTTCAGCTCGGGTAGGCGCTGAGTGGCGATGGGATCCGCCACGCGGAACACGTGACCCACGTGCACGACGTGGAACACCACGAAGGCCAGTGTGAGACTCCCGCCTACCCGCCACAGTCGCCCGATGTCGCCCTCGAGGCGCAGGCGTCGCCGCACCCAGCCCCAGCACAGCCAGCCGAGGCAGCCCATCAGGGCGAGGCGAAGGACCACGGCCCAGCGCGCGCCGAACAGCGCCTCGGGCGAGGACCAGGTCGGCAACCCGGACTCGGCTGGCACGGCGATCAGGGTCGCGACGTGCGCAACCAGCCACGCCAGGCACACCGCCCAAGCCACGCGCCGAAACCACCCAGCGCCTGGCTGGAAGCGCCCCGTCCCGCTCGTGCCAACGTCGGTCGTGCCCACCTGACCAGGCAATACTAGAGGCTGCCGGCTTTTTCGAGCTTCTCCTTGGGCAGGCTGCGGCGTCCCCGTGGGCCGGCTGCTCGGCGATCGCGGTGCGGTCAGCGCATGGTAAGCAAGCGATTCGATGCGGGTTCGACCACACGGACTTTCCCCGGACCACCGGGTGGCCTCGGGGAACGGCCTGCTCCGAGGGCGCGCTTGGCTCGCGGCGCTGGCCTGCGTCGCCTGCTTCGCCGCCTGTGGTGGGGGAGAGAAGAGCGCCGATCGTCCCGACGCGGTGCTCGCCGAGTCACAAGGCTCCCAGGCGGCGTTCAGGCGTATCTCCGAGGCCTGGTACGATCGCCCCGACACCCGGCTGGTGCTGCAACAGCCGCTAGAGCGCTTCATCAAGCGTTTCCCTGAGGATGAACAGGTTCGACGCGCGATGGTCTACCTCGCCTGGATCCACGTGGAGAAGGGCGAGCTCGCGAAGGCCAGGGAGCTGGCGCGCGCGACCCGCTCCGGACCCCTGGGCTCCGTGCATGATCTGGGAGACATCGTCGAGGCCGCGATCCGTATCCGCCTCGGGCAGCCTGGCGCGGCGCTCGCCCTGCTGGAGCCTCTGGAAGGCAAGCTGATCGAGCCCAGCGAACGGGCCCTGTATCGAGAACAGCTGGTCGTTGCGTTGCTCAAGGCCAAGCGCTGGCGCGACGCGGTGTCGGCGATGCTGCGCTGGGCTGCGGACACACCGCAGGAAGAGCGCGACCTGGTCCACGCCTTGATCGAGCGCCGCCTCGATCAGATCCCGCCTCGCGCGCTCGAGGCGACGCTCCGCGATCTGAGCGAGGGTGAGGTAGGACCAGAGCTGGCGAGCGAGCGAGACTGGCTGCGCTCGCTGCTGATCATGCGCCTGGCCAGCTGGGCAATCGAGCAGCACGACGCCGAGCTCGCGCGCAGGTTGCTCGTCGAGCGGCCGACCAGTGAGCAACAGGCAGCGCAGCGGGTCGAGCTGGCACGGCTGGCAGCCCAGGGCGGGCGGGCACCGAGTGTCCGGGGCAGGGCCCTCGGCCTCGTGCTGAGCACGGGCACGGCGGAGCGCCAGCGCCGCTCCGCCGCGTTGGCGTCGGGTGTGACCCGGGCGCTGGGTTTGCCCCAGGCAGCGCGCGACCCAGCCAATGTACAGATGGTCTCCGCCGAGGAGGATGGCGAGCCCGGCGCGATGCAGCGCGCCCTCTCGGAACTCGCAGGCGCGGGCGCTTCCGTGTTGATTGCGGGAGTCGACGCGCGCGGCAGCAAGCCCGCGCTGGAGTTCGCGGCGACTGCAAGCGTGCCGGTGATCCTGGTCGAGCCCGCCGAGCTCGGAGCTCAGGGCCGGGCATTCGCGGTGGGGGTCGAGCGTGAGCTCAGCAGGCGCCTGGTCCTGGCGGAGTTCTCGCGCCGTGGCCTGCGGGCGGACATCGTCAGCTCGGAGACCTGTCTGGCGCTGCCTGCGCGGGCCGGCTCGTCGAGGTTTCCAGTTGGACAATGGTTCAAGGACGGAGTCCAGGCGCTGCTGGTCGAGGGCTCGGGGAGCTGCGCTGCGGACCTGGCTCGTGAGATCAAGCGCAGCGGTCGCAAGACGGTGCTGGGTCTCGACCTCTCCTCGGCGGACGCGTTCTCCGAGGCGCTCGCGGGTGTGCCGCGCCTGGCGGTCGCGAGCGGGGCCTTCCCGTTGCGCGCCAACGCCGCGGGTGAGCTGACGGGGCCGCGGGGGATGCTCGACTATCGTGCCCTGCGCGGGGCGGGGCCCGAGTGGTTCGCGGCGCTCGGCGCCGACTCCGCACGCCTGGCAGAGGCGGCGCTCAAGCAGCTCCCGCTGACGACCACGCGGGAGCAGGACGAGGTCGCCCAGCGTCACGAGCTGGCGCGCGTGGCGCTCGGTCAGGCCAGAGTCGAGCTCTGGACCAGCGACGCGCGTGGTTTCGATGGCTCCGGTCGCATCCCCCGACAGCTGTCGCTGCTGGCCCACTGAGCGGCATGGGAGCGGCCAGAACGATTTCTCCGTGCTTCCCCGTCAGCTGACGGCATGCTTGGGCGGCTTCGATGAACGTATTGGAAATGGCGCTGCCGACGCGGCGCGCGACGGTGCACCTCGGTCAGCACCTGGCCCAGAGCCTCGAGCGTGGGAGCCTGGTGATCCTGGATGGGCCACTCGGCGCAGGAAAGACCTTCCTGGTGCGGGCGCTTTGCCGGCGCCTCGGTCTGCCCGGGCGGGAGCCAGTGACCAGCCCGACCTTCACGCTGGTGCAGGAGTACTCCCTCGGCCTGCGGTTGCTGCACGCGGATCTCTACCGCCTGGGACATCCCGACGAGGTCCTCGAGCTCGGCCTCGAAGACGCTCGGCGCGAGGGCGCGGCCCTGATCGTCGAGTGGGGACGGCCCTTCGTCCAGGAGCTCGGCGGGGACGCGCTGCTGGTTTCGCTGACTCCGCCAGGTCTGACGGAGCCGCGCCAGGCGTCGCTCGCAGCCACCGGGCCTCAGAGCTCGCGGCAGCTGGAGCGCATCGAAGAAGCGCTGGCGAGCGCTGGATCGCGAGCGCATCGTGGACTCGCCCAGCGAGTGATATGAACGGGTCGTGTCCGAGGCCGAGAACGAACCCCGAGGCTTGCTGAGCGGCCTGATCGACGGTGTGGTTGCGGTCTTCGACTCCATTGGCACCCAGGTCTTGCTCACCTTCCAGTCGGTGGTCTGGTTGCTGCGCCCACCGTATCGCTTCAGCCAGCTCTTCGCGGCGATGGACTTCATCGGCGTCCAGTCGATCTTCATCGTCTCGCTGACGGGCGTCTTCAGCGGCATGGTGCTCGCGCTGCAGACGACCCACAGCCTGCGCCAGTTCGGCGCGGAGGGGACCGTCGGTTACATCGTGGCGGTGAGCTTGACGCGGGAGATCTCTCCGGTGTTCGCGGCGCTGATGGTCACGGCGCGCGCGGGGAGCGGTATGGCGGCGACGCTCGGCAACATGCGCGTCACCGAGCAGATCGACGCGATCACGACCATGGCCATCAGCCCCGTGCAGTATCTGCTCTCTCCGCGTTTACTCGCGGCAACGCTGATGGTGCCGCTGCTCGTCGTGCTCTACACCTGCGTGGGGATGGCAGGCGCCTACCTGGTGAGCGTGAAGGGGCTCAACGTCGATCCCGGGATCTGGATCTCCAACATCGAGAATCGCCTCGTGCCTTCCGACTTCTGGATGGGCATCGTCAAGGGCTCGGTCTTTGGCTTCCTGATCTCCGCGATCGCGTGCCGCCAGGGCTACTACGCGAGCGGCGGTGCGCGCGGCGTGGGCGAAGCGACCACCCGCGCCGTGGTTCAGAGCGCGGTCGCGATCCTGATCGCGAACTACCTGATCACCAGCTGGATGACCGACATCTGAAGCAACGCGGAGGCGCGCCGGTGACACGACGAAGGCCAAGCGCGCCGCTCACCCGTACGCTGACGTAGCGTGAGCTGGGGTGACCGAGCGCCGCGCCTCACCCCCAAAATCCGATTGAATATCAAAGGATTACTCGGGGGTGAGAGAGCGAATCAAAGGCGCCTCGAGGCGTCGGACGGGCCCTCGGCTTGACGAGCGGGTGAACTCACGGAAAGTCCTCAGCTGCTCTCGCGCGTACTTACGTGGATTGGTGACGTGGCAGAACTGGTGACTGAAGAGGTTGCGCCGGCTCAGGATCGAGCGAAGCGCCTGGCGCGGCTGAGGAAGCCGGCGGCGTGGTTGCTGCTGGCGTTGCCGATGTTGCTCTCCGTCGTGATCGACTGGAGCCGGCGTGCGGATCGCCTGGCGCTGCTCGACTCGAGCTATCGCTGGATGTATGTCGGCGCGGCCTTCGAGAGCCTGATCGTGTGGGGGCTGCTGCTGTACGCGGCTTCCCGGCGCCGCGGGAAGTGGCGCAACGTGGCGGCGGTGCTGTTCGTCGTGATGACGACCTTCGCCTTCGGGGGACAGTCGTACTTCTACTCCCAGTACAACGCCTACATGAACGAGGACGTGTCGCGCTTCGCGTCCAACTTCATGGACAGCGTGGCCAATCAGCTCGCAGCGGACATCGGCAACTACCTCAAGGCCAAGCTGCCAGTCCTGGTGCTGGCGGTTCTACTGGTGTGGGTCGCCCGACGCGTGGTGCGTCCCCGGCGCCGACCGGCCCGGGTCGCCGGGGTGCTGGCGCCGCTCTTGCTGATCGGCGCCTTCTTCATTCCAGTGCAGCACCGTCACCTGCAGGCGGCGACGCCGGATACCCTGTACTTGAACGCCGTAGGCGGCCTGCTGCGCACCCAGATGGGGCTCACCGACCAGTCGCACCAGATGCGCCCGCGGGTCCGGGAGTCCCTCCCCGTGCCACCGCTGAAAAGCCAGGCGGAAACTCCTCGCAACGTGGTGTTCATCCTGCTGGAGAGCGTGCGCTGGGACGCGACCTGCAACGCCTATGAGCCAGGTTGCGAGAAGACCGGGTTCACCAACAAGCTCGTCCCCGAGCGCTATCACTTCGACAAGATGCGCTCGATGGACTCCTGCACCGCGATCAGCCTGGCGGTGACCTGGAGCGGCCTGCAACCGATCGAGGACCGCGACACGCTGCACACCTGGCCGCTGATCTTCGACTACGCCAAGGCCGCAGGCTGGGACACGGCGTTCTACACCAGCCAGAACATGATGTTCGGCAACGCGCGGCTGTGGGTGAAGAACCTCGGGGTCTCCCAGTTCGTCAGCGCGACGGAGCTAGAGCCCACCGCGGATCTGGACATGGGGGCGCACGAGGGTTTCCTGGCGGATTACGTGAACGACAACATCGGCAAGCTGAAGGAGCCCTACCTGGCGGTGATTCAGCTGTCGAACGTGCACTATCCCTATCTGGTGGACCCGGAGCTCCCGCAGCCGTTTCAGCCTGCGACCACCAGCAAGGCACCCGAGGACAACCCGTACTTCTACAACCAGTACCTGAACTCGGTGCACCAGCAGGACATGCACCTCTCCCGAATCGTCAAGCAGATCAAGGAGAGCGAGGCGGGCAAGCGCACGGTCATAGTCTACACCAGCGACCACGCCGAGGCGTTCCGCGAGCACAACCAGATGGGGCACACCTTCAGCATCTTCGATGAAGAGGTGCACGTGCCGATGTGGATCGACGCGCCCCCGGGGACGCTGAACGACGAGCAGCGCAAGAACCTCGTGGCCAAGCAGGACGCCTATCTTTTTCACGTGGATATTGCGCCGACCATCCTCGACATCATGGGTGTCTGGGACCAGCCCGGCGTCGAGAAGTACAAGAGCAAGCTGGTCGGGCACAGCCTGCTGCGCCCGGAGCTGACCACCCAGGCGTTGCCCATGACCAACTGCGCTGGCGTCTGGAGCTGCGCGTTCGAGAACTGGGGCTACATGCGCCGGAACATGAAGCTCGAGGCTCGCGCCTGGGACACCGGCTGGCACTGTTACGATCTCGATCAGGACCCGATGGAGAGGACGAACCTCGGCGTCGACGCCTGCGGGGATCTGAAGGACCGCGCCCTGGAGACGTTCGGGAAGCTCCCTGGAAAGACGCCAGACTCGGATTGAGCGGCCGAGAAGGCTCAAACACGCACCGGGCCGAAAACCCTTCGAGTCTCGCGCGGCCCGCGGGTACTATCAGCGGCGCTATGGACTCCAAGATCGCGCGCTGCCTGTTGATCTCCAAGGTGCTGGTCGCAGACGGAATCATGACCGAGAACGAGCGCGCCTTCCTGAACCACTACATGGATCAGCTCGGCTTGGACGACGCCGAGCGGGAACAGGTGGTGTCGCTCGAGGGCTGGGACGAAGCCGAGCCCATCGTCAAGGCGATGAGCACCGAGGAGAAGCACGCGGTGCTCGACGCCGCTTCCAACGCCGCCCTGGCGGATGGCACGCTGTCCCCCCTGGAGCTCGGCGCCGTCAAGCGCATTGCGACGGCGCTGGGTCTGGAGTGACCTCACCCACCCCAGGCGCCAAGCACTGGAGTGCACCCTTCGGTCCTCTTGAATAGCCGCAGGGAAATTAACTGAGTGTCATTGACTGACCTCACCCCGTAGGGGCGTTCAACTGCCGATGCACCCAGAGCGAGCTCGTCAGCTCAACTCGAGCATGCGATCGATGGGCTTCTTGGCGGCGAGCCGCAGCGCCTCCGGCATCTCAAGGCGCGGCTCGAGATCGCGCAGCGCGAGGTAGACCTTCTCCGGTGTGTTGAGGCGCATGAAGGGGCACTCGTTGCAGGCGCAGTTGCCCTCGGGGGGCGCGGCGATCAGCTCCTTGTTGGGCGCGCGCTTCTTCATTTGATGCAGGATGCCGCTCTCGGTGACGACGATGAACTGCTGTGCGTTGTCGTTCTCGACATAACGTAACAGCGCCGCTGTCGAGCCGATGAAGTCCGCCATGTCGAGCAGCTGCTCCTGGCACTCGGGGTGGGCGATGATCTTCGCGCCGGGGTGCTTCGTCTTCAGCTCGATCAGGCGCCGCTGGCTGAAGGTCTCGTGCACGATGCAGCTGCCCTGCCAGAGCACCATGTCTCGTCCGGTCTCCTTGATCAGGTAGCGGCCGAGGTTCTTGTCCGGCGCGAACAGGATCTGCTGATCCTTGGGGATCGACTCCACGATCTTCTTTGCGTTGCTGCTGGTGCAGATGATGTCGCTCTCGGCCTTCACCGCCGCTGAGCAGTTGATGTAGCTGATCACGATGGATCCCGGGTACTTCGCCTTCCAGGCGCGAAAGCGGTCCGCGGGGCAACCGTCGGCCAGGGAGCAGCCCGCCGCCATGTCGGGCACCAGCACGATGCGCTCGGGATTGAGGATCTTGGCAGTTTCCGCCATGAAATGCACACCGGCGAACAGGATCACGTCGGCCTGCGTGTCCCGGGCGGCCTGAGCCAGCTGCAGGGAATCGCCGATGAAATCCGCGAAGTCCTGGATTTCGCTGTCCTGGTAGTAGTGGGCGAGGAGCACCGCATTGCGCTCCTTCTTCAACCGCGCGATCTCCTGATCGAGATCGAGGTGGGCCAGGGACTCGGAGACGGCTGCGCTCGGCATGGAGTGGACTCTAATGCCGGGGGGGCTTGGTGTCGATTGTACACTTGCGTTTTCGACCTCCACGCCGTCCATCTCGAACGCTCCAATCCGCTGCAATCGTTCAGTATCTCGACGAGGACTCCGGGGCTTCGTTCAGGCCAGCCGGGCAGGGTTTCGGTCTCCCCGGGGCTAGACGGTGGGCCTAACGGTCTCCACCAGCCGCGTGGTACTCATGGGTGCTTGTCCGAGCAGCAGCGCTTCCCCAGCTCCGCGGGAGCCCGCAGGTGAATGACCCGCCGGGCAGCTGGTCTGCGCGCATCGCGGCGGCAGCGGCGATCGCCCACCAGATCGCGGCCAAGACGCTGCGCGATGCGCTGTTCCTGACGCATTTCTCGGTGGAAAAGCTGCCGCAGGTGGTCGTGTTCAGCGCTGGTCTGTCGATCGTCGTCGTGCTGCTGGCCTCCCGGCTGCTGTCGCGCTTCGGGCCTGCTCGGGTCGTGCCCTGGATCTTCGTCGTCGACGCGGGGCTCTTCGCTCTGGCGTGGTTCGCGCTTCCGGTGCTCACCCACGTCACCGCCGTTGCCATCTACTTTGCCGTGTCAGCCCTGGGGGCGCTCCTGGTGAGCGGCTTCTGGTCGGCGTTCAACGAGAGCTTCGACCCACACTCGGCGAAGGTCGAGGTGGCCCGAGTCGGGGCGAGCGCGACGCTGGGCGGGGTCATCGGTGGCGGCCTCGCGGAGCGCGTGTCTTCCGTGGTTGGGCCGCGGGGTGTGCTCCTGGTGCTCGTGGCGCTCGGCTTGCTGGGGGCGTTCTACGTGCGGCGGTTCACGCGTCGACGGCGCAACGCCGTTTTGAGCCCGCTGCTGAAGACGGAGCGGGGCTCGGCGGTCGTGCTCGAGAAGGCGAACATCCTGCGGTCGCCCCTCTTGATCCGGGTCGCCGGACTCGTCACGCTGCTCGCGGTCGCGTCGACGCTGCTGGACTTCGTGCTCAAGGCAGAAGCGCAGAGTCACTTCCCCGAGGAACAACAACTGGTCACGTTCTTTGCGGTGTTCTACACCGTGGTGAGCCTGGCGACCTTCGTGGTGCAGAGCTTGGTCAGCTCGAAGCTGCTGCAGAAGGCCGGTCTCGGGAGCACCTTGGCGGTGCTTCCCCTGGGCATCGCCGCGTTCGCTGGCCTCGCGTCGGTGGTGCTGAAGGTTTGGACCGCGGCGCTCGGCAAGGGCGTGGAGGCCGCGCTCAGCAACTCGACTCACCGCTCCGCCTACGAGCTGCTGTTCACGCCCCTCTCCAGGGTGCGCAAGCGCCGCACGAAGGTCATCATCGACGTCCTGCTCCAGCGCCTGGGCGACGCTCTGGGCGGCCTGACCGTCGTCGGCATCGGCTTGGTGCTGGCTCAGCCCGCGCGCGGCCTGCTGTGGTTCGCCGCAGGCATCGGCGTTCTCCTGGTCTGGCTGGTGCGCTCCGTCAACAAGGCCTACGTCGCGGAGCTCGTCGGCAACCTCGAGCGCAACCTGCTCAAGGTCGAGGAGCACGAACAGCTCGATGCGACCACGCGTCGCGCGATCGAGACCACCGTCTCCTTGAACCGCCAGGGGCTGCTGCGGGAGATCGAGCGGCGCCAAGCCGAGAAGAACAGCGAGGCTCCGCCTTCTGCCGAGGATCCACCCTCGGAGCTATGTGATCTGCTCGCGCTCTGCACTCGTCGAGACCCAAGCCTGGTCGAACGTCTGGCGCGGGCGGCGCCAGATCGACGTCTCGCGCCGTGCGTGGTGGATCTGCTCTCCGACCCAGAGCTGCATGACTCGGCTCGCGGCTACCTCGAGGGGCTCGGTCTCTCCGCCGTGGGCGCGCTGGGGGACGCCCTGCTGGACCCGAGCGCACCGCTGCCTCGCCAGCTGGTGCTGGTGGACTTGCTTGCGGAAACGCATTGCCCCGCGGCACTGGCGCACCTCTGGGCCGGGCTCGATCAAGGCTCTCCGTCCTTGCGGCTGGCAATCGGGGCCACGCTGGTGCGCTGGCGCCAGGAGGTCGGGCTGCCGTTTCAGCCCTCGAACGATCTCGTCTTCGGTCGAGTCGAACGTGAGCTCGAGCGGGATGACTGGCTCCCCGACTCGTTGGTTCCAGTCCTCGAGCAGGGCTCCCACCCCCTCCTCAGCGGTCATCGAATCCGCTCTCCGCGACTGCTCCAGGCCTTCACCCTGCTGGCGCTCTCCTACGACCCGGAGCCGCTCTCCCTCGCTATGCGGGGCCTCGCATCGGGCGATCCAGTGCTCAAAGGCACGGCCATCGAGTACCTGGAGAACACCGTCCCGAAGCGAGTGAAACAGCGCATCCTGGCGGCGCTTTAGCCGCTCGGACCCGAGGGCGCGAGGCGGCCCCGATTGCACGCTGCGCCGGGGAACGCTAGACGCGGTCTTCGAGCCATGCCGACCACGCCGCTTTCGGATCCCGCCTGGGACCAGACCGAGGAGGGGCGCGCCTTCCTCCAGCAGCGCGTGCTGGTCTTCGCTCGCTTCGGCTTTGCGCTCGGCTTCGGCTACTACCTGCTACGGGTCCTGCTGATCCTCAGCCAGAAGATGGGCTTGCTCCTGCATCCATCCATGCTGGCCCACCTCGCAGGCGCGCTCTCATACCTGTTCCTCGGACTCTTCATGCTGCGCGGTAAGCATAGCGTGTCCACGATTCGCGTGGCGGAGGCCTCGGCGCTGCTGGCCAACGCGGTCGCCTACGAGGTGATGGGGTACTACATCCCCGTTGCCGCGGGGAATGGCCAGATCATCGTGCTCGCGCTGACCCTCGGGTTCGTCGCGCGTTCTATCTTCGTGCCGAGTCCCGTGCGCGTCACCGCGACGCTGTGCGCGGTGGCTGGAGTGCCGCTGCTGCTCGTCGTGTACTACAGCTCGATCAAGGACCCGACGGTGTTGACGGCGCTGCAGGCCGCGGCAGGTGCCTATGGGCACGCACCAAGCCTGCACAAATTTGCGGTCGGTCAGGTGCTGGCCATCGGCGCTTGGTGGGCGGGCACGATGGCGCTGTGCACCCTGGCCTCGAAGGTGGTCTACGGTCTGCGCCACGAGGTTCAGGCTGCGCGCAAGCTGGGCCAGTACACCCTGGAGCGCAAGCTGGGCGAAGGCGGCATGGGCGCCGTCTACCGCGCGCGCCACGCGATGCTGAGGCGACCGACCGCGGTGAAGCTGCTGCTGCCGGATCGAGCTGGCGCCTCGAACCTGAAGCGCTTCGAACGGGAGGTGCAGCTGACCGCGGAGCTCACTCACCCAAACACGATCACGATCTTCGACTACGGTCGCACACCCGACGGCTTGCTCTACTACGCGATGGAGCTGCTCGAAGGTGCGAACCTGGAGACCATCGTCAAGCGCACCGGCCCCATGCCCCCGTCGCGGGTGGTCCACGTCCTCGCGCAGGTCGCGGGATCCCTTGCCGAGGCGCACGATCGCCACCTGATCCATCGAGACGTGAAGCCGGCGAACGTGCTGCTGTGTGTCCGCGGCGGACGCCCCGACGTCGCCAAGGTGGTCGATTTCGGGCTGGTGAAGGTGCTCGACAAGGACGATCCGCAGGCGACGCGTAGCGATATCGTCGCCGGGACGCCGCTGTTCCTCGCGCCAGAGTCCATCACCCACCCAGACCAGGTGGATGCGCGCAGCGACCTCTACTCCCTGGGTTGCGTGGCGTTCTTCCTCCTCACCGGTCGGCAGGTTTTCGAGGGCAACACGACGGTGGAGATCTGCGCCCACCACCTACACACGGAGCCCGAGCCGCCGAGTAACTTCATCAAGGGGATCCCCGAGGAATTGGATGCGATCGTGATGGAGCTGCTGCGCAAGGATCAGAACCAGCGCCCAGCCTCGGCCCATGCGTTGCTGCGGAGGCTGGACGAGCTGAAGCTGGGGCGGGAGTGGTCGTTTGGGATGGCGAAGGCCTGGTGGGAGGAGCACGCGACCGAGGTGCTGCCTGGTGAAGTCGAGGCGCCCTCGAGCAGCACGCACACCATCGACATCGACATGCTGGCGCGCAGGGCTCGCACGCGCTGAGGGCTGCGGCGCGAACACTCGTTAGCTACGTCGTGGCAAGCCCTGGCAGCGCGACGGGGGTGTCGGAGCAACGCTGTTTCGCAGGGTCCGGGGTGCGGCTTCCTCAGCTGGTGTGTCAGAGTGCTCTGGGGATGGCGATCTGCGAGTTGATGACGCCGGAGGTGCTGGGGAGCCTCCATGAGGGCTGCCAGGTCATCGACTTCGACTGGCGCTACCTCTACGTCAACGACGCCCTGCTGCAGCACGCGGAGAAGACCCGTGAAGAGCTGATCGGGAACACGATGATGGAGTGCTACCCGGGCATCGACGAGACGCCGATGTTCGAGAGGCTCCGGCGCTCGATGCTGGATCGAGTCGAGTGCTCTCACTCGAGCCCGTTCGCTCGCTGCGACGGAAGCCGTGGCTGGTTCGAGCTGCGCTTCATTCCGGTTCCGCGCGGTGTCTGTGTGCTCTCGCTGGACGTCACCGCGACCAAGCGCGCCGCCGAGGAGCTGGAGCGCGTCCAGGGTCAGCTGAAGGAGGCGAGCCGCTATGAAATCGTCGGACGACAGGCGGGTGAGGTGGCTCACGACCTGATCAATCTGCTGTCCGTGATCGCGGGGCTCACCGATCTGATCGCGGCGGATTTGCCGGAGGGCGCTCTCAAGGCAGACATCGACGAGGTGCGGAGTACCGCGCTCAGCGCCGTGGAGCTCACGCGAAAGCTGTCCGTGCCTCGCACGGCGTTGGCCTCGGCGCGTGAAACGGACGAAGTCACGTCTGGCGAGTGAGAGGAACCCGAGACCCGCTGAACGCGGTGTGTAGAGCTCGGGAAGGCACCCCGGTAGCTACACGGCGGTGTGAGCCGTGTCGACGTTGGCGCGAGGATGCTACTGTGGCCGGACGGTCGCAGACCTCGGCAGCGGTTCCCCGCTGCACGGCTGACCCATCGCGCTGCCTTCGGCGTACTGGACAAGGCGCTTGGCGCTGACCTGCGTGCCCTCCAACGTCGCTTCCCACACCGCGAGGTAGCGGCAGTGGATGCCCCGCTCGGCTTCGTCGCTGACAGCGAATGCTCTGAGGCGCCAGCCCGAGTCGGTCTGTTCCAGACCCACGGCGTGCTTCTCGAGCGCGGGACCCGCCGCGTCCCACCCAGCGCGGATCGCATGCACGTCCATCGAGGGCTGCACGACCAGGAGCCGCATCAGCTCGGCGTTGAGCCACGCGGAGGCTTCATCGGCGTTCTCTGGCGGCAAGGGGAGCACGATGGAGTCCGTGGTCGGCCACGACTCACCGTCCACGTAGACATGGGCGCCGAGCATCATGCCCGGCGTCGGCACGTCGGTGCAGCACGGGTCGTCGTCGTACGCAACCGCGAGCAAGTGGTGCGCGCCGAGCTTCGCCTCCAGGTAGGTGTAAGGTCGATGGCCGCAAGGAGGAAGCTCAGGGTGTTCCGCGCGGATTCGTGCCTCTGCGTTCGAGTCGCAGAAATCGCGTACGGGGCTCGGACGCGGCTCCAGTCCGGAGTCGTCCGCGCTCTGGGCGCCTTGGCCGCTCGTGCAGGAAACCAGCGCGCTGAGCAGCGCCAACGGAGCGAGGCGAAGCATGGCGCTCAGTGCTTCGGCTTGTCGACGCTGGGCACGGCCTGGGCGAACTCCTCGGCAAAGGTCTCGGCGCTGCGTGCGCTGGCGAGGTCGAGCTCGAAGTCCGGGACGCCCTTCGGTGATAGTTTGCTGAACAGCTCGGTGATTTCCCGTGTGGAAAGCCCGAGCTCGGCAAGCGCCTTGCTGTCGAGCTTGCCGCCTGAGGAACTGAGCTCCTCACCCCCAACCCCGACCAGGCGACGTAGAGCGTCTAGCTCCATGCGGCTCACGCGGTCTCCGCACACGTCGTAGTCGATCCAGGCTTCGTAGGAGAGCGGTGCGACGCGCTTCAGCATGCCCGCCATCACCCGACCGTACTCCTGGATCTCCCACTGCGCGTGGGAGTCGACGCGCAGGGTGAGGAAGTGCAGCAGGTTGTGTAGATCGATCTTCCAGTACCACTGGGTGTACGTGGACAGCGGCAAGTCGATGCGCGCGAGTTCCCGCGCCAGGTCTTCGCTGGTCATCCACTCGTAGGCATCGGCGGAGAGCTTGCGGATCTCGTTCCAGCGGCGCAGCGCCTCGTCGTAGGTGCGCTGCTCGACGGCGTCGCCGCTGCGACCCTGGTTGTTCGCGCGGCTCTGGGTCTGCAGCTGCTCCTGATCGGGGGTGTAGAAGAGCATCGGCATCAGCGAATAGCGGCCGGAGTACTCGTTCACGTTTGCCGTGCGGTGACGGATCCACTGCCGCGCGATGAACATCGGCATGCAGCAGTGGAACTTCAGCTCCACCATCTCGCTGGGCGTGGTGTGCTTGTGGCGGCGCAGGTAACGGAGCAGGCCGCGGGTCTGGCTCTGCTTGCGGGTGCCGTAGCCGTAGCTGACGCGCGCGGCGCGCTCGATGCACTCGTCGGTGCCCATGTAGTCGACCAGCGCGACGAAGCCGTGATCCAGCACCGGGAAGTACTTGCCGAGGATCTCCTCCGCGCGGGGTGCGGTGGGTCGGGCGGTGGCGCGGCTGGGCGATTGACTCATGGTTCCTCCGTCACTCGCCCTGATTCGAGACGAGTCGCGGGAACCTACTGAGCACCCGCGCTGTGCGCAATTCTCCCCCGCCGCGAGCTGAAAAACGCGCGACCAGCGCGCACAAAGCGCTGCGAAACCCGGTGTTTGGCTGGCGCTCGACAGTGGGCGAAGTAGCATGCCAGGCGATGGTGGGAACGAAGCCAGTCCACAGGCGCTGGACCTCGCCGGGCGCGCGCTCGGCGCTGCTGCTGAGCGCTCTTGGGCTGGGTCTCCTGGGGACCCTCGGCTGTAACGCCAAGAGCGCGGCGTGGAGCAGCGCCGCGCCGACGAAGGAGCAGGGTAAAGCCAAGAAGGCGCCCCGCTGGGTCACCCCGGCGCGCATGGTCGTGCTCCCGGAGGGACGCGAGGCGAGCTATCAGGAGCGCGACGTCGACGGCAGCTTGCGCCTGATTGCCTACGGCCTTCGCATGCTGGAGCACCCCGACGGCAGTCTCGAGGTCGCCGAGGAGACGATCCCCGATCGCCTCGACGTCAAGCCACTCGAGCTGCCGGCGCGACTTGGTGGCGGATTCATCTTCTACTCCAGCGGCTCTCGCAGCCTGTTCTGGAAGTCGAAGACCTGGCTCGGCAAGCTGGAACCTGCAGCGAGTTTCTCTGCGGATATCAACTGGGTGACGCCGGGCTTCGACCGTATCTACCTGAGCGCTCAGGGCAACAACGAAATACTGGCGGTAGACCCCAAGACCTGGAAGATCACGGATCTTGGGCCGCTGCCGCCGGCTCCCGGCTACGGTACGATGGCCTTTGCCGGCGAGTGGGTCGCCGCGGTCGAGTCCGACGTTCGCGGTGTGCTGATCACCCTGGACGCGGGAGCCAGCTGGCGACCCTTGGAGATCAACACGCCGCCCTCACCGATCACCGCCGCGGACGACGAGATCTTCATCAACTCGTATGCGGGGCGGCTGACCTTGGACGCTTCGGGCGACCTCGAGATGGTCGGGCGCTCGGGTGACGACTCGGCGTTCAAAGGGGCGGTGAAGTCGGCGCTACCCGCCTGGGCAGATCTGCAGCAAGGGAGCGACGTCGAGGTCCAGGAGCGCATCGAGCGACCGCTGGGAGACAACGCCCTGCGGGTCGCCGCGCTCGGTGGCTGGCCCGACACCAAGGACACCGCCGTGGTGATGGCACAGGGCAACGTCGCTCGGGTGAGGCTCCGCGATGGCAAGCTGGTCGACATCAACCGTGGAGCGTACGCCGGAGCCGCCGTCTGTTCCGGGGCTCAGGTCGGCGTAGGGATCGGCTTCATCTGCGGAGACCCTGCGGGTCGCAGCGTTGTCTACTCGGTGAGCCCGGAGCTCGATCTGACGCCAGTGATCAGCTTCGCCGAGCCGCGCTACATCGCGGCCTCTGGGACCGGCGGGCTGGTGATTCGCGGCGGCTGCAAGAGCGCGAGCGATGGCGCAGCCGATCAGGCGACCACGTACTGTATCCGCTCGGCAAAGGGCAAGCTGCGCGAGGTGCGTGTGCGCGGTGACCGCGGCGTGGAGCGAGTGGTCGCGCTGAAGGACGGACGTGTCGCCGTGGTGGTTCCGCCCCGACTCGGCGCGCCAGGCACGCTGCTGCTGATCGCCGAAGACGGCGGGAACAAGTCGTACAAGCTGCGCTTCAAGGAGATGGAGCCGTCGACGAAGACGCTGCTGAAGAAGGGGCTGTGGCTGGATGGCCTCAGCGAGCGCGTGATCAAGCGCGACGACAAGAAGGTGCGAGTGCTCGCTGGCTGGGTCGCGGGAGGCGGTCCCTTCGTCGGCGTGCAGGTCGATCTGGATGGCAAGGTCGCCGCCGGGGAGATTGTGAGCGAGGACATCGACCGCAGCCTGCTGTCCGGACGCTTCGCCCTGGCGATTGGTCGCGGAGGCCTGCTGCGCGAGACCATCGACGGCGGCTTCAGCTGGTCCGAGGTCGCGGTGCCGCCAGCCTTCGGTGATCGCTCGTCGCCCGTGCCCCGTCTCGGAGACCCGGGGGGGCGCAACGCGCGCGGCTGCTCTCCCGTGGGGTGCGCGTTCGGCAACTGGCTTCGTGTGGGCTGGCAAGGCCGTGCTGTGGAGGAGGCGGACTCCAAGCTCGCGGATCTCCCCGAGCGCGTCAGCCTGCCCTCGCGGAACGGAAGCCGCTGGGCCCTCGACTGCACGCCCACGGGCGCTGTCTCGGCCGCGGGCGCAGCCGCCTTGAAAGCCGCGCCCCAGCGGCCTGCGCCGGCAGCCATGGCGGGGACGATGACCTTCACGCCGTTGCCGTACGGTTACGGTTCGTCGATGCCCACCGCGGAGACGTTGACTTCGAGTAGCTGGAGCTCGTTCCTGGGGGTCACGGCCCCGAACAAGGGCAAGGCGGAGCTAGGCTTCGATTTCGGAAACGACAGCTATGAGACGCGGCTCCGCGCCTACGTCTGGGGTCCCCGGGGCAAGGAGTGGAGCCGACTGGCCCGCTGGGTGGTGCGGGTGGAAGATCCGTTCTCGCTGTCGGCGCCGTTGTGGAACACGGCGGTCGCTCGCCCCGACTGGCCAGATCCCGTCTCCGCGGCCATGAGCTTCGGTCAGCTCACCCGCTGGGGAGGCTACAGCACCTGGCGCTTCGAGGCCGAGCCTGGCGGTGACGCTGGCCTGTTGGTGCTGAACGTGCGAGGCACCCAGACCGCCTACGTGCTCGAGCGTGATCGGGCGCCGCTGCCGATCCAGGGCAGCGCGATGTGGGCGCTGAACCAGGTCTCGGGAGCGGTGAACGTGCAGGGGACCTGGTACTTCGGTTCCACCATCAACAGCCAGGCCTTCCGCATCTACAGGCTGGATGGCGACGAGCTAGCGTACTTTGCAGACTTCCCGATGCGCCCGGGGCGCGCCTCCCAGGGAGTGCAGCTGGTGAAGAGCACGCGCGGTGACGCTCTCGGGATCCTCACCAAGGTCAGTCCGCTGCGGGGCAGCGAGAGTCGCTGGTATATTTTCCCTGTGGATACTCAGTCAAGGGATGCCGGCGAGCCGCTGGAGATCAGCTCGGAGGTCCTTGGCGCGAACCCTCGGCCCTGCACCTCGGCAGACGAGGGTTGGTCCATCGTCTCCGAGCCTCCGGTCCAGCCATACCTTCACCTGGGGGGCACCGGCGCGACCGGGTCCAGGCTTCAGGCCAAGATGATCGCGGACGCGAGCGGGCTCTGTGTCGAGGCGTTGGCCGCGACCACGAGCGACGGACGAGCGCTGAAGGGTGTGAAGGCGGTCCCCCCCGTCACCTCCGGTGTAGGGCTCGCTCTCAGCGAGCGCGGAGGAGGCGAGGGTCGCTGGGGCTTCCGCTGCCGGCTGTGAGCTCGCTCGTTCACCGTGAGCATTCCTCATCCAGTCGGTCAACTCGCGTACTTCAGCGTACTCAGAACGCAGGAGCAGACACGCCAACGGGGCCTGGGTCATTGCCGCGCGGACGTTACTTTTGTGGGCGCAGGTGGGCGCGGGCTCGCGTCGCGCGCGCGTGGACCGCATTGCACAAATGCAATCCAGACCTAGCGGTTGGCCTGGGCAAGTCGTTGAATCCCTCGCGGCTGCTGGGTTCCCATGTTCCCCGCCGGTGACGTCGCCGCCCGATTCGAATTTCGCACCTGTGTGATCGGGTTCGTCGATCGGCGTCTCGTTGTGCGACTTGATTGCTTTTGTGATCCGAGCTTGCTACTTCCCCTCCCGTCCGCGTGGAGCGAGGCTGTCCCCCCCCCGGCCCCTCTGCGCGGACACTTTTTTTGTCTCCCATTCTTCCGGGGGTTAGAAGCGCCTCCCCGCGCCCGAGCTTGGCCCGTGGCCGCGGTTTCCAGGGCTTTTCCAGCTGTTTTCAGGCAGTTTATCGCTCCAGACAGCAGAACTGCTCTGCGGTGCCCAGCGTCCACGCAGCCGCTCATGCATGTGTTGTAGTGTTGAAACACTATGTTTCGCTAGAACAAGCGAGTCGCTGTCACGCCGCCCCAGGGGCTGACCTCGGGAGCAGAGTTCGAATCCGTGGGGATTAGTAGGTCGACTTCCGGGGAGAGCTGCCAGTGGCCGCGGCCGAAGCTGATGTCCGCGCCGAGCCTCAAGGTCGCGGCGTTGTCGCAGATCAGGTCCTCGGGTTGCTCGGCGTCGGTGGTGCCGGTGGCGTCGGCGCGGATGGGTGTTTCGAGGGGCTGACGGTGGCAGTAGCTGCCGTAGGCCGCGCCGAGCCAGAGGCGCGGCGACGTGCGGGGGCCTGGTCTGACGCGGAAGCCAGCGAAGCCATCGAAGTGGGGGCCCACCCAGAAGCCCAGCTCGGTGACGAGCCAGTCCGCCGCGAACCACTGAGCGGTCAACGTGGCGAACAGCGCGGGACCGAGGAAGGTGGAACCCACGCCGAACGTCGGCTCTTCGAGCCGGTCGTACCCCGCCAGCTCCAGCTCGAGGCTCGCGTGGCTGACGTCGCTGACTCGCAGACCGCCCATCGCCCAGGGTTCACTGCGATTCGGGGTGAGCTGATCTCGATCGCTCCCCAGCTCGGCGAGTGGGAGGGAGACGTCGCCGCACTGGGCGCGATGCAGCTCTTGCCGCCAGTCGTCGCAGGAAGCCTGAAGGGTGAGCTTGGCCTCGCTGAGCCGACTGGTGGGGATCCGTTCTCCGCTCTCCAGTCGTACGAAGCCGTCTCGGTAGTCGTCAGCAATCCGGGGTAGGTCCGTCGGGCTTACAGCTTGGGAGACATGCCGTCCGCCGCAGCCGCTGAGCAACAGCAGGCACGTGCATATGCAGTAGCCTGCGCCGTGACGGCGCGCTCGTCCAAGCGCTCCCACACGCTGAGCGACAGCAAACGCCGTGCCGCAAAAGGGTGCCGCGTGGATCCAGGCGCCGGGCGGTCGGGTTTCCGGCAGGTGTGGGCGTTCGAGCGCCTCGTGCTCTCACCCCCAAGCCCTCGACGAGCGCCGAACGCGTGACATTCGCGTCGCGGCAGAGCGACGGGATCCGAGCCGCGCGGAAATGTTCGTCGAGGCGGGGTGCCGTCGGCCGCGCCCTCGGAAGGGCCCGAGGAGGCACTCGGTGCGACTTGTAAGTCTTTGTCCTACCCGTTGGGTCAGCGCCCTGGAACACCGGCTTCGCCAGAGATTTCTGGGTGGTTTCAAGCGCTTCGGAGGATTCGGTTACACAGCCGAGCCGGATGGCCTAACCTAACGTTCGTCTGCTTGGAGGAGATCCCAGTGAAGCTTAGCTCTCATCGCCTACGTGTCGGCGCCGTCGCCGTCGTGTCTCTCTTTACGGCCCTGGCCGGCGTCAGCTGTTCGTCCGACGACGGGCCCAGCGGTGGCGGAGGTAGCGGTGGCAGCGGTGGAACTGGCGCTGCCGGAGGCACGGGAGGCACCGCGGGCGTCGGTGGCGTCCCTCAGCCGAAACCCGGCGAACAATGCTTCGACCCCGAGGCGAGCCAGATCAAGCTGAGGGTCAGTCCGGAGTCCGTCGTGTTGGCGCCCGGGCAGACGCGGCAGGTGGAGATCACCGTGGATCCCGACATCTGCGACGTGCGGATGATGAAGTTCGAGTCGTCTGACACCAGCGTCGCGGCTGCACCCGGAGACGCGCGTATCGACCTGGTGACGCCGACGGCCAAGGTGGATGTCACCGCGAGCGCCGCGGGCAAGACGACCATCAAGGCGCTGTTCCCCACGGAAGACGGCGACGTCACCATCGATATCCCGGTCAACGTGATCAGCGCTGACATCGCTGACTGCAGCGGGTCGGGCTCCGGGAAAGTGGACGACGGCGGCACCGTGAGCGGCAGCGGTGGCCTCGCACTGGCGTCCGTTGGGTACCCGAAGAACGCCACGATGCCCAACAAGAACAGCTTCATCTGGTCGGTCTCGGCGTTCGACGCGACGATCGGCTGCGCGGCAGACCAGGTGCCGACCGGCTTCACCAAGCTGGGCCCCGCCGTGACGTTCGGTCCTGCGGACAAGAAATTCCCGAGGGAAATTCCCTTCACCATCCCGATCAACCCCGCGGCCATGCCGGAGATGGCGAGGCTGCGCCACGTGACGGTCTCGTACACCGGACCCAACGTGAAGACCCCGCGTGCCATCCCGATCGCGGACCCGCGCATCATCGAGGACGGCGACGGCTACAAGCTCTACTTCCAGGCGCCGTGGCTCGGAACCTACCAGGCGATCGTCAAGAGCGACGGCGGCACGGTGACCAAGAAGCGCCGCATCACCCACCGCGCGATCGTCGGCGTCAGCATGGGCGGCGGCGGCACTGCGATGACTGGCTTCCGCAACCACGAGAAGTTCGACGTGCTGGCTCCCCTGGGTGGGCCGGTCGAGTGGACGTGGCTGCTCGGGCACATTCGCAACAACCACATCGGCGGCTTCCTGCCCAACGATGGCACCACGGTGCCCACTGGTTTCCCGGAGTTCCCCGAGACCAAGCTGCCTTACGAGCACCCCTCGTCGTTCAATCGCTGGTGGTACGAGTACCCGAAGAACGGAAACGGCGGCTCGTTCCCGCGCTCGGAGTACGTGCAGATCTTCCGCGATCTGTCGCTGATGTTCGGCAATCCGGGCAGCTACAACCAGATGCCAGGCGGCGAGAACCTGCCGGCAGGCGTGCCGCCGGATGATCCGAGCGTGGTCGGCGATCGCACGGATCGCGAGTGTGCGGTGTGGGTCGATCCCATTGGCGACGACCCGAACGAGGCTCACCAGAAGGAGCTGGAGCAGCAGTGCCCAGCGCAGCGCTGCGCCAACACACTGCGCCTGACCAACTACTTCGACCACGACTTCAATCCGAACGGCACCTTCCCGGTGATCACCTTCTGCGATGGTTCGCCGCAGCAGCCGGACCTGACGCCTTACGCGAACACCTGGTCGGATCAGAGCAACAACAAGCCGATGGAGCTGGCGCTGGCCGTCGACTACAACGACAACGGTGTTCGCGACGAAGACGAGCCGGTGATCTTCCAGGGCCACGAGCGGTTCGAGGACCTCGGCGTCGACGGGCTGGCCAACGTGGACGAGCCTGGCTACCAGGCGGGCGTCAATGAAGACCCCAATGGTGACGACTGGAACCCCCAGTACAACCCGACGGGCACCGAGGGCAACCTGCGCTACGACGAGGGCGAGCCCTACGAGGACTACGGCCTGGACGGCGTCCAGGGCACCGCGAGCAGCCCCTACGACTTCGGTGAAGGCAACGGCAAGTACGATATGTCGCCGGGCTACAAGGCCTTCCTCGAGCGCGATTCTCGTACGGTAATTACGCAGGACCCGCTGGGCACGCAGAAGGAGCCGTTCGACGACGCGGCGATGGCGCGCATGGACCTGTGGACCGACGGTGGAACCCGTGACCTGTTCAACTTCGCCGTCTCGGCTCAGGCGATGATGGGCAGCTGGGCCGGGCGCGGGCGCATCGTTCACTACTACACCGGCTTCGACAAGCTCCCAGGGCAGAAGCTGGGTGACGTGTCCCTGTTCTCGGCGGGACACCTCGACTGGCCGTCGATCCCCGGCGGCGTGATGATGCGCTACGGTTCGACCGAGCCGACGGACGCCGACTTCAACTCCGGCAGCGGTCAGCACGTCGGGACTGCCGATCAGATCGTGCGGCGCCTGCAGTCCGCGCTCTACTACATTGGTTCCCACTGGCCGGACGCCCCGCGCGGTCTGTCCGAAGCCTCGGAGATCGATCCCGTCGACGGCGCGGACATCTGCGAGATCCGTGGTGGCTGTGACTTCACCTTCACCGACTCTCGTGGTCGCTCGGGTCCGGTCAGCGTCAACTTCCCGCCCGGCTACTCCAACAAGAAGGCGCAGGACAAGCGCTACCCGGTCATCTACATGCTGCACGGCTACGGGCAGACCCCGGAGGATCTGAAGGCGGCCATCGTCTTCTTGCGGAACTGGATGAACAGCCCGGTCGATTCCTCGGCCTCGCGCTTGCCAGAGGCGATCCTCGTCTACGTCGACGGTCGCTGTCGCCCCAACGCCTCGGGTGAGGAAGCCGAGTGCATCCGCGGCACCTTCTTCACGGACTCCGTGCGTGAGAAGGGCCCCAAGATCGAGAGCTGGTGGATGGAGCTGGTCGACGAGATCGACACCCGCTACCGCACGATGCCCGAGACCGAGATCGAGTGGACCGAGTAGCGCGGCGTCCTGTCTAGCAGTGTGTTGATGAATGCCCGCCCGCGGCGGGCACAAGGGTTGCGTTGGCTCCGAGCATCCACGGACGCATGCATGCGTGGCTCGGTGATCGGCGTTTTAATGCCTTGTGGAAATCACCAATCGATACGCGCGCTTCGGCCTGGGAGGTCTTGGCGGCTGGTCAACTCTCGAGCCAGGACGGAGGAGTCAGCGGGCGACAGAGCTGCTCGGGCCACAGGCACGTGCTTGCATCAGGATAGAGCTCCGCGGCCAAGCAGCTCGCGAAGCGTTGACGGCCGGTGGCCGTCATACCGGGAGTGAAGCGTCGGCAGTTCGCCTTGCGGTACTCGTTCGCGTGTCGCGCCTTCGTCGAAAGACGCGACCGCTCCGCCTTGGGCGGAGTCATGCGGTCGCACTCTTCCGTATCGGTGGGACGAACGTTCTCGAACGCTACCCAGGCGCAGCGCTCGACGTCGACTGCGCAGTCCGAAGCGTCGCAAGCCGCGGGTTGTTGCTCCAGGCAGCGGATGCCTCGCGCTGCAACGTCGGGCAGGAACTCGGCTACCATCCAGTGACACAACTCGGCTCGCTGTGATGGCTGGTCGTCGATGTGGGCGTCCGCACAGGGAGCCAGCGTGTCGCAGCGGCTCGCCAAGCTCCGTGCCGGCGGAGGCTGTTCGTCTTCCTCTGGGCGCGGAGCGACCAGCAGCGTCGAAGCTGGCCGAGCCTTCTCCCTCGATACGCATCCGTGAGAGGCGGCCAGCGCGCAGGTCAGCGTGAGGAACCTCTGCCGGTCGATGCGCAAACCACCCAGCCGCATCTCTCGAGGGTAGCACCGCGAGAAAGTGAATGGTCCTCGGTTGCTCGACGCTACGGATTCAAGTAGCTGCACACCGGAGGCATATCCGCGGAGATACGGCGTAGACCGTTGACCCACCAGGTGGCCATGTCGAAGGCGTTCTGCTCTGACCAGACGTTGCTGAGGATGACGGCTCCCGTGGAGCCACACACCGGTAGCACGATCAAGCGGATGCGCACCGGCGTGCCGCGCACGGACCAGGTGCGGGTCACGGCGCGGCCCAGGGTCGTCACGTATTCCGAGTTCTGTTCCACGGCGAGCCGCACGCCACGGCCGATCTCCTTGCTGAGCACCGACTCGAACTCGTCGTAGAGGTGCGCCAGGCTGTCCTGGGTCACCTCCCACTCGCTGAGGCCGACGTGCATGGAGCCCACGCCGCTCTGCGCATCGAGGGACAGCTCGTCACCATCGAGCTTGTAGGTGTAGCCGGGCGGCATCGGCAGGCTGATACCGAGCCGGGGGTTCACGTACACGTTCTCGGAGACGTAGGGGGCATGGACTCTTGGTTCCTCGGGGATAGGCCGCAGCGCCACCTGGCCGAGGGGCGGCGACGCCTGGGGCGATGCGAAAGTCAGCTCCAGGCTGGCCGTCGCCAGCTGTTCGCGCTCGCTCGTGCTCATGCCGCGGATCATGGCGACGCTCTGGCCGCTGCGCCGCACCAGCTCGCCCTGACCGACTCCCGACGTCAGCGCGCCTCCGGGCTTGGTCGCCCAGCACTGGGCCAGTGAGCGCGCCGCGAGCTCGAACTCCTCGGCGTCCCTTGGCGTGTCCCAGACGCTCAGCCAGACCAGCGCGAGGCCCTGGCGCTCGATCAGCATGAACTCGTCGCCTCCCCAGCCCGCGGCGGCGCGGGTCGCGATGGCCTTGTCCATGCAGTTCTCCAGGATCACGCGGGTCTGCAGCTCTCCCATGCGGCCTCGCAGGCCGAGCTGCCAGCCTTGCGGTACCCCGGGGAACGCGACGGGCACCGCTTGCTCCCCGGAAACGTACTTGCCTGGGTGCAGCACCTGCTCGGTGGTGCTGGGCGGCGAGGAGTACACCTGGTTGACCAGCGGGAAGCCGCCGCTGCGGTGCAGCGCCGTGAGGAAGGTCAGCCCCTGAGTGTAGGGGAAGATCATGCGCTCTCGCATCAAGCCAGGCGAACGCATCAGGGCGACCGAGTCCGCGGTGCCTTCCGCGGCGCGCTCGGTGTCCCGACGGTTCACGGCCTTGCCGGACTCGACCAGGGCGCGGTTCAGGTTGATGTGGTTCAGATCCGCGAGGTAAGCGACCATGGTCAGCATCGCGTCGCCCTCGATCAGCGCCATCGATGCCAGCCGCTGGTCGAGGTCGCTCATGTCCTCGACCTTGGGGATGGGAAAATGCTGATGCTGCAGCGAGTGCCCCAGCTCGTGGGCGACGATCCCCTTCACGTCTTCCGCGGTCTGTTTCAGGGCGCCGGCGTTCTTGCGCACGTGCACGCTGTGAGTGTCCGGGTCGTAGAACGCGATCACCTGCTCGTGCATCACCTGGCGCGGCGAGGTGCCCTTGGCTTCCGACGGCAAGTCGAAGCCAAATGCCGAGTAGACGCTGCGGTAGTCCGAAGCCGTTGGCCGCGCGGCGCCGCCGGACTCCAGATCGCGGATGAAGGCGGCCTCGTCCTGGAAGATCAGCTGCGTCGGGCGCCGCTCCGGCAGGCCTCGGAGCTCCGCCACTCGGCGCACGACGCCGGCCGGATCCCGCTGCAAGTCGGCGAGCGGATCCGGAGCCTGGGCGCCGCGCACATGGCAGCCTGCACCAAGGCTCAACACACCAAGCAAGAACGCGAGCGACGGACGGGCCGTCGAGGTCAGGGGAGACATCTGCGCAACGAGCCTTCACCAGGCCGAAGGAGGCTGCAAGCCACGAGTGCGGACGAAGCCGCGCGGATCTATCAGCCCTGGTCGAGCTTCTTGGCCATCGCGACGCCCAGCTCCTGGGCTCGCGCCGTCGCAGCTTCCACGGCGTCGATCAGCGTGCGGCGCAGGCCGCCGGTCTCCAGGGTGTGCAGGCCAGCGATCGCGGTGCCACCTGGGCTCGTCACCATGTCCTTGAGTCGGCCGGGGTGCTCACCGGTGTCCAGCTGCAGCTTGGCCGAGCCAAACACCGTCTGCGCCGCCAGGAGCAGGGCGGTCTCGCGATGTAGACCCACCTTCACGCCACCGTCCGCCAGCGCTTCGATCATCAGCATCACGTAGGCGGGCCCACTGCCGGACAGCCCCGTGACGGCGTCGATCAGCGACTCGTCGAGCACCACCGTGCGCCCGACGGCGTCGAACAGGTGCTTGGCCAGGCTCATGTCGTGATCCGTCGCGTGCGTCCCTGGAGCGATGGCCGTCGCCCCGGCCAGCGCGATCGCCGCGGTGTTGGGCATCGCGCGCACGACGCGCGTACCAGCGGGTAGCCGACGCTCGAAGGCCTCGATGGGGACCCCTGCGGCGATGGACACCGCCATCGTCTCGGGGCCGAAGGCGTTCGCCGTCTCTCGCACGACGCGGTCGATCACCTGCGGCTTCACCGAGAAGACGAGGATGGTCGACCAGTGCACCAGATCCAGGTTGTTCTTCGTGGTCTCGATGCCGTGCTGCTTCTTCAGGCGCTCGAGTCGCTCGTCGCTGATGTCGCTCGCCCGCACCTGATCGGGTGCGACCAGACCAGACGCCAGCATGCCGCGGATGAGGGCGCTGGACATGTTGCCTGCGCCGAGGAAGCCAATCTTTTCGTTCTGCATGAGCCGCCGCAGTGTACGTGCTGAACGTGCGGGGTCACGCGGGAAGCGCAGGTTCGGATCAAACGCAGCACCCCCGGAGCCGCGCGTTCACAGCAGCCCGAGCTCGCAGAAGTGCTCCCGCAGCTCGAAGGCCGTCGTCGCCCGGCGCACGCTGGGCAGCGAGGTTGGCAGCCTGGGATCCGACGCCGGCTCCTCGCGCACAGGCTCGAATCCGCTCGCGCTCGGAGGCGGCGCCTCGAAGCCCGCGCTGTTGAACCAGATCGCGTCGGCTCCCACCCCCAGCGCCCCGCGGATATCCGCCTCGAAGGAGTCTCCGACGTGCAGCAGCTCCGCGGGCTCGACCCCGAGCGCTGCGGCTGTCAGGCGAAAGATCGCCGGATCCGGCTTCTCGCAACCCACCACGCCGGAGTCGGTGATGGTGTCGAAGGCGTCCAGCTGTCCGAGCTCTTCGATCAGCAGCTCGAGTTTCCCTTCGGAATTGCTGAGGATGCCAACGGGGATGCGATGTTCACGCAGCTCGCGCGCCAGCTCGAACATCCCGCGCACCGGCCGGCGCCACAGGTTCTGCCTCGGCTGCTCCTCCCACAGCCACGCGGTCAGCTCCGCCGCGAGCCGCTCGCGCTCGTCGAGCCCCTGGCCTTGCTCTCCTCGGGGCTGGGGGTGAGGCACGATCTCCGCCGCGGCGAGCAGGCGCTGCATGAAGCGCTTCCAGGCTTGCTCTCCGCCTTCGGCCGCGGCCATGGCGGCGGCGTACTCGCTCCAGGCGAGGGGCGTGCTCTCGTCGAGCCGCTCGACCTCTGCCCGGACTCCGCGCTCGGCGAGGCGCCTGGCCAGGAACGCAGTGTCCAGCTCGACGAGGGTCTGTCCCGCATCGAAAGTTACCGCGCGGATATTGCCTGAATCGCTCACGCTCGTTTTCTCCTCCGCTTCGAGGGACTCAGCCGAACAGGCCCTTGAGTTTTTCCATGAAGCTCCGCTGCTGTGGCTGCAGGTCTTCCCCGAGTTCCTGCCCCAGCTCGACGAGCAGCTCTCGAGCGCGATCGCTCAGCGCGGCGGGCACCTCCACGAAGACCTCGATCAGCTGATCGCCCTTCCCGCTGCGTAGACGGTGGGTGATGCCCTGGCCGCGGAGCCGAAGCACGCTGCCCGACTGCGTCGCCGGAGGGACGCGCACCTTCGCCTTGCCCGCCAGGGTCGGTACGGTGATCTCGCCGCCCAGCGACGCCTGCACGTAGCTGATGGGGACGCGACAGCGGACGTCGTCTCCATCCCGCTCGAACAGCTCGTGGGGCAACACGACCACCTGGATCTCGAGATCGGAGAAGCCTCCGCCGGGCTTGATACGGTTGCCCTCACCCTCGACCACGCGAGCCGTGCCGCTCTCGATTCCCGCAGGCAAATTCACTTCGAGGGTCCGCGTCTGTTTGGTGAGCCCTTTGCCGCGACAGCTGACGCACGGGGTTTGAGCCATCTTTCCTCGCCCAAAACACGTGGGGCAGGGGCGCTCGAGCGGGATCGGAATGACTCCAGAGCTCTTGACCTTGCCGCGACCGCCGCAGTTCCTGCAGTTGGTGAGCGGCGTGCCCGGAGCGGCGCCGCTGCTGCCGCAGGTCTTGCAGTGGTCCAGGCGGGCGTAGCGGATCTCCCGGCTGGTGCCGAGGGCGGCCTCTTCGAAGCTCACTTCGAGGCGGTACTCGACCTTCTTGCGATCTGGGTTCTTGATGCCGAAGGCGCTCAGGATGTCGCCCATCACACCGTCGACGTTGCTCAGATCGATGAAGTCCTCGATGCCGGTGGCTGCCACGCCGCCGCGCTCGAAGGGATTCGTGCCGAAGCGGTCAAAGTTCGCGCGGTGTCCGGGATCGGAGAGGATCTGGTAGGCGCGGTTGACCTCGGCGAAGCGGGCCTGGGCCGTCGGGTCGTCCTGGTTGCGATCCGGGTGGTGCTTGATCGCCGCCCGACGGAAGGCCGCCTTGATCTCCTCCTGGGTGGCGTCTCGACGCACGCCGAGCAACTCGTACGGATCCCGCACGAGTCCTGACATAGCACACCGGGGGAGCCGGGATATCCGTCGGTGGAAACCCTGGGCGCAAGCCGATTGCAGTGACGGAGGCCTAGAACTACCCTCCGCGGGGCATGCCCGAGACTGACGACGACGATGAACGGCGTCGCGCCCCGCGAGCTCCCATCGAGCTCAAGGTCGAATACAAGCGCTTGAACACCTTCTTCGCGGATTACACGAAGAACATCTCGCGTGGCGGAACCTTCATCGGCACCCAGCGTCCTCTGGCCGTGGACACGGAGTTCGTGTTCGCGCTGACGGTGCCGAACCTCACCGAACCGCTGCGTCTGCGCGGCAAGGTGATCTGGGTGGTGCCCACGGAGGAGGCCACGAAGGGGAACCCCGCCGGCATGGGCATCGAGTTCCAGTACACCGGGGACGACGAGCGCGCGGAGAAGGAGACCGTCGTCGAGCGGTTGCTCGCCGATCAACTGGGCGAGCATCTGGCCACGAAGCTGCTCGGGCGAAAGCCGCGGAGCTAGTGCCCTATCGAGGCGCCGCGTTTCAGACGTCGAGCCTCGAGGCGGGGCGCCAGGTGGAACGAGCGATTCAGGCGCACCAGGGACTCGAACACCCTGAGGCGCCATGCGACGTCGAAGTTCGACTCGGTCAACCCCGAGAGCATCGAAGTGACCGCCTGGCGGAGCTGCAGGCGCTCCGTCGGCGCGAGCATCAGCTCCACGAACTCCGGTGTGTAGAAGCCAGAGACGAAGTCGCGGTAGCGCGTGATCAGTGGACCGAGCCAGGCTTGATAGGCGCTCAGGTCCTTTCGACGCAGCCCCGCGTGTCCCCGGCGTCTCAGGGCGCGACTCCCGATGTTTGCCGCACGGAAACCGCTGAGGGCCGCCAGGTGGACTCCGGTCGAGAACACCGGGTCGATGAAGGCGGCGGCGTCGCCGACCAGCATCCAGGCGTCGCCGACCAGCTCGCGGCAGGCGTAGGAGTAGTCCGAGGCGCCGCGCACCGGCGCCACCCGTTCGGCGCCCCCGAAGCGCTCGCTCAGGTAGCTCGAGGCCGCGAGCTGGCGCTCGAAGTAGTCGGCGTCGGCGCGCTCGCCCTCGAGACTGCTGGTGGGCGCGACGAGTCCGACGCTGGTGCGTCCGCCCGCGAGGGGGATCACCCACCACCAGCCGCTCGGGGCGAGCACGATGCTGATGTCTCCCTCGGCGGCTCCACCACTCCGCCTGGCGCCGGTGTAGTGGGAGTAGAGCGCGAAGTTCTTGAGCGACGGATCGAGCTCCCGGAGACCCCGCGCGCGCCCGAGCAAGACGCCCTGGCCCGTGGCGTCGATCAATAACCTCGAGGAAAATATCATGCTCGCGTCGCCAGCCAGGGCGTCGACTCGGGCCCCCTGAGCGTCGAAGTCGACTCCGCGCACACGCACTCCACGGCGGACCTGGACGCCACAGCTCTCGGCGTGGTCCAGCAACAGCTGATCGAAGTCCGCGCGGTCAACCTCGAAGGCGCTGCCGCGACCTTCCACCAGGCCACCAGCAAACGGATAGCGGCGGCGGATCTCGCCGTCTCCGCTGACGAACTCCGCGGCGTACTTGGGCAAGAACCCGCGAGCTTCGATCTTCGCCGTGACACCGACTGCGTCGAAGACGCTGAACGTTCCAGGGAGCAGCGACTCCCCGATGTGGAAGCGGGGGAAGTCGGCCTGCTCCAGCAGCACCACGGAGTGCCCCAGCTGAGCGAACCGCGCGGCGCTGGTCGAGCCCGCGGGCCCACCTCCCACCACCACCACGTCAGTCATCGGCGCCGAGACTAGCACGCTCTTCGGAGCGCCCGCCTGGCGCTCCGACGTCGACAGTTGCTCGCCCGTCGGCGTCAGCCGCCGAACTTCTTGGCGACGCCGGCGAGGTCCACCCCCGTCGCAGCCTTGATTTGCTCCGTGGCGCCGATCGCCTTGCGAGCGAGGTCACTGCCCGACGTCTCTCCAGCTGGCAGCACGCTCAGCTTGCTGATGGCGAGGGAGTGATGTGCGCCCGAGATGTGCGCGAGCATCGGCAACAGGTTCTGCAGCGCCAGCACATCGCGCGCCGAGGATCCGCCCGCCTTGTAGGACTCGACCAGCGCCTTCAAGCTGCCCGCTTCGGCGCGACCACGCTCCAGGGTGTCCGCCGCGGAGCCGCGAGCGGCTTCCTCCGCGGCGCGTTGCTTCGCGATGGCGGGCTGCACGACGTCGGCGTCGAGGCGCCGCTTCTCCTGCAGCGCGCGCGCCTTCTGGCGCTCGATCTCGGCGGTCACCTGGGCGATCTGTGCGGAGACCTCACCGCGTGCCTCCTGGATCATGGCCTCGCGGCGACTGGTGGCGTCGGCGATGCGCTTGGCGGTCTCCTCGCGCTGGATCTGCAGCTCGGCGTCGATCTTCGCCACCTCACTCGCCGCCCAGTTGCTCGCCTGCTGCACCGAAGCATCCGCGCGCGCCGCGGCCTCGGCGATGGCCTGGGTCTGGTTCAGGGCGGCGCCGCGGATGCGGCCGATGCTCGAGAGGTAGTTCACCTCGTCGGTGACGTTCTGGATCTTCAGCGTGTCCAGCACGAGGCCCATGCGACTCATGTCGTGTTCGGCCTCCTCCAGCAGGATGGACGCGAAGCGCTGCTTGTCCTCGTTCACCTCTTCGGGGGTCAGGCTCGCCAGGACGCCGCGCAGGTTGCCTTCGAGGGTCTCCTTGGCCACGTAGTAGATCTCGTCGCGGGTTCGGCCCAGGAAGCGCTCGACGGCGTTGGAGAGCAAGGGCTCTTCCCCCGGCAGCTTGACGTTGGCGACGCCCTGGATGGTCAGTGGGATGCCGCCTTTGCTGAAGGCGCCGCTGACGTTGACCATCACGGTGAACATCGAGAGATCCATCACGTCGACGCGCTCGATCAGCGGCTTGCGCAGCGAGCGCCCGCCGCGCACGTAGCGGTAGGCGACGGTGCGACCTTCCATGGCGCGCTGGGCACCGCTGAAGATCAGCGCTTCGTTCGGCGTAGAGACCCAGAGCAGACGCTTCACGGTTGCGTACAGCGCGACCAGCACCACGAAGCCAGTGACGCCGATGACAGCAAAGATCTCCATCACACACCTCCCTTTCCGGGCAGCGCCCTGGTGTTCCCCCGGAGCAGCTTGTCTATGTCCACGCCGATCGCGGCGCCCGTCTCCTTGAGCACCTCGGACACTGCCGCGGGGAAGCTCGCGACGGCGCCGGTGAAGCTCGAGCCATCCCCACCATCGACCACCGCGAGCTCGCCAATCTTGGCGCGGGTGACGCGAGCGACCGCGGCCTCCACCAGCGAGCGCAGGTGCTGCAAGACGTACAGATCGCGCCCGTCGACGCCGGCCTTCTGCCACTCGGCGGCGACCATGGCCAGCGCCTCGGCGGTGGCCTTGCCGCTCTCGACCACCGGCGCGGCGCGCCCGCGCGCTTCTGCCTCCGATGCCTGACGCTGGGCTTCTGCCGGCAAGTACACGTCGCACTCGAGGCGCAGTCGCTCGAGGTCGGCGCGCAACGCCTGCAGCGCTTGCTCGGCCTCGGCGCGCGCGGTCTCTGCGGCCACTGCCGCTTCGTTCTCCACTGCCTTGGCCTGGGCTTCGAGCTGGGCCAGCTCTGCACGCAGCTGGTTCTGCTTGGTCAGGACGTGCGCCTCGGCCTGCTTCTGTGCCGTTTCCGCGCGGCGCCTGGCGGCTGCCTGCGCCTCGGTGATCGCCTGGTTGGCCTGGTTCTCCGCGTTCTGGGCGTCGCGGATCATCTGCGCGATGCGCGTGCGGCCGAGGCTGTTCAGGTAGTTCGCCTCGTCGCTCACCATCTGGATCTTCAACACGTCGAGCTCGAGGCCGAGCTTGTCGAAGTCGTCGGTGGCGTTGCGGATCAGGGTGTTTGCGAACTTGAGGCGGTCCTCGTTGACCTCCTCGGGGGTCAGCTCAGCGACGACCTCGCGCAGCACGCCCTCCAGGGTTTGCTGGGCGATGCCGGCGATCTGGTGCGGCGTCATGTTGAGGGAGCGCTCGATGGCGTTGCGCACGTAGTTCGGGCTGCTGCTCACCTTGACGTTGGCGATGGCGTGCACCGTGAGCGGGATCCCGCCGCGCGAGTAAGCGTTCTGCACCTCGACCTGCACCGGCACGAGGCGCATATCCATGCGGTTTACCTCCTCGAGCATCGGGATGGCGAAGCCGCGCCCGCCGTGGAGCACCTTGTAGCCAACCTTCGAGCCGTCCTGCAGCCTGTGCTGACGGCCGCTGATGACGACGATCTCGTTTGGCCGACAGATCACCAGCCAGCGCCCGATCAGCCAGATCAGGATGAAGAAGGCGATCACCACGCCGATCGCGAGACCCAGCACCTGAATGGCCGCCTGTGGATCGCCGAGCGGGCCGGGCGTGATGTCGCCGAGCAGCCGCGCCACGAGCGGGCTTCCCCCTACCGTGTTGAACATGCGCAGAGGATATCCCTCCGCTTGCTCCGCCGGTTGCGCAAAAACGATGCCTCGAAGGGCCTTCGGCTCCCACGGCGATGCGCGGAACCAGTGCTCGCTCACTCCACGCGCGTGCGTGGACGCGAGCTCGGCGGCAGCCACTCTGCCGGCGCGCGTGACACCTGAAGCAGCCCCCCGCTGTTTCCAGCGCTGGTGTCCACGTCCTCGACGAGCACGAGTTCACCGGCGGCCAGGGCCTCTTCGTCGGTCGTCACCAGGAAGTCGACCGTCTGACCGCGCAGCTCGATGCGGACCTTTCCGCGACCACCCTTGCTGCAGGGCACGAGCACCTTGCCGACCTGACCAATCGCGTCTCGCGCGCTGCCACCGCTGGTGATCTGTGTCCTGGCGAGAGCACGGAAGACCCAGGACACGCCGAGGCCCGAGGCGAGTCCCAGGCTCAGCGCCACGACCAGCGTGGTCGTCGAATTCGCCCAGCCGGGGAAGTGCAGCAGGCTGCCGCTGAGTCCGAACGCCAGCAAGCTGAAGGTCCAGAAGCGCAGGGAGAGGAAGATGGGGAGAAATCCTCCATCGGCGTGCCCGTGGCCGCCATCGCCATGCGCGTCGCCCTCCAGATCGCCGTGGTCCAGCTCGGCCTCGGTGTCCGCGTCGGCGTCCCCGCCTCCCGCGTCGGCGTCCCCGTCGCCGCTGCCGCCCATCAAGAGCTGCAAGGCGATGGTGCCAAAGCCGACGATCAGCGCTGCCAGGTAGAAGATCCCCACGCCGCGAAGTCTAACCCAAGCCGCCCGGATGCAAGGCGGGTTTTTCCGGAACCGAGAATGCCGCGCGGAATCAATCTTCGTAGACTGCTGGGAGCTTGTTTGGGGGTGAGCTTGCGCTGGGCGTCCCAGGCAGGCACGGTTGGTCCATGAGCGCGCCTCGAGTTCTTTCAGCCAGTGAGACCTTCGCCTCCCTGGACGCGGCGGGCGGTGTCCAGACCCACGACGTCAGCCCCGAGTTCTGGAGCCAGCTCGCTTCCGGCGAGCGAGTCTTGCCCGGCCCGTACCTGATGAGCTTCGGAAGCAGCTCTGGCGACTGGCCCCACTGGGAGATGCACCCGAGCGGCGAGGAGATCGTGATGCTGATCGCAGGCTCGGGTGACCTCCTGCTCAGGCTGCCGGACGGCGACCGGTGCCTGAGCCTCGGCCAGGCCGGCGAGTACGTCGTCATCCCTCGCGGCACGTGGCACACCTACCGGAAGGCGAAGGGCGAAGGAGCGACGCTGCTCTTCATCACGACCGGCGAAGGCACGACTCGCTCCGAGGACCCGCCGCGGCCGGCGACCTGAGTCGCGCGCGCTCCGCGCCGGCCTGTCAAGGGTTCTGCCAGGAGCCGCTCAGCAGCCAGCACCTTCCGCCGCTGACCGGCGTCGTCACGGAGCTCTGGAGCGTCGACTCGCGCAGCACCACCTGGTCAAAATTCCCGGCGGAAACTCCCGTGTACTGAGTGTCCGCCTGGCTGACGATCAAGGAGCCGCTCTCCGGGTAGAACGGCGTGGAGTCGCCGCCCACGTCCTCGAAGCCGAGCAGGCAGTGGGAGCAGGTCGAGTAGTTGTCGTCGGGCGCCTGGCTCAGATCGAAGCTGCCGCTCGTCTGAGCGCCAGCGACGTCGAAGAACTCGACGTAGAGCACGTCGTCCAGCGTCGCGTCCAGGCCGTGCAGCTCGTAGGCCAGGGACGAGCCCCCCGCCTCCGTGTCCGCGACGATGAGCGCGCCCAGGGTCACTGGAGCGCAGCCCGCTGCTCCCGCGCTGCCTCCCGCCGTGACGCCAGCGCCGCCGCCAGTCGCCCCGCCGCTGCCTCCCGCCGTGGCTCCGGCGCTGCCGCCAGCCGCCCCGCCGCTGCCTCCCGCCGTGACGCCAGCGCTGCCGCCATTGCCGCCGGCGGCGCTGCCTCCGGTTCTCGCTTGCCCCCCGGCGCCCGAGCCAACGTCAGCGCCGGACTCGCTGCAGCCCAGGAACAGCAGGAGACAGGACGCGATGGAGAGGTGACGCATGGGCTCAGGCATAAGCGTAGGCAAAACCCAAGTCAATCCAGAGGCTTTCCCGTCTGGGAAGGATCCGCTGCCGAGATATTACACTTGAAGAGCGCCCTGTGTACGATGGGGTAATATTACCCTGTGCGGTCTTCTGGGGATTCTGATGTAATGAGTCGGTGAACACCAAGCGACTGATCCTGAACCTGATGCTCGCGGCTGGGGAGCAGGCGTTGCCGGTGCGCAGCATCGTCGAGGCGGGCAAGCTCCTCGGCGTCTCTGCCAACAACGTGCGGGTGACCCTCGCGCGCCTGGGAGCCGACGCGCTGGTGGAGGCCGTGGGGCGCGGTGAGTATCGCCTGGGCAGTGCAGGCGCCGCCCTCGCAGCGGAGGTAGCTGGCTGGCGCGAGCGCCTGGCGTCGGTCAGGCGCTGGCGCGGAGGCTATCTGGTGGTGGCGTGCGGCGCCTTGGGGCGCGCTGACCGCGCTGCCGTGGGACGCAGGCTGCGCGCCCTGGAGCTCACCGGCTTCAGGGAGCTGGAGGGGGATCTCTGGGTGCGCCCCGACAACCTGGTCGGCGGTGCAGCGAGGGTGAGGGAACGCCTGGAGCGCCTGCAGCTCGCCCCTGGCCAGACGGCTCTGGAGGCGCGCGCGCCGGTGTTTCGCGGGGTGGACTGGAGCGACGACGACTCGCAGCGCCTGCGCCGGCTTTGGGACACCGCGGCCATCGAGCGCGGCTATCGAGAGACGCGCGCGCGCCTCGAGCAGTGGCTGCAGGCCTCCGGTCGGCTCGCGCCGCAGGTTGCCGCGCGGCAATCTTTCTTGCTGGGGGACGCTGCCATCAGGCAGTGGGTGTTCGACCCCTTGCTGCCCGAAGAGCTGATCGACTCGGCGCTCAGACGGGAGTTCGTGGAGAGCGTGCTGCGCTTCGATGACGCGGGGCAGCGTACCTGGCGGGCGCTGTCTCGCGCGGCGATGGAGCGTTCGGGCAGCAGCGGCCGCGCGGCGCTGGCCGGAGGTGCCGCGTGAGTCGAGCGACGGAAGGCGAAGTCGTCAAGGTCAGTGAAATGTTTAGCCGGGAGGAAATTCGCGAGCTGACCCGGCGCTCCAACTGGCGAGGCTGGCTGGCGCTGCTGTCGATCTGGAGTGGCATCGCGGCGAGTTTCATCGTCTTGGCCGTCTGGCCTCACCCCCTGACCTTGATCCTGGCCCTGATCGTGCTCGGGGGTCGGCAGCTGGGCTGCGCGATCCTGATGCACGAGGGCTCGCACGGCACGCTGTTCGCGAACAAGCGGCTCAGCCGCTTCGTCTCGGACTGGTTCGCTGGCAAGCTGGTTTGGACGGATCAAGCGCGCTACCGCGTGCACCACGGCAAGCACCACCGCTACACCGGCACCGAGCGCGACGTGGACCGCTCGTTGGTGGCGAACCTGCCGACGACGCGTCGCGGCCTGTATCGCAAGTTCCTGCGAGACCTGCTCGGGCTGACCGGCCTCAAGCGTCTGGTCGGCTTGTTCCTCATGGACATGGGGCTGCTGAAGTGGACCGTGGCGACGGACACGCACCGTCTGCCCAGGCGGCGACTCGGGGAGCACCTCCGCTCGTTGGTTCGAAACGCCTGGGGCGTGTGGCTGATGAACGCCGCGCTGGCGCTGGTGCTGTGGCTGTGCGGGCAGCTCTGGCTGTACGGCGTGTGGGTGCTGGCCTACCTGACGACGTTCAGCCTGTTTCTGCGCATTCGCTCGCTCGCGGAGCATGCGTGCCTCGAGCAGAGCCCGGACATGCTGAGGAACACGCGAACGACCCGCGCAGGCTGGCTCGCGCGGCTGACCGTCGCTCCGCTGTCCGTCAACTACCACCTGGAGCATCACCTGATGCCCGGCGTGCCCTACTATCGACTGGCGGCGATGCACCGCCTGCTGGTGGAGCGCGGCTACACGCCTCCGGCGCCTGGCTACCTCGACGTGTTGCGCGCCGTCAGCGCGAGGCCCGCGCGGGGCTAGGACACGCAGTTGTTCAGCGAATCACGGATTCGCCTCGCCAGAAGAAACGCTGTGTTGATTCGTGCAGCGAATCACGGTCCGTCTCTCCAGTTCCGCGCGGATAGTGGAGTCGCTGACTGGGGCTTCAGGCGGTCACCGGCTCGCCCTCACCCCCCTCGTCCACCTCGTGTTCCTTGGCGACTTCCTTGGAGTGATCCTTGGCGATCAGCACGTAGAGCGAGGGGATGACGAAGAGCGTGAACAGCGTGCCGATGGCCATGCCGCTGACCAGCACCAGGCCGATGCTGTTACGAGCGGAGGCGCCGGGGCCGGTGACCAGGGTCAGCGGGAAGTGACCGACGACGGTGGCGACGGTGGTCATCAAGATCGGGCGTAGACGGGTGCCGGCGGCTTCGTGAACCGCCTCGAGCTTCGATTTGCCTTCGCGCTGGAGCTGGTTCGCGAACTCCACGATCAGGATGCCGTTCTTCGACACCAGACCGATCAGCGTGACCAGACCGACCTGGGAGTAGATGTTGAGCGTGGTCGTCCAGCCGTCGGTCCAGAATGGAACCGGGGCGGGCATCTTCAAGAAGGTGAAGATCAACGAGCCAAACATCGCCAAGGGCACCGAGCCGCCGAGGATCACCAGAGGATCCCGGAAGCTGTTGAACTGCGCTGCGAGCACCAGGAAGATCAGCACCACCGCCAGGTTGAAGGCGGGCAAGAAGCCGTCCGCTTCCTTGCGGAGCTGACGCGACTCGCCGGTGTACTCGAGCACGTAGCCCTTGGGGAGGATCTCGGCGGACTGTGTCTCCAGGAAGCCGAGCGCCTGATCCAGTGGGCGGATGGCCACGCCGGAGAGCTTCACGGAGTTCAGCTGCTGGAAGCGGTTCAGCGACCGCGGCTCCACCTTGTCCTTGAGCGTGGCGATGGTCGCCAGGGAGATCAGCTCGCCCTTCGGGCCGGTGACGTAGATGTCCTTCAGCTGATCCGGGTTCAGGCGGTCCTGGCGCTTGATCTGCGGGATCACCTTGTAGCTGCGGCCGTCGATGCTGAAGCGGTTGACGTAGTTGCCACCCACCGCGGAGGCGATGTCCGCGCCAACCTGCTGCATGTTGAGGCCCAGCTCGGCGACGCGATCGCGGTCGAAGACGATCTCGCTCTGGGGCTGATCGATCTTCACGTCGATCATCGGCGGGAAGGCGAACATGCCGCTCTCCGCCGCCTTCTGCTGCAGCTCCTTGGCGAAGCCGAGGATCTGCTCGGTGTCCTGGGTCGACGTCAGCAGGAACTCCACGGGGAACTGTCCGCCGCCAGGGAGCGCCGGTGGTGTCACCGCGAAGACGCTGACTCCGGGCACGCCCTTCAGGCGCTGCTGCACCTCGGGCAAGATCTCGAAGACGTTGCGCTCGCGCTTGTCCCAGGGCTTGAGCCGCATGCCGCTGAAGCCACCACCGGGAGACGTGATCTGGAAGCTGAAGTCGAACTCCGGCGACTTCTGGAACTCCTCGTTGATCTTGTTCACCGATGGCATCAGCGACTCGGTGGTGCTGTTCGCCGGAGTATCGAGGATGCAGAAGATGATGCCCTGGTCTTCCTTCGGCGCGAGCTCCTTGGGGCTCATCTGGAAGAACACGACGGAGATGATGCTGAGCGCGACCCACACCACGTAGACCGCCGGACGCGCCCTGAGCGTCGTTCCGAGAAGTCTCAGGTAGGTGCGCTTGATGCGCTCGAACCCGCGGTTGATGTGCTTCGCCAGGCCCTTCTCGGCGTCGCCCTCTCTCAGCAGTCTCGAGGACATGACGGGAGATAGCGTGAGCGCGACGATGCCGGATATCGTCACTGCACCGGCCAGGGTGAAGGCGAACTCCTTGAACAGCGATCCGGTCAGTCCTCCCTGGAAGCCGATCGGCGCGTACACCGCAGCCAGCGTGATCGTCATCGAGATGATCGGGCCGACCAGCTCTCGCGCGCCCTCCCGGGCGGCCTGCACCGGCGTCATCCCGAGCTGCAGATTGCGCTCGACGTTCTCCACCACGACGATCGCGTCGTCGACCACCAGACCCACCGAGAGCACGATGGCGAGCAGGGTCAGCAAGTTGATGGTGAAGCCGAACACCTGCATCAGGAAGATCGTGCCGATCAAGCTCACGGGGATGGCGACGATGGGCACCAGCACCGAGCGGATCGATCCCAGGAACAGGAAGATCACGATGATCACGAGGACCAGCGTCTCCGTCAGGGTCCTGACCACGTCGTCGATGGCGCTCTGGATGTACTCGGTGCCGTCGAAGCCAATGCCGGCGTCGATCTGGTCCGGCAGGTCCTTCTTGATGTCGTTCAGCTCGGCGCGGACGCGCTTCAAGACGTCCAGGGAGTTGGCGTTGGGCAACACCCAGATCCCCATGAACACCGCGGTCTTGCCGGAGAACCGCACCTCGGTGTCGTAGTTCTCCGCGCCCAGCTCGACCTTGGCGATGTCCTCCAGGCGCACCAGCGCTCCGTCCTGTTCACGGATCACCAGCTTCTTGAAGCCCTCGACGTCCTGCACGTCGGTGTTGGCGGACAGGTTGACCTGGATCAACGCGCCCTTGGTCGTACCCACCGGCGCCAGGTAGTTGTTCGCCGCCAGCGCCTGGCGCACCTGCGCGGGGCTGATGTTGAACGCGGCCATGCGATCGGGCTTCAGCCAGACGCGCATGGCGAAGGTGCGCGCTCCGAGGATGTCGGCGCGCTGCACGCCCTCCACGGCGGTCAGGCGCGGCTGCACCTCTCGCACCAGGTAGTCGGTGATCTCGTTCTGCTGGAGGAACTCCGAGGAGAACGACAGGTACGCCGAGGCGAAGCGACTGTCCGCCGACTCGATGTTGATGATGGGGACCTGGGCCTCGGGCGGCAGATCGCCGCGCACCTGGTCCACCTTGGAGCTGATCTCGCTGAGCGCCTTGTTGGCGTCGTAGTTCAGCTCGAGGCGAGCGGTGATCGTGGATACACCCTGGGTGCTCGTCGACTCGATGTAGTCGATGCCGTCGGCCGCCGCGATGGCGCGCTCGAGCGGCGTGGTGATGAAGCCCTTGACCAGATCGGCGTTGGCGCCGACGTACACCGTGGTGACGGTGATCGAAGCGTTCTCGCTCTTCGGATATTGCCGTAGGGTAAGGCTCTTGATCGCCTGCAAGCCGGCGATGATGATCACCAGGTTCACCACGATGGCGATCACCGGCCGCCGGATGAAGAGGTCGGTGAACTTGGCGCCAGAGGGCGCCTGAGCGGGCGAGGCCTTTCCGCCAGCCTTCGCGCCCGCGTCGCCGCCGCTGGGGGGCTTTCCGGAGTCGGAGCTCACGCTACTTGTCCTCGGGAGTCGGGTTGGCCTTTGCGTCGGGTTGGAGCTCGTTGTCGACGACGATGGGCATGCCGTTCTTGAGCTTGAAGCCGCCGCTGGTCACCACCATTTGTCCTTGCTCCAGGCCCGAGACCACGGCCACGAGATCGCCCCGGCGGTCTCCCCGGCGAATGAAGGCCTGCTTGGCCTCCTTGCCCTCCTTGGGCGTGCCGTCCTCGTTCTTGGCGTCGACCACCAGGAACACCGAGTCGCCGTAGGGCGCGTACTGGATGGCGGTCGCGGGGACGACGATGTTCTTGTGCTTGGTGGGGAGCACCACCTCCACGTTGACGAACATGCCCGCCTTCAGGCGCTCGTCGGGGTTGTCGAAGACGGCTCGCACGCGGACGTTGCGCGTCGCCGCGTCGATCGCGGCATCGACAGCGTGAATCTTCCCCTTCCATTTTTCCTTGGGGAAAGCATCGTTGGTGACGATGACCTGCAGGCCGTCCTGAGACAGCACGCTGACCTGGGACTGAGGCAGCCGGAAGTCCACGTAGACCTTGGTCAGATCCTGCAGCGTGACGATGGGAGCGCCAGGGGTCACGTACTCCCCCAGGTCGACCTGGCGGATGCCGAGGCGGCCGGTGAACGGAGCCTTGATGACCTTGCGCGCCAGCACCGCGCTGTAGTTTCCGACCTGGGCGCGGGTCTGCTTCGCCTGCGCCTTGGCGGAGTCGAGCTCGGCCTGGGCGGCGACGCCTGCCTTCTGCAGCTTCTCCGCGCGCTCGAGCTGGACCTTCGCCAGGCGCCGCTGCGCCTGCGCCTGGGCGATCTGCGCGGCCTCGACGCTGGTGTCCAAGCGAACCAGGAGCTGGCCCTTCTTCGCCTGCTCACCCGAGTCGAAGCGGATGTCCCGCACGACACCTGGCGACTCCGTGGTCACGGTGATGCCCTGCAGAGCCACCACGGTCCCGACTGCCACCAGCTTGTCCTCCCAGATCTCCGTCTTGGCTTCGCTCGCCGTGACGGTCTCCGGGGGTGTCACGCGGTCTTTGCCGCTCTGGATCAAAGCGGCGATCTGGGCGCCCTTGGCGCCGCCGATCACGCCCACGACGACCAACAACGCGAGGATGGTCAGAGCTACTTTCTTGAACATGGGTTTCCGCTTGCCTGGTGAAGGCGACGACGGGGAGAGTCGTCACGAGGCACGAAGCTCGGGCCGCGAGCTCGATTGAGGGGGAATTTCGCGCTGAGCGCCCTTGGGAGGCAGGTGAGTCGCAGGGCGCAACCCACCGGTCTGCGCTACCTGGAACCCATTGGCTGGACCCGCAAGGGTCCCGGATTCATTCCGTGAATCACTGCTGACACCCCCGGCTCGAATCCAGCAGGGTTGAAGCGACTCGGGTCGAATCAGCTGCCGAAGCGCGGCTTCGCTCCAGCACGAGGAGCGAGCTTCTAGCTCAGCCGGGTTTGTATGTCCGGCTTTTGTTTCGCCCCGGTTCTGGGGGTGAGGGAGCGTCGTGCGCCTGCCGTTCGGCTGCGATACCTGGTGATGCCCCGAACCGCGGTCAAGGCACCTTCACGCCATCGGGCAGCTTCGGTGGCTCGTAGCTGCTCGAGCGCTTCAGCAGGTCCCGAGCGATCATCACCTCGACCAGCTCGATGGTCTGGCTCGACGCGACGGCCTGGAGGCGGTCTTTCAGATCCCCGCTGGGGTTCGAGAGTGCCGCATAGAAGTTCGCTTCCGTTTTTTCCACGCGGTTTTTCGCGGCGCCGAGCAGCTCCTGGTCGGCCAGCTGCTGGGTGCCCCAGGCGCGCAGCTTGCGACTCCAGCGGTCGGTGGAGTCGACGCTCTGGAGCGCTTCCTCCACACTGCCGTCGCTGCTGGCCTTCACGCGCCGCTCCAGCAGCTGAAGCCAGAGCGCCACATACACCAGATCGCCGTCCGGGATGTCAGCCTCCATCGCCTGGCGCAGCGCCTCTCGGCCCGCTCGTAGATCGCCCAGGGTCAGCGCCCGGCGCGCGGCGTCGAGCACCGTGGCCGTCACCTGACGGATGTCCCCGCCGGAAGCCTCGAATGCCCGCCGCGTCGCGCGCCGCGCGGCGTCTGCGTCTCCGTAGTGCTCCATCACCCGGGCCAGCTGTCGCTCGGCCTCGCTGAGCTGGGAGTTGGAGCGCGCCAGGCGCCGTGCGTCGAGGGCCGTGCGCAGGGCGCGCTCGAGCACCTTCGGGGCTTCGTCCTTGCGGCCGGCCTCGAGCAGCACCTCGTAGCGCGTGGTCAGCGCTCGCGTCTCCGAGGCCTTGTCACCTTCGCGGTTGGCTTGCTCGGCCATGCTGCTCAGGGAGCGCAGGGCGTCGTCGTAGGCGCCGCGCTGGCGATCGATGGCCGCCAGCAGGCCCAGCGCTTCCACCGTCGGATCCGACTTCACGGCGGCTTCGATGTGCGGCCGGGCCTTGTCGAGCTCACCGGCGCGGCTCTCGATCGCTCCCATCACGTAGTGCAGGCGCCCGGGGCTCGGGTTCACGCGCCCCTTGAGGCTCTCACTGTCTGCCAGCGTGAGCAGCCGACCCGCCGACGCGAAGGTGCGTCGCGCGGCGGCCACGTCGTTGATGTCGTCCAGGTCCACGATCGCGCGCAGGAGCAGCGCGAGCCCGGTGGAGACGTTGCGCGGCTCCGGCTCCTTCTCGAGGGCGCTGACCAGCACCTGGGGAGCAGCCTCGCTCATGCCGTAGCGCATCAGGAGCGTGCTCAGCGTACCCGCCGCGCGCAGGCTGTACGGTTCCGCGCGGTAGAGCTGTACGGCGCAACCCCAGGCGGCGCCCGCCGCCAGATCGGGGCTCAGCGCCGTCTCCGGGCGTTCGGGGGTCTCGGCGCGAGAGTACACCTCGAGCAGCGCGGCCCAGGCCTCGGGGTTCGACTCCTTGGCGGCCGCGTCCAGCGCCTCGAGCAACGGCGGCGGCGCGACCTTCCCGACATCGCTGCCCTGGATGGCATCGAAGGCGCCGCGAGCGTCTCCCTGACGCAGGTACACCGCTGCCAGGGCGAAGCTCCCCGTGCGCACCGCCTGGAACACGCTGACCGCCTCCTCGCGATCTGCGTTGTCCTGCATCGGCATGTCGTCGAGGTTCTTCTTCAGCGCCTCGCTCACCCAGGTTGCCGTCGATGCGTCTGCGGCGTCGACCGCTTCCTTGCTGGGCTCCAGCAGCGAGCGCAGGGCGCTCGAGGTGTGCTGGTCCTTCAGCGAGCTCATGCTGCCCTGACGACGCGTGCTGGCCATCCAGGTGGAGAGCGCCTTCAGGTGCTGCTCGACCTCGTCCCGAGCGGCTCCCGGCGGCAACGCTTCCTCGAGCATTCCGTAGAGCGCTCGGGCGCGACCCTCGTCGCCCACCTGAGCCGCGGCCTCCGCGCTGCGCTTCAGCGCTTCCTCACCCCCAACGAACATTTCGGGGCGAAGCTCACCGACTCGCACGAGGTAGAGCGCACCCGTCAGCGCCGCGACGCCTTGATCCGGATGACCGCTCTCGAAGCGCTGCTTGGCGTGCTGGAGCTGCTTGCGCACCACGCCGACCAGCAGGTCGAGGCGCTCTTGGCTGCGCTCGCCGTTGAGCAGCAGCTTGTGCACCGCGGGACCGAAGTCCGCGTCGCTCACCTTCACGGGATTGACCGGGCCGGTGGGGCTGCTGGGGTGATTCGCGGGATGGTTGGGAGTGGACGTGCAAGCCGTGCTTGCAAGCGCGACGCTCAGGCTGATCGCGATCACCGCCGTGTGGACGACCTTACGCATTGGGGCCAGTCTACACCCCAAGTCCCGCAGCGCTACCAGGTCGCGAGCGGGGCGAAGTCGCGTCGAGGTTTCGAGCGCTAGAAGTTCGTGCGCGCACCGAGACGCAGGCCCGACATCTTGGCGTCGCCCAGCTGACCGCCGAGTGGGATCAGGTACCCGATGAAGGCCACGACGCCCTTGTAGTTGCCGCGCACCTGAGGCTCGAGGCTGAGCTGCAGGGGGGAGGGCTGGGTGACCTCGGCGTCCGGCGTGTAGTCGACGGGATCGATGATGTTGTAGACGAGCGACCCGCGCAGACCAGCTCCGAGCTGTTCGATGAACCAGTAGGCGCCCTCGACATCGGTCACGCTGCGCATCGCCAGCGAGTTGAGCTCGGTCTGGCCGTCGGGCAGGCGTTCAGGCGTCGAGACGTCGCCGCGGATCTTGGGGGCGAGGAGCAACGTTTCCGCCGCGGAAAACTCGAAGTCGCCAGGGATCTCGATGCCGCCGCCCAGCGTCACCGGCATGCGCCCGACGGCGTAGTACTCGCCCTCGCGCCAGCCCCGCGCCGCGTCCGCGCTGAGCTGGGCCTGGGTCTGAGCGAGCTTCGCGCGGTCCGCGCTCGTCGGATCCGGCTCTCCCTGGCCTACGGGGATACCGACCCCGAAGCGCAGCGGGATGTCGAAGGATGGCTTCACCAGGCGGTACTCGAGGCGCAGCATGGGGTTGCCCAGCGCGTTCGCCGACTCGTCGATCTGGCCCTGGTCCGCGCTCGACTCGTAGCTCGCGGTGGTCCACGGCAGGTCGAGACCCAGGCTCAGCTCGGGCATCACCAGGTAGGAGGCGCCGACCACCAGGCTGATCACGGTGGCGTCGGTGGAGCGCCGGTCCACCGGGCCGGGGAGCGGCGTCTTGCCGAAGCCGAACAGCACGTCGCCATGGACTCCCAGCGGCTTCTCCTGGCGCTTCGCCAGGCGCGCAGCGGTGTCGTCCTCGCTGGCGTCTTTCTCCTTGGAATCATTTCCGCGTGGAACGAATGGCGCGTCCTCGTCGGCGACCTCGGAGTCCACCGGATCGCTGCCCTCGCTCTCCATCGAGGGCCCCGCCTTGACCTCGGGCTCGGCTGACTCGGCTTCGTCCTCGGGCTGGGCCAGCAGAGGCGCGCTGCAGAGCAGGCTGGCGACACACAGACAGAGCGAGGGAGCGTAGCGGAGAGAGCGCATGGGAGTGTCCTTGGGGCGGAACGGCAGAGCGTGAGGCGCGGCTGCCTGAGTTGCGGTTCTTGCCGGGAGCCGAGGAAAGCCACCATCCCTGGTCCGGCTGACGGGAAGAAACACCAATTCGCTGCCCATTGGCGGCACGAAACATGGAATTCCACCCGCGAAACGCGCCGCGAGAAAAATTGCGATGCTGCTTCAGGAAGTCCGATCCGGGCCGGTCGTCGCGCTCCAGCGCGAGCTTCGGTGGCCCACGATCCGCCGAGGTGGGGTAACGTTCAGGTTCCTGCTTAGCCATGGATACTCCTGCCCGGCTCGCCGACTTCGAGATCATTCGCCGCCTTGGCGCGGGCGGCATGGCCGAGGTCTTCCTGGCGAAGCGCCGAGGAGCCGAGGGCACCTTCAAGCTGCTCGTGGTCAAGCGCATCTTGCCTCAGCACGTCGAGTCGCCGCGCTTCCGCACCATGTTCGCGGAGGAAGCGCAGCTCGCCACACGCCTGAACCACCCGAACATCGTTCAGGTGTACGACTTCCAGGACTACGGCGACGAAGGCCAGCTCCTCAGCATGGAGTACGTCGAGGGGCCCGACCTGCGAAAGCTCCAGCGCGCCTGCAAGGCTCAGCAGACCCGTATCCCGCCGTACGTCGCCGCGTTCATCATCGGTGAGGTCGCCAAGGGGCTGCACTACGCCCACGCGCGCAAGGACGAGCGGGGCGCTCCCCTCGAGATCGTCCATCGCGACGTCTCCCCCCAGAACATCCTGCTGAGCTTCGAAGGCGCGGTGAAGGTCGCGGACTTCGGTATCGCCACCGCCAACGTGTTCCGTGAAGAACCGGGCGTGCTGATGGGCAAGACCAGCTACATGAGCCCCGAGCAGGCTCGCGCCGAGCGCGTGGATCGCCGCACGGACATCTACTCCCTTGGAGTCGTGTTCCACGAGCTGCTGACTGGGCGTCCACTGCACGGCGCGGCGGAGGGGCAGGAGCTGCTCGACGTGGTGCGCAGCGGGCACGTCGAGCCGCCGAGCACGTTCGCGCGGGGCGTCCCGTCCGAGCTCGAGTCGATCGTGATGCGCGCGCTCAGCCGTGAGCCGGCGGATCGCTTCCAGACGGCGCGCGACATGGCCGGCGCGATCACCCGCGCGCTGTTCGCCAAGCAGGAGGTCGTCGACTCCCACAGCCTCGAGAGCGTCATCGAGCAGCTGGTGGGGCGCGAGCACACCTCGCCCGGCGTCGAGGCGCCGGCCACCGCAGGCAGCGTCAGCGAGCTGCCCCCAGCCAGCGGCAGCTCCCTCGAGCAAGGGTCGCGACTTCACGCAGACGCGCCCACCGGACCGGGCGGGCCGGACCCGAAGCGCGATCTGAAGAACCGCGTGGGCCGCGAGGTGCGCCACGTGGCCATCGTCACGCTGCGCCTCCACGGCGGAGAAGATCTGGCCAAGGCGATCGGCGTGATGCAGGCGCGCCGCTTCGCGGAGCAGCTCCGCAGCACCCTCGACGAGATGGCCTTCAAGCGGGGCGCGCGCTGGTCGTGGAGCGCTCAGAGCGGCCAGCAAGAGGGCGATCCCCTGCTCACCGGTTCGGCGCGAGCGGTGGTTGGCCTGATGGCGAACCCGGCGCGGGCCGCAGCGGACGCCGCCTGGCTGGCGGTGGATCTGCACGAGGCCATCGAGGGCGCGTGTGATGACTTGCCGGTGCCGGTGCGCGCTGGCGTCGGCATCGTGCGTGGCATCGCCACCGGCCGGCGCGACGACGGCGGTCACCTGATCCATCACGAGCTGCAGGAGAACGCCGACTACCTCGCGCGGCTGCTCGGCGAGCGCGCCCCGGCCGGGGCGACCTGGGTCGCCGGGGGGCTCTATCGCCTGGTGCGACGAGACTTCGTGTGGGGCGACGCGCCGACGATTCAGCTGGAAGACGCTGACGAGCGTGACCTCCCGCGCAACATGCGCATCTACGCGCTGCAGCGACCCCTGACCCGGGAGGAGCGGCTTCAGGTCATGCAGCACGCCCCGAGCGATCTGGTGGGGCGCGACGCCGAGCTCGCCGACCTGCACGCCGCCTACCATCGCGCGGTGAGCCCGGGCCCCAGCGGGCAGCTGGGGAAGGTCACGGCTCGCGTGGTCGCCGGCGAGATGGGCATTGGCAAGACGGCGCTGGTCTCTACTTTCCTCTCGGAACTGCCGCCCGACGCCCGCGTGCTGCGCGTCGAGTGCACGCCGGCGCGCACCGAGCTGCCCTTCGCCAACGTCGGCGAGTGGGTGCGTGAGATGACTGGCACCCGCGCCGAGCAGCCCCTCGATGAGGTGATCCGCACCGTGGAGGAGATGCTGGGCGAGTTCGCCCACGGTCAACACGGCGCGGAGATCGTCAAGCGCCTGGCGGAGCTCGTGACCGGGAGCCTGGCGCAGGCCGACGACGAGGCAGAGGTCGCGCACAACCGCCGGCTGATCACCTCCGGCCTGCGCCGCTTCTTCGCCCGCGTCGCCGTGGAGGCGCCGCTCGTCGTCGCCCTCGAGGGCCTGCAGTGGTGTGATCGCCCGAGCCTCGAGCTGCTCACCCAGCTGGTGAGTCGCGAGGACTCACTGCCGATCCTCGCGCTGCTGGTGACGCGCCCCAGCGATCGTGTGACGCCGTTTCTCCAGGGAATCGTACGTATCGACATCCTCGGGCTGTCGTCGGACAACCAGGTGCGGCTGCTGCAGACTCACCTCGGCTGCCGCGAGGGTGTGCGCGCAGTGTGCGCAGATCTGTTGCCGCGGGCTGCGGGTAACCCCTTCTTTCTCCTGGAGATGGTGGACGCGCTGCTCGAACGCGGGATCTTCGAGATCCGCGAGCGCCCGGACCACACCCACGAGTTGGTGCGCGTCGAGCGTGAGGGCGAGAGCGCCGGCACGCTGCCGAGCACCCTCGAGCAGCTGATCGCGGACCGCCTGAACGAGCTACCCGCGGAGGAGCACAACGTCGTCGACTGGTTGAGCGTCGCGGGCGGTCCGCTGCGCATCGAAGACCTGCGGCTCCTGGCGGGCAACGACGCCGAGGAAGCGGTGGCTCGACTGTGTGCGCGCGGGGTCTGCGACGAGCGCGACGGGAACATCGACGTGCGGCACCCGCTGACGCGGGACGTCGCCTACCTCGCCCTGGACCGCCTCGAGCGGGTCCGCATGCATCGCAGCGTCGGCGAGTACCTCGCGGAGCGAGGCGTGGCGCGGGGGCTCTCGGCGGCGATCGTCGCGCGGCACTTCTCCCGCGGGCAGCAGCCGTCGCGCGCGGGTGACTTCTACCTCGAGGCTGCTGCGGCGGCGCGCGCCAGCTACCAGATGCAGCTCTCCACGCGCTACTTCCGACGGGCCCTGGCGGTGTTGCCCGAGGGCGACCTGAGGCGACTTTCCGCGCGGGAAGCACTGGAGGCGATCTGTCGTGTCCAGGGTCGCTGGAAGGAGCGCCGGCGCCACCTGGCGGCGCTGCGGACGCTGGCGAAGAAGAGCAACAACCCGCAGTGGGTGGCGACGGCGCTGGTGCGCACAGCGCGCTTCGACCTGGACGATGGGCGCCTGGCGCGTGGCCTGTCCGCCGCGCAGAAGGCGGAGCAAGTGGCTCAGGCGAGCGGCTCCGCGGTGCTCCAGGTGCAGGCGCAGGCGCTGGTCGCCGAGATGCTGCGCGACCTGGGTGACATGCAGGGCGCGCTGGCGGCCTGCGATCGCGCCATCCAGTCGGCGCAGCACGCCGACGTTCCGGCGCGGCGCCGCGCCGATGTGCTGCGCACCCGGGGCACGCTGCTCCGGCGCGTTGGTCGTGTTCACGAGGCGGTGGAGGCCCACGCCGAGGCCATCGCGGTGTTTCGTCAGGTCGGCGCCCGGCGCCAGGAGGCGCGCACCAAGAACGCGCTGGCCTACGCGATGTTCGTGCTGGGGCGCTTCGAGGACGCCATCGCCCTCGCCCTCGACTCGATCCGCATCGACCTGGCGATCGGCGGTCGCTTCCAGATCGCGAAGACCCTGAGCAACATCGGTCAGTCGTACGGGCGCCTTGGCGACTTGCCCCGCGCGCTCGCCTACCTCAAGCGCGCCCGCGAGGCCCACGAGCGCTACAGTGACCAGGATAGCCGCGCGGATACGCTGCTGTGCTCGGCCTTCGTCATGCTCGAGGCTGGGGACATCGATGCCGCGGAGAACCTGGTGGGCGACGCCGGTGCGCTCACCGCGGTGACCAGCAGCGCCTACGACTCGGTGCACGAGAAGATCCTGCGCGCCTTGCTGGCTCGCCGCACGGGCGACTCGGGCGCGGCGGTGATGCACGCCTTCGACGCCCGCCAAGCCGCCGAGGCTCAGGCGTACGTCGCGTTCCATTTCTACGCCATGGCGGTCGAGGCTGCGGCGCGGGTCGACATCGGCGAGCAGCACACGGGGATCCTGCTCGCGACCACGGCGATGGGCGCCATCGGCACCGTACAGGGCAGTGAGTACGGCCTGGAGACCCGGGCCTTGTGCTGCGAAGCCCTGCGCAAGGCGGGTTCGCCGCAGGCCTCCGAGCTCCAGAAACGCGCGGCGGAGTACACCCTCGAGCTGATGGGCTTCATCCGGGATAAAGCCGCGCGGAAAACATTCAGGCGGCGCGGCATCGTCGTGGAGCTGCTCGGCCCAGCGGAAGACACCGGCGTCGGGCGACCCGAGACCGCTCAGGTCGGCACCGACGCGGACGTCGATCGCTCGGAGCGCGAGATCTCCGAGCTGTTGCCGCCACTGGACGCCGATCCCAGCCGCGGCGCCGATCCCGACGAAGACCTCGATCGCGAGGGCCTGAATGGCCTCGAACGCGCCGACGAGGCCGATGGCGTCAAGGGCTGACGCCGCTCCCGGGCTCGCGGCAGCCCTACCGTGCGCTCCAGGATCGAGGTGCACGCCGTGATCCCGCTCTCGGGTGAACCAGCCAACGACACCCTGCTCGCGATGAACAACGCGAACAGCGTGGGGTTCGCAGGTTCGGGGGTGAGGGGAGCGGTGTCGATCGCCGTGCTGGCGCTCGGGCTCGCTGCGTGCGGTCAGGCCGCGCGTCGCGAGGCACCGCACGCCCCGGCCCCGAACGCAGCGCAGTCGTCGGCAGCGCAGTCAACGGCAGCGCAGTCGCCAGCTGCGCAGTCAACGGCAGCGCCAGCGCCGATCGCTCCCGGCGCAAGCGGAAACCATGCGGAAGCGAACCGCACGAGGATGACTCAGCCGCTCGTAGTCCAGCGGGACCTGCGCCGGGACCGCTTCTCGATTCGCGTGCACCCGGCGAGCGAGGCCCCTGCCTGCGAAGGCAGCGTGGATGACCTGAGCTACGTCGGGTTCGCGAACGCCTGCGCGCTGCAGCAGGACGCAGCCGTGTTCATCGTGGCTCTCGGGGGCGGAGGCATCGACTTCCGCTGGGACGAGGTGACCCACGAGCTCACCGAACACACGCTGTCCTGGATCCTCGAGGCGAGCACCAGGCTCTACGCGCCCGGTGAGCGCCAGCTCACGCTGCTGGTGACGGTGGAGACCATTCAACGCGCGCCCAGCGAGCCGGGCGCCTATGTACTCAGCGTCAACGACACCTGCCTACCTTTCGACGTCCTCCCGAGCACTCCGCCCAGGCCTGGCGCCGCGAAGAAGGGCGCCGCGAAGAAGGGCGCCGCGAACAAGGCCACCAGCTCGCACGACCCGACCGAGCGGCGCCTCACCTGCTTCGACGCGCACTACTTGCCCGAGCTTCGACGTCACTAGAAGTTTATCGAGCGCCGCCCGACCCGCGCCCATCACCCTGCCGGGCGGTTGAACTCAGCGCGCCGATCGGCGACGTTCCCTCGGTGCGTTCGATGCTATCGATGGGGATCGCGGCGCTGCTTGGTGTCGCGTGTGGAGCTGAACCTGCCAGCCAGCGTGAGGTCGCTGCGCCCGCCGCGCCAGCGCCGGAAGAAGGACCCGCGCTCGGCGTGGACGACAGCGACAGCCACATGACCCTGGAGATCGCTCACGTCGCCGACATCGCTGCGGGGGAGGAAGCGGCGGCGCGCGCTGCAGCGGACGCGTGTCAGGGGCTGGGAGAGCCGGCGCCCGAGAGCGTCCCCGTGAGCGACAGCTGCGTGATTCAACGCGGAAATGACGTCGAGGTGAAGTTCTACGTCGGCTGCCTGCGCAGCAAGAACGAGGTGCACCTCTCGGGCGCGATGGAGGTCGAGACCAGCCGCGGCGTGCGCATGGCCATCGACGTCAGCAAGTCTGCGGGCGGCAAGCAATCCGGGGAGATGCCGAACCTCTCGGACTGCGGCGTCGCGCACCTCTCCAGCAAGCTCCAGGGCCTCGAGCCTGGAGGCTACGTGATGCGCACCAGGGGGAGCTGCAAGGCGTTCGTGGTCAGCGGAGCGGCACCTGGCGAGCCCGTCGTCACCTGCTGGAACGGCGCGTTCGTCAATCGCTAGCGCTCCTCTCCCCCCCCGAGTCCCGCTGGCGTTGCTCGGGGACGGCTACTTTCCCAGCCTTCTTCGCACCTGGTCGAGGGTGATCGGGTCGTCGGTGATGATGCCGTCGACGCCGAGGTTCATCAGCTCTTCCATCTGCGCCGGGTCGTTGATCGTCCAGGCGTGCATCTTCAGGTCGAAGCGCCTGGCGCGGGCCACGGTCGTCTGGTTGATGATGCTGATGCCGATCTGCTCGGGGGGAACCTGGAGCACTTTTCCGGGCGGAACATAGCTGGACTCGTCCTCGAGGCTCACGAAGTCGAGGATCTCACCCAGGGCGTAGGCGCTCGGCACCTCGGGCATCAGCTGTCGTAGCTCTTGCACGGTGGCGCTGTGGAAGGAGCCGGCGGAGATCCTCTCCAGCATGCCCTTGTCTCTCACGATCCGGGTGAACTCGGGGACGATGCTCGGCGTCTCTTGCTTGATCTCGATCACGAACTCGGTGTCCGGGTGAGCATCGAAGACCTCTTCCAGCGTCGGTACCTGAATGCCCTGACCGCGGTAGGGGAAGGTCTTGCCCCCGTCTTCGCTGAAGCTGTACGCGGCGTCCAGGCGGCGTAGCTCCGCGAAGCTCAGCTCCTTGATCGCGCCGCTGCCGTCGGTGGTGCGATCGACGGTCTCGTCGTGCATCAGCACCAGGACGCCGTCCGACGTCGCGTGAACGTCCAGCTCCAGGATGTCGGCTCCGACGTCGAGGCCGTTCTGGTACGCGACGAGGGTGTGCTCGGGAGCCAGCTTGCGCCCGCCGCGGTGGGCGATGTTGAGGAAATGGTCGGAGAGCAGCAGCGGTCCCTCGGGCTCGCTCGTGGGCTCGTCGCTCCCACAGCCAGAGAGCGCCAGCGTCAGGAGCAGCAACACCGTGGGGATCCGCATGGGGTCCATCATCGCCAACATCGCTGGCTGCACCAAGGCGCGCGCCGGGTGCCGGCGTGATCTGGCGCCTGGAGCCGATCGGGTGCCTCGAAACGTCGGCTCGGAGCTTCCCAGGCGCTCCTCACCCCCAGATCCGCGAGCTTTGACCCTCCCGCTGGAACAATGAGCCCTCGCGGCGCAGTCCTCACCCTTGATTGTCCCGCTGGTAGGTTCAATTCGCCCGCAGGGAAGCCGCCTGCCCGGCCTGGGAAGTCTCCTCGACGCGCGAGAGGCCTCCGGGAGCGCGCGGGAGGCCTCCGGGAGCGCGCGGGAGGCCTCCGGGAGCGCGCGAGAGGCCTCCGGGAGCGCGCGAGAGGCCTCCGGGAACGCGCGAGAGGCCTCCGGGAACGCGCGAGAGGCCTCCGGGCACGCGCGAGAGCCCTCCGGGAACGCGCGAGGCCCTGGAGCCAACGAGCCGCTCGCGCACGAAGGGCGAGGTCGCGTGTTTCCGCGGTGGAACGCGATCGGCGATCTTCCAGCATCGGATCGCAAGTGGCGGTGGCGCCCGTAGCCAAGCGCAGAACACGAGGGCCGTCGTAGCAGCGACGCCGACGGTGCTGGCGGCGAGGGGCCACTCGAGCGTCGTGTTTCCGGAGCAAGCCTCGCTGTCCCTGCCTCCGCTGGATCGCACCCGGGTCGAGGGATCCGGCTTGCGGGACGGAAAACCGCGCGCTCGAGGTTGCGTCCCCGCGCCGATGTAAGCAGCGCAGTCATTTCGGCTTGGCCTGACGGGCTACGACGGACTAGCTTGTGCGGCAGTGTGAGCAACAAATCGCGACGACGGCTAGCCATCATCCTATCGGGGGGAGGTGCGCGGGGTGCGTACGAAGCGGGGGTGCTCTGGTACCTCTTCGATGAACTCACGCGTCTGCGGGGAGCTCCGCCGCGCGTCGATATCCTGTGTGGAACCAGCGTGGGGGCGATCAACAGCGCCTTCGTCGCCGCCCACCTGAGCGATCCAGTGCTCGGCGTGCGCCGCCTGGTCGATGTCTGGAGCGGGCTGCGCCTCGATCGAGTGCTCGGCTTCGGCATGCGCCAGGCGCTGAGCCTACCGCGAGTCTTGATGGGCGGCGGTCAGGGCACCGGCGTGTTCGACGTCGCGCCGATGTCCCAGCTCGTGCACAAGGAGATCCCCTGGCGCTCGGTCTCTCGCAGCCTGCGCAAGGGGCACCTCAAGGCGCTCAGCGTTTCCGCCACGGAAGTCAGCACCGGGCGCACGGTGATCTTCATGCAGACGGGGCCCAACACCGCGCTGCCGACCCGCGCGCCGCCGCGCACGTTGATCCGTGCGGATCGAATTGGCCCGCAGCACGCGCTGGCCTCCGCGGCGATCCCGCTGCTCTTCCCACCCGTGCAGATCGGCAGTCAGCTGTACGTCGACGGCGGCGTGCGCCAGAACACGCCCATCGCGCCGGCGATCCGCCTCGGCGCGACCCACATCCTGGTCGTCGGCACCTCGCGCCTGGTGCGTGGCGTGGTGCACCCGAACCCCGATCTGCAGGCTCCGGGCGCCACGTTCTTGCTGGGCAAGGTGCTGAACGCGCTGCTCCTGGATCACCTGGACAACGACCTCGGCATGGTGAACCTGCTGAACGACACCATGGAGAGCGGTCGAGCGGCGTTCGGGCTGGACTACGTGGAGAAGCTCAACGCGGCCGCCGCGCTGCGTGGAGGCCACCGCTTCAGCGAGATCAGCACGATGGTCGTGCGCCCCACGGAGCGCGTCGGCAAGCTCGCCGGTGATTACCTGCGGAAAGGCAAGCTGAAGGCGGGCCCGGTGGTGACCAAGCGCCTGCTGAAGCTGCTCGACGTGGGAGTGGCCGACGACGCGGATCTCGCGAGCTACCTGCTGTTCGATGGCGGGTTCGCTCGCAGCCTGATCGATCTGGGGCGCGCCGACGCCTACGCGCGTCGCACGGAGCTCCTCGACTTCTTCGGTGAGGTCGAGGAGGCAGGGCCACCCGATGACGAGGGGCAGGACAGCTCGAGCTGGACGCTGCCGCCCCCAGCGGTCGGCTGAGTCAGCAGTCCTCGAGGGCGTCCTGCAGCTCGCCGAGCGCCTTGGCGTTGCCGGTGCGCTCCGCGAGGGCGATGCCTTGCTCGAGCCAGCGCCTGGCGTCGCTCCCGCGATTCGCCTCGATCAACAGCTGCCCGGCCATCAGGTACATCGCGAGGTAGTCGGGATCTCGTTGCCGCAGCTGCTCGAAGATCTCGAGGGAGTCCTCCAAGCGTTCGAGCTTCCGGTACTCCATCGCCAGGCCGTACAGCGCGAATGAATCAGCCTTGCCGTCGTTGTGCAGCTGCTCGAGGAATGCGAGGCGCTTGTTCATGGCATCCTTCTAGCACTAGCTTCGAGTCATGGGTCGGGTTTGGGGGTTAGGCGCGCTGCTCTTCGTCTGCATCCCGTTCCCCAGCGTCGCTCGAGCCGCGGGCAATCCGGTGTACCTGGTGGCGAAGCAGAGCGACACCCAGCAGCGTCGCCAGCTGTTTCGCGTCGCGGCGCGCTTTCGTCGCGTCGTGAGCAAGCTCCCGCTGCCGCCCGCCGAGCGCACCAGCGTCGCGCAAGCAGGCGTCGAAGCGCGACGCCGAGCCATCGAGCTCGCGTTGAAGCGGGCGCGGAGCTACGAAGCCGAGGCGCGCTTCGACGCCTGCGTACGTGAAGCCGCTCGCGTGCTCAGCGAGGCGACCACGGTGCTGGCAGAGAGTGGTCACTTCGAGGAGCTCAGAGATCTGCACATCCAGATCGGCGCCTGCCTCGTTACCGCAGGGCAACTCGACGACGCGCGCCCGCACTTCCTCGCTGCTGCGACCTTCGACGAGCGCGCGCCGAAGATCGGCCTGCACCGCGAGGAGGTCGAGCGGGAGCAGCTGGCGGCGCGCGCGGAGGTGCTGAAGCGGGCGCGTGGTCTGGTGCGCATCGAGAGCGATCCGCCTGGAGCCGAAGTCTGGATCGACGGACGCAAGCAGCGGGGCAGGACGCCGCTCAGCGCTCGCGTGCGCCTCGGGGATCACTTCGTGACGCTGCGTCGCTTCCGCTTCGAGCCGATGACCGAGCGGGTGCTGCTGCAACCGTCGGGGCGCGTCCAGCTGAGCCTCGATGTCGCCCGGCGCACGACGCTGGCGGATCAGCTCGCCACGGGGGAGCCACAGCCGGCTTCGGCGCTCGAGAAGCAGTTCGCGCTGGCGCTCTGGTCGCGCGCAGAGGAGCTGCTCGAGCTGAAGCACCTGCCCCGGCGTCGCGTCGAGCTCAGCCTGTGGGACGCCGCCTCGGGCAAGCGTGTTCGCCGCAGCCAGGGTCGCGCACGAGACCTGGAGGCGTTGGCCTGTCGCGTGCTCGGAGAGTCTTGCCGTGAGGAAACCGGCGTTCCGTGGTACGTGTGGCCCCTGGCGGGCGCAGTCGTCGTGGGCGGCACCGTGGCGACGATCGCCGTGGCGCGCAGCGAACGCGACCTGCGCTTCTGCCCGCCGCGCGGCTGCGACTGAGCGCTGCTCGGAGGGACGCAGGTCGGCCGGGCCTACCTCTCCGCGATGCTGAGGCAGATATCCAGCGCGCACTGGAAGTCGCAGACGCCGAACACGCACTCGCCGCTCGCCTGGCAGCCGCTGCCCGTGCGCGTCCCACCAGCGCACGCGGAGCACTGCACGTCGTAGCTGCTGGAGCCGGCCGCCACGAGCCCGAACGTCGAGCAACCGACGAGCTGATCCGCGTCGCAGCTCACCCTGTCGGCCGCGGTCGAGTAGAGCAGCGCCACCAGCGTGGCGTCGCTCTCCTGCTCGAAGTCGGTGAAGGTGATGCCCTCGGGCATGGCGCGGTCGAGGGCGTCGTTGAGCAGCGTGGCGAGCTCCGTCGGCTGAGACGAGAGCGCCGTGCGCACGCAGCTCGAGCGCTTCTTCACCTCGCCGTCGCTGGTGACCAACGCGAGCTCCAGGGAGGTGCCATCGAGCGCCCGAGTCACCGGGTTCAGCTCCTGATGGGTGGGGCAAGCGTCCATGGCAGGCTCGCAGCTCTGCAAGATACGCTGCGCCCCGCCGCGGGTGATCCGCACTGCCAGTGGCTCTGGCTCGCAGCCCACGCTGGCCTGAGCCGCGAGCGCCGCGCCGACGCACAGGAGGCTCCACCTCGGCAAGCGCCGGCGCAGACCACGTTTCCACACGGCTCAGTCGTCCCCGCGCAGGCCCAGGCGCCGGATGCTGCGAAACAGCGTGCCCCGATCCACTCCGGCGTGGCGCGCCGCCTGCGCCACGTTGCCGTCGCTCGCCTGCAGCGCGGCCTCGAGGTACTGACGCTCGAAGCGCTCCACCAGCTCCTGCTTGGCCTCGCGCCAGGGACGGCGGAGCAGGTCATCGAACTCACCCAGCGCCTCGTCAGCGTTCGGCGCCTCGCGCATCGGCGGCGGTACCTGGAGCACCGCCAGCTGCTCGAGGTAGTTGCGCAGCTCGCGTACGTTGCCTTCCCAGCGCTGCTTCTGCAGCGCGCTGAGCAGCTCCGCGCCGGGCTCGATGACTTGGCTCAGGCGGCGCTCTCGAGCGATGCGCTCGAGCAGGTGGCGAGCGAGCTCGGGGATGTCTTCGCTGCGGTCGCGGAGCGGCGGCAGCCGGACCTCCATGACCGCGATCCGGTAGTATAGATCCGCACGAAAAGAGCCCAGGTTCACCTCGCTGCGCAGGTCGCGGTTGGTGGCGGCGACGATACGCACGTCGACGCGCTCCCGGCGCGCGCCGCCGACCCGCCGCACCTCGCCTTCGCCCAGGGCTCTCAGCAGCTTCGGCTGCACCTCGAGCGGAAGCTCTCCGAGCTCGTCCAGGAACAGGGTGCCACCGTGGGCGCGCTCGAAGGCGCCCGCGCGCGCGCTGATGGCGTGGGTGAAGGCGCCCTTCTCGTGTCCGAACAGCTCGCTCTCGATCAGCGTCGGCGGGAGACCGCCGCAGTCCACGACCTCGAACGCTCCGGCGGCGCGCGAACTCGCGTCGTGGACGGCGCGCGCGGCCAGCTCCTTTCCGGTGCCGCTCTCCCCAAGCAAGAGCACCGGGACGTCCGTCGGCGCTGCCTTCTCCAGCAGCGAGTACACGCTCTGCATGGCGGGAGAGCTGCCGAGCAACTCGCCGAAGCGGCTGCGTCCGCCTCGTAGCTCCTCGTGGCTGTCCCCGAGCTCGAGCAGCAGTCGGGTTCGACCAACACCGAGCTCGACATCTGCAGGGAGCGTCGCGCGCTCGATCCGCACGCTCCCGATGCGCGTGCCGTTCGTCGAGCCGAGGTCCTCGAGCGCGATGCCGCTCGCCGTCGCCGTGAATTCTGCGTGGAATCTACTGACGGCGCGATCGTTCAGCCTCAGATCGCACTGGCTGCTGCTCCCCACCACGAGGCGCCCGGCCTTCGCCTCGGCGAACGCGCCTGCGTCGGCGCCTTCCAGCACGCGCACGCGGAAACGGGGCAGGCGCATCACCACCTGTCCGTCTTGCATCACCACCTGCGTACACGCCGTCTCGTCCACCCGCGCCTCGTGACAGTCTAGTGAGTTTGTCGGGCCACGTCTCGGCCCCGTCAGCGAAGGTCGAGGGTCGAAGTCTTGCCGTCGCGGATCAGCACGCTGCCCGCCTTGCGCAGGCTGCTGTCCATGCGCGACACCGCGGAGACGTCGTAGCGCCCGCAGGGCCACACGTAGCGACCCGGCGACTGGACCGCCCTCGGACCGCCGCTCACCAACCAGCTGCCGTTCGAAAAGATCTGTATGGATCCGCTGCAGGTCACCGCGTCCGTCGGCTGCTTCGTGCTGCTCGCGGGACCTGGGGAGGTAGCGTTCGCCGCAGCACTGGTCCCCGCCGCGAGACGGTCCGCCGCCGCTCCAGCCGGCGCAGGAGGTGGGGTGGCGCTCGCGGAGGCGAGCGTCGAGCTCCGTGCTGGGGTCTCGGGGAGACTCGAGGCGAGCGCGCTCGCGCTGGCAGGCGCGGAGGTCGCCTCTCCGGGCGTCTCTCGCGGCTCCGGCGCGCGCGTCAGGTAGACGACGGCGAAGGCGCCGAGCAAGATCACGCTCACCCCCAGACCCAGGAGCAGCGGCCTTCGCGATTTCAGTTGCCGTGGGGATTCAGTTTCCACGCGTTCCTGGAGGATCGTGCGGGGGTGAGGGGACGAGTCGGTCGAGTCGCTCGAGTCGCTCCTCGGCTCTGCTGGCCGAGGCGCCGGGTCGTCGTCGAGGGCCTCCGTCTTCCAATCCGTGTCGATGGCGCCGGTCCGGCGCACCACGGACAGCGCATCGGGTGCCCAGTCCAGGCCCTTCTCCCCGCGCCGCAGCTCCGTCAGCGGCTGCTCCCCCTGCGGTCCGCGCCCCAGCAGAGTCTCTCCGCGGATCTCGTCGGGAAACAGCTCGCCGACGGCGTCGCCCAGCTCGTCCGGCTGCACGACGGCGATGCCCAGGCGGCCGAGCTCCCGGGACACCTCTCGGGCGCTGACCGGTCGCTCGTCGGGGTCCGGCGCCAGACAGCGCAAGATCAGCGCTTCGAACGCCTGAGGTAGATCCTTGCGGATACCTGCCGGCGGCCGCGGCGGTCGACTGCGCTCGCGCCCGTCGTAGGGTAGCTCCCCGGTGACCAGCTCGTAGAGCATGACGCCGACGGCGAACAGATCGCTCTTCAGATCGACCTCGCCGCCGCTCACTTGCTCCGGCGAGACGTAGGCGGCCTTTCCGACCAGCTCGACGCCGTCGACCAGCTCGACCTGGGCGACGCCGAAGTCAGCGACCTTCACCTCACCCAGTCGGGAGAGCAGCACGTTGCCAGGGCTGACGTCGCGGTGCACGAGCTCGACCTTCGAGTGCGCGAACTCCAGGCCTCGCAGCACCTGCTGCATGATGAAGCTCGCATATCCGAGAGGAAACTCTCCGTGGCGCTCGCGCCAGGCCTTCTGGAAGCTACGCAGGTCGGCGCCGTCCACCAGCTCCATCACCAGGAAGGCGTCGCCGAGGCTGCCCCGCCCGTAGTCGAAGACCTGGACGATGTTGGGGTGCTCGAGGCGCGTCATCAGGCGCGCCTCGGCGGCGAACAGCTGCTCGAAGCCGCGACTGCCGGCGAGGCTCGGCAGGACGCGCTTCACCACGACGCGCTTCTCGAAGCCATCCGCGCCCACGGCGCTCGCCAGGAAGACCTCGCCCATGCCGCCGCGGGCGATGCGCGCCTTGAGCACGTAGCGCCCGAAGGGAGAAGCCGCCGCCTGCATCGGGTAACGATAGGCGGAGCGCCCGCTCGCGCAAAGCCAGGCGGTCCCCGGCGCGCCGGGGGTCAGCCGTGAGGGCTCAGAACGGGCAGCTCGCGGGCTCGCACATGCCGGTGCGCTGGGTCGCGTTGCCCGCGCCGATGGCGCACCACTCCGGGGTCGCCGCGGGGATGCCGTCGCTGAGGTACGGGCTCTGTCCGGCCGGGAGCCAGTAGGGGTGATCGAGCCAGAACTGCCAGAGGCCCGTGTACTTGGAGCCTCCAGCTGGGGGGTCGAACGGCGGCTCCGTGTGCGCGCAGTTGTGGACGCACTCGAGCATGAAGTGGCCGTCATCACCCAGGTGTTGCTCCAGGTTGTGACTCGCGGTCTGGAAGTTGATCGTCACGCACATGTCGGACGAGCCCCCCCAGAGCACCAGCTCGGGCAGCTTGCGCGCGGGCTTCACGTAGGACTTCACCTGGGGCACGTCGGTGCCACCCGAGAGCACGATGGCGCTCGACAGGTACTCGGAGCGGTTGCCGGTGAGCACCACGGTCCACAGGGCACCGGCGCTGACGCCGATGCTGCTCACGCAGCTCAGGTTGGTGTCGAACTCCTGGGAGACACAGCTCAGGAGGTCGTCGAACAGGCCGAGCTCCGTCTGTATGGCGGCGTCCGGGGTGGCCACGGTGTAGGGCCAGGTGAAGACGTTCAGGGCGTTGTCGTCGGCCTCGGGGATGACCGCGATGAAGCGCTGCTGGTTCGCGGCGGCCTGCACTTCGCCCTTGGTGGCGAAGCTGTTCGCGCTCGCGTTCAGCCAGTGCCAGAGGAAGGCCACCGGGAGCTGCTCTCCGGGTTGTATATCCTCGGGGAAAATAAGCAGGAACTCCCGATCCTTGCCGCCGCTGCTGATCGTGTTGCGGCCGCTGACCAGCGTCGGACAGGTGCCGGAGTAGGTCTTGGGTGGGGGAGGCGCTGCCGCTCCGGGCGGCGCCGGTGTGGCGCAGCTCACGCCGCTGAAGCTGGGCGAGCCTGCCGATCCTCCGCTGGTGCCACCAGCACCAGCGAGTCCGCCGCTGCCACCAGCGCCCCCGGTCGAGCTCCCGGCGACCCCTCCGTTGCCAGCCGTGGCTCCAGCTCCGGCGCTCGCGCCGACGCCAGCGGCGCCGCTGACACCAGCGTTGCCTCCCACACCAGCGTTGCCTCCCACACCAGCGTTGCCGCCGAGTCCACCTCCGCTGCCTCCGGTCGCGCCGCTGGTGCCCGCCGCTCCCGCGCCTGAATTCCCTGCGGAAGCGCCAGCGCCCGCACTGCCTGCGACCCCTTCGGAGCCTGATGCGGAGTCCCCGCCGCAGCTCACCGCCGCCAACCCGAGCAGCCCGTAGGCCACCCCCCAGAGCGCGCGACCTCGCCCCCAAGCCCTCATCTCGACCCGCGTCATGCTGCAAGTCTAGACTTTGGCCCGCTGGCCGGTCAATCGGTGGCGTTCCCCAGTACATGTCCGCGAAACCGTTGTTTATTCGCGCAGAGTCCCAGCGAGCCCGGCTTCTCGAGAGGCGAAAGGCGCTCCCAGGCTGCAATATGCTGCGGGTGACGGGGCTCCTCGTCGATCCGTCGAGGTGCCGGCAGCGCTCCCAGCTGGTCGGGGACGCGCGGTTGGAGTGACCTCTACTTGGTGCAGGTCACGCCGCTCGTCTGCAGCTTGATCGTGGGATCCTCCGCGTAGATGTAGGTGCCCGCGTAGCACATCTCGTCGAGGGTGCTCTCGCCGTAGTGGACGGCGTCTCCAGTGTCGTTGATGTACGTGCAGTCGACCTGGAGCTGGTCGCCCTTCTGGAGCTTGGCCGGTGGGTCCACGAGGCGGAACCGCTGCTCCTCGAAATCGTAGTCGGTGTCGAGCAGGGTGCTCGGGTTGCTGCCAAGGCTCGCGACCTTCATGTGGGAGCCGAGGGTGTGCATGTGCGGCATCACCGCGAACACATTGACCGCGATCGGCGCCGTGCAGAGCCCGGTCTCGGTGGTCTCACCGGTGTCGACGAACAGACCCTGATCCTTGCCGGCCAGCACGGCGATCGCCTCGTGCTGCACCTCGCTGGCGTCCACTGGGAGGACCTCGATCGCGCTGGTGCCGCTGATGGTGTCGGGAGTCGCGTTGAAGAGATGCAGGTTCAGGTTGATCTGTTCCCCTGCGGAAATCTTGACGGCGACGCCAGCGGGGAACTGCAGCGGGTCGGTGCCCACTCCGGAGCCATAGAGCATGCGAGGCCCGTTCATGCCGCCGGTGCAGTCGTACTGGCCGTCAGGCTTGCCGTCGTCCTCGACGCTGAGCACGGTGTGATGCGTGCCGAAGGGCGCGATGGGGCGGAAGCCGCTGACATACATGTCCTCGGGCAGCGTGTAGCGCACGCAGACGTAGCCTTCGTCTCCTGGGTCCATGCTCCAGTCACCAGAGACCAGGAGCTGCCAGCCGTCCCCGCCGCCCTGGCCTCCCGTGGCGCCCGAGCCGCCGGCACCCGAGCCGCCGTTGCCCGAGCCCCCGCTGGCGCCCGAGCCAGCGTTGCCGGAGCCGCCGCTGCTCGCGCCGCTCCCATCTTCACTGCCGCCGCAGGCGCCGAGGGCGAGGGCGAAGGCGCTCGTGAGCGCCACCAGGCGGAGCGTTGCGGGCTGGAGCAGGCGGTGGGTCGTCATGGTGAGGTGCACTCCAGCAAGCGACGTGCCTGCGTGGATCCGGCCCTGGACCGCGGATTTCACGCGATCTTCCCCGCGCGACCCCGCCGGACGTGGCGCCGGCGCCACGCTCTGGGCGAGGCGTCGATGCCTCGCCACCTGCTTGCTAGGCTGCGGCACCGTGAATCTGCTCGGCGTCGACGACTGTCCGTTTCCTCACTCGGTGGCAGGCGAGCGTTTCCGTGGAGATGTGCGGATCGTGGGCACGGTCTTCGCCGGAACGCGCCTCGATGGTGTCTTGGTCGGGGCAGTCCGCCGGGACGGCCGCAACTCCAGCGAGCGCATCGCTCGCCTGCTGCTCGACTCGCACTACCACGGCCACGTGGGGGGGATCCTGTTGCAGGGGATCGCCCTCGCCGGCTTCAACGTGGTCGACGTCCACGGCTTGCATGCGCTGACGGGCTTGCCGGTGATGGTGGTGGCGCGGCGCCAGCCGCGCATGGCGCAGATCCGCGCGGCGGTTCGCAAGCTGCCCGGGGGCGAACGCAAGTGGGAGCTGATCGATGCGGCGGGGCCCATGGAGCCGCTGCGTGGCGTGTTCGTGCAGCGCGTCGGGCTCACGCGGAGCCGCGCGGCGCAGTGGCTCCAGAGCTCGACGCTCCACGGCTCGCTCCCCGAGCCTCTGCGGGTCGCTCACCTGATTGCGGGTGCGCTCGAGACGGGGGAGAGTCGAGGCCGCGCATGAACCTGGACCCCGATGAGCTCTCGATCGATCCGAGGATCGAGCACGCCGCGACGCTGCCGGGCGTCGCGTACACGGACTCGGTGTACTGGCAGCGACAGCTGAGCGGCGTGTGGCCGAGGGCCTGGCTGTTTCGCAGTGCGCCTTCAGCCCGGGTGGAGCCCTGGAGCCCGCTGCCAGGGGTGCTGCGCGAGCCGCTGCTGTGGATCGAGGACGGTGAGCTGCGCTGTCTGTCGAACGTCTGCACCCATCGCGGCGCGCTCCTGGTGACGCGAGCGGGTGACCTGCAGAGCCTGCGCTGTCCCTATCACGGCCGCCGCTTCGGTCTCGGCGGGCGCTGTCAGCACATGCCGGAGTTCGAAGGCGTGGTGGGTTTCCCCGGGGAGAGCGATCACCTCAGGAGCTACCCCGTGCGGCGCCTGGGGCCGCTCGTGGGTACCTGTCTCTCCGAGGCTCCATTGGTCGACCTCGACGCGGGCCTCGGCTGGCTCGCCCGGCGCCTGGGCAGCGTCTACCGGAGCATGCTCGAGGCGTTCGAGTCGCGGCGCGCGAGGCTGTGCTTCGAGCGACGCTACGAGCTACGCGCGAACTGGGCGCTCTACTGCGACAACTACCTGGAGGGCTTCCACATCCCCTTCGTGCACCCGGCGCTGAACCAGGCGCTCGACTTCGATAGTTACCGTACGGAATTATTCGAGGCGGGTTCGCTGCAGGTCGGCTTCGCCGACGCGAGGCAACCGGACGCGGCCTGCTTCGCGCTGCAGCCCGATGACCCGGACCACGGTCATTCCGCGGGGCGCGTCGCCGGCTACTACGTGCAGCTCTTCCCGGGGTTGATGCTCAACTTCTACCCGTGGGGACTCAGCGTGAACCTGGTCGAGCCCTCGGGACCCGAGTCCAGCGTCGTCCACTACCTGGTACATGTCTGGGACGACTCGAGGTTCGGAGTCGGTGCGGGCGCCGATCTGCATCGCGTCGAGCTCGAGGACGAGGCGATCGTCGAACAGGTGCAGCGCGGGGTGCGCTCGAGCGCCTACTCCCGCGGCCGCTTCTCGCCGAAGCGGGAGCGCGGTGTACACCACTTCCAGCGCTGGCTACTCAGCGCGATGCAGGGCAAGGAGTTCGGGGGGTGAGGGTCGCGCCGGGCAGCTCGTTCAGCGCGCGGTACGGTTCAGCTTGGTGGCGAGCACCGTGCGCACACCGAAGCCGCCGAAGTCCGCGACGATGCGCGGCGGTGTCTCTGGCTTGACCTCGCGGATCACGCCCTTGCCGAAGCGTTCGTGATAGACGCGCGCTCCTGGCCGCATCCAGCGCAGGTCCATGGCTTCATCGCCGACGTCGTCGAAGGCCTCGGTGTCCACCCAGCGTCCTTCGTCGCTCGACTCCGCCGCGGGCTCTCCGGCTGCGGTGCCCAGCATCCGGCTCCGCACTTCCTGCCAGGAGCTCCTCCCCCCCGAACCTCGGGGCTGCGCGTGGGATCGCGAGACCATGCGCCCGCGCGCCGTCGTCCCGGCGTAGTCCACGTCCTGGTTGAAATCGTCGTAGTCCTGGCGCCGGGCGTAGGGATCCACCCGCCCGGAGTAGCCGCCCAGGGAGTTCACCCCGAAGCGCCTGCCGAGCCCTTGCTCCTCGGCGACCTCCTTTGGTATATCCGAGAGGAAACGGCTTGGGCTGCGAGGCTCGGTGCGACCGAAGAGCATGCGCTGAGAGGCGTGGGTGAGGGTGAGGCTTCGCCTGGCGCGGGTGAGCGCGACGTAGGCCAGCCTGCGCTCCTCTTCCAGCTCGTCCCGATCGCCGTCCATGCCGCGGTAGGGGAAGACACCTTCTTCCATGCCCGTCAGGTAGACGACCTCGAACTCGAGGCCCTTGGCGGCGTGCACCGTCATCAGCACCACGCTGGGCGCCTGATCTTGCATGCTATCCACGTCGGCGATCAGCGCCACGCGCTCGAGGTAGGCCTCGAGCGTCGGCTCCTGTCCGAGGTGCTCCGCCTCGAGCAGGTACTCCCGGATCGAGCCCACGGTCTCTTGCAGGTTCTCGAGGCGCGCGTCGGCTTCGGCGGTGTCCTGCTTCTTCAGGGCCTCCACGTAGCCGCTGCGCTCGAGCACCTGCTCGGCCAGCTCGTCGGCGTGCAGCTGGTCCATTTCTGCGCGGAATCCAACGATCAGCTCGTGAAAGCGTAGCAAGGCCTGGCAAGCGCGCTTGCTCAGCTTCTTCTCCAGGGCTGGGCTCCTGATGGCGTCGAAGAGGCTGACTCCGAGATCGCGCGCCACGTCCATCAGCGCCTCGAGCGTCTTGTTGCCGATGCCGCGGGTGGGCGTGTTCACCACCCGGAGCAGGTCGGCGTCGCTCCTCGGGTTCATGATCAGTCGCAGATAGCTCAGGAGATCCTTGACCTCGGCGCGGTCGAAGAACTTCGTACCGCCGATGATCTGGTAGCTGATGTTGCGCGCCCGGAGCTCCCCCTCCAGCACGCGGGATTGCGCGTGGGTGCGATAGAAGATCGCGATCTCCCTCGCGTCGGTGCCCTGCTGCAGCTCGGTGGCGATCCCCATCACGACCGAGCGCGCCTCTTCCTTCTCGTCCAGCACGCCGCGGATACGCACGGGGTCGCCAGCGGGCTGCTGGGTGAACAGCTGCTTCGGCTCCCGCTCGAGGGCGCGCTCGATCACGCCCAGCGCCGCGGCGACGATGTTGGCCGACGAGCGGTAGTTCTGCTCCAGCTTGACCACCTGGGCCCCTGGGAAATCCTTGCGGAAACCACGGATGTTGCGCACATCGGCCCCGCGCCAGCTGTAGATGGACTGATCGTCGTCTCCGACGACGCAGAGGTTCTGGGTGCTGGCCGCCAGGGCGCGCACCAGGCGATACTGGATCTGGTTCGTGTCCTGAAACTCGTCGACCAGCACGTGATCGAAGCGCTGGCGCAGGTCACGCCCGGCCGGGGAGTCGCTCTCCGCGAGCTGCGTCCCCAGCACGAGCAGATCCTCGAAGTCGACGGCGTCCGCCGCGCGCAGCGCTTGCTGATACTTGCGATACAGCTCCACCATGTTGCCGTCGAAGTTCGGCGTGAGCTTGATGTCGTCGGGGCCGCGGCCCTCGCGCTTGTGGACGTGGATACGGCTCAGCACGACCCGCGGCGGATACTCGCGGTCGCTCAGCTTCTCGGCCTTGATGATGCGGCCGAGCAGCGCCTTCTGATCGCTGTCGTCGTAGATCAGGAAGTGTCGCGAGAGCCCGACTTGCTCGTGATACCGACGCAGCAGACGCACGCAGATGGAGTGAAACGTGCCGACCCACAGATCGCGCACGATGGCCTCTCCGGCGAGCCTGGCGAGGCGCTCCTTCAGCTCGCCGGCGGCCTTGTTCGTGAACGTCACCGCGAGGATACGGTAGGGGGGCACCTGGTGCAGCGCGAGCAGGTTCGCGACGCGAAACGTGATGACGCGGGTCTTGCCGCTGCCTGCGCCGGCGAAGACCAGCAGGGGGCCGCTCTCGTGGGCGACGGCGAGCTGCTGAGGGGAGTTCAGTTCGGTCATCTCGAGTCTGCTGGACCGCCTCGAGGCTCGGGAGTCGAGACGGCGCCTCAGGGCCGTACCCCAGGCGCGCGGCCCTGGCCAGAGTTGATCGGACGCAGCAGCCGATCGGTTGCGTGAGGAGCGACGTTCAGCGCGCTGTCGTGAGATGCGGCCGCACGCCTGGAGTTGCCGCGCCGCTCGCCCGTGTCGACGCCCGGAGCCTGGCGCCGCGCGCGGTCCTCGGCGCTTCACCGCCTGCTCTGGACTCCTGGCTTGCCCGGTGAGCCAATGCCGGGGCGCGGCCGGCCCGTTTATCCATGAGGTAAAGTCTGATCGGGGCGCGCTCAGTCGCCCCGGGATCGCTCCTGCGCTACCACCACCAGGCGCCGCCCGAAGCTCTGCTCCCCGCGACGAATCTCCAGACGCGCGCTGGGGCAGGCCTGCCGCAGCCCGCCGTTCAGCACGCCCACCAGCCACAGCCGAAGCCCCATTGGCGCAGGCTCGAAGGACTCGATGCTGAGCTCGCCCTCGTGCGGGTCGAAGCGCCACTCGCCGAAGTCGAGCAGGGACTTGCAGGCCGTGCACAGCCGCCTCATCACCACCACCAGCGGCGCGAGCCTCAGCGCCGAGCGCAGCATCGGGCCCAGACTAGCGGTCACGGAGCTCTCACCCGCCTGGCGGCACCACGCCGGGTTGCCGCCGTACAGCTCATCGGTGGCGATCGTGAGATAGCTCGTCGCCATATCCATGGGGTAATAAACGATGGCCTGGAGAGTCTGATCTTCCAGCTCGGCTCGCGTGTCTGGTGGTACCCGGTCGAGTACGCGGCGGTGCATCCAGGGCGCAAAGTTCTGCGCAACGTAGCGGTCGATGGCCTGAATCACCGCTCCCCGCACGTGAAACGGGCAAGCCGCCGTGGGGCGCGGTCGAGCCGACCAGCCGGGTTGCCGGGGGCTCTGCAGCGTGCTGTCGACGTCTCTCGGCGCGGGCCCCGGCGCGCCGCTCAGCACCCGCTCCGCTCGTATCAGCTCGCTCGGCGTCGACGCTCGATCTCGAGCGGGGTGACTCGAGCGCAACGCGCGATGCCGCTGCACCTCCTCGTCCAGTCGTACGGTCGGGCTCTGGGGCTCGGGAGAGTGGCGTTCTCGCGCCGCGACCCGCTGGCTCTGGCGCAGCCGGAGGCTGCCAGTGAGCTCGACATCCATGGCGTCCGAGTCCTCGATCAGGGCGACTAGATCCTTGCGGAAATCGTGGGCGCTGGTGTAGCGCCGCTCTCGATCCTTGGCCATGGCTCGCGCGAGGAGCGCGTCCAGAGCTGGGCCGCGAGGCAGCTTGCGCTGGCTCAGTGGTTCTGGCTCGGCGTGGGCGATGCGGTAGGCCGTCGCGACGGCGGACGCAGCTTGAAAGGGGCGTTCGCCCGTCAGAAGCTCGTAGAGCATCACTCCGGCGCTGAACACGTCACTGCGTGCGTCCACCCACTGATCTCCCGTGGCCTGCTCGGGGCTCAAGTAATCAGGGGTGCCAAGGATCATGCCGGTGCTGGTGCGCGCGTCAGTGTCGCCGCCGTCCTCCAGAGACTTCGCGATGCCGAAGTCGAGCAGCTTGATGCAAGGCTTGTTCGCGTCGTCGAGGGAGAGGAAGACGTTCTCTGGCTTCAGGTCGCGGTGCACGATGCCGACGTCATGCGCCGCGCTGAGCGCGTCCAGCACCCGCACCACGACGCCCAGCGCCGCGTCGGTGGTGAGCCGCGTGCGACGGATGAACTGATTCAGGGTGACGCCGTCCAGCAGCTCCATCACCAGGTACGGCCCCATCTCGCAGACCCCGGCGTCCATCACCTGGGCCACACCGGGGTGGTGGAGCTTGCCCAGCGCACGGGCCTCGCGCATCAGGCGTGCGCCCAGCGCTCGATCCCCGGCGCGCTCCGGCAGCAGCAGCTTGAGCGCAACCTCGCGCCCGATCAGCAGGTGCTCCGCCCGGTACACCACGCTCATCCCCCCTGAACCGATCTGCTCGAGCAGCCGGTACTTGTCCCCGACCTGGGGCAATGCGTTCCCCCCACGCATGCGTAACGTTAGAGCGTACCCGAAACGCGGCAGCGCCGGCACCTCCCACCTGGCGCTCAGCGTTTTTCTTTGGGGGGGGAGAGCGCGCTGGCGTGCGCTTTGTGGCTATCGTTTACTCGCCCGCCCGGGTTGTGTGGCAGACGTGAAGCCCCGGCCGTGAGCAATCGACGTTGAAGACTGAAGAGAACGATGGGGGAGCCTCCACGGAGGTCGCGGCGGGCGCCAGCCTGACGTCCGTCAGCGCCGCGGACACCCCCGTCGCGTCGCCGGCGGAGGCGGTGGAGCTCGGTCTGCTCACCGCCGAGGCCCGAGAGGCGACCCGCGACGCGGCGATGCTGCTCTCGTCGCTCCGGTTGCCCTCGCTCTGCGCGTGTTGCTGCGCGCCCGCGAGCGCCTCTCGCAAGCTCGACCTCGCAGATCACTCCGGGGTCCTGATCGTGCCGCTGTGCGATCGCTGCCTGACCCATGAAGCCGTCTCGCGCACGCGCTCGCTGAGCGTGCTGCTGGCGGCCTTGCTGATCGGCGGCTCGATGGCGCTGGGGCTGCCGCTCGCGCTGGAGCGGCTGGCGGACTCCGGGCACTGGCAGCTCTCGGTGAACTCCTGGTTCAGTCGCTGGGGGCTCTTCGTATTGCCTTGCGGAATCGTCTGCGGGCTGCTCGGGCTGCGTGCCCTGAGCTGGCATCTGCTCGACCACGGTCGCACTGGTCGCCGCTGCGCCGCGGGGCCAGCCGTCGGCCCGCCAGACCCGCGAGATCCGGAGCACGTCGCGGTTCTGCGCTGCGCGCAAGCCTGGCGTTCGCCCGGAGCAGCTGCTCGAGCTGAACAGCGGCCGGCTGAGCCGGCTCGTCGCTCGGCCCAGCAGGGTCTGGGACGCGGCGCTGCCAGCTCTCGGCGGACGCTGGATGGTCGCCGTGGTCTTCTTGACCGCCTTGCTCAGCGTCGGCTCCTTCGCCGTCCATCGACCTCGGATCCAGGTACTGAACCTGACCGAGCACCCGCTGACCCTGGAAGTCGACGGCGAGGTCGTCGCGAACGTGCCCATCACCAGCCAGGAGTCCGCCGAAGCTGGGGCGCAGCTTCGCCTGCCGGCCGGTCGTCGGCATTTCCGCGCGCTGGCGGGTGACCAGATCGTGGCCGAGGCGGACCTGACCCTGCAGGGCGCTGCGCGCCACCTGTACGCCCCCGCCAGCCCCGAGCATTGCTTCTGGCTGGAGCGAATCAGCTACGGCCGGGGCAACGCAGCGGAGCCCATTCCCGGCCACGTGGAGCGCCTCCCCCTGGCCAGTCCTCTACGTTTCTGGGCTTTTTCGCGGCCGCCAGACATCTGGCTCGCGCCGCCTCCCGAGCCGCTGCTGGATGACGCCCGCTCCAGTGGGGGGGAGGTGACGGCGCTGCGTCAGGCGCGGTGCTCGGACGCCCCGGCGGGTGCTCGTCCATCGGGCTGAAAACCGGAAACGTCGGCCACGCGTTTGCAAAGCCGATCCGTTGATTATATTAGCGGCCCCGTGAGCGACGAGAACGAGAAGACCGAAGCCCCCGAAAGTGCTCCCGCAGAGGATGTGGTCGAGGCTCCCGCGGATGCGAACTCCGAAGCGCCCGTCGATCCGCTAGAGGCGGCGCAGGCCGAGGCCAAACGCCTGAAGGAGCAGCTACTCCGCACCGCCGCCGACTTCGACAACTTCCGCAAGCGGACCCGCAAGGAGCTGGTGGACGCCGAGCAGCGCGGAACCGACTCCTTGCTCAAGGAGCTGTTGCCCGTCTTCGACAACCTCGAGCGCGCCGCTCAGCACGCTGAGGCTGCGACCGAGGTGCAGTCACTCGCCGACGGCATCCGGATGGTGATGAAGCAGTTCACGGATACCCTCGGCCGCCTGAGCATCGAGCGCGTGGAGTCGGTCGGCAAGCCCTTCGATCCGAGCGTCCACGAGGCCATCCAGCAGATGCCGACCGACGAGCATCCTCCGGGCAGCGTCGCTGCGGAGGTTCAAGCGGGTTATCGCCAGGGCGAGCGCTTGATCCGGCCCGCCCTGGTCGTGGTGGCGAAGGCTCCCTGAGCACGAGTTCCGCGCTTTCCGCCTTGCCGTTCCTGCTGGTCGCTCGCGTTTCCAGGCGCTGGCTGGCGAGCGCGCGGTTTGGCGTGAGCGGCCAAGCGGCGCCCGCCCGGAACGAAAAACCTAGCCATATCCCTCCAGTCCGTCCGAGCGGGCAGGTATGCTCACGCGTCCCATGGGCAAGATCATCGGTATCGACTTAGGGACCACGAACTCGTGCGTCGCGGTCTTGGAAGGAGTGAGTGCGACGGGTGAACCCGAGGTCCGGGTGATCCCCAACGCCGATGGTGCACGCACGACGCCCTCCATCGTCGCCTTCACCGCCAGCGGCGAGCGACTCGTCGGTCAGGTTGCAAAGCGCCAGGCAACGACCAACCCGGAGAACACCATCTACGCGGTGAAGCGCCTGATGGGGCAGGCGTACGAGAGCGCGGACATGACGCGCCACCGCGAGATCGTCTCCTATGAGGTTGCCCGCCACGAGAACGGTGACGCCTGGGTGAAGGTACAGGGCAAGTCGATGTCCCCGCCCGAGGTGTCGAGCTTCGTGCTCACCGCGATGAAGCAAATCGCCGAGTCGTTCGTGGGGGAGCCCGTGGTCGAGGCCGTGATCACGGTGCCCGCGTATTTCGACGACGCCCAGCGTCAAGCGACCAAGGACGCCGGGCGCATCGCGGGGCTCGAGGTGAAGCGCATCATCAACGAGCCGACGGCCGCGGCGCTCGCGTATGGGCTCGACAAGACGGCCTCCGAGCGCATCGCCGTCTACGACCTCGGCGGCGGGACCTTCGACATCTCGATCCTCGAGATCTCCGGCGGCGTGTTCAATGTGAAGGCTACCGGCGGTGACACGCACCTCGGCGGCGAAGACTTCGACGTGCGCATCATCGACAAGCTCGCGGAGGAGTT